>CAVWIS010000008.1:0-11810 GCA_963755055.1 uncultured Alphaproteobacteria bacterium | reverse complement strand
TAACGCGAGACGCGCGAGTTGTGCCTGTGGCATCGGCGTTACTTCGACCTCGGGGTGTCGCGGGCTAGCTCCGGGCTAACGCGTTCGCGGCGTTCATCGACGCGCTCGCGCCGTCGGGAGCGCAACCGTTCCGCGGCGGGGGTGAACGCGGCGACCCGATCCTCGCGACATGCTAGACAGCAATCTATGCCGTGGTGGGACCCCTGGCGCGAAGAGCGCACCTGGCGCAGAGAGACCTCGCTGCCTGAACCGAAGCCAAGTAACCATCCGGTTACTTGGATACCTTACCCTGCAATTGCTGAACAAATTCAACATTTGGAAATATTTCTAGGCCGAACGCGCCGCCGCCTGTTCGTCGATGACAGAAATCCGAAGGCCCCCCTGGCCCCAAAGGATTGTTATGCGTCGACAGCGAGGCTGTGTGTCGCGTAGAGCCGGATCCCCGCCACCCAAGGCCCGGGCGAGCGCCGAGCCGCTGTGCGGACTTGCTCAGGCGATCGACCCCGGGACCTGGTTCCGAAGGCAGGTCTCGGGGCCGAACGGCGCGGCGGGTCCAGCGCCACACAAGGGCCAACAGCAAAGGAGGAAAAGACCGCAACTCAATCAATTAACGACGCGACGCGACGACAACGGTGACGGCAGGTCGACCACCTTGCTGCTGCGATCGACCGCAAGCTGTGCGAGCTGTACACGTAGCTCGGCGCTCTCGCTGCCGAGCCGGGCACATTGGACACGGAGTTCGCGTATCTCGTCGCGCATTTCCTCGCGCTTCTTGCGCTCCCGGGCGATGAATTCACCGAGATATTCACCGACGACGTCGAGGACCATCGCCCGTTCCTGTTCGAAATGCGAGTTCGAGCCAGGCTTCCCAGCCTTCCCAGCCGCTTGCGCCGGCGACCAGCTGATTGCCACCTTCATGTCGCTTGCGGATGAGGCGGTCGCGCCGCGCTTCGCGCCGGAGTTCACGCTCCGCCGTTCTGCGCTGGCGTTCACGTTCATCGGCATCGCGTGCCCAACGCTCAATTGCGTCGTCCGCGCAGGCCGGAGTTAGCCGGCGCGAAAATTCACTCGGCGGTAGCGATGTGATTTCTTCCTTGCGCTTCTCGATGTCCTTCAGGCGCTCGACGGTCGCGCGGGCTTCATCGATGAGACGTGCACGGCGTGCACGTTCCAATTCTTCCGCGGAGAATTCATCATCGGCCATGTCGATCACCACTTCGTCGCAGTCATATAGGCAACGGCGCCGTCCTGGCGCACCGTCCACGTCACCGGCAACCTCAATCTTAACGCGACGCAATCGGTCTGAAACAGCGAGCTTGTCGGACTCGCCGGCGGAGGCTGCGGGTTGGAGTTGTCGCGGTGGATCACCGCGCTCCTGGCGGCGTCGATCTGTGTCGGTTCGAGCGCGGACACGATGCCGCCGGTCGCGATTGCGATTATCGTCCCGGCGCCGAGAGCGGCGGACATCAGAACCGGGCCGGGCGTCGCCTCGGCTCTCATCAGCAGCCGCGCCGCCTGCGGCGGCGAAGCTACGAGCGCGATCGAGGAGTTACCGGCATAGGGGGCGATCTTTGCCACGAGATTTGCGATGTCGTCGTCCATCGCCTCGACCTTGCTGGTCGCGGTCGACGGCGAGATCGTAGACAGACCATAGAGGATGCCGGCCGGCCTTAGCCCGGCGGTTGCGGCGGTTGCGTCGAAGAGGTAGGCGTCGAGCGCCGACGCGGTCGAGTCAATAAGAGCCTGTCGAACAATCGCCTCAATATTTGAACTTTCCATCATTTCTCTCGAAAACTCGATGATCATCGCGAGCTTGTGAGGCTCCAGGCTCTGACCGACCACCGACGGCACCGACGGCACGCGGATCGGCGCACCTTCTGCGACCCATGTCGCCGTTCCCGGCACGACGTTCGGCAGTGAGATTTTTGCGGCTCCGTCGAAACTCAGCGACAGGCAGATGTCGAGGAGCTGAGCCGCGGCCGACATCGGCACGAGCGTTTTCAAGAATTGCTGCGAGACCTGTCCGAGTTCGGCCGCCCACCCGGCCTGGTTCGTCATCGCCGGCGTCACCGCATTCCGCGTCAGTATGTTGGCAACCCGATCCTCCTGCCAGGACCGGCGCTTGAGAAAATCCGTGGCCGGAAACTTGTCGTCGAAGACGCGAGACCCGACCGCGATCACCGAGCGCACGAGCGAGGCAACGGGATCGGCGCGCAATGCGGCAACGGCGTCGTAGTCTGGGCGGGGGCGAACCATCCGCCACCTTAAGACGACACTCGGAATCACCGCACCAACGTCGTTGGCGTTTTCTTCTTCGGCAGCGGGTCACCGTGAAGCAAGAGGTCGGAGACGGCACGGTCGATCTCGGCCGGGGTCGGGTCGTGGTCCGGCCGGTGTTCGAGCCAGTCGCCGGCGATTAGCCGGTTTAAGGTCCCGGTGTCGTATTCGAAGCGGCCGGACCCCCGACCGGCCCGCTCCCGATCCTGCCAGCGGAGCCAGCGCCGGCGGCCGGCGGCACGGTCCGGCGCCGGGGTCCGGGGGCGCCTAGCCACGGTTCACCCCCAAAACGGCGGTAACTATCCGATCTCCTATCCGACCTGTCCGAACCTCACGATGGAGGTCGAATAGCAACAAAGGCCCGTGGCACAGGGGATTATCGGACCTATCCGACCAATCCGACCTTTTTTGCTGAGTTTTTAGGAGAAAAACACAACGCCGCCTTCTCGGCGGCGCGCAGGAGCGCTCGTTCGCTCTCTCGAATTCTTCTCCTTTAATATTCTTTATAGGTAGGATAGGTCGGATAGGTCGGATAAACCTATATTTCATCGGGGGTAGTTGGTATCCGACCTCTCTCTTTGACAGCGGGGAGATCGGATAGGTCGGATAGACCTCGATTTGACGGGTCAAAACGAGAGCTCCCCGTCATCGTCCCCCTCGTCGGCCTGCCAGTCGGTGACGTCGGCCCCCCAGTCGACGGCCTGCTTGATCTTGGCCTCGAACGCCCTGCGGCAATCGGCGAGCGCCGGGAACTTGTAGGCCGGCACCTGCTTGGACAGATTACCGCGCATGCGATCGTAGTAGCTGTGCGTCACCTTCTGGTCGGTGACGAGCCCCGGGACGTAATCGACCAGGAACATCCCGACCTTGGTCTGAATCGACCGATGGCTGACGCCCGTCCGGCGCGCGTGCCTGATGTAGGCGCCCCAGAGCTTCTCCTTTCGGCAGGCGTTCGGCTCGCCCTCGAGCGAGCCCGGCAGCCGCCCGTACTTGAGCGTGTCGAGCCAGAATTTCTCCTCCGCTGACGCCGATGCGAACTTCTGTTCGAGGAGCGCCTTGGTCTCTGGTATCGCGCGCAGGTTTACGGTCTTGAGGTCGAAGTGAAGGAGATAGTGGAGGAGCGCCTCTCTGCCGCCGTGATCCATCTCGTGATCGATTGCCGCGAAGTAGGCGTGGTCTTGAATTTTCCCCACGCCGGCGTCGATGACCGCCCAGCGCCTCTCCCGAAAGGCGGCCGGCACCAGCCAGTCCGAGTTGCCGGTAACGAACAGGCGGATCAGATTGCGGACCGAGATCGGATCGACGCCCTTGAATTCCAAGAAATGTTCGCTGCCGGTGACGAGATCCTTGAGCTTGCCCTCGCTCCGCTTGTCGCCGGCCCAGAAGGCCTCATCGGCGTGAAGCAGCAGCAGCGATGCCATGTGGCTGTTGAACTGGCCGGTGACGAAGCGCGGGTCCGCCACGAGCTTGTAGTGGGGCTTCAACAGACTTCCGAACACCTCGCCGACCTTGGTCTTGCCGACGCCGGGCTCGCCGCGGAGGGCGAGTGCGGTTCCGAGCTTGACGTCCGGCTGCTGCGCGATCTGGGCGAAGAAGCCGATCACCCAGTTGTAGAGAAACGTGTTGCCCTGGGTGATGTTGTCGCGGATGTGTGCGAGAAACTTGCCGCAGTTGCCCGGGCGCGGCTCGACCGCGAAGCCCTGCCAGAGATTGTAGTAGCCCTTGCGCGCGCCGGCCGGCGCAAATTCGATCCCCTCGTATTCGCGCCGGTCGCGATCCGTGAGCCACAACTCTGCGTGCGTGATCCTCTTCGGCTTGCCATTGTCGCCGGGGACCGTGATGGCTCTGTTGAGGTACCACGCCTTGTGCGCCTCGATGGTGATGAGGCGGAAGGTCTTGCCGTCGGGCTCGAACTTCATCACCGCCGCCTTGTTGCCGGCGAGGACGAAGGCGTGGCGCCGGTTCACGCCGTTGACGATCTGATCCCTGTCGAAGCCACCGCCACCGCCGGCGTCGGCGAGCGTGAGCGGCAGGGCGGTCAGCGACGCGCTGCGCGGCGTGGCCGCCCTCGCCTTCGCCTTCGCCGGCTTGGCGTCCGCACTCGGCTCGGCTGGTGGTGCCGCTTTCGTGTTCGCTTGCGCAGCAGCGCCGGTGTCGGGCCTCGCCTCCGCAACGGCGGGGGCGGTTGAATTTAATTGGACGGCCCTGTTTTCCGTCGAGCCGATCTCATGTGCTGCAGGTGCCACCTGCATGTGCGCCGCACATGTCTCTGGTGCTACTGTTGCCGCAGCGGGCGTGGCCGCCGCGATCTCGGCCATCATCACGGCATCGGCGTGCTCTGCGTCCGCCGCCATCCGCCGCTCGGCGTCGGCGTAGTAGCGGTCGCGCCAGCCCGGTGACGCCTGTTCGGCCATCCAGAAGACGGTCGCCGCGGTGTACTTTCTCAGCTTCGACGGCGGTCCCGAGGGGCTGCCGTCGAAGCTCGCCCAGATGTCTGCGGCCTTCGCCCTGGCCTCGGCGCTGGCGTAGTTCGGATTTCGCACCGTCCACGCCTCGAGCAGGTCGAAGCCGTGCTGGCCGCCGCCGTGCGTGCGCACGTATTCGTGGTGGAGCGCCATACAGATCGCGAGCCAGCGGCCGCGGTCGAAGTGGTGCGGATGATCAACGTCGCCGCCGACCTCATCGAGCGTCAGGTTTGGCATCTCGCGCATGGCCCATTCGAGCGCATCGATGTCGATGTCGATTTCGCCGCCGGCACGGTCCGGGAATTCGACGCGGTCGCCGCCGTTGGCGTCGCCGTTGCCGCGATGGCGAGGCTCCTCGGTCGCGGATGGAAAATCATCCGCGCGGTAGGGCGGGATGTCGTCATTGATCTCGACGATCCGGATGAGGTGTGGCCCCTGCTTCCGATGAAGGAAGCCCGGGACCCGCAGCACGCAGTTCAGGTAGTTGATGACCTTGTCGCCGCCGTGGCGCGCGAGGAGCGCCATCTGCTTTGCCTTGAACTCGTCGAGACCGACGCCGTCGACCTTCCAGTACACGTGCCAGTGACCGGGTGAGGTCTCGACCACGAGGTGAGGCCTCGGCCCCTCGGTCGGCAGCGGGTTGCCGTCAAGGTCGATGAACAGCCACCTGACCTCGATGATGTTCTCGGCCGTACGGCCGCGAAAATCGGTCGCGTTGATCGTGACAAAAATGCCGGCGCCCATGTCGTTCAGGCGCACGAGCTCGGTGAAGTGCTCATCGATGCTGCCGTGAAGGACCCGCACGAATGGGCTTGGCAACTTCTTCTTGCCCTCCTTCTTGCGCCGCGCGTTGGCCGCGGCGTGCGCATCCCTGCGCGCCCGGTTGTCGTCGAAGGTCTGAAAGGTGAACCGCGTCGCCCCGCGGCCGATGGCGGCGAGGAATTTCTCGGCGGCGCTGCGGTCGAAGATGAGTTCGTTGTTTGTGCTGCGATCTATCATCGCGAGGCCTTCCCCTGATGAAGATTTTCGGGAAGGGCGCGCGCTGGTCGGCCGTTCGTCTCTCGAGAGATATTTGGCCACGGTCCATCGCGCGCGCCCGTCGGGCGCGTCGGATGGACGTCGCATCCACTTCGCCGCGGGGGTGCGGCGGGCCTCATCACTAGCCTGGAAGGGTCGACCCTATTCCGTTCATTCGCGGGTCTATGTCGGCCATCTTTCTCCGCTGGAAATTCCCTGATTTGAAGCGGGGCTCCCCGTCAGGGAGAGTACACACGCCGGAACGCGGTCACGACCGGCGGACCCCCGCGGAGGTCTCCTGGAAAAAGGTGCTGGTTGCTAGGGCGGGGGTGGCTTATAGTCGCTCTAGCGGGTCGTTCTTTTCCAGGGACCGGCCGCTTGTTTTTCTGGCATCTTCCACTTTCGACTTTCGAGGCCCACCGATCTCCGTCGGTTGGGCCTCACCCTTTTCAAGACTAATACCAAATCGTCGGCGTCGCCACCGTCGATGTTCACGGACGCCGGCGCCGCGACGACATCAATGCGATCGCCAAATCACTGATATCGATCGGCGGCGGCGCGTTGTCGTTGGCGCCTGGGTTATCCTGCAACGCAGGCACGTCCGCTTTTGCGCAAAGCGGACAACATTTGCTCGCTTTGCCGGTTTTGAACCCAACTCGGACATCCGGCACGCGGGCGTAAGCAGCCAATGGAGTGCTATGAGCGCGGCGTCGACAGTCGCCGAGTAATTTTATTACAGCCGATTGTTGTGGCGTTCACGCAACACGTGTTTGAAATTGAATGCCCCTTACTTTGGTACCGATGTGCTCTCCCGCTTTGCGTGTAGTGGATTGAGGTGGCCCTTCGCTGGCCTTTCTGGGCCGTGGCGGGGGCTTAGCCTGGGGGGCGAGCCATGGGGAGATATCTTCGGCAGCTGGTCGTGCCGTTCAGCGTCGGCGCGAAATGTCGAAAATTTTGGCTGATCGCGGCATGTATTCTGGCGCCTTTGTCCCTGGCTTTATCGGAACCGGCGGTGGCGCAGACTTGCGCCCCAATACCCAACGGGGGGTCGCTCAGCGCGGCTGACCCGAGCACCACCTGCACGGGTACCTTTAACACCAACATCAACGTCGGTGGGCCCACTACACCCCCGCCTTCCTTGTTGACCCTCATTCTTGCTCCGGGCACTACTGTCATCAGCCCAGGTGGCATCGCCGTCAACCTCGCTAACGTCACGGCCCTTCCCCCTGGGATCGGCACTTCGGCCACTATAACGGCAAACGATGCAGCCATCACTTTAAGCAATCCCGGGGGCAGTGACCAAAGCGGACTGCGTATCCAGGCCGCGGGCAGCGCCACCATTACCGCATCCGGCATAATTAACTTGGCCGGTGGTGATAAAACCAACGCGATATTTGCGCAGGTTTTTTCGAGCGTCGCAGGCGACGTAGCGAGCGTAACCTATAACGGCTCGGCCACCCCGGGCATAATCGACATAACCGCTACTGGAGGGGCGAATTCGACCGCCATCCAGGCGTGCGCCAACTCTGCATGTGGCTTTGGCAACAACGTGAAGGGCAATGCCATAATCGAAGCTCGCGGAAATATAACTGTCATCGACGCCAACGACCCCAACTTTTTCCGCTTCGGCTTGCTTGCTAAGGCTTCCGCCGGTGGCGATGCGTCCGTGCACTACGGTAGCGGGACGATCAACGTGAGCGGGAGCGTAGCGAATGGCATCCAAGCGTCGAGTTCAGGCGACGGGTCGGCTACGGTAATCACCGATAAAGGCACCACTATCAACGTGAGCATCAACCCCGCAGTTGCGGGGTCAGTTGCGGGGTCAGGAGTTCTTCTCCTTAGCTCGGGCACCGCGGCGAGTGGTCGGGCGCTAACTGCGAACGTGGCATCGACAATCACGAGTGTCGGGCCCGCGAACCTCGATCCCAACAGCTTTCCGATCGGTATTCTTGCCCAAAGCAATAACAATGCGGATGCGCCAATCTTGGTGAACTACACCGGTCCGGGCATTACAACCAAGGGCGGGAACGGATCCGGCATCGCAGCCTTTTCCGGCGGTGGCAATATCACCATCAATTCCCTCGGGCCGATCAATACGACGGACGGCTCCAACGCAATCGGTATCTCCGCCGACAGCGGATTTTTTTTCACTGGTCCGCAGCCCGCGATGGTGACGGTCAATGCGACCGACGTGCTCACCATGGGACAATTCGGTACCGCGATCAGCGCGACCGCGGGCGGTAACGTGGCGGTCAACGTCGCGTCGGGTGCGTCGGTGATGGGCGGCTGGCAAGCTGACCTCACCAGCGTCGGCCAGTTCAGCCTGGTACCGGCCGCCGGCGTTATCCTCGGTTCGTCCGGCGGCACCGCGACCCTGACCAATAACGGCAGCATCGGCGCGCTGTCCGACCGCGCGGTCGCTAGCAGTCCGTTCTTCCCCAGCAACAACACTAGCATCATCAACAACGGCACTCATCACCGGCTTTGTGCAGCTTGTTGGCGGCAACAACAGCTTCGTCAACAATGGCCTGTTCAACCTGCGGCACTTCGCTGACACCACAGGGGCTACTGACGCGAGTGGGAACGGCGTGCGCGATACGCTCCGGGTGGCCATAGCGGACCTCGGCGCCGGCCCAAACAACAGCTTCACGAACAACGGAACGCTGGCGCTCCCCGCAGTGACAGGCGCCACCACGCTGGACAGCACGGGGCAGTATCTCCCGCTCGGCAACCCCAACAACGCAATGGCGCTCGGCGGGCCGCTGCAGGGCCACCTGATCGGCGTATCGACCTTCACCAACTCGGGCACGATCGATCTGCAAAGCAACCCCGTCGCTGGCGACGTGCTCGTGATCACCGGCGCGCGGCAGGCGGGGGGGCCCGGCACTGGCACCTTTGTCTCCAATGGCGGCACGCTGAGGCTCGACACGGTGCTCAACGAGGGCGGCGCCGCAACGCACTCCGATACATTGGTCGTAGACGGCACATCGGTCGGCGCGGGCGGCGCAACAAACATGATCGTCCGCAACGCCGGCGGCGCGGGCGCGCTGACCGTCAACGACGGCATCCTGGTGGTGCAGGCACTGAACCCGACCAGCTCTGCGCCCGGCGCGTTTTCACTCCAGGGTGGCTCCATCACCGCCGGCGCATTTGACTACTTCCTGTTTAAGGGCGGGGCCTCTCCGGGATCGCAAGGTAATTGGTATCTCCGCAATGAGGTCATAGCGCCGCCGATCCAGCCGCCGACCACGCCGCCTATACCGCCGCCTGAGGCGGCACCCGGCACGCCGCCGTTGCCCACCCCCGTCCCTGGCGCACCGCCGATCCCGCTCTTCCAGCCCGGCGTCGCGGTGATGTCAGTCGTGCCGTCCGTCGCGCGTACGCTTGGCTTGCTCACGCTTGGCACCTTCAACGAGCGCCAGGGCGATCAGCTGCTCGTGCGGGGCGGTTGCAGTCGGGAAACTCAAGATCGCTTATGGAATGCCGGCAAAAGCATCACGGGCGATGAGAACTGCACTACGAGGTTCGGTGCATGGGGCCGTGTGTTTGGCCAAAACACACGCGAACATTTTGCACAGGGGGCACGGCCGGACTTCGATGGCACTTTTGCGGGCTTCCAGGTCGGAGCCGATCTGTGGCGGCTGGAGAGCATCAACGGCCACCATGACAATATCGGCTTCTACGTCGCCCAGGCGCGCGCATCCGGCTCCGTGCATGGTTCGGTCGATGGCTTCGAGGGCGCCCTCGCCGGTCACGTCGACCTGGATGCCAGCAGCTACGGCGGGTATTGGACGCATCTTGGTCCGTCGAACTGGTATATCGACACGGTGGTTCAGGGCACCCATTTCTTTGGTACTCCGCAATCTATCCGCGGCGTCAGCACCACGGTCAACGGAGACGCCTTCACGGGTTCGATTGAGGCCGGCTATCCGATCCAGCTCGCCCCGTGGCTGAGTTTCGAGCCCCAGATACAGGGGATCTGGCAACGCGTCTGGTTGTACGACACGCTGGTGCCGGTCTCGACCATCACGTTCGACCGTGCCGACGTGTTCACCGGGCGCGCAGGCGCGCTGTTGCGGGGGACTTTTGGCAGCACCGGGGGGGTGTGGCAGCCTTATCTCAAGGGCAACGTGTGGTGGGGCTCCAATGGCTTCGACACCGTCACCTTCAATGGCTTCGGTGTCCCGACAGGACGCAACGGCGGCACCACGCTCGAAGGCGGTGGTGGCGTCACCGGCAAGCTGACCCGCTACGTCAGCGTCTACGGCGATGCCAGTTATTTGACCTCGGTCAGCGGAGAGACGCGCAATGCCATCAAGGGCAACGTCGGCCTGCGCGTGACGTGGTGAGGCTCGCGGCTGATCCAAATGTCCCGGCCCGCTCGGACGCGAACGTCGCCGGACCTGCCGGCATGTCTGCTCTACGGTCGCTTTCGGCGGTAAAGCGGACTCGCCGCGCGCTACCTGAGTCGGACGACGTTGTTAGCCGCGGTCCCCTCGACGATGCCGGTGATGTGGCGCGCAACCGCGGCCATGATCGCGGTGTCCTCACGCTCATAACCGTGTCTGTCGTAGACGTCGCGAACGCGCCCGTCCTTGTGATTGCTGATCCGGTCCATCGCGTCGCGTGAGAAACCGAGCCGCGTGATTACCGTTAAGCAGGTCCGTCGAAGATCATGCGGCCGAACGGACTCGATGCCATGTTCGCCGCAGAGCTGCCTCAGCAGGTCCTGCGATCGACGCCTGGACCGGTGCGCGAGGTGTTGATCGATCAACGCGAGCGCCGGCTCGCTGAGCGCGACCCGATGATCAGCGCCATTCTTCGTACCCGGCCAATCTGCGGCCGGTCGACCGGGCAACTGCCAGAAGCCGTCGACGATGTCCGCGCGTCGCAGGCTGAAAATTTCACCCGGACGCTGACCGGTCAGAAGGAGCAGCTTGAGGCTCGGGTCGAGGCCGGCCAGAGGATCTGACCTCGCTGTCCGACAGGATGCGGGCGCGACTCGCCGTCGGGTTCGACTCGACGCCGGGGGCGGGATTGAACGCGATCATCTCCTGTTTGACCGCCCACGAGAAGATCGCCGACGCGGCGGCCAAGGTCTGGTTCGCCACGATCGGCGCCTTGATCGCCCCGATCGCGGCCCTAACGTTGGCGCGTGTGATCTCCTTGGCACGGACGTGGCCCCAGCGCGGCAGAAGGTGCCTGCGGACGAGATCGTCCGCCTGCTTCCACGACTTGTTGCGCCTCTTCGACCACTCCTCGCGGTAGCGATCGGCCAATTCGCCGAAGGTCCCGGCACGGCGATCGGCCTGGCGCTCGCCCGCGGGATCTCTGCCCTCGGCGACCTGGTAGAGGATGCGGGCGGCGAGCTTGCGGGCGCCGGCGATTCCGATCGAGGCGTCGCCGATGTGGTACCAGCGCGGCCGGCCACCGTAGCGGTAGACGAGCTTGAACACCCGCCGGCCCGTCGGGTGGACGACGAGGCCAAGGCGCGCTGAAGCTCATCCCAATGGAGGACCCGGCGCCCAAGGTCGGGTGCGAGCGATCGGATCATCCGGTCGGTGAGCCGGCGGTGGCCGGCTAGGGGACCGCCGCTTCGTATTCGCGGCATAGAGTTGAGCTCCTCGGGCTAACGCCGGGCTAACGTCGCGGCTGGCTTGGTGGCAGGTGCAATCCTGCCGCGACTTCCGGCCTTGTGTAAGCGAAGATAAAGAAAAGTGTAAGGCGGGCGACGCCTTGGGGGCGGCGCCATCCCCAGCAATTATAGGGGGTCCGAGGGGTCCGGGGAAGGTCGCCGTTAAGGTAGAGTTAAGGGTATCCGGTGCCGCGGGCGCGGCCGAACCTGTGTGGCCGTGGCGCCACGGTTTCGGCGGCATGGATTTGATGTGGAGCGTTGCGGGTGCTTGAGCACCGCCCAGTCACGGGTGTCAGCCGCGGGCTTGACCCGCGGGGTCACCCTTCACGCGAACACATTTTTTGCCAGCGGATGGGGTTGCGTGATCAAGCCGGGCAATGACGAGCGGCGCGTCGGTCCGCTCACCGCAACGACTG
>CAVWIS010000007.1:0-11071 GCA_963755055.1 uncultured Alphaproteobacteria bacterium | reverse complement strand
CAACGGGCACGATATGCCGCCAAAGGCAGGAACATGGGACCATGATGTACGACCGCTTCGACATGTACGCCTTCGGTCCCGTTCATATGCTCGTGATTGGGCTGATCTTGATCATTCCGTTTTGGCAGCTGTTCTCGAAGGCAGGTTACTCGGGCTGGTGGAGTTTGCTGATGATCATCCCGCTTGTGAACCTCATCGCGCTCTATGTCCTCGCGTTCTCCAGCTGGCCGGCGTTGAGCAAGCGAGGTCAGGAGTAATCGTGATGGCAAATTTCACTCCGGTTTCAGCGGCGATCGGCGGCGCGTTGATCGGCCTGGCGGCAACCCTGCTGATGTTGTTCAACGGCCGCGTGGCGGGTATCAGCGGCATCCTTGCCGCATGCCTGAACCTCAGGGGCAGTGACAAGAGCTGGAGCGCGGCTTTCATTGCCGGGCTGATTCTGGCGCCGCTGACCGCCAGTCCTGGTGGGATATCCCGTCCCGGCGCCGCAGATGCCGGAGAGCTGGATCGTGGTCGTCGTGGCCGGCGTCCTGGTGGGATTTGGCACCCGGCTCGGCGGCGGCTGCACCTCCGGACACGGCGTGTGCGGGATGGCGCGGCTGTCTACTCGGTCGATCGTTGCCACCGCCATTTTCATGGCGGCCGCGATCGTCGTGGTCGCGCTGTCGCGTCATGTGATCGGGGCATAGCCTATGCAGATGGTCGCCGCCACGGTCTGCGGTTTGATCTTCGGTTGGGGATTGCTGATCTCGGGAATGGTCCAACCGGCCAAGGTGATCGGCTTCCTGGATATCTTCGGAACGTGGGACCCGAGCCTGGCCGTGGTCATGGCGGCGGCGCTCGCGGTATCGAGTATCGGCTTTAGGTATGCCGCGTCACGTGCGTGTCCTGTTCTCGCATCGGAAAGCCTGTGGCCGACCAGGACTGATATCGATCCGCCCCTGGTGATCGGGGCCACGCTGTTCGGAATTGGTTGGGGCCTTGTGGGGTTGTGCCCGGGACCGGCCTTGGAGAACCTTGCGACGCTCTCGCCCCCGCGTTATCGCCTTTGTCGTGGCCATGGCCTTCGGCATGGTTCTTGCATCGCATCTGGCAGAAGCGGCGCGCCGGGCCGGAGCCCCTTCACGCGCCGACCGCAGTTATGATTGATGGCTGACCATCCACGTAATTGCGCTGTTGTGCTGGTCGATTTTGCAAGCCGCGTCAAGACCCAGACACCTGCCTTCTTGTAACGGACGTTGGGGAGCCAGCCAAGCCGCTTAGCGTGTCCGTACGACATCCGAAGGATTGTGACGCGCCATTGTGTCATGCGGCCCGGCGACCGAGTGCGCGCAAGTGATCGAGCCAGGCGCGTCGTTTGCTGTCGCTCATGGCCTCAATCATGCCGACGAGGATGGAGCGGCGCGGCCTGATGCCCACGAGCGCCAGGTTCTGAGTAGACTCTTGAGACCGTGTGCGCCGAAGTACCAACGATAGATAAGGGCCGGCATACCCATCGTCACCACCACACGTGCGCTGCGGCCCGACAGGAGCTTGGTCCATGCCCGTTTTGGCGTCAGCGCCATACGCGAAACCCGGCCGGAGCGCCTGCTCGAAAAAGCCCTTGAGTAGTGCCGGCATCGCGCCGATCCACAGAGGATGGACGATGAGGAGATGTTCCGCCCAGCGGATAGTTTCCTGGGCGGCGACGATATTCGCATCAGGCGCCGGGCTCTTGTCCCAATCTTCCTTCGAGCGCAGCAACAGGAAATCCATTTCCGCGACACAAAGCGTTCTCACCTCGTGCCCGGCCGTGGTCGCGCTTTGGGAATAGGCCTCGGCAAGCGCATGGCAGAAATGACCGCCACCGGCGGTGGGATGTCCCTGGATGATGCAGACGCGCGTCATGTTCGAAAGCTCGGCAGCCGACTACTGTTTTTGACCGGCCGGCTCGCGCGATTTGAGGCCGGAGATGTAAGTGAGGAGGGCATTGATCTCTCGGGGTTCAAACGTAAATCGCGGCATCGCCGGGTGACCCACGACAATGCCTTCAGCCAGCGCCTCCTCTAGGGTCTCGATCGGATACCGCTTTGACAGGTCCCGGAACGGTGGCGCAAGTCCCATCGGACTCGCGCCGGCTTCGCCGATGGCATGACAGCAGCAGTTCTTCTGGGCGATGGCTTCTCCCCTCGCTGTCGGCGATGACTGCCCGAATGCATAACCAGCACTCATAGCCAAGCCGAGGAACAGTCCCAAGATGACGACGATCGATCTGACATGCATGTGGCGCCCTTCTCTGGTGTGATTCCCCGCAATCCTGTCCTATGGCGCTGCGGCTGTGTGGACTTCATTCCGATCAAAGAGCTCTGGTGTTAGAGATTGGAAACAGCACAGACCTGCAGAACCGGAGACTGTGGCATGCGCTACGGCCGGGCTCGGCGAAGAACAATCACTGTGCTACGCTCGAACGCACGACCCTTACACCCTCGACAACACGGTCGCTCGGGTGAAGGATCACGGCCGCCCCTTCCGGCAATCCCTTGAGCACTTCGGCAAAACCCGTTTGCGCTGCCCGATCTCCACCGCAACGGCGCGCGCCCGGCCGCGCTCGATCACATAGACGGCCCACCGCTCCCCTTTGCGGAACAAAGCGCTGATGGGCAGGCGCAACGCATTGGGCGACTGGTGGATGATGATCTTCACGAATACCCGGAACTCGTGCCCCAGCCGGTCGGCGAGCTCCTGCGCCTTCTGAACCTTCAAGATGGTGCGTACCCGCTGCTCTTCGATCCCCAGCGCGGAGACCTTGGTGTACCCTGCTGGCTCCACGCGCGTCACCTTGGCGACAAGCGGCGTGCCGCCCCAGCCGTCGACGGTGGCGGTGGCGCCCTCGATCACCTTCACCGCATCGACCGACAGCAATTCGACTACGAGTTCCAGATTGTCGGGATCGCCGATCTCGAGCAGGGGTGTCCCGGCTGTGACCACCCGCTCGCTTTCCTGGATGAGCCGGAGAACCCGGCCGCTCACGGGTGCGCGCACCGTGACGCAGCATCCCGCCGGCACCTCTCCCTTCCAGGCCTCTTCCGGGCCGATCAGGCGCGCCTGGGCGCTCTCCAGTTCGCGCTTGCGCACGTCTAGGTTGGCTTTGGCGCGCGTCAAGGAGGCTTGCCGGGTGTCGACATCGATGCGGGCGCGCTCCAGGGCGCGCTCGGAAATGATCTTGCTCTTGATGAGCGACTGCGCGCGCTTGAGTTCGCTTTGGGCGAACTCGAGCTCCGCCGCCGCCTGGTTGATTTCGGCCTCGGCCAGCGCCACCGCAGGCCTTGGCGGCCTCGAGCTGCGCCTCCAGCTCGCGGGTGGCGCGGACGTCGAGGAATGACGGCGCCATCGGTTCGATGATGGCGACCGTGGTCAGGTCCTTCCTGACGCGATCGCCCGCCTCGAGCGAGAGCCGCACCAGCTTGCCGGTGATGGGTGCCGACACCGTGTATACGTCCTTGATGCGGGTCTTGCCCTCCTCGTCGACGGTGACGACGAGGGGACCTTTCGGATTTCCGCGACATCGACCAGGACGGGCTTGGGCCAAAGCGTCCAGGCGAGTGCGCCAAAAGGGCCAAGCATACCTAAGACGATCAGGCCCCGCTTGATCCAAAGCGTCGGAGGTAAGCGCATCGGTCTGCTCCTAATCCCTGGTTTTCAGGACCGCGATCAGGTCGAGCCTGTCGACCCGTCGGCGGACGATGAGGGCGGAAGCCGCGGTCGCCGCGAGCACGACGAGGCGTCGCCTTGGCATAGGTTGCGTTCTCGATGACGAACGGCACGCGGTAGAGGTCGCTCGAGAACGCCTTGATCAGCGAGCCAGCCGAAGCCGTAGCCGATCACCCAGCCGAGCGGCATCGCGACAGCGTGAGCAGGGTCAGCTCGATGAACAGCACGCGTGAGACCTCCGCCTCGCGTGAAGCCGAGCACCCTGAGGCTCGCGAGTTCGCGCGCCTGCTCGGACAGCTGGATGCGGGCGCTGTTGTAGACGACGCCGAAGGCAATGATGACGGCAAGGGTGACATAGATCGTCACCGATAATTGATGTTCTGCGCGATGGTCTCGCGGAAGCGGGTCGAGCGACAGGCGCTGGAGGGCGATCGAGCCGATGCTCGGGCGTGGACTTGATCGCGGCGAAGAGGTCATCGCTGTTCCTGCAGTCGTACGCGATGTGGACGCCCGACATCCGCGGCCCGATACATCAGCCTGGTCGAGCCCGTTGATGTCCATGAAGGCCATGAGGCCGAAATAGCTCTTGATGACCTCGGCCACCGGGACTTGACGCTGCCGCGCCGCCCCTCCAGGATGTCCACGTCGACCAGTCGCCGCGCCGCAGGTGCAGGATCTGGGCCACCCGCTCGTTGATGACGAGGCCGCGGCGGCAGCGCGATCGCGCGGTCATCGAGATCGAGCACGCGGCGGAGTTCCATGTCCTTGGGCTTGCCGATGATGGAAAGCTGGCGCGACAGGTGCCCGTTGCGGATCCGCACCGCCACCGTCTGTAGGGCTCGGCGCGCATCACGCCCGGCATGCCGCTCGACCGACGCAGGGCGCGCGCGTGCTTCTCGTCGGTGAACGTGAGCGTCGCGTGCTGCCGGTCGGTGCGGAAGAACGCGACGTCGATCATGTGGTCGACGGAGTCGAAGGAAAGCATCGCGATCACCAGCAGCCCCAAGCCCATGGCGATGCCGAGCGACGTCGCTGCCGGCGCGCAGACGGATGGCGGACGATGTGGCGCAGCGACATGGTCGTGAGCTGCGAGAACAGGGAGCAGCTGTCCGCGCAGGGCGCTGAAGAGCTTCCGGTAGCGCGGCGCCGCCGGCGGCTGCATGGCGACCGCCGGCGCGCAGCGCGAAGACCTCGCGCACCGCCTTGAGCGCCCCCGCGACCGCCGCGACGACCGAGACCAGCCGCGGCGATGACATAGATGTCCGGGTCGTAGCGGAAGATGAGGAAGGGGAAGTGGTAGAACTCGCCATACAGGCGGGTCATGCCGTGGCCCAGCCACGTGCCGGCGACGTTGCCGATGGCGATCCCGACCAGCGTGATCGCGAGCACGAGCTTGAGGTAGTGCCCGGCAATCGGCATCGGCCGTAGCCGAGCGCCTTGAGGAGCCCGATCTGCTCGCGTTCGAGCGCGATCAGCCGCGACAGGATCATGTTGATGAGGAAGGCCGAGACGAGCAGGAAGATCGGCGGCATGATCGCCGCCATCGCGCCGAGCTGGGTAGCTCCCCGTCGAGGAAGGCATTGGAGAGCTGGTCCTTGCGGCCGATGGCGCCCGTCCCGCCATAGCGGCGCGAGCAGCGTCGTCGAGCCGCTCGATCACCGCGGCTCCGTTGGCGCCGGGAGGAGCCGGAGGCTGACCGAGTTGAAGGCGCCGTCGAGGTCGAAGCAGCGCCGCCAGCGCCTGCTCGGGCATCCAGACGACGCCGAAGCGGCGGTTGTCGGGCATCATGTCGCCCGGCCCGAGGGCGTAGACGTATTCCGGCGACAGGGCGATGCCGACGATGGTGAGCTCGTGCTTGGCGCCGTTGATGATCGCGCGTGAACGTCGAGCCGACGTGAAGCCATGGGCCTCGGCGAATGTCTCGTTGACCACCGACCTCGTTGGCTCGCGCCGCGCTCGGGAAGCCGGCCCTCGCGCAGGAACAGCACGTTGACGCGGCGGTTCGGTCGCAGATCCGGCACGGAGATGACGATCGGCCGGTCGCCGGCTCGCGCAAGCCCGGGGATGTCGAGCAGCGCCGAGCTCGGCGATGCGGGCCTCGACGGCGGCGACGCCGTCGATGGCGGCGATCGGCGGCGCAGCGACTTCGGGGCGCGCGCGCGCCGGCGAACACGTCGCCGAAACGGTAGCGCTCGTAGTAGGCGGCGCGGGTCTCCTCGAGCGAACGATACGCGCCGACGGCAAGATCGAAGGTGGCCACGCCGCAGGCCATGACCAGGGCGATGGCCAGCGACTGCGCCCACAGCGGCGCGAGATCGCGGACGAGCTTCCTGTCGAGCGCGCGCATGGCGCCTCACCAATTGATCTCGGAGGGCTGCTGCGCGTCGCGTTCACCGTCGTCTCGATGATGCGCCCGTCGCAGAAATAGAAGACGCGGTCGCGCCATCGTCCTTGATCGCGGCGTTGTGGGTGATGATCGCGGTCGTGGTGCCGAGCTCGCGGTTGGTCTGCGACGAGCGCCTCGAGCACGAGGATGCCGGTCTTCGAAATCGAGCGCGCCGGTCGGCTCGTCGCAGAGCAGCACCTCCGGCGCTTGGCGATGGCGCGGGCGATCGCCACGCGCTGCTGCTCGCCGCCGGAAAGCTGCGCCGGAAAATGTCGCATCCGCTCCTCGAGCCCGACCAGCTCCAGCGCCTCCTCCGGCCGCATCGGATTGCGCGACGATCTCGGTGACCAGAGCGACGTTCTCCCTCGCCGTCAGGCTCGGGATCAGATTGTAGAACTGGAAGACGAAGCCGACGTGTCGCGGCGGTAGAGCGTCAGCTCGCGCTCGCCGAGCGCGGCGAGGTCGTGGCCGCGGAAGCGGACCGTGCCGCGCGCTGGCGTGTCGAGGCCGCCGAGGATGTTGAGCAGGGTCGACTTGCCGCTGCCCGACGGGCCGAGCATCACGACGAGTTCGCCCGCGTAGAGCTCGAGGTCGACGCCGCCAGCGCCTGCACCTCGACGTCGCCGGTGCGGTAGGTCTTGGTGAGACCCTTGGCCTCGAAAACAACGTCCGCCATGTCGCCCCACCCACCCCGTCCAGGACGTCCAGCCCTTGTCTAATGGCGCGAGCAGCGAACTGGCCTTGATTAAGGTCAAGAGCGACGTGGGACGGTGATTGATCGGCGTCAAAGGCGACTGTAGTCCGCCGTGCTGTCATTGATGCTTGATAGTGCTTTTGACAGGCGAGGAGGACAGCATGGCACGTTTGTTCAAGGCAGCGGCTATCGCTGCGATCGGGATTTGCGTCGCCGGTCTGGCGATGGCGCAAGGAGGGCCACCAACCGAGCGTAGCCGCGGCATGTGGGGCGACGGTCCCGGCTGGGGCATGGGGCCCGGCTGGCACATGGGCATGGGAATGTGGGGCAATTCGCGCGGGGGCCGGAGTTCTGACTGGATGCTGGAGCGCATCGAAGGGCGGCTCGCTTACACGAAAACCGAGCTCAAGATCACCGACGCTCAGACCGCCGCCTGGAACCAGCTGGCCGATGCGATCCGCACTGCGGCCAAGCACCACAATGAACGCATGAAGGGCATCTTTGCCGGAAACGAGCGGTCAAAGACACTTCCCGAACGTGTCGAAGCCCAAGAGCAGTTCATGAGCGTGCGGGTAGAGGAGATCAAAATGATCAAGACGGCGCTCAAGAACCTCTACGCGGTGCTGTCCGACGAGCAAAAGAAGGAAGCCGACGAGGTTGATATTCCGATGGTCGGTATGATGGGTGGACCCTGGGGCTGAGGCCTGTCGACAGGAAATGCCGCAGCGCCATTAAAAGCTCGCGTGCGTGGTCGCGAATCATGCCTGCGAAGCGCGGCACGAATGTCATCGCGCAGCATGTCCTCGTCTCGGCGCCGTGCTCTCGCGCAAGCAAATATTGAGCGAGCGCAGCGGCTGCGATTTCCGGGATGTGCTCGTGCTCGGCGGTCGCACATCGCGATGCAGTCTTGGAGCGTGATCATCGATGCACTCCTGCCAAAATCTCATCCCTTGCCAACGGCAAACTCCGCCACGACCGGAGCATGCGCAGATGCCGAGGCGCTGATCTGTCGGGCGTAACCGATAAGCTCATCGCTGAGCCCCTCGTTATGGATTTCAATGGACCTGAAGCGTCCGTGGAGCGACTGGCTTGCCAAGATATGATCAAGCATCTGGCGGCGGCCGTGATGGAGGACGCTCCAGCGGCGATCTAGGGGCACGGCGCGGTCGAGAATCACCAGCGACCGCTTCGCCAAGAGCGGATTCCCCGTGTTCTCTTCGGCTCCGACAGCCAAGGTGATCGGAACTTCGTGGTCCTCGGCATTGAAGTCACCGGCGACCGCGATCAACCGGGACCCATTCGCGTCAAACAGCTCCTCGAGCAGGAATCGGAGCTCGAGGGCTTGGCCGGCGCGACGCATGGCGGAGAGAAAATACCCCTCTGCCCAGCCACCGACCGTCTTCCAGACAAAGGGCCCAAGCTTTTGGCCAGGGACAGCCGCCGCAAGCGGCGCACGCAAATGGACGTTGATGACGGTGACAGGCTCGCCACCGGGCGGCTCGATTTGCGTGAGAAGTATAGGGCGGTCAAAGCGTATTGACTGAGCCTCTGCCTCCGCCGGAACGGCCGTCTTCGACCGGTATGAAGGAGGAGCGACGAGGTGGTGGCGGACCTCCCTGTGCGTGCGAATAGGAAAGCGGGAAAGCGTGACCACGTTGTGAACGTCGGCAATGCCACGACCCGCGCCACCCGTGGTCGTCACCCGTGCATAGTTGGCGTACGACGTGCCCGCTAGCAACCGGTCGAGCGCGAGAAGGCGACGTTCGCGCTGCCCCGCCGTGTGCTGCCCGTTGACCTCCTGAAGGCATAGGACATCAGCTTGCAACCGCTCCAGCGCCGGACGAAGCAGTTCAGCGCGCACCTCGAGCGGCACCCGCGCCTTCGGCGGCAGATCGAGGCTCTCCAGATTGAACGTCGCGATCCGCATGTTCCACTCTCCTTCGCGTTCTATATCTCTTAAGATGGGCGCGAGTTCGACCATTGATTGAGGTCAAAGGCGCGAGGCGGCGGAAGCGAATGGCGTCCGATGAGCGCGAACAGGAAGAGGTTGTCGCGTTCCTGGGGGACCCGGCATCGTATTCGGGCGTTCGGCGCGTGGAGCGCTTTGAAACCCACGGCAACCTGGTGTTCCTGGCGGGTTCCGAGGCGTGGAAGATCAAGCGCGCGGTGCGGTTTCCCTACATGGATTTCTCCACGCTTGAAAAGCGCCATGCCGCATGTATCCGAGAAGTGGAGATCAATCGCCGGTTCGCGTCGGCTCTCTATGTCGGCTGCGTACCAATCGCCCGCTCGCCGGACGGCAAACTCGCCTTCGGCTCCGGCAAGGACATCGTCGAATGGGCAGTCCACATGCGCCGAATTCGACCAGTCGGCGCTGTTGAGCCATATCGCGCGGCAGACTGGTGTATCGAACGACCTCGCGCGACGCTCTGGCCGATGTTGTCCATGAGGCGCACGAACGCGCAGAACGTGTGTCCCAATCGTCAGGCTCAACGCCCATCCGCGAACTCGTGACATCGATTTCTGCCGGACTTTCCAAATCCGGGATTGCATGTCCAGAGTTGGGAGGGCTCGCCCGCGGGCTGAGCAAGCAGATTAGCGGATCTGCCGCAACGCTGGATGAGCGCGCCGCCGCGGGCTTCGTGCGCAGGTGCCATGGGGATTTGCATCTGGCCAATATAGTGATGTGGGAGGGCCGGCCGGCCCTCTACGACGCCATCGAATTCGATGAAGCCGTCGCGACCATCGACACGCTGTATGACCTTGCCTTCCTCCTCATGGACCTCGACCGTCACAACCAGAGACCGGCGGCAAACATCGTCCTCAACCGCTACCTGTGGCAAAGTGGAATGCCGCTGGATCTGCAGGGCCTGATCGCGATGCCCCTTTTCCTGGCGCTCCGCGCCGCCATCCGCGCCATGGTGACCGCCGACCGCGCGGCACAGGAAGACCGTGAGGGACGCGAGACTGACCTCGAGAAAGCGAGGCACTATCTTCGGGCCGCGCTTGGTTACCTGGAGCTGGCACCTCCTCAATTGGTTGCCGTAGGAGGCCTGTCGGGAACCGGAAAGACCACGCTTGCGAGCAGCCTTGCGCCCTGGCTCGGGCTGGCGCCGGGTGCCATTCACCTGAGGACTGATCTGGAACGCAAGAGACTGGCAGGCGTCGGCGAGCTTGATCGGTTGCCCGAGAGCGCATATTCGCGAGAGGCCCGCAAACGCATCTACGACGTTCTGCACGAGAAGACGCGATCGGTTCTGGCAACGGGCCATTCGGTGATCGTCGACGCGGTGTTCGCCGAACAGGACGCGCGTCAAGCCATCCAGGCGCTCGCAAGGGATGTCGGCGCAGGCTTCCACGGTATCTGGCTACATGCCGGCCCAGAAAAGATCCTGGAACGCGTCGCAGCAAGGCGAAACGATGCATCGGACGCCACCCCGGAAGTTCTGCGCGGGCAACTCCAAGCCGATCCTGGGCCATTTTCGGCAGAATGGACGGCTGTCGACGCTGGAGGGACACTGGCCGAAACGTTGGGGCGCGCGAGGGCCGCGATCGGTGTCGACAACAAGAGTTTTGAAAGCCCGACACAATGACGATCCGCAACCTTGAGTATCTCCTGAAGCCGCGCTCGATCGCTCTTGTAGGCGCGAGCACGAGACCCGGCAGCGTGGGCTTGATCGCCGCCCGCAATCTCAGGGCTGGCGGCTTTGCGGGTCCCGTCTGGCTGGTCAACCCCAAATACCGTTCGATCGAGGGGCAGGATTGCTATCCGTCAATCTCTGCGCTGCCCGCTGCACCCGACCTCGGAGTCCTCGTCACCCCGCCGGAAACTGTCCCCCAACTGGTCGGGCAACTCGGAGCCGAAGGGGCGCGCGCAGCTGTCGTCATAACGGCAGGCGTTCGCAAGGACCTCAAGACCCGGATGCTAGAGGCCGCTCGGCCAAACCTGTTGCGTATTCAGGGACCGAATTGCCTCGGCCTGATGCTGCCGCGCATCGGCGTCAACGCCAGCTTTTCCCACAAGCCACCGCTGTCGGGCGATCTCGCGTTCGTATCGCAATCGGGCGCCTTGATTACCGCGCGTGTGGCACCTGCTGCAGGGATACCGCGATTGCCCTGCCGCAAATATCGAGGCTATTGCTGAAGCACTCGTCCGGCTCGGCTCGCTCGTGGCCCATCATCCCGAGATCCGCGAGGTTGACATCAACCCCCTGCTGGCGGATGCGGACGGCGTCGTCGCCCTCGACGCCAGGGTGCGGATCGACGCCACAGGGCAGCAGCGCGTCGCGATGTCCATCCGT
>CAVWIS010000006.1:0-263543 GCA_963755055.1 uncultured Alphaproteobacteria bacterium | reverse complement strand
CCGCCGTCGATCAACCCGCGAACCTGCTCCGCATCAGCCCAGGCGCAGCTCGTCGAAGGAGATGGCGCGAAAGCCCGGCTTGTTGACGTCGGGCGAGATCGAGGCGGTGCGGTTGGTGGGACCGAGCGCGCCGGCGACGAACCGGCGGCGGCCATCCTCGGCGGCGATCCGGGCGGCCTCGCGCGCCAGCCTGGCGCCGGCGAGGTTCAGCTCGTAGGCATGATCCTCCATGCCGTAGTCGGCCTGCGCGATGGCGGTCGAGGAGAACGTGTTGGTTGCCACGATGTCGGCGCCCGCCTCGAAATAGGCCAAATGAATGTCGCGGATGGCGTGCGGACGGCTCAGGTTGAGCAGGTCATTGTTGCCGCGCAGCTCGCGGTTCCAGGCGTCGAAGCGGGCGCCGCGAAAGCCCTGCTCGTCGAGCCCGAGCGCCTGGATCATGGTGCCCATGGCGCCGTCGAGCACCAGGATGCGCTCCGCCGCGACCGTCCTCAGCTCGGTTTCGATGGGAGAGAGCTCGCGGGACAGGTTGCTGCGATCCGACATCAGGCACTCTTCTTGTTGTCCCGCTCGGGGAGAGGGAGCGGTGGGGCGCCAGCGTGCCCGACACGGCATTCCGAAGGCTCCGCGCGCAGACCGAGCAGGTGGCAGACGGCGTAGACGAGGTCGGCGCGGTTCATGGTGTAGAAATGGAGCTCGGTGACGCCGCGATCGACCAGGTCGAGGACCTGCTCGGCGGCGACCGCTGCGGCGATCAGTTTTCGCGTCGCGATGTCGTTCTCGAGGCCCTCGAAGCGGTCCGCCAGCCATCGGGCACGCAGGTCCCGGAGCGCCGGGCGAAGTTCTCGCCTGCTTGAAGTTCTGCACGGGCAGGATGCCGGGGACGATCGGGATGTCGATGCCGCGCGCGCGGACGCGGTCGAGGTAGCGCAAGTAGAGGCCGTTGTCGAAGAAGAACTGGGTGATGGCGCGGTTGGCGCCGGCGTCGACCTTGGCGGCGAGCATGTCGATGTCGGCTTCCACCGTCGGGCTTTCGGGATGGCGCTCCGGATAGGCGGAGACCGAGACCTCGATATCGCCGATGCGCTTGATGCCGGCACCAGTCGGCGGGGTCGGCATAGCCGCCGGGATGCGGCGTAGCGCTGCCGGCACCTCCCGGCGGGTCGCCGCGCAGCGCCACGATATGCCCCACCCCTGCCTCCGATAGCCGCGGACGACCTCGTCGATCTCGCCGCAGGTCGCCGCGACGCAGGTCAGGTGCGCCGCCGGTCCAGGGGTCTCGCCAGGATGCGCTTGACCGTCTCGTGGGTGCGCTCGCGCGTCGAGCCGCCGGCCCCGTAGGTACCGACACGAACGACGGCCCGAGCGGCGCCAGCCGGCGGACCGCCGCCCACAGGTTGTTTTCCATCTCCGCTTTTCGGCGGGAAGAACTCGAACGAGACGCCGATGCGGCGCTCGGCCGGCGATCAAACGGCTCGGGCGCTGCTCGCCGAGACGTCAGTCCGTCCGGCGACCTCCCTGCCGGTTCCGGCGAATGCGAGCCGCCGGTCGCGGGCAAGCCACAGCGAGACCGCGATCTTGCCCATGCAGATTCCGGTTCCGGCGGCAGGCTTTTTTCCAGCACCACGTCGAGACCCGCGGTGGTCATCCACTGGGCGACCGCGTCGGTCGCAAATCCCAGCCGCAGATGCGCATGCTCCTCACGCAGGAACTCGAGATCATGAGGGGCAAGATCGACGACCAGGAGCCGCCCCTCCGGGCCGCAGCACGCGCGCCGCCTCGCGGATCGCCTTGGCGCAATCATCGAGATAGTGCAGGACCTGGTGAACGATCACCACGTCGAAGAATCCCGCGGCACCGCGAGGTCGTAGATGTCGCCCTGGCGGACGCTGCAATGACGAAGCCCGGCGCGCTCGAGCCGGGTGCGCGCCGAGCGCCAGCATGTCGAGGGAGAGGTCGATGCCCAGCCCGCGCTCGAGGCCGGGACCGAACATTTCGAGAATGCGGCCGGTTCCGGTGCCGAGATCGAGCAGCGAGCGGAACGGCCGGTCGGCGAGCGCCGTCGCTATTGCCGCCTGGCGCGCGGTCGGCGACGTGCAGCCGGCGGATGCGATCCCATTCGGCGGCATGTTTGCGGAAATAGGCCTGCGCGGCCGCCGCCCGGGCGGCCCGCACCTCGGCCAGCCGCTCGCGATCGCGAACGATGACCGGGTCGGCAGGATCGAGCCGCGCCACCAGATCGTGCGCCAGTGCGGCGGCGCCGCCGCGCTCGGCGAGGCGGAAGAATGCCCAGTTGCCCTCGCGGTAGCGCTCGATCAGGCCGGCCTCCCCGAGCAGCCGGAGATGCCGCGAGATGCGCGGCTGCAACTGCCGCAGGATGTCGGTGAGGTCGGACACGGTGAGCTCGGCCTCGGCGATGAGTGCCAGGACGCGCAGCCGGGTGCTCTCGGCCGCCGCCTTCAGCGCCACATGAAGACCGGCAAATCGCAGGTGCGGCTCGTTGGCCAAGGCAATCGACAACACGCACCTCCACGGCAGCGATCCCACTGGAATTCACATAAAGATATGTTTATACCGTTAACCAGCGAGCCGCAAGGGGTCCCGATCGCGATGGCGTCGGGCGGCAATTAGGCATAAAGCCTGGGCGTCATCCGAGGCATGCCATGAACGAAGAGAAATCCGGCATTCGTGCCGGCGAGATCGCGGTCGATCTGCCCGAGACCTTCAATGCCGGCTTGTACTTCATCGGTCGCATCCGCACGCCCTGGACGTCGCGCGACGCATGCCCGAAGAACGCCCGCAAATCCGCAGAAGTGTGCACCATTGAGGTCGATCCGCGCTGGAAGCAGGCGCTTGCCGGGATCGAGACCTGCACGCACGTGCTGGTGCTCTACTGGATGGACCGGGCACGGCGCGACCTGGTGCGTCAGGTGCCCCGCCATCTCGGGACGCCGCGCGGCACCTTTGCGCTGCGCTCCCCGGTGCGCCCCAATCCGATCGCCGCGAGCGTAGCGCGTCTCCAGGGCGTCGACGGCTGCCGGCTCTCGGTGGTGGGCCTCGATTGCCTGGACGGCACGCCGCTCGTCGATCTCAAGCCTTACTTCGCGTCGGTCGATGCGGTGCCGGATGCCGTGGTCGGGCACGCGGCGAAGCCCGCGAATGGGCAGTGACACAATATTTCCGCCAGCCCCTGCGGCGATGTCGCCGACCTCAGCGAGGGGCCACCGCCTCCAGCGCTAAGTATCGATAAACACAAGAGATTCCTGGTAGGATCCGGGCGACGTCGCCGCCGTCCGGGCCTGCTCTGTGCGGCCGCGACTTGACGCTCGTCACGCTCCCATCCGGTTTTTCTTCAGGAACTTTGAACCATTCCGCCCGTTGAGGCGACGAACAGAAAGCAGACGGACAGGGGGTCTGCCGCCGAAGACGGACAGGGGGTTTGTCATGCTTCAGATCGATCATTCCGCAAAGTCGCGCCTTTTTCGGCGCCGTCGTCATCAGCGCCGCGCTCATGGGCTCGGCCACCGCGCAGCCGTTGGCGCTTGCCGATCCGAGCTTTGGCCGGGCATCGATCTTCGATCAAGTCATCCGCGAGCAGGTCACGACCACCGAGGACCAGCAGGAAGCCGCTGGAGTGCCGGCTCGGCTCCGCCGTCAGATGGTCGATTACGCGACCCGCGAGGTGCCCGGCACCATCGTGATCGACACCCCCCACACCTACCTTTATCTCGTGCTCGGCAACGGCAAGGCCATGCGCTACGGCATCGGTGTCGGCCGCGACGGCTTCACCTGGTCGGGCGTGCAGAGCATCGCGCGCAAGACCGAGTGGCCCGACTGGACCCCGCCGGCCGAGATGCTGCAGCGCCAGCCCTATCTGCCGCGCTTCATGGCCGGCGGCCCCGGCAACCCGCTCGGCGCCCGCGCCATGTATCTCGGCAACACCATCTATCGCATCCACGGCACCAACCAGCCGTCGACCATCGGCGGCCACGTGTCGAGCGGCTGCATCCGCATGGTCAACGAGGACGTCATGGACCTCTATGACCGCGTCCAGGTCGGCGCCAAGGTTGTGGTCCTGCCGTCCGAGCCGCGCCGCAACACCGCGACGCCGGATCATCAGCCGTGTTGCCCCGGCGCCGATGCCGATGGCCTCCTCAACCCGCGGCACCCCTCCGGACTGTATTGATCGAATTGAAGCTGGCGGACCGGCCGAAGGCGGCGCTCAGGCAGCGCCGCCTTCTTGCTTTTGACGGCGCAGAATTCGGCGCATCGCGGGAAGAAGCCGCGTTGACACCCAGGACAGCAGGTCTACATTGCGAGCGTTCCGAGGGGAGCCCCGGGTGAGGGGCTGCAGTTTTTCGCTCGAGCCGTGGCGTCTCCCGACGACCTTGGCGCCGCGATGACCCTTCGAACCTGATCCGGGTCATGCCGGCGAAGGGACGGGACTCACAATCCCCGCCTTACCGTCCTGCCCGGATCGCAATATGCCCCGTTACGGGAGGAGATCCGATGAACAAGCACATTTCCGAGCCGGAGTTCGCCACCCCCAAGGTCACCACCGGGCCGATCACCGGATCGCGCAAGATCTATTCAAGCCCCGGCGCGGCGCCGGGCCTGGGCGTGCCGCTGCGCGAGATCCCGCTCGCCGAGAGCGCGGCCGAGCCGCCGGTTCGGGTCTACGACACGTCCGGCATCTACACCGATCCGGCCGTTGCGATCGACGTGACCAAGGTCTGGCGCGGACGCGCGCGGCCTGGGTGCGCGAGCGCGGCGGCGTCGAGACCTATGCGGGACGCGAGGTCAAGCCGGAGGATAACGGCAATGCCGGCGAGCGCCTCGCGCGGGCCTTTCCCAACCAGGACAAACCGCTACGCGGCACCGGCAGCAACCCGGTAACCCAGTTCGAATGGGCGCGCGCCGGCGTCATCACCCGCGAGATGATCTATATCGCGGAGCGCGAGAATGTCGGGCGTAAGCACAAGCTCGAGCGCGCGGAGGCGGCGCTCGCCGACGGCGAAAGTTTTGGCGCCGCAATCCCGGCCTTCATCACGCCGGAATTCGTCCGCCAGGAGGTGGCGCGCGGGCGCGCCATCATCCCGTCGAACATCAACCATGCCGAGCTCGAGCCGATGATCATCGGCCGCAATTTTCTCACCAAGATCAACGCCAATATCGGCAACTCGGCGGTGACCTCCTCGGTTGAGGAGGAGGTGGAGAAGATGGTGTGGGCGATCCGCTGGGGTGCCGACACCGTCATGGACCTCTCGACGGGACGCAACATCCACAACACCCGCGAATGGATCATCCGCAACGCGCCGGTCCCGATCGGCACGGTTCCGATCTATCAGGCCCTGGAGAAGGTCAACGGCGATCCGGTGGCGCTCGACTGGGAGGTCTACAAGGACACGCTGATCGAGCAGTGCGAGCAGGGCGTCGACTACTTCACCATTCATGCCGGCGTGCGGCTCGCCTATGTGCCGCTGACCGCCAACCGCGTCACCGGCATCGTGTCGCGCGGCGGATCGATCATGGCGAAGTGGTGCCTCGCCCATCACCGCGAGAATTTCCTCTACGAGCATTTCGACGAGATCTGCGACCTGATGCGGAAATACGACGTATCGTTCTCGTTGGGCGACGGGCTGCGGCCGGGGTCGATCGCCGACGCCAATGACCGCGCCCAGTTCGCCGAGCTCGAAACCCTCGGCGAATTGACCAAGATCGCCTGGGCCAAGGGCTGCCAGGTGATGATCGAGGGTCCCGGTCACGTGCCAATGCACAAGATCAAGATCAACATGGAAAAGCAGCTCGTCGAGTGCGGCGAGGCGCCGTTCTACACGCTCGGGCCGCTGACGACCGACGTGGCGCCGGGCTACGATCACATCACCTCGGCGATCGGGGCGGCGATGATAGGCTGGTTCGGCTGCGCCATGCTGTGCTACGTGACGCCCAAGGAGCATCTCGGCCTGCCCAATCGCGACGACGTCAAGCAGGGGGTGATCGCCTACAAGATCGCGGCCCACGCCGCCGACCTCGCCAAGGGCCATCCGGCGGCGCAGCTGCGCGACGACGCGCTGTCGCGCGCGCGCTCGACTTCCGCTGGGTCGACCAGTTCAACCTGTCGCTCGACCCCGACACGGCGCACGCCTATCACGACGAGACGCTGCCCAAGGAGGCCCACAAGGTCGCGCATTTCTGCTCGATGTGCGGGCCGAAATTCTGCTCGATGAAGATCACCCAGGACGTGCGCGACTATGCGGCGACCCTCAACGACAAGGAGGCCGGCATGGCGGAGATGTCGGAGAAATTCCGCCGGATGGGCGGCGAAGTCTACGTCGATGCGGACGCCGTGAAGGCGAGCAACAGAGCGCTGTAGGCGGCCGGCAGGCGCCAATGCCGAAGCGGGCGGTCTCGTCGGATCGGATCTTCAAGGGGCTGCCGTTCGCGCAGGCGACGATTGCCGGCGGTTTCATGTTCGTCTGCTGTGTCGGGTGCGATCGCGACGGCGATTTTGCCGTCGGCGACGTGCGGGCCCAGACCCAGCAGGCCCTCGACAACATCCGCGCGCTGGTCGAGGAGGCCGGCGGCACGCTCGACGACATCGTGAAGTGCACCGTCTATGTCACCGACCGTGCCGACTGGCAGCCGATGAACGAGGTCTACTTCGCGAACTTCTCCCGTGATCCGCCCCACCGGGTCTCGTGCATCGTCAGTGGGTTGGGTTCTCCGGAGTGCCTGGTGGAGATCGACGCGACGGCGTTTTTGGGGTGAAGTCGTCTCGGCGGTTATGCCGCCACGCAACCGGGTCGAGTCACGAGGTCATCCCGGGGGTCAGGACGACGCCGCGCCGTAGATATCCGCCAGATCGAGGGCGAGTCCGGGCGGATCGAGCGAGACGACACCATCGGTCACGATCCGCGTGAGGATGATGCCATCATCTCCGCGCTCATGGTGGATGATCAGTGTCCGGTCCGGATCAACGATCAGATAGTGCGTCACGCTAGCCAGACGGAAATATCCGGCGAGCTTGAGCGAGACGTCGATCTGCCGCTGTGATGGCGACAGCACCTCGACGACGATGATGGGATTGGGCACTTCGAGCGCGGACGGCGGCAGCTTGGCTCCGCAATAGACCAATGCATCGGGCTCGTGCGCGGTCGTGTCATCGATGCGCACCGTCATTCCGTCCGGCAGCGCGTGACAGGGCAGGCCACGCGAGCGAATTCCGTTGACGAGAGCAAGGTGAATCGCGCCCTTTGTCTCCGCGTGGACCGCCCGCTCCGGCGTCATCGCGTGAACGACGCCATCCACCAACTCGTATCGTCCGGCCTGCTCGCCGGCCCACGTCAGGAATTCGTCCACATTCATTCGGGCTTTCGGAAGCGCGCTCATGCCGAGAGCATATCCGAGTTTCGCGGCGGCGGCCAAGCGGCCACCCGGGAGCCTGCTGTGCAGCTACGGGCCGCCATAAATGTCGGAGACGCGCAAATTCATTCCCGGCGGGTCGAGCGCGATGGTCCCATCCGTCACGATCCGCGTCGCGATCACGTCACCTGACCGGCGGGCGTGGTTGATGATGACAGGCTTGTTGGGATCGACGATGAGATAGTGGGAGACGCTCGGCAGACGGAAGTAGCCGGCGAGTTTTGCCGACGCATCGACACGTCGTGTCGACGGCGAAAGCACCTCGACGACGATCACCGGGTCGGGCACCTCGACAGCCCTCGGCGGAAGCTTAGCCCCGCAATAGACCAGCGCATCGGGCTCGTATGCCGTCGTCTCGTCGACGCGGACCGTCATCCCATCCGGCAGCATGTGGCAAGGTCGCTGGCTGGCGCGAATCGCAGCGACCAGTGCAGCCTGCACCGCGAACTTCGTCTCGGCATGCCCTGCCCCCTCGGGCGACATGGCATGGACGACGCCGTCCACAATGTCATACCGCCCGGGCTGCTCCTCGGCCCAGACCAGAAACTCGTCGACCGTCATTCGGGTCTTCGGAAGTGCCGCCATGACGGTCGATCATACACGACGCAACCCTCTCGCGCGAGCAGCCCGGATGTTGCTCACGCTCCATCCGGGCCGGCCCCAGGCGTCCAGGTTGCTTGCAAGCCGAACCATGTCCGGACATGCGGGGTCCCGGCTTTCCGCCAGAACGGGCGCCGGGCGATTACCGACGGCCGTCGTGGTTCGCCGGTGAACGCACTCCGGTTACCCAGCGGCTACCGCCGACGGCGAACGCTGCCGGCTCGGTCCGGCCACTTGCGTGACCAGGCCCAGGAGCGCGGCCATCAGAACTCGGCCGGCAGATACCCGTTGATTTCCAGGCCGATGCACAGCTCGACGAGAACCGGGGTCGTCCAGGTCATGATCTTTTCCTCTCCTTGTGTGGCGGCGCTTCGCAGCCGCTTTAGAATGGTGCGCCCTTTGGTCGATAAGGTCCAATCGGATCGAATGATATATCGATAATGCAATCTTATCGACATCGAGTTCGTCCATTCGCCATGTCGGCGTCAATTGGCCGTCCGTCGAATCTCCAGATGGGTTTCGTTGACGAATTTTTGGGTGGACTGGCCGGGTCGCCGGTAGACCGCCCGGTCCAGCACAAAATTGCGCCCGCTGGCGGTTTTCTCGCAATGCTGCTTGACGAACACGCCGCCGACCGGCGTCTCGCCGCCGCTCGGCGCGACGTCATGGCACCGCCAGCCCTCGTCGCCGTAGCGGTTCCGGACGACCAGGGCCAGGAGATGCGCCTTCTTGCGCAGGAACAGGCGGGCTTTCGGGTCGGTGTCGATGCGCAGACGATCGACGTTGCCGCGATCGTCGATGACGAGAGTCAGGAGAACCGGATGTCCCGCCAGCTTGGTACCCTCGTACTTGTCGTTCACCGCTGCCAGCGGGTTGCGGCTCTCGTCGAAACGGAACGAGACCGCGCGCAGTCCGGCCGGATCGACGGGGCAGTGACGGAACTGCGACCAGCCGTCGAGCTTCTGGTCGGGCGAGGCGCCGCAACGAAGGTCGAGGTACTCCCCGGACTCGATCTCGAGCACCGACATGCCGACCCGCAGGTCGCGCAGGTCGTTTTCCTCGGCGATCGCGCCGCTGGCGAACAGACAGGCGGCGAGCCATGGAAAGAGCAGCCGGCCTGACATCGGTCTCGCTGGGCAATGCATGTCTCTCTTCTCTCAGCGCTGCGGTACTTGATCCGATGCTGGCGCCCCGGCGTTCCTGTAGGTGTCGCAGGCTCGTGCACCCTCGCCGAAGAATTCCGTGCAGTCGCGGTAGCTGGGCGATCCCTTGCCCTTGATGTGCTGAATGACGTAATCCACCACGATCTCGATCTCCTGAGGTCGCAAGAAACTGGCCGCCTCGGCGGGCGCATCCTTGCCGAGATCCTGCAGGGCTACGCCGCCGAAGCACTGGTAATCGTTGTAGGCGGTCCGGTCGTGACGCGGCATCGCGGTCGCGGGCCGGCCGCAATGCACGACCTCGACGATTTGCTGGCGATCGAGCTGCGTATCGCGCAGCGACAGCGCCGCACCGCCATATCCGCCCCCGCCACCGCCGTGCCATTTGTGGCAACCGACGCAATTGGCCTTTTCGTAGATGCGCTGGCCTTCGCTTCTCGGCTGATGACCGCCCATGCTCGATTGCGCGTGCACGCTCCCGGGCGCCGCCACGATCGCGGCGATGCACAAGAGCGCGAGGCGGTGCCGAAGGCCGGGCACGGCCCAAGAGAGATGCGCGGAAGCCGACGACGCAAGACCGGCGCGCGGTGGATGGAACCGCATGAGTGCAGGATCGTCGCTGTGAGGTTTTGGAGAATGGGGCGGGTTCTCGCCCGCCCCGGCTCGCTTCACAGGCCGAACACGAAGAGCATCGAGCTCGGCGGAACCTTCTCCAGTCCCTTGGTCGACTCGATGAACCACTTGTCCCAGGCGCCGCCCAATCCGACCAGGATCGCGACATATTGCTTGCCGTCGACCGCGAACGTCATCGGCGGGGCGTTGACGCCGGCGTTGGTGTTGAACTCCCAGAGCTTGTCGAGGGTCTTGGCGTCGAGCGCGTAGATCTCGCCCGACGGATGGCCGGCGAAGACCAGGTCCGGCGTGGCCAGCAGCCCGCCAAGCATCGGATATTTCGTCTCGAACTTGGCTGGCGATCTTGCCGGTGGTGACGTCGATCGCGGTGACGCTGCCGGTTATCGGCAGCTTGGTGACCGGGCCGCCGCCGGTGAAGAACTCACGCGCCTTCCAGTCGCCCGGCTTGGTCTCCTTGTTGTCCATCTCGTTGCAGCTCTCGATCACCGGGATGTACCAGAGCTTGAGATCGGGATTGTAGGCGGTCGGCGGCCAGTTCTTGCCGCCCATGTTGCCCGGGCACGTGGTGACGTGCGTATTCTCGCGCAGCGGCGTAACTGCCTTGATGTAGGTCTGCACGGCCTTGTTGGGGTCGTACTCGTTGGGCTTCCCGGTCTCCGGGTTGACGCCCGGCGTCCAGGTGACCTTCTTGACGAACGGCGTCGCCCAGACGAACTCGCCGTCGGCGCGGTCGACCGCGTAGCCGAAGCCGTTGCGATCGGCCTCCAGCGCCAGCTTGCGCGCCTTGCCCTGCGCCACGGTGTCGACCAGCACCGTCTCGGCGACGCTGTCGTAGTCGTACGGGTCGTTCGGCGTGTGCTGGAAGTGCCACTTGATCTTGCCGGTGTCGGCATCGAGCGCGATGGTGCTGTCGGTATAGAGGTTGTCGCCCGGCCGATACGCGCTGTCCCAGTCCGGCCCGGGATTGCCGACGCCCCAATAGATCAGGTTGAGCGTCGGGATCGTACGAGCCGGTGACCCAGGTCGAGCCGCCGCCGGTCTTCCAGGCGTCGTGCGTGTCCTTCCAGGTGTCGTTGCCGGGCTCGCCTTTGGCCGGGATCGTGTAGGTCCGCCACACCTCCTTGCCGGCCTTCAGGTCTGGTTGCCGCGATCCAGCCACGAATGCCGTACTCGGCGCCGGCTACGCCGGTGATCGCCATGCCTTTGACGATGAGCGGCGCCCCCGTCACCACCTCGCCTTTGTCGGGATCGGCGACCTGGCGCTCCCAGGTAACCGTGCCGTTGTCCTTGTCGGTGGCGAGGAGGCGGCCATCGAGAGTGTGCGAGATCACGAAGTTGCTCCACAGGGCGACGCCGCGATTGTCGATGCCGCAGCAGGCGATCGCGCCCGCCCAATCGTGGTCGGTCTTCGGATCCATCTTCCAGACGAGCTTGCCGTTCCCGCCACGCACGTCGATCTTGTAGACCGAGCCCCAGCCGTCGGTGACGTACATGAAGCCGTTCTCGACGATCGGTGTGCCTTCGAGCCCGCCATGGCTCCAGATGCCGCCGCCCTCGATGCCGCCGAGCGGCATGGTCCAGGCGACCTTGAGGCTCTTCACCGTGCCACGGTTGATCTGGTTGAGCGGCGAGAAACGCTGTGCCGTGTAGTCACGGTGGTGATGAATCCAGTTGTCATGCTCCTGCGCCGCATTGACCAGGCGCTGGTCCGTCACGTCGTCCGCGGCCCTCGCCGGCGCGGCAATCGCCGCGGCAGCGAGCCCCAGTGCGGCGATCACCCCCAGGTGCCCGCACGAGCGCGCTGGTATTCCAGGCAATCGGGACATGGTTTCCTCCTTCGATCGGTGGCGTTTTTGCGCCGGCGGCCATCGCGATGGCATACCGGCTCGAACAGCCCCTCCACCGTTGGGCTCTTCGTCCTGCTCGCGGTTGCTCAGGTGCGGTGGGCAGCCGGGAGTTCGAGACATGTTATGATGACTGAGAGTGGCCGGCTACGATGTCGGCATTGAGGCAGGGTTGCATAGTTGATGTATCTTTTGACCGGCCACGGCCGAGGCCATCCGGCGACCACGCCGTCGTGCCGGATCGTCGACTGCCTGGTTATTCCTCACCGCGTCCCGCGATCGCACGGCACGCCGGCCTGGTCACCGCGAGGCGGCTCTCGTCAGGCCGCGTGGCTGTGCGGCTCTCGCGCCGTCGCCTGCGCCTGATTGATGGCTTGGACCGAGCGGGCGATCGCCGACCAAAGGCGTGCGATCTCCACCCCGGCAGCCGACTCGGGATCGGCTTCGCCGGCGCTGGTTCCGGCCGCGAGCGATGCCACATAGCCGGTGCGCTGGCTGATCTGGCCGGACCATACCGGGATCGCGAGCTTCTCCAGCTCGGCGCGCGACTGGACGACTGCCGGCGCGTCCTTGTCGTCGCGCTTCACCGGCGCCGCATTGATTACGACCGCATAGGGCTTGTTGCGCTCGCGAGCCGTCGCCACCGTCTCCCGCACTGCGGCGAGATCGAAAAATCCCGGACGTGCCGGAACGACCACCTGGGTTGCGGCACGGATCGCTTCCTGCACCACCACCCACATGGTCGGGGCGGTGTCGATGAAGACGAACTCGTAGCGCTCGAGCATCGCATGCGCCATGACACGGGCGATGCCCTGGGCGGCGGTCTGCAGCCGCGGCTCGCCGCCGACGCGCCGCGAGTGCCAGAGCGCGAGCGAGCCCTGCGCGTCGGCATCGACGACCAGACAGCGATGCCCTGCCCGATGCGCAAAGCCGGCCAGATGCGCCGTCAAGGTGCTCTTGCCGGCGCCGCCTTTGCGTGAGGCAAATGTGATCACGTTCATGGGCTTGGTCCCGATCCGGCCTGACGCAGCCTGCCGCGATCATGGTTAATGGAAGGTTAGCGAGCGGCCACCGGCGCCGCGGCGCTGGTGACGCAGAGCCCAGGCCCGTTTCCTTGACTTCCGCCCCGTTCCTCCGCAAGTCTCGGCGATCTCATGACAACATGCCGAGGCGAAGCGGGTTTGTTCCATTGTGGTCCGCCGGGAGATGGATCGATGAGCAACGGTCCCGCCGATGTCCGGAAGCAGACTGCCGGGGACAGGCCGATCGAATGAGCACGTTCGCGACGCTTCGCTACGAGGAGCCCGCCGCCGGCATTGGCCGGATCGTCATGAACCGGCCGGCGGCGCGCAATGCACAAAACCTGGAGATGACCTACGATCTGGACGCGGCATTCCAGCGCGCCGCTCAGGACGATCGCATCAGGGTCATCATCCTGGCCGGTGCCGATCCGCATTTCTCGGCCGGGCACGACCTGCGGCAGACCGGGGAAAAGAAGCTCGGACGCGATTTCCCGGTCATCTCCACCTGGGGTGGGTTCGACGAGCCAGGAGCGCACGGGCGGTTCGCCCGCGAGCAGGAGATCTATCTTCAGGCCACCCGGCGCTGGCGGAACCTCGGCAAGCCGACGATCGCCGAGGTGCAGGGCCGCTGCATTGCCGGCGGATTGATGCTCGCCTGGGCATGCGATCTCATCGTTGCCAGCGATGATGCGCAATTCTGCGACCCGGTCGTCGCCATGGGCGTGTGCGGCGTCGAGTGGTTCGTGCATCCTTTCGAGCTCGGGCCGCGAAAGGCGAAAGAGTTGTTATGGACTGCGGACAGCTGGAGCGCCGCGGAGGCGCACCGGCTCGGCATGGTCAATCACGTGGTGCCGCGCGCCGAGCTGTCGGGCTTCGTTCTCGCGCTCGCGGAAAAGATCGCCGCCAAGCCGGCGTTTGCCGTCAAGCTCACCAAGGAGGCGGTCAACCGTTCGGTCGACCTGATGGGGCAGAACGACGCGATCGAGCATGCCTTCGGGCTTCATCAACTCTGCCACGCCCACAACATGCTGCAGTTCGGCATGGTGGTCGATCCGGCCGGGCTGCCCCCCACCGTGAAGACGCGATCCTAGTCGGTCGGAGCAGGACGTGGACCTGACATATTCGGAGGAGCAGACGCTTCTGCGCGACAGCGCGCGGCGTTTTCTCGCCGACCGCTATCCGACGCCGGCGTCCGACCGTGGCCGGGCCGACAGCAGCGGCGATCGGCGGATGTGGCGCGAGTTCGCCGCGCTGGGCTGGCTCGGACTCCCGCTGCCGGAGGCGTTCGGCGGACTGAACCAGGGCATGGTCGAGATCGGGATCCTGATGGAGGCGTTCGGTCGCGGGCTGGTGACGGAGCCCTACGTGCCGACCGTGGTGCTGGGCGCCGGGGTGATCGCCGAAACCGGATCGTCTTCCCAGCAGCACGCCGTGCTGCCGGGCGTGGCAGCGGGCGAGACTTGGTTGGCGCTGGCTCACGTCGAGGAGCGCTCGCGCTTCACCCTGGCCCACGTCGAGACCAGGGCGCGGCCCAATGGCAGCGGCTTCATGCTCGACGGCCGAAAGACATTCGTTCCCGGTGGCGCCGACGCGGACTACTTCGTCGTCTCCGCCCGAATGTCGGGCTCGGCTCGCGATGCATCCGGAACCGGCCTGTTTCTCCTGCCGCGCCGGACGAAGGGATTGCTGGTCGAGCGCCATGCGACCCTCGATGGGACCGACGCCGCGACCGTCACGCTGACCGATGTATCGGCCGCAGACGACACTGTACTCGGCCGCAGCGCCAACGTGGCGGCCGTGCTGCAGGCACACGCCGACCGGGCGATCTGTGCGATCTGTGCCGAGATGGTCGGGATCATGGAGGCGCTGGTCGAGGCGACGGTCGCCTACACCAGGACACGGCTCCAGTTCGGCCGGCCGCTGGCCGCCAACCAGGTCCTTCGCCATCGCATGGTCGACATGTCGATCGCGCTCGAGGAGGCGCGCTCTATGGCGCTGCGCGCCGCCCTCCTCGCCGACCAACCGGATCCGGTCGGGCGGACGCTGGCGGCATCGGCCGCCAAGGTCAAGGTCGGCCGTGTGGCGACATTCGTTGCCGAGCAGGCGGTGCAGTTGCACGGCGCAATGGGCGTGACCGACGAGCTGACTATCGGCGCCTATCTCAGGAAAGTCGTCGCCCTGGATACGCTGTTCGGCCCCATCGAGCTTCATTTGCGGCGGCATGCGGTGCTGTCGGGGCGCGGAAGGCCCGGCGGCTGACCACGCCGGCGAGGAGGATCGGATGGATCTGTCGTTCACCGAGGACGAGCGCGAGTTCCAGCGGGAGGTTCGCAGCTTTCTCGATACCCGCTTGACGCCCGATCTGCGCCGCGCCCAGGCGCTCACGCCGAGCGTATTTGCCGAGCCCGATGTCACCATGCGCTGGCACCGCCTCCTCCACGAACGGGGCTGGGTGGCGCCTGCCTGGCCCAGGGAATTCGGCGGGCCGGGATGGTCGGTCGCGCAGCGCTACATCTTCGACGTCGAGACGGCGCTGGCGGGGGCGCCGGCGCTGAACCCGCTGGGGCTGCGCATGGCGGGACCGGTGATCATGAGGTTCGGATCACAGGCGCAGAAGGATTTCTATCTTCCGCGCATGCTGTCGGGCGAGGATTATTGGTGCCAGGGATACTCGGAGCCCGGCTCGGGCTCCGATCTTGCCTCGCTGCGGACGCGCGCGGTGCGCGACGGCGACCATTACGTGGTCAACGGCTCGAAGATCTGGACCACCCATGCCCATCACGCCAACCGCATGTTCGCCTTGCTGCGCACCGGCGAGGAGGCGCGCAAGCAGGACGGAATTTCCTTCTTCCTCATCGACATGCGGACGCCCGGCATCACGGTACGGCCGATCCTGACGATCGGCGGCGATCACGAGGTCAACCAGGTATTCTTCGACGACGTGCGGGTGCCGGTCGAAGGCCTGGTGGGCGAGGAAGGGCACGGCTGGGCATACGGCAAGTACCTGCTGGAGTTCGAGCGCGGGGGTGCCATGTCGTCCGGTCGCTTGCGCGCCGCCCTGCGCGGCGTCGAGGCTTTGGCACGGCGCTACCGCGACGGCGACACCCCGATGCTCGACGATCCCGACTTCGCGGTGCGTCTCTCCGAGATCGAGATCGATGTCGATGCGCTGGAGATGACCGAGCTGCGCGTGATGTCGTCGCTGCAGACCGGGCAGAATCCGGGACCGATGGCCTCCTCGCTCCTCAAGCTGCGGGCCAGCGAGCTGCATCAGGCGCTGTCCCGCCTGGCTGTCACGGCGCTCGGAACCGACGCGCTGATCCTCGAGCGGAGGCGACCCCTCTACGGCCTCAACGAACCGTCGCTCCTGCCCGACGATGCCCTGCCGGTCGTGGCCAGATATCTCGACGCTCGCGCCTACACGATTTTCGGCGGCACCTCGGAAATCCAGCGCGACATCATGGCGAAGGCGCTCATCGGCAGCTGAACGCGCGACACCGCCGGCGGTTCGCGATGGCGAAATGGAAGTTCTTGCCTATTGTGCCGACGGGTTGCAAAGTGGGTTGATTGGCGCCACGTCGCCATCCTGACATCCCGATGAATTCACGAGGAACCGACATGACCGCAACGGCTGCGCCGAACAGCATCGCCGACCGAATAACCGGGGCGATCGGCAACTTCGTCATGCGGCACATCGATCTGCTGTTCCGAATTTCCAGGAGCATCGTGCCGATCCTAGTCGTGCCACGCGGCGGCAGGAAGCTCGTCATCGTGACGCGATATGACGATGTCCAGGAGGTCCTGAAGCGCAACGACATCTTCAACGTGATCTACGCGCCCAAGATCCGGGTGATCATGGACGGCGACAACATCTTCCTCGGCTCGGACGAGCCTCAGGCGGTTACCGACAAAGCGACGCTGCGCAAGACGGCGCCGCAAACCGAGGCGATGACCCGGGTCAAGCCGCAGGTCGAGCAGCTCGCCGAGGAGGTGATGGCGGCAGCGCCCGGCCGCATCGAGGTCACGATGGACCTCACCCAGCAGGTGACGACGCGGTTCTTCGGCGATTATTTCGGCACTCCCGGTCGCGACGTGACCGCCTTCTCGGACCAGGCGCGGCTGCTGTTTCGCTTCATGTTCGCCGATCTCGACAATGACCCGGCGCTGCTGGCCAAGGCCAAGCCGCTTGCCGCGGACCTGCGGACCTACGTCGAGGGCGTGATCGCGGCGCGCAAGCAGCCACGCAAGCAGCATGACGATATCCTGGAACGCTGTTTGGAGATGCAGGATCAGGATCCCGCCATCACCGACCGCTGGATCCGCAACAACATCATCGGGTTGATCGTCGGCGCGATGCCGCAGGCCCCGATGCTGATCCCCAAGTTGATCAACGTGCTGCTCGACCGCCCGGCCGAGCTCGCGGCGGCGAGTGCGGCCGCGCGGTCCGGCGACGACGACCTGCTGGCGAAATACGTCTTCGAGGCATCCCGCTACGACCCGCTGACGCCGTTCCTGTTCCGCGAATGCACTGATCCCTATACGGTGGCGGCGGGAACCCGGCGCGCCAAGCAGATCCCGAAGGGCGCCCAGGTATTCGCCGCGGTACGCTCGGCGATGTTCGACGGCCGCCGGGTGGCGGAGCCTGCCGAATTCCGCATCGACCGGCCGCAAAGCAACTATTTTCACTTCGGATTCGGGATGCACGAGTGTTTCGGGATCTACATGAACAAGGTCATGGTGCCGGCGATCTGCAAGGCGGTTCTGAAAAGGAGCAACCTGCGACGCGCGTCCGGCGAGGCCGGCCAGTTGAAGATGGATGGTCCGTTTCCGACCAGCCTCGTCGTGGAATTCGACAGGTAAAGCCGGTTGCCGAGCCGACCCCGCCCGGGCGGCGGCCGGAACCGGCAGAATCGCCTCGCCGCAATCGATCTCCTGGCCGGCGAAGGCCCGCCGATCCACGTACTATCCAACATTATTGTCACAATACTGTGCCAAATAGGAAGCGAACTCGATCAGTCTGCAATTGTAGGGTTTGTAGCCGGGAGAACTTGCGGTCGCCGCCGAGTTAGCACAATCTAATACTTGGGATTTTCTGTTTTCCGGAGACAACCGGCTCGTGATCCGCACCGAGACAGCCACGGTCGTTTTCACCGACCTCGTTGGCTCGACCGAGCTCACCAGCCGGCTGGGACACGATTCCTACGAGGCCATGCGGCGCCCGCATTTCGCCTCGCTTCGGCTTGCTGCCCTGGACCATAACGGTATCGAGATCAAGAGCACCGGCGACGGCCTGGTGTTCGCGTTCACCAGTGCCTCCGATGCCGTCGCCAGCATGATGAAAATGCAGCAGGCCACCGAGCTGGCGGCGCGGATGAACAACGGCGAGCCGCGTATCCGAATCGGTGCGTCGTCAGGCGAGACCACCCGCGACGGCAACGACATCTTTGGAATCGCGGTCGTGGAGGCGGCCCGGCTGTGCGCGGCGGCATCGCCCGGCCAGATCCTCGTCTCGGATCTGGTCAAGGCCCTGAACCGCGGTCTCGAATATCGGTTCACCGCCGTCGGACATCTCAGCCTCAAAGGTCTCCCCGAGCTGGTCTCGGCGTGCGCGGTCGAGTGGGAACCGCTGGCGAGCCGCGAGGGTGCAGTCCAGTTGCCGCCCAAGATACCGACGGTGGCGCCGTTCGGCCTCTATGGGCGTGCTGCCGAGCAGGCGGTGATCGCGCGGTGCTGGGACGCCGCCAAGCGGGGAAAGCGACAGGTCGTCCTGCTGGGCGGCGAGCCCGGTATCGGCAAGACCCGGCTGGGGACAGAGGCCGCACGGATCGCATTCGGCGAAGGGGCCGTGGTCCTGTTCGGCTCCTGCGACGAGGACATCAGCCATGCCTACCGGCCGTTCGTGGAGGCGTTGCGTCATTACGTGCTGAACGCTCCCGACGATGTGCTCGTCCATCATGTGCGCGAGCACCGCGGCGAGCTGCTGCGGGTCGCTCCCGAGCTGGCGCAGCGGCTGCCCACGCTTCCCAGACCGCAGGCGGCGGAGCCGGAGACCGAGCGTTATCTGATGTTCGAGGCGGTCACCGGCCTGATCGCCGCCGCCTCGCAGCACAGCCCGGTCGTGCTCATCCTCGACGACCTGCAATGGGCCGGAACGCCCGAGCTGCTGCTGCTCAAGCACATCGTGCGGTCGGGCCTGCCGATGCGCCTTCTCGTCATTGCTACCTATCGTGACACCGAGCTGTCGCGATCGCATCCGCTCACCGCGGTGCTCGCGGATCTCCGCCGCGAGAGCGGCATCGAGCGGATCGCGGTGCGCGGCCTCGACGAGGACGGGGTGCTCGCCTTGGTGACGGCGGCGGCCGGCCACGAGCTCGAGGGCATCCAGATCGAGCTGGCGCGGGCGATCGGCCGGGAGACCGAGGGCAGCCCGCTGTTCATCGGCGAGATCCTGCGCAACCTGGCGGAATCCGGGGCGGTATTCCGCGAGGGCGAGCGCTGGACCTTTCGCGGCGACATCGCGAGCCTCGGCATTCCCGAGGGGGTGAAGGACGCGATCGGGCGGCGCCTGTCGCGGCTGTCCGACGGCACCAACAAGGCGCTCAGCCTCGCCTCGGTGATCGGCCGGGAGTTCGATCTCGACCTGCTGGCGCGGATCGCCGAGATGCCGGAGGACGCCATCCTCGACGCCATCGACGAAGCCAAGTCGGCGGTGCTGGTGGCGGAGGTCGCCGGCGAGCCCGACCGCTATGCTTTTACCCATGTGCTGATGCGCGCCACGCTGTACGAGGAGATCAACCCGGCGCGCCGCGCCCGGATGCATCGGCGCGTCGGCCTTGCGCTGGAGGCGATGACGGCGGCGCGGCCCGACCAGCGCATCGACGAATTGACCCGCCACTGGATGGCGGCGACCAATGTGGGCGACGCCGCCAAGGCGGTGGGCTATGCGCGCCAGGCCGGCGACCGGGCGCTGGCCGGGCTCGCCTTCGAGGAGGCCGCCAAGTACTACGAGCAGGCGCTATCCGCCCTCGAGCATCATGATGGCGAAGGCGACCCGCTGCGCTGCGACCTGCTGATCGCGCTCGGCGACGCACAACGTCGCGCCGGCGACGTCGGCTACCGGCGCACGGTGACCCGGGCGGTCGAGCTTGCCCGGACGCTCGGGGATGCGAAGCGGTTTGCCTTGGCGGTGCTGGAGAACGCCCGCCCTGGCGGATTCTTCGCCAATGCCAATGTGGTCGACCAGGGCCTGATCGCTTTGTACGAGGAGGCGATCGCCAAGCTCGGCGACACCGACGAGCGCGTCCTGCGCGCCAAGCTGCTGGCGCAGCTTTCGATCGAGCTGCTCTACACCCCGCAGCGCGAACGACGCCACGAGCTGTCCCGCGAGGCCGTGGCGGTCGCGCGGCAGTGCGGCGACAAGGCGGTCCTCGCCCAGGCGCTCTACGCCCATGCGGTCGCCATCAACGTTCCGACCACCTTGGCCGACCGGCTCACCCTGACTGCAGAGCTCGGGGCCCTCGCGGACGAGATCGGCAGCCTGGAGATCGGCTGGTATGCCGCCTACCAGCGCTTCGGAGCGCTGATCGAATCGGCAGACATCGTCGGCGCCGAGCAGACGCTCACCCAGCTCGAGGGCTTCGCCGCAAAGCTCCGGCAGGCCTATTTCAGCTGGGCGCCACGCGTCGCCCGGGCGATGCTCAGCGTCATGCGCGGGTCGCCCGACGCCGAGCGGCTGGTCAATGCCGCCTATTTGATGGGAAAGCAGGGCGGCCAACCGGACGCCAAGACCGTGTATCTGAGCCAGCTCTTCGTCATCCGGCGGGACCAGGGCCGCTACGGCGAGCTGGTCGAGCCGCTGCGCGAGGTCGTCGAGTCGCAGCCGCACATTCCGGCCTGGCGCGTGGCGCTTGCCGGACTCTATTGCGAGACCGACCAGCTCGACGAGGCCCGCACCCAGATGGACCGCCTCGCCGCCGGCGATTACGGGATCGCGCTCGATTGGACCTGGGCGTCGGCGGTCGCCAGCCTCGCGCAGGTCTGCGGCGACCTCGGCGACCGGAAGGTCGCGGCGTTGTTCCATCCGCGCCTGCAACCGGTCGCCGGCCAGGTCGGCGTGACCGGCATCTCGCTGGTCTGCTACGGATCGCTGGCCTATCCCTGCGGCCTGTTCGCCGCCTGCCTCGAGCGCTGGGAGGAGGCCGAGCACCAGTTCACTCGGGCGATCGCCATGAACGAGCGCATCGGCGCCCGGCCCTATCTGGTCCGCACACGTCGCGCCTATGCCAACATGCTTCTCGACCGCGACCGGCCGGGCGACCGCGCGAGCGCCGCCGCATTGATCACCGCCGCATTCGCCGAAGCCGCCGAGCTCGGGATGCGGCGGGAGATCGTTCGGCTGGAGCGGCTGTCCCAGCGCATGAACACTCGCAAGGCGGCGCCCGATTGACCGACCGAACCGTCCCGCCATGGCGGATCGGGCGCCCGCATCGGGACTGTCGCGGCTTCGCTCCTCGCCGTGCGGTCGGCAAGGCCGGCGCCGACAACAGACCGGGAAACCCATGAGCAGACTGCCTCTCATCGATCCGGAGCAGACCACCGGAGACCTTCGCGCGGCGTTCGACCGGATGCCGCACAAGCTCAATATTTTTCGCATGATGGCGCATGCCGAGACTTGCGCGCTTCCGGTGATGCGGCTCGGCAACGCCATCCTCCATCGCCAGACGCTCGGCGAGCGGCAACGGGAATTGCTGATCCTGCAGGTCGCCCAGATCGAAGGCGGCGCCTACGAATGGCGCCAACACGTCGCCATTGCCGAAGGGGTCGGGGTGACGGCGGCCGAGATCGCCGCCATCGAGCGCGGCGACTTCGGATCGGAGGCCTTCGGTGCTGCCGGGCGGGCGCTGCTCGCCTTCGGCAAGTCGGTGATCGAGGCCGTGCGCGTCGAGCCCGCGATCTTCGCCGAGGCCCGCCGCCACTTCGGCGACCGCGAGATCGTGGAGGCCATCCTGACGATCGGGTTCTACATGATGATGGCGCGACTCACCGAGGCAACCGAGACCGACCTCGATCCGGCGGTCGGCATGACGCTCTACGCCTCGGGCAAGAACCGCGGTGCCAGGACCTGAACCGGTCGCGGCGCAGCGCCGTTGGCGGCGGCGCGCACCCGGCGCAGCACCGCCACGATCTCGTCGCGGCTGCAGCTCACGGCGCCGCGGGCGATCGCCTGCCGGCGCTCATAGGCGGTCAGGTCGTAGTGCGGGGCGGAGGATTTCGGCGGCGCCTGGAAGGACGTCCGCTTGATCCCGAGCGACGCCGCGAAGCGGTGCAGCTCATCCGGATCGTCGGCCAGCAGGTGGCACCAGGCCAGGCCCTGCCACCGCCAGATCGCCTGATCGACATAGACCGCCATGGGAGCCCGCATCCGACCTCGCGATCGAGGTTCCGATGATGTAGGACAACGGCCTCGGAGCGCAAAGACATGACGGATACAAGCAGCACATCGACGATCGACGGTCCGGAAAAAGCCGGCGCGACGGCCGGCCGGCCTCGACGCGCCCGCGGCTCGCCGGAGGCCCGGCTCGCCGAGCTCAAGCGTCGGCTCCTGGAGATCAGCGACATTGCGGCGGCGGGCGCCCTGCTCGGCTGGGACCAGGCGACCTACATGCCGGCCGGCGGGGCTCCGGCACGAGCCCGCCAGGGCGCGACGCTCGGCAGGCTCGCCCACGAAAAGTCCGTGGATCCGGCACTCGGCAGGCTCATCGATGCGCTCGCGCCCCATGGGGAAACCCTGCCCTATGAGTCGGACGATGCGAGCCTCATCCGCGTCGCCCGGCGCGACTTCGAGAAGGCGATCAGGGTGCCTCCCGACTACGTTGCCCGCGTCGCCGCCTTCGGCTCGGCCTCCTACGATGCCTGGACGCGGGCGCGGCCGGCGAACGATTTTGCCACGATGCGCCCGTACCTGGAGCAGGCGCTCGATCTCAGCCGCGAATATGCCGGTTACTTTGCGCCGTACCAGCACGTCGCCGATCCCCTGATCGACGGTGCCGACGAGGGGATGACGACCGCCTCGGTGCGGACGCTGTTCGCCGCACTGCGCGACGAGCTCGTTCCGCTGGTGAGCGCCATTGCGGATCAGCCGCCGGCCGACGACAGCTGCCTGCGGGAGGCTTTTGCCGAGCCCGCCCAGCTCGCGTTCGGCCTGCAGGCGGCGAGGCGGTTCGGCTACGATCTCGACCGCGGGCGGCTCGACAAGACCCATCATCCGTTCTGCACCAAGTTTTCCGTGGGCGACGTGCGGATCACCACGCGCGTCCAAGAGCACGACCTCAGCGATGCGCTGTTCTCGACGCTGCACGAGGCCGGCCACGCGCTCTACGAGCAGGGCGTCAGTCCGGCGCTCGAGGGCACGCCGCTCGGATCGGGAGCCTCGGCCGGCATCCACGAAAGCCAGTCGCGGCTGTGGGAGAACGTGATCGGCCGCAGCCGGCTATTCTGGGAGCACGCCTATCCGCAGCTGCAGCGGGCTTTTCCGGCCCAGCTCGGCGCGGTGCCGATGGAGGCGTTCTACCGGGCGATCAACAAGGTCCAGCGCTCCCTGATCCGCACCGACGCCGACGAGCTCACCTACAATCTCCATGTGATGATGCGGTTCGATCTCGAGCTCGACCTGCTCGAGGGAAGGCTTGCCGTAAGAGACCTGCCGGAGGCCTGGCGCGCCCGCATGCAGGCCGACCTCGGCGTCGCCCCGTCGGACGACCGCGACGGCTGCCTGCAGGACGTCCACTGGTATTCGGGCGGGATCGGCGGCGGCTTCCAGGGTTATACGATCGGCAACATCCTGGCAGCCCAGTTCCACGCGGCCGCCGTCGCGGCCCATCCCGAGATCTCGCGCGAGATCGCCGCTGGGGAGTTCGCCACGCTTCACGGCTGGTTGAAGGAGAACATCTATCGGCACGGGCGGAAATTCCCGCCGGACGGGCTGGTGCGGCGGGCGACCGGCGGCGCGATGAGCACAGGACCGTACCTCGCCTATCTGCGCGGGAAGTACGGGGAGATCCATCAGCTGGCGTAGCCGGACGGCGGAGCGCTTGTCGTCTCCGCCCGCGAGCAAACGAGCGATCGTGCGGCGGTGCCGCATGCTCCGCCCGATCAACAATCCGGCGCCGCCGACCGCGCGAGCGGGGAAAAAATCTGGTGGCGGGCAAAAACTTCTTGCGTCGACGCAATATCGCGCCTATGTGCCGATTGCCCAATTTCGCACGTGCCTGTGGCCGTGTGTCGGTCGGTGGGCATCCGGACAAGAGGCCGGACAGCCGCCAAGGAAGAACCTGCTTCCTTGCACCCGTGACCGGCAGCCGGAGGCGAAACCGGCGTACCTCGCGCTCAGCGGGGGACGCGGCTTAAAGCAACGACGGAGCGGGCTTTTTTGGTCTCGTCGACCCTCCAAAGGTCGACACCGAAGAGGCTTGTTCTCTTTGCCAGGCGTGCGGAACGGGAATCTCCCGGTCCAATCGGCGGCAGCACTCGGGTGAGAAGCCCGCTGCGTTGCTCGTGTCTCCATCGCACGACGGCGCACGACTCATCACCGAATGACGCCGGGCGGTCTTCCGCCTGAACCTCAACCTGAGCCGAAGCTCGTCGAGCTTCGTGAGGGATCGCACCCATGACCGAGCGCATCCGCGAATTCCTGCGCAACCGCCGCGAGGACGGGCCCTGCCTCGTCGTCGACCTCGACGTCGTGCGCGACAACTACCGGGCTTTTGCCAAGACCCTGCCGGACACCAAGGTGTTCTACGCCGTAAAGGCGAACCCGGCGCCCCAGCTGCTGGCGCTGCTCGCCGGCCTCGGCTCTTCCTTCGACGCCGCCTCGGTCGCCGAGATCGACATGGTGCTGGCTGCCGGGGCGACGCCTGACCGCATCTCCTTCGGCAACACCATCAAGAAGGAGCGCGACATCGCCACCGCCTACGCGCGCGGCGTCCGCCTGTTCGCGGTCGACTGCGCGGCCGAGGTGGAGAAGGTGGCGCGCGCGGCGCCGGGCGCAAGAGTGTTCTGCCGGTTCCTGTTCGACTGCGCAGGCGCCGACTGGCCGCTGTCGCGCAAGTTCGGATGCGATCCGGTGATGGCGGCGGACGTGCTCGAGCACGCCCAGCGGCTCGGCCTCGAGGCGGCGGGGGTGTCGTTCCACGTCGGCTCGCAGCAGCGCCGCACCCAGGCCTGGGACGAGGCGCTGAAATCGGCCGCCGCGATCTTTCGCGCCTGCGCCGAGCGCGGGATCAATCTCACCATGGTCAACCTGGGCGGCGGCTTTCCGACCAAATACCTCAAGCAGGTGCCGGCGGTGGAGTCCTACGGCCGCTCGATCTTCCGCGCGCTGCGCAAGCATTTCGGCAACCGCATCCCGGAGACCATCATCGAGCCGGGACGCGGAATGGTCGGCGGCGCCGGCGTGATCGAGGCGGAGGTGGTGCTGGTATCGCGCAAGAGCGAGACCGACGAGATCCGCTGGGTCTATCTCGACATCGGAAAGTTCGGCGGCCTCGCCGAGACCATGGACGAGTCGATCCGCTATCCGATCCGCACGCCGCGCGACGGCGGCGCCTCGGCGCCCTGCGTGCTGGCCGGGCCGACCTGCAATTCGGCGGACGTGCTCTATGAGAAGCGGCCCTACGAGCTGCCGATCAGCCTGGAGATCGGCGACAAGGTGCTGATCGAGGGCACCGGCGCCTATACGGCGACCTATTCGTCGATCGGCTTCAACGGCTTCCCGCCGCTCAAGACCTATCACATCTGAGCGCGTCCGCCGGCGGCGGCTACCCCGGCGCCGGACGGCGATGCGGGCCGTCCGGCGCCGCGCCCTTCCCTTTCCATCCGGGAGCAATCACCATGAACGCCATGACCCGCGTCGCCGACAACCAGCCGATCCATGCCGAGTTCGACGGCCCGATCATGATGATCGGCTTCGGCTCGATCGGCAAGGGCACGCTGCCGCTGATCGAGCGCCATATCGGGTTCGATCGCTCGAAATTCTGCGTCATCGCGCCGGAGGACGGCGACCGCGGCCTGCTTGACGAGCGCCAGCTGCGCTTCATCCACCAGGCGGTGACCCGGGAGAACTACCGCGACCTGCTCGGCCCGCTGCTGGCGACCGGGCCGGGCCGCGGCATGATCGTCAACCTCTCGGTCGACACGTCCTCGGTCGACCTGATGGGCTTCGCCAAGGACATCGACGCCTTCTATATCGACACGGTGGTCGAGCCGTGGCCCGGGCTCTACACCGACCGCAGCCTCTCGGTGTCGGCACGCTCCAACTATGCGCTGCGCGAAGGCGTGCTCGAGCTGCGTCGCCGCCGTCCCGGCGGCATCACGGCAGTGAGCTGCTGCGGCGCCAATCCCGGCATGGTCTCCTGGATGGTCAAGCAGGCGCTGATCGACATCGCCCGCGACCTCGGCATACCCCACGACGAGCCGGCGACCCGCGAGGAATGGGCCCGCCTGATGCAGCGCGTCGGTGTCAAGGGCATCCACATCGCCGAGCGCGACACCCAGCGCGCCCGCGACCCGAAGCCCCGCGGGAAATTCGTCAATACCTGGTCGGTCGAAGGTTTCGTGGCCGAGGGCCTGCAGCCCTCCGAGCTCGGCTGGGGCACCCACGAGAAGACCATGCCGTCCGGCGGCCGGCGTCACGACTTCGGCTGCGACGCCGCGATCTATCTGAGCCGGCCGGGGGCCGGCACGCGCGTACGCTCGTGGACGCCGACCGCCGAGGCCCAGCACGGCTGGATGATCACCCACAACGAGTCGATCTCGATCGCCGACTATTTCACCGGCCGGCAGAACGGCTTGGTCGTCTACCGGCCGACCTGCCACTACGCCTACCACCCGTGCGACGACGCCGTGCTGTCGCTGCACGAGATGGCCGGCGCGCAATGGAAGCCGCAAAAATCCTGGCACATCCTGACCGAGGACGACATCGTCGACGGCATCGACGAGCTCGGCGTCCTGCTCTACGGGCACGCCAGGAACGCCTACTGGTACGGCTCGCAGCTCTCCATCGAGGAGACAAGGCGGATCGCGCCCTACCAGAACGCGACCGGCCTGCAGGTCACCTCGGCGGTGCTCGCCGGAATCGTGTGGATGCTGGAGAATCCCGACCGCGGCATCGTCGAGGCCGACGAGATGGATTTTCGCCGCTGCCTGGAGATCCAGCGACCCTATCTCGGCCCGGTGATCGGCCGCTACACCGACTGGACGCCGCTGGAAGGCCGCGGCGGGCTGTTTCCCGAGGACGTCGATGACAGCGACCCCTGGCAGTTCAAGAACGTCCTGGTCACCTGAGCGGACCGCCGTGCGACGCGGGCCGGGCCTGAAATATCCGGCTCTCGTCGCCTGTCTCGTCGGACTGGCGGGCCCGGCCGCGCTGGCGGCGGACAGCACCTACACCACCCATGACTACGACACATGCCGCCTGGTCAGCGACGAGCCGGGCGCCCAGCAACGGCGCTGCGAAGGCATTTCCGGGATCGCCGTCAACTATTACGCCAGCGACGACGACGCCACCGTCGACTTCGGCGAGGAGGGGGCGAAGCATGACGGTCCCTACGACCCGCCCTTCGCGTTCGCCGGCAAGACCATCGAATGGCGCGGCATCGAGCGCAACGGCGCGCTCGAGCCCTATGCGGCGATCGTCCGCTTCGACCTCGGCCAGGCGATCGGCGGGCCGTTCCGCCCCGAGCTGATGATCTTTCGCCTCGAGGGCAAGACCCGCTCATGCCTTGCCGCCTCGGTCGACGGGCGCCGCCGCGATGCCAATGTCAGGGCCCGGCAGCTCGCCGATACGGTCGTGCGCAGGTTCACGTGCAGCAAGGACACGCGTCGCCCGAGCGAATAGTAGCCCCCGGGCTTCAGGCGTTCGGCCTCACCTCTGCTCGCCGGCAAAGCCCCGTTGCAGCGCCGACAAGCGGTCGAGCGCGGCCTGCGGCAGCGGGCCCGCGAGCACGGCCGCCAAGGCGTCCTCGAACTCCCGCGGCGTCGCCATGCCGACCAGGATGGTGCCCATGGCGGGATGCGAGATGGCGAACCGCGTCGCCGCCTCGGTGAGGCTTTTGGCAAATCCCTCGGCGACCAGCGGGGCCAGCCGCCGGGCGCGCGCGATGTCGGCTTCGTAGCTCATCGCCGAGGCGATCGGCGCCGGCGGCGGGCTCGCGATCGGGTGGCGCTCCGCCGAGCCGGACAAGGCGCCGCCGGCCAGCACCCGGATGCCGACGACGCCGACGCCGGCTGACTGCGTATGGTCGAACAGCCGCGCGAAATCCTGCGCCGGAAAATCTTGCGGCAGCGGCGCGGCGGCCGAGGGGTTGAGCATGTTGTAGACCACCTGGGCGCTGTCGAAGACGCGCGCGTCGATCAGCTGGTGCAGCGCCGCCGTTTCGCCGGTCGCGGTGAGGCCGAGGAATCGCGTCTTGCCGTCGCGGCGCAACCGGTCGAAGGCCGGAACTACCTCGTCCAGCACGGTGCGGGCCGAGAGCGCCTCGCCGCCGCCCGCCATGGTGACGGCATTGTGCAGATGAAAGATGTCGACGCTCTCGCGCCCGAGCCGCCGCAGGCTCGCTTCCAGCGAGCGGGTCACGGCGTCGGCGATGCGGCCGAAATCCGCGGGCGGAAGCCGCACCTTGGTGCCGACCACCACGTTGGCGGGCTTGAGCTTGCCGAGCACGCGGCCGAGATTGGTCTCCGACGCGCCGTCGCCGTACTGCACCGCGGTGTCGAAATAGTTCACGCCCAATTCGAGCGCGCGGGCAACCGCGCGCTCCTGGTCGGCCGGATCGCCGCGCACCATCAGGCCGCCGACCGCGCCGCAGCCGAAGCCGAGGACCGAGACCCGCATCCCGGTCCGGCCGAACGTCCGCATCTCCATGTCTTTGCCTCCCCGTTCTGGCGGCGATCATGTCCGCGCCCGCCGGGCGATACAAACCGTTTCGCGCGGGCGGCGCGCGGCATCGACAGGTTTTCGCGTTGTTTCGCCCGGCTTATAAGAATATCTTATCGCCATGGTCTCGCTGCGCCAGCTCCGCTATCTCGATGCGCTTCTCCGCCACGGCCATTTCGGCCGCGCCGCGGAAGATTGCTCGGTGAGCCAGCCGGCGCTCTCCATGCAGATCCGCGAGCTCGAGCAATCGCTCGGCGCCGAGCTGATCGAGCGCCGCCACGGCGCGATCGCGTTCACCGAGATCGGCGCCGAGGTGGTGCGCCGCGCCGGCGCCATCCTGGCCGCCGCGCGCGATCTGGAGGATTTTGCCCGGCACAGCACGCGCCTCCTGTCCGGCACCCTGCGGCTCGGCGTCATTCCCTCGCTCGCCCCTTACGTGCTGCCGCGGGTGCTCCCGCTGCTGCAGCGCCGGCACCCGGATCTGCGCCTGGAGCTGCGCGAGACCCAGACGGCGACGCTCCTGGCCGAGATCGGGCGCGGGGCGCTCGATGCCGTGATGCTGGCGCTTCCCCTCGACGAGAGCGAGCTTGAGACCATCGGGCTGTTCCACGACCGCTTCCTGCTCGCGGTGCCGGCCGGCGATGCGCTGCCGGACAATGCCCGGGTGACGGCGCGCGACGTCGAGACGCGCAGGCTGGTCCTGCTCGAGGAGGGCCATTGCCTGCGCGACCAGGCACTCGCCTATTGCGCCAGCGCCCGCGGCGAGACCCCGATGGGGCTCGGCGCCACCAGCCTCACCACGGTCATGCAGATGGTGGCAAACGGCTACGGCGTCACCCTCGTCCCGGAAGTCGCCATCGACGTCGAGGTGCGCGACGAGCGGGTCAAGCTGTTGCGTTTCGCCGAGCCGCAGCCGGGCCGCACCGTCGGGCTCGCCTGGCGAAAAACCTCGCCGCGCAGAATCGATTTCGTCGCGCTCGGTGAGATCGTGGTCGAGGCGCTCGGCGTGCCTGCTCTGGACGCGCCGGTCCAGCCGGCCCGGCCCGCGGCGCGGCCGCGATCGCGCGCCCGATGATCAGTCGCCCTCTCTGCCGGACGGAATGCGGCGATCTCATGGTTACAAGTTGTTCATGATTTCTTAACGACTTGTTCATATTTCGGACAAATTGGCTGTGCTTTCCTCAGGACTGGAGTCCAGGACAAGGTTCTGAGTTTAACGCGATCGGCAGACAGCCAGGCTTGCGCCCCCGCTCGAGCTTTCTTCCCGTGCCGGCCGCCCCCTCGAGGAGAACGACGAATGAGAAAGACACTGATTGCCCTCGCCGCAGCCGCGTCCGTCGCCACCATGGCGGTTGCGACGCCGACCCCCGCCGACGCCCGCTGCTTCGGCTGCGCGGTCGGCCTCGGCATCATCGGCGGCGCCATCATCGGCGGCGCCATCGCCAATTCGTATCCGCGCTATGCTCCCGAGCCGGGCTATGTGGCCTATCGGGGATACGCTGCCCCGGTGCCGGTGGACTGCCCGGGCGGCTACTGGGCGCGCAACCAGTGGGTCGACCAGTACGGCGCCCAGCACTGGGGCCGGCCGCGCTTCTTCTGCCCGCAATAAGACGCCAAGGCTTCCAAATCACCCGCATTCACGGGGCCCGGCCGACCTGACCGTCGGCCGGGTTCTTGCTGCCGCAGGTGGCCGGCGATCACCGCTTCACTGTTTCTGACTGTTCCTGCTGTTCTCAATGCGCGACTTGCCGCGTGGCAACGGCGGACCGTCTGCCGTGCCGGCACCGGAAAATGTCGGGCCGCCGGTGCCTACCCTGCACGAGGGACCTCATTGATCCGTTGTTGATTCGTTGTATCTAGCGAACTCTTGTTCCTGGCCCCGCCCGTGAACCCGGCACCGCCGGCTTCGGTCGCCGAGCACGCAACCTGTATTTCACCTGTTTTATCAGGTCGACCCCGATGGACCCGGCGCGCCGCCCGCTCCTGTAAATCACCTGTATTATCAGGCTGGCGGCCCGGGCCGCGAGCCCGTCGGGTCGGATCGCTCATGGCCCATCAGCCACAGGCGGCAGATCGTGCAACGGGCCGGCCTCATTGATCCGTTGTTGATTCGTTGTTGATTCGTTGTTGATTAGTTGTTTCTGCGAAACTCTTGTTCCTGGCGCGCCCGTGAGCCGGCACCACCGGCTTCGGTCGCCGAGCAGTCCACGGCACGCAGCCTGTATTTCACCTGTTCTATCAGGTCGACCCCCGAGGACCAGCCAGCGCCGCTGCTCCTGTAAATCACCTGTATTGTCAGGCTGGCGGCCCGCGCCGCGAGCCGCCGGGTCGCGGCTGCCGTGCTCCTCCATGCCGGATCGATCATGCGGCGTCCTCTCCGGGCGCGTCTCGTCGCGATCCCCGGGGCCAACCACGGGATCGGGCGGGGCGAGGTGGATAAAATCGGCATGCTTACACATATACGTGGATACTTCAACCCTTTTTTATACCCATAGTGAATACCTTGGTGCGAACCCCCGAGCTCGGGGAATTCGCCGACCTCATTGCTCCGGCAGCCGACCACGCTCTCCGCTGCGAGCCTGCCGCCTTCATCCGAAAAGCACTACTGAGCAGAATGTCTCTCTGCAATGCGCGCAAGCCAGATGTAGAACAATGCAATCAATATTGTGGCGATCAACAGGGGCACGATCGCCGGAACGTCGAGAAGCCACTCGATGACAGCCTGTGCGTCAATCCGAAAACTCTCGGATGGGCTGAAGCTCGCCGTCTCATACCGTCTGGGGAAGTATATTCTCGCAGTCTCGAGCAGGTCGGACACCGTATATGCCTCCCACTCGCCTGTCTTCAATCCGGAGCTTATCTGCCAAAACAATATGCCGATCGTACACAGTCCCATGAAGGTCGCAGAAACAAACACAGGAAGCTTCGCCAGCCGCGCAACGCGCCCCCCGAGAGTAGGCAGTTGCCGGGGCCCCTCCCCTTCGCGGCGACGCATCGACAGCCCCCCGGCGCTCCACAGTATCCACGCGGCAAAAGCCAACGACGCTATGAGGTAGGCGATGAACACGACCAGGAGCGGATGCATCCGAGCGACCCCACCGATACCCGCGTCGAAGATTCATATTTCGGAGTTTTGGGTGGACACCAAATCCTGAAACAAGACATCGACTCGACTCTCGTCTTTCCGGATCACGCGACAAAAGTAGGCGTTGTCGCGGTCCGCGATCAGGTCGAAAGTGCTGGGAATATTCAGCGAGCTTGCAACGCTCAGCGACGCGCCGGTGCTCGATATGTCGCGAATAGTGCAGTCGATCACACGTTGATAATCAAAAACGATCCTGGCGCGTCTCAGCATGGCAAACCCCTTTCCTGCGTGACCACGCACGCAAACAGGATTTGCCCCCTTTTCGGCGCCACGGCGCGCCCGTCGAGTTTCCGTGGCTCGCAATTAGCTCGCGCAACGAAAGAGTGTACTAATTCGAGCACCGACTTTCTAGCTAAAACCGCATCAAATTGCGAGGCCTGGGGCTGGCGGGCTCGGGAAAACCGCGCGCGCCGCCCCGCGGCACATGCGTGTCGTCGCCGATGTCCTGGCAAAAACATCCCTGCCGCCCGCCCCCGGTCTCCTGTTCGGCGCGATCAGCCGCGCCGAGACAGGAAGGACATCGGACCATGGCGGACCAGAAGACTCCCGCTGCGACCGCGACCGGCATCGAGGCCGACAAGAGCTCGGGCAACGCGGTTTCCGGCGATGATGCGCTGTCGAAGGAGGATCTCGACAACGTCGCTGGCGGCATCAACCCGCAGCCGTTGCCGCCCCGCCATGACGGCGGCGATCCAACCATCGTGCGGGACTGAGCCCCGGCGCCATGCCGGCCTTGCGTGCGGCGCTCGGCCCCGGCGGGCCGGGTACCGCCCGCACGGGTTGCGGGCATCCCGCGCGCAGAGGCGCGGGATCGCGCGCTCCTCGCGGGGCCGCAGGCGGCGCGGCGGGAAGCATTCCGCGCGCGCGGCCGCTGCGCGGGTGCGCATCCCGATCTTGTTGAATCACGGCGTCGGGACGCCGATCGGCGCCTATTGCGGCGGGCATGAACACACCATAACCTCGCGACAATTGGCGCGATGCGATTGCCGACGCTCTGCGACGGCGGATGCAGGACCGGTGCGCCGACCATCGGAGGAACCATGCGCAACAGCCAGATCGAGGTCCGCCCCATTGCCGGCAGCATCGGCGCCGAGATCCACAATGTCGATGTCAGCCAGGATCTCGACGACCGCACGATCGGCGACATCCGCAGCGCGCTGCTCGAGCACTGCGTGATCTTCTTCCGCGACCAGAAGCTGGATGCGCAGCGCCACAAGGCCTTCACGCGACGGTTCGGCGAGATCTTCATCCATCCGAACTACAAGGGCATGCAGGCCGATCCTGAGATCGTGCAGATCACGCGCGAGCCGGGCGACCAGCGGATCGTCGGCGAGGAATGGCACGCCGACACCACCATGGTGGCCGAGCCGCCCATGGGGGCCATCCTCTATGCCATCGAGGTGCCGCCTTACGGCGGCGACACGCTGTTCGCCAACCAGTATCAGGCCTACGAGACGCTGTCCGACGGCATGAAGACGATGTTGTCTGGACTGCGGGCGCTGCACTCCGACCGCAAGGTGGCCGGCCCCCAGGCCAACAGGAACGCGCAGCGCTCCACCAAGGTGCGCGAGGACGCCGACTGGCGCGAGACGATCAGCGCGCACCCGGTGGTGGCGACCCACCCGGAGACCGGGCGCAAGCTGCTCTATGTCAACCACTCCTACACCTACGGCTTCGAGGGCCTGACCGAGGACGAGAGCAGGCCGCTCTTGAACTACCTGCTCGATCACGGCCACCGCCCCGAGTTCACCTGCCGCTTCCGCTGGGAGACCGGCTCGATCGCATTCTGGGACAATCGCTGTTGCAAGCATCTGGCGATCCATGATGCCGGGCCGTTCCGCCGGGTCATGCGGCGCACCCAGATCTGCGGAGGGCCCATGGCCTGAGCAGACCTTCGCGGGCCGGGATCGATTGCGGTCAAACAAACCAATAAGCGGCGCGCGTTCCAGCGCGCTTTGCGCCCAGGCAAATTCCGTCAGCGACCAGCCGCTGTGTCGGTTCAAGGACGCCGGTTGCGATCGATGGCCGATCGAGGAGGCACGCGACGCGGAGAAGATAGCCTAGTTCGCGGTCGCTCCAATCGTTCTGGCGTGGGTCGTCTACTACGGTCTCGCGAGATCTCGCAAATGGAGGCGCAGGCGATGATCGTCGGAATGCGGAAAAACCTGCTCGTCGTGACGCCCGATGAGGATAGCGAACGCGACCTCGCCGGTTGGCTTGCCGACCATGCGGGACGAGTATTTCGATTGCGCGAGGTCAAGGGCGGCGCCGCGTCCTTCCACTCGCTCGGACCGGAAGACGAGGCGTGCCGCCTGCCGATCAATATCACGTCGCGCTCGCCGGTCCCGCTGAAGCTGATCTCGAACTTTGCGCACGCCCCGTTCGTCCTCGACGGACTGGATTATGCGAGCGTGGAGGGTTTTTGGCAGGGCCTGAAGTTTCCCGACGAAGCCAATCGGCGGCGCCTTGCGGCCCTTCACGGCAGTACGGCCAAGGACGCCGGCTTCTACGCACCGGCCTCCGATACGATCGACTTCTCCGGGCAGGTCGTGCGGGTCGGCACCTGGGATCACTGGCAGCTCATGGAACGCGCCTGCCGGGCCAAATTCGAGCAAAACCCCGCGGCGCAGGATGCGCTGTTAGCAACCGGTAACCGCCCTCTCGTTCATCAGATGCGGCGCGACAGCCGGACCATCCCCGGCGTGATTATGGCCGATATCTGGACGCGCATCCGTGCGGCGCTGCAGAAGAGGACCAAGTGAATCCTTCCGGCTTTTTCGGTTTCCGATCGCTCGTCCACGTCCCAAACACGAGCCGCGATGACTGGCACGGCCGGGCTCATTTCGGCCACGAGCGGGCACCATGATGAATGGACCGGAGAATGCTCCTGGGCTGGCATGTAAAGCGCTCTGCGGCAAATCCGACAGCCAGGGCCGGCGCGATTAGCCCGACCGTGGATCTTATCCAAGCGGCGAGACCGCCCCACCGGCCGGGGCGCTCGCCGAGCCCACGGTAGCCAAGGGTCGCCACGTCATCGAGTCATGCGCCGCCTCGGTGGCAAATGGCTTGCTCATCGGCAAGCCTCTGTCGTAGGACCTGCACACGCGGCACCGCCGAGCGTGCTTCCCACGGACAAAGGTGATGGGCAATTCTCTCGGCAAGATCGTGGTCGAGGAGCGGCCGAGCCCCGACGATATCCGTATCCTCGAAGACGGTATCTATGCCTTCAACGTGCAGGTCACAGGCATATCAGATGGCAAGCTCTTCGGCTTATTCCTGAGAGGACCCGATGGAGTGGCGATCGGCGGCGCACATGGTTGGACGTGGGGAAAGACATGCTACGTCCGCAACCTGTTCGTTCCGGCCGACTTGCGCAATCAAGGAAACGGAACCGGACTGATGCGCGCCGTAGAGGTCGAGGCCAGGAATCGCGGGTGTGATCAGATCGTATTGGAAACCCACAGCTTCCAAGCTCCGGAGTTTTATCGCCGACTTGGCTTCGAAATAGTTGGCCGCGTTGCAGACTATCCGCACGGGCATCAGTCTATTACAATGGTGAAACGTTTGGCCCCGCTGGTCGGTTGATACTGCGTCGTGGAGATCGCTCATGCGCGCCGAGACGCGCCGGCAGGTGATCGGCAGGGCCGTAGGGTGGGCAACGCGGCCCGGGCATCTCGTTTGATGCTCTGCCGACGTCCGTGTTGCCGACGCGGTCGGCTCGCCATCGGACCACTCGACAGCGTGGGCAAGGCGGATCTCAGGCCCGTGCCTGTTTGGTGATGGGCGGGCCGCCTTGCCCACCCTACGGTGCTGTTTGAAGGGCAGCCGGCAACGCGGGCCCCGGCCACAGCACCCGCCCCTCGTTGATCTCCCTGAAGAACCACCCGTGAAAGCCGCGTGCCAGTATCCACTCGATGCGATCGCCGCGCCAGAAGATGCGCCGCTTCTCCAGATCCCGGTCCTTCATGTGCACGACGTAGTCCCTCGCGCGCCGCGTATCCGCCGCGCAAATCGGCAGCGTCCGCATTTGCCTGAACCATCGCGCCAGACTGGGATGCAGTTGCGCCGAGAACTCGACCTCCATCGCTTTGGCGCTTGCCAGATGCGGGAACAGCGCAATGTCGGCAATCGACAACGGCCCGCTCACAAATTCCCGGTCGGTGAGCTCGCGGTCGAGCGCGTCATACACGAGTTGGAGGTCGGCGCGAGCCGCCTCGAGCAGACCATCGGGCATGCGGTCCGGACGGTCGGCCCATTTCCAGTACGATATGTCGACCAGGATGGGATCGATGAAGGCGTCGGCCGTCCGTTCCCAGGCGCGCGCGTGGACGCGAGCGGCGGACGATTGGGGATATACCGGTTTCGCTGGATAGCGAAATTCAAGATGAGCGACGATATCCGCCGAGTTGACGACGATGATCTCATCGTCGACCAGTGCCGGCACCTCGACGCGCCCGTTCACGGCTTTGAGCGCCTCATGGTTCGTCTTGAGCAGGCCGTCGACGACCTCAAAGTCCAGGCCCTTGAATTCCAGGACCATGCGCACCTTGCGAGCAAACGGGCTGAAGGCATTGTCATAGAGCCTGATCATGATGTCGCTCCTGCGTCGGCTTGGAGGCCCAGGCCTCCAGTCATCTCCGGCCCAGCGATGGCTCGACCCCCACGAGCGGGAAGCGCTCTCGCGTGAATTCCGGGACGCATGGTAGCAATAATGCGCGCTGTCCGATAATCCGTCTTGGCCCGAGGGCACTTCTTGGCCAAAGGCGGCGGCGGCAAGCACCGGCGAGCGCAGGATGCCGAACACCGGATAGAGCACGCCGGCGGCGATCGGGACGCCGGCGGCGTTGTAGATGAAGGCGAAAGAGGTTCGCTTGGCCGGCAGCGTGGGCGAAGCGGGCGGGGCTTCTTGGATCAAACAAATGCTGGGGCCGCCTTGCCCATCCTACGGGCCATGGCCGCGCATCGAATACTCGAACTGCATCGCCGTGCCGCTCCTCGGCCGGCGACGACGCGGAAGCGGTGATCGTCGTCCTTGGCCATCTCGTCGACCAGGTTGACCTCCCAGGTCAGGTACTCGCGCATCGCGTCTTCCCGGTTCTGGCCGCGCTGGCGCGGCGAGAGGAAGACGTCGTCGGCCTGGTCGGCCGTGCGCACGCCCCGCGTTGACCCAGGTTGACTTAAATGGCGATTGGATCAATGTCTACCGTTATGCAAGAGGAACCCCCGGGGAGGAAGAAAATGACGACGTTCACAGGCATTTCGCGGCGTGACGTGATAGTAGGCGGCGCTGGCGCCGGTGCCGCTGTGGCGACGGGCGTGGTGGGATTTCCAGCCATCGGTCGCGCGCAATCGGACGCCATCAAGATCGGGCACCTCACGCCCCGCACCGGCTTCCTCGGCGTGCTCGGCGACTACGCCGTGATGGCGGCCGACATGGCGGTCGACGAAATCAACGCAGCCGGCGGCGTGCTCGGACGCAAGATCGATCTCGTCAAGGAGGACTCGGTGAACCCGCAGATCGCCTCCACCAAGGCCGAGCGCCTGATCGAGCGCGACAAGGTGGCCTGCATCGTCGGCGAGATCTCGTCGGCGTCCTGCCTGACGATCGCGCAGGTGGCTCAGCGGACCAAGAACCTCTACGTCAATACTGGCGGCAACTCCGACGCGTTGCGCGGCTCCAACTGCAACAAGTACATGTTCCACGTCGAAAGCCAGAACTCGATGTACGTGAAGACGGTCGGACGCTCGCTGCTGGCCGCCAACATGGTCAAGGGCAAGAAGTGGTACTCGCTTACCGCTGATTACGCCTTCGGCCATGACCTGCTCAAGGTTGCCAAGAGGTTCATGGAGCAGAATGGCGGGCAGTTCTCCGCTGACGAGCTGGTGCCGACCGACTTCTCGGATTTCTCCACCATCCTCACCAAGATCAAGAGCAGCAAGCCGGACCTCGTCGTGTCCAATCTCGCCGGCAACCAGATCACCAACTTCCTCAAGCAGTATTCCGAGTTCGGCCTGGACTTCCCGGTGGCCGGCTTCGGCTTCGACACCGCCGTTGCCTGGGGCGCCGGCAAAGGCAACTTCTTCGGCACGTGGCCGCTGGTGTGGCATCACCTGATCGACACGGCCGGCTCCAAGAAATTCGTCGCCGACTTCACCGGGCGCTACAAGAAGCCGCCCGAGAACCAGGCATGGGGCGACTACATCGCGCTCAAGATTCTCACCCAGGCGATGAACGACATCAAATCGATCGAGGCAACGAAGATCATCGAGCACCTCGAGAAGGAGCCGAAGTTCAACCTGCTCAAGACCCGGGAAGGCTATTTCCGCAAGTACGACCACCAGCTCATGCACGAGATGTATGCGGTCGAGGCGCTGAAGGCCAACGAGCTGAAGAACCAGTGGGACATCTATAAGCCCGGCGCTCCGGTTCCGGGCGCCGGCGAGCCGCTCGATGCGATCGCCGCGACACCGGAAGAGAATGCCTGCAAGATGGAGGCGTAACGGCCATCGTAGCCGGGTCTGACGCCTATCGGGCGGCACTCTCCGGGGGAGAGAAACCACCGCTCGCCCGGAGTCCTGCACCGTCCATCTGGAGCATTGCGACGTGACCGCGACACTATTGATTTCAGCAGGTTCTCAACGGCCTGCTGGACGGCGTCTACTATCTGCTGATCGCTCTCGGGCTGTCGCTCATCTTCAGCCTCGGCGGCATCGTCAACCTGGCGCATGGGGGCTTCTTCGCGTTTGGCGCCTACCTCGCCGTGATCCTCGTCGACTACATCGGGTTCGGCGGCTCGTTCGTCGTCGCGCCGGTGATGGTCGCCATGCTCGGCATCCTGGTCGAGCGCTTCCTGTTTCGTCCCTTCTACCGATCCGACCCCGTGCTCTCCTTGCTGCTGACATTCGGTCTCGCCATGGTGGCGGAGCAGATCCTGCGCTGGACATTCGGCGCGGCTCCGCTCTCGTTCGCCATCCCCCAGTGGCTGAGAGGCCAGGTCTGGATCGGCGATTTCAGCTATTCCTACTACCGCACGCTGCTGCTGGGCGTCGCCGTCCTCTGTGTGGCCGGCCTCTGGGTACTGCTGCAGAAGACCGCCTTCGGCCGCGTCGTGCGGGCCGGCGTGCAGAACCCGGACATGGTCGGCGCGCTGGGCATCTCGCTCGAACCGTACATGGCCGCGGTCGCCGCGCTCGGCATCGGACTTGCCGGCCTGGCAGGCGTCATGCTCGCGCCGATCTATGCCGTCCATCCGGCGATGGGTCAGGAGATCATCACGCCCGCGTTCGTCGTCGTCGTGATCGGCGGGCTCGGCTCGTTCTGGGGAGTGGTGGTGGCGGCGCTGCTCGTCGGGCTGGTGAAAGGTCTGATGATCGCCTTCAACTATACGGCCTTCTCGACCGCGGCCATCTATCTGCTGATGCTGCTGATCCTGCTGTTCAGGCCGCGCGGGCTGTTCGGCGAACGCATCCAGCGATTTGAGTAAGCGACATCATGCTGGCAGGACGTGCGCCCCTTCTGATCGTTGCCGCGGCCCTGATCGCGCTGCCGTTCGCGCTGCAGCCGGTTGGCCTCGCGGTCACCTCGGCCACCGAGGTCGTCATTTTTGCCATGGCCTGCATGGCGCTCAACATCCTCGTCGGTCATACCGGGCTGGTATCGTTCGGACATGGTGCGTGGTTCGGTCTCGGTGCCTATGCGGCCGCGTTGCTGCAGCGCGAGCTGGTGCCCGGCTCGATGCTGCTCCCCATCGTCGGAGCCATGGTGCTGATCGCGCTTACCGCGTGGACCTTCGGGTATCTCATCCTGAGGCGGCGGGGCGTCTACTTCTCGCTCCTGACAATGGCGCTGTCCGCCATGCTCTACGTCGTGGCCTTCCGCTGGACCGCGGTGACCGGCGGCGAGAACGGCCTCGGTGGCATCACCAGGCCCGATGTCGCCGGATTTCGCCTGGAGAGCAATGCGACCTACTACGCGCTGGTCGCAGCCGTCGCCTTTTTCGTCGCCTACGTATTGTGGCGCTTTCATCGCTCTCCCGTCGGGCACGTTCTCGTCGCCATCCGCGAGAACGAGCAGCGCGCGCGCTTCATCGGCTACCCCACCAACAGCTACAAGCTGCTCGCCTTCATCCTCTCGGCGACCGTCACCGCGCTCGCCGGCTGCCTGCTGCTGTTCAACAACCGTATGACGTCGGCGGATCCGATCTCCGTCGCCTTCTCGGGCGAGCTGCTGGCCATGGTCGTCGTCGGCGGCATGCGCTCGTTCCTCGGCCCCGCGCTGGGGGCGCTGTTCTACGTCATTTTCCGCGACTATCTCTCAAGCGTCTCGGAGAACTGGCTGCTCTGGTTCGGCTTGCTGTTCGTCGGCTTCGTCCTGTTCTCGCCCACGGGTCTCGTCGGCGTGGCCGGGCGGTTGCTGGCACCGCTGCGCAAGAAGGTCGTCGAGGCGGCCGCCATGGCCGGCCGCAAGGTCGTCGATGAGCCGCTCCCCGACTTCCTGAAGCCCGGGCACCACACCGGGGAGCCCGTTCTGGTGGCGGAGGGCGTGGTCAAGCATTTCGGGGGCATCAAGGCGGTTGACGGCATCTTCTTCGCCGTCAAGGATCGCACTCTGCACGCGCTCATCGGCCCCAACGGCGCCGGCAAGACCACCGCGTTCAATCTCGTCTCCGGCATGTTCCCGGTCGACAGCGGCTCGATTCGACTGGCCGGCAAGGAGCTCTCCGGCTTGCGCCCGGAGGACATCTGCCGTGCCGGCGTCGGCCGCTCCTTCCAGATCACCAACCTGTTTCCTCAGCTGCCGATCGAGGAGCACATCCGGCTGGCCGTTCAGGCGCGCCATCCGCGGCGCTACGACTTCTGGCGACCCGCGCGCGCCGTGCATGAGATCGAGGCTGAAACGGCGGCGATCCTGCGCTACCTGGGCCTCGCCGGCATCGAGCATGCCGAGGCCGGCGCGCTCTCTTACGGCGGGCAGCGCCTGGTCGATATGGGGCTCGCGCTGGCGACCAGGCCGCGCATTCTCCTGCTCGACGAGCCGCTCGCCGGGCTCGCCGCCGCCGAGCGGGAGCGCATCGGTGCACTTGTCAAGAAGATGTCGGCGGAAGTGCCGGTGCTGCTCATCGAGCACGATATCGATCGGGTGTTCCGCCTGGCAGACCACGTCACGGTCATGAACGAAGGCAGCGTACTCGTTGACGGCGGCGTCGAGGACGCCCGCTCTTCCAGGCGCGTGCAGGAGGTCTACATCGGCTCGGGCGCGGCTCATGGCGGTGCCGGGTCGCGCCAGAGCGCGGCGAACGCGGAGGTGCTCCTGGCCGTGGACAGGATCAACTCATTCTACGGCAAGAGCCACATCCTCGACGACGTTTCGCTCGAAGTGCGCGAGCACGAAGTCGTGGCGCTGCTCGGCCGCAACGGGGCCGGCAAGTCGACGCTGCTGAAGTCGCTGGTCGGAATTGTTCCGCCCGAATCCGGCTCGATCCGGCTTGCCGGCATCGAGCTCGTCGGCAAGCCGTCCGCCGGCATCGCTCGCCTCGGCGTCGGTTATGTGCCCCAGGGTCGCGGCCTGTTCGCCGGCATGACCGTGGCTCAGAACCTGGAATTGGGCCGGCTCAAGCGCCAGTCCGGCATCGGCGTGCGCTGGGATCTGCCGAAAATTCTCGGCTACTTTCCGCGCCTCAAGGAGCGGATCGATACGCCGGCGGATTTCCTTTCAGGCGGCGAGCAGCAAATGGTTGCGGTTGCGCGCGCGCTGTCCGGCGACGTTCGCGTGCTTCTGCTCGATGAGCCGTTCGAAGGTCTGGCACCGACCGTGGTCGAGCAGCTATTCGAGAGCTTCGACAAGCTGCGTCAGGAGGTCGCCATCATCATCGTCGATCATCATCTCGATCTGGCGCTCGCCCTCTCCGACCGGACTGTGGCTCTGGAGCGGGGTCAGGTCCAATGGACCGGGAATTCCAAGGTGCTGCGGGACGACCTGGAGCTGAGGCGAAAAGTGCTCTGGCTTTAAGGTTGTCTCCGGTCAGCATCGCGGCACGCACGCCCGCCTGGCCGGGCGATCTCAGCGCCTCGGGGCTCGAGGCCTTCACCGCATCGGCGATCGCCAGGATGCCGGCGGCCTTGCCGTCCACCGCGACGGCGATGACGGTGGCGCCCTCCTGGCGCAGGCGCTCGGCCTCGGCGTCGAGGGCGTCGGTCGACACGCCGAGGGGCAAGGAAACCCGCACCCCGACTGGGCGAGAATTTCGCCCCGTTTCAACTCGCCGCCGCTACAATGGCATCGAGACGAGCGGCCGAGCCGCCCTGGAGCCCTGAGAAATCGATGTCGAGCACCCCTTCTTCAGCCGGCGCCTCCGGGCGGGCCCTGCGCCGCGGCTCGCGCGAGGACCGCGCGCCGAGCGAGGAGCGCTACGCCCTTGCCCTGGAGTTGATCAACTACGGCGTCTACGACTGGAACCTGGAGACCGGCGAGGCCTATTTCTCCCCGGCGCTGCGCATCATGCTCGGCCTCTCCGCCGAGCAGCTGAAGACGCCGGAGGACTGGACCGCCCGCATCCATCCGGCCGACCTGCCGGTCCGCCGCGGCGCGCTCATCGCCTGCCTCAAGGGGGAGCGGCCGCGCTTCGAGTGCGAGTACCGCTATCGCACCAATGACGGCACCTGGCGCTGGGCGCGCCAGCTCGGCGTCGCGGTGCGCGACGCCGAAGGCCGGGTGCGGCGGCTGGTGGGCGCCACCAGCGACATCACCGAGCAGCGCCAGCGCCACCACGAGCTGCAGTCGGTCAAGGCCGACGCGGCAGCGGCGCGCCGCCAGGAAGCCGCCCCGGAGAACAGCGCGGCGCTCAACGAGGAGCGCTTCGCCCTGGCGCTGCAGGCGCTCAACGAGAACGTCTTCGACTGGAACATCGCCGACGGCACGGTCTACTTCTCGCCCACCCTGCCGGCGATCCTCGGAATCGCGTCGAACTCGCACATCCGGCCGGTGGAATGGGCGCAGTTGATCCATCCCGACGACAAGCCGCTGCACACCCGCGCCATGCTGGCGCATTTCAAGGGCGAGACGCCGCGGTTCGAGTGTGACTTCCGCTACCGCACCGACGACGGCAACTGGCGCTGGGCGCGCCAGCACGGCATCGCGCTGCGCCACGGGGACGGCCGCGCCTACCGCATGGTGGGCACCACCACCGACGTCACCGAGACCAAGCAGCGCGAGCGCGAGTTGCACGTCGCCAAGGCGGAAGCCGCCGCCGCCCATCGCGACATCGAGCACATGCATGTCGAGATGCACACCGTGCTCAACAACATGATCGACGGCGTCATGCTGCTCGACAAGGACGCCCGCCTGCGCTTCCTCAACAACCGGATCATGGAGTTCCACCAGTACTCCGCCGACGTCGCCTATCCGGGGGCGTCGAGCCGCGACATCGTGCGCTATCTGGCGCGGCGCGGAGATTTCGGCCGCGTCGACAATATCGAGGCGATGGTGCAGCAGCACATCGGGCGCGTCATGCACCCCGACGGCTTCCACTACGAGCGGCGGACGCCCAACGGGCGCTGGGTCGAGTTCAACTTCAAGCCGCTCGCCGACGGCTCGGTGCTGTCGATCCAGCGCGACATCACCGAGCTCAAGCTTCGCGAGGAGGCGCTGGCCGCCGCCAAGGAGGCCGCCGAGGCGGCTCGCGAGGCGGCCGAGCGCGACCGCGCCGAGGCGGAGGCCGCCAACCAGGCCAAGTCGACCTTCCTCGCCACCATGAGCCACGAGATCCGCACCCCGATGAACGGCGTGCTCGGCATGATCGACGTGCTGGAGCATCAGGGCATCGGCGAGGCGCAGCGGCGCACCGTGGCGACGATGCGCGATTCGGCGCACGCGCTGCTCCGCATCATCGACGACGTGCTCGACTTCTCCAAGATCGAGGCCGGGCGGCTCGAGCTCGAGGAGACGGCGTTCTCGCTGTCGGGACTGATCGACGGCGCGGTCGCCACGTTCCTGCCGGAGGCCGCCACCAAGAAGCTGGTGCTGGAGGCCGACATCGAGTCCGGCTCCGAGGACGCCCTGATCGGCGATCCGACCCGGGTGCGCCAGATCCTGTTCAACCTGCTGAGCAACGCGCTGAAATTCACCGACCGCGGCGGGGTCAGCGTGCGCGCCTCCACGGCGCCGCTCGGCAACGGCCGCACCCAGGCGACGCTGATCGTCAGCGACAGCGGGATCGGCCTCGACGAGGTGCAGCAGCGCCGGCTTTTTCAGCCGTTCGCCCAGGCCGACACCTCGACCACGCGGCGCTTCGGCGGCACCGGCCTCGGCCTCTCCATCGTGCGCCGCCTGGCGCAACTGATGCAGGGCGACGTCACGGTCGACAGCACGCCGGGCCTCGGCTCGACCTTCACGGTGACGCTGACGCTGAGAGCGGCGCCGGCCAACTCGCCGCTCAAGGCGCTGCTGCGTCCGAGCGCGTCGACGACCGTCGGGTTCGCGCGGCTTCCCGACGGCAGCGGCCCGCGGGTGCTGGTGGTCGACGACCATCCGGTCAACCGCGAGGTGCTGGTGCTGCAGCTCGGCCTGCTCGGGCTTTCCGCCGACACCGCCGACGACGGCAACGAGGCGCTCAAGGTGTGGGCGCCGGGCCGCTACGCGGCGGTGCTCGCCGATATCCACATGCCGCATCTCGACGGCTACGAGCTCACCCGGCGGATGCGCCAGATCGAGGCCGGCAGGGCCGAGGTCCGCACCCCGGTGGTCGCCGTCACCGCCAACGCGATGAAGGGCGAGGAGGAGCGCTGCCTGTCGGTCGGCATGGACGCCTATCTGGCGAAACCCGTCAATATCGACCGCCTGCGGGCGACGCTGGAGCGCTGGCTGCCGATCGAGCACCGCGACGGCGACGCCGGTGCCGGCACCAGCAAGACCGCCGCCTTCGCGGCGATCGATCGCGACGTGCTCGGCACCTGGCTCGGCGACGACCGCGGCGCCATCGTCTCGCTGTTGAAAAAATTCCGCGACAGCGCGGTCGAGACCGAGCGGCAGATCAATGCGGGATCGCAGGTCGGCAACCTCGCGGCGCTCGCCGCCGCCGCCCACAAGCTCAAGGGCGCCTCGCAGGCGGTGGGCGCGACCGGCGTCGCCCTGATCGCCGCCACCCTGGAGCAGGCCGGCAAGGCCGGAGACCGCGCACGCTGCCGCGACCTCCTCGGGCCGCTGACCGCCGAATTGCGCCGGGCGCTGCTGGATATCGAGGGGATGGTCGGGGGGTAGGTTGTTTGCTTCGCCAACGGCGAGACCGTAGGGTGGGCAAATCGCCGGCAATGACGGCGTAGGCGGAATGATGCATCGCCCGCGATTTGCCCACGCGGTCGGGCCAACCGCGTGGGCAACGTCGGAAACCGAGCCGTCCATCCAAACAAACGCCATGGCCGCCGTTGCCCACCCTACGGATCCCATGCCGAAGGAACGCCATCGGTTCTGGTTGACGGCGTGGGCAAAATCGCCCTCGAGGTCAGCGCCGGTTGCTCCGCCGTGCCGCGATTTTGCCCACCCTACATGTTTGACCGTGGGCAACGGCGGATACAAGAACGCCTGCCCGACGACCAGAGGTCCCATGCGAGCCAGACAGATTTGCCTGCTCCTGATAGCGTCCGCTCTGTCGTTGGGGAACCCCGTCACGGGTGTCGGCGCCGCGGGCGCCGGCGACTGCGTGCCGGTGGGCGCCTGGGTTGATCCGGGAAGCGGCGAGAGGCGGGACGACGCGATCACGGCGCTCGCCAGGCGCCAGGTCGTGCTGCTCGGCGAGTCGCACAATGAGGCGGAGCACCATCGCTGGCAGCTTCACACCATCGCGGCGCTGTTCGGCCAGCGGCCCGACATGGTGCTCGGCTTCGAGATGTTCCCGCGCAGCGTCCAGCCGGTGCTCGACCGCTGGACCAGAGGCGAGCTCACCGAGGCCGCCTTCCTGCGCGAGGTCGATTGGCCGCGGGTCTGGGGCTTCGACCCGGAACTCTATCTGCCGCTGTTCCATTTCGCCCGGATGCATCGCCTGCCGATGCGGGCGCTCAATGTCGAGCGGGAGACCAACCGCCGCGTTGCCGATGGACGAGCCGGCCTCCCGGCGAGCGAACGGGAGGACGTCGGGGACCCGGCTCCACCCTCGCCGCCCTACCGCGACCGGCTGTTCGAGTCGTTCAAGGAGCACCCGGTTGGGGCCGAGGAGGCCAGCGCCGACTCCGAGCAGTTCGCCCGCTTCGTCCGCGCCCAGCAGTTCGCCGACCGCGCCATGGCCGAGGCGATCGCCGGCGCGCGGCGCGACGGGCGGCCGCTGGTGGTCGGCATCATGGGGCGCGGCCATGTCGAGCACGGAGACGGCGTGCCGCACCAGCTCGCGGCCCTCGGGGTGGATGATGTCGCCACTGCGCTGCCCTGGCATTCGGGCGACGGTTGCCCGGTCCGCGATCGAAAAATTGCCGACCTCCTGTTCGGAATGGCGCCTGCCGCCGGGATGCATCCCCCGCCGCCGCGGCTCGGCGTGGTGGCGGGCGCGGCCACGTCCGGCGTGAAAGTCGAGCGGGTGATCGCCGAGAGCATCGCCGAGGCCGTGGGCCTGCAGGCCGGCGACGTGATCGAGATTGCGGCCGGTGTCGCGGTGCGCCGGCCCGCCGACCTGATCGCGGTGATCCGGCGGCAGGCGCCGGGCACTTGGCTGCCGCTCTCGGTGCGCCGCGGCGAGCAGGCGCTCGAGATGGTGGCCCGCTTCCCGGCAGAACGCTGATGTTTTGGCCGCTGCTCCTGCTGGTGATCGGCCTCGCCACATCGCCGGCGCCGGCCTGGGCGGCGGGCGAGCCGCATTACGTCGTCCACCTCTCGCTCCAGCCGGCGACGCGGGAGGTGGAGGTCCGCATGCGGGTGAGCCTGCCGGACGGCGCCGAGGGGCGCTTCGGCCTCGGCCGCGGGTTTGCCGTCCAGGCGATGGCGATCGACGGACAGACCATGGATCCGGGGGTGCGCACCTGGCCGCTGCCGACGGGGCGCCCGGTCGAGATCGCCTATCGCGCCACGCTGCCGGGGCTCGGGGCCGCTCGCGCCAGCGCGACGCTCGCACCGTTCGCAGATCCGGAGGGCTCGTTTGTGCCGCTCATCGGCGCGCATCCGGGCTTGGCGGACGGCGTCTTCACCTATGAGGTGACGGTGGACGTGCCGGCGGGGCAGCGGGCGGTCGCACCCGGACGCCTGGCCGAGGAGCGGGACGCCGACGGCCGCTCCATCGCCCGCTTCGTCTTCGACAAGCCGGCGCGGGAATTGTCGGTGTTCGCCGGCCCCTACGTGGTCGGCGAGACGATGCACGGCGCGCTCAGGCTGCGGACCTATTTCCCGCCCGACGTCGACGCGTCCCTCGGCGAACACTACCGGCGCCAGGTCGCGCGCTATCTCGACGCCTTCTCGGCGGCGATCGGCCCCTATCCGCACGGCGAGTTCCACGTGGTGGCGAGCCCGCTGCCGGTGGGGCTCGGCTTTCCGACCCTCACCTATGTGAGCCGGCGCATCCTGCCGCTTGCCTTCATGCAGGAGCGCTCGCTCGCCCACGAGGTCCTGCATGCCTGGTGGGGCCATGCGGTCGAGGTCGACTATGAGCACGGCAACTGGTGCGAGGCGCTCACCACCTTCATGGCCGACTATGCGCTGGCCGAGGAGGCCAGCGACGCGGAGGCGCGCGACATGCGGCGGCGCTGGCTCGCCGATTTCGCCACGCTGTCGGCCGACCAGGCGCAGCCGGTGGAAAGCTTCGTCGCCCGCGACCATGCCGCCGCGCAGGTGATCGGCTACAACAAGGGCGCGATGCTGTTTCTGATGCTGCGCGACGAGATCGGAACCGAGGCGTTTCGCGCCGGGATCCGGCGCTTCTGGGCCGAGCAGCAATTCCGGGTCGCCGCCTGGAGCGATCTGCGCGCCGCCTTCGAGGCGGCGGCCGGACATCCGCTCGATGTCTTCTTCCGGCAATGGCTCGAGCGGGCGGACGCGCCGCTTCTCGCGTTGCGCGATGCCGGGCGCGGCTCCGACGGGGCGGTCGCCTTCACGCTGAGCCAGCCGGCTCCCGCCTATCGGCTCGCCGTCCCGGTGACGATCGAGACGACCGCTGGGACCGAGCACCATGTGGTGCGTCTCGACACGGCGGAGAGCCGCTACGCGCTGCGACCGGCCGCGAGCGCCACCACGCTCGGCGTCGATCCCGATTTCCGCCTGTTCCGGCGGCTGTCGCTCGACGAGGTGGCGCCGATCATCCGCAGCCTGATGGTCGCGCCCAATGCGGTCGCGGCGATCGCCGACAGCGCACCTGATGTGGCGGCCGCGGGGCGCGACATTGCGGCCAGCCTGCTCGCGCCGGGCTGGCGGACGGCGGACGTGGACGGCGCGATGGCGGCAAACGCCCCGCTGCTGCTGGTCGGCACCGCGCCCCGGGTGACCGAGGTCCTCAAGCGCGCGGGCCTGCCGCCGCCGCCGGATCAATTGGGCGACCGCGGCACGGCTCGGGTGTGGACGGCGCGCTATCGCGGCGACATCCCGCTGCTGGTCGTGGCGGCAAGGGATGCGGATGCGCTGAGCCAGGCTGCCGCCATCCGCCACTACGGCGCCAGCAGCTGGCTGGTGCTCGAGGGCAGCAAGGTCATCGACCGCGGCATCTGGCCGCCGGCGGCGCGGCCGCTGCAGGTGGAGCTGAAGGACTGATACGACGCAGTCAACCGTCGTTCCGTGAAATTGGCAACCCCATTGCGTTTGCAGTCGCCGCATTTCAAGCCGCGGGTGTCGGTCGTGGAGCTATTTGTCCGGAAGCCTTCGAAGTTGCGCCAGATTGCACGCCTGAAAGGTGGAGTGCTTGCGACCGTGTTCGGTTGGCGGGTCAGGTGTCGCAGAGGCCGCCGGCCGGATCGGGGAATCCCTACAACGCCGTCTTGTGCGGCGGCTGGCGCCCATGTCGGATCTGTTCCGCGGGATCGGTTTGAACAGGGTCGACGGCTTCGACCAGATCCGACGGCTTATGATCCCCCTGAAGGGTGATGACGCGTCGCTCGCCCGAGCCGGTGTTTCGCAGCGTGTAGGTAACCGGCGGAGCATCCGGCACGAACTGGCCGAGCATCCCGATCACGAACAACGCCCAGTAACCGAGCGTGTAGCGGCTGCGCCTGCGCTCCACGACCCAGCCCTCCAAGCCATCCACGACATCTGACATTGCTGCGCCTAGCCCTGTTCGAGCATGCGATCGGTGACACCGCCGTCGCGGGGTCGCAAGCGACCGCAGGCATTCAAAGTCTCATCAGGGTCTGACAAGAGCAAGAGCGCTGCGTCGCGCCGCCACATTCGACCGTCGCCTTGCCGACGCCGATCAGCTTTTCGGCTGATCGAGCGCGGCGCGCCTTGAGCCCGAGGATGATGCTGGTGGAGCCCACACCCACGGAGTCAGCCCGAAGACGGTCAGTCCGTTTCCGATTCGAACTGCTTTTTCAGGGTGTTCCGTTGCCCGTCGACATTCTCTTTGCACCTCGTGGTGTTGCAATTTTTTCTTTGTGCATTCAGCTCGTGCATCTGGTGGCCCTTGCGAATGAAGCAGTCGTTTTGCGCTTTCGAGCCATCGAGGTAGTCGTCGCAGCTTGTTTGCTTTTGCTTGTAGGCAAAGGCCGGTGTTGCGATGAGCGTCCCGGCGATCAGGGCGGGGGCGACGATCAGTACTCCTCCAACCAGCAGCGACCGAGCAATGGATCGGATTTGCATTTTGAGGTTTTCTCCGTGTGTCCGGTTCCTAGCGATCCGGTCCACGTACGTAGACGTGCCATGGGCGCCGTGTCTGTGAACCTCTTCACACGCAGAGACCATGAAGGGCTTGTTCAAGGCAGATTTACGGGAGAAACGTACTCCAGGTCGACCCCGGCTGCCGGCGGCACGGCCGCTGCAACTGGAGATGAAAGGCCTGAACACGCAGGCGATGAAGGCGGCGGTTGCGCCCCGAGCCATGCGATCGCGTCGCTTGACCCGCCGCGCCGCTCCCGGGATGAATGGGGGCTGGCGCAACGCGCCACCCAGGAGCCGCAGCCCCATGTTCGATTTCAACCGCGTCATCGAGCGCCGCGACGCCCACGCCTCGAAATGGGACATGATGGCCCGGCTCTCGGGCATTACGGCGCCGGACGCGATCCCCATGTGGGTCGCCGACATGGATTTCGCCGCGCCCCCCGGCGTGACCGAGGCGCTCGCCGGCGAGACGAGCCTCGCAACCCACGGCTATTGCGTCGCCGCGACGAAAACCTTCAATCTCGCCGGCGCCCATGTCGGCGCCTGCGTCACCTCGAACGCGGCGCTGAAGCGCCGGCTCGATGCGCGGATCGCGGCGAGCGGGCTGGCCTCCTACAACAAATTCGGCATGATCGGCGCCGAGGCGGCGTGGCGGACCGGCGAGGCATGGCTCGACGCGCTGCTGCCCTATCTCGCCGCGATCTGCTCGACGCGCGGATCGAGGCCGCAGCACCCGGCGCGCACTCGATGCGAGAGGCCGGTGCCGGAGAAATCGACCCATGCCAGATAGGTGGCGTCGAGCCGATGCGGTCACGGCGATCGCCGACAGCGCGGCCGACGTTGCGGTCGTGGGGCGCGACATTGCGGCAAGCCTGCTGGCGCCGGGCTGGCGGACGGCGGATGTGGACGGCGCGATGGCGGCAAACGCCCCGCTGTTGCTGGTCGGCACCACGCCCCGGGTGGCCGAGGTGCTCAAGCGCGCCGGCCTGCCGCCGCCGCCGGATCAATTGGCCGACCGCAGCACCGCCCGGGTATGGGCGGCGCGCTATCGCGGCGACATCCCGCTGCCGGTGGTGGCGGGACGGGATGCGGATGCGCTGAGCCAGGCTGCCGCCATCCGCCACTACGGCGCCAGCAGCTGGCTGGTGCTCGAGGGCAGCAAGGTCATCGACCGCGGCGTCTGGCCGCCGGCGGCGCGGCCGCTGCAGGTGGAGCTGAAGGACTGATACGGCGCAGTCAAACTTCGTCAATCTCGTTGCGCAGCGACCGCGCGCTACAGCCGTTCCGGGCCGCATTGAATCGCACCTGATAACTGCCTCGGCCGGAAACGGCCGTAGACTCTTGCTTTGCGCATGTTCTTGTCGGCGAACCGGTGTCCACTTCGCCGGAACATGCTTTAGCGCACAGCTCTTTCTCAATCGAATGGTCTGGAATACGCCAAGCCGCGGCAGTAGAGTTCAGCGTCCGTGATGGACCGGTGCTGCCGAATCCGAGCGATCGGCTCTCGGCGATCGAGCTGACGAGCTCGGCCCCGGAGGATCTGGACGCGTTCATCAGCAGCCGGATTGATCGCTGGAGCTGCAGATCAAGAAGCTCGGTTTGAAGGCGGACTGACGAAGCTGACGATGCTCACGTCCGGAACGCCGGTCCGATCCCGGACGGGCGTGCCGGTCCCGGAGGAAAGGCCATGAATGTCATCAAGCGACCGGATGCGCTCGCAGCGGCAAGCCAACCTACACAGGCCACGGATGTCATGGCGGAAAGCGCGCGCTGGCTGAAGGAAGCCTTCGCGCCCGCCGCCGGCCGCCCCGAGCGGCGCCGTTTCGTGACCGACGTCGGGATCGAGGTCGAGCCGCTCTACACGCCGGCGCATCTCGACCGCCTCGATTTCGACTACCAGCGCGACCTCGGCTTTCCCGGGGAGTATCCCTTCACCCGCGGCGACCGGCCGGGGATGAACCGGACCGACCCGTTCGTGGTCTCGGCTTATTCGGGCTTCGGCGACGCCGAGGCCTGCAACCGGCGCTTCCGCCAGGTCATCGAGGTCGGCGCCGAGCAGATCCTCGTTGCGCTCGATCTGCCGACCCAGTGCGGCTACGATTCCGACCATGAGATGTCGACCGGGGAGATCGGACAGGTCGGCGTTGCCATCGATTCGCTCGCCGACATGGAGCTGCTGTTCGCAGGAATTCCCGCCGACAGCATCAAGCGGATCGGCACGCTCGGCAACTCGATCGGCCCGATCGTGCTTGCCCTCTACGCGGCGCTCGGCGAGAAGCAGGGCATCGCCTGGGACCGCTACACGGTCAATCTGCAGAACGACCCGCTCAAGGAATACATCGCGCGCGGCACGCAGATCCTGCCGCCGGCGCCGGCCGCGAGGCTGGCGACCGACGCCGTTGCCTGGTGCGTCGAGCACGCGCCCAACTGGTCACCCATGACGGTCTGCGTCAACCACATCAACGCCGGCGGCGCAGGATCGAGCATGGGCACGGCGATCGCCCTCGCCAATGTCCGCCACTACGTCGAGCTTTTACTCGCGCAGGGCTATTCCATCGACCAGGTGGCGCCGCTCCTGCACATGTTCCCCGACGAGCGGCACGATTTCTTCATCTCCATCGCCAACCTGCGCGCGCTGCGCCGCATCTGGGCGCGGCTGATGAAGGAGACCTACGGCGCGACCCGGCCCGAGGCGATGGCCTGCCGCACCACCGTCTACGGCCACGGCCAGGAGGCGCTCGCCGAGCCCCTCAACAACATCCCGCGCACGGCGTTCGGCACGCTCGCCTATGTGCTGGGCGGCGCGAGCTACGTCTATCTCGCGGGCTACGACGAGGCGGTGTCGACGCCGAACGAGAACTCCGCGCGGGTGGCATTGCGCACGCTGCAGATCCTCGCTCACGAGCACGGATTCTCGGATACGGTCGACCCGCTCGGCGGCTCCTATTACGTGGAGACGCTCACATCGCAGGTGGAGAAGCAGATCCTCGACGGCATGGCGCAGATCGAGCGCGTCGGCGGCGCGCTCGCCGTGATCGCCACCGGGTTCGGCCGCGGCGTCATGACCGAGGGCGCGGTGCGGCGCCAGCGCGCGATCGACTCAGGCGAACGCCCCTGGATTACGGTCAACAAGTGGCCGCAGAAGCCCAACGTGCCGAACACCGCCTTCCGCGGCGATGCGACGGCGGCCGAGCGCCAGCTCGCCCGGCTGGCGCGGGTGAAGACCGAGCGCGACAGCAAGCGCGTGAGCGCAGCGCTGGCCGAGGTCGACCGCGCATGCGCAGAGGATCGCAACGTCGTGCCGAGCGTGCTGGAGGCCGTGCGCGCCTATGCGACGGTGGGAGAGATCGTCGACATATGGCGGCGCCGGTACGGCACCTTCGTGCCGTCGACGGATTTCTGATGCCGCCCACGTCGAAAGCCGCGCAACGCCGGCGAACGCGCGTGCTGATCGCCAAGGTCGGGCTCGACGGCCACGACGTCGGCGCCCGCGTCGTCGCGCGCGGGCTGCTCGACGCCGGCATGGAGGTGATCTACACCGGCTTGCGGCGTACCACCGAGGAGGTGGTTCGCGCGGCGATCGAGGAGGACGTCGATTGGATCGGCGTCAGCATCCTCTCGGGCGCCCATCATGTGCTGCTGCCCAAGCTGCGCAGGCTGCTCGACGAGCAGGGCGCAGGCGACATCCGCATCATCGCCGGCGGCGTCATCCCCCAGGAGGACATTCCCGGGCTCGAAGCGAACGGCATCGCCCAGGTGTTCCTGTCGGGCACGTCCATCGCCGAGATCGTGGCGTTCCTGAACCAGGAAACCACGCATGTCTGACGCAATCGAGGCGGGCGAATTGCGCCGCATCGCGCGCGCGATCAGCACGGTCGAGAACCAGTCGGACGGCTACGAGCGGATCCTCGAGCAGGCCTATCGCGGGCAGCGCTGGGCGAGCGTGATCGGCATCACCGGGCCGCCGGGGGCCGGAAAGTCGACGTTGGTCGACGCGCTCACCGCGCTGTGGGCGCAATCGGGCGAACGTGTTGCCGTCCTCGCGATCGATCCGTCGAGCCCCTATTCCGGCGGTGCGGTGCTTGGCGACCGCATCCGCCGCACGCGCAGCGTCGGTCTTGCGAACACCTATTTCCGCAGCCTCTCGGCGCGCGGCCACGTCGGGGGCATGAGCGAGACCGCGACCGACCTCATCGCGGTGTTGAGTCTGTTTGGATTCCGGCGGGTGCTGGTGGAGACGGTCGGCGCTGGCCAGTCCGACATCGAGATCCATGAAACCGCCGACTGCACCGTGGTGGTCACCGTGCCCGGCCTCGGCGACGGCGTTCAGGCGTCGAAGGCGGGGCTGATGGAGATCGGCGACGTGTTCTGCGTCAACAAGGCGGACTTGCCGGGCGCCGAAGATGCCGCACGGACAATCGAACGCTCGCTGGCGGCGGCCTACATGGGCGATCCGGGCGTCAATGTGCGCAGCGCCGCCGTCGCGGCGGTGCCGTCGCGACATCCCGACACGCCGGGAGTGGCGGCGTTGCGACGGCGCCACGGCGATGCGGCGGCAGACGATTCGACCTGGGTGCCGCCGGTGCTGCGCGTGGTCGCCACGGAGAGCGTCGGCGTGCGGGAAGTTGCCGCGACGGTCGACAATTTCATTGCCTGGAGCGACCGGAGTGGCCGCCGGCACCAGCGCACCCGGGAGCGCGCCTATGCGCAGATCATGCGCGCGCTCTCGGCATTGCTGCTTGCGCCCTACGCACGCACAACAGGGACGGACAAGTTTCCCACCCCGGTCACTTCCTGGATCGAGCGCATCGCCGAGGGCACCGCAAGTCCGCTGGAAGCCGCGCGCGCCTTGGCGGACGAAGCGTCGCGGTAAGGGCGTGCATGAGTTGGGACTGCCTGCCTATTGCTGCGCGCATGGCGCGGGGGGTGTCAGGTGCCTTCACCTGCGGTAGGATTGAAGGTGGAGCGGTACGACGGCGAGAGAAACTGCGGGTGGCGGTGAAATCCGAGGAGAGTCCATTGGGGTTTGCAACGATCCTGTACCAGGAAGACGGTCCGATCGGCACGATTACGCTCAATCGTCCCGACGACGGCAACATGTTCACGGCTGTCACGTGTCACGAGATCCGCGATTGCGTCGAGGGCATCCGGCGCGAGACGCGGACCCGAGTGATCGTGCTCACGGGCGCCGGCGACCGCTTCTTTTGCATCGGCGGGCGCAAGGAGGGAATGGAGGACACCATGCTCTACGCCGGTGTCCTGCCGACGCTCGAAATGTACGAGGCGATCGATAGGTTGCAGAAGCCGGTGATCGCGTCGGTCAATGGATTTGCCGTGGGCGGCGGCAACGTGCTGCAGATGGTGTGCGATCTCACCATCGCCAAGAAGAGCGCCGTGTTTCGCCAGGTTGGTCCGATGATGGGCTCGTTCGATGCGGGCTACGGCACCTGGTACCTGGAAGATCTCGTCGGCAAGAAAAGGGCGAAGGAGATCTGGTATCGCAATCCAAGAATCCCTGCCGACGAGGCGCTCGCGCTCGGGCTTATCAACAAGGTCGTCCCCGACGATCAATTGAAGGATGAGACGCGCAAGTACGCGCTCGAGGTGGCCGAACGCGGCGCATTCGCGCTGGCTTCGGTCAAGGCGGCATTCAATGCGCGCCATGGCGGCGTCGGCGGGCTCGCCCGGATGGCGCACGATCTTCTGTTGCGTGGCTATCTGGACAGCGAGGAGAGCACAGAGCTTTCGCGCGCCTTCGGCGAGAAGCGCAAGCCGGACGCGAGCAAATTCGGCCGATAGATGGGTACGTTTCTGACCTTGCACAGCCCGCGCAACGCGCGTCTCTGGTACGAGCGCGGGTTGTGGCGTGACGAGACGTTCTACGGGTTGCTGGTGCGCCAGGCAGCCGAGCGGCCGCAGGCGATGGCGGCGCAAGACGGAAGCCGCACCATCACCTGGTCGGCGTTGCAGCTCTGGGCCGATGCGGTCGCGGACGATCTTTCGGCGCAAGGCCTGGGCCCCGGCGACCGCGTGTCGATCTGGATGTCGAACCGCCTGGAGGCGGTGGTGGCGTTCCTGGCCTGCGCGCGCGAAGGCTATGCCTGCAACCCGTCGCTCCATCGCACGCATACATGCGGGGAGATCGGCACGCTGCTCAACCGGCTGTCGACGCGCGTGCTGTTTACCGAGCCCGGCTGGGGCGCCGACCGTGCCAAGGTGGATTTCGGCAAGGTTCTCGCTGGCGTCCCATCGTTGCGCAAGGTTTACGAGCCGTCGCATCTGCCGGCGCCACGCGCGACGCCGCGCTCGGCTCCCATGTGGGATGATCCCGACAGCGTGCGCTATCTGGCGTTTACGTCGGGCACGACCGGTACGCCCAAATGCGTCATGCATTCCGACAACACGCTGTTCGCCAATGCGCGCGATATGGTGCGCGACTGGGGCCACGATCACCACACGCGCATTCTGACCCTGAGCCCTTTGTCGCACCACATCGCCTGGGTAGCGGTCGCACAATGGTTGCTCGCCGGCTGCACCTTGATCCTCGATGATCCTCCGGCCGGCTCGTCGCGGCTCGATTGGTTGCTGGAGACGGAAGCCACGTATGTCATGGGTGTGCCGACCCATGCCATGGATCTGCTGGCCGAGCAGGCCCGCCGCGGGCTGGCACGCCTGGGAAAAGTCGAAGTCTTCTACATGGCCGGCGCCCCGATCCCGCCGTCGACCTGCGAAGCTTTCGTGCGCCAGGGCATCAAGCCACAGAACGTCTATGGCATGACGGAGAATTCCTCGCACCAGTACACGCATCCGAGCGATCCGACCGCCGTCATCGTCACCACCTGCGGACGGGGCGGACCCGGCTACGAGGTCAGATTGTTCGATCCTGTCGATCCCGATCGCGAAGTGCCGATCGGGACGGTCGGCCACATTGCGGGCCGGGGTGCCGCCCTGATGCTCGGTTATTTCGGCAATCAGGAGGGCACCGAGGCCTGCTTCAACCGCGAGGGCTGGTTTTTCTCCGGCGATCTCGGCGTGCTCGATGCAGCCGGCAATCTGCGTATCGAGGGGCGGCTCAAGGACCTGATCATTCGCGGAGGGCACAACATCTACCCGGCCCATATCGAGGCGCTTGCGCTGCGGCATGCGCAGATCGAGCGGGTGGCGGTCTTTCCGGTCTCGGACGAGCGGCTGGGCGAGAAGGCCTGCATCGCGGTTATCGGCAGCGTCGGCCCCGAAGCCTTGCTGGCGCATCTCGATGCGCAAGGTCTCTCGAAGTTCGACATGCCGGAATATTTCCTGCGTGTCGACGCGTTTCCGCTCACTGCCAGCGGCAAGATCCTGAAACGGGAGCTGGTCGAGCGGACGCGGGGCGGCGAATTCACGCCGATCGCGATCCGCTTCAAGGCCGCGGAGGTTGCGTGATGTCGGTCGATCTTTCCTTTCGCGATGATTGCGCCGCGATGACGTTGAACCGTCCCGAAGCGCTCAATGCGCTGTCGTTCGCGGTGGTTCGCGACATCGCGGCGACATTCGAGCGTGTCGCGGAGTCCAAGGCCCGCGCCCTGATCATCACCGGTGCCGGGTCCAAGGCGTTCTGCGCCGGAGCTGATATCAAGGAGCTCAAAGGCCGCGGCATGATGGCCGAGAAGCGCGCCGTCGAATCCGGACAGGCCGTGTTCGCGCGGCTCGACACCTTGCCCATGCCGTCGATCGCGGTGATCAATGGATATGCATTCGGCGGCGGGCTCGAGCTCGCGCTCGCCTGCACGTTCCGGCTGGCAACCCCCAATGCCAAGATGGGATTGCCGGAGATCAAGCTCGGCCTCATTCCGGGCTATGGCGGCACGCAGCGTTTGCCGCGCGTCATCGGCGAAGCGCGCGCTCTCGACATGATTCTGACGGGACGGACCGTCGATGCTGTGGAAGCGGAGCGCATCGGCCTGGTCAACCGGCTGATCGACGGCGATCCCGTCGAGGCGGGGATCGGTTTCGCCAAGAGCTTCATCGGCTATAGCCTCCCGGCGCTGGGCTTTGCGCGCGAGGCCGTTCAGCGGGCGCTCGATGTTCCGTTGCACGAAGGGCTGAAGATCGAGGCCGATCTCTCGACGCTCTCCTATCGCACCGAAGACGCGGCGGAAGGGATCGCGGCATTCATCGAGAAGCGACCGCCGAGGTTCCACGATGCGTGACGGCGTGATCGTGGTAACCGGCGCGAGCCGCGGCATCGGCGCGGCAATCGCCCGCGCACTGGCAGCCGACGGCTGGTGCATTGCCGGCCTGTCGCGCTCCGGCACGACGGCCACCGGCGAGGGGTATGCCTGCGATATGACCGACGAAGCGGCGATCGGCAGCGTCATTCGCCGCATAGCAAGCCGTGAACGTCTGGTCGGTCTCGTCAACAATGCCGGTCAGCACGAGGAAGCGCCGTCGCATGAATTGTCGGCCGGCGACTTCGAACGGCTGATGCGGCTCAATGCGACCTCGGTCCTGGTCGCCAGCCGCGAGGCCTATCCGCATCTCCGGGCCGCGAACGGCGGCCTTATCGTCAATATCGGCTCGTTCTTCGACAAGCTCGGCGTTGCACAGCAACGTTGCCTATTGCGCTTCGAAGGCGGCCGTCGGCGCCATCACGCGCTGCCTTGCCGTGGAATGGGCGCGCGATGCCATACGGGTGCTGAATGTGGCGCCCGGCTACATCGAGACCGATCTCAACCGCAGTTTTCTCGCCGAAGACAAGGCCAAGCGCTGGCTGGAGCAGCGCATTCCAGTTGCTCGCCCCGGGCGGCCGGACGAGGTGGCGCGGCTGGTCGCGTCGCTGTTCACCGACCGAAATCGGCTTCCTCACCGGAGAGACCATCTATCTCGACGGCGGCCAAGGCATGAATCATTGAGCGCCATGAATATTTTCGAGCAGCTTGAGCACCGCCGCGACTGGAGCGAGGAGGAGCGCCTGATCCTCGATAGCGTGCGCCGGCTCGCGGCCGAGATCGTGGCGCCGGCGGCCGGCGAGGCCGACCGCACCGGCGCATTCCCGTGGGAGAATGTCGAGGCGATCAACGCGCTCGGTCTCAACGCTATGTTCGTGCCCGAGGCCTATGGGGGCAGCCCGACCCGCTACACCGCGCTATCTCGCGGTGGTGAAGGCGCTGTCCGCGGCCTGCGCCTCGACCGGCATCATCTAGGCCACCAACTTCCACGGCCATCAAGCCGCTGATCGATTTCGGCACGGAAGAGCAGAAGCAGCGGCTGCTGCCGCGCATCGCGGACGGCGGCCTGGGCGCGCTCGCAATCACCGAGCCGACGGCCGGCTCCGACGCGACCGGCATGCGCACCCGCTTCCGCCCCGACGGCGACTACATCGTCGTCGACGGCGGCAAGACTGTTCATCACCAACGGCGATGTCGCCGACCTCATTCTGCTGTTCGGCAAATGGAGCGGAGATCGACGACGCGAAGGGCGCGATCTCGGCGCTGATCCTGGAGAAGGGCACGCCCGGCTTCTCGGTGGTGCGCACCGAGGACAAGATGGGGCATCGCGCCTCATCCACCGCAGCGCTCGCCTTCGACGGATGCCGCGTGCCGCGCGCCAACCTGCTCGGCGCGCCGGGCGAAGGCCTGAAGCTGCTGCTCGCCTCGCTCAACAAGTCGCGCCCGAGCATCGCCGCCCACGCGCTCGGCATCGCCCGTGCGGCCTTCGAGGACATGGTCGACTACATGAACGAGCGCCGGCAGTCGGGCCGTCGCATCGTCGAGTTCCAGGGCATCCAGTTCATGCTCGCCGACCTCGCCACCGATCTGGCGATGTGCGAGGCGTGGCTCGATCATGTCGCCGATCTGGTCGATGGCGGGGCGAGCGATTTCGGCCTCGAAGCCTCGATGCCCAAGATGCGCGCCTCGGACCTTGCGATGCGCATCGCGACCGAGGCCGTGCAGATGCATGGCGGCTACGGCTATTGCAAGGATTACCGGGTCGAGCGGCTGATGCGCGACGCCAAGATCACGCAGATCTGGGAAGGCACCAACCAGATCCATCGCCAGTTGATCGGCCGCAGCTTCGTGACGAGATGAGCGCAATTCGCACGGTCGCGGTCTGCGGTGCCGGCGGGACCATGGGGGCGGGCATTGCCATCGTGGCGGCGCGCGCCGGCTTTCCGACTATTTGCCATGACGTCGACGGGGAGGCTCTGGCGCGTGCACGCAAGCAGACCGAAGCCTTCTTTGCGCAGTCGGTCGAGCGCGGAAAGATGTCGGCTGCCGAGAAGGACGCCGCGATGGGCCAGATCACGCATAGTACGTCGCTCGACGATCTGTCGGCCGCCGATCTCGTGATCGAAGCGGTGTTCGAGGAGCTGACCGTCAAGCAGCAATTGCTCGGCAAGCTCGACAGGATCTGTCCCGCCCACACGCTGTTCGCGTCGAACACCTCGACCCTGTCGATCACCGAGATCGCCGCCGGGTCGGGGCGCGGCGACCGCGTGGTGGGGCTGCATTTCTGCCTGCCGGCGCAGCTCATGAGGCTCATCGAGGTTTCGGCCGGCGTGAACACGTCGGAGGAAGCATTCACCGCAGCTTGGCAATGGTGCGAGCGCGTGAAGCAGCTTCCGGTGAGGACGCAGGACAAGCCGGGCTTCATACTGAACGCGCTGTTGGTGCCGTTCAACAATGATGCAATTCGTGCCGTCGAGGCCGGCGTCGCCACGGCGGCGGACATCGATACCGCGATCAAGGCCGGTCTCGGCTACAAGATGGGACCGCTCGAGCTCGTCGATCTGGTCGGTCTCGATACCCAGATCCGCCTGTGCGAGGCGTTCTACCCGATCACCCTCGATCCGCGGGCTGCGACGCCGCCGCTGCTGCGCCGCATGGTGGCGGCCGGCCGCCTGGGGCGCAAATCCGGCCGCGGCTTCTATACGTATGACGGCAATCGCATGTTCGGAGCATGACCGTGGCCTATTCGATCGTTCAACGCGGCGACAGCCCGTCGTTTCCTCAAGGCGACGCGTTCCTGGCGAATGCTGCGCCGGCCGGCAACGTGGTCGTTTATCTCGGGGCGCCATTGGTGCCCGATGACAGCAAGGCTGCGATCCTGGTCGAGCTCGGCACGGAGTGTCTCGGCGTTCACACCGGCGAGCAGGCGGGCCGGGAGGGATCGAACGTGCTCGGCTTCGCGCGCTATCGCAACGGCGGCGACCCACCGTCGCGGCTCGTCGAGCTGGTGCGTCAGCCGGCCACGCGGCCGGAGGCGATCGCCGCCGCCAAGGCCGTGCTCGAGGCGGCAGGCCTGGTCGTGGTGGTGTGCGCCGACCATGCCGGGCGCATCATCGATCGTCTGGTGCGTCCGAAATACAACGCGGCGCTGCGCTTCCTCGACGAAGGCCTTGCCACCGCCAAGGACATGGACATGACCTGCCGCCTCGGCCTCGGCTATCCGGATGGCCCGATCGAGCGGGTCGAGCGCGGCGGGCTCGCGCACCATTACGACGTCACCCGTAGTCTGTTCGAGACCTACGGCACGCCCGGCTACGCGCCGGCGCGGCGGGCGGTCGTCGCCAAGCAGCGGGAAGGCCGTTGATGCGTCCGCTTGAGGGAATCCGCGTCCTCGACTTCTCCACGCTGCTGCCCGGCCCGATGGCGACGCTGCTGCTCGCCGAAGCGGGCGCCGAGGTGATCAAGATCGAACGCCCGGCCGGCGAGGAGATGCGCGGCTACGAGCCGCGCTGGGGGCGCGACAGCATCAATTTCGCGCTGCTCAATCGCGGCAAGAAGAGTATTGCCGTCGATCTCAAGTCGTCGGCCGCGTGCGAGAGGATTCTGCAGCTCGCCGGCACGGCGGACGTCGTAGTCGAGCAGTTCCGTCCCGGCGTGATGAATCGTCTCGGCCTCGGCTACGAGGCGTTCCGTTCGGCGAACATCGGCATCATCTATTGCACCATCACCGGCTACGGCCAGACAGGACCGCGCAGCGATCGCGCCGGGCACGACCTCAACTACATCGGCGACACCGGCCTGCTGGCGCTGTCGTCCGGCAGCGCCGGCCACCGCGTGGTGCCTCCGGCGCTGGTCGCCGACATCGCCGCCGGCGCCTATCCGGCGGTCATGAACATCATGTTCGCATTGCGCCGGCGCGATGTGACGGGGGAAGGCGCCTACCTGGATGTTGCGATGACCGACAATTTGTTCCCGTTCATGTATTGGGCGCTCGGCAACGGCCTTGCCGCGAACGCCTGGCCCGGCAACGGCGCTGATCTCGTCACCGGCGGGACGCCGCGTTACCGGCTCTACGACACGAAGGACGGAAAGGTTGTTGCCGCCGCGCCGATCGAGCAGAAGTTCTGGGACGCCTTCGCCAGCGCGATCGGGCTCGATGCGGCGCTTGCCGATGACCGGCGCGATCAGGCGGCAACGGCCGCAAGGGTCACGGAAATCATCGCAAGCCGCCCGGCTGCCGAATGGGCGCCCGTGTTCGAGCGGGCAGATTGTTGCTGCTCGATCGTCGTGGACGTGCGCGCTGCGCTCGAAGACCCGCATTTCCGCGCGCGTGGCCTGTTCGCCCATCGGCTCACCAACGCCGGAGGCGCTCAACTGGCCGCACTTCCCGTTCCGGTCGATGGGTCATTCCGCTCGAGCCCGGATGATCCGGCAGCCGCGCCGTCCCTCGGTGCGCACAATTCGGAGTTTGGTTTGTGAAGGCCGTCGTGGTGCGTGAGCTCGCTCCGATCGACCGCATCACGGTCGGCGAATTGCCCTATCCGGCGCGGGTGACCGGGCTTTCGGTCGGTGACCGCGTCTGGCCGCCGGCAGCACGGCCGCTGCAGGAATGATATCCTATCCGGACATCGCGCCGGTTTGATGCAAGGAACCACCCGCCATAGAGGATTTGGCCTGCGCTACCCGCTCTGCTGCCACAGCTCCCACATCCGCGCATAGACGGCTTCGAGCGATCGGCGCGACCGGTCGGAGTCGAACAGCGCCGAGCGTGCTCCGTCCCGCTGCAGGCGCTCGCGCAAACCGCGCAGGGCCGTGGAATCGGTCACCAGACGCAGCGCCAGAGCCTCGTACTCGGCGAGACTCTGCGTCACCAGATCGGGAAGACCGGCGGCGGCGAGCTGGCTCGCGGCGACGCGGGCCGCAAAACCGATGCCTCGACAGGTCAGGACCGGCAGCCCTGCCCACAACGCGTCGCCGGCGGTGGCGTGCGCATTGTAGGGGAGCGTGTCGAGAAACAGATCGGCCAGGCGCTGGCGCGCGAGGTGATCGCCGGTACGTTCCACCCGCGGCGCAAACACCAGCCGGTCCGGATCGATGCCGCGCGCACCTGCCTCGCGGCGGAGATTGGCGGCGAGCGTGCCAGTGGCATGCGAGAGCCACAGCACGCTGCCGTCCACCCGCGCGAGCAAGCGCATCCACACGTCGAACACCGGCGCGGTAATCTTGAAATGGTTGTTGAAGCAGCAGAACACGAAGCCGTGCTCCGGCAGGCCGGCCTGCCGGCGTGTCGGCGTGTCGGAGATCCGGCGCGTGGCGTCGCTGGGCATGTAGCATCCGGCGAGATGGACGATCCTCTCGGTGTAGAACGGCTGCTGATCGCGTGGCAGAACGACCTCGTCGGCGATCACATAATCGATGAATTCGGCACCCATGGTTCCGGCATAGCCGAGATAGCTCGCCTGGATCGGCGCAGGCCGGCGGGCAAGAATGCCGGGGCGGTGATATTGGGTGTAGCCGGTCAGATCGACGGCGATATCGATGTTGCGATCGCGCATGAGTGTCGCCGTCTCGGCGTCGCTGATGTCGCGGACGTCATGAAACCGGTCGACCGCCGCGACGAGGCGTGCGCGCATGTCGCTGGCATCATCGGGGCCGTAGGAGATGCCGAGCACCTCGAGGCGCGAGCGGTCGTGCCGTTCCAGCACCTCGGCAATCGCATAGGCGACGGCATGGCGGCGGAAGTCGGCCGACAGGTAGGCAATCCGGATCCGGTCGTTGCGCCAGCGCTCGCCTCGCCAGAGCGGCGGCAGCGCCGGCGCGCTGTCGCGGCTCCAGGCCCGCGCGCATTGCAATTGCAGCGCCGGATCATCGACGTAGCCGAGCAGGACCAAAGGATCGACGAGCGCTCTCTGCCCGGCGACGCTCGCGCACAGATCCTCACGCAGGGCCTCGGTGCGGGACCAGTCGCATAGAGCCAGCGCGCAATTGGCGATCGCGCTGGTGGCATGAGGATGGCCTGGCGCGGAGGCGAGGGTCCGCTCGTAACTCTCGATGGCCTCGTCGAGACGCGTGAACGCTTGCAGCACCCGGCCGCGGTTGTAGTGTGCCTCCGCGGCGTGCGGATCGACGGCGAGCGCCCGGTCGAAGCTTGCCAGCGCCTCGTCGTGGCGCTGCAGATCTTCCAGGACGATGCCGCGATGGACGAGCGCCGGGACATGATCGGGTGCGAGCGCGAGCGCCTGATCGTAGCTTGCCAGAGCCTCGGGATAGCGCTTGAGCGCCTGCAAGGCGCTGCCGCGGCCCGCAAACGCGATCACCAGGCGCGGCTGCAGGCGGAGGGCGCGGTCGTAGCTTGCCAGGGCATCGGCGTGCCGCGCCAGCCGCTGCAGTGCGTGCCCGCGATTGCACAGGGCATTGACGTAGCCCGGACGGAGCGCCAGGGCCTGGTCGTAGGCGGCCAGCGCTTCGGCAAAACGCTCGCGTTCGAGCAGCACATTGCCGCGGTTGTTGAGCGCCTCGACATACTCGGGATGGACGGCCAGCGCGCGGTCGTAGCTCGCCAGCAATTCGTCGTAGCGCTTCAGCGCCTTCAGGGCTACGCCGCGGTTGTTGAGCGCTTCGGCATGATCGGGCTTGAGCGCCAGCGCGCGGTCGAAATACTCGACCGCCTCGGCATGACGGCCGAGCGCATCGAGGACGAGGCCGCAGCTCGCCAGGGCCTCGACCGCCCGCGGGTCGACCTGCAGCGCTGCGAGAATCGATGTCAGCGCCTCCTCGCAGCGTCCCTGCTGCCGCCGCAGGACGCCGCGCAGATGCAGCGCATCGAAGTGCCGCGGGTGGTGCTTGAGAATGCGCGCGTAGAGCCGGTCGGCCTCCGGCAACTGCCCGGCACGGTGATGGGCGAGGGCCTGCGCGATCAGCCGGGCGGGATCATGTCTGCCGGTCATCGCCTGCTGTCGCGTCGGCATCGATGAGCTTGTCGCGCCGCGTTTCCGTCATGGAACTGGTCCCCGCTCGCCGGACTATACCGTACCTCGCCCTCCCGGCAGCACGGACGCGGACCGGCTCCCTCTCGGCAAAGCTCGCGGATCGTCGAGGGGGCGCATGCTCTTGCCGGCGAACCGCTGTCGCCCGATGGTGCCATGCGATCGCGTCGCTTGACCCGCCGCGCCGCTCCGGGATGAATGGGCGCTCGCGCAACGCGCCACCCAGGAGCCGCAGCCCCATGTTCGATTTCAACCGCGCCATCGAGCGCCGCGGCACCCACGCCTCGAAATGGGACATGATGGCCCGGCTCTCGGGCATTACGGCGCCGGATGCGATCCCGATGTGGGTCGCCGACATGGACTTCGCCGCGCCGCCCGGCGTGACCGAGGCGCTCGCCGCCGAGACGAGCCTCGCAACCCACGGCTATTACGCCGACACCGGCAGCTGGGCGGCGGCGCTCGCCGATTGGATGGCGCGCCGCCATGGCTGGCGGCTCGACCCGGACTGGGTGAGTCCGACGCCCGGCATCGTATCCGGGCTCGGCCTCGTGCTGCAGGCGGTGAGCGAGCCCGGCGACGACGTCGTGGTGTTCCCGCCCGCCTATCATGCTTTTCGCAAAATCATTCTCGCCAACGACCGGCGCATCCTCGATGCCGAGCTGGTGGAGACCGGCGGCCGCTACGTCATGGATCTCGATGCGCTCGGCGCCAAGCTGACGCCGCGGACCAAGGTCGTGTTCTTCTGCAGCCCGCACAATCCGGGCGGGACGGTGTGGTCGGTCGAGGAGATCCGGGCGCTCGCCGCATTCTGCGCCGCGCACGAGCTGATCCTGGTGTCCGACGAGATCCATTGCGATCTGGTGTTCGACGGCGCAAAGCACACGCCGACGATCATCGCCGCGCCGGACATCGCCGACCGTCTGATCACCTGCGTCGCCGCCACCAAGACCTTCAATCTCGCCGGCGCCCATGTGGGCGCCTGCGTCACCTCGAACGCGGCGCTGAAGCGCAGGCTCGATGCGCGGATCGCGGCGAGCGGCCTGGCCTCCTACAACCGGTTCGGCATGATCGCCACCGAGGCGGCGTGGCGGACCGGCGAGGCGTGGCTCGACGCGCTGCTGCCCTACCTCGCCGAGAACCGCGATCTGCTCGACGCGCGGATCGAGGCCGCGGCGCCTGGCGCCCGCTCGATGCGGCTCGACGCCACCTACCTGGCGTGGGTCGATTTTTCCGGCACCGGGCTGCCGCCCGAGGAGGTCGCCGCCCGGGTGAAGAACCGCGCGCGCATCTTTGCCAGCCCCGGCCCGCAGTTCGGGCCGGGCGGCGAGACCTGGCTGCGCTTCAACTTCGCCACGCCGCGCCCGATTCTCGAGGAGGCGCTGGCGCGGCTCGACGACGCATTCCGGGAGCTGCGGCCCGCTCCGCTAAAGGACGCGGCCGGGGGGCTGCGGCGGTGAGGCACCGCGGCAAGCCGGTGGTCGGCGTGATCGCCAACGCGCATCTCGTGGAGAATCGATTCGCCGCGCAGCTGGTCGGGGAGAAAACGCTGCGCGCGGTCGCCGAGGTCGCCGGCGCGCTGCCGCTGACATTTGCCGGCGCGCCCGACATCACCGACATCGGCACGCTGCTCGAGGTGGTCGACGGCGTGGTGCTGACGGGCGCCCGCGCCAACGTCCATCCGACCCGCTTCCGCGCCGAGCCGCATCCCGGCCATGAGCCCTACGACGAGCGCCGCGACGCGGTGGCGCTGGCATTGGCCGAGGCCTGCGTCGCCCGCGGCGTGCCGATCTTCGGCATCTGCCGCGGCCTCCAGGAGATGAACGTCGCCTTCGGCGGCTCGCTGCATCCGGAGATCCGCGAGCTGCCCGGGCGCATGAACCACCGGATGCCGCGGCTGGCGACGGGCGAGATCCATCCCGACCCCACCGTCGTCTTCGCCGACCGCCACGCGGTCCGCCTGGTCGCGGGCGGCGCGTTTGCGAAAATCCTCGGCTGCGAGACCATCCGGGTGAACTCCCTGCATGGCCAGGGCATTCTCGAGCCGGGGAAACGGGTGGTGGTCGAGGGCGTGGCGGAGGACGGCACCATCGAGGCGATCCGCATCGCCGACGCCCCGGGCTTTGCGCTCGGCGTGCAGTGGCACGCCGAATACGACCCGCAGCGCAACCCGGTGAACCGCGCGCTGTTCCAGGCATTCGGCGAGGCGCTGTCAGCGCGCCGCGGCGCCGCGTAGCTTTCTGCCCGCCATCAGGACGGCGGCGGCCTTCGACCATTCCCGCCATTGGCGAAAACGAGTAGTCTTCAGCCATCGAAGGGAAGCACAATGGTCGAGGTCATCCAGCTTGGCGCTTTGCAGGTGCGCTTCCTGCGCAGCAAGCACGACACCGGCGGGGCGCTCGACATGTTCGAGGCGGTGGTCCCGGCCAATGCCCGCATGCCGGTGCCCCACTATCACCGCGATTGGGAGGAGACGATCTACGGTCTCGCGGGCATCGTCACCTTCACGGTCGCCGGCGAGCGCATCGAGGTCGCGGCGGGCGCCGATCTGTTCATCCCCCGCGGCGTCGTTCATGGTTTCGTCAATGAGGGGACGGCGCCGGCGAAAATGCTGTGCGTCCTCACGCCCGGCGTTCTCGGACCCGATTATTTTCGCGAGATGGCCGCGCTGGTCGGCGGCCCGGCACCGCCCGATCCCGCCAGGATGGCGGAGACGATGAAACGCCACGGCCTGATCCCCGCACCGCCTGCCTGATGAAGAAGAGAGAGGGAATGCCGCCCGCGCCATCCGCCGCAACCGAGACACCCGATGTTCCCCAGTGGCGCCTCACCGGCGACTGGTGGGACCTGTGCAACTGCGCCATCGGCTGCCCGTGCAATTTCGGCTCCGACCCGACCCTCGGCTATTGCGAAGGCGTGCTGACCTGGCTGATCCGCGACGGTCATTACGGCGACCTCACGATCACCAGGGACCTGGCCGTTGTCCTCATCATCCACTGGGAGGGCAACGTGATGGAGAAGAACCGGGAGTTCGGCTTTCTCATCGACGACCGCGCCAACCCGGCCGAGCGTGCGGCGCTCGAAAAGATCTTCACCGGCCATGCCGGCGGCGCCTTCGCGGCCTGGCGCGATCTGACGCTCAGCCTCGACGGCGTCGAGTTCGTGAAGATGACGGTCACCCACGACGCCGAAAACTGGCGCGTGGAGGTGCCGGGCCTGGTGGAAGGTCTCGGCGGGCCATACCGCAAATACATGGTTCCCGCAAACGACACCTGCCGCATCTACAATGCGCCGCGCCCCGAGGTGGTGCCGGGCTTCCTCACCGTCGGGCAGGCCAGGCGCAACGTCGTCACCGGGGCGTTCGGCCGGAACTGGGACTGGTCGCAGCGGTCATCGAAACACATCTCGTTCGACCTGCACGGCCCGAAAACCTTCAGTTGGCGCCAATCGCTGCAGAACCAATGACCCGAAATGACGGCGGGGGCGCGGCTCAAGTCCGGCGCGACCGCCTCGTCGTGATCGGGCTCGTCGTCGTCATCGCCGCGCTCGCCTGGGCCTATACCGTCCATCAGGCGCAGGTGATGGACGCGATGGAAGCGGCGATGTGGCGCGACATGAACATGTCGATGAACGGCATGGAGCCGTCATGGACGCCCCTCGACGCCGTGCTGATGCTTGCCATGTGGACCGCGATGATGGCGGCGATGATGCTGCCGGGCACCGGCCCGATGATCGCCGCGTTCGCCACCATCAACCGGCGCCGGCGCGCGCGCGGCGCGCCCTCCGTCCGCACGATGATCTTTCTCGCCGGCTATCTCGTGGTCTGGGCCGCCTTCTCGCTGGCCGCGACCGCGCTACAATGGGCCTTGCAGCGGACCGGGCTCCTGACGACGATGATGCAGTCGGCCTCCCATCTGCTCTCGGCCGCGCTGTTTCTGGCGGCGGGCCTTTATCAATTCAGCCCGCTGAAGGAGCGGTGCCTCGCCTATTGCCGCTCGACCGACGGCTTCATCCTCAGCGAATGGCGCGACGGTGCGCTCGGCGCAACCATCATGGGGCTGAGGCACGGCCTGTTCTGCACGCTCTGCTGCGCCGGCCTGATGCTGCTGCTGTTTGCTGTTGCGGTGATGGACCTGCGCTGGGTGGCGGGACTGGCGGTGCTGGTGACGGCGGAGAAGCTGCTGCCGCACCCCAAATTCTGGCGCGTCGGCATCGGCGCCGCGCTGATCGCCACCGGCATCGGGTTTGCGGTGGCGGGCTTGCTGCAGACCCCGACGACATGAATCAGATGCGGCGCACCATCGCGGCACGCAGATCCTTGAGCGACGGCGCGCCGAGCTGCTGCATCGCGCTGCGGGTCTCGGCGCGCAGGATGTCCAGCACCCGCTCGACGCCCGGCTGGCCGAAAGCCCCGAGCCCCCACAGATAGGGCCGGCCGATGCACACCGCCTGGGCGCCGAGCGCCAGCGCCTTGACGATGTCGGTGCCACGACGAAAGCCGCTGTCGACCAGCACCGGCATGCGTCCGCCGACCGCCTCGACGATTTCCGGCAGCACCTCGATGGTCGGCGCGACATCGTCCTCCACCCGTCCGCCGTGATTGGAGACGACGACGGCGTCGATACCGGCGCCGGCGGCAAGCTGCGCGTCCTCGAATGCGAGGATACCCTTGAGCACCAGCTTGCCCTTGACGGTATCGCGCAGGCGCTTGATCAGATCCCAGGTCAGGTTGGTGACCACCGTGCCGCTCACGCCGCCAAGGTCGATCCCGGCAAAATTCGGCTTGCTCGACAGATAGGCGTTGAGACCGTGACAGCCGGCGCAATCGCGCGTGTCGGTGCGGCGGAGGCGGACGAAAGTCGGCCACTTCGGGGACGATCTCACGTCGAGGGTCACGACGATGACCGGGGCGCCGGCGCCCTCTGCCCGCTTGACCAGGGCTTCGGCAATCTCCCAGCGCTGGGTGGTGTAGAGCTGAAACCATACCGGCGCGCCGCGCGCGGCGATCGCATCCTCGATCGAGGTCGAGGCGACCGTGGACAGGATCTGCAGATGGCTCCCGGCCTTCGCCGCCCGGGCGACGGCGAGCTCGCCGTCGGCATGAAAGGCGCGGTTGCTGCCCGTCGGCGCAATGACGATCGGGCTGTCGTATCTCGTCCCGAGAATCTCGGCGCTCATGTCGATCTTGCTCACATCGACCAGCCGGCGGGGGCGCAGCCGGAGCTTGCCGAACGCCTCGCGATTGGCGCGCAGCGTCACCTCGTCGTCGACGCCGGTCGCCATGTAGCCGAAATGCGCCGGCGGCACGTTGGCCTTCATGACCGGCTCGAAGTCGAAGACGTCGAGAGCCTGCCTGGGGTCGATGATCACCTTGTCCAGCTCGCGCGGCGCCCAGGCGGTCGGGTCCGCCGGCCGCAGGGCCTCCGCCAGCGCACCCTCTGCCAGCAACGGGCTGGCGGCGAGGAATTGCAGCAAACGGCGGCGGCTGGCGAGGCGAATATGTTGCGGAGACATCGTTGGTTCCTCCGATTGCCCGACGAAGCCCGCGATCCGCGGCCCGCCCGCCGCACGCGAGCGAGCCGCGCCGCCGTCACTTCTCCATGGCCCCGTAGATCATGTTGCGCAGCGCCGCCCGGTAGCGCACCCGCTGCGAGGGCGACTGCATCATGAAGACCACGAGCAGGTCCTCCTTGGGGTCGACCCAGAAGGCGGTGCCGCCGGCGCCGCCCCAGTTGTACTCGCCGACGCTGCCGAGCTGCGGCGACACTCCGGGCTCGGTGCGCACCGCAAAGCCGAGGCCGAAACCGAAACCCGGGCCCGGCAGGTAATAGGGACCCGGCACTACGCCGGCGGCGGGGCCGATATGGTTCGCCGTCATCAGGGCGATGGTCTTCGGGCTCAGATAGCGCTTGCCGTCGAGGACGCCGCCGCTTGCAAGCATGGTCAGGAAGCGCACGTAGTCGGCCGTGGTCGAGACCATGCCGCCGCCGCCCGACTCCCATTTTGCGCCGACGCGCGGATCGTTGAACTCGATGTCCGTCCCGATCGCCCGGTCCTTGGGAAACGGCTCGGCGATGCGCGGCTGCTTCGCCGCATCGGTGACGTAGAAGGCGGTGTCGGTCATGCCGAGCGGAGCGAGGATGCGCTCCTTCTCGAAGGCGTACAGCGACTTGCCCGACACGATCTCGATGACGCGGCCGAGGATGTCGGTCGAATGGCTGTAGTCCCAGGTCGTTCCCGGCTGATAGGCGAGCGGCATCCTGGCGATGCGGTCGGCGAACTCCGCATTGTCGAAGTCGCCGGCGAAGACGTGGTTGTCGACGTAGGCCTTCTTCACCAGGCCCTCGCCGAAGAAGCCGTAGGTGATGCCCGAGGTATGGCGCATGAGATCCTCGACGGTGATCGGCCGCTTCGGCGCCACGAGATCGAGCGCCGGCTTGCCGTCCTCGCCCGGCTTCTCCACCCCGACCTTCACATTGGCGAATTGCGGGATGTACTTGGCGACCGGCTCCTCGAGCGCGAGGCGGCCCTCCTCGACCAGCATCATCGCCGCCACGGTGGTGATCGGCTTCGACATCGAATAGATCCGGAAGATCGCATCCGCGGTCATCGGCGCCTTGGTGGTCGGGTCGCGCTCGCCCCAGGTCTGCTGATAGACCACCTGCCCGTGGCGGACGATCGCGAGCACGGCGCCGGGGATCAAGCCCTTGGCGATATCGGCCTTGACGTAGTTGCCGATGTTCTCCAGGCGCTGCTGGGAGAATCCGGCAGCCTCCGGGCTCTCGGCGAAGGCCGCTCCGGCCCAGAGCGAAATCGACCCGGCGACCAGGACGCGTGCGAGAATGCCGGCGTGGTTCATTCTTCTCCTCCCCTGTGAAAACTCATCCTTGTGTCCGTCCGCATATAAAGGGACGGCCTCGGCTTGGCCAGAACACTTCGACGCCGGGCACGGTCGACTTGGCGCTTGAACGCCCCTCCGCATTGGCCGTACTGTCCTGCCGGCAGAGCCCAGCATTTCAGGCCGCCGGCTCGACCCCGGGGATCAGCGCCGGCCGCGATGAGCCTCGCCGTGGACGGGAGACGCTTTCATGAAATTCCTCTGGTTCCACCTGATGCCCTACCGGGAGCTTCCCGACGACTTCAAGGACAAGCACCCTTCGGTCTGGGTCGACATCCACTCCTCGCTGTTCGACCCGCGGCGGGCGCATCACATGTACAACGATTTCCTCGACGAGCTCGAGTACGCCGCCGAATGCGGCTACGACGCCATCTGCTGCAACGAGCATCACTCCAACGGCTACGGCCTGATGCCGTCGCCGAACCTGGTGGCCTCGGCGCTGGCGCGGCGCACCACCGATACGGCGATCTGCGTGCTCGGCAACTCGCTCGCGCTGTACAACCCGCCGACGCGGGTGGCCGAGGAGTTCGCCATGATCGACTGCATCTCGGGGGGCCGGCTGATCGCCGGCTTCCCGGTCGGCACGCCGATGGACACCACGTACGCCTACGGCACCAATCCGAGCCAGCTGCGCGACCGCTACTACGAGGCCCACGACCTGGTGATGCGCGCCTGGACCGAGAAGGAGACGTTCGCCTTCAACGGGCGCTTCAACCAGCAGCGCTACGTCAACATCTGGCCGCGGCCGATCCAAGAGCCGCATCCGCCGATCTGGATCCCGGGGGCCGGGTCGGTGGAGACCTGGCGCTGGGCGGCGGAGATGGACTACGTGTTCTGCTACCTGTCGTACTACGGCTACAAGATGGCGCAGAGCGTCATGAAGGGCTTTTGGGAGGAGATGGCCCGGCTCGGCAAGGACCGCAATCCCTACCGGGCCGGCTTCGCCCAGGTGGTCGGCGTCGCCGAGAGCCGGCAGCAGGCGCTCGATCTCTATACCGGCCCGGCCGAGTATTTTTACGGCCGCTGCCTGCATGTCGATCCGCGTTTCGCGTCGCCGCCCGGCTATGTCACCGAGGCGACCCAGCGCGCCGGCATCGAGAGCCAGGTCAAGATGGCGGTCGAGGGCAAGACCGTCGCCGGCGCCGGCCTCACCGGGGCGGCGCGGATGCAGCTGCTCGCCCGCGACATGAAGGGCATCGTCGACAACGGCTACGTCATCGTCGGCACGCCGGACGACGTCGTCGAGCAGCTGCGCGAGCTCGCCACCTCGCTCAACATCGGGCAGCTCATGCTGCTCATGCAGTTCGGCAACATGGCGAAGGACCTCACCAAGTACAATACGCGGCTGTTCGCCGAGAAGGTGATGCCGAAGCTCGCGCCGATGTTCGCCGAATGGGAGAACCGCTGGTGGCCGCGGCCCATGGAGGCGCGGGAGCGTGCCAGCCTGCCCGCCTTCATGCCGGCCACCGCCGCGGAGTGACGATCCCGGCACTCGTCATATCACGACGTACGACGTCATGGCCGGGCTTGTCCCGGCCATCCACGTCTTGGCCGACAAGGCCGGCCATGAGGAAAAAAACAGCGAGGAAACGTGACCGAGCCTGACACGACGACCATCGACATCAATGGATTCGCCACGCGGGTCTGGCGCAAGGGCACGGGGAAAAAATCGGGTTCCTCGCGGGCTATGGCGGCCTTCCGCGCTGGGTGCCGTTTCTCGACCGGCTGGCCGCGGCGCGCACCGTGATCGTGCCGTCGCTGCCGGGCTTTCCCGGTGGCGACCGCGGCCACGCGGTGCTCGACAGCCATCTCGACTGGGTGCTGGCGGTGCGCGATGTCATCGACAAGGCGGGCCTCGCTGGCGCCGATCTCATCGGCAGCTCGGTCGGCGGCTCGTTCGCCGCCGAGGCGGCGGCGATCTGGCCGGACCGGGTGAAGCGCCTGGTGCTGATCGCGCCGTTCGGCCTGTTCGACGAAAAAGACCCGCCGACCGATCCATGGGCGCAGAAATCCGACGATATTCCCGGCCTGATGACGGAGGCGCCCGACACCTACAAGGCCCTCAAGGCAATGCCGGCCGGCGCCAACTCGATCGAGTGGCCGATCGAGCAGACCCGCGCCAACGAGGCGGCTGCGCGAATCTTCTGGCCGCTCGGCAACACAAGGCTGGCGCGGCGGCTGCCGCTGATCAAGGCGCCGACCCTGATCCTGTGGGGCGAGAACGATCGGCTGATGCCGAAGAGCTATGCCGGCGCCTTCGCCAAGGCGATCACGGCGAGGACGGAGACAAAAATCATCGCCGGCGCCGGCCACCTCGCCGAGCTCGACCAGCCCGACGAGGTCGCCGCCGCGATCCTTCGCTTCATGGCTTGACGCGCGACGCGCCGTAGGGTGGGCAAAATCGCTGCCCCGACCGCGCCTCGCGTCCAAACATCGCGTACGATTTTGCCCACGCCGTCCGCCGCACCGGCGTCGTACGGCGTCGGCGTCGGACCGCGTGGGCAAATCGCCGGCAGCTCATCAACAAGATTTCGCCGCCCGTGCGGGCGATTTGCCCACCCTACGTCGTCACGGGGGCGATTTGCCCACCCTACCGGCTGAACTTCTTGTATTTGATCCGGTGCGGGATCGTCGAATCGATGCCGAGGCGGCGCTTCTTGTCGGTCTCGTAATCCTCGAAATTGCCCTCGAACCATTCGACGTGGCTGTCGCCCTCGAAGGCCAGCATGTGGGTGGCGATGCGGTCGAGGAACCAGCGGTCGTGGCTGATGATGACGGCGCAGCCGGCGAAATCCTCCAGCGCCTCCTCGAGCGCCCGCAGCGTGTCGACGTCGAGATCGTTGGTCGGCTCGTCGAGCAGCAGGAGGTTGGCGCCGGATTTCAGCATTTTCGCCAGGTGCACGCGGTTGCGCTCGCCGCCGGAGAGCTGGCCGACTTTCTTCTGCTGGTCGGCGCCCTTGAAGTTGAAGGCCGAGCAGTAGCCGCGCGAATTGACCTCGCGCTTGCCGAGCTGGAGCATGTCGAGCCCGCCGGAAATCTCCTCCCAGACGTTCTTCTTGCCGTCGAGCGTGTCGCGCGACTGGTCGACATAGCCGAGCTTGACGCTCTCGCCGATCTTGATGGTGCCGGCGTCGGGCTTCTCCTGGCCGGTGATCATGCGAAACAGCGTGGTCTTGCCGGCGCCGTTCGGCCCGATCACGCCGACGATGCCGCCGGGCGGCAGCTTGAACGTCAGGTTGTCGATCAGGAGGTTGTCGCCGAACCCCTTGTTCAGGCCGTCGAAGTCGACGACGTTCTGGCCGAGCCGCTCGGCGATCGGGATGACGATCTGGGCGGTGGTGGTCGCCTTGTCGCTGCTCTTCGCGACCAGCTCCTCGTAGGCCCGGTAGCGCGCCTTGGATTTGGCCTGGCGGGCCCGCGGCGAGGCGGCGATCCATTCCTGCTCGCGGGCGAGGGTACGCTGGCGCGCCTCCTCCTCGCGGCCCTCCTGGGTGAGCCGCTTCTGCTTCTGCCCGAGCCACGCCGAGTAGTTGCCCTCGTAGGGGATGCCGCGGCCGCGGTCGAGCTCGAGGATCCAGCCGGTGACGTGGTCGAGGAAGTAGCGGTCGTGGGTGACGATCAGGATGGCGCCCGGATAGCTTTTGAGATGCCCTTCCAGCCAGGCCACGGTCTCGGCGTCGAGGTGATTGGTCGGCTCGTCGAGCAGCAACAGGTCGGGCGCCTCCAGCAGCAGCCGGCACAGCGCCACCCGGCGCCGCTCGCCACCGGAGAGTGTCGTCACGTCGGCACCGTCCGGCGGGCAGCGCAGCGTGTCCATCGCCTGGTCGACCTTGGAATCGAGATCCCACAGACCCTTGGCCTCGATCTCGTCCTGCAGCCGCGTCATCTCGTCGGCGGTCTCGTCCGAATAGTTCATGGCGAGCTCGTTGTAGCGGGCGAGCACCGCCAGCTGCGCGGCGAGCCCCTCCAGGACGTTCTCGCGCACCGTCTTGGCGGCATCGAGCTCCGGCTCCTGCGGCAGATAGCCGACCCGCGCGCCCTGGGCCGCCCACGCCTCCCCGGAGAATTCCCCGTCGATCCCCGCCATGATGCGCAGCAGCGTCGACTTGCCCGAGCCGTTGACGCCGAGCACGCCGATCTTGGCGTCCGGGTAGAACGACAGATTGATGTTCTCGAGCACCTTGCGGTTGCCCGGATAGACCTTGGTGAGGCCGCTCATGTGATAGATGAACTGATGGGAGGCCATTGGCCGGGCCCTCTGGTTGGGCGCCGATCAGCGCCGACATTGTCGGGAGGTCGGCGCTGATGTAGCGGGGCGGGGTCGCCAGGGCAAGGTGGAGCGGCCCGAACGCCGAAGGGCCCGGCGAAGGGCCGGGCCCAGCGAACCAGGCGCTCAGGCGTTCAGGCGGCGTTCTTGATCGGGATCTCCACCGTCTTGGTGACGATCTCCGCAGGCTTGGCGACCTTCACGGTGAGCACGCCCTTGTCGAAGTTGGCTTCGACCTTGCCGGCGTCGGGGGCGAACGGCAGCGGCACGACACGCCGGAAGGCGCCGTAGCTGCATTCGACCACCTGCCAGTCCTTCTCCTTGCTCTCGGTTTCCGATCTCTTCTCGCCGGCGATGACCAGGCTGTCGCCTTCGACCGTTACCGATACGTCCTTCTCGGTGACGCCGGGAAGCTCCACCGAGACCTCGATCGCCTCCTTGGTGTCGGCGACGTTGACCGCCGCGAGGGCGGACTGCGCGGTCGATCCCAACCCGAAGGTCGGCCAGCGCTGGCCGAAGTCGGCGAGGAATTGATCGAACTCGCGCCGCAATGCGGCGAACGGCTCCTCGTTGTTACGGCCCCACAGAGAGGGCAACGACGTGCGCATGATGCTCCTCCTTTGTGATGCACTACGACTACAGCTCGTAGCCACAGCCTTGATGGTCCGGTTCGGCGGATTCCGCATTGATGCAGAGCAAAACCGACGAAATTTCCGGCCGGCAGCCTGATCGGCCATCCCCTATGGTGCCCGCAAAGCATTGAGGCAGATCAAGGACCGGTTCGTGCAATCGGGCCACCCTGCCGTTGCGCTCGGACGGCATCGGCTCGTCCGAATCACGTGCGCCGTCGCCGGATCGTCCGGCGAGCCCGGCAGTCCCCCCGAGATCATGGAGGCCGGGAACGTCGTCGCACCCTGTGGGCGTTGGAGACAAGAGATGAAGAACACCTTGAAGCAGCTGATCGTCGGGCTGCTCAACGAGCACCGGATCATGACGCTCGCCACCACCCGGCCGGACGGCTGGCCGCAGGCGACCGTGGTCGGCTACGCCAATGACGGGCTCGTGCTCTACGCCTTCATCGCCCGCAACGGCCAGAAATACGCCAATATCCGCAACGATCCGCGGGTGTCGGTGGCGATCGCCCGGGATTATCCGCAGCCGCTGTCGATCAAGGGCCTGTCGATGGCCGCCCGCGCCCTGGTGATCGAGGATTTCGGCCGAGATCGACCGGGCTTCGGCGCTGCAACTCCATCGCTACCCGGAATACAAGGTGATGCCGCGCTCCAATCCGGCCGAGGTGCCGTTGATCCGCATCACGCCGGAAGTCATCTCGATCATCGACTATTCCAAGGGATTCGGGCACAGCGACCTGGTCACGGTGTCGGATCGCGATCTGGAGGATTTTGTCGAAAGTCGCCGGCATCACTGGGCGGGACATCCGGTCGGGTAGCCTGGCGCCCCAGTCCCCCGCCGCGTCGCGCAGGCGCGCTTGAAAAAAATTCCGGCCGGCTGTCGTACGGCCCGCGCCTCGTCCGTCCTTGGGGCAAGCGCCTTCGGGCGAGACGGACGATGGAGCCCCAAATGGCCACAGGAACCGAGATCCGGCAGCCCGCAGCTGAGCTGCCCGTCATGCTTGTCGCCGGCCGCTTCGCCGCCGCTGCGCTGGTGCGGGGCGCGATCGGGCTGGCCATCCTGATCGGCCTGGGTTTCGTCTCGGTCGACGGCCCGACCGAGGCACGACCCGGCACCCGGCTGGCGTTTTCCGAGCGCTTCGTCTTCGAGCTTCCCGCCCCGGCCGGCGAGGCGGTGGATCTCACCGCGGCCCGACGCGATGCGGCCGAAGCACTGGCGCGCCTTCAGGCCGATCCGACGCCGCATCATGACGGCGCCCCGGCCCACGGGGCCGCCCGTTATGTCACGGTCGGCCAGCGGACCGGCGAGGCCATGTCCGAGCTGGTGCGATACCGCATCATCGATGTTGCAGGAGAGTGAGCGGTAGGGTGGGCAAATCGCCCGCGCTGACCGTGCAATCTGATTGAAGGACTGCCGGCGATTTGCCCACGCTGTCCGACGCTGCGTCACTCGACCGCGTGGGCAAAATCGTACGCGAGATCGGTGCACGGCGCGCGGTCCGCGCCGCGATTTTGTCCACCCTACGGCGAGTTCAGCCGCGCCCAGTGAGCGGTAGATGGTGTAACGGGCCGGCGGTACCGGGAAGGCGGCAGCAGCAAGCCGTTTCCGGGTAACCGCCGGGGCCAGCAGGCCCCTTCGCTCGCTACAGCGCTGTTGGTGGCGCGCTCGCTACGGGGCCTGCTGGAAAGAAGGGCGGTCGTCCCTCAGAATGATGAGCTGGAAAGCGACGGAGTCGGGCGAGCCCGCTCCACATCACGGAGAGACGACCATGGACCATTATGCAGGAATTGACGTTTCGGTGCAAAAGTCGTGCGTGTGCGTTGTCGATGCGGCGGGCAAGGTTGTGCGGGAGAGCGAGGTCGCGAGCGAGCCGGAGGCAATGATCGCCTGGTTTGCCAAGCTCAAGGTGAAGGTGGTTCGGATCGGCCTGGAGGCTGGGCCGCTGTCGCAATGGCTTTGCCGGCACATGCGGGCAGCCGGGCTTGCGGTCGAGCTCATGGAGACGCGGCACGTGAAGAACGCCTTCCAGACGATGCCGGTGAAGACCGACCGCAAGGATGCGCGCGGGATCGCCGACCTGGTCCGGCTTGGCTGGTATCGGCCGGTGCACTGCAAGTCGCTGGAGGCGCAGGAGACGCGGGCGCTGCTGACCGCGCGCAAGCTGGTGCAATCGAAGCTGCACGACTTCGAGATGAGCCTGCGCGGCATATTGCGCAACTTCGGGCTCAAGGTGGGGAAGACGGCGGCGAGGGACTTTGCGTTCCGGGTCAGGGAACTGGTTGCCGGCAATGCGACGCTGGAGATCGTCGCCGAGGGGCTGTTGAGCGCCCGCGAGGCGTTGTTGCGGGAGTTCAACAACTTCGAGCGGCGGGTTCGCGCGATGGCGCGCCGCAACCCGCAGGCCAAGCTGTTGATGACGACGCCGAGCATCGGGGCGATCGTGTCGCTCACCTTTGCGGCGGCGATCGACGATCCCGGACGGTTCCGCTCCTCCAAGCAGGTCGGCGCGTATTTCGGGATGACGCCACGGCGATACCAGTCCGGGGAGACCGACCGCAGCGGCCGGATCTCGAAGATCGGCGACGAGGGCGTGCGCGAGGCCCTGTACCTGGCGGCGCACGTCCTGATCACCAGGACGATCAAGGGCGGTCCGCTCAAGAGCTGGGCGATGCGGCTGGCCAAGCGCGCCGGCATGAAGCGGGCAAAAACTGCCCTTGCCCGCAAGCTCGCCGTGATCATGCACCGCATGCTGGTCGACGGCAAACCGTTCAACTTCGCCGCCGCAGCGGCGGCATGACGAGGAGCTCAATCCTTTTCGGGCGGCGCTGAGCCTTCCCGAAGCGAAGTCCCTCGCCGGGACGACGGACAAGGTCAGACCGCTGCCCACCCAGTCGGATTTACGACCACGTTCTCGTAGATAGGTCGGCCTGTCCTCTTCGAACACCATCTGAAGGCGGCCTTGCGCCGACCCCGTATAGAAGCGAGTACCCGGCGAGTGTGATGACGCATCGAGAAGCCGCTGGCCCGCCAAACCACAGGAGCGACAGCCACGAAAAAAGTGAAGGACGACAAAAAAGAACCCTTGACGAGAGGCCCGTTATAGAAGGGTGGGCAAATCGCCCACGCTGACCGTGCAATCTGATTGAAGGGGTGCCGGCGATTTGCCCACGCTGTCCGACGCTGCGTCACTCGACCGCGTGGGCAAAATCGTACGCGAAATCGGTGCGAGCCGCGCGGTCCGCGCCGCGATTTTGTCCACCCTACGGCGAGTTCAGCCGCGCCCGGGCTGCTTGACATGATCGTAAGCTATAACTTACGGTAAGTTATGGCTGACATGGAACGCACGCTGGCGGCCCTGGCCGACCCGACCCGTCGAGTGGTGTTCGAGCGGCTGGCGGCGCGTCCGCAGGCGGTCGGCGAGCTCGCGCGCGGCCTGCCGGTGAGCCGTCCGGCGGTTTCCCAGCATCTCGCCGTGCTGAAAGCCGCCGGTCTGGTGACCGACCATGCCGAGGGCGCGCGGCGCGTCTACCGGATCGACCCGGCCGGGCTCGGCACGCTGCGCGCCTGGCTCGACCGCTTCTGGGATCGCGCGCTCGATGCCTTCAAGGCCGAAGCGGAGAGCCATCAGGAGAAGCAGCGATGAACCTCACCATCAAGCCGGCCCCGGTGCGCAAGCGCCTTCACGTCAACACGACGCCGGAGCGGGCTTTTGCGGTGTTCACCGCGCGCATGCATGCCTGGTGGCCGCTCGATCATTCGTTGCTGCAGGGAAAGCCTCGCCAGGACGTCATCATCGAGCCGCGCTCGGGCGGCCGCTGGTTCGAGCGCGCCACCGACGGCAGCGAATGCACCTGGGGTCGGGTGCTCGCCTGGGAGCCGCCGGGCCGCGTGCTGCTGGCCTGGCAGATCGACGCGACATGGCGCTTCGATCCGGATTTCGTCACCGAGGTCGAGATCCGCTTCATCCCCGAGGGCGGAGCCACCCGAGTTCGAGCTCGAGCACCGCAACCTCGAGCGCTACGGCGACGCCGCCGAGACGATGCGCGCCACGTTCGACTCGCCCAACGGCTGGAGCACCGGGCTGGAACGCTTCGCCGCCGCGGCGAACGCGCCGGATTGAATCGGCGCATGCCGGCTCAACTCTCGAGCGCCAGCGCGGCCGGCACGTAGGGCAGCTTCAGCGCCTCGGCCACCGCCTGGTAGGTGATATGGCCGGCGTGGACGTTGAGCCCGGCGCGCAGGTGCGGGTCCTCGGCGATGGCCCTGAGGCCCTTGTCGGCAAGCGCCACGACGAACGGCAGGGTCATGTTGTTGAGCGCGAAGGTCGACGTGCGCGCCACCGCGCCCGGCATGTTGGCGACGCAGTAGTGCACCACGTCGTCGACGATGAAGGTCGGGTGCGAATGCGTGGTCGGCCGCGAGGTCTCGGCGCTGCCGCCCTGGTCGATCGAGACGTCGACGATCACCGAGCCGGACTTCATGGCCCGGACGGTGTCGGCGGTGATCAGTCTTGGCGCCGCTGCGCCCGGGATCAGCACCGTCCCGATGACCAGATCGGCGCGCCGGCACAGGGTCTCCACTGCATCGCGGGTCGAGAACACGGTTCTCAGCTGACCGCCGAGCTGGCCGGCGATCCGGCGCAGGGCCTCGGGGTTGCGGTCGACCACGGTGACGTCCGCCCCCATTCCCAGCGCGATCAGCGCGGCGTTGCTGCCGGCGACGCCGGCGCCGAGGATCAGCACGTCGGCGGCCGGCACCCCGGGCACGCCGCCGAGCAGCACGCCGCGGCCGCCGTTCTCCTTCTCCAGGCAATGGGCTCCCGCCTGCGGCGCCATGCGGCCGGCGACCTCCGACATCGGGGTGAGCAGCGGCAGCGTCCCCTGCGGGCTGGTCACGGTCTCGTAGGCGATCGCGGTGACACCGGAGGCGAGGAGCTCATGGGTCTGGTCGGGGTCGGGGGCGAGATGCAGGTAGGTGAACAGCAGCTGTCCGCGCCCGAGCCTGCGGCGCTCCTCGGCGAGCGGCTCCTTGACCTTCACGATCAGCTCGCTGCGGGCGAACACCGCTTCGGCGTCCGGGACGATCTCGGCGCCCGCCGCCGCGTATTCGGCGTCGCCGAGCCCCGCCCCGGCGCCAGCGCCCGCCTGCACCAGGACGCGGTGGCCCTTGGCGGTCAATTCGCGCACCGTCGAGGGCACGAGGCCGACGCGGTATTCGTTGTCCTTGATCTCCCTGGGAACGCCGACGAGCATGGTGGAAACCTCGGTTGGGCGAGTCAAAAAGTCCTTTGACCATTATCAACGCGCCGGCGGTACAGCGGGAGAATATTCGGCCTGACGCCCAACGACATGGTGGCGCCCGGCAGCCGGCCAGGCCGGAACCCGCCGCCGACAGGGCCGTTGTCACCGCGCCGGAACCTGGCGGAGGAGCCTCATGGCGACCACCGAGACCGACCTGTCGATCGCGACCAAGAAGGTCTGCTTCATCATCCAGCTGGCGCGCGAGCTCGACGTCCGGGATGTGGCGATCGATCCCGATTCAGGCTCCAATTCCGCCGACGAGGCCTCGGTCCTGGAAAGCCAGCCCGGCAATCCGGTGCAGCAGGAGCTCACGGCATTCATCGATGGGCTCGACGAGGACGAGCAGATCGATCTCGTGGCGCTGGCGCGCCTCGGACGCGGCGACGACACGCTCGCCGAGTGGGAGGAGCTGCGCGATGAAGCCGCACGGCAGCACAACAGCCGCACCGCCGCCTATCTTCTCGGCATGCCGCTGCTCGCCGATTTCCTCGAGGAGGCGCTCGCGAAGTTCGAGCTGTCCTGCGACGATCTTTGAAACGTGAGGCGGTGAGGAGGCGGCAGGAGCTTGCGGGCCCGCAGCCGGAGCGGCCGTCCCGGCTGAGGGTCGGGGATTGATACGTCATGCCGTTCGTCAATCGATCCGAGGCCGGACAGCGGCTCGCCGTGGCGCTCGCCCGCTACCGCGACCAGCGCCCGGTGGCGCTGGCGCTGCCGCGCGGCGGCGTGGTGGTGGCGGCCGAGGTCGCCGCCGCGCTCGCGGCCCCGCTCGACCTGATCCTGGTGCGCAAGATCGGCGTGCCGTTCCAGCCGGAACTCGCCATGGGTGCCGTGGTCGACGGCAGCGCGCCGCTCGTCGTGCGCAACGACGACGTGATCCGGCTGACCGGCGTGAGCGAGGCGGAATTCCAGAAGATCTGCGATCGCGAGCTTGCCGAGATCGAGCGGCGGCGGAAAAATTATCTCGGTGCCCGGGTGCCGGTCGACGTGGCGGGGCGCGCGGCGATCGTCATCGACGACGGCATCGCCACCGGGGCGACGACGCGGGCCGCACTGCGCGCCACCCGCGCCCGCCATCCGCAAAAGCTCGTTCTCGCGGTGCCGGTCGCGCCGACCGGCACGCTGGACGAGCTCAGCGCCGAGGTCGACGACATCGTCTGCCTGGAAGCTCATGAGGATTTCGACGCGATCGGCGCGTTCTACGACGATTTTCGCCAGGTCTCCGACCGCGAGGTCACCGCCATCCTGGCGCGGTTTCCGGCGTGACCCTCAGGTAACCGCGTCGACGCCGACGCAGGCGATGCCGAGCGCCGCGAGCCTGCCCCGGGTCGCGGCGACCGATCCGTCGATATCGATGCTGCGGCAGGCCTCCTCGATCACCACGGCGGCAAACCCCTGCGCGCGGGCGTCCTCGGCCGACCAGCCGACGCAGAAGTCGAAGGCGAGGCCGACGAGAAACACCCGGGCAAGACCGCGGTCGCGCAGGTAGCCGGCGAGCCCGGTGGCGGTCCGGCGATCGTTCTCGAAGAACGCCGAGTACGAGTTGATCGAGCGGCGAAAACCCTTGCGCAGGATGAGCTCGGCACCGGTGATATCGAGATCGCGGCGCAGCTCGGCGCCAGGCGACCCCTGGACGCAATGGTCCGGCCACAGCACCTGCGCTCCGTAGTCGACCGTGATGGTCTCGAACGGCTTTCGCCCGGGATGCGACGAGGCGAACGACTGGTGCCCGCGCGGGTGCCAGTCCTGGGTGAGAATCGACATGGGCGAATTTTTCCGCCAGCCGGTTGATCGCCGGCACCACCTCGTCGCCGCGCGGCACCGCCAGATTGCCGCCCGGGCAGAAATCGTTCTGCATGTCGACGACCATCAGGACGTCGCCGTCGCCGATCGTGAGTTTGTCAGCCATCGGATACCGATCGCCCCTGCGGCCCAGATTGCTGCAGCAAACCCGCCGGGACGACCGCAACCAAACCGGCAGTGTTGCCGTTCTAGCAGAGCGCCAGCAGACCGGCGACCGCTTCCCGCCGCGCCCTGCCGATCGGTTCGGCGACATGGCGCCCGGACCAACCGAGACCGACATGGGAGACCCCGATGGCCGACCCGCAATCCGCGCCGAGCCTGCGCGCCGAGGAGGACGCGAACCGCGACGACATCCGCCACATCATCGGCGATGTCGACGATCTCAAGGCGGCGGAAATCCTCGCCCTGAAGCCGAATGTCGCCGATCTCGAGGAGGCGGCGATCTGGCTCACCGGCGACGGCGACCTCCTCGCGAAGGACGGGCATGCGCTGGGCGAGATCGCGGCGCAGATCCTCGACATTCTCGATACCCCCGAGGAGGGCGAGGAGGAGTTTGCGCCGCGGGAGGCAGCGCCATGAGCCCATGTCCCGGTCTCCCGGGACCGCGATGACGACGCGCAGCGCCGGCATCCTGATGTACCGGCGGGCCGGCGGCGAGCTCAGCGTCCTGCTGGTGCATCCCGGCGGGCCGTTCTGGAAGCGCAAGGATCTGGCGTCCTGGTCGATTCCCAAGGGCGAGCATGGCGAGACCGATGATCCGCTCGCGGCCGCGAAAAGGGAATTCGCCGAGGAGACCGGCATGCCGGTCGGCGGCGACTTCCAGCCCCTGGGAGAGCTGGTCCAGCCCAGCCGAAAAGTGGTTGCCGCCTGGGCGGTCGAAGGCGACTTCGAGCCGCGAGAGCTGAAATCGAACCACTTCGAGATGGAATGGCCGCCGCGGAGCGGCCGCCGGCAGTCGTTTCCCGAGATCGACCGGGCCGAATGGTTCGGAATCGCCGAGGCGCGCAGAAAAATCCTGCGGGGCCAGGCCGTATTTCTCGATCGCCTGATCGCCGCCGTGGAACGCCGCGGCGATTGAAGCGCCGGCAGCCCGCGCCGATAATCGCGAGCCGGCGCCCGACCGATCCGCAGGAGACAGACATGCTCGACAAGCCGTCCGACGATGCGAGGAAGCCGGCGCCCCCTCGGTGGCTGCAGCAATTGCAGCAATGGCTGGGGCAAGGCGAGAACGAGGGTTCCGCCCGAACCAAGCCGGGCGACAAGCGCAAGGAGCCCGAGGAGCGCAAGCACCAGTTCGCCGTCTGGTACATCTTCGCGGCGTTCCTCGGCGTGATGCTGATCCAGTTTCTGTGGCTGCGGCTTACCCAGGTCGAGACGATCCCCTACAGCCGGTTCGAGCAGCTCCTCGACGACAACAAGATCGCCGAGGTGCTGGTCGGGCAGGACACCATCGAGGGCAGGCTGAAGGAGCCGCTGCCCGATCAGAAGCGATTGTTCTACACGGTGCGCGTCGATTCCGAGCTCGCCGACAAGCTGCGCGCCCACGGCGTCGTCATCACCGGCGCCCCGTCGAGCAATGTCCTGTCCACCATATTTTCGTGGGTGCTGCCGATCTTCGTGTTCTACCTGATCTGGACCTACGGGTTCCGCCGCATGGCCGAGCGCCAGGGGCTCGGCGGCCTGATGGCGATCGGCAAGTCGCGCGCCAAGGTCTATGTCGAGACCGACACCAAGGTGACGTTCCGCGACGTCGCCGGGGTCGAGGAGGCGAAGTTCGAGCTGCAGGAGGTGGTGGCCTTCCTGCGCGACCCCAAATCCTTCGGCCGGCTCGGCGCGCGCGTCCCCAAGGGCATCCTGCTGATCGGGCCGCCGGGCACCGGCAAGACGCTGCTGGCGCGCGCCGTCGCCGGCGAGGCCGGCGTGCCGTTCTTCTCGATCTCCGGCTCGGAGTTCGTCGAGATGTTCGTCGGCGTCGGCGCCGCGCGGGTGCGCGACCTGTTCGAGCAGGCCCGACGCGCCGCGCCCTGCATCATCTTCATCGACGAGCTCGATGCGCTCGGCCGCAGCCGCATGGCGGGCGCGATGGGCGGCTTCGACGAGAAGGAGCAGACGCTCAACCAGCTGCTCTCCGAGCTCGACGGCTTCGATACGACGACCGGGGTGATCCTGCTGGCCGCCACCAACCGCCCGGAGGTCCTCGATCCGGCCCTGCTGCGCCCGGGCCGCTTCGACCGCCAGGTGCTGGTCGACCGTCCCGACCGCAAGGGGCGGCTGGAGATCCTCAACGTCCACGTCACCAAGGTGCGGCTCGCCCCGGGGGTCGACCTCGACCAGATCGCCGGGCTGACGGCGGGCTTCACCGGCGCCGATCTCGCCAACCTGGTCAACGAGGCGGCGATCATCGCCACCAGGCGCAACGCGCAGGCGGTCGAGCTCGACGATTTCACCGCGGCGATCGAGCGCATCATCGCCGGCCTGGAGAAGCGCAGCCGGATCCTCGGCCAGGACGAGCGCCGGCGGGTCGCCTATCACGAGATGGGCCACGCGCTGATCGCCGCGAGCCTTCCCGGCGTCGACCCGGTGCACAAGGTGTCGATCATCCCGCGCGGCGTCGGCGCGCTCGGCTACACCATCCAGCGGCCGACCGAGGACCGTTTCCTGCTGCTGCAGCATGACCTGGAAAACCGCGTCGCGGTGCTGATGGGGGGCCGGGCATCCGAGAGCCTGGTGTTCGACGGCGAGGTCTCGACCGGCGCCGCCGACGACCTGCAGCGGGCCACCGAGATCGCCATGGAGATGGTCACGCGCTACGGCATGGACGCCACCCTCGGGCCGCGCACCTACGCGCCGCCGCCGCAGCCGTTTCTCGCCGGCTCCACCGCCAGCCGGGTCGACGCCTCCGAGGTGACCGAACGCGAGATCGACGTGGCGGTGCGCGATATCGTCAGCGCCGCCGCCGAGCGGGCGGGCGCGATCCTGCGGTCGCGCCGGGCCGATCTCGACGAAGGCGCGAGCCTGCTGCTCGCCCAGGAGACCCTCACGTCGGATCAATTCCCCGCGATCCGGTCGGCGGCGAAGCAGGCAGCGGCGAGCTGAGCCAGAGCCCGGTGGCGAGAGCCGGCCGCTGCCGCCGATCGCTAGGCGGTCGAGGAAGGCTGCCGATACGGCAGTTGCTTGTCAGTAACAGAACGGAAAGGCTGAATACCATCAGGTGCTGTGCGGATGCCAATTCGAACCAGATTTTAACCAATTCGGCCCGAACATCCTCGGGTGAACCCGGGTGCTCCATGGAGCGACCAAGAGCAGACCGGGCCGCCATTCGGTCCAGGGATGTTCGCCATGCGCCAGACAACCACCAACTTGCGTGCCTCGACGGTGGAGCCGTCGCGTGCCGCGCCGAGCTTCGCCAAGGCTCTGGCCGACGTATGGCGCACCCTGAGCCACGATCTCACCGGCTCCTACCGTCCCGAGCGGCACTACATGCGCGGCCCCGGCCCGAAGTGGCACGCCAAGCACGTATCCTCGCCCGCCACCCAGCCGGAGCTCGGCCTGAGCGGGAACCTGAGCGCCGCCTGACCAGCGCCTGCTTTCCCTGACCAGCTTCACCATCCGGGCCATCCGGGATCCTTGCGGCAATCCGCCCGTTCGCTTGCAACAAACGCTTGTCGGGCCGACATGAATGCGGGACAACCACCCGCCTTCGGCATGACGCAGCGTGAGGACCCATGGCCCCGCCGATCAATGCGGCCCAGGACGAGCTCCTGGTCCGCCCCGACCCGGCCGATCCCCGGCTGACCGAGCGCGTCCGCGGCATCGACCAGACCGGCGCGGCGATCGAGACCGCCGTCACCGTCGAGCGGCCGCTCACCATCTTCCTGAATTCCCAGGAGATCGTTACCGCGATGACGATCGGCGACTATCCGGAGTATCTGGCGCTCGGCTACCTGCTCAACCAGAACATGCTGCGCCAGGACGACGTGGTGACCGGGGTCGACCACGACGAGGACCTCGCGGTCGTGGTGGTGCGCACCGAGCGGGCGACCGACTACGAGGAGAAGCTGAAGAAGAAGGTCCAGACCTCGGGCTGCGCCCAGGGCACCGTGTTCGGCGACCTGATGGAGCTGATCGAGAACGCCGCGCTGCCGCCGGCCGAGCTGCGCACCTCGTGGCTCTATGCGCTCACCCACAAGATCAACACCACGCCCTCGCTCTATCTCGAGGCCGGCGCCATCCACGGCTGCGTGCTGTGCGAGGAGGACCGCCCGCTGGTCTACATGGAGGACGTCGGCCGCCACAACGCGGTCGACAAGATCGCCGGCTGGATGTTCCGCAACCAGGTCAGCCCGGAGGGCAAAATCTTCTACACCACCGGCCGGCTCACCTCGGAGATGGTGATCAAGACGGTGCGCATGGGCATTCCGATCCTGGTCTCGCGTTCGGGCTTCACCGCCTGGGGGGTCGATCTCGCCCGCAAGGCCGGGCTCACCCTGATCGGCCGGGCCCGCGGAAAACGGTTCATCGCGCTCTCCGGCGAGGACCGCATCGTGTTCGACCAGGACCTGCGCCAGGTCGAGGACGAGGGCGCCCGGCACCGGCGCAAGGCGGCCGCCCATGACGATTGAACCGACTGCGGCCGGGCGAATCACGCCAGAGCCGACCTTCGGCCTCGTGCTCGCCGGCGGGCTGGCGCGGCGCATGGGCGGCGGCGACAAGGCGCTGATCCGCATCGGCGACGGCACCATCCTCGACCGCGCGCTTGCGACATTCGCCCCGCAATGCGCGGGGCTCGTCCTCAACGCCAACGGCGATCCGGCGCGCTTTGCCCGGTTCGGCCTGCCGGTGGTCGCCGACAGCGTCGCGGGTTTTGCCGGCCCGCTCGCCGGCATCCTGGCCGGGCTGGACTGGGTGGCCGCGCACGCGCCCGGCATCCGCTGGATCGCCAGCGTGCCGGGGGATTGCCCGTTCCTGCCCGCCGATCTGGTCGGGCGGCTGCATGCGGCCCGCGAGGCCGAGGGTGTTTCCCTCGCCTGCGCCCGCTCCGGCGAGTGGCGCCACCCGGTGGTCGGTCTGTGGCCGGTGGCGCTGCGCGACGATCTCCGCCACGCCATCGTCGCCGAGGACTTGCGCAAGATCGAGGTGTGGACGGCGCGCCACGGCGTGGCGGTCGCCGAATGGCCCGACAAGCCGCTCGACCCGTTCTTCAACGTCAATACGCCGGAGGATGCGGCGGAGGCCGAACGGCTCGCCGCCCAGGCCGCCATGGCGTGAGCCGCGCCATGCGCGCGAGCTGCGCTCCTCAGACCCCGGACGATCTGCTATGATTGGGCAGAAACAGGCTGGGAGGGATGTCCATGCGTGCCTTTGTGACCGCCGTCATCGTCGCCGCCGGAATCTCCGTCGTTGCCGGGCTCGTGCTCAACAAGCTTCAGGAGCCGGCAAGCGTCGCGTTCTCCACCGAGTCGGTCCGGCTGTAGCGATGGACGGAAGGCGGACGGACGCCGTCGTGCGTCCTCTGCCATCCGGCTGCTGAATGACCTATCATTCGGTATTCCGGCCGGGCCTGTTCGCCGGGCGGCATGTCGTCGTCACCGGCGGCGGCAGCGGCATCGGGCGGTGCACGGCGCACGAGCTGGCGGCGCTCGGGGCGCGCGTTGCGCTGGTCGGGCGGCGGATCGAGAAGCTGCAATCCGTGGCGGCGGAGATCGTGGAGGCCGGCGGTGCGCCGCCGACCACGCATCCGTGCGACATCCGGGTCGAGGACGAGGTGCGCCGCACCGTGGCCGACATCGTGGCGCAGGGGCCGATCGATGGGCTCGTCAACAATGCGGGCGGCCAGTTCGCGGCGCCGCTCAAGACGATGTCGCAAAAAGGTTTCGAGACCGTATTGCGCACCAATCTCACCGGCGGCTTTCTGATGGCGCGCGAATGCTTCGTGCAGTCGATGGAGCGCAGCGGCGGCGCCATCGTCAACATCATCGCCGATATGTGGACCTCGATGCCCACCATGGGCCATTCGGGCGCCGCGCGTGCCGGCATGCTCAACTTCACCATGACGGCGGCGCTCGAATGGGCCTCCTCCGGCGTGCGCGTCAACGCGGTGGCGCCCGGATGGATCGCCTCCTCGGGGCTTGCGACCTATCCGGCCGAGCAGCAGGCCGAGATCAGAAACATCTGGCGGCTGGTGCCGCTCAAGCGGCTCGGCACCGAATCGGAAGTGTCGGCGGCGATCGTTTTTCTGCTCTCCGAGGCGGCGAGCTTCATCTCGGGAAGCTGCCTCCGCGTCGACGGTGCGGTTCCCAACGTGCGACCCAACTTTTCCGTGCCCGATCACGCCAATTCGCGGCCCTATTACGGTTTCCCGCTGGAAAGCCCGCCAACATTCCTCCGGCGCGACGACGCCGACCTGCCGGCCTGACATCACCCGATGGCGATCATCGACACCCGCATCGACCGCACCAGCGAGGCCTTTCGCGCCAACCGTGCCGCCATGCTGGAGCTCGTCGACGGTTTTCGCGCGCTGGAGGCGCAGGTGCGAAAAACCTCCAACTCCAAGAAGGATCAGTTCGCCCGGCGCGGCCAGCTGCTGCCGCGCGAGCGCATCGCCCTGCTGCTCGACAAGGGCAGCCCGTTTCTCGAGCTCTCGACGCTCGCCGGCCTCGGCATGCACGACGACGACGGCCGCGAGAATGTGCTGGGCGGCGGCGTGATCGACGGGATCGGCTACGTGTCCGGCGTGCGCTGCCTGATCTCTGCCTCCGACAGCGCCATCAAGGGCGGCACCACGGCGCCGATGGGGCTGAAGAAGAAGCTGCGCTGCCAGGAGATCGCGCGGCAAAACAAGCTGCCGCTGATCCAGCTGGTCGAATCCGGCGGCGCCAACCTCAACTATCAGGCGCAGATCTTCGTCGAGGGCGGCCAGACTTTCCGCAACCAGGCGCAGCTCTCCGCCCTGGGGATTCCGCAAGTCACCGTGGTGCACGGCTCCTCGACGGCGGGCGGTGCCTACCTGCCCGGCCTCTCCGACTACGTCATCATGGTGAAGGGGAACGCCAAGGTGTTTCTGGCGGGCCCACCGCTGCTGCGCGCCGCCACCGGCGAGATCGCGACCGACGAGGAGCTCGGCGGCGCCGAGATGCATTCCACCGTCTCCGGCGTCTCCGACCATCTGGCCGAGGACGATGCCGACGGCATCCGGCTCGCCCGCGAGGTGATGGCGAGGCTCGACTGGAATGCCGGCCTGCCGCCGCAGCCGCAAAAGACCTTTCGCGAGCCGCGCCACGACGCGGACGAGCTCGCCGGCGTGGTGCCGGTCGACTACCGAAAACCCTACGAAGTTCGCGAGGTCATCGCCCGCCTGGTCGACGATTCCGACTTCCTCGACTTCAAGACGCACTACGGCGTGCACACGGTGTGCGGCCAGGGCGAGATCGAGGGTCACCCGTGCGGCTTCATCGGCAACAACGGGCCGATCGACGCCGACGGCTCGGTCAAGGCCGCGCAGTTCATCCAGCTGATGTGCCAGGCCGGCATTCCGATCGTCTACCTGCAGAACACCACCGGCTACATGGTCGGCACCGAGGCCGAGCGCGGCGGCATCGTCAAGCACGGCTCGAAGATGATCCAGGCGGTCGCCAACGCCTCGGTGCCGCAGATCACCCTGCATATCGGCGCGAGCTTCGGCGCCGGCAATTACGGCATGTGCGGGCGCGCCTTCGATCCGCGCTTCATCTTCGCCTGGCCCAACAACCGCATCGCCGTGATGGGCGGCGAGCAGGCCGCGAGAGTGCTCTCGATCATCACCGAGGATCGGCTCGGCCGCAGCGGCAAGCCGGTCGACCGCGAGGCGCTGCGCGCCATGGAGCAGAAGGTGATCGACCAGTTTTCCCGCGAATCGACCGCGCTCTACGCCACCGCGCGGCTGTGGGACGACGGCCTGATCGACCCGCGGGATTCGCGAAAAGTGCTGGCGCTGTGTCTCTCGATCTGCCGTGAGGCGGAGATCCGTCCGCTGCGGCCGACGAGCTTCGGCGTCGCGCGAATGTAGGATGGGTTGAGCGCTTGCGAAACCCATCAAGGGCGGCGCGACAGATCGATGGGTTTCGCGAGGAGCTCAACCCATCCTACGAACATGAGGAGACAAACATGATCTACGGCGAGCAGCACCGCGAGCTGATGCGCTCGGTCGAGAAATTCTGCGAGACCGAGATCAACCCGCATGCAGAGGAGTGGGAGGCGGCCGGCATCTTTCCCGCCCATGAGGTGTTTCGCAAGATGGGGCAGCAGGGCTTTCTCGGCATCCACAAGCCGGAAAAGTTCGGCGGCCTCGGCCTCGATTATTCCTACGAGCTCGCCTTCTGCGAGGCGCTGGGCGCGATCAAGAGCGCCTCGGTCAGCATGGCGATCGGCGTGCAGACCGACATGGCGACCCCGGCGCTCGCCCGCTACGGCTCCGACGAGCTGCGCGAGGAATTCCTCAAGCCCAGCATCACCGGCGAGTTCGTCGCCTGTCTCGGCGTCTCCGAGATCGGCGCCGGCTCCGACGTCGCCAGCATCAAGACGCGGGCGCGGCGCGACGGCGACGACTACGTGATCGACGGCGGCAAGATGTGGACCACCAACGGCACCCAGGCCGACTGGATGTGCCTGCTCGCCAATACCGGCGACGGCGCCGCCCACCGCAACAAGTCGCTGATCTGCGTGCCGATGAAGACCAAGGGCGTGCGCATCGCGCGAAAGCTCGACAAGCTCGGCATGCGCGCCTCCGACACCGCGCAGATCTTTCTCGAGGACGTCAGCGTGCCGCAGCGTTACCGCATCGGCGAGGAGGGCATGGGCTTCATCTATCAGATGCAGCAGTTCCAGGAGGAGCGCATCTGGGGGTCGGCCGGCGGGCTCGTCGCCATGGAGCGCGCGATCCGCGACACCATCGCGTATGCGGGCCAGCGCGTCGCCTTCGGCAAGAGCATCCTCGACAACCAGGTGGTCCATTTCCGGCTCGCCGAGCTGCAGACCAAGGTCGAGCTGCTGCGCTCCCTCATCTATCGCGCCGTCGAGGACTATATCGGGGGGGCGGACGTCACCCAGCTGGCCTCGATGGCCAAGCTGACCGCCGGACGGCTCAAGCGCGAGGTCTACGATTCCTGCCTGCAGTACTGGGGCGGCATGGGCTTCATGAACGAGACCGAGATTTCTCGCATGTATCGCGACGGCCGTCTCACCTCGATCGGCGGCGGGGCGGACGAGGTGATGCTCGCCATCATCTCGAAGGGAATGGGCATCCTGCCCGGCCAACGCAAGACCAACTATTGACGCGAGGATTCCCCCATGGCGCCGCTTCCCGCCTGCCGGACCCTGCAGCTGACCCGCCGCGGATCGCGGCTCCATGTCACCCTCAACCGGCCCGACACGAGGAACGCGCTCAATCGCGAGATGGTGGAGGATCTCATCGGGGTCGTCGCTTTTCTCGAGAACGACCGGGAGATCGCGGTGGTGGTGGTGCGCGGCGCCGGCGGCACCTTCTGCGCCGGCGGCGACATCAAGGGTTTTCTCGAGCAGGCCGGCAGCGCCCCGCCCGCCCCCGGGGAGCGAGATGCGATCGCCCTCAACAACCGCCGTTTCGGAACATTCCTCGCCCGCTTCGATTCGCTGCCGCAGACCATCGTCATGGCGATCGAGGGCGCGGCGTTCGGGGGCGGGCTCGGCCTGGCGGCGATCGGCGACGTTGCGGTCGCGCTGGCGGACACGCGGTTCGCCATGGCGGAGACCGGGCTCGGGGTCGTGCCGGCGCAGATCGCTCCGTTCGTGGCGGCGCGCATCGGCGTGTCGCAGGCCCGCCGCCTGGCGCTCAGCGGCCAGCGTTTCGACGGCCGCGAGGCCTGGCGCATCGGGCTCGTCCACCAGGTGTGCGACGACCGGCTGGCATTCGAGACGAGGCTCGAGGAGATCCTCGCCGACATCCAGCGTTGCGCACCCGGCGCCAATGCGGCGACCAAGCGCCTGCTGCTGGCAAGCCGCACCACGCCGCTGCCCGAGCTGCTCGACCAGGCCTCGGAGGCGTTCGCCGCATCACTGCGCGGAGCCGAGGGACGGGAGGGCGTCGCCGCGTTCCTGGAAAAGCGCAAGACGTCGTGGGCCAGCGGCGAGAAAAAAGGCCGGTAGATGCCCCAATTCCGCAAGATACTGGTCGCCAACCGCGGTGAGATCGCGTTGCGCGTGATGCGCACGGCGCGCGCGCTCGGCTATCGCACGGTCGCGGTCTATTCCGAGATCGATCGCGGATCGCCGCACACGGTCTTTGCCGACCAGGCGGTGCCGATCGGGCCGGCTCCGGCGCCAAAATCCTATCTGGCGATCGAAAACATCATCGCCGCTGCGCGCCGCAGCGGCGCCGACGCCATCCATCCGGGCTACGGCTTCCTGTCGGAGAACGCCGATTTCGCCGAGGCCTGCGCGGCCGCGGATATCGTCTTCATCGGGCCGCCTGCCGACGTCATCCGCCTGATGGGCAACAAGGCGGCGGCGAAGCGGCGGATGATCGCTTCCGGCGTGCCCTGCGTTCCCGGCCACGACGGCGCCGGCGAGGACGACCAGACTTCTGGCCCGCGCGGCGCTCGCGCTCGGCCTGCCGGTGATGATCAAGGCGGCGGCCGGCGGCGGCGGCAAGGGCATGCGGCTCGTCGCCGACGCGGCCCGGCTCGGCGAGGCGCTGCGCGCCGCCCGCTCGGAGGCGGAAAAAGCGTTCGGCTCGGGCGAATTGATCCTGGAGACGGCGCTTGTCGAGCCGCGCCATGTCGAGATCCAGGTCTTCGCCGACCGCCACGGCAATGTCGTTCATCTCGGCGAGCGCGACTGCTCGATCCAGCGCCGGCATCAGAAGGTCATCGAGGAGGCTCCGGGACCGGGGCTCGATCCCCATCTTCGCCGGGCCATGGGCGAGACCGCGGTGACGGCCGCCCAGGCAATCGGCTATGTGGGCGCCGGCACCGTCGAGTTCCTGCTCGGAGCGGACAAGAGATTCTTCTTTCTGGAGATGAACACCCGCCTGCAGGTCGAGCATCCGGTCACCGAGATGGTGACCGGCATCGATCTGGTGGAATGGCAGCTGCGGGTCGCCGCGGGCGAGCCGTTGCGGCTCGGCCAGGACCAGATCGCGCTGCGCGGCCACGCCATCGAGGCGCGGCTCTATGCGGAGGATGCCGACTTCCTCCCGCAGGCCGGGACCGTGCTGGCGCTCGCGCTGCCGACTTCCGTGCGCGTCGATCACGCGCTCTCAGCCGGCGCGACGGTGGCGCCGCACTACGATCCGATGATGGCAAAGCTGATCGCCCACGGCGAGGACCGCGAGGAGGCGCGGCGAAAACTGATCGCCGCGCTGCAGGACCTGGTCGTGCTCGGGGTCGCCACCAACCGGAATTTCTTGATCGACTGCCTCTCCGACCCGCACTTTGCCGCCGGCTCGGTCAGCACGGCGTTCATCGAGACGCACTTTCCCGCCGAGCGCCGCGCGGCGCGCGCCCCGGACGCCCGGATGTCGGCGCTCGCCGCGGTGCTGATCGACGGCCACGCCGAGGTCGCGGCCAGCGCCATGCTCAAGCATTGGCGCAGCGCCGGCCCCGCCTCCTCGCCGCTCCTGCTGCGAAGCGGCGAGCGGAGGACCGCGATGGACCTCGTCCGGCTGGGCAATGTCCACCGGGTGACCTTCGAGGGCCGGAGCCACGACATCGACATCGTGGCGCTCGGCGACGATCGGGTGCGGTTTCTCGCCGACGGCCTGGAGCAGACCGCGTGGTTCGCGTTCGACCGCCGCGTCCTGCATCTGAGCCTCGACGGCGCCACCGCGACCTTCGAGGACGTGCTGCTCGCTCCCGGCGAGGTCGACCGGGGGACGGAAACCGCGGCGCTCGCGCCGATGACCGGTACCATCGCGGCCGTGCGGGTGAGGGCCGGCGACCCGGTCCGCAAGGGCGACTGCCTGATCATCCTCGAGGCGATGAAGATGGAGCACGAGATCCTGGCGCCGCGCGACGGCGTCGTCGCCTCGGTGCTGGTCGCGGTGGGCGAGCAGGTGGCGACCCGGAAAATCCTGGTGGAGCTCGCCGAGCAGGCGGCGAGCTGAGCCCCCGCTCTCCGCAGGGCTATCGCATATGGCAGGAACGCGCCGCGGGCCCCACCTCTCCCCGCACGCGGGGAGAGGTCGACCGCCGAAGGCGGTCGGGTGAGGGGGCCTCTCCAAGCGCCGAAACTCATGAAAGGGCCCCTCACCCCGACCCTCTCCCCGCAAAGAGCGGGGAGAGGGGGAAGAGGCGCCGAGTGCGCCGCGAGGTCACAATGCGGATGCCCTGCCCCTGCAGCGGGAGGTAAAGCGCATCTGCGGCACAGCCCACATCTCATATGCGATGCTCTCCGGCGGGAACCGCCGACTCCCCATCCCCGATCGAGCATGGCGGCTCCCGGCGCGCGCGGACAGGCGTGTGAAACGGGGGGATTGCGACCCTCGATAGCGCATGCGCCCGCCACCCGGCATGTGCGGCCGCCACGCGACGCCGAATGCCGGCCGCGCTTGAGCATTGCGCGGGGCGCAATTATGGTGACCCGTCATCGTCGAAATGCGGCCATCGCGCCGCCCATAATAACGTCGACGCGAGGGGACGCCGGGATGCTGGATTTCATTCAGCAGCTCGTGGGTGGTATTGCCCTGGGCTGTGTGTATGGGCTGATCGCGCTCGGATTCGTCCTCATCTACAAGGCGACCGAGGTCGTCAATTTCGCCCAGGGCGACCTGATGATGCTGGGCGGCTTCGTCGCCTATACGTTCATCGCCCAGCTCGGGCTGAACTACTGGCTCGGCTTCGCGCTGGCGGTGACCGTCATGGCGGCGTTCGGCAGCCTGGTCGAGCGGGTCATCGTGCGGCCGATCCTGGGATACCCGCAGTTCTCTGTCGTCATGGCGACGATCGGCCTCGGTTTCGCGCTGAGGGCGGTTGCCGGCATGATCTGGGGCACCGACGACCTGCGCATCGACACCCCGTTCAGCAGCGGCGTGGTGCGCGTCGGCCAGCTGGTGCTCGCCCATGACAAGCTGTCGGTGATCGTGGCGACGGTCCTGCTGTGTCTGGCGCTATGGGTCTATTTCAACAAGACCCGGATGGGCATCGCCATGCAGGCGACGTCGCAGAACATGCTGGGTGCCTACTACATGGGCATCCCGGTGAAGCGGGTGTTCTCGCTGATCTGGGCGATCAGCGCCGCGGTGGCCGGGTTTGCCGGCATCCTGCTGGCGCCGATCGCCTTCATCCACACCAATATCGGCTTTCTCGGCCTCAAGGCCTTTCCGGCGGCGGTGCTCGGCGGCTTCGGCAGCATCCCGGGGGCGCTGATCGGCGGCATCATCATCGGCGTCGTCGAGACGCTGTCGGGCTTCTACCTGCCGGAAGGGTTCAAGGACGTCGCCGCCTATGTGGTGCTGCTCGCCGTCCTGATGCTCAGGCCCGAGGGGCTGTTCGGGCTGCATATGCGCAAGAAGGTCTGAAAGAAATGCGCACCATCTTCAAGACCGACTACGACCAGGACATCCGCCTGCTCAAGCACGAGGGCTACTGGTGGTCCTATGCGGCGCTGATCCTCGTCGTGGCGATCGCGCCGCTGGCGGTCGGCTCCTATCTGCAGAGCCAGATCGTCTTCGTGTTCATCTACGCGATCGTCGGCGTCGCGCTGCTGATCCTCACCGGATTCACCGGCCAGGCCTCGCTCGGTCACGCCGCCTTCCTGGCGATCGGCGCCTATACGGCCGCCTACATGCAGAAGCTCGGCGTGCCCTTCGTGGTGTACTTTCCGCTCGCCGCGGTGATCGCCGGCGCGGTCGGGGCGCTGGTCGGCTTCCCGGCGCTGCGGCTGACCGGCATCTACCTGGTGATCGCCACAATAGCCTTCGGGTTCATCGTCGAGGAGGTGGCGGCGCGCTGGGAGACCGTGACCAACGGCAACGAGGGGCTGAGAGTCAAGGCGGTCGAGGTGCTCGGCTGGACGCTCACCGCGCGACGGCTATGCCTTCTACTATCTGTGCCTCGGGGTGCTGATCCTGGTGATCATCGCGGCGCTCAACATCCTCCGCGCCCCGACCGGGCGCGCCTTCGTGGCGCTGCGCGACAGCGAGACCGCGGCGAAGAGCATGGGGGTCAATCCCGCGGTCTACAAGGTGATGGCGTTCTCGATCAGCGCGGCGATCACCGGGCTCGCCGGCTGCCTCTACGCCCACAAGCTCTCGTTCATCAGCCCGGAAATGTTCACGCTGCTGCTCTCGCTCGAGTTCATCATCGTCATCCTGATCGGGGGCACGATCAGCCTGCACGGCGCGGTTCTCGGCGCCATCTTCGTCGTCATGATCGACCCCTTCCTCACGCTGCTGAAGGACGACCTGCCGCATGTGATCGGCGCGCTGGCCGCGAGCTTCGGCGCATCGGCCACGAGCGCCGCCGGCATCGAGGAGACCGTCGCCCGCATCGGCGGCGCCGCCGGGCTCAAGGGCGCGATCTACGGCATCATCATCATCGTATTCATCATCTTCGAGCCCTACGGGCTCTACGGCCGCTGGCTCAAGCTCAAGCTCTATTTCGACCTGTTTCCGCTGTACAAGAAGGCCACGTTCCGCCGCATGAAGACCTACGTCAAATCGGAGCGCAACCGGTGAGCCGGCTGAAAGTCGACGACATCACGCTGCGCTTCGGCGGGCTCACCGCGGTGGACGCGGTGAGCTTCGAGGTCATGGAGGGCGAGATCTTCACCATGATCGGCCCCAACGGCGCCGGCAAGACCTCGATCTTCAACGTCATCTCGCGGTTCTACCAGCCGAGCTCCGGCCGCCTGTTCTTCGAGGGCAGCAACATCACCGAGGTGCCGGCCCACGAGGTGGCGAGGCTCGGCATCGCCCGCACCTTCCAGAACATCGAGCTGTTCGAGAACGCCACCGTGCTCAGCAATCTCCTGGTCGGCCGCCACCGCCACCGCTCCACGCGGCTGTGGGAGGAGGTGCTTTTTCTGCCGAAAGTCCGCCGCGCCGAGTACGCCCACCGCCACAAGGTCGAGGAGATCATCGAGTTCCTCGATCTGCAAAAATACCGCGACCAGCTGATCGCCGGCCTGCCCTACGGGGTGCGCAAGGTGTGCGAGCTGGCGCGTGCCCTGTGCAGCGAGCCGAAGCTGCTGCTGCTCGACGAGCCCTCCTCGGGCCTCAATGTCGAGGAGACCGACGACATGGCGTTCTGGATCCACGACATCAGGAAGGAGTTCGGCATCACGGTGCTCATGGTCGAGCACGACATGGCACTGGTCAACCGGGTGTCGGACCGCGTGCTCGCGCTCAACTACGGGCGGGTGCTGGCGCTGGGTACGCCGGCGGAGATCCAGCGTCACCCCGACGTCGTCGCCGCCTATCTGGGCGCCTGAGGCGAGAAACCGATGAGCCAGGACATCATCCTGAAAGTCAGCAATATCGAGAGCTACTACGGGCCGATCATGGCGGTGCGCGGGGTCAGCCTCGAGGTTGCTCAAGGCGCGATCGTCGCGGTGCTCGGCGCCAACGGCGCCGGCAAGACCACGATCCTCAAGACCATTTCCGGCGTGCTCGATCCGCTCAAGGGCACGGTCGAGTTCGACGGAAGGCAGATCCAGCGCATGGACGCCGATCGCATCGTCCGCCTGGGCTTGAGCCACGTGCCGGAGGGGCGCGAGGTTTTTCCCTTCCTGAGCGTGCGCGAGAACCTGATGATGGGCGCCTTCTCGCGGCACGACCGCGACGGCATCGCCCGCGATCTCGAGCGCATCTACGGCTATTTTCCCCGACTGAAGGAGCGTCTCGACCAGCCGGCCGGCTTCCTGTCGGGCGGCGAGCAGCAGATGCTGGCGATCAGCCGCGCCTTCATGAACCGGCCGAAGCTGCTCCTGCTCGACGAGCCCTCGCTCGGCCTCTCCCCGTTGCTGGTCAAGGAGATTTTCGCCATCATCCGCCGAATCAATGCGGAGGAAGGCATGGCCATGCTGCTGGTCGAGCAGAATGCCCGGATGGCGCTGGAGACCGCGCAATACGGCTACGTGCTCGAGGTCGGACGCATCGTCATGGCGGACACCTGCGAGCGGCTGATGCACAGCAAGGACATCCAGGAATTCTATCTGGGCGCCAAGGAGACCGGCGCGCGCGGCGAGCGGCGCTGGAAGAAGCGCAAGACGTGGCGATGAACAAGACCTGGCGATGAACAAGATCTGGCGATGAAAACGACGTTCGATCGGATCAGCGGGTGACAGGATGGCAAGCACGACATTGACCGTGGCCGAGACCCTGCCGAAGAGCTTTCTGCTCGCCGCGGAGACGCGCGGCGACAAGCCGGCGATGCGCGAAAAGGATCTCGGCATCTGGAAGACCGTCACCTGGAACGACTGGCTGGCGCGCGCCCGCGAGGTCGCCTATGCGCTCAATGCGGTTGGCTTCCGGCCCGGCGACGTCGCCTCGGTGCTCGCCAACACGGTCCCGGAATGGAACTACGCCGACATGGGCATTCTGTGCGCCGGCGGCGTCTCCTCGGGCATCTATCCGACCGATTCGGCCAAGCAGGTGGCCTATCTGGTGGAGGATTCGCGGACCCGGGTGCTCTTTGTCGAGGACGACGAGCAGCTCGACAAGGCGCTGGAGGCACGCGACCGCTGCCCCACGCTGGTGCGAATTGTGATCTTCGACATGGAGGGGCTGAACGATTTTGGCGACCCGATGTGCGTCTCGTTCGACGAGTTCCTGGCGTCCGGCCGCGCCTGGATGCAGGGACGCGAGGCGCTGTGGCCCGACATGATCTCATCGCGCGGCCCGCGGGATCTGGCGATCCTGGTCTACACGTCGGGCACCACCGGTCCGCCCAAGGGCGCCATGCTCAGCCACCACAACATCGTCACCCAGATGCGCCACAGCACGGACGTGCTCTCCTGGCACGAGGGCGACGAGCGGCTCGCCTTCCTGCCGATGTGCCACGTCGCCGAGCGGATCGCCGGCGCCTACTACTCGATCGCCACCGGCGCCATCTCGAACTATGCGGAGAGCCCGGACACCGTGCCGGAGAACATCCGCGAGGTGCAGCCGACGCTGTTCGGCGCGGTCCCCCGGGTGTGGGAGCGGTTCTACTCGGCGGTGATGATCGCGCTGAAGGATGCCACCCCGATCGAGCGGTGGGCCTACCGCCAGGCGATCGCCGCCGGCTACCGCATCGCCGACGCCCGGCTGGAGCGCCGGCAGCCGAGCGTTCTCGAACGCATCGGGTTCGCCGTCGCCTATCGGCTGGTGCTGCGCAACATCCGCCTGATGATGGGCATCGACCGCTGCCGCTGGCTTTTTACCGGCGCGGCGCCGATCGCCCCCGACCTGATCCGCTGGTACCTGGCGCTGGGCATGAACATGTACGAGGTCTACGGCCAGACCGAGAACGGCGGGCTCGCCACCGTGATGCCGGCCGACGCCATCAAGCTCTCCACCGTCGGCAAGGCGGTGCCCTATGGCGAGGTGGCGATCTCGCCCGAGGGCGAGATCCTGATCCGCGGCGACCTCGTGTTCATGGGCTATCTCAACCAGCCGGAAAAAACCGCCGAGACCATCGATCGCGACGGCTGGCTGCACACCGGCGACGTCGGGCTGATCGACAACGAGGGCTATGTGAAGATCACCGACCGCATGAAGGACATCATCATCACCGCCGGCGGCAAGAACATCACGCCGTCGGAGATCGAGAACCAGCTGAAGTTCTCCCCCTATATCAGCGACACCGTGGTGATCGGCGACCGCCGGCCCTATCTCACCTGCCTGGTGATGATCGACCAGGAGAACGTCGAGAAGTTCGCCCAGGACAATGCGGTCCCGTACACCAACTATGCCAGCCTGTGCCGCACCCGCGAGGTGCGCGACCTGATCTGGGCAGAGATCGAGAAGGTCAACGCCGACTTCGCCCGGGTGGAGACGATCAAGCGGTTCTACCTGATCGAGCAGCAGCTCACCGCCGAGGACGACGAGCTCACCCCGACCATGAAGCTCAAGCGAAAATTCGTCAACGAGAAGTACCGGGGCGAGATCGAGGCCATGTATACCACGGCTTCGGCGGCGTGAGGGCTGCCGCCGCCGCTGGTATAACGGCCCGGCGGGTCGCTTTGCTCCTTACGCCGCGCCGCGGCTTGGGCTAGGATGGGATCATAGTAGCCGGGCGATGCAATCCAACAAGCCCGCAACCGCGATCCGTCGATCGCGGGACATCCACGAGGGAGAACACGCATGATGCTGCACAAGACGATGCTGGCCGGCGCGCTCGTCGCGCTCGTCTCGGCCCCGGCCATGGCCGAGACCAAGCTCACCAACCAGGGCATTTCGGACAGCGAGATCGTCGTCGGCACCCACCAGGATCTCAGCGGGCCGATCAAGGTCTGGGGCGTCTCGGTCGCCAACGGCATGAAGCTCGCGGTCGACCAGATCAACGCCGCCGGCGGCATCCATGGCCGCAAGATCAAGCTGATCATCGAGGATTCCGGCTACGATCCCAAGCGCGCCGTGCTGGCGACGCAGAAGCTCATCGAGAAGGACAAGGTGTTCTCGATGATCGGCCCGATGGGCTCGCCGACCGTGCTCGCTGCCCAGGACCTCGTGCTCGATGCCGGCGTGACCCAGCTGTTTCCGCTGACCGCCGCCGAGTTCACCTTCAAGATGGATCCGGCGAAGCCCCAGGAGCGGCTCAAGTTCAACAACCTCTTGCCCTACGTGGAATTGACGCGCGCCGCCGTCAAATACATGGTGGACTGGAAGAAGCCGCAGAAGGCCTGCCTGATGCACCAGGACGACGAGTACGGCAAGAACGTGCTCGACGGCTTCAACCAGCAGCTCGTTGCCATGAAGATGCCGCCCGGCACGATCACCAGCTACAAGCGCGGCGCCACCGATTTCTCCGCGCAGATCGCGCGGATGAAATCCGACGGCTGCGACCTCGTGGTGCTCGGCACCGTGATCCGCGAGACCATCGGCGCCATGGGCGAGGCGAAGAAGCTCGGCTGGAACGTGACCTTCCTCGGCGCCACTCCGGTCAACGTGATGGAGGTGCCGGCGCTCGGCAAGGACGTGGTCGAGGGCCTCTATGCGGCCGCCGCTTTCGAGGTGCCCTACGAGGACACCGCCAAGGGCAAGGTCAAGGATTGGCTCGCGGCCTTCAAGAAGATGTTCGGCACCGACGCCAATACCCAGGCGATCATCGGCTACAACACGATCGAGACCTTCGCGTTCTATGCCAATCTCGCCGGCAAGGAGCTGACCGGCCAGAAGCTGCTCGACGCGCTCGAATCCGGCAAGGAGTTCCGCGACATCTTCAACTCGCCGCCGGTGAAATTCTCCAAGACCAATCACCTGCCCGAGGTGATCACCCAGGTGCAGCAGGTGCAGAACGGCCGCTGGACGGTGATCAAGGAAGGTCTGATGTTCTAAAACGGCACCGAGAAAGACACGGGGGAGGGATCACCCTCCTCCGTCCTCGCCAAGGCGTGGGCCTTCTCAGCCGACCAGCGCCAGGTAGGGCAGGAAGCCGATCGTGGCACCGGGCCTGAGCTCGGTCAGATCCTCGGCGAGCTCGGCGAGGCCGTCGGTCTCGGTCAGCGAGCTGATCACGCCGGCGCCCTCCTGCGGGTATTTTATCGCCTCGACGCCGCCGTCGGCCATCCGCCGCAGGGTGACACGGACGTATTCGAGGCGGCCCTTCTTCTTGCGGTAGGAAAAGCCGGCGCGCACCGGCAGCATCACGGCCGGTTCCGGCAACGCCCCGGCGAGGCGCAGCAGGAGCGGGCGCACCACCCGGGCGAAGGTCACGAAGGCGGCGACCGGATTGCCCGGAAGACCGACGAAGGCGGCGCCCCGGATCACCCCCATGGCGACCGGCCGGCCCGGCTTGATGGCCACCCGCCAGAACACCAGCCGGCCGATCTGCTCAATCGCCGGACGCACGTGGTCGGCCTCCCCGGTCGACACCCCGCCGGTGGTCAGCACCAGGTCGTGGGCCGTCGCTGCGGCGCCGATCGATTCGGCGAGCACGTCCTGATCGTCCGCCAGGATGCCGAGGTCGGTCACCTCCGCTCCGAGCCCGCGCAGCAGGCCGGCGATGAGATGGCGGTTGGCATCGTAGAGGGCGGCCTGCGGCCGCCGCGTGCCGGGCTCGACGATCTCGTCGCCGGTGGAGAACAGCGCGACCCGGACCCGCCGGCGGACGTGGAGCGTGCCGACGCCCAGCGCTGCGGCGAGCGCCACGTGCTGAGGGGCGAGGCGCCGCCCGGCGGGGAGCGCGACCGACCCCCGCCGCACGTCCTCGCCGGCGAGCCTCCTGTTGGCCCCTGCCCGCAACCCCGGCGGGACGATCACCGACAGGGCCTCGACGCGGCAGTCCTCCTGCATGAATACGGTGTCCGCCCCGTCCGGCATGGGTGCCCCGGTGAAAATCCGGATCGCCGCACGCCCGACCATGGTGCGGGCCGACGATCGGCCCGCGGTAACGCGGTCGATGACTGCCAGCCGCGTCTCGGCGCCGGGGTCGAGATCGGCATGGTTCACCGCAAACCCGTCAACCGCCGAATTGTCGAACGGCGGCAGGTCGAGCGGCGCGATCAGGTCGGCGGCAAGCACGCGGCCGAGCGCGTCATGCAGGTCGACCGGCTCGTTCTCGGCGACCGGGCCGACGCGGGCGACGACGAGCCGCTCGACGTCGGCGACCGACAGAAGCGGTCCGCCGAACGCGAAGCAGTCATCGGAGAGCTGCGCCATCACCGGCTCCCTGCAGGCGCCACCAATGCCGCCATGGGCGCCGCCCTGGCAAGCACGATGTCGACGATGGCGTCGATGTCGTCGAGCGCCACGATGGGTATTTTCGTGCCCGCCAGCGGTGTGTCCGAGGCTACGGCGACGATATGGGGATCGTCGGGATGCAGCAGCGGCTTGCCGACGGCGGCGCAAAAAACCTCGAGTTTTGGATGAGACCCGTGCTTGAACCCCTCGACGATGACGAGATCGACCGGCGCGAGCTTATCCAAGAGCTCGCCGAGCGTCGGCTCGGCGGCGCCGCGCAGCTCGTGCACCAGGGCGAAGCGCCGCGCCGAGGAGACCAGCACCTCGGTCGCGCCCGCCTGGCGGTGGGTGTGGGAATCCTTGCCGGGCCGGTCGACGTCGAAGGCGTGGTGGGCGTGCTTGACCGTCGACACGCGAAAGCCCCTGGCGATGAGGCCGGGGATGAGCTTCGCCAGCAGTGTCGTCTTTCCGGACCCGCTCCAGCCGGCCATGCCGATCACGCGCATAAGGCCTTATAGCAAAGCCGCGGCGCCGTGCAGCGGGGTCGCTGCGCGCGCCAGCCTCACTTGAAGGCTTCGCCCTCGGAGACCGCGAGCGTCTCGGCGATGTTGTCGATGCTCGCCGTACGCGGGGCACCGAGGTCGACGGAGCGGGTGCGGAATGACTTCGCGCGGCGTCGACTGAGCCCGGCACTCGCGCAATCCGCGGCGCAGCACGTCGTTGACGACGTCCTCCAGGCGGTCTCCGCGCACCCTGCTCAGGCTTTCCAGCTCTGCGGCGACGTCATCGTCGATTGTCAGCGTCGTTCTCATGTCTTGAACCCTACACGCTCATTCCCAGAATTTCAGCAAAGCGCTGGGTCGCCTTGATGCCCGTCCCGGTCATGATCAAAACGGTCAGCTGACCGGGCCGGATGGTGCCGTCGGCGACCAGCCGGGAATGGGCGGCCGCGGCGGCCGCGGACGTCGGCTCCACGTAGAGCCCGGTCGTCTCCGGCAGCTCCCGGGCAGCGGACCGGATCTCGTCCTCGGACACCGCGATCGTTCCCCCGCCGGAGCGGCGGAGCGCCTGCAGCACCTCCTTCAGCCGGACCGGATGGCTGATCGCGGTGCCTTCGGCGATCGTCGGCGCGATCTCGACCTCGACGCGGTCCTCGGTTCCCGCCACAAAGCTCGCATGGATCGGCGCGCAGTTCTTCGGCTGCACCCCGAACAGCCGCGGCAGGCGCGCAATCGCGCCGCAGCGCATAAGCTCGCCGAACCCGATGTCGCAGCCGAGCACGTTGCTGCCGGCACCGAGCGGGATGATGACGTTGTCGGGCGCGCGGAAGTGGAGGTCCTCCCACAGCTCGTAGGCCAGCGTCTTGGTGCCCTGGAGGAAAAAGGCCTGCCAGTTGTGGCTCGCATAGAAGATCTCTTCCGCCTGCCGCACCGCCGCCTCGGCGGTGGCCTGGCGGGTGCCGGGCACCAGCTCGATCTCCGCCCCGTAGGCGCGCATCTGCACGGTCTTGGCCGGCGGCGTCGCGGCCGGGACGAGAATCTTTGCCTTGATGCCGGCGGCGGCCGCATAGGCGGCGATCGCGGCGCCGCCGTTGCCGGAACTGTCCTCGAGCAGGCGGTCGATCCCCTGCTGGCGGAGCACGGAGACCATCACCGACGCGCCGCGGTCCTTGAAGCTTCCCGACGGCGCGAACCATTCGAGCTTGAACAGCGCCGGCGTGCCGCGCCATCGGCGCTCGACCAGCGGGGTGAGGCCCTCGCCCAGCGACACCGGACGGCTCACGGCGAGCGGCAGCGCCGGCGCATAGCGCCAGATCGAGGGCTGCCTGCGATCGACCTCGTCGCGGGCGATCCCCGGGAGCGGGGTGATCAGCAGCGGCCGGCCGGCGTCGGAACGCCAGCGCGGCGCCTCGATCGGGTAGAGCGAGGCGTCGACGGGGTCGACATAGGCAGCGCGGGCAGCGGGCATGGCGCATCGCTACCACGTCGCCGGGCTGCGCGGTATCGGCGTTCGCCCGGAATGCCAATACCCAGAGCGCTACAGCATATCCCGATCAGGTATGAGCGGGATATGCTGTAGAATTGTTGAGTGGCGCATGTTCTTGTCGGCGAACCGGTGTCCACTTCGCCGGAACATGCGCTGGGGCTGCGCCGCTACTCCGCCGGCGTCGCCGAAGCCCGGGGCGGAGGCGTCGCGGCGCGGCCCTTGCCGAGCTCCTGCTCGACCCACAGGCTGTGGTGCTGCTTCGCCCAGTTGAGGTCGACCTCGCCGGTACCCATGGCCTCGAACGCACCCTCCATGCCGACCGGCGTGCCGATATAGATGTGCGACAGCATCACGGCGATGAACAGGACCGCCACCACGCTGTGGATGATCTGGTCGAGCTGCATCCCGGCAATGTCGGTCACGGCGAACGGGAACATCAGCATGTAGCCGGTGACGGCGGCGGTGGCGCCGAACAGCAGGACGATCCAGAAGATGATCTTCTGGCCGGCATTGAAGTGCCGTGCCGGCGGATGCGCCGAGCCGACCATGCCGCCGCCGGCCTTGAGCCAATCGAGGTCGAGCTTGTCGGGAAGGTTGTCGCGGATCCACAGCGCCGCGATCAGGACGAGGCCGAGGACGAACGGGAAGCTGGTGAAGTTGTGGGCATATTTGGCGACCTCGGAGAACGTGGTGAAGGCCTGCGGCCCGATCAGCGGCAGCAGCAGCGACTTGCCGAAGGTGACGTTGAGGCCGGAGATCGCGAGGACGATGAAGCACGACGCGGTCAGCCAATGGGTGAAGCGCTCGAACCCGTTGAAGCGCACCACGGTGCGTCCCGACCGGCCGCCCTCCAGCGGAACCGGCCCGCGCATCAGATAGAAGGCGATCAGCAGCGCCAGCATGCCGAGGATGGCGAGGCCACCGATCCAGCGCAGCGTCACCTGGTGGAAATGGCGCCAGTCGCGCCCGGCCGGCTGCTCCAGGGTCTGCGATTTCATGTCGGGAAGCGTCCCGCGGCCTTCGACCTTGCGCAGCTGCTGCAGCAGCTGCTGTTCCTTGACGGAGCTCGCGGTCGGGTTGACCGAGGTCGGCTGCTGGGCCGCCGCCGGCAATACGAGCGAGATCAGCCCGAAGATCGCGATCGCTCCGATGACGAGGCGCAAGCGCGCCAGCGACGTCGTCATGGCATTCCTCCTAAGGTTCCGCTGAGGATCGGCCGTTCGTTGCCGCCGCGTTGCGCGGCGGCAAGCCGTCCCGGTTCGTCCAATAGAATCGTTGAGTGGCGCATGTTTTTGTCGGCGAACCGGTATCCACTTCGCCGGAACATGCGCTACACCGCGATGTCTTCGCGATAGGCGGTCTTCCAGCCCCAGGCGCCCGAGCCGTAGCCGCGCTTGACCACCCGCTCCTTGTAGATCTGCGCAATGATCTCGCCGTCGCCGGCGAGCAGGGACTTGGTCGAGCACATCTCGGCGCACAGCGGCAGCTTGCCGTCGGCGAGGCGGTTGGCGCCGTATTTCTGATACTCGGCGACCGAGCCGTCGTCCTCGGGACCGCCGGCGCAGTAGGTGCACTTGTCCATCTTGCCGCGCGAGCCGAAATTGCCGAGGCGGGGATATTGCGGAGCGCCGAACGGGCAGGCGTAGAAGCAGTAGCCGCAGCCGATGCACAGGTCCTTCGAGTGCAGCACCACGGCGTCCGCCGTGGTGTAGAAGCAGTTGGTCGGGCAGACCGACGCACAGGGTGCGTCGGTGCAGTGCATGCAGGCCATCGACACCGAGCGCTCGCCGGGCCTGCCGTCGTTGATGGTGACGACGCGGCGCCGGTTGATGCCCCAGGGCACCTCGTGCTCGTTCTTGCAGGCGGTGACGCAGGCATTGCACTCGATGCAGCGGTCGGCGTCGCAGAGGAATTTCATTCGCGCCATGGTCCCCTCCCCTCACGCTGCTCTGATCTGGCAGAGCGTGACCTTGGGCTCCTGCATGTTGGTCACCGGATCGTAACCGTAGGTCGTGATCGTGTTGACGCTCTCTCCGAGCACGTAGGGATCGGAGCCCTTTGGATACTTGCTGCGCTGATCCACCCCCTGGAACCAGCCGCCGAAATGGAACGGCATCCACGCCACTCCCTTGCCGACCCGCTCGGTCACCAGCGCCTTCACCCTGGCCTTGGAGCTGTTTTCCGCGCCGGTGACCCAGACCCAGCCGCCGTCCTTGATGCCGCGCGAGGCGGCGTCGGCGGGATGGATCTCGACGAACATCTCCTGCTGCAGCTCGGCGAGCCACGGATTGGACCGGGTCTCCTCGCCGCCGCCCTCGTACTCGACCAGGCGGCCGGAGCTGAGGATCAGCGGAAACTCCTTGGCGATGCCCTTGTCCACCGCGGTCTTCTGCACGGAGAATCCGAGATTGGGCACGCGGAATTGGCGGGCGTCGGGCAGCGTCGGGTATTTGGCGACGAGCTCGACACGGGGCGAGTAGATCGGCTCCCGATGCACGGGAATTGGGTCCGGCAGGTTCCACGCATTGGCGCGCGCCTTGCCGTTGCCGTAATGGATCACGCCGTGCTCCATGCAGACGCGCTGGATGCCGCCGGACAGATCGGTGGCCCATGACACCGCGTCGATGTTGTTGCCGCCGACCTTCTGGATGACAGCCGTCTCGTCGGGGGTGAGATCCTTGTCCCAGCCGAGCTTCTTCATCACCGCCATGGTGAACTCGGGGTAGCCGTCCTTGATCTCCGAGCCCAGCGAGTAGGAACCCTCGGCCAGCAGATTGGCGCCCTTGTACTCGACGCCGAAGCGGGCGCGGAAGGTGCCGCCGCCATCCTTCACGTGGAGATTGGTGTTGTAGAGCGTGTGGGTGCCGGGATGCCTGATCTCCGGCTTGCCCCAGCACGGCCATGGCAGGCCGTAATAGTCACCATTGGCCGGCCCGTCCTTGGCCCGCAGGGTGACCAGATCGAAGTCCTTCTGATTGTCGCGGTGGACCTTCAGGCGTTCCGGCGACTGGCCGCAATAGCCGGTCGACCAGCCGCCGCGGTTGATCTCGCGCAGGATGTCCTCGGCGAGCGGCAGGTTGTTCTCGACCTTGATGTTCTTGAACATCTGGTCGGCGAAGCCGAGCTTCTTCGCCAGCAGATACATCACCTCGTAGTCGTCCTTGGCCTCGAAGATCGGCTTGACCACCTGGTCGTACCATTGCAGCGAGCGGTTCGACGCGGTGCGCGAGCCGGACGACTCGAACTGGGTGCCGACGGGGAGCAGATAGGTGCCGTTCTTGCGCTCGGAGAGTACCGCCCAGGTGGTCGGAACGGTGTCGACGACGACCAGCAGGTCGAGCGCCTCGATGCCCTTGGCGGCCAGCGGCATGCGGGTGATGGTATTCCCGCCATGGCCGAACACCATCATCGCCTTGACGTTGTCCTTCTGGGTGACCTGGTCCTTCGGCAGGGTGGCGGCGTCGAACCATCGGGTCGACGGGATGCCGGGCGCCTCCATCATCTGCTTGGATTCGAAGCGCGACATCATCCAGTCGTACTCGACCTCCCAGACCCGGCACCAGTGCTTCCAGGCGCCGTCGGTCAGGCCGTAGTAGAGCGGCAGCGTCACGATATCGAGACCGAGGTCGGTCGCGCCCTGGACGTTGCAATGGCCGCGGAAGATGTTGGCGCCGGTGCCGAAGTTGCCGACATTGCCGGTGGCAAGGAGCGCGATGCAGAACGCCCGGACGTTCGCGGTGCCGACCGTCTTCTGCGTGGCGCCCATGCACCAGATCAGGGTGGCGGGCTTCTGCGTCGCGAACATCTGGGCGACGCGCTTGAGCTGCTCGCCGGGAACGCCGCTCACCCGCTCGACCTCATCCGGCGTCCATTTCTCGACTTCCTTGCGCACCTCGTCCATGCCGTAGACGCGCTGTTTGATGAACTCCTTGTCCTCCCAGCCGTTCTGGAAGACGTGCCAGAGCAGTCCCCACATCACCGGGATGTCGGTGCCGGGCCGGATGCGGACATATTCGGTGGCATGCGCGGCGGTGCGGGTCAGCCGCGGATCGATGACGATGAAGTTCGCCCGGTTGAGCTCCTTGCCTTCGAGCAGGTGCTGCAGCGACACCGGATGGGCTTCCGCCGGATTGCCGCCCATGATGATGAGCGTCTTCGAGTTGCGGATGTCGTTGTAGCTGTTGGTCATGGCGCCGTAGCCCCAGGTATTGGCGACGCCGGCGACCGTGGTCGAATGGCAGATGCGGGCCTGGTGGTCGGAATTGTTGGTGCCCCAGAACGCCGCGAATTTGCGGTTGAGATAGGCGCCCTCGTTGGAGAATTTCGCCGACCCCAGCCAATAGACCGAATTCGGGCCCGGATTTTCCCCGGATCTCCATCAGCTTGTCGCCGATCTCATTGATCGCCTGGTCCCACGACACCTTGGTCCACTGGCCGTTGACCATCTTCATCGGATATTTCAGCCGCCGCTCGCCGTGGGCGAGCTCGCGCACCGAGGCGCCCTTGGCGCAGTGCGAGCCGCGGTTGATCGGGCTGTCCCAGCTGGGCTCCTGGCCGATCCACACCCCGTTGGACACTTCCGCGGTGACCGTGCAGCCGACCGAGCAGTGCGTGCAGATGTTCTTGCGCAGCTGCACGGCGGCGCCGGCCGCCGGCGGCGGCCCGGCTTGCGCCTTGCGCATGCCGCCGAGCGGCAGCGCGCCGAGCGCGGCGAGCCCGCCGGCGGCGAGCCCGGAGCGTCGCAGGAAGGTCCGGCGGTCCAGCCCGCCTCCTGATTGACCGGCGAGTGCGGCAGCAAGCTTGCCGCGGCGTGCGTCGCGTTCCGTCCGCTTGATGAGCACGATCTGCCTCCCTCAGCCAGGATACCGGTTGACCCGGTAATAGGCTTTGACGTGGTCGGTTTCCTTGTAGCGCGCCTTGCGCTTGTCCTGATCGGACTCGGCTCCGACCGCCTCGGTCGCGAGCGGCGCCGCAGTGGCCGCCGCGCCGGCGCCGACCGCGAGCGCGCGCAGGAAGTCGCGCCGGCCGACCGTCGATTTGTCGTGTTTGCTGCTCATTGCCATTCCCTCCGTAGATTTTCTTGATGTCGTTGTCGGCAGCCCGCTTTGCGCGGGGCCGCCCTCATGTCGGCAGTGCGAAGGCCTCCATCTCGATGTCGACGAAAAGGCACCCCACGGTGCCGACGTGGCGATAGAAATCCGCCGCCTCGGCGCGCTCCAGATCGGCGAAGAACCGCCCGGCCCACGGCGAGAGGTGGCGCTCGAAGATGCGCTGGTCGGCTCCGGACGCCGCCGGGAAACGGCCGTCGACCAATCCCGCCATCACCTCGCACAAGGTGGCGATGTGATCCTCGGGCTCGGCATTGCCCTCCGCCCTGGCGATCCCGAGCTCGGCGAGGTCCTGGCGCAGCCGCGCCAGCGGCCGCTCGTGCAGGAACCCGGTCAGGTAATAGGAGCCGTAGGGCATCAGCTCACCGCGGCCGAGGCCGATGAACAGATCGAAATATTCCCGCTCCACCCGCTCGACGCTGGCGTCGCGTGCCGCGTCGGCGAGCCCGGCGAGCGCCAGCCCGAGCGGGCTCGCGTCGACCCGGAGCGCGGCGAGCCGGCCCAGCAGCTCCCGGCCCGGCGTCCGCGACAGCAGCAGCGCCAGCAGCCCGTACTGCTGCGCCCGGGCCTGATCGACGTCGTCGGTCACCTGGATGGACCTCGCGAACAGATCCGGCCGCAGCGTCGCGCGCTCGATCCCGGTCGCCGCCTCGACGGCGACCACCCGGTCGGCCGGCACGCGGTTCCAGTTGGAGATCGAAGGCTGCGCGACGCCGATGCGCCGGGCGAGCTCGCTCACTCCCCCGGCCTTGCGGATCGCCTCTGTCAGTCCCGGATCTCGCATGAACCGCTCTTTATAGTTGTTCTACACTGTGGGCGGCGATTTATTCCCGGTCAATAGTTTCAGGCTATGGGACATCTCATTCATTCGGGTAATGCACCGCCGTGACCGCGGCGCACCGGCCGCAGCGGCTCCTGACTGGGATTTTGCACCGCAATATCGATCTCCGGCGCCGGCGCCTGGGCGATCTCCTCCTCGGGCGGAGGTAACTGGCTCCCCAACTCAGCAGGCTTTGCCGTCACCCGATCGTCGGCCGGCTCGGTGCCCTCCGGTTGCATGATTGTGGCCGGCTCGTTGGCCGCCGCCGCTATGGATGAGGATTCCGCAGCGTCAGGTCCGTTGCCCAGCATCTGTGCGACCAGGCGACGGACATCGTCGCCCGGCGCCAGCGGACCGAAGCCCCGCATGCTGTCGGGGGCGTTGAAATCCCAGTCGTAGTCGGCGAGCCCGACGAAGTCGCGGATGGCCGGATCGGAGCGCCAGGCCTGGCGCAGTGCCGCGCGGGCCAGAACCGGCGAAACCCCCTTGGCGAGGAACCCGCGGATGTCGGTCGCCGCATCGATCGATTCGATCGCCGGCAGGCTCGCCGCATCCACCGCCGGCGCGGCTTCCGCGGTCGGCCCGGAATCCGCCGATCGCGCCGGATCGGCCACCGCGGCGTCCTCTCCGGCGGGAACCGGCGGCGCCGCCTGGGGCTCGACCGCATCGGGCTCGGCAGCGGCCTGTCGCTTGCGCCGCGACCATCGGGTCAAGAATCCGTCCGGATCGCTCATTCGTCGCCATCCTCACGGACGTGGCCGCGCCGGCCCAGCGCTTCGGGATCGGCCCGGTCGCGCCGGCGCTTGTAGAACGGCTGCTCGACGTGATGCTCGGCGACGAAGGCGGCAAGGAATTCGCGGATCCGTTCCGGCATCGGTACCGGCTCGACCAGATCGGTGCCGGCCTGGGTCAAACCTTCGCCCTCGGCCGGATCGGCGGTGACGGTCACGACCTCGAACGGGGGCTCCACTCCGGTCGGCCGCAGCACCACCCACACGGCCGGGGTGCCGGACGCGAGATTATCGCGGTAGTTGGCGGTTTCCGACCGGTAGAGCTCGATCTCGGCTGAGCCCGCATAGAAGGTCGCCAGGTCGGGCTCGACCGACAGCGGCGTCCACGGCGCCGTGTCCGGCTCACCGTCGAGCACCGCGACCGGCCGCCAGACATGGTCGATCCAGGCGCTCACCGCCTTGCGGCGCTCGACCACCACGCCGACGGGGACGCGCGCGAGCGGCGTGGCGGCGCTCAATTTGCCGGCTCCAGATGCCTGACCGGCAGCCCGACCAGGAGATTTTGCGGTTTGATGCGCAGCATTTTTTCCGGCGTCATGGCAAGGATCAGATAGACCGGCTCGCCGGCGACTTCTGGCGCGACCCGGCCGTGATCGCGGAACGTCAGGCGATAGAGCGCGACGACGCGGCCGGCATCGGTCTCATCGATCGCATCGCCCTTCCACAACAGGTCGCCGATCCGCGTCCCGTCGGCGTCGAGACCGACATACCAGGACAGCCGCACCTCGCGCATCTCGGTGAGCGCCTCGATGTCGACCTCGACCGCCAGCATGTGGCGGACGAAGCGGGCGATCGCCTCGCCCAGCGCCGCCTGTCCGCGCCGTCCGGCGGTGAGATCGAGCGCCATGTCGAAGCGGTCGCTGCGGTCGAAGTAATCCCCGGCATTCTCCTCGTTGAGCACGTCGATGCCGGACGCCGCCGGCAGGCCCAGCATGGCGACCAGCGGCGACACCGGCGCGCCATCGCGGCCGGCAATCAGCTCCTCGTCGGCCGCGACCAGGGAGCCCTCGTGGAGGGTGAGGCGCTGCGGCCGGAACATCGACTCGGCGGCGCGCAGCACGAACGGATCGTCGATGCCGTCGAGCGCATTGCGCAGGATCACGTGCACCAGCTGATTGATGAACAGCGCCGGCATGCGTCCGACGCCGCGACGCATCAGCGCCAGATAGGCGGCCTCCAGGGTGCGGTGGGCGACGAGATGATCGCGCCAGGCGATCATCACCTCAAAATTCTCCCGCGCGTCGGGGTCGGCGATCGCCGCGATCTCGCCGGCATCCACCGGGCGGCGCGGATCGGCGAGCAGGGCGGCATGCAGCGTGCGCTCGACCACGCAGGCGTCCGGCGGCGGATTGAGCTCCGGCCGCGCCAGATAGGCCTTGAGGAACTCGTCGGTCACCACGAGCCCGCCGCCGGCGTCGCGGTCGAGCAGGTGATGCCCGCAGGACAGCCAAAAATCCCTCATGGCTGCCTCGCGGCGAGAGCGGCAAGATCGACTTGCTCGGTCGGCTCGTCGTCCTCGCCGTCGACCTCGAGGAACGAGAATGCGCGCATCGGCCGCGGGCCGCCGCGGGCCTTGAGCGTGCGAAATGTCTCGCGGATCGCGCCGTCCTCGCAGGTCCGGTGCATGGCGACCAGGGTATCGGCCGGATGATCGGTCAGCGAGGCCGCGAAGGCGAACTCCTCCTCGGCCGCCGGGCGCGCGGCCGCGATGTCCGGAGCACCGAAGCGGGCGACCAGCATGTGCGCCAGCTCATCGACCGCGTCCCGCCGCTCGGCCTCGGTCGCCTCGACGATCTGCACCAGCGTCGACCAGCCGAGAGTCCGGGTGCCGAGAAACCCGCTGCGGAACGCCACCCGCGCCTTGCCGGCGAGCGCCGCCGGATCGACGTCGAGAAACACAAACGCGCCGGACACGGCCCATTCGCCGGGCTCGGCGGCGCGGTCGAACACGAACGTGTCCGAGGGATCGAGGCGGATGGTGCGCAACAGCTTCACGTCCGCGGTCCCCCGGTCTCCGGGTCGAGCCAGGACGGCGTCGCCAGCGCCGGCAGCAGCCGATGTTTCTCGGCCGACAGCTTGCTGGCGGCGCGGCGGACCAGAAGATCGCCGCTGCCGTCGATCAGGCGCTCGAGGTCGGCATCGCCCGGCAGCCGCGACAGATAGGACTGCGCGACCTCGTGGAATCCGGCGTTCTGCCAGGCATCGATCATCAGCATCAGGTGGCGCGCAAAGCTCTCGACCAGCGCTCCCGAGCCAAGCTCGTCGAACCCCTCCTCCTCGAGCGCGACGGCGAGCGGGCGCAGGCCGGGCTCGCGGTCGCTCATCGCCACCGTGCGGATGGTGGCGCCGAAGACCAGCCATTCGGGCGGCTGATCCTCTGGTGCGCCGGCCGGCCAGGCGAGCCGCGCGCCGCCCACCAGTCCGCCGTCCACATGGATCGCGTCCGGCCAGACGAAGGTGATGGGCTTTTCTGGCGGCGCATGGCTTGCCAGCGCGGCGGCGAGCGCCGCGAGCCCCGCATAGATCGCGCGGCGGGCAACCCGCAGCGGCTCGTCGGGCTCCAGCACCACGGCGAACTCGACCAGGTCGAAGCGCCCGACGAAGACCAGCGTGCCGGCGCCCTCCGCGGCCGCAATGGCCTGCGCATGGACGAAAGCGTCGCCCACCTCGCGCAGCATCACCAGCCGGAACGGCGGCGGCAGGTCGAGCTTGGGCCGCGCTGGCGTCCGCACCTGCGGCATTGTTGCTCCCGGCTTTGCCGAAATCTCGCATTTGTGCTGTTACAATTATAGCTTGGGCTCGCCGCTGGCCAGTCCTCAGGGTTTTTGCCGGCGGCCGGGAGGTTTCATGACGCAGTCGCGAACCGTCTTCGTGTGCTCGTGCGAGGACACGATGCCGCTCGATACTGCGGCGGTCCGCCGCGGCTGTGGCGGCGCCGGGATCGAGACCGCCCGCCAGCTCTGCCGTGCGGAGCTCGACCGGTTTCGCGCTGCAGCGCAGAGCGGCGGGCCGATCACCGTCGGCTGTACCCAGGAGGCGCCGCTGTTTTCCGAGGAGGCGGGCGACGGCCAAATCGTCTTCGCCAATGTGCGCGAGACGGCGGGCTGGTCGGCGGATGCGGAAAAAGCCGGGCCGAAGATGGCGGCACTGCTCGCGGCCGCCGCCGAGCCGATGCCGGAAACCGCGCTGGTAACCCTGGAGAGCGAGGGCGTCATCCTGGTCTATGGCCGCGACGAGCGGACCATCGAGGCCGCGGCGCTGCTCAAGGACCGGCTCGACGTGACCGTGCTGCTCACCCGGCCGGAGGGAATCGCGCCGCTGCGCGTCACCGATTTTCCCGTGGTGAAAGGCACGATCCGCTCGGCCAAGGGTCATCTCGGCGCCTTCGAGCTCGTGGTCGACGACTATGCGGCGCCGGCCCCCTCGTCGCGCGGGGCGCTCGTGTTCGGGGCGTCGCGCAACGGTGCGGTCTCGCGCTGCGACATCGTGCTCGACCTGTCGGGAGGGGCAGCCCTGTTCCCGGCCGCCGAGCTACGCGACGGCTATCTGCGCGCCGACCCTGGAGATGCCGCCGCGGTGTTGCGCGCCGTGCTGCGGGCCGGCGATCTCACCGGCACCTTCGACAAGCCGCGCTACATCACCTTTGCCGACGACCTCTGCGCCCATTCGCGATCGAAGATCGTGGGATGCCGGCGCTGCCTCGATCTCTGCCCGACCAGTGCCATCACGCCGGCCGGCGACCATGTGGCGATCGACGCCCAGGTGTGCGCGGGCTGCGGCAGCTGCGCCAGTGTCTGCCCGACCGGGGCCGCCTCCTATGCGCTGCCGCCGGCCGACGCGTCGATGCGCAAGCTGCGCACCCTGCTGTCGACCTATCGTGAGGCCGGCGGCACGCTGCCGATCCTGCTGATCCACGATGACGACCACGGGGCTCAACTGATCGATGCGCTCGCCCGCCATGGCGACGGGCTGCCGGCGAACGTGCTGCCGTTCGGCGTCAACGAGGTCACCCAGGTGGGGCTCGAGACGATCGCGGCGGCCTTCGCCCAGGGCGCCATGGCGGTGCGCTGCCTGCTCCGCGCCCGCCCGCGCCACGATGTCGAGGCGCTCACCCGCACGCTGGCGCTCGCCGAGCCGATCCTCGAAGGTCTCGGCTTCGGGCCGGGACGCGCCGCCACCATCGAGACCGACGATCCGCTGGCGCTCGGCGAGGCGCTGCGGGCAATCGCACCGGCCGTGACCGTCGCGCATCCCGCAATGTTCGAGCCGCGCGGCGGCAAGCGCGAGGTTTTGCGCCTGGCGCTACGCGAGCTGCACCATGCGGCGCCGTCCCCGGTCGACCTCGTGGCCTTGCCGCAAGGCGCGCCGTTCGGCGCGGTCGAGGTGAACGTCGCGGGCTGCACGCTGTGCCTCGCCTGCGTGTCGGCCTGTCCGACCGGAGCGCTCGGCGACGATCCGGATCGACCGACCCTGAGATTTTCCGAGGATGCCTGCGTGCAGTGCGGCCTGTGCAAGGCGACCTGCCCCGAAAAGGTGATCACCCTCAGGCCGCAGCTCGATTTTCGCGCCGCGACGGCGACCGCCCGCGTGCTCAAGCAGGAAGAGCCGTTCTGTTGCATCCGCTGCGGAAAACCGTTCGGCACCAAGAGCACGATCGAGCGGATCGCCGCCAAGCTCGAAGGCCGCCACTGGATGTTCAGCGGGCCGAACAGCCGCCTCGATGTCCTGAAAATGTGCGAGGACTGCCGGGTCGGCGCGGTCACCGAGGCCGGCCTCGACCCCTACGCGGCGCCGGAGCGCCCGCGTCCGCGCACCACGGAGGATTATCTGGCCGAGCGCGAGCGGAAGTCGTGAGGTAGGATGGGTCGAGCGCTTGCGAGACCCATCTGGTTCAGGAATCAAATGTCAGGCATCAGCAATCAGAACCGCGTTCTGATTACTGATTACTGACTTTCTGGTATTGATGGGTTTCGCGCAAGCGCGCTCTACCCATCCTACACGTACACGAAGGGACCCATCGATGGCCAAGGCATACTGGGTGGCAACCTATCGCTCGATCAAAAGCCCCGACGCGCTCGCGGCTTACGCGAAACTCGCCGCGCCGGCGATCCAGGCGTCCGGCGGTCGCTTCCTGGCGCGGGGCATGCCGGCGAAGACCTACGAGGCGGGCCTCAACCAGCGCGTCGTGGTGATCGAGTTCGACAGCGTCGAGCAGGCGCAAGCCGCCCACGACAGCCCGGGCTACCAGGAAGCGCTGCGGCTGCTCGGCAGCGGCGCCGAGCGCGACATCCGCATCGTCGAGGGCGTCTGATCGCCCGGCCCGTAGGGTGGGCAAATCGCCCGCACTGCGACGAAATATAACTGATGCGTTGCGCGATTTGCCCACGCGGTCGGGCCAACCGCGTGGGCAACAAAGTCGGAAATCCCGTGCGATCCCCCAAACAAACGCCGGGGCCGCCGTTGCCCACCCTACAAATTCCGTGCCTACTGCAGCTTCCGGCCGCGGTCGGTGACGGCGTCGAGGAAATCGCGCACGGTGCGGTTCATGAACTCGACGTCCGCCGCCTTGGCGGGGCTGGCGGCGACGTGTCCCTGCACCGACGGAATGGCGACCAGGCGGGCGTCGGGAATGTAGCGGGCGGCTTCCTGCGCTTCCTCCACCGGATTGTAGAGATCGAGCTGCCCGCCGGTGACGATCAGGGTTTTCGCCTTGACGCCGGCGAGCGCTTTGAGGTGATCGCCGCCGAAACCCGGCGTGGTGCCGACATTGTGCGCATCATAGGCCCGGGTCTGCGCGATCCAGTCATTGGCGTCGAAGCCGGACTTGAGCACGGCGTCCTCCTGATCCTTGATCCAGGCGAGCACGTCGGGCGGATTGGGGAACATCGCGCGGAGCGCCTCCGGGCTGCGCGTCGCCAGCACCTGGAGCACGTCGGCGCGCGCCCGCCAGCCGAGCTCCGGCTGCTTCTGATAGTTGCCGCCGTTGAACGCCGCGTCCGCCATCAGGGCTTTTCGCGTCGCCTCATTGACGGCGATCGACCACGGCGCCGTGCGCGCCATCGGGGTCAGCGCGATGAGCGAATCCATGAATGCCGGATGGCTGACACCCCATTGCAGCACCTGCATGCCGCCCATCGAGGCGCCGGCGACCGCGATCACATGGCCGATCCCGAGATGGTCGAGCAGCAGCTTTTGCGACTGCACCATGTCGCGGATGGTGAATGCCGGAAATGCCGGCCCGTGCTGGGTCTTGCTGTTGCTCGGGCTGGTGGTCAGCCCGTTGCCGATCGCATCGGTGGCGACGACGAAGAATTTGTCCGTGTCGATCGCCTTGCCGGGGCCGATGAGAAAATCGATGCGATGATGGTTGCCGGAGATTGCCGTGACCATCAGCACGGCATTCGATTTCTTCTCGTTGAGGCGCCCGTGGGTGACATAGGAGATGGCGAAATCCCGGATCACCTCGCCGGATTCCAGCTTGAAGTCGCCGATCTGATGGAGCTGATGCGGCGGATCGTTCGGTCCATGCGCCGCCGCCGCCAATGGCTGCAGCACCAGCAGCCCGGCAACGGCCAGGCGCCTGAGATGATATCCCCTCATGTCGTCTCCCCGGTTTTTTGGCAGCGTGTCCTGCAAATCTCAACACCGTGGCGGCCCGACAATTCCCCGCTCTGCCGCTTGGCTCATCTCGTCGCCCGCTCGAGGAACCGCACCAGGGCGGCGCGGTCCTCGGGCGAGCCGATGCGCTGTTCGGGCATTCTTGTGCCCGGCGTATAGGTCGCGGGTCCGAGCTCGAACAGTCTTGCCACCGTCTCCGGCGTCCACACGATGTCGAGGTGGCGCAGCGCCTCGGAAAAACGATAGCCCGGAAGCGTCGCGATCTTTCTGCCGAATATGCCGGCAAGCGTCGGTCCGGCGCGGTTACCCTCGTCGGACGACAGCGTATGACAGGCGATGCAGGCGCGGAAGACCTCGGCGCCGGGATCGCCCGCGAAAGCCGCGAGCGGATCCTTCGCGTCGCCGATCGCGACCGAGCCCACGTGATCGCCGGTCAGCGCGTTCCAGCGCCGCACCACGCGGTCGGTGCCGCCGGTCAGCAGCGTGCGGCTGTCGGGAAAGAACGCCAGCGACCACACCGGCAGGCCGGGCCCGACCAGCGTGCGGGCGAGTTTTCGCGCCGCCCGCTCGATCACCGCCACCGATCCGCGGATGCCGGCGGCCGCCACCAGCGCTCCGTCCGGCGACACCGCGACGGCGACGACCGGCATCGGCCCGACCTCGACCTCGCCGGTGATCTGCCCGGCAGCGGAGAGGAACCGCACCCGGCCGTCGGCCGCCCCGGTGACGATCTCGCCGTCGCCGGTGACCGCCACCGAATTGAGCGGGCTCGGCAGCGCCACGATGGTAGGAGCGCCGGCCGGCGGCCAGATGCGCAAGGTGGCGTCGTATCCGGCACTGACCAATGTCTGCCCGTCCGGCATGAAGGCCACGCCGTTGACATTGGCCTGATGGCCTTCGAGCACGTGCGGGGCGCCGCCCGCGAGCGGCCAGACCCGAACCGTGTGGTCCCACGACGCCGACGCCAGCCGGGCGCCGTCCGCCGAGACCGCGAGCGCCGCCACCTGGGCGGTGTGACCGGTGAGCACCACGTCGGGCTCGGCGGCACCTTTGCTCCAGACCGCGATCCGGCCGTCCTCGCCGGCGGTGACGATCCGGGAATCCGGCAGGAAAGCCACCGCATGGACGGCGGCGTCGTGAAAACGCAAGACCTGGAGCGCCGCGTTGTCGTCAAGCGACCAGCGGATCGCCGACTGGTCGAAGCTGCCCGACACTGCGGTCCGGCCGTCGGGCGAGACCGCGACGGCGCGCACCGGCCCGCCGTGGCCACGCAATTGCGCGCCGGCACCGCGGGGCTCCGCCGCGAGGGTGAGGATAGTCAGGACGAGCGCGACGACGAACCGGCCCATGGGCGCATGCTCACGACGGCGCCGGCAACTCGGACAGGCCGAGCGCCGCCATCATCTGCTCGCGGCCGGCCTGCATCGCCGACCAGCGCCGGCCGCTGATCAGCCCGCCGTCGACCACCAGTGCATGGCCGTTGACGAAGGTCGAGGCATCGCTCGCCAGCCACAGCGCCGCCTCGGCGATGTCGTCCGGCACGCCGGAGCGCGGGATCGGCTGCATGCCCGCCAGTTTTTCCTTCATCGGCTCGACCAGCTGGTCGGCGATCGGAGCCGGCAGGCCGATGCTGCGTCCAAAAATCGGCGTCGCGATGCCGCCCGGACAGATGCAGTTGACGCGAATGCCGATCTCGCCGAGCTCGGAAGCAACCGATCGCGTCAGGTGGATCACTGCCGCCTTGGCGGCGCTGTAGACATGCGGCCCGTAGCCCGAGCCGAGGCCGGCGACCGACGCGGTCGAGATGATGGAGCCGGATTTCTGCTCGCGCATGACGCGGGCGGCGTGCTTGATGCCGAGAAACACGCCGCGGAACAGCACGCGGACCGTCGCGTCGAAACCGTCGGCGGAGATTTCGGCGATCGGCCCGGCGGCGCCGCCGAAGCCCGCATTGTTGAACATGCAGTCGAGCCGGCCAAAGGCGCTCACCGCGAGCGCCACTGCGGCTTCGACATCGGTCTCCTCGCCGACGTCGGTGCGCACGTAGCGCGCGCGAGACCCGAGCTCGGCGGCGAGCGTCTGGCCCTTGTCGTCCTGCAGATCGGCAATCAGCACCGATGCGCCTTCGCGGACAAAGAGCTCGACGGTCCCGCGCCCGATGCCGCTTGCTCCTCCGGTGACGATCGCGACTTTACCGGCCAATCTTCCCAATGTGCTTCTCCCCGCACTGCCCCGCCGTTCGCCGCGTCCAGCAAACCGGCCTGCTCGGCTTCCTCGATCCTAACCTCTGATCCGGGTCGCGTGCTGCTCGCTTCCGATCCCGATCAGCCGCAACGCGAGGTGAACCGACTGGCCGAGATCGTGCATCGAGGCGATGCCGGCGCCGCGTTCAATCGTCCGCCGGCAGCATGCCGGCCGCCCGGATGCGATCGCGAACTTGCGGATCGCGCAGCGCCGCCAGGAACGCCTGAACGGCGGGACGGTCGCGGCGGCTTTCGTTCAGCAGGAAATCATAGTGCTCGGGCAGCAATACCAGGAACCCGAGCCCGTAGAGTTTTGCCACCGGCTCGATGGCGACGCCCCAGTCGGCGCGACCCTGGGCGACGGCGGCGGCGACCGCGTTGTGCGAGCGCGGCTGATTGCCGTAGCCGGAGGGCCTGGCGCCGGCGAGCAGCTGGTCGATCAGCACCCGGGTGCCGGCACCGGCATTGCGGTTCACCATCAGGCAGTCGCCGTCGGCGACCGCCGCGGCCACCGCTGCCTCGGCGGCGCGTCCCTCGAAGCGCCGGTCGCCCGTCCGATAGACGACGCCCTGCATGCGCCGCCAGCCCGGCACCAGCGCGAGGCCGGGACCGACGAGATGGCGATTGTACAGGCCGGTCGCCGGGTCGAGCAGATGAACCGGCGCAAGATCGCATTCGCCGCGGCTGACCGCGGCGACGCCGCCGAGACTGCCGACCGCGAGCGTGCGGGCGCTAAGACCCTGGTCGGCCAGCGCGCCCAGCACCCGGTCAAGCGCGACACAATGGCTGCCCACGATCACCAGATCGGGCGCCTCCGCACTGCCGAGCAACATGATGGTCGCCGGCGTTCCGGCATCGACCGTGGTCTGCAGCGCATCTACCTGGAGAAAACCATCGGCCTGGGAGAACGCAGTCACCGCGCCGGACCCTTTTCCCGACGGGAACGCGACCGGTCCGTCGTCGCCGTCGACCAGCGCCACCAGGACAAATTCCTGGCGGCCGAGCTCCGAGGCGATGCGCACCGGAATTTTGGCCTTGAGCGTGCGCGCCGCCTCCGGCGCCAGACCGGCGAGCGCCCGGATGACCGGCGCCACGAAGGCATGGAAGGTGAAGATCGCCGAGGTCGGGAATCCCGGCAGCACCACGAGAGGCTTTTTTTGGTCGACCACCGCCAGGCACAGCGGCTTTCCGGGTTTCAGGGCCACGCCGTGGACCAGGATTCCGGGCTCGCCCAGCCGCGACACGATGCGATGCGACAGATCGCCGGCGCCCTTCGAGGTGCCACCGCTGAGCACGATCATGTCGCAGGTTTCGAGCGCGCCGCGGACCGCAGCCTCCAGCGCCGCCTCGTCGTCGGGAAACGCCCCGCAGGCGACCGGCTCGCCGCCGGCCTCGGCGATCGCCGCGGCGAGGATCGCGCCATTGCTGTCATAGACGCCGCCGGGGGGCAGCGGCTCGCCCGGCTGCACCAATTCGTCGCCGGTCGACAGCACCGCAACTCGCGGTCGGCGCACCACCGCGATCCGGTCGAGGCCGCAGGCCGCCAGCATGCCGACCTCGCGCGAGCCGATGCGCACCCCGCGGCGCAGCAGCGTCTCGCCGCGGGCGATATCGGATCCCGCGTAGGAGATGAACTGCCCGGGCGCGACGGCGCGGCGGACATCGATCGCCGGCCCGTCGGCGGTTTCGGCCAGCTCGGTCTGCTCGATCATCACCACAGCGTCGGCACCACGGGGAACGACGCCGCCGGTGGCGATCGTAGTGGCGGTGCCAGGCGCGACGACGAGCGTCGGCTGCCGGCCGCACACCAGAACCTCGGCGTTGAGCGTCAGGCGTCGCGGAGCGGCATCGGTCGCCCCCGACGTGTCGGCGGCGCGCACTGCGAATCCGTCGACATTGGCGCGGTCGAACGGCGGCGCGTCGTTCGGCGAAGCCAGGTCGTGGGCGATCACCCGCCCGAGCGCATCGGCGAGCGCGACATCGACGGCCGGCAGCGGGGCGAGGTCGAGATGCCGGCTGAACCGCGCCCGCGCCTCGTCGGCCGACACCACATCGAGAAACTGCTCCTGCCGCGCGGCGCGCCGCACCGCATCGAGCAGCGCGGAGTCCTGGTCGGCGACGCGGTGTCCTGGCTGATCCCGGCTCATGGCAATGTGTGCATCTCGACAGGCGTCCCGGCCGGATATCCTTCGCTCGCCGGCGGCACCACTATATAGCCATCGGCCTGCCCGATGGCCTGCGCCGGAAACTGCCCGGTCGCGATCCGCTCGACACCCTGGGCGCAGCGACGCACCAGAACGACCTCGGCGATGCCGACCGTCGAGACGATCTTGCGCGCCAAGACGACGCTGCCGGCCGGGACGGGGGTCATTCCGGTAAGCCTCGCCAGCAGGCGACGACCCGCCAGCAGATAGACCGAAAGCGCCGCGTCGAGCTCGCCCGGCAGCAACAGCACCGGCCGGCCCGCCGCGGATCCGATCGCCGCATGGGCGCCGGGGCTGACACCGAAGCCGTGGATCGCCACGGTGCCGACGCGCGCCAATGTCTCTACGGCGAAGTCATGTCGGCTCATGCCGACGCCGCCGACGACAACGACCGCATCGGCGCCATCCGCCATCAGCGCGTCAGCCAGGAGGTCGGCCTCGTCCAGCTGCGCCTGATGTCCATGGACGGCGCCGCCATCGGCCTCGATGGCGCGCCGGATCAGGGGGATCCTGGTCCCGTCGACGTCATCATGGAGAAGGCTTCCCGGAATGAGACGCACGCGCGGCTGGCGCACCATCACATCGGCGATCCCGAGGGCGCCGAGAACCGCGAGATCGACGGCGCGGATCGTTTGTCCGGCCCGGCGCAACGGCTCACCGGGCGCGGCATCGGCTCCCATGGGCAGAACGCCTTCGCCCGGAACCACCGGCGCCAGCGCCTGGGCAGCGCCCGCGACGATCATGACCGCGTCCGGCGGCATGACCGCATCGGCTCCATTGCGCAGCACGTCTCCGGCCTCGACCCAGTCGGGGGCGGGGGACAGCGGCACCGGCGCATACGGGCCGGCGTCCGCCACCAGCTCCGACCTCACCGCCCAGCCGTCACGCAGCGACAGTGGACATGCGGGCACGGCCTGCGCAACCGTGACATCCGCGGCGAGCACCAGGCCGAGCGCGGCATCGAGCCGCACGCCGCCGGGCGGGACCGGATGCACCGCGTCGAGGTGGGCGAAAAGCCCATCGAGCGGGGTCAACCGTGTCACGCGCTGATGCAGGTCCGGGGCGGCCACCATGGGCGCATCTGTGCCGAACCGGACGGCGGCAGGTCAAGTCGACGGGCCCATCAAACGGTTCGGGCCGCCCGCGACATTCGGGCGGCCCGCAACGAGCACCCCGGCTGCAGCCCTACTCGGCGGCCTGCAGGACGGGTTCGGCCTTCTCCAGTGCGTGCAGATAGACCTCGAGAAGAGTCTCCTTCTCGTCGCGCTCCTTCTGGTCCTGCTTGCGCAGGCGGATCACCTCGCGCAGGATTTTCACGTCGAAGCCGTTGCCCTTGGCCTCGAGATAGATCTCCTTCTTGTCGTCGTTCAGCGACTTGATCTCCTCCTCGACGCGTTCGATGCGCTCCACGATGGCGCGCAACTGGTCGCCCGCAATCCCACCCGATCTGCTCATGGTTTCTCCCTCGTCAACATGGCGGCGCAAATTCGCGCGATGGGTCCGGCCGATCAAGCCAAGCCGGCCCGCGTGGTAAGCAGATCGTTAAGATCCATCCGCGCAGAATTGCGCTGCCCCGACGGCAGGCCGCTCGAGCGCGCAACTCGCCGGCGGAGAACGCCATCGCATCCGAGCCCCGCCGTTGCGCGGCTGCCGGCTGCGCCCGTATCTTTGAGCTGCGATGCGTGATTCGCGTGCATGAGTTGAGAGACACCGAGTTGAGAAACACGAAGTGCCGGCGCCATCCGAGCGGATGCGTTGAGTAGGATCCCGACGATGCAACGTCCGGTCAGGACCTGGGTGTCTCACGCCGTCACGTGGATTGCGACGCGGCTGCGCAACGTGTTCGGCTGGCGGCAGGATTCTACGCCGAAACTCTCCGCCGACGCGCCGCCCACCGAAGTCCGGCCGGTTCCCGATGACGCCGTGGCGGCGACGGACTGTGGGCCGGCCGCCGTTCCGCTGGCGAGCGCGGTCGACGCGGTGCTGGAATCGGCCCCTCCTGAAGACAGCCAGTTGCCCGAAGCTCCGCGGGACGTTCTGCGATCGCCGGAAAGCTTCGCCCCGGCGGAGGAATTGCCCGCCGCCATCGAGCCCCTGCCTGTTTTGCGCCTCGCGTGCTGCGAACTCCTCCCTCCCCCCGCTCTTGCGGCGGGGAGGGATGGGGTGGGGGGTCCGGCCACGGACTCGGAGCAAGTAATAGTCCCCCTCCGCCCGCCTTCGCTTCGCGAAGGCAGTCGACCCTCCCCGCCAACGGGCGGGAGGGTAGACTCGCGGCTCGGCAGTGCGCCAAACACGTCGGCGGACGAGATCTCCGCCATCGCACCCCCGCCGGCAAAATTGCTGTCGGACGAGGTGAATGAGCCGCTCGCCGGCTCGGCCGAGCCCCTGCCGTCCGAGCCTGCTGAGTTGTCTGCCGCCGAGGCACCGCTTGTGGCCGCAACCGAAACCGCGGCAGATGAGACACAGCCGGATATCCCGGAGCCGGTCGACGAGCCAAGTGACTCCCCGGCGAGTGCCGATCCCGCCGCCTGTTTTTCCGCCTCGCTATTGGTCGAGCCGGAATTCACCGAGGCAGTCGAGAATCTCGGACCCATCGAGGTCGCCCCGGCCGAAGTCGAGCCCTCGCCGGCGCCGACGGGCGAGTTGGCCGCGGTCGAAATCGAGCCGAAGCCGGCGACCGAACTGCCGCAGGATTTGATCGAGGATGCCCCGCCCACGACGGGCGATCCGCCGGCCGCCGTCCCGGCAAATGCCGCGGCGGAGGGCTGGCCCGGGAGCATGGAGCATGCAGAACGCCTCATTGCGCTCATCGAGGGTCCGCCGATCGCCTGCGGCTCGGAACCGGCGGGAGAGCTGGCAAGACTTCTCGCGGACGAGGAGTTCGATCGGGTGGCGGAGCTTCTCGCCGGATCCGACCGCACGTTCGACGATCTGCGGCTGCCTGCCGCCAAGCACATCTACGGCCGGATCATGGCGAGCCCGTTTCGGCCGCGCGAGCCGGCCCGCTTCCGCGAGCCGGTCCACGATCTCGCCATCCTGCAGGCGCTGTACCGGGCACTGCGGATCTTTTCCGACCAGGAGGGCGTGCCGCTGAGCATCCGTCCCGGCGGCAGGACGGCGACGCCGTCCGGAGTCCTGGTCCATGCGCCATGGTGGACCTGCGACGCGCTCGATCAGGAGCTCAAGGCGCCCGATCCCGACATCCGGGCGACAAACGGGCGGGTGCTCGCCCGGTGGTTCCGGCATCTCGAGCCGGACATCCTGCTGCCTTCGCGCATCGGCACGCTGACGGCGACGCCCAAACTGCGCAAGAAGGTGGTCGATCGGGGATACGACCGCGATGACGCCGCGGTGGCCTCGCCCGACGGGCATCCGCCGGTCGACGTCGCGGTGCTCGCCGGCGAAGGAACCGTTCCGACCGCCGCCATCTGGCTCAGAGGCCAGACGACCGTGTCGTGGACGATCCGCATGGCGATGCTGCGGGGAACACGAATCCTCGATCTCGCCGAGCTCGACCGCGTCCGCCGCGAGGTCGAGGTCACCGCCTGGCAGCGCGACGTCCGCCGCGGTCTTCTCGCCGCGGTGGCCTCGTATATCGAGGATCCGCGTGGCTACGATGCCGGCGGCGTGCGCAAACGCCTTGCACGGCGCGCCGACGATGCGCTTGCCGGCACGCCGTTCGCCGACAGCGACGAGCATCGTCTGTTTGACGCCTGGCGGCACGCCCGCCACGACATGGCCATTCCGTTCGACCGCTCGATCGGCCGGCCGAGCGTCGACGTGCTGGCCGCCGACATGATCGCGCAGATCGCCCCGCCGTTCTGCGCCCGGCTGGGCATGGAGGCGCCGCCTCCCGGCTAGCGCGACTTAGATCACGCCCTGCTGGCGGAGCGACGCGATGGCGTTCCGGTCGTAGCCGAGCTCGGCCATGATCTCGTCGGTGTGCTCGCCGAGCGTCGGCGGCCGGCGGCGGATCGAGCCCGGGGTTTCCGACAGGAAGACCGGCACCCGGGCCAGCGGCGCCGGCCGCGGCGCGCCGGGAAATTCCGTCGGCTGGAAGAAGCCCATGGCCTGGATGTGGGGATCGTCCAGCGTCTGCTGCGGCTTGAGCACCGGGCCGGCCGGGATTTTGGCCTTGCCGAGGATATCCAGCGCCTCGGCCGTGGTGCGCTCCGCGCACCAGCGGCTCATGCGCTCGCTGATGACGGCGCCGTTGTCGCCGCGCGAGATGTCGTCCTTGAAGCGCGGATCGTCGAGCCATTGCGGCTCGCCCATCAGGTTGGCCCAGCGCTTGTACAGCGGCTCGCCCGATCACCTGGCAGAGGATCCAGCCGTCGCGGGTGCGGAAAATGTCGACCGGCGCCGCGGTCTGGCCGCGGTTGCCGGTGGGCACGCGGTCGGGGCTCACCACTGCCTGCTCGATCAGCAGCGCGTTCGACAGGGTGACCGCGGTCGCCAGCAGCGCGCCCTCGACCACCTGGCCCCTGCCGGTCTGGCGGCGCGCCATCAGCGCCACCATGGTGCCGAAGGCGCAGTGCAGCGCGGTGCCGAAGATCCACCCACGGCACCTGCGCCCGATAGGGCTGGTCCTCGGTGCCGGTCATGTAGACGGCGCCCGACATGACCTGGCCGATGCCGTCGAAGCCGACGCGGTCGCTGTAGGGGCCGCCGCGGCCGTAGGCCGACGACCGTGGTCAGGATGACGTCGGGCTTGACCGCCGTCAGGCTGTCATAGTCGAGCTTCATGGCGGCAAGCGTCTGCGGCGGCAGGTTCGCCACCACGACGTCGGCGGTCGCGACCAGCCGGCGCACGATCTCCTGCCCCTCGGGCCGCATCGGGTCGAGCGTCATGCCGCGCTTGTTGCGGTTCATCTGCAGGATAGAGCGCGCCCTCGCCGGTCGCGGCGACCGGCGCCTGGTAGCGGTCCTCGCTGCCCTCGCGCTTGTCGATGCGGATCACCTCGGCGCCGTGCTCGGCCAGCAGCGCCGCGCAATAGGGGCCGGCGATGTAGCGGCCGAAATCCAGCACGCGAATGCCCGCGAGCACACCGGTCATCGTCGATTCCTCCCGTCTTCAGATCTTCGCCGCGATCGCGGCGGGCAGCATCCGCTGCATGACCCGGTCGCGGTAGACGAAGAGGTGCACCAGGGCGGCGATCACATGCACCACGATCGCCGCCAGCAGCACCCAGATCAGCTTGCCGTGCAACTGTCCGAGCGTGCGACCGAGAGCGGAGCCCTGGCTCACCAGCCCGGGCAGCGGCACGACGCCGAACAGCACCAATGTCCACCCGCGCATCGAGGCATAGAACCAGCCGGTCAGCGTAGTCGCGAGCACCAGCAGATAGATGACGAGATGCACGCTCTCGGAGGCCATTCGCTGCCAATGCGGCAGGCCGGCGTCCGGTGCCACCTTGTGGGTGACGCGCCACGCGAACCTTGCGACGATGAGAACGAGGACGAGGAATCCGATCGAGATGTGCAGGTTCATCGCGGTCCCGGGCGTCATGCCGCGCCGGATGTCAGGCATGAGCCAGCCGAGCAGGTACTGCCCGATCAGCAATGCGGCGATCAGCCAATGCAGGAATTTCGCCGTCGTCCCGTAGCTTTGCGTCATGCCGGTCTCAGCGGCTCGGGCGCTTGCTGTGCATGGAGCGATAGTAGGCCCACTCCTCCACGGTGCGTCCGTCGGGCAGGATGCACATCCCGATCTGGCCGCCGCCCGGGCCGGTACGGATCTCCAGCCTGCCGCCCTGCTTGACGCAGAACACGGACGCCGGATTGGCGATCGCGTGCGCCGGCGGGATGGCGGCCGCGAGCAGGAGCGGCAATGCGAGGAGGAGTCTGATCATGCGGGACCTTCGAGATGCGGCGACATGGTGCATGGGGCTGACTAACGCCGGGCGTCCGGATAGGGATAGAGGAAATTCCCCGACTTGAGCTCGGGCGGATAGAGGATCACCTGGCGGCCGGGCTGGCGGAACTGGTCGATGCCGTTGCCCTCGATGTGCTGGTACTGGATGAACAGCACGCGGCCCTTCTCCCATTCGCCGTTGTCGGCGAATTTGACGTCGCCCACGATGGTGGAAAATTTGGTCGCATGGATGTAGGCGGCGATCTTCGCCTGGTCCAGGCTGCCGACCGCCGCGATCGCCTGGGCGAGGATCTGCATCTCGGCGTAGGAATAGGGCGGCAGAAAATGCCCGATCAGATCGACACCGGCGGCGGGCGCCCGCGCCTGGTAGACTTTCAGAAATTCCTCGATGCCGGGGAACCGCATGGTCGGCTCCGGTGCGTAGACGTCGTAGGCGACGATGCCGTTGAGCAGCGGGCCGAGCTGCTGCTTGATCGGCGTGAAGGCGAGCCCGACCATTCCGCCGCCGAACATTTTCGGCGCCAGCCCGATCTCGTTGGCGGCGCGCACGATGCCGACGGAGTCCGGCGGATAGGATGCGATGAAGACGACATCGGCGTTGGCCGCCTGGATGCCACGCACGATCGGCGTGTAGTCGACGGTGCTCGGCGGATAGCTGCGGTCGTAGACGATCTTGAGACCCAGCCGCGCCACGGTCTCGCGCGCTCCGGCCACCACGGTCTGGGCATATTCGGCATCGGCCGCCGCAAGCGCGATCGTCTGCGGCTTCGGCTGCATGGTCATCGCCGTCTCGAGGAAGCCGAGCGAGGGGCCGAGCCGGGTCTCCCGGCCGTTGGGCAGGATCTGGAAATACTTGTCGTAGTGGAAGTTGTCGTTCACCCCGGTTCCGAACAGCGCCATGAACACGAGATTGCGCTGCATCACGATCGGCATGGCCGGCGCGATCTGGTTGGTCGCATAACCCGAGACCACGAGGTCGACCTTGTCGATGTCGAGCAGTTTTGTGTAGATCCCGGGCACCAGCGAGCCGTTGCTCTGGTCGTCGTAGTAGACGAGCTGGACCGGCCGGCCGAGCAGGCCGCCCTTGGCGTTGATCTCGTCCTTGAAGATCTCGAAGGCGAGCAGCGCGCTCTTTCCTCCGCCGGCGAGACCGCCGGTCAGCGACATGGAGAAGCCGATCTTGATCGGATCGGCCGCGCGCACGCCGGCAGGCAGCAGAATTGCCGCAACGGTCGCCAGGCCGGCGAGCATCCCCCGAGCGAAACCGCGGCGATCGATTGGCATCTGCTTTCCTCCCATTCGTCGACCCGACCGGCGCGGGCTCTTCGGCAAGACTGTTCTCGATACCCCAAGACGGGGGAAAGCGCATCCGCCGGATGCGATGGGCGGCTGCCCGCTCAGGCCGCCCGGACAGGCAGCGCGCCGAAATCGGCGAGGATGCGCTCGCCGGACCGCGCCAGCGCGCTCTTGCGCTCCGCGAGCCCCGCATAGGCGAGCCTGCCGCCGCGTTTCACGACTTTGCCGGCAATCAGCACCGTGTCGACATTGGTGACCCCGCCCTGCATCACCACCGAGGCGACCGGATCGCGCACCGGAAACATGTTGAGGTCGTCGGCACGCATGAGCACGATGTCCGCCTGCTTGCCGGGCTTGAGCGAGCCGATGCGTCGCTCCAGGCCGGCCATCCGGGCGGCGTTGATGGTGGTCCATTCGAGCGCCTGCCGGCAGGTGATCGGAATGGCTTCCGGCCGCGATCCGGTCTCGGCGAGAATCTCCATGGTGCGGCGGTTGCGCTCGTGCTGCAGCGTGACCCGCATCGCCGAGAACATGTCGCCGCGGGCGGCAGGCTCGACATCGGAGCCGATCGACATCGGCGAACCGAGGGCGTGCAGCCGGCCGGTCAACGGATCGCCGTAGCCCATCTGCAGCTCGATCTCGGCGGTGACCGTGAACATGCCGCCACGGTCGGTGATCTGGCGGATCACCTCGGGGGCGAGATCGTTGCCGTGCACGACGTTGAATTTGTCCCCGATCAGGCCGTCCCGCGCCAGGCGCTCGAAACCTTTTTCCGCGATCGGCACCCCGCCGCCGACATGCATGCTGGCGAGAAGATCGAACTCGCGGGCGAGCCGCAGATCCTCGCAGGTCACGTCGTAGACCGAGTAGTAAGGCCCGAGGATCGCCAGCCCGAACGTGATCAGGCCGTCATCGGCGGCAAACCGTCCGCCACGCAGCCGCGCGACTTCCGAGCGCGGCATCGGGATCTCGCTGAAATGTTTTTGCCCCGGCTTCGGGTTGGGTTTCGGCGAGCCGTGCAGGAACACCGCGCGGATCCCTGATTCCGCGAGGCCGTCGATCGCCGCGTCGGTGTGCTCGGGGGTCGGATTGTTGTGGCACCAATCGACCAGCGTGGTCGAGCCGCAATGGATCTGGTTGAGGCCGCCCATCAGGTTGGCGATGCGGATGTCGTCGGCGCGAAACAGCGTCGCCAGCCCGCGATGCATGGCCTGCATGTACCTGGCCACGGTCCAGTCGGCCGCGATGCCGCGCAGCGCGCTCTGCCAGGTATGCACATGGGCGTTGATCAGCCCCGGCATCACGATCATGTCGGCGGCGTCGATCACCTCGGCGCCGTCGGGCACCGGCAGCGACGGCGCGATGGCGGCGATGCGGTCGTCCTCGATCAGCAGGTCGCCGCAGGCGAGATCGGCGACCTCCGGATCCATCGTGATGATCGATCCGCCCTTGACGAGAGTCTTCCGCATGCCCGCCTCCTTCACGGCCGATAGCTTAAGAGAGTTCTTTTCGTGACCCAAACCCTTCCTCGACGTCGCGTCGTCACGTAAGGGCGCCGCGGCCGTCGAGCGGGCTCACGATCGGTTAGGAGATTTGGGCGATGACGCCGGCGTCCGCGAGATTCACTCCACTGCGGAGCTTCACTCCGCCGCGATGCCGGCGGACGCCGGATCGGCCGGTCCATGCCCGGCGCGGATCGCGTCGTCGCGGCGCTTGCGTGCGATGGCAGCCTCGCCGCCGCTGGTCGCATGATAGAGGTCGAGGGTGTCGAGCTCGTTCTCCAGCGGGGGCGCGATCGCGAGGTCTGTATAGGTCCAGCGGTCCGGTGCCGCCAAGACTTCCTTGAGGATGGTCCTCGCCTGCCAGTAGACCCGGCCATAGCCGACGATCTTGCGCAAAGTCTCGGCGGCCTGGCGGGAATAGAATCGCAGCCGGCTCTCGATCGGCAGGCCGTGGCGCCGGTCGCGGCGGAATTTGAGCCGCAGCGCCCCGCCTTCAAGCGGATGCACGCCCTCGAAGGCGATCATCAGGGTGAACCACAGGATGGTGGAGAGCGTCGTCTTCGGCCGGCCGAGCTTGTTGGCGGCGATGCGCTTGAGAATCGTGCGCAGATGCTCGGGCGTATAGTAGGCCTGCCAGGCGGCGCGATAGGCTTCCTCCCACTCGGCATCCGACATTTTGGAATGATGCGACACACGGTGGTTGAGGTCGTATTTGTTGACGTCCGGGTCCATCCAGACGCCCTTCGCCGACGCCACCTTGTGGTCCTCGGAGCCCGGCAGCGGGGTCAGGAAGAAGAACTCCAGCACGTCGAGCGGCAACTCGCGCTTGATGATCTCGATGTCGCGGAGAATCGATTCCTTGGTGTCGGCGGGAAAGCCCAGAATGTAGCCCGCATAGGTGATGGCGCCGTGCGAGCGCCATTTCTGCAGCATCTCCCGGTATTCGGTGATCTTGTTCTGCCGCTTCTTGGCGCCGATCAGGTTGTCGGGGTTGATGTTCTCCAGCCCGATGAACACCCGCCGCACCCCGGCCTTGGTGGCTTTTTCGATGAAATTGGGTATCCGGTGGCACATCGTGTCCACCTGGATGGTGAAGCCGATCTTCATGCCCTCGCCCACATGCAGCTCGATCATCCGATCGAACAGCGGCTCCCAATGGCGGTTGCGGGCGAAATTGTCGTCGGTGATGAAGAACCGCTTGATCCCCTGCGCGTAGTTCTCGCGCACGATCTTTTCCAGATCGTCCGGGGTGCGGAAGCGGCTCTTGCGGCCCTGCACGTTGATGATGGTGCAGAACGAGCACTGGTAGGGACAGCCGCGGCCGAGATCGATGCTCGACAGCGAGCCCGAGGTGCGGCGCACGTGCTGCCGGGGCAGGAACGGCGCCGGCTCCCCTTCGAGCGCCGGGAGGTCGTCCATGTGATTGTAGAGCGGCTTGAGCGTCCCGCTGTAGCCGTCGCGCAGCACCTCGTCGAGGCGCAGATGCTCGGCCTCGCCGGCGAAGAACGAGATGCCGAGGTCCTGGGCGGCGCGCATGTCGGCGGGCATCTCCGGGAGCATGGCGAGGCAGCCGGAGACATGGAACCCGCCGATGCACACCGGCAGCCCGGCAGCGATGAACGGCCGGGCGAGGTCGACGGCACGGGGAAACTGATTCGACTGGACGCCGACCAGGCCGATCAGGGCGCGACCGCCGGCCTCGCGGATCTTTTGGATGATCCGGTCCGGCCGCACCCGCCGGTTGGTCTCGTCATAGGTATCGAGGCGGATCTCGACGTCCGGCCCGAGCACCTGCCGGCGGCAGGCGTCCTCGGCGAGCCCGTTGAGGCAGGCCAGCGTATTGGAGGGAATCGCCGAGCGAAACCACTGGATCGGATAGCCGTCGTCATCGTAATGCGTCGGCTTGATCATCACGAAGTGGAAAAGGGCGGCATTCCCGCTCGCTGTCCGGCTCAACATCATCACCCCATGGTTCCCCGCGCGACACCGGCCCGCCAGCTTAGCACCGTTCGGTGGTCGGTCCCCGCACTAATTTCGCCCCCGCGGCGCGCCCCGGCCGAAAATGGGCAGCCCGATACCCTTGACGGGACCGGGCGCGGATCGCAATTGTGGCGCCGCGCCACAGATGCCATTTACCGGTTCGGGATGACCGATACAACGCTCGATCTCCGCGGCCTGCGCTGCCCCCTGCCGGCGCTGAAGACCCGCAAGGCGCTGTCGCGGCTCGCCTCGGGCGACCGGCTGGTGGTCGAATGCACCGACCCGCTGTCGGCCATCGACATTCCCAACCTGCTGCAGCAGACCGGCGATATTCTGGAAGGCAACGCCCGGGACAGCGAGGTCTTCGTGTTCCGCATCCGCAAGGCCGCCAAGGCGGCGACCTGAACCCTCGACCAGCTCAAGGTGGATCCGCCATGCCCATCCGTTGCGCCGTCCTCGACGATTATCAGAATGTCGCCCTGAAGCTCGCGGACTGGACATCGCTCGCCGACGTCCAGGTCCAGGTGTTCAACAAGCCGATCGGCGACCAGGCCGCCGTGATCGCCGCGCTGAAGGATTGCTCGGTGGTCTGCCTGATGCGCGAGCGCACGCTGTTCCCCAAAGCCGTGATCGACGGCCTGCCCGATCTCAAGCTCCTGGTCACCAGCGGGGCGCGCAACGCGGCGATCGACCTCGTCGCCGCCAAGGAGCGCAACGTCGTCGTCTCCGGCACCGAATTGCGGGGTAGCCCGACGGCCGAGCTGACCTGGGGGCTGATCCTCGAACTCGCCCGCAAGATCGGCTTCGAGAACGCGCGGCTCAAGGCCGGCGCCTGGTGGCAATCGACCATTGGCCTCGATCTCGGCGGCCGGACGCTCGGCGTCATCGGGCTCGGCAAGCTCGGCTCCAAGGTCGCCCAGATCGGCCGTGCGTTCGGCATGGAGGTGATCGCCTGGAGCCAGAACCTCACCGAGGACAAGGCCCGCGAGGCCGGCGCCACCCTGGTCGGCAAGGACGACCTGTTTCGTCAATCGGATTTCATCACCGTGCACCTGCAGCTCAGCCCCCGCACGCGAGGGCTGATCGGGCCGAAGGATCTCGGCCTGATGAAGCCGTCTGCCTACTTCGTCAACACCTCGCGCGGCCCGATCGTCGAGGAGGCGGCGCTCCTCGACGCGCTGCGGTCCGGGCGGATCGCCGGTGCCGGCATCGACGTCTACGACGTCGAGCCGCTGCCGCTCGACCATCCGCTGCGCAAGCTCGACAACGCCGTGCTCACCCCGCATCTCGGCTACGTCACCGAGGACGGCTATCGGGGATTTTACGAGCAGTTCGTTGAGAACATCCGCGCCTGGCAGGCCGGCAAGCCGCTCAGGGTGATCGCGCCGAGGTGAGGCCGTAGGATGGGTTGAGCGAACGCGAAACCCATCATCCCCGTGCAACCATCAGCGCCGCCGATGGGTTTCGCTGACGCTCAACCCATCCTACTTTATCTGATAGCTCTTTGCGATACGCTCGATCTCGGCGTTGTCGAACTTGTTGATGTCGTCGATGAGATCGTTGGTGATGAGATCCCTGGCGTCGACCTTCTCCTTGAGCACGCCGTTCTTGAGCAGGAAGTCGACATAGGCCGCGTAGTTCGCCTCTGAATTCTCGCCCCATCGGGTCACCCCGCCCTCCTCGAGCCGCCAGTGTTTGGCGCGGGCGAGCAGCGTCGTGACGTCGTCGCGCAGGGCGGTGGCCTCGTCCTTGCCGGTCGCCTTGGTCTGCGGAAAAATCTCCCACAGGATGCGGATGGCGGCTTTCGGATTGGCGATGGCGAAGACGGTGCCCATGGCATAGCCCTGGGCGACGGCGACCGCCTGGGCGCGCTTGGCAACCAGACTCTCCTCCAGCCCGATGAAGCCGTTCGACGGGAAGCGGGCGATCGCGCTGGTATCGAGCAGCCGCAGCTTGACGCCGGCGGACTGCACCATCGCGTATTGGGTGTCGAACTGGGAGAGCGCGTCGACCTGGCCGGCATTCACGAGAGCCGCGGTCTGCGCGCCCTCGCCGGCGACCACGATGGTGACGTCGCGATCCGGATTGAGACCGGCGGCTGCTACCTGCGCCTTGGCGACGACCACGCCGCCGGATGACATCGAGATGACGCCGATCTTCTTGCCCTTGAGATCGGCAAAAGTCTTGATCGGGCTGTCGGCCGGAACCGCGATGCCGTAGATGTTGCTCTGGTAGGCGGTATAGAAGTTCTTGATCTTCACCCCCTGCGGACGAACGATCGCCAGCGGCTCGATCGAGGGCAGGGAAAAATCGACGTCGCGGGTCGCCACCGTCTTCACGCAATCGACCGATCCGGGCAGCGGCAGGAGGTCGATCTTGATGCCGGCCTTGGCGAACCAGCCGAGCTTGGTGGCGATCGCGAACGGTGCGCCCGCCGAGCTCACCGTGCGGGCGCACCAGCCGACCCGCACCGTGGTCACCTGGGCCTCGGCCGCAGCCGACATGGTGACGATCCCGGCGAGCAGCACCGCCGAAAAGCCTAGCTGTCTCACACCGAACCTCCCTCTTTGGTTATGGCGCCCGCATTCTCGAGCTTCTGCGACGGATCCCAGAACAGGACGCGGCGGCGTACGCCGATCACGATGCCGTTCAGCCCCAGGCCGAGGAACGACAGGATCAACAGGACGGAGAACTGTCCCGACACGTCCATGGTGATGTTCATGCTCTGCATCAGCATGCCGAGACCCGACTGGGCGCTGACGAACTCCGCCACGATGGCGCCGATCAGCGCAAAAATCATGGCGATCTCCAGCCCGGCGAAGATGTAGGGCAGCGCGTTCGGCAGCTGCAGCATCCAGAAGATCTGCATCCTTGTGGCGGCGAGCGACCGCATCAGGTTGATCTTGTCCTCCTCGGCGGAGCGCAGGCCGACGATGGTGTTGACCATCAGCGGGAAGAACGCCACCAGCGCCGCGCTCACCACCTTCGAGGTGATCCCGAGGCCGAACCAGATGATGATCAGCGGCGCCAGCGCCACCTTGGGCATGGCCTGGAACATGACGATGAACGGGTAGAGGAAATATTCGACCCGCCGGCTCAACGCTACCCCGATGCCGAGCACGAAGGCGAGAATTGTTCCGAGCACGAAGCCGATCAGCGTCTCGGCGAGCGTCACGCCGACATGGTCGATATAGAGGGAGCTCGCGATGCCGCGATAGAGCGCGACGAAGACGCTCGACGGCGTCGGGACGATGAAGGCCGGCACCTGCAGCAGGCGGATCAGCGCCTCCCAGACGGCGAGCGTCGCCACCACCAGCAGGAGCCGCAGCAGGAAATCGCGCGGACCGCCCCTCATTCGAGCCCTCCACCGGCATTGAGCGCGTGTCGGATGCGCCGCACATAGACGCCGAACTTTTCCGTGTTCATCACGTCGAGCGACCGCGGCCGCGGCAGGTCGACATCGAGGAGATCGCCGATCTTGCCGGGCCGCGGAGTCATCACCAGGACCCGGTCGGCGAGGAATACCGCCTCGCTGGTGGAGTGGGTGATGAACACCACGGTCTTGCGCCGCTCCAGCCAGATCCGCTGCAGCTCGACGTTCATCGCCTCGCGGGTGAGCGCGTCGAGCGCCCCGAACGGCTCGTCCATCAGGAGCAGCGCCGGGTCGTGGATCAGCGCGCGCACCAGCGCGACCCGCTGCTGCATGCCGCCGGAGAGCTCCCAGGGGTAGCGCCGCTCGAAACCTTTGAGGCCTACCAGGTTCAACAGATCGATGGCCCGCGCGGTCATGCGCTCGCGGTCGAGCCGCTGCACATCGGCGGGCAGCAGCACGTTGCCGAGCACGCTGCGCCAGGGAAACAGGACCGGCGACTGGAATACCACCCCGATGTCCTTGCGCGGCCCCTCGATGGCCACGCCGTTGAGCAGGGCAGACCCGTCGGTCGCCGGCATCAGACCGGCGAGGATCTTCAAAAGCGTCGACTTGCCGCAGCCCGATGGGCCGACGATCGACATGAACTCGCCGTCGCCCACCGAAAAGTCGATGTCGCGCAACGCCTCGACAGCGTCGGCGCCGCTGCCGTAGCGCTTCGACAGATGGCGGACCGCGATGACGTCGCGGCCACTGGCGGTGGTCGGTGCAGCACTTTCCAGGCTCGCGTGCAGAACAGCCTCCCCTCTTTGCCGATGTCCTGCCACAGTGGCCGTCGAAACGCTATTGTCCTGAGGTCGGGCGCTCGGATCAGCCCGGCATCGGGATTCAGGCCATCAACGGATCGGCGAGATTCAAACCGGCCACACGGGGGGAGAGCACTTTCCATGTTCAAGGACGGACTGCTCAAGGGCAGGCGGATACTGGTGACGGGCGGCGGCACCGGCCTCGGCAAGGGCATGGCGGAAAAATTTCTGGAGCTCGGCGCCGAGGTCTACATCTGCGGCCGGCGCCAGGGCGTGTGCGAGGCGACCGCGGCGGAGCTCATGGAGCGTCACGGCGGAAAGGTGACGGCGCTCGGCGTCGACATCCGCGATTCCCTGGCGGTCGACGCCATGATCGAAAGGATTTTTCAGGACGGTCCCCTCACCGACCTCGTCAACAACGCGGCGGGCAATTTCATCAGCCGCACCGAGGATCTGTCGACGCGCGGCTTCGACGCCATCGCGGGCATCGTCATGCACGGCACCTTCTACGTCACCCATGCGGTCGGCCGGCGCTGGATCGCCGGCGGACACGGCGGCAGCGTGCTGTCGATCATCGTGTCGTGGGTGATCAACGGCAGCCCCTACGTCGTGCCCTCGGCGATGAGCAAGGCGGCGGTGCATGCGATGACCATGTCGCTCGCCACCGAATGGGGCCGCCACGGCATCCGCCTCAACGCCATCGCGCCCGGGGAGATCCCCACCGAAGGCGCGAGCAAGCGCCTCAATCCCGGCGGCACTCCGGGCGATCGCTCGGCCAAAATCAACCCGATGGGCCGCGCCGGAGACATGGCGGAGCTGCAGAACCTCGCGACCTTCCTTTTGTCCGACGGCTGCCGCTGGCTCACTGGCGAGACCATCGTCATGGACGGTGCCAACCACCTGGCGACCGGCGGGAACTTTTACGAGCTTCGGGCGTGGACGGACGAGCAATGGACGACGGCGCGCGAGGCGATTCGCGCCCAGAACGAGAAGGACCGGCGGCAGCGCAGCGGATAGCGATGCGAGACGCCGCAAGGGCAATGAGCACTGACGGACGACACTCTTGATGACCGAACCGGAATTCCTTCTGCCAGGCCGCTTCATCGACAGCGACGATCCCGGCATCGTCGACTTCGCGCGCGCGGCAACGGTCGGGCTCGACACCGACATGGACCGGGCGTTGCGGCTCTACTGCGAGGTTCGCGACGGCATCCTCTACGACGCCTATATGGATTTCGCCGACCCGGAAAACTTTCGCGCCGGCGCGGTGCTGCGCGCAGGCCGCGGCTTCTGCGTCGGCAAGGCTGCGCTGCTGGCGGCCTCTGCCCGCTCGCTCGGCATTCCGGCGCGCGTCGGCTACGCCGACGTGAAGAACCATCTGACCTCGCCAAAACTGCTCGAGCGGTTGAAGAGCGACCTCTTCATCTGGCACTCCTACGCCGAACTCGGTCTCGAGGGGCGCTGGGTCAAGGCGACGCCTGCCTTCAATGCGGGGCTGTGCGAGCGGCTCGGCATCGCGCCGCTCGCCTTCGACGGACGCGCGGATTCGCTGTTCCAGCCGTTCGACCAGCAGGGGCGCCGCCATATGGAATATGTGGTCGACCGCGGCGCTTTCGCCGACGTGCCGTTCGATCAGATCCTCACGGATTTTCGCGCGCTCTATCCCGGTCTCGCCGGCCGCGTCGAGGGCGACTTCCAGGCGGAAGCCGTAGGCGCCGACGGCGATGGCGGGCGAATAGTCGACAATCGATAGACCACCATCGGTCGCCTCGTCGCGATCCTCACACCGGTTGCAGCCGGAACCGCACGCCGCCGAGATGGAAGGTATCGCCGTCGAGCTTGCAGCCGCGCGACGCGGCGGTCGCCTTGGCGCGGGCGACGTCGGTGACCGCGATGCGCAGCGCGCCCAGGCAATCGGGCTTTCCCGCCGGCACCCCGACGCAACGGATGGCGGCGCCCTGCAGCACGATGCGCGGGTCGCCCTCGGGGGTGCGGCTCACCGGCGCCTCGATGATTTTTGACCACTGCGCGGCGAGCTTCGGTGGGTCCGGGCTCTCCAGCTCGATCTCGACCAGCGCCTTGGTCTGGCTGGTGCGCACCGCCTTCGACCAGTCCGGTCCGGCCGGATGATAGGGCCCGAAAATGTCCTCGCCGCCCGGCGTGTGATTGAACTCGATCATGGCGGCACCGCAGTCGCGCGGGTGCAGCTGGATGCCCAGATAGTCCGGATACTCGATGACGTTGGCGATGCGGACGCCGAGCTGCTCCGCGTGCTTGCGGCGACGCTCGGCATCGCCGCAATCGAAGATCACCATGTAGCCGCCGTGCCCGCCGGACTTTGCCAGGAAGCGGCCGGCCGCGGTATCCCTCTTGGTCGGCGCCACCACCTCGAGAAACTTGGTGCCGATCGGGAACAGCGCGTTCTCCAGGCCGTATTTCGCCACTCCGGTATCGCGATGGCAGACCTCCAGCTCGAGGATCGCCGCGATGTCGTCGACCACCGATTTCAGCTTGGGCGCGACCAGGCAGATCTGCCGGAGCCTGAAATAGTCCGCCATGTCACCGGCCCCTGAAGGAGGCGGCGCGCTTCTCGACGAACGCCTTGGCGGCCTCCTTGTGGTCCTCGGTGGCGGCGCAGCGGGTATGATGCAGGCACTCGGCGTCGAGCTGCTCCGAGATCGAGTTGTGCTCCGCCAGATTGATGTTGCGCTTGATGTAGCCGAGCGTGACCGTCGGGCCGTCGGCAAGCGACAGCGCGAGCTCGCGTGCGGCTTTTTCGAGCTCGCCGTCGGGCACCACGCGATTGACGATGCCGAGCTTCAGCGCCTCGTCGGCGGTGAGCACCGGCGAGGTCAGATAGAGCTCGCGCGCCTTGCCGTTGCCGACCAGCTGGGAGAGGAAATAGGTGCCACCGAAATCGCCCGACAGGCCGACCTTGGCGAAGGCCGTGGTCAGCTTGGCGGAGGCCCCGGCGATGCGCAGGTCGCAGGCGAGCGCGATGGAGAGCCCGGCTCCGGCGGCGGCGCCGTCGATCATCGCGACGACCGGCTTCGGCATCTCGTGGATCAACCGCGAGACGTCGGCGCGGCGGCGGAGATCGGCGACGCGCCCCTCGAACGTGTCGTCGGCCGCATTGCGGGTCGCCATCGCCTTGACGTCGCCGCCAACGCAGAACGTGCCGCCGGCGCCGCGCAGCAGCACCGCGCGGACCTCGGGATCGGCGGTCGCGCGGTTGAACGCGTCGAGCAGTCCGGTGGTCAGCGCCGGATTGAGCGCATTGCGCCGCTCCGGCCGGTTGAGCGTCACCGTCAACAGGCCGCGCTCCATCGATTCAAGTACCGCTTGCTCCGTCACGAAATGTCCTCCCCGCTTGCAGCCCGGTCTTGGCGAGCCCGGATCCTGGCGAGCCCGGATCCGGCGATCTCACGTCGCCGCCGGACTATAACGCCGTTGCCGGCCTTGTCCTACGGGCGTGCGGGCGTATCGTAGACCTTGGCTGAACAAAGAGGAAACCCCATGGTCTGCCAGGAGATCGTCTATGAGGTCGCCGACCGCATCGCCACCGTCACGCTCAACCGTCCGGAGCGGCTCAATGCCTGGACGTCGACCATGGACGACGAGGTGCGCCAGGCGATGCGCCAGGCTGCCGACGACGAGACCGTGCGGGTGATCGTGCTCACCGGCGCCGGCCGCGGGTTCTGCGCCGGCGCCGACATGGGCGCGCTCACCAGGATCAGCGACAGCCAGGGCGAGGCGCTCGCCAGCCGGGAGCAGCCGGCGCCGTTCGACGCGCGCTCGCGGCCGGACTTCCAGAGGCGGTATTCGTATTTTCCCGCCGTCCCCAAGCCGATCATCGCGGCGATCAACGGCCCCTGCGCGGGTCTCGGCCTGGTGCTGGCGCTCTACTGCGATCTGCGTTTCGCGGCGCCCGAGGCGCAGTTCGTCACCGCGTTCTCCCGCCGCGGCCTGATCGCCGAGCACGGCATCAGCTGGACCCTGCCGACGCTGATCGGGCTTTCAGGCGCGCTCGATCTCATGCTGTCGGCGCGAAAAGTCTCGGCCGAGGAGGCGCTGCGCCTGAAGCTCGTCGACCGCGTCGCGCCGGCGGGCGGGCTCATCGCCAGCGTCCGCGCCTATGCGACCGAGCTCGCCGATTGGGTGTCGCCGCGCTCCATGCGGGTGATGAAGCGCCAGCTCTGGGAGGCGCGGTTCCAGACGCTTGCCGAGGCGACCGAGACGGCCGACCGCGACATGGTCGAAAGCTTCGCCAGCGAGGATTTTCGCGAGGGCGTCCAGCACTTCGTCGACAAGCGCAAGCCGGCATTCACCGGACAATAGTTGGACGAGACTAGCGTTTCATATCACCGGGTTCTTCAGCGCCCCCACATAGGAGCGGTTCCAGGTCGGACTGATCAGCACCTCGTTGAGGCAGATGTGCTTCGGACGGGTGGCGACGAAGAGAATGAGATCGCCGACGTCCTCCGCCTGCACCATCTGCGCCTTCTCCTCGTCGGTGACCGGCACCGGCCGCCGCTCCAGGATCGGGGTCGCGACCTCGCCCGGACAGATGACGGTCGAGCGGATCCCGTGGATGCATTCCTCCATGTTGATGCTGTGGCTGGCCGCCACCAGGCCGTGCTTGGCCGCCGTGTAGCCGGGTCCCGTCAGCAGGCTGACGAACCGCCCGGCCCAGGAGGCGGTGTGAATGAGCACGCCGTCCTTCTGCGCCCGCATGATCGGCAGCGCGGCGGCGGCGACGTAGAACGCGCTCGACAGGTTGGCGCCCAGGATCAGGTCGATCCGCTCGGGCGTCAGATCGGCCCAGTGGCGCTCGCGCAGATTGTTGCCCGCATTGTTGACCACGATGTCGAGCCGGCCGAGGTTGTCGCGGATTGTGGCGGCGATCGCGTTGACGCGCTTGGCATCGGTCACGTCGGCGGGCTCGATCAGCGCCTTTCCGCCCGCCGCCGTGACGCGGCCGGCGACGTGCTCGAGGGCGTCCCGACGCCGTCCGGTGAGCACGACCGCGGCGCCGGCACCGGCCAGCGCCAGCGCTGCCGCTTCGCCGATTCCGCTGCCCGCGCCCGTGATCCAGGCGACCTTGCCGCTCAGGCTCGACATGAGACGTCCTCCTCGACTTTTCGCTGATTGACTTCCGGTGATTGCGCGGCATCGACGTGCGGGCGGCTTGACCAGGACCCGACGGGAGCCATTTCGTACAGAATTCGCTCAACCCTGCAAACGTGGCGGCAGGGCTCGCACCGCGCGTGCCGCCGCGAGCGCCGCCTCCACGGCGTGGGCGGTGTCGTAGCGGACGGCCGCGGCGGCGAGCGCGCCGGCCGAGCAGCGGGCATAGAGATCCGGGTCGCACAGCAAGGCGGCAAGCGCCTCAGCGACCGCCGGGCCGGTGGCCGCCTGCGCCAGCAGCCCGCTGGTCCGCGACACGATCTGCTCCGTGAGACCGCCGACCGGTGTTGCGACCGTCGGCACCCCGAGGGCGAGCGCGGTAGCAAGAATTCCCGACTGGCTCGCCTCCCGATAAGGCAGCACCAGCAGGTCGGTCCCGGCGAACAGCTGCACCACGTCGGCCTCCGGCACCCAGCGCTGCTCGATCGTCACCCCCGGCAGGGCGGAAAGCGTATCCAGCGCCGCCACATGGCCCTCGCCGACGATTCGCAGGGTCACGGGAAAGCGCCGATGAATATCCGCATAGGCGTCGGCCAGCAGATCGAGGCCCTTGTAGTCGCGGATCCGTCCGAAGAACGTCAACCGCCAGGGCCTTCCGGCAGGTGCCGCGCGCGGTGCCGGGCGGGCGAAGTCGGGAGCAGGAAGCGGCATGAAGAAGGTGCTCTCGGCAGGATAGCGGTAGACGCTCGCCATGATCTCCGCCACAGCCTCGCTCATCACCACGATCCCGTCGGTCGCTGCCAGATCGAGCCGAAAATGCTGCCGCCAGAACGGAAACGAGTCGCCCGGATGCGGCAAGGCGTCATGGATGGCCAGGAGTACCCGCTGTCCCTGGCGGCGCAAGGTCGGGAACACCAGCGGACCGAACGGGTGGCGCATCAGCGCGAACACCACCTCCACCCCGGCCGCGTCGGCGAAGCGGGCGAGTTCGCGGCGTTGTCGCGGCAGGCGCAACAGTGCGGCCGGCGTCGAGGCCCAGCCCTGACCCGTATCGACGTGCAGACCCGCCACGCCGGCGGCGGCACTCGCCGCGAAGCCCTCCGACTGGCGGGAGAGCGACGTCGACAACGCCACGTCGCGGCGATCCGCGAGATGACGGGTGAAGTCATCGACGAGGCGCACCGGGTATCCGCGCCGGCCCCAGTACCAGAGCATGAGTTCCCAACGAGCTGCCGGTCATGGCGCTGCCGCAGCGACGTCGGACGCGCCATCAGTGCCGGAAGCGAGCAGCTCGCGCACCCGTGCCGCGTAAGCCCCCGGATCGAAGCGGCGCGCCGTGTCCGCGGCCGCTCGCGCGCCCAGCGCGGCGCGAACCAGCGGATCGCGCAATCGACGCAGCGCCGCGGCGGCGCTCTCGAAGTCGGGATCGGCCCACAGCTGGCCGGGATGATCGTATGTGCCCTGCGGATCGGTCGCCGGAACCGGCCGATAGTCCACCGGACATCCGTTCCGGCTGTCGAGAAAATCGACCGTCCCGGAAAAGTTCGTCGCCACCACCGGCTTTCCGCGCAGCATGGCCTCGGCCGGCACCAGCCCGAATCCCTCCGCGCGGTGCAAGGAGAGGACCACGTCCGCCGCCTCGATCAATCCGCTGATCTCGGCGGGCCGCAGCACCGCGTCGAGCAGGGTGACGTTGACGATGCCCGCCGTTGCCGACCGAAGCTCGCGCCACTCGGCCGGGTGGGCCGCGCCGCCGAGCGATTTGATCAGCAGATGAGCGCCGGGATCCGCGCCGAACGCCGCCACGAAGGCCGCGACCGCCGCAAGCGGGTTCTTGCGGGTGAACCCCGAATGAAAGTTGAAGATGGTCAAGACCATGAGGTCGACGCCGGGCGGCCGATGGCGGGACATGTCGGCCGCCGGGCCCCGCGGAACCGGATGCGGGACGATGCGCACGGGCAGGCTGGTCGCCGGACGAACCGCGCTCGCGGTGAATGCGCTGGGAACCCAGATCTCGTGAACGTAGCCGAGATCCGTTCGCCATTCGTCGGGCACCAGCGGCAGCTCCCAGGCCCAGTAGCCGACGATACGCTTGCGCGCGACGAAACCGCGGCCGAGGCGGAGCAGCGCCATCGGCACCAGCGGCGGATTGACGTGCAGGATCACGGCGCCGGATCCGGACATCCGCGGCGGTGCGGGGAAGCGGTAATCGACGCGCGACTTGCCCTGCAGGAGCGCGCCGGAGAGGTCGATCCCGTAGGTCTCGGCGGACGAGCCGCGCAATGCCTCGAGACAGAGCCGCGCACCCTCACCGAGCCCGCTTGCGCCGGTGAGATAGCCCGCCACGATGACCGGGCCGTCGGTGCGCGCCACGTCAGCGGCCGGACGCGGCGCCAGCACCGACATCAGCCGGAACAAGGCGGCGCGTCGCCGGCGGCGCGGCAGCCGCCGCCATACCTCCCGGTGCAACGTCGTTCCGAGCGAGAGCCGCACTAAAGCTGCCGCCGCTCGCGCTCGAGATCGACGTCGATCATCTCGCGAATCAGGCACTCGAGCGACACTGAAGGCGTCCATCCGAGTTGCTCGCGCGCCTTCGACGGGTCGCCGCATCGGCAAGAGGGGTCGGCGGGCCGCATCAACGCCTCATCGATGACGATGTATTTGTCGGCATCAAGCCCGAGATAGTCGAACGCGATGCCGCAGAGCGCGCGCACGCTCGCCGTTCGGCCGGTCGCGATCACGTAGTCGTCGGGCGCGTCCTGCTGCAGCATGAGCCACATGGCGCGAACATAGTCCTTGGCGTGTCCCCAGTCGCGCTCGGCCTCGATGTTGCCCAGACGCAGCTCATGCTGCAGGCCGAGCTTGATGCGCGCAGCCGCGACGGTGATCTTGCGGGTCACGAATTCGGGCCGCCGCAGCGGCGATTCGTGATTGAACGTGATGCCGTTGCTGGCATGCACGCCCAAGCCGTCGCGGTAGCTCACGGTCATCCAGTGGGCGAACGACTTGGCAGCCGCATAGGGTGAGCGCGGGCAATGGGGCGTCGTCTCGCTCAGGACCGCGTCCTCGACCGCGCCGAACATTTCCGACGACGACGCCTGATAGAACCGCGCGCCGGGACAGCCCACACGCAGAGCCTCGAGCACGTTGACGGCGCCGACGCCGCTGACCATGGCGGTCGCAACCGGCTCGTCCCAGGAGCCCGGAACGTAGGACGGACCCGCGAGATTGAACACCTCCTGCGGCTGGATCTCCCTCATCAGCTGGATCAATCTTGCCAGGTCCGACAGATCGTCGCGCAGGAGTCGCACGCGGTCGAGGATTCCGAGCCTATGAAGATTGCCGTCCGGCGCCGCGACACCCCGCGCCACCCCAAAGACTTCATAGCCCTTGTCGAGGAGGAACTTGGAAAGGTAAGCGCCGTCTTGGCCGGTCACGCCGGTCAGCAAAGCTCGCCTCACTCCTCGCCACCCCGCGCGCTCCGTTTCCACTTGCGCTACTAATGATATGGTCATCGATTGTGCAACCCCCACGCCCTCCGGTTCCAGCCATATCAACCGCCGCGGTGGGAATCCGATCGAGCCCGCGGCGGTCGACCGATGGCATTGCCGAACCGCCCGCGTCGCTTGCCCGGCAGGGCAGCGCCATCTACCTTCCGCCGCGCCGATCCGTCCCACGCCAACCGCGAGCCGCAACGGGCATGACCTCCATCGACCGTTCGCTCATCGCCGATCTGCCGATGTTCGAAGGCCTCGGCGCCGCCGATCTCGATGAGATCCTCGAGGAGGCGCGTTCGGCACGGCACGCCAAGGACACCACGATCTTCGCCCAGGGCGAACCCGCGCATTCTTTCTTCATTCTTCTCCATGGGCACGTCCGTGCCATGAAGACCACGCCCGACGGCCAGCAGATTCTGGTGCGCTATGTGGCGCCGGGCGAGGTGTTCGGGGTCGCCAGGGCGATCGGGCTCGCCGAATATCCGGCAAGCGCGATTGCGGTGGTCGACAGCATCGTGCTGGCCTGGCCCTCGGCAGCCTGGCCGCGTCTGGTCGCGCGCCATCCGGGCCTGGCGATGAACGCGCTGCAGACCGTCGGCGGACGGCTGCAGGACGCCCAGACCCAGGTCATCGAGATGTCGACCGAGCAGGTCGAGCGGCGTGTCGCCCACGCCCTGCTCCGTCTTGCCAAGCAGGCCGGCCGAAAGGTCGACCCGGGCGTGGAGATCGACTTCCCGATCAGCCGTCAGGACGTGGCCGAGATGACCGGCACCACGCTGCATACGGTCAGCCGGATTCTCAGCGCCTGGGAGCAGCGCGGGCTGGTGGAGAGCGGGCGCATGCGGATCATCATCCGCGAGCCGCACAAGCTGTTCAGCCTGGCGGAGGGCCTTCCCGGCTGAGCGTCGGCTACGCGGCAGAATGCCGCGCGGCCGCCACCGACGCTGTTGCCCGCAGCGATCCGAGGAAGCGCGCCCGATCGACGCCGTGCTCGCGGCAGGCGTCGTCCACGGTGTGGAAGCAGGCGATCGGACAGCCGATGCAGCGCATCCTGAAATCGAGAAAGACGCGGATCGTTCCCGGCCAGCGGCGCATCACGTCGTCGACCTGCAGGTGCAGCTCCACCGTCATGAAACTTCCTCCGCCGCGGACCTGGCATCCTACCGGCGGGACGCACCCCTTCTTTGTCGCAGCGCAAGCTCGAAGCAGTTTCGTCGTCGGGCGCCACGACCCAGGCGCGCAGGGCAAAAGCCCTTCTGCTGTTTGCTGCGGCGCAAAGAAGATTTCGGCCGGTCGTGCACATTCACGCCAGCTACCGTTCGGTCAGGAAAACTGGAGAGCACGTCATGATCACCCGAAGAGCCGCCATGGTGGGGGCCGCGGTCGCGGCGCTGATGCTGTCGACGCCGGCCCTGGCGGAGGAGCTCGATCTCCCGCGCCAGCGGGTCGACCTCGTCGCCCCGCCGTTCGTCCATCCCCACGAGCAGGCCACCAGGAGCAAGCCGAAGATCATGGAGTTCCGGTTGGTGATCGAGGAAAAGCCGATGGTCATCGACAGCGAGGGCACGATCCTCCATGCGATGACCTTCAACGGCTCGGTCCCCGGCCCCCTGATGGTCGTGCACGAGGGTGACTACGTGGAGCTGACGCTGGTCAATCCCGACAGCAACTCGATGCCGCACAACATCGATTTCCACGCGGCGACCGGGGCGCTCGGCGGCGGCGAGCTGACCCTGATCAATCCCGGCGAGCAGGTGGTGCTGCGCTTCAAGGCGACGCGGTCCGGCGTCTTTGTCTACCACTGCGCGCCGGGCGGCCCGATGATCCCCTGGCACGTGGTATCCGGCATGAGCGGCGCCATCATGGTGCTGCCGCGCGACGGGCTCAAGGACGGGGCCGGCAAGCCGCTCCACTACGACCGCGTCTACTATGTCGGCGAGAACGATTTTTATATTCCGCGCGACGACAAGGGCAAGTTCAAGAAATACGACTCGCCCGGCGAGGCCTATACCGACACCGTCGAGCTGATGCGCAAGCTTATTCCCACCCATGTGGTGTTCAACGGCCGGGTGGGCGCGCTCACCGGCAGGAACGCGATGACCGCCAAGGTGGGCGAGACGGTGCTGATCGTCCATTCCCAGGCCAACCGCGACTCCCGCCCGCATCTGATCGGCGGTCACGGGGACCATGTCTGGGAAACCGGAAAATTCGCCAATCGGCCCGAGGTCGATCTCGAGACCTGGTTCATCCGCGGCGGATCGGCGGGGGCCGCGCTCTACACGTTCCGGCAGCCCGGCATCTACGCCTATGTGACGCACAACCTGATCGAGGCCGTCGAGCTCGGCGCCACCGCGCACTTCAAGGTCGAGGGCACCTGGAACGACGATCTGATGAAGCAGGTGACGCCGCCCGAGGCGATTCCCCCGAGGGTGCAGGGTGCGCTGGAGCGCCCGTCGGGCGCCCACGCCCACGCCCACAACTGAAAACCGCCGCAGCCCGCCGGACCGGCGGGCTGCATCCTCGGAGTGATCATCATGCTGTTCGCCGTCAAAATGGCTTTGGCCGCCGCGACCGGTGCCTGCGTGGCGGTTCCCCTGGGGCTGGCGACCGTCGGCCCCGGCCTGCCCGGCAACGAGGCCGCCTGGTCGCTCTCCGAGCCGGCCATGGTGGAGATCCGCGCGGGCGACTTCCGCTACCGGCGCTCCGGAGAATTCACCCGCGGCGGCAGGCCGACGCGGGCGCTGGCGATCAACGCGCGGATCGACCGGACCTTTTCCATCATGGCGCATCAGGTGACGGCGGCTGACTACCAGGACTGCGTGCAAGACGGCGGCTGCCCGCGACGCCCTGCCGGCGCGCCGGCATCCGCGGATCGACCTGCCGTCCAGGTGAGCTGGCGCGACGCCGAGGCCTATGCGGCCTGGCTGTCGCGCAGGACCGGTGCGCACTACCGGCTGCCCAGCGACCAGGAATGGGCGTTCGCGGCCGCCGACCGGTTCGCGGACGATGCGCTGCCGGATTCCGACGGAGGCGATCCGTCCGCGCGCTGGCTCGCGCGATACGAAAGCGAATCGGCCCGCGAGGATGCCGTCGACAAGGAGCCGCAGCCGCTCGGCAGCTTCGGCCGCAACGAGAACGGCGTCGCCGACATGGCGGGCAATGTCTGGGAATGGACCAGCACCTGCTACAGCCGCACGGCGCTCGACGCCCGCGACCACGAGACGGGCATGGGAATCGTCAATTGCGGCGTCCGCGTCGTCGAGGGACGCCATCGCACCTACATGACGGACTTCATCCGCGATCCGCGCACCGGCGGCTGCGCGGTGGGAACGCCGCCGAGCAACCTCGGCTTCCGCCTGGTGCTCGACGACGACGGCTGGGGCCGCGTCCGCCGCGCCGTCGCCCGCGCCGGAAGATGGCTGACACCGCGGGTCTGACATCCGCGCGCCGGGCGAGCCTGGGCATTTCTCACGATCCGCCGCGCGCCCTGTTGCGCAAAATCCCATCCTGGAAAAGTTTCGTCCGCGGCGCTCCGGCTCCGCCTTGACGCCGCGGCCGGCCGGCGGAACAACGGCGCGGGCAAAATTTCTTCGCGGTCGCGATTCGCGGCCGCGCACCGATGAGGCCAATCCACCCAGAGGGACGCACATGACGATCCCCGCGGCTGACAGGACATTTGCGGACGAGGAAGCGCTGACGTGGCTCCGCCAGAACGCGAACCGCGGAGTTGAGACCAGCGGCGCCGAGCTCGCGCGACACTGGGGATGGAGCCGGTCGAAAGTCTATCGGCGGCTCAAGCAGTGGGCCGACGCCGGCGTGATCTCGCGCCGGAGCGGACCCGACGGCAATTCGCTGATCACGTCGGCGTCCGTTGCGGTGTCGGCGCCGGAATCGCCGGCCAGCCTCCCGGTCGCGGCGTCCGAGCCGATGACCCGCAGCATCGCGGCCCGGCCGGAGGAAGCCAGGGCTGCCGATTACGCGCTGCTCGCGGTCCGCCCGCCCGTGCGCCGCGTCGGCGTCACCCGGCTCATCGGCGCCCTCGTCCTCGCGGGTATCGCCTGCGCGATCGCCTGGTACGGCCTCAACATCAATGCGTGGTACGGCGCGACATTGGGAAAAACCGCTGAGGCGAGCCTCTGGCTCGCCGGCCTCAGCGTTGCCGCCGATGCCCTGGCGCTGGTTCTCCCGGCTGCCGCGCGCACGCTCTGGCAGGACGGCAAGCGGTCGGAAGCCGCGATGGCCTGGGGCCTGTGGGGGACCACGATCGTGACCGCCCTGATGGCGACGATCGGTTTTGCGGCGGTGAACATCGCCGACACCACGGCGGCACGCGGCAGCATTGCGAGCGAGCGCGCCGGCCTCGTCAGTCTGGTGGCGCGGCTGCGGACCGAGCGCGACGGCATTGCGGAGACGCGATCCGCGGTGACGATCGCGGCGGAGATCCAGCGCGCCCAGCCGCGCGCGGCAAGCGCATGGCATGCGACGGCAGGCTGCACCGACGTGACGAGACCGCAATCGGGCGAAGCCTGCGCCGAGGTTCTGAAGCTCAGGCAGGCCGCCGGGACCGCGCAACGCCGCGATGCGCTCGATGCCGAGGTTAAAGAGGCGGAGGCGAGGCTCGCGCGCCTGCCCGCGCTGACTACCGCCGACCCGCAGGCCGAGACCGCCGCCAGCCTGATGAACTGGCTCACCGCCGACACCGCGCGGGTGAGGCCGGCCGACGTGCACATGGCGCGCGTGCTGGCGATGACGCTGCTGCCGCAGCTGTCCGGTCTGGTGTTCATGCTGGCGATGGCGCTGTGGCAGCCCGGGCGACGCCACGACGGAACGGGGTGATATCCGGTCAAGCGCATCGGTTTTCGCCCGACGCCGCCCGCCGGTAACCGAGTTGGCGCGAGCACGGCGCACTTCTTGCTTTGCCTTTGGCCGAGACTGTCGACCCGATCGTTGGACGAGGTCGCGGCGCTGCCGCGGCGTTGCCAAGCCGCGACAACTGGGGAACACTCGCACTCCGGGCGGCGCCGCTCCAGACGGGGCGCTTCGCAAGCGTGGAGGAACGAACATGATGCAACGTTTGCTGGCAGCGCTCGCGATCGCGGCGACGCTTGCCTCGGGCGCCGTCGCGCAGGATCTCCCCAAGACGCAGTTCAAGGTGATCGGCCTCAACAGCCCGACACCGGTCTCGATCGTCGACGAGCTGCCGTTCTGGCGAAAAACCATTCCCGAAGCCTCGAAGGGCGCCATCACGGCCGACGTGACGCCGCTCGACCAGATGGGCATCGACGACAAGACCATGCTGCGGCTCCTGAAGCTCGGCGTGATGGATTTTGCCGGCATGGACATCTCGAAGATGGCCGGCGACGACCCCCGCTTCGAGGCCTGCGATCTCGCCGGCCTCACCCTCGATCCCGACAAGGCGCGCGCCGCCTGCAACGCCTATCGCGACGTGATCGACCGGCAGATGCAGAAGAACTGGAACGTCAAGCTGCTGGCGTTCGGCGGCAACACGCCGCAAGTGTTCTGGTGCCGCGAGGTGATCTCCGGCCTCGACAGCTTCAAGGGCAAGAAGATCCGCGTCTTCAACAACACCATGCGCGACTTCCTCTCCGGCCTCGGCGCCACCGCGGTGAGCATGGCATTTGCCGAGGTGGTGCCGGCGCTCAACAACGGCGTGGTCGACTGCGCGGTGACCGGCAGCCTCTCGGGCAACACCGCCGGGTGGAACGAGGTGACCAAATCGATCTACCCGATGTCGCTTGGGTGGAGCATCAACGTGCTCGCCGTCAACCTCGCCAGCTGGAAGCGGCTCGACCCGGCGACGCAGAAATTCCTGACCGAGCAGATCAAAGCCTACGAGGACAAGATGTGGGCCACCGTCAAGACCACCACGGCGGAGGCGGAGAACTGCAACACCAACAAGCAGCCGTGCCAGATGGGCAAGCTCGCGACCTCGATCATCGTGCCGGTGAAGCCCGAGGAAGCCGACGTCCACAAGAAGCTGGTCGAGGGCGCGGTGCTGGCCGGCTGGGCCAAGCGCTGCGGCGCCGAATGCGCCAAGGAATGGAACGAGACGGTCGGCAAGGTCCTGAGCCTCAAGGCGCCGACCCCGTGATCGCTTGAATCTCCCAAAAGGGGGACGGCCCTCAATGGACGGCGTGATGCGTGAGGTCCGGCGGCTGAGCCACTGGGGCCTCTGGTTCGGGGGCGCGCTGGTCCTGCTGGCCGCGGTGCTGATCGGCGTCGACGTGCTGATGCGAAAGTTCCTCGCCCGCTCGATCGGCGGCGCCGACGAGCTCGCCGGCTATTCGCTCGCCATCGGCACCGCCTGGGGGCTCGCCGCGGCGCTGATCGACCGGGCGCATATCCGCATCGACTCGCTCTACGTGCTGTTCGCGCAAAAGCTCCGCCTGTTGCTCGACATGGTGGCGCTGATCCTGTTCGTCGGCTTTTTCGCGCTGATGACCTGGCACGGCTTCGGCGTGGTGACGCAGTCGTGGACCTCGGGCTCGCGCAGCCAGTCGGCGCTGGAGACGCCGACCGTGATCCCGCAGGCGCTGTGGATCGCCGGGCTCGCGGCCTTCGTGGTCGCCGGCGCCGTGCTGTTCGTCCACGCCCTGACGCTGTTCTGGCGCGGCGACCTGCCGGGCATGGCCAAGGCGGTCAGCACCCGCTCGGCCGAGGAGGAGGTCGAGGACGAGATCCGCGACCTGAAGGACCGCCAGGGCGCCGAGGGAGGCAACTGAGGTGCTTCCCGTCACGCTCGCCATCCTCATCGGCCTGCTGGCGCTCGCCGTGCCGGTCGCCGCCGGCATGGGCGTTCTCGGCCTCGTGCTCTCCGCCATCTACTCCAAGCTGCCGCTGTCGCTCGCCATGGGCGAGATCGCCTGGGGCACGTCGAACAATTTCCTGCTGGTCGCCATCCCGTTCTTCGTGCTGCTGGGAGAAATTCTGCTGCGCTCCGGCATGGCGGAGCGGATGTACAACGCGCTGGTGCTGTGGATGCCGTGGCTGCCTGGCGGCCTGATGCATTCCAACATCGCGGCCTGCGCGATGTTCGCCGCGACCTCCGGCTCCAGCGTGGCGACGGCGGCGACCATCGGCACCGTGGCGCTCGGCGAGGTGGAGAAGCGCGGCTATTCAGAGCGGCTGTTTCTCGGCACCATCGCGGCCGGCGGGACGCTGGGCATCCTGATCCCGCCGTCGATCAACATGATCGTCTACGGCGTGCTCACCGAGACGTCGATCCCGAAACTCTATCTGGCGGGCTTCATTCCCGGGATCATTCTCGCCAGCCTGTTCAGCCTGACCGTGCTGATCTTCTGCATCGTGCGCCCCGAGCTCGGCGGCAGGCCGACGCCATCGACCTGGGAAGAGCGCATCCGCTCGCTGCCCGACCTGCTGCCGCCGCTCATCATCTTCCTGGCGGTGATCGGCTCGATCTATGCGGGCTGGGCGACGGCGACCGAATCGGCGGCGCTCGGCGTCATCGCCGCCGTCGGCATCGCGGCATGGAACCGGCGGCTGACCCTGCGGACGCTGCTGCACGCCTTCGAGGGCACCATGCGGACCACCGCCATGATCATGGCGATCCTGCTGGCCGCCTATTTCCTCAACTTCGTCATCACGTCGATCGGGCTCACCGGCCAGGTCAACAGCTTCATCACCAGCCTCGGCCTCACCCCGGCGCAGCTCCTGATCGCCGTGGTGATCTTCTACTTCATCCTCGGCATGTTCATGGAGACCCTGTCGATGATGGTGGCCACCGTGCCGATCATCGCCCCGATCATGTTCAAGGCGGGCTACGACCCGGTGTGGTTCGGCATCATCATCATCATCCTGATGGAGCTCGCCATGATCACCCCGCCGGTCGGCATCAACCTCTACGTGGTCCAGGGCCTGCGCAAGCGCGGCAAGATCGACGACGTCATCATCGGCGCCTCGCCGTTCGTCATCACCATGCTGTTGATGATCGTGATCTTGTCGGTGTGGCCGGGGATCGTGCTGTTTCTGCCACGGCTGGCGGCGAATTGAGGGTGAGGTGTAAGAGGCGCCGCGCGCGGCAACAGCGGAAAGTGGTACCCTGTCGCCAATGAGAGCTCGGAGAGCGCCGCCGTCGATGCCGCAATGGCGCGCTGCCGGGCCAGCGACAGCGGATGCCGCCTTCACGCGATCAGCAACTTCCGCGTCGCGGAGGAATAAGGTCGGCTGCGCCGAGACGATGATCGCGGACCTATGTTGAAAGCCCGGAATCGTCCTCAAGTGTCCGGAAGCGCCCGGTGTGCTCCAGTTTGAGCTCGTCGCGCAACAGATCCATGATGACCTGATCATATCGTCTGCCGTTCAGCACGATGGCGCCGCGAATACGCCCGACCGGCTTGAAGCCGAGGCGCTCGTAGATCCGCATCGCCCGCCGATTATATCCATTCACTTCCACCTTGATGCCGTGCAGGTTTCGAAAGAAGAAGCCGAACTCGCAGATGAGACGGGTGGCCTCGGTGCCGAGGCCCTTGCCCCACAGGTTACGTTCGCCAATTCCGACAAACAGCGTGGCAGTCATCGCGCGAGAGATGTCGAACAGGCCGCCGAATCCGACCAGCTGACCGCTCGAGAGCAGGATGATCGCAAACTCGACACTGTCCGGCCGCATGCGCGCATTCTTCTCGTAGGCCTCCCGGCGCATCTCGACCGTGTGAGCCTCCCCGGGGCTCCCGATGTTGGCGGTGAATTCGAGGTCCTGGTGCCACCGCGCAATTGCCGCCACATCCTCCGGGCGCATGAGGGCCAGCCCCACAGCGTGCCCCTCGATCAAGAGTGGGCGGTCGTCTTTCGGCCGATCCTGATCCACCGGACTCAAGCCCTGCCCTTCGCGGCCGCCGGCAGGTCGAGGATGCATGCGCAAACACCCAAAGACCCTGCCCCCGGCGCAGCCGGACTTCTGCTTCGGCACCCCGGGATCGCCCCGGTCGCCCACGTTTTGCTTCATCTGCCGGCTTGCGGTGCCGCGCCGAGGAAGCCGATCTCCTGAAGAAATGCCTCGAACGCCGGGATCCACGCCGTCGAATTGCCGGCAAAGCTCTTGTGTCCATCGTCGGCAAACGACGGAAGCTGCACGAATTGTGCTTTGCCGCCGGCTGCGACAAAGCTGCGGAACCATTGGTGAGGCAGCCGCGGTCCCCAGAACCGGTCGTTCAGACTGTACAGCCACAGGCTCGGAACCTTGGCGGCTGCGCCACGGCGGCTTGCGCCGAGGCATTGACGAGGACGCCGAGCGCGAACCAATGCCGACAGCCGCCACCGGCCGCGGCCCTTGCGGGAACGCGGGCCGGACCGTGTCGCGAGGCTCCGGCCTTGCATGCAGGCGGCATCCGACCCTGACATCGCGCTCTCCCCCTGCAATGCTCACCCGCCATGCGCCCGATCCTGGGGCGGCCACGTCGTGCAACTAAGGACTCGGCTCATATGCGTATTGTGATTGGGATCACGCTCATCACCCAATGAACCGACCGGTCCTCGTGCCGGAGGACGACAATTCAAGAATACGCGCCACAGCCGCTTTTTCAAGGGATCGCACCGTATGTGCGGCTCAGCACATGGACGAGATGCGCCAATTGCGGCATCGCGGCATGGAACAGGCGGCTGACTGTGCGGACGCTGCTGCATGCCTTCGAGGGCACCATGCGGACCCGCCATGATCATGGCGATCCTACTGGCGGCCTATTTCCTCAACTTCGTCATCGCCTCGATCGGGCTCACCGGCCGGGTCAACAGCTTCATCACCAGAGGGCATCTCGATTCATTCGAGGCCCCTCATGTCGGACGTCGAGCAGTACGTCAATCGTCGCCGCGGACTTTCGCGCAGCCTCGATGGCCTCCAACACGTCGCGAAAATGCGGCCGCACCGCGTGCCCAAGATCGGTAAGCGCCACTCGCGGGCATCGATCGAACAAATGGCCGCCGAGCTCGTTTTCCAGGGCCCTGATCGCGCTCGTCAGCGATGGTTGTGAAATGCCGCAACACCTCGCAGCCCGCGTGAAATTCGTCTCCTGACAGACTGCAATAAAATACCGGATCTGATTCAACGTCATGGCAGCGTGGGAAGGTTACCCGAGCGCGGCCAGAACGGTGTCGAGCGATTGTGTCCCGCTGATCGCCAGCATGACCGCGCTGAGAGCCAATCCGACAAGCGAGAATACGATCACGCAACCGAGCGACGGTGAAATGATCGCCTCCTGAGGCATTTGAAGAACGCCGAAATAGCCGTGCATCTGCATTCCCTCGCAGATGTTCGCGATCCGGCCGTCGGACGACGCTGCAGCATGGACGGGGCCACGGCGCCGAAACCTGGCGGACTCAAACCGGGTCCTGGACCTGCAGGACCGGAAGGTCCTTCGGATTCACGTGTCGATGAATCTCTTCCGGCGACATCGATGCCGACGGCGGCCGATCGGCGGGAGACAGGACGGTCTTGGCCATCACGGCGACGCCCATCGCCAGCAACGCGGCTGCACAAGCGAGAAGGGAAATCCTGCGCATGAAGCACCCTCAGCGATACCGTACCAGTTCATTGATGGCTTATTGCCACGTCTTGGCGACCGGGTCTTGTCCGAGGGCGTGCCCGATTTGCACTGCGGCGCGCTGAGTCATTTTTTCTTGATTTATTTGCTGACACGGGATGATCGACCCTCACTGTATCGCAGAAATCCCGCCTGGTGCGCCAGGCATCCCGCGTCAGGAAACGGAACAAACGCCAGCAAGGTGCTCGAAGCTCTACGCCCCCGGAGGGCCATATTCAGGGAACCCGGAACGGTGCGGCCGGTTGTCGGGCCACCGCGCCCTAGTTTCGCTCAATTTGTCGGGTTTCTACTCTCCCGAGAACACTCTTATTCCGACTTTGCGGGGCGAACCGGCGCAGCGAACGCCAGGTCTCCGATGGCATGGCCATTGGCCGAGACCTCGTGCGTATCAAGATGTGGCTGCACGATGGGCCGATCGTACTTTTCGACGGATGAGCTCCCGCCGCATCTCGACGATCGAGCGCGCTTCTCGTTTTGGCGCGACCTCGTCGAAGAAAGCCTGGGTGGCTCGTTCGACGTATCGCGTTCGCCCGACAGGCCGTTCTCGATGCGCTGCGGCTTGTTGCGATTCGGATCGACTGTACTTGCCCACCTCAGCGGCACGATCACCCGGATGGGTTCGTCGCGTAACATCCTGTCGGTCGTCGGCAGCGACAATTTCTGCCTCAACATGAACGTCGGCCGGACCGCCATGGGTCTGTCGCAACCTGGGCGACACGTCGTGCTCGAGCGGAAAACAGCAACGCTTCTCCACCTGTCGGGACGAGCGGAGCTGCAGGCAGGGCGTGACGGCGAGTTGAACTACGCGACGTTGATCCTGCCCCGGCTCTCCCTGCGCGAGCTCTCCGTCAATGCCGAGGATCTTCTCGCCACCGCGCTCGACCCGAGGCTTCCGGCGCTACGCCATCTGCGGCGCTATCTCGACATCGTGAGCGAGCCGGACGGGCTGGGGAGCGATCCCGCGCTCATCGAGCACGTCGATACGACGATCCTCGATCTTGTGGCATTGACGCTGGGGGCCGGACGCGACGCCCGCGAGATCGCGCGTGCGCGAGGACTGCGCGCGGCGCGGGTGCAGGAGATCCTTGCGGAGATTCGCGCCGGCTTTGCCGATCCCGAGTTTGTGCCGGCCACCGTGGCGACCAGGCTCGGCCTGTCCTCGCGCTATGTGCAGGAATTGCTTCAGGAGAGCGGAACGACCTTTACCGAACGGGTCTTGGAGCTTCGGCTGCAGAAGGCGCGCGCGGCACTCGCCAAGTCCCGGTTCGACCGGTTGAAGGTCAGCGACATCGCGTTTGCGTGCGGCTTCAACGAAGTCTCCTATTTCAACCGATGCTTCCGTCGCCGTTTCGGTGCCTCGCCCACCGAGTGTCGCGGTGGGGTGCACGGAACCGATGGCTGATCCCTGCGGCTGGGCCGCGGCAGCCGTCGTTGCCGGTCAGTGCAGGTGCAAGCCGCTGCGCACGCGCCGCTCCAGGTACCAGCGGGGCAGGATGTCGCGGAGCAGGGCCGCAGTCGTTGCTCCCGCACCGACCGGGTAGCGGGCCCGCGGCCGCCGCGCGGTCGCCGCGCGCCACACCGTCTCGGCGACGATCGCCGGGCTTCCTCCCTCGGTGACCGCGTCACGGAATCCGGCGGCGGTGCAGTCGCGGCCGGCGTCATAGGCTTCGATGTGCCGGTCGCCCTCGATGGCGTTGCGGCCGAGGCCGGTGCGCATGAAATTCGGCTCGACGACGGTCACGCGAATGCCGAACTGGCGAACCTCGAGGTCGAGCGAGCGCGAATAGCCCTCGACCGCGTGCTTGCTCGCGCAGTAGATGCCGCCGTAAGGCACCGGCACCAGCCCGGCGACCGAGCCGATATTGACGATGCGTCCCGCGCCGCGCGCGCGCATCGCCGGCAGCACCGCATTGACCATGCGGATGATGCCGAAGAAATTGACCTCGAATTGCGCGCTGGCGCGCGCCGCCGAGATCTCCTCGAGCGGGGCCAGCATGGCATAGCCGGCATTGTTCACCAGGACGTCGATGCGGCCGGCCTCGTCCAGCACCTGGGCGACCGCGGCGGCGACCGACGCGTCGCTGCGGACATCGAGCACGAGCCCGCGGACCTGATCGGTCGCCGCCGCCGCGGCGTCGCTCAGATCGGTGCCGAAGACCGTCCACTTGCGCTCGGCAAACAGTCGTGCGGTTGCCTGTCCGATTCCCGACGACGCGCCGGTGATCAGGACGACCTGATTGACGGCCTCGTTCATGTGCGGCCCCCTGGTTTGCGATTGTCCCGGATCGCACCCGGCGCCGGTTGTCGATTGCCCACAGGGTGACGCGAGCCGGCTTGCCAGCATGACGAAGCCGAGCGAAACCGCATTGACGCAGGTCAACGCGGCGTGATCTCGACCGGCTGTCCCAGGTCCAGTACGAGCGCGCCAGTGTCGTGCGGCGTCGTCGGCGTATAGACGAGGACCGGGATCGTGCTGTGGGTCAGCACCTTGAGGGTCTCGCTGCCGAGCACGACGGCCGCGGTGCCGCGCCGGCCATGCGAGGCCATGACGATCAGATCGCATTTTTGCCGATTGGCGGTGCCGATGATCGCCTGGTACGGCTGATCGTGCTCGGCATGAACCATCTCGCAACTCACCCCGGCGGCGACCGCTTTCGCCCTGATCCGGTCGAGCTTCTTCGCCGCGGCACTCGCCACGCGCTGCCGGTACAGCTCGGGAGAATCCGCGAGGTAGCGAGGCTCGATCGCCACGGTCGGATATGGCGGCGTCACCGTGAGGCCGGTGAGCGTGGCGCCGGCGGCCCTCGCCAGCGCGATCGCATATTCGGCTGCGCTCTCCGCGAGCTCTGAACCGTCGATCGGAATGAGGATGTGCTTGTGCAAAGCCGGCCTCGATTGCTGCATGACACTACTCGTATTCCACTCGGCCGCCGATGCCTTGACCCAGGTCAAACACGCCCGTCGCGCCGCCTCACATCGACACCGAGCCCTCGCGGAAGTCGGTACGGTCGAGCCAGACATTGACCAGGACCGGCTTGCCGGCCGCGGCGGCGGCGCGCGCCCGGGCGAGCGCCTCGGGCACCTCGGCGGTGGTCTTCACCAAAATGCCTTCCGCCCCGAACCCTGCCGCGACCTCGTGATAGGCGGTGCGCGCGAGCACCGTGCCGACGTCGTCATGAAGCATCTTCACCTGCTCGCGGGCGATCTGGCTCCAGGACGCGTCGTTGCCGACCACGGCGATCACCGGAATGCCGTGGCGCACGAAGGTGTCGAACTCGGCGAGGCTGAAGCCGCAGGCGCCGTCGCCGTAGAGGATCCAGACTTCGGCGTCCGGGCGGCACAGCGCCGCTCCCAGCGCGAAGCCGGCACCGACCCCGAGGGTCCCGAAGACCCCGGGATCGAGCCAGCCGCGTGGCCCGCGCGGCTGCACGATGTAGGACGCCGTGGCGACGAAATCGCCGCCGTCGGCGACGAACACCGCGTTGTCGCCGGCCGCGCGGTCGACCGCGCGCAGCAGCGCGATCGGGTTCACGTGCCGGCCCGCGGCTTTCGCCTGCGCGTCGATCTCCGCCTCGCGCGCGCGATCGCTGGCGCGGAGTTTTGCGATCCAGTCGTCCCGGCGCGGGCCGGCGCCGGCGGACGAGGCGGCGAGACCCTCGAGAAATGCGCCGGCATCGCCGATCGCCGCGATGTCGGGGCGGCGGTTGAGGCGGGCATCCCTGGCGCTGCGGTTGGCGGCGATCAGGGTGGCGGCGCGGCGCACGTGCCGGCCGTAGTCGAGGCGGAAGTCGCACGGCACGCCGGCGAGCAGGACGCAGTCGGCCTCGCGCAGCGCCTGCCGGCGCTGATGATGCATCTGCAGCGGGTGATCGCGCCCGAGCAGGCCGCGCGCCATGCCTGAGAGATACACCGGCATCCCGAGCCGGGAGACGGCGGCGGCGATGCGTGACGGATCGGGGGCGAGCGTAAGCGTCTGGCTGCCGATGACGACGAGCGGCCGCTCCGCCTTTTCGAGGCGCGCGGCGGCCGCCGCGATCCGCGAGCGGTGCACGGCCGGTGCCGCTACCTCGCGAGGACGCGGCGCCCGCACCTCGCCGCTTCCGGAAAACATCCTGGCGACGTGGCGCTTCAGGTAGAAGCGCAGCAGCCGGTCGGGAATCGATGTCCCTTTCCCGGACGCGGCGCCGTACCACGTCCGCACGCTCGCCTCGTCGTAGAGCAGGTCGACCGGGCACTCGACGAAGGCCGGTCCCGGCACGCCGTCGCGGGCGACCGCGAAGGCTTCCTCCAATGCGGGCGCAAGATCGCGGACCCTGCGAACCCGTCTCGTGAGCTTGACGTGGGGCGCGACGACCGGCGCCTGGTCGATGTCCTGCAGCGCGCCGCGTCCCTGCAGCGCGGTCGGCGCGGCACCGCCCAGCACCACGACGGGCGACTGGGCGAGCTGCGCGTTCTTCAGCGCGGTCAGCGCATTGGTGACGCCGGGTCCCGCCGTCACCGCGGCCACGCCGGGCACGCCGGAGATCCGCGCCACCGCATCGGCAGCAAACACCGCGGTCGCCTCGTCGCGGACGTCGACGACGCGCAGGCCGCGCGCCTTGGCGCCGGCGAGAATGGGCGAGATGTGGCCGCCGCACAGGGTGAACACCTGGCGCACGCCGTGCGCCTGCAGCGCCGCCGCGACACGATCGCCGCCGTGGGCGACCGCCTGCGGCGTATCGCTCGGGACGACCTGCTCGGTCGCCAGAGCCCGGTAATCGATCTTGCCGATGCGCGTCTTCGGCAGATCGCGACGAAACTCGATCTCGCGCGGGCAGCTCCACTTGATGAGCTCGGACCGGCACAGCGCGATCAGCTCCCGCTCGGTGTCGGGCCCCGGCTGCGCCTGGTCCCGGAGCACGACGAATGCCTTGACGCGCTCGACCTGCGCGGGATCGGGTACCCCGACCACGCAAGCCTCGAGGACCTGCTTGTGGCGGTAGAGCACGGTCTCGACCTGCGCCGGAAAGACGTTGAAGCCCGACGACTTGATCATGCGCTTGAGACGGTCGGTGAAGTAGAAGAAGCCGTCCGCATCCATGCGGCCGAGGTCGCCGGTATGCAGCCAGAGACGCCCGTCGGCGTGGCGGCGTAGCGTCCGGCCGGTCGCCTCGGGATCGTCGAGATAGCCGATCATGACGGAGGGACCGGCGATGCAGATCTCGCCCTCCAGCCCGAGCGGGACCTCCTCGGTGGTGCCGGGGGTGCAGATCTTGGCAAGCGTGTCGGGGAACGGCACGCCGATGCTGCCTTCGCGGTACTCGTCGAGCGGCATCGCCATGACGGCGGTGACCGCCTCGGTGAGCCCGTAGCCTTCCAGCAGCTTCACGTGCCCGCCGCGCCGCGCGACCAGCGCCTCGAAACGTTCCTTGACCGGACGCGGCAGGCGGTCGGCGCCGGAGAACGTGGCGCGCAGGCAGGCGAGGTCGGCGGTGGCGAGCGACTTGTCGTGCGTCAGCGCCTCGTAGAGCGTCGGCACCCCGACGAGCAGGCTCGGCCGCTTGCTGCGCAGGAGCTTGGCGGCGCTTTCCGCCGTGAAAGTCGGCACCAGGATCGACTTGCCGCCGTTCATCAGCACCGCGTTCACGCACACGCCGAGGCCGAAGCCGTGGAAGATCGGCAGGATCGCGAGGATCGAATCGCCGTCGCGAATGCCGCCCCAGGTCGCCACCTGCATCGCCAGCGCGATGAAGTTGCGGTTGGAGAGCACGATGCCCTTGGGGGTTCCGGTGGTGCCGCCCGAGAACAGGATCGCGGCCGGATCGTCGGTCGTCGCCGGCGCGCACGATACGGCCGGCTGCGGATCGCGCATCAGCGCCGCCCACCACCGCACGCGCGGATCGGCCGGCACCGTCGGGAAGTGGCGCCCCTTGGCGAGCCAGAAGCCGACGCTTTTCACCGGCGACAGGTAGTCGGGAATGCGGGCGAGGATCAGGACTTCCAGCGGCACCCGCGGGTGGATCGATGCGAAGCGGTCATAGAGGGCGTCGAGGGTGAGCGCGATCCGCGCCCCCGTCGCGTCGAGGTAACCCTCGATCTCCGACGCCGTCGACAGCGGATGCACCATCGCCGCCACCGCGCCGAGCTTGTTGGCGGCGTAGAAGGCTATGACCCCCTGCGGCGACGTCGGCATCGCCATGACGATGCGCTCGCCGGCCTTCAGCCCGAGCGCCGCCAGCGCATTGGCGCAGGCATCGATGGAGGCGAGGAATTCCCGATAGGTCGCGGTGGTGTCGAAGAAATCCCAGGCCACAGCATCGGGCGTGCGCTCAGCGGCGCGAGCCACCGCCTCGTACAGGGTGACCTCGGGATAGGCGAGCTCGGCGGGTATGTTTCCGTACCATCGCAGCCACGGGCGCGCCGCCGCCGCCGTCGCGGCCTCGGGCGCTCGTTCAATCGTCGAGATTTCCGCGACCATGGCACACCTCACCCGAGCTGCCGTCCCGCAGCATTCCTAGCGCCGGTCAGCCAGGAACGGCCATGACCTGGATCAATATGCAATGCGGAGCCGGCTCGAGCTGGCGGATGGCGTCGGCTATCACCCGATCAGGCGCTGGACGTCGATTGTCTTCGATTGAGCTTTCGGTTTACTCTGCCCTTCCCTCGCGGCCCAAACGACTTTCGGCAGGGCACGGCGCCGGCCGGACAATTGACCAGCAGCGCCGATCAGCACACCCGTCCGAGCAAGAAACCGGCTCTCACCCCGCGAGAATAGTTGGCGTGTCGAGAACCAGGGCCATGCTTCGGGCCAAGCCGGCAAGCTCCGCTGAGCCTTCCCGCCGGCCACGACGGCAGCACCGGGTTCCGGCGCCGCAGGGAGGTTTCGGGTGCCGAACATCCGTGTCATGAACTGGAACATCGAGCAGCTGAGCTCGGTCAAGATTCAAATTCCCGGCATGGCGGATGCGATCGCGAGCGTCGTCTATGGCAGCCAGGTCGATATCCTGGTCATCTTCGAGCTCAGGCTGACCGACGCCGTGACCATATGCGGCCAGCTCGTCGCGGCTCTCGACAATCTCGCCGGAACCGCCGGGACCTACTATGCGCTGTTATCCAATCCGACCGGCGGCGAGCACTACGGCTTCATCGTCCGCAACGTGACGATGATCCGGCCGCTCAACTTCCAGGCCAGTCCGCATGCGCCCGATCCCGGCGCCGGGACCGAGCAGGACCCGCTGACGGACTTGACCCAGGTGCTGTGGCGCACCTGGCCGAATGCATTCCCCAATCCGCCGCCGGCGCCGTTGCCGCTGCGGCGCCGGATCCCGCTCGTCGACCTGTTCGCGGTCCGCGCCAAGGCGCGCGGGCAGGGGAAGGCGAACCGCGTCGTGTTCGCGGGCCAGCCGTCCGGCCGGCTCGGATACGCGGGCGGCAACGGATTCCGCATGCCGTGTCTCGCCATGTTCGGCATCCAGGGTACCGGCGGCACTTACCTGGTGCCGATCGTCGGCTGCCATTACGCGGCCGTCCAGAGCGGGCGGAATACGCTTGGCCTGGAGCAGGTGGCGCAGCTCTACATGCTTCACATTGCTCAGCTGTTCAAGAATACGGCCGGCTTTGCCGGCTACATCGATGCCGATCTGCCGAACCCCAACGCGCCGGCAAACACCGGATATCTCGTGCAGAACCTGATCTATACCGGGGATTTCAACATCGACTTCCTGCAGAACAAGGCCTCGGGCGATCACATCCAGAAGCTCAACCGGGGCGCTTTGAATACGCTCACGCCGACCGAGCAGTTGGGCGGATCGACGGCACCGCCGGCCGCCGCCGGAAATGCGCCCGCAACCGGCCCGCCGCTCGTGCCGTTCACGATCTTTCTCGACATTCCCGCCGACAACACGCTCTCCTATCAGGCGCTGCGCGCCGCAGTGACTGCGGACGGGACCCATCTCAGGCAATACGATCCGAGCTTCCACCCGCGCGATTTCGAGATCATCCGCGATGCGGCGTTCGACAATTTCTTCTATGGCGGCGCCCAGGTGACCAATCCGACGCCGACATTTGGCAACTCCGCGCAGATCGTCGACGTCCCGGCATTGATCAACCAGCCCGGATGGGGCGGGCAACCGCCCGAGCTCGAGGTCTCTGGACCGCGGGCCTACTATGCGACCAACCAGGTGAGGAACGCCGCGCAGGCTCCCAATCTCGCGGCGAATGCCGGCAACCCGGCGACGGCGCTGACCATCGACGATGCGTGGATCGGCGCCAAGCTGGTCAGCGATCATCTGCCGGTGGTCCTGGAATTCTCCTGTCCATGATGAAACCCGAACGGTCGCGCCGGCCATGGACTTCCCCACCCTCGAAGGCCTGATCAACACGGCGCTTGCGACGCCGCCGTTCACGGTGAGCGGCGCCGGCTTGTCGTCGCCGGACATCACGACGCTGTTCACCAACCAGCTCGGCGCCGATACGCTTAGTCTCGCGAACGCGGTGCGGCAGTCGACGAGCGCCTCCTCGATCGTCGTTCAGGGCGAGCTGACCGGACCGTATCTCGGCGGCGCGAACCTCGATGCGGTCGCGACCTTCACGGTGGTCGGCAGCACCGCCGAGGTCGCGATCGTGCTGACCGGATTTCCCTCCGGCTGGAGCCTGGCGACCGCCTTTCCGACCCTGCAGGGGGGATGGCTCGACCGCTTCACCTACACGGCTGTGCAGTTCACGCTCGATTCGCAGAACCGCGCGACGCTGCCACCGGATTTTCCCTCGCAATACGGCATGGCGGCCTATCCCGCCGCGCTTGCCGGGCAGCTCGTGCCCGGGCTGAGCTTTCAGGCGACGCTCGCGCTCAACATCGACCTGCCGGGCATCACCTGGTTGCTCGGCGCCGCGCAGTTCCCTGTCTCGGGCGCAATCGGGCTGCTCGGCACCCTGCCAAGCGTGCTCCTCGTCGGCACGCCGGGCGGCGCCATCTCGGTCGGCAGCTTCTCGGCGGGCTTCGCGCTGTCGCTCGTGTCGAGTCTTGTCCAGCCGGCGGACGGCACAGCGCCGGTGGCGCTCACCTCCTGCCTGCAGGCGGAAAGCGATTTTACGATCGCGCTCACCAATTCGACGCTGTCGATCCCGGTCTATGCGCGCACGTTCTCGCAGGACCCCGTCACCCTGACCATCCAAAGCAACCTTGCGCAATTGTCCGACCTGGTTCTCGACGATATCGCGACGCTGATCGGGGGCAGCGTGGCGGATCAGATTCCGGACGGCTTTCCTGCGCTCGATGCGATCGGCCTGCAGAGCATAGCGCTCACCATCGCGCCGGCGACCCAGACGGTGGTGAGCGCGAGCGCCTTGATCGCCTTCCAGCCCGCCCAGAGCGACAGCTGGAAACCGTTCGGCGACCTGGTCGAATTCCAGGGCATGACGATCACCTTCACCTACCTGCCGTCCACGAGCGAAGTCGAGACCGGCGTTGCCTGCACGGCGCAAATCGCCAACGGAACCCTCGAGGCGGGCATCAGTCTTCCGGAGACGAGCTTCTTCTGCCAGCTCGCGTCCGGCAGCACGATCGACATCAGCTCCGCCATCGGCGACGTCCCCATGGGCGGGATCGACTGCACGGCGCTCAAATTCTTCGGCTCGGTCAAGGACAACCTGTACCGATTCCAGGCCGAGGTGACCAGCGATTGGACGCTTACGATTCCGGAGAGCAGCCAAGCGCTCGGCATCACCGAGATCGGGATGGATCTCGCCTATGTCTCCGGCACGCCCCCGTCGGCCCCGACGGGCGAGATCGTCGGCACCTTCACGGTTGCCGGCGTGCCGCTCAATGCGGTCGCCGATTACGATGGCCCGACCGGCGGCTGGGCATTCGAAGGCGGAACCGAGGGGCCGCAGTCGATCGACATCGGCGCGGTGGTGGACGATGCGCTCAACCTGTTCGGTCTCGCGCTTCCCTCCACGTTCCCGCAGCTCACGCTTGCCAACCTCAATATCAGCTACAACACGGCGACCAACGCCTTCGCGCTGCTCGGCATGGCTTCGGTTACGGTGGCGGGAACGGCCTGCGACTTCGGCATCGAGATCTCCACCGACACCGGCAGCACGGTGTTCGACGGCTATCTGTGGATCGGCGACAACGCGTTCCAGTTTGCCTTCTCCGAAGGCACCGCCACCGTGCTCGCCGGGAGCTGGGTCAGCACCGATGCCTCGCCGTCGCTCACGCTCGACGACCTTCTTGCAGCGCTCGATCTGCCGCTGCCGGCATTGCCGAGCTCGGTCGATCTGGCGCTCACCGGCGCTGCCCTCGTCTACGACATCACCAACAACGTCGTCATCGCGGTCGCCGACACCGCCTCCTACGGATCGCTGCTGTTCGTGACGAGCGCCGGATCGCTCTATGGCTTGTCGATCGCGGTGACCACCAGCCTCAATCTGACGAATCTTCCACTGGTCGGCGCCGAGCTTGCCAAGATCGACACGATCGAGATCGATCAGCTGGCGCTCGCCGCCGCCAATCAGCCGCTCGCCACGGCGGGGCCGGCGCTCAACGCGCTGCTCGCCAACTATGCGGACTTCCTTCCCAAGGACGCGACCTATGCGAGCTTCCCGACCCCCGGCACGGGCGCGACCACGCAGGTTCTGCTCACCGCGACCTTCGACTACGGCTCCGGCACCGTGCCGCTCGCGCTGCCGCTCGACGGCGGCTCGACGGCGCTGCCGCCGCGTGCCGGCGACCGCCTGCCGGTGCGCGGCGAGGCAGCCGCCGCCTCGCCCGCGGCCGACGGCACCACCTGGTTCGATATCCAGCGCAGCTTCGGGCCGCTGGCGATCCAGCGCGTCGGCGCGCTCTACCAGTCGGCGAAGCAGTCGCTGTGGTTCGAGATCGATGCCACGCTCGCCTTCGGGCCGTTGTCGCTGACGCTGCAGGGGCTTGGACTGGGCTCGCCGCTGACCGACTTCAGCCCCACCTTCGATCTGCAGGGCTTCGGCGTCGGCTACACCAAGCCGCCGGTCGCGCTGTCCGGCGGTCTCGTCAATCTCGCGCCCCCGGGCAGCACGACGGTTCAGTTCGAAGGCGGTCTCCTGATCGGCGCCGAGGATTTCATCGTCGAGGTCCTGGGCTATTACGGCAACAATCTCGGCTTCCCGTCGATGTTCATCTTCGGCGACGTCGCCCATGATTTCGGCGGACCGCCTCCATTCTTCGTCACCGGCGTGGCGCTCGGCTTCGGCTACAATTCCAGCCTGACGCTGCCGACGATCGACCAGGTGGCGACATTCCCGTTCGTCGAGGTGCTGCCGACCTCGACCTTCAGCCAGCCCAACGTGTTCGGCGGCTCGACCGCGCCGCTCACCGTGCTCGGCACCATCACCGGGAGCAACCCGCCCTGGGTAAGCGCGGTCAAGGGCGATCTGTGGATCGCCGCCGGCATCACGTTCACGAGCTTCGAGCTGGTGAACTCCCAGGCGATGCTCATCGTCGAGGCGGGCAACAACTGGTCATCGCGCTGCTCGGCACCTCGCGCGCGCAATTTCCCCAGGGCGGCGGCGACATCGTCTACGCCAACATCGACATGGAGATCGAGGTCGAGCTCGCCCCCGACCAGGGCGTGTTCTCGCTCCAGGCGGCGCTGGCGCCGAGCTCCTTCGTGCTGGACCAGGCCTGCAGCCTCACCGGCGGCTTTGCCTATTTCATCTGGTATGGCCCAAGCCCGCATGCCGGCGATTTCGTGCTGACCCTCGGCGGCTACAATCCGGGCTTCACCCCGCCCAGCCACTACCCGACCGTCCCGGCGGTCGGCTTTCACTGGACGCTCGATTCCTCGATCTCGATTACGGGCAGCGCGTATCTGGCGCTCACGCCGGCCGTGATGATGGCGGGCGCCGAGCTCGACGCGACCTACCAGTCGGGAAATCTCAAGGCGTGGTTCATCGCCCATGCCGACGCCATCATCCGCTGGAAGCCGTTCTGGATGGACGTCGACATCGGCGTCGTGATCGGGGCGTCCTATGTGCTGAGCTTCGCGGGCGTCAGCAAGACCGTGTCGGTCGAGCTCGGCTGCGACCTCGAGTTCTGGGGCCCGCCGAGCGGCGGCACCGTCACGGTGAACTGGAACGTCATCTCGTTCACCATCGCGTTCGGGGCGGCGAATACCCACGGTCAGGGGATCGGCGGCTGGTCCGATATCGAGGCGATGCTGCCGAACGCCGGCACGTCCGGCGCGACGCAGCTCATCTCGCTCAAGGCAGCATCAGGCCTGATCGTCGGCGGCAGCAATGGCGGTGCCAGCGCGCGTCAGGGCGCCGCCGACGGCGACGGCGCCTGGAGCGTGCGCGGAAGCACGTTCGGCTTCACCACCGCGATCCCGGTGCCCATATCGAGCGCGACCGTCGGCAGCGCGCACGCCTTCACCGGCAGCTCCTTCAATGTCTATCCGCTGGGCTGGGGCGATGTGAGCGCGGCCCACGCGATCACCATCACCGATGCGCAGGGCAACGACTGCTCGGCCTCCTTCGATGCCGCTCCTTCGCTTGCAAGCGTACCCGCGGCGTTGTGGGGCTCGCCGCCCGAGGACCAGAACGGAAACCCGGTCACCCCCGCGGCCGATCAACAGCTCGTCACCGGGCAGATCACCGGCGTGTCGGTGACCGTCAAGCCGCCGGGAACCGGCAACACGGCCGGTCCGGTGAACGTCGCCCAGGAGCTCGCCTATGACGATCTCGAGCTGTCAGGAGCCGTGGTGCCGTTGAGCGCCGGCGCGGTGCCGAGCGGCGACGTCGCGGTCAACAACCAGACGACCATCGGGATCATCGCCGACGCCACGTCCGGCATTGCCTCGCCGTCGATCGCCGCGATCCGCAGCAGCCTGCTCCAGGGGCTGTCCGCGGCCGGCTATGCTCCGCCCACCGCCAACGATCCGATGACGGGCTTCGCCGGCCGGATCGGTCACGCGCTCGCCGCGTCGCCCCTGCTGGTCGCCTGATGGAGCTGCCGTGAGCGCACGACCGCCCAAGCTCGCCTTTTCCCGCCTGGCGGCGCCGCCTCCGGCCGGCACGATCCAGTTCTACGACGGGTATTTTCCCGCGCTGCTGCCGGGCAGCTACACGATCGGCATCACCCATACGATCACGCCGCTGCCGCCACAGAACGCGATCGCCTACGAGGTCGGACAGTCGTTCGTCGTCATGGCGCCGCAGTTCACCTTGGACCCGGGCCTGGTGCAGATGCAGTATCCGCCGCCGGGCGGCGGCGATTGCTATGGGGCCGATCTGCCTTTCCTGACGATGACCGATCCGGCGCTGCCCTGGGAGCGCGCCCTCGCCGCGGGCGGCGCGGCGGCCGGCAACGCCCCGGCAAATCCGCTGCCGTGGATGGCGCTCGTGCTGCTGGCTGACGACGAGGTCATCCTGCCGCGCAACGCCAACAACCCGGTGGTGACCTCGACGGTGCGCGGCGTCATCGAGCCCGACCCGTTCGGCGCCGTGCTGAAGCCCGACATATCGCCCAGCAGCGTCGCGGCATCGCTGCTCGACACGCGCTGCCAGACCGTCGTGATCCCGGGCGACGTCTTTGCGGCCGTGATGCCGACGCTCGCCGACCTGCCATTCCTTGCCCATTGCCGCGCCGTGAATACTCCCGACGAAGCGCAGGCGCTGCTCAGCGTGGTGCTCGCCAACCGGCTGCCGCTCGCGACCGGCGGCCCGCGGCGCTACTACGCCCATCTGGTCTCGCTCGAAGGTTTTGCCGCCTATCTGGGTCCCGCGGCCCGGCCGATCCCGCAAGGCCCCGGCGGGCGGACGATGAACGTCCAGATGGTGTCGCTGTTCAACTGGACCTTCGTGTCGCTGCCGCAGACCGGGCTCGACTTCGAGCAGCTGATGGGAGGCCTGATCGCCAGCGAGGCATCCTCGCCGGTCCTCGCGCTCCCGCCCGCCGCGGTGGGGAATCTGCCCGAGCCCGTGCAGGGCCGCATCCAGGACGGCTACAGCGCGCTCACCTTCGTGACCGGGGCGGGCGAGGAAAGCTTTGCCTGGTACCGCGGCCCGTTCTCGCCGGTGGTGCCGCAACCGCTGCCGCCGGTGGGAGCGCCGGGCGTGCCGGTCGGGCAGGCGCGGACGGCGGACGCGCTGATGATCTACCTCGCCGAGCAGGGCCTGTTCGATCTGAGCTATGCGGCGGCCTGGAACATCGGCCGTGCGCTCGGGCTCGCCGATGCGGCCTTCGCCCAGGCGGTCAGACAATTGGGCCTCGCTGCCGGCCGCGCGCTCGGTCGCCTCACCCAGCGGCTCGTCATGCCGCACTTCGCCCGTGAGAACGATCTTGCCGGGCTGCTCGCACCGGATGCGACGCGCGCGCGCTTCAAGCGCCTGATCGGCGAGGGGCTCGGTCGGCGCTGGACGGCGGCGGTCAAGGCCGGCCGCGGCGCCGCCGGTTCCGCCGCGGTGCGACGTGGCGCCCGGGCGCGCGCGCGACTGCATCCGCGCGACGTGCTGGCGCGCCCGGACGTGCAGCGCGCCCTTGCCGAGCATGTGGGGTCGCTCATCGAGCCCATCGTCACCTGGCTGGTCGATCTCATCCTGCTCTATCCGGTGCCGTTCTCGCACCTCGTCCCCGACGGCCGCATGCTGCCGGCCGAATCCGTCCGTTTCTTCTACGTGGATTCCGCCTGGCTCGAGGCGCTGATCGCCGGGGCGCTCAGCATCCAGATCAGGACCGGGCGCGATCTCGCCATTCATCAGGTACTGCGCCCGGCAATCGATGCGGCAGTCGCCACGCGGCTGCGCCAGCATGCCGTCCGCGGCGCGCCGCGGGGCGCCACCGACGGCCCGCCGCAACTGACCGGTGTGCTGATCAGGTCGCAGGTCGTATCGCGGTGGCCGGCGCTCGCGGTCAGCGCCAGCGTTGGCGGGGCGCCGTTGCCGGTCGTCCGCGACGATCGCCCGGCGCCCTATGTTCGTCTCACCTTGTTCGACGGCATACCCGACACGGTGCGCCTCGCCGAGCCCTATCAGGGCCTGCGGTTCGGCATCGAGGACAACGGCGTGGCGGCGCGCTACGTGACGGCGAGCGGGCCGACCGGCGAGCAGATCCCCGACGTGTTCGTGCCGCCCGCCGGCGAGCAATTCATCGACGTCTTCTGCCGCCCTCCGGTCGGTCAGGCCACCGGCGGCGTCATCGAGGTGGCGACGCTGGCGGCGGCCCTGGTGACGGCGACCGGCGCTCCGGCCGATACGTTCGGCGCCGGCAATTTCGCGCTGCAGATGGTGAAGGCGCCGGAGATGCAGCCCTTCGTGGCCGCTTCGGGGATAGGTGCGCGATGACCGATCAGAGCCCGCTGATTGTCCCGCTCGTCGTCGAGGCGTTCGTCGCCAACGACGTGGTGCGCACCGGCGACAATCTGTTCCTGCGCGCGGCCATGCAGTACCAGAACTTTCTCTACGCCGACAGCGCCGAGCCCGGTCCGACCGACAGCGACGGCGCGTTCATCGGGCAGTCGGCGGCCGACTCGCAGTACTACAACGGCGTCTACCTGAAATGGCGGCTGCCCGCGGCGTTCACCACCGGCACCCAGGACAGCATCGGCGGCGCCACGGTCTTCCCCAAGGTCCCCAATCGCTGGCTGGTGGTGCGCTACAGCGGGACCGATATCTCGAGCCGCGCCGTCACCGCCTTCATCGTCGAAAGCGACTATATCTGGCCGTCGACAGCGGCTACCGGCCCGACCATCGCGCAGACCGGGTCGCCGTGGGTGGGCGCCGCCTCCGGCAGCCCACCGACCCCTTCCTCCGTCTCCATCGGCAGGAACGTTCCGCTGGCGCAGCAGAGCTGGAGCGAGCCCGGCACCTCGCTCGGGCTCACCGCAATGGGACCGGGCAATTCCGCCTTCGCGGTCTATCAACCGGACTGCAACAACGTCTTCTCCTTCGTCGACACGCTCGACGGCGAGCCCGACCAGACGCTGAGCTACCTGGTGCTGGGCTGGTTCGGGCGCGCGAGCGAGGATCCGCTCGCCGGCCCGCCGGCCGATTTCGCCTCGCGCCTGCAGACACTGGGCTGGACACTGGCGTCGGGCACCGATCCCTCGCTCACCGCGAGCTGGAGCCTGCTTGCCGGATTCATCGCCAACGTGCAGTGGCAGAGTACCGCGGCGGTTCCGGGCGGCGTGCCGGCAGATCCGAAGCTCTCGGTGGCGGTCGGCAACACCGCGATCGAGGCGCTGACCGCTTTGATCGATACCCAGGCGGCCCACGGGAACTTTGCGGTCGACGCCGACCTGCTCGAGGCATTCCAGCTCGATCTGATCGATGCGCTGGACGCGCCTGACGGGCCGGCCGTGCTGGCCGAAGCGGTTCATTCGAGCGGCTTCCAGAAATTTTCCGGCGGCTATCGCTGGGAGATCGTCGATGCGCCGGGCGCCAATACGGCCGTGTCGGAGGCCGAGCTTGCCCGCGAGGCGCAGTGGCTCGCAGCCCTCAATCACGACCAGATGAATCTCGATGAGGCGGAGCGGCGGCTCCACGCGCTGCAGCTGCGCCTGCACGCCATGTGGTGGAAGTGGTTCTCCTGGCCGCAGGACCAGAACTTTGCCGGCACGACGCTCCCCGGCCTCTCCGACCAGAGCCAGCTCGCGGCCGAGCTCGAGGTCGCTCCGCCGCCGCTCGCGTCCGCAAGCCTCGCCACGCTGGTTTCCCGGCAGCTCGACCAGGTGAGGGCGCGGCGCCGTCTGGTGCCGACCGGCGACACCCCGGAAGCGCTGCAGGCGGCAATCGCCGCCTATGCGGCAGCGCGCGGGCTCGCCGCATCGCGCGTGCTCAAACGCGTGGCGGCGCCGCGCTTCTACGCGCCGAACAACCCGGTGGTCCTGGTGGCGAATGCCGGGACGTCGGGAATTGTCGGCGCCGGCGGCACGCTGCTCTGCCGGTTTCCGAGCGAGCTCGTCACCGGGTTGATCTGCAACGGCGTGACGGTCACCGTGTCCGAGCTCGGCTCGACGATCCCGCTCCCGGATCTCTCCGGCGTCTCCGGCGCGCCGTGGTCGGAGGCTCTCGCGACCTCGCTGATCCAGGAGTTCTTCCTGCTTGATCCGACCAACGTATCGACGATCGCCGGCGCGGTGTCCGGGCTCCAGTCAGAGCAGGTCCTCCAAGCGATCAACAATGGCACCGTTGTCGGCGTCTTTCCGACCGGGGCCAACGGCTATTGGAACCAGAACCCCTGGCATCCGGTCCTGCTGTGCTGGCAGGCCTCCTATTATCCGATCGCCTACGGCACGCCGCAGGACCGCAGCTGGACGTTCCAGGACGGAGCGTACCAATGGAGCGGCAAGGGTCTGGAAACGCCCCTCGTCTCCCTACCCCTCGGGGGCCGCATCCAGCTCACGCCGGCTGCCGCGCTCAACATGCAGGCGCGCCTGCAGTCCTTCCTGTCGAGCAATCCCGATCTCGATCCGACCGAGTTGGGGGAATTCCGGGCGCTGCTCGATTTCGTGGAGATAACCGACGCCGACTGGGATCTGCTGTCGCAGCGGCTCGACGCCTTCAACGAGCAGCTCCTGCTGCACACCAACGGCGTGTTTCCGTCGCCCGAGACCGCCGATGCGCCCATTCCGCGACTGCTCGACGGCGTATCGGCCTATCCGCCGGCGCTCGACACCATTCCGACCTATCCGGTTCCCGACACCTATTTTCAGCCCTGGCGCTGCGGACAGTTCGTGCTCATCAATCTGGCGATCGTCGACGAATGGGGGCAGGCGCTGCGGCCGATCGATACCACCAACTACGCGCAGTTCCCGGTCTCCCGTCCGGCGGATCTGACGCCGGCGATTCCCATTCTGACCGGCAGCCCCGACAGCCTGGTGCAGCTGCCGCCGGCGCTGCTGCAGCCGGCGCGCCTGTCGTTCGACCTGGTATCGGCGCGCGACGACAGCCTCGTGCTCGGCATCGACGCCGATGTCGACCCGATCTGCGGCTGGGTTCTCCCAAATCATCTCGATGGCGCGCTGATGGCCTACGATGGCGGGGGCCGTCCTCTCGGCGAGATGTCGGTCGGCGTCGACGCATCGGGAGCGACCGAGATATTCTGGGTGCCGGCGCCGGGCAGCCCGTACCAGACGCTCGACGAGATCGCCGGCGACCTTCCGCATTTCGGGCCGTTCCTGCAGCGCCTGAGCAACCAGGGGCCGCAGCGTCTGCAGAATTTCCTGCGCGCCATCGACGAGACCCTGTGGACCGTCGAGCCGGTCGACGCGGTGTTCGACCAGAGCCTCGCCGTCCTGGTGGGCCGTCCGCTCGCCATGGCGCGCGCGCGGCTCGCCTTCGAGCTCGACGGGATGCCCTATCTGGACCCGAGCTGGCAGTACACCTTTGCGCCGCAGTCCCCTGCCGTCGTCGATTATCCGTTCGCGATCGAGCTCGGCAGCGCCGCGCTCGACGACGGGCTCATCGGCTATTTCCTCGAGGACCAGTACGGCGAGCTCAACGTCGTCCCGCAGTCCGGTGCCGCAGCTGACGGCTATCTGCAGCCGATCGGCGCCGCCGGCAACTATCTCTACCAGCCGTTCAACAACCGGACGGTGACCCATGTCTCGCTGCTCATCGATCCGCGGGCGCCGGTGCACGCGACCACCGCGGTGCTGCCGGCGAAGACGCTGGCGCTGCCGCCGAACCGGGTGAAGAGCGCGCTCGCTGCGATGAACGTCACGTTCCGGGTCGACGGCATCCTGACCGACCGGATCGTCGAGCCCGGCACCGCGGCGGAGCCCCCGCGCACGACCGTCCTGCTGCCGACCCCGAGCGTCACATCCGGGCGCTGGAGCTGGGTCGAGAACACGGGCGGCGGCTGGAGCAGCTACGGCACGGCCACCAATGACACGACCGCGCGCCTGTCTGCCATGCTGCCGGTTCTTCGCCGCGGGCTGCTGCAGCTGTCCTCGGCCTTCGCCGCAAGGGAACGTCAACGATGAAGCCGAACCGCTGGATGACCTCTCCAAGCCTCGACGAGACGCGGCTTACCTATGGGGTGCAGGTCACGCCCTCTCCGCTGACCGTCAGCCTGAGCCAGGAGAATCCGACCTACGGCTCGCTGATCGTGACCGTCACCAATACAACCGGATCGACGCTCGACGTCGAGTCCATCACGTTCACCGTCATGATCGGGCTGCAGGGCGATTGTCTGGCCATCGGCTCGGCATTCAGCGCAGCCGTTTCCAGTCCCGACTGGGATGTGACGCTGCCTGGTTCCGTCATCACGGGCGATGCCAAGATCATCCTCGGGCCGCCGAGCGGTGTTTCGAGCGTCGCGCTCGCGGCGGGGGACTCGGTCGCGATGGAGATCTCGCAGATTCCCACCAGCCTGGAGCCCGGCACGTCCACCGTGCAGGTCAAGGAGCAGCTCACGGTCGGAACATCGGGCACGATCTTCCAGGTGACCACCTTCCCGTATCAGTTCTATTTCGACAACCTCACCGCGACGGCCCTGGGTGACGGCGGAAGCCCGTTCCCGGCGTCGCAGGTTGCCTATGGCACGCGGGTGAGCCTGCAGTGGTCGACGTCGGTGACCGATCCCAACGCGATCTCCGTCTACTACAGCACCGACCAGGGACAGCAGGTTGCGACCCCCGCCTTCGCCACCGAATGGGTGTCGCCGCCGCTCACCTGCAACACGGTCTTCACCGTTGAGGTGAGCGCGACGCTGTTCGACGGCGATGCCGCGAGCGCAACCTTGACGGTGCCGGTCTCGGTGCTGCCGCAGGACGTCTCCGCCAACTCGCTTTCGGTCTCCGGTCCGACGGCGCTTCTCGGAGCGGTGGCGGTTGGCGGAAACGTTCAAATGCTCGGAACGCCGTTCCCGATAGACGCCGTGCCGAATCAGGACGGGTTCGGGACCGACGGGTTCATCGTCGGCGCCATCTCCGGCAATTCGGGCAACCCTGGCGCCGTTGGCTGGCTCACCGCAATCTGTGGCGAGATCACGGTCAATGCTACGGGCGGATATTTCTACAAGCCGGGCTATGACACCGGGATGCTGTACTCCTCGCTCATCCTCCCGGTCGGCAAGGGCGTCCCGTGCTATGTCGCGGCCAGCGGCGACAGCGTGCCCTACAGCCTGTGGTTCGTGCCGATCGGCAGCTCCCCGTCGGAACCGGCCGCGCCAAGCCGCCCGATCGCGGCGCCGGAGCGGCCGCCCGCTCCGGGTATCTCGCCGCCGCCTCGCTCGGAGCTGAAGACGCTCCTGGAGACGCTGCTGATCGACGACGCCGACGAGCGCAAGCGGCGGATCCGGGCCATGCTGGATGCGGTTTCGGCGCTCGCGAAATCGGAGCCCAATTCCGGCTGAGAGCGGTTGCCGCGGCGCGGACCGTTCGCGCCGTGTCGCAAGGTCCTGTTCCTCGGCCCTTGTCAGGTCCGCAGGCTTCATCGCTTGACGAGCAGGATCTCCCGCGCGAGCTGGACGGTAAGGCCGGTGATCTTCTTGGCCGCGTCCCTCTTATAGCCGATCGGCACCAGGAAGATATCGCCGAACACCGAGACCTTCCAAATGAACCAATCGTTGGCCACATGGGTCAGCGGCCATTCCGTGCCGTAGTAGCTGAAGCGCACGCCCACCCCGAGCGCCCGCACGGAGACGTCGCCGAATCCGGGATGCAAGAACATGCCCGCATACTCCTCGGGCTGCCACGAACCCGGTGAAGCCTGGGCCGCGGGCGGAGCTGGCGAGGCCTGGATGCGAAACAGCCCGCCAGGCGGAGAAATGGACCCGGGAGCCGACCCGGCGAGAAGATACTGGTAGATCGGCCCGGCGATCGCGTTCGGCCATTTGCCGGCGTTTGCAATCGTGCAGTGCTGGTTGGTGAGCAGGACCACTCCCAGACCTTCGTCGGGCAGCAGCGACACGTAGGAGGCGGCGCCTAAGGCGTCGCCCGGATGGAAGGCGATCCGCTTGCCGCCGATCTCGTTCAGGTACCAGCCGAGGCCGTAGCGGTCGTGGAACGGGTCATGCGTGTCGATGCGGGACGTGAACATGTCGGCAACCGCCGCCGATCCGACGATCGGCTTGCCGTTCGACCCCTCGCCGCGGCGCAGGAACAGCTCGACCCACTTCGCCAGGTCGAGCACGTTCGAGTTGATCTCGCCGGCCGGGCCGATGTTGTCGAAGTTCCACAGCGCGAGCTCGGTGTTGCCTTCGTATCCCTTGACGCGATTGCCGCTCTTCAGAAACTCGGCGAGCGTGAAATTGGTGTGCGACATTCCCAGCGGATCGAGGATCCGGGTCTGAACGAGCTGCTCCCAGGTTTCGCCCGTCACGGTCTCGAGCACATAGCCCGCGACCATGTACATGATGTTGTTGTAGGTGAACACTTGGCGGAAGCCGCCGGGGATCGGGTCCATCTTGCCGATCCGGTAGTACAGCTGCGAGCGGGTGAACGGGCCGAGGCACCACAGCGCATCGTACCGCGGCATTCCGGTCCGCTGGCACAGGATATCCACCAGCGTCATCTCTTCCGCCTGCGGGTCCACCATGGTGAAATCCCGAAGGTACTGCTTGATCGGCAGGGTGAGCGAGATCTGCAACTGCTCGGCGAGGATCGCAGCCGCCATGCTGTTGAACGCCTTGGTGGCCGAGCCGATCGGGAACAGGGTCTGCGCGTCGACCTTGGTCCGCTTCACGCGGTCGCTGAAGCCGAAACCGTTGGCATAGTAGAGCGTGCCGTGCTTGAGAATCGCGACGCCGACGCCGGTGTCGGGAGCCGGCTCGAACTGACGAATGGCGCACTGTATGACCTTCTCCAGCGCCGGGTCGGAGTTGGTGGAGTTCATGTCCTGCCCCTTGCCGCTCGGTGGAGTTTCAGCAGATCGCGCCCGGCACGGCAAGCCTTGCGCGACCGAGATCCTGAGCCGCGCGGCCGATGTCCGGCTTCACGCTCGACTTATAACCCGAAATAGGGTATTGGAAGTGTGAATTTGTTCACACGGAAGGTGGGAGCCAACCGCCGAGCGGCTCGATCGCGGCCCCGGAGCGGCCGCCCGCTCCGGGTATATCGCCGCCGCCTCGCTCGGAACCGAACGCGCTCCTCGAGACGCTGCCGATCGACGATGCCGACGAGCGCAAGCGGCGGATCCGGGCCATGCCGGATGCGGCTTCCGATCTCCCTGAATCGGAGTCCGGGTCTGCCTGAGCGCCGCAGACCCTCAGGATAGTCTTCCCATGCCTGATCCGGCACTCGATGCAAACCGGAAAGACCAGAGGGAAAACACAACTGCTGCCGTCCACCTGGTGAGCGCAACAATTCAGCGCGCAAAAAACCTAATCAGCCCGGCCGCAGGCCGGCGCGAGGCGACATGTCGTCGGCTCGCCGTCGCCTCCCGGCTGCGGACCGCGCAGCCGGGAGCTTCTTGTTCAGCCACTGTGGCGATCAGTACTTCTTGCACTCCGGCACGTCGCGACCGGGCAGGCCGATCTTGTCGAAGACCTCCTTGGAGAAGCCGAGCCGCTGGTTCACGTTGTTCACGACCTTCACCACCTTGCCGACCAGCTCGCCGTTGCTGTCCTTGACCACCTCGGTGACGAAATTCGTGCCGATTGCCTGGCGGTTCTCGTCGAGCTTGATCGTTCCGTTGGGGGCGTCGAGCACCAGGTTCTTGAGCGCCTCGCGGAACTTCTTGTTGCCGTCGCCGAGATCGCCGTTGACCTGGTCGAGCGCCTTGAGCACGGCGTCGGTCGAGTTGTAGTAGTTGATGGCGAGCAGCGACGGGCTGCCGAAGCGCTTGTTCGCCGGCCAGGCGTCCTGGTAGGCCTTGACGAAGGCCTGCCATTTGGGGCTCGGGTCGGTATCGGCCATGCCGCTCGCCGCCACCGTGCCGACCAGCGCCTCCTTGGCCTTGCCCTTCGACGACAGCACGGTCTGGTCGACCATGATCGAGCCGCCGATCAGGTGGGCGTTGCCGCCGGCCTGCTGATACTGATTGAGGAAGTTCACGGCGTCGGCGCCGCCGAGGCCGAGATAGAGGGCGTCGACGTCATCCGGCAGCGATGCGATGATCGAGGAAAAGTCCTTGGTGCCGAGCGGCACCCAGAACCGCTTGGTGATCTGGCCGCCGAGCCCGCAATATTCGAGCGCCAGGCCGAACACCTGGGTGTAGGTGAACGCATAGTCCTCGGCAACCGTCGCGATCTTCTTGTATTTCTTGACGTTATAGATGTAGTCGCCGAGCCCGGCGTGCCACTGCGCGCCGTCCATGTTGAAACGGAAGAAATTGGGCGCCGGCGTGACGTAGGTCGTCTCCAGCGCGCCAGACCCGGCATTGACGATGGTGATCTGCGGCTGGGTCTTGGCATAATCGCGGATGGCGATGCCTTCCGCACCCGACAGCGGGGAGATCAGCACGTCGACCTTGTCCTGCTCGACCAGCTTCTTGGCGGCGCGCAGCGCCGAAATCCGGGCTGGCGTCAGTGGAGCCGACCACGGTCTCGATATCGCGGCCGGCCACCTTGTTCTTGTGCGCCTTCAGCGCCAGCTCATAGCCGCGCATCCCGTCCTCGCCGAGCACCGTATAGGTGCCTTCCAGCGTCGCCGTGACGCCGATCTTGAGCTTGTCGGCGGCGTGAGCCGATCCGCTGCCGACCAGCGATACGAAGCCGACTGCGACAGCTACTCCAATCCCCTTGTGCATGGGTTTCCTCCTGTGTCCGAGCGCCGCGAAACGGTGCCGATCCCGGTCGAATGCGCTTTTCGCGCCTGTTCGGGGGTGCCGTCGCCCCTGCCCGACCGGCGACAAAATCGTAGCAGCGGGCGACCGGAAACCACAAGCCCGGCTCCGCCCGAAGCCGGACGCGCCGCCGTGTCTGCCAGTCTGATTCTTCAATTCCTCGGGGCACGCCGCCGTCTCGCCCCCTCTGCCGACGCGCGGATGCCCCCTTGTCAACGACGCTCGGCGGCCGTTTAATCCGGCAAACAAAACAACAACGTACGTAATGGGAGGCGGTCGATGAGCACGGCTCTGGCGGTCTGTCATGGGGCGTTCGGTCGCGTGAGCGTCTATCGGCTCGACCGGCCCATGCGCACGCACGCCCATCGCGAAGGCCATTTGACCTATCTGCTCAATGGCCCTCCGGCGGTCGTTACCATCGACGACGTTCCCTACCTGGTCGACCAGACCACCGGAGTGGTGATCAATCCCTGGCAGCCGCATTCCTTCCAGCCATGTCCCGGCGGCCAGCCCGCGGTCTTTCTCGTCGCCTACATTTGCGACAGATGGCTCGATCGCGACCGGCAGGATGGCGCCGGCCTGCGCTTCGGCGCCAACCGGATCGAGGTCGGAACGACAATTCGCTCGATTGCCGCGAGCCTCGCCCACGTCGTGGTGACCAACGCGAGCTATCGGATCGTCAATCGCTACCTCAATCAGCTTTTCGACGCGAGCTTCGATGCATCCTGGAGCCCGGCAGGCCGGTCCGCCCGTCCCGCGCCTTGCCGGGCGCCGATCGACTTTCGCGTGCGCAAGTCGCTGCGCCTCCTCGACGACGGCTTTGCCCAGGGGATCGAGCTCGACGCCGTCGCCCGCGACGTCGGCCTTTCGCGCCCGCATTTCTTCAAGCTCTTTCGCGAGAATACCGGAGTGACCCCGGCGCTCTACGCCAACACGATGCGCATCGAGCGGGCGCTCGACCGCCTGGTGGGCTCGCAGGATTCGATCACCGACATCGGCTTCGAGCTCGGCTTTTCGTCGCAAAGCCATTTCACCCATTTCTTTTCCGCCCATGTGGGGATCGCGCCCACGCCCTACCGCACCGTGGCGCGCGTCGTGACCGAATAGGGAAAAGCAAAAATCAGACTGTCGAGCATGCCGCGGCGCCCATGCTCGGGTAGCTTTCGACCGACCCCGGAGGGCGCCAGGTGGCCATGACTGCCGACAACGATGGAGCGGTCCGCGTCATCCCGCGCGGCGAAGCGCTCGCCGGCTGGATCGGCCGCCATCCCGCCGCCGCGCTGATCATCGCGGTTGCGGTCATCGTCGCGCTGTGGCTGGTCGTCGCCCCCTGGCCCGCCGGGTTCGAGGACGTGTTCGGCAGGAAGCGGCTGTTCATCAATGCGCTGTTCAACGGCATCACGCTGGGCGGGCTCTATTTTCTCGTCGCCTCCGGCTTTACCCTGATCTTCGGCCTGATGCGCAACGTCAACCTCGCGCATGGCTCGCTCTATCTGTTCGGCGGCTATATGGGCTACGAGGCCGCCGAATGGACCGGCTCGTGGCTCCTGAGCTACGTCGTAGCCTTCATCTGTTGCGCCGTCATCGGCGTCGCCATCCAGGTTCTCATCTTTCGCCGGATGGAGGGGGAGGACCTGCGCCAGACCCTGGTCACGCTCGGCCTCTCCATCGTGTTCTCCGACCTCATGGTTTGGGTGTGGGGCGGAAACACCTTCCAGATCACGACCCCGGACTATCTGATGGGACCGGTTCCCACCCCCATCGTGGTCGCCGTCAAATCGAGCGGCGACGCCGTCTTCCTGCAATACCCGCGGGTGCGACTGGTCATCCTGGCGGCCGCCATCCTCATCGGCATCGGGATGTGGCTGGCGCTGAACCGGACGCGGATCGGCGTGCTGATCCGTGCCGGGGTCGACGATCGCGACATGCTGTCGGTGCTGGGATATCGGGTCCAGCTGCTGTTCGTTCTGGTGTTCGCGTTCGGCGCCGGCCTCGCCGGGATGGCCGGCATCGTCGGCGGGACCTTTCAATCGATCTCGCTCGGCGAGGATTCGCACTTCCTGCTGGCATCGCTGCAGGTGGTCATCGTCGGCGGCATGGGATCGATCCCGGGCGCCGCCCTCGGCGCGGTCATCATCGGCCTCTCCGAGCAGATCGGCCTCGTCTATTTCCAGAACTACGCGACCGTCCTCACCTTCCTGATCATGGTCGCCGTGCTCGCCCTGCGTCCGCAGGGGCTCTTGGGAAAACGCTGAATGGCGCTCACGCAGGCCGGAGACTCCGTTCCGATCGCAATCGGCGGCGCGCAACGCGGCACTCCGCTGGCGCGCTGGATCTCCGAGCATTTTCCGATTCTCCTGCTCGGCCTCGTGCTGATTCTTCTGCCGGCGGTCGCCGGCGATTTCGTGCTCAATCAGATCGTCGGGTGGGCCCTGATCCTCGGCATGATCGCGCTGTCGCTGATGTTCCTCGCCGGCTACGGCGGCATGGTCAGCCTGGCGCAGATGACCGTGGCGGGCGTCGCCGGATACATGGTCACGGTGCTCGGAGCGAGCTCGCTTCCCTCGATCAGCCTGTTCTGGCCGTGGTGGGTGGCAGCGCCGCTGGCGATCATCATCGCGGTCGCATTCGGCACCCTTGCCGGGGCGCTTTCCGCCCGCACCGAGGGCATCTATACGATCATGATCACGCTGGCGATCGCCGCCGCGTTCTTCAACCTGACTCTGCAGAACTGGTCGATCTTCAACGGCTTCAACGGGTTCACGGCGATTCCCGCCCCGGTCGCCTTCGGCGTCAACTGGAAGGCCCCGGTCCCGCTCTATTACCTGATCCTGTTCTTCGCCGCGCTCAGCTACGCCGCCGTCGCCTACGTCTCGCGGGCGCCATTCGGGCTCGCGCTGCAGGGCGTGCGCGACAATCCGCGCCGCATGGAGGCGATCGGCTACAACGTCACCGCCCACCGCATCGCCGCCTACACCTTCGCGGCGCTGATCGCCGCGGTCGGCGGCATCCTGCTGGTGTGGCTCAACAACCAGATCTCTCCGGGCACCGCCGGCATCGAGGCGACGATCGACCTTCTCGTCATCGCGATCGTCGGCGGCATCGGCCATCCGATCGGCGCCTTCATCGGCGCAATGATCTACGTGGTGCTGCGCATGTTCTCGCTCGACGCGCTGGTGGCGGTCGGGCTCGACGGCCGCCGTTTCCAGACGATCATCGGGCTGGGCTTTCTGGTCATCGTCCTGTTCTCGCCCGATGGCGTGATCGGCCTGTGGCGGCGCTGGCTGGCGCGCACGCGCGCCTCCGGCGGGAGGAATTCCCGGTGAGCACCATCGCCGAACGGATGGCGGCCGCCGGCACCGGCAACGCCATCGAGCTGCGCGGCGTCAGCCGCTTCTTCGGCGCGCTGGCCGCCCTGAGCGACATCACGCTCAGCGTACGGCCCGGCGAGCGACGCGCCGTGCTTGGATCGAACGGAGCCGGCAAGACGACGCTGCTCAACTGCGTGACCGGCGATTTTCCCCCGACCTCAGGGACCGTGCGCTTCTTCGGCGAGGACGTCACCACGCTGCCGCCGCACGAGCGCATCCGCCGCGGGCTCCGCCGCACCTACCAGATCTCGCTGCTGTTCCAGCGGCTTTCGGTGCGCGACAATGTCTATCTGGCCTGCCGCGGGGTCTCGCGCGGCCGCTTCTCGTTCTTCCGCACGCGCGCCACCGATGCCATCATGCAGTCGGTCCTCGACCTCATCTCGCTCGTCCATCTCGAATCGGTGACCGATCGCCTGGTCGGCGAGCTGGCGCACGGCCAGCAGCGCCAGCTCGAGATCGCCCTGGCGCTCGCCGGCGCGCCCCGCTTCATCCTGCTCGACGAGCCGGCCGCCGGGCTGTCGCCGAACGAGCGCGCCGATCTCATCGCCATCCTCACCGCGCTTCCCGCCCATATCGGCTACATCATCATCGAGCACGACATGGACGTCGCGCTCCGGGTCGTCGAGAGCGTCACGATGATGCACAACGGCCGCATCTTCAAGGAAGGCGCGCCGCGCGAGATCGAGGCCGACCCCGAGGTTCAGCAATTGTATCTGGGTGGCGGCCATGGCTGAGCGGCGCGCCGCAAACCTTTTGGAGATCAGCGGGCTCAACGTCTTGTATGGCCGCAGCCACGCGCTGCAGGGCGTCGACCTGAAGCTCGAGCACGGCGTGCTGTCGCTGGTCGGACGCAACGGCATGGGCAAGACGACGCTGTGCCGGGCGATCGTCGGCCTGATCCCGGTCGCGAGCGGCTCGATCCGCTTCATGGGCGAGGAGCTGGTGGGCCGCACCCCGGCGGAGATTGCGCGGCTCGGCGTCGGTTACGTGCCGCAGGGCCGCCGGCTGTGGCCGTCGCTCACCGTCGACGAGCATCTGCGGCTTGCTGCCGGCCGTGGCCGGCGGCAGTGGACGATCTCCCGCGTCTACGACGCCTTCCCGCGGCTCGCCGAACGGCGCACCCATCGCGGCAACCAGCTCTCCGGCGGCGAGCAGCAAATGCTCGCCATCGCGCGCGCCCTTCTGCTCAACCCGCATCTGCTGATCATGGACGAGCCGACCGAGGGCCTTGCTCCGGTGATTGTCGAGCACGTCGAGGAGATCCTGGTCAACCTCGGCGAGCAGGGCGACATCGGCGTCCTCGTCGTCGAGCAGAATATCGGAGTGGCGACGGCGATCGCCGAAAAAGTCGCGATCATGATCAACGGACGGGTCAACCGGATCATGGAGGCGGCGCGTCTCGAGGCCGACCGCGAGCTCCAGCAGCGCCTGCTCGGCGTCGGCCAGCATGGCGAGGCGGAGGCCGCCGAGGAAACCGGCGAAGCGCCAGGCCCGGAGGGCGAGCGGCGGCCGCCGCGGCTGCGCGGTCCGGTCCGCGTCTATGTCTCCAACCCGACGATGCCGACGCGCTGGTCGCAGCCGGTGCCCGTCGCCCAGATCGAGACCGCGGCGCGCACGCGCACGGCGGCTCCCGAGCCGAGCGTGGTGGCCACGGCGCCGGCGGTCGACCTGCGACCGATCATCCGCGGCGGCGTGGCGCCGGTCATCGTCGCCGGAACGCTCGACACCAAAGGGGCCGAGCTGCGGTTCATCCGCGACCGGATCGCCGCTGCCGGGGTGCGGGTCACCCTGGTCGATCTGTCGACCTCCGGCGGGCCGTCGTCGGCCGACGTGCCGCCGCACCACGTCGCGGCGTATTTCCGCGGCGGACCGAATGCCGTCTTTACCGGCGACCGAGGGACGGCGATCACCTCGATGGCGGAGGCGTTCGAGGCCTGGATCCGGCGCCATGAGCCGGTCGGCGGCCTCATCTCGGCAGGCGGATCGGGAGCGAGCTCCCTGGTCGCGCCGGCGATGCAGGCGCTGCCGATCGGCGTGCCCAAGGTGCTGATCTCGTCGGTCGCATCCGGCAATGTCGCCCCCTACGTCGGTCCGTCCGACGTCATGATGCTCTATTCGGTGACGGACGTCGCCGGGCTCAATTCGGTGACGCGTCAAATTCTCGCCAACGGGGCTGCCGCCATGGTCGGCATGGTGAAGGCCCGCGCCGCCGGCGAGGAGCGCGATGGCCCGCCGCCACGGCACGACGAGGTCAAGCCGGCGATCGGCCTCACCATGTTCGGGGTCACGACTCCCTGCGTCAGGGCGGTCGCCGATGCGCTCGAAGAGCACTTCGAGTGCCTCATCTTTCACGCCACCGGCGTCGGCGGGCAATCGATGGAGAAGCTCGTCGATTCAGGCGCCCTCACCGCAGTGATCGACATCACCACCACCGAGGTCTGCGACCTCCTGTGCGGCGGAGTGCTGGCGGCCACCGAGGACCGGTTCGGCGCGATCGCGCGCACCAGGATTCCCTATATCGGCTCGTGCGGAGCGCTCGACATGGTGAACTTCGGGCCGATGGACAGCGTGCCCGAGCGCTACCGGGGCCGCACGCTCCACGTTCACAACCCCACCGTGACGCTGATGCGCACGACGCCGGAGGAGAACGCGCGGATCGGGCGCTGGATCGGCGAGCGGCTCAATCTGATGGACGGTCCGGTGTGCTTCTTTCTTCCCGAGGGCGGCGTCTCGGCGCTCGATGCGCCGGGTCGGCCGTTCTCGGATCCGAATGCCGACGAGGAGCTTTTCCGCTCGCTCGAGGCAACGGTCCGGCAGACCGCATCGCGCCGTCTCATCCGGGTGCGCCGCCACATCAACGACCCGCACTTCGCGGCGGAGATCGTCGCCGAGTTCCACCGCATGCTGGGGGCGCGGATCGCCCGCCGCCGGGCCAAGAGGTAGCGCAATGCCCCGCGTCGCGCGTTCCGACATTCTCGCCCGCTTCCACGCGATGAAATCGCGGGGCGAGCCGATCATCGGCGCCGGCGCCGGAACCGGCATCTCGGCCAAGGGCGAGGAGCAGGGCGGCGCCGACCTCATCGTCATCTACAATTCGGGGCGCTACCGCATGGCCGGCCGCGGGTCGCTCGCCGGCATGATGCCGTACGGCGATGCCAACGCGGTCGTGCTCGAGATGGCCCGCGAGGTGCTCCCCGTGGTGGCGCGCACGCCGGTTCTCGCCGGCGTCTGCGGCACCGACCCGTTCCGGCAGATGGACGTGTTTCTCGACGAGGTCGCCAGGCTCGGTTTCAGCGGCGTGCAGAATTTCCCCACCGTCGGGCTCATCGACGGCCGCTTTCGCGCCGGGCTCGAGGAGACCGGCATGGGCTACGCCCGCGAGGTCGAGATGATCGCCAAGGCGCACGACCGCGACCTCTTGACCACGCCCTACGTGTTCGACCCGGCCGAGGCCGCCGCCATGGCGCGCGCCGGCGCCGACGTCCTGGTCTGCCACTTCGGCCTGACGGTGGGCGGCACCATCGGCGCCGCGACGTCGATCCGGCTGGAGGACTGTCCGGCCCTGACCGATGCGATCGCCGCGGCGGCGCTGGCGATCAGGAACGATGTCCTCATCCTGGTCCACGGCGGACCGATCGCCGAGCCGGCCGATGCCGCCTATGTGCTCGCCGAGGCCCGCCATTGCCACGGCTTCTACGGGGCCTCGTCGATGGAGCGCCTGCCCGTCGAGCGCGCGCTCATCGATCAGGTCGCGAAATTCAAGACGATCCGGAAAACCGGAATCAAGGCAGAGACGAGGCCCGTGCCGGACCAGTCGGCGGGAGGGAGGAAATAACATGTCAGTCGCCATTCTCGGCAGCCTGATCATCTGGCTGATCATCGCCGTCGTCGTCATCGCGATCATCGTCTATCTGGTCAACTGGCTCTACCGCCGGTCCTCGAAGGAGCTCTCCTTCGTGCGCACCGGCCTGTTCGGCGAAAAAGTGGTGATCAACAGCGGAGCGTTCGTTCTGCCGTTCGTCCACGAGGTGACCCCGGTCAACATGAACGTCCTGCGCATGCGGGTCGTTCGCCACCGGGACGACGCGATCATCACCAAGGACCGCATGCGCGTCGACATCGATTCGGAGTTCTACGTCCGGGTGCCGCCGACGCGCGAGGCGGTGACGATCGCCGCGGCGACGCTCGGCCGCCGCACCACCAACGTTGCCGAGCTCGACGCGCTGCTGTCCGGCAAGCTCGTCTCGGCGCTGCGCTCGGTTGCCTCCGAGATGACCATGGTGGAGATGCACGAGCGGCGCGGCGAGTACGTCACCCGGGTCAAGGAATCGGCGCTGGAGGGCCTCAAGCAGAACGGCCTCGAGCTCGAATCGGTGGCGATCACCGATCTCGACCAGACCGATCTGGAGTTCTTCAACCCGTCGAACCGTTTCGACGCCGAGGGCCTGACCAAGCTGATCGAGGACATCGAGGCGCGGCGCAAGCTGCGCAACGATATCGAGCAGGATTCGATGATCCTGATCCGCAGCCGCAATCTCGAGGCGGAGAAACAGGCGCTCGACATCGATCGCGAGAGCGAGACCGCGCGCCTCAATCAGGAGCGCGATATCGAGATCCGGCGCGCCGTCCAGCGCGCCGAGCTGGCGCGCGAGCGCGCGCTGCGCGACACCGAGGCCGAGCAGGCGCAGATCTCCGCGCGCGAGGAGGTCGAGAAGACGCGCATCGCCCATGACCGCGCGCTGGCCGAGGCGCGCATCGTTTCCGAGCGCGACATCCGCGAGCGCGAGATCGAGCGCGGCCGCCAGATCGACGAGGCGGAGATCGCGGCGCGCGAGCGCGTCGAGCGCGCGCGCATCGCCCAGGAGGGTGTCGTCACCGAGGCCCGGATCGCCCGCGAGGAGGGCGACCAGCGGCGCGAGATCGAGCGCACGCGCTCGGTCGAGCAGGCCGAGATCGCCGCGCGGGAGGAGACCGAGAAGGCACGCATCGCCCAGGAGCTGGCGGTGGCCACCGCGCGCATCGCCAAGGACGAGGAGAACCGCCGGCTGGAGATCGAGCGGGCGCGCAATCTCGAGCAGGCCGAGATCGCGGCGCGGGAGACCACCGAGCGGGCGCGCATCGCCCAGGAACGCGTCGTCACCGACGAGCGCATCGCGCTCGAGGAGGAGATCCGCCGCCGCGAGATCACCCGCAACCGTACGGTCGACGAGGAGGAGATCGCCGCCGCCAGGGCCACCGAGGCCGCCCGCATCGCCCGCGAGAAAGCGCTCGCCGCCGAGCGCATCGCCTCGGAGCTCGCCACCCGCAAGCTCGAGATCGAGCGCACGCGGACGCTGGAGGAAACCGACATCGCGGCGCGGGAGGTGACGGCCGCGGCACGCATCCAGCAGGAGGAGCGCGTCCGCGCCCTCGATATCGCCCGCACCCACTCGATCGAGCAGGCCGAGATCGCGGCGCGCGAGGCGGTGGAGATGAAGCGCATCGCCACCGAGCTGGCGCTCGAGCGCGACCGCATCGCATCGTCGAAAACCCGCGACACGCTCGACATCGACCGCCGCAAGGTTTTGGAGATCGCCGAGCAGGACCGCTCGATCGAGGTCGCCGCCAAACTCGCCGAGCGGGCCGACGCCGACCGCCGGGTGAAGGAAGCCAACATCGTCGCGACCCAGCAGGTCGAGCGCGCCGACGTGGCGCGCGAGGAGGCGCTCGACATCGCCCGGCTGGAGCGCCGGCGCGCCGTGGAGCAGTTCGAGGTCGCCCGCGTGCAGACGCTGCAGGAAGCCGAGATCGCCGCCCGCGAGGAGGTCGAGCGCGCGCGCATCGCCTCCGAGCGCGGGCTCGACGAGGCGCGGATCATCCGCGAGCGCGAGGTGCGTCAGCTGGAGATCGGCCGGGAGACCGCGGTCGAGACCACCCGGATGGAGAGCGCCATCGAGATCCACCGCAAGTCGCTTCAGCAGTCGGCGGCGCAGGCCGAGGCGGAGATCGCCCGCGCCCAGGCGGTCGAGGCCGAGGAGCGGGTCAAGACGGTGCGCGAGAGCGAGGCGGCGCGCCGTCGCCGCGCCGTCGAGGTGCTCATCGCCGAGAAGGAAGCCGATGAGGTGCGGATCGCGGCGGCCGCCGAGGAGGTCCGCGCCGCGGTCGCCGCGGAATCGCAGCGGCTGCTCAACGAGGCGGAGAACGTGCTGTCCGACGCGGCGCGCACCTCGATCTTCCGCCGCCGGCTGCTCGAGCGCATCGAGGGCATCGTGCGCGAGAGCGTCAAGCCGATGGAGAAGATCGAGGGCATCCGCATCCTGCAGGTCGACGGCCTCAACGGCGGCGGCGGCTCGGGCGGCCGCAGCGCCACCGACGAGGTGATCGATTCGGCGCTACGCTACCGCGTTCAGGCGCCGATGATCGACCAGATCCTCGCCGAGATCGGCATCGAGGGCGGCAGCCTGTCGCGCCTGCCCGGCCTCATGCGCGAGGCGCGCGACATGCAGGCCATCAGCAAGGAGACGGCGCCGAAGGAGCCACCGAAGAAGAGCGGCGGATCCTCGAAGAAAGAATGATGGCGTCGCGGAGAGATCAGGAGAAAGCAACGACATGGCGCGCGTCTACGTCTCCAGCGTCATCAACGGGCGGTCCGACCGCGTCTGGGCGCGGGTGCGTGATTTCAACGGCCTGCCGTCCTGGCACCCGGGGATCGCCGAGAGCCGCATCGAGAAGGACGAGCCGGCCGACAAGGTCGGCTGCGTGCGCGATTTCCGCCTGCGCAACGGCGATCGCATCCGGGAAAAGCTTCTCGGCCTCTCCGACTTCGAGCTTTTCTGCACCTACTCGATTCTTGAATCGCCGATGGGCGTCGAGAACTATGTGGCCACGCTTCGTCTCACCCCGATCACCGACGGCGACCGGACTTTTGCCGAGTGGACCGCCGAGTTCGACTGCGCGCCGGAGCGCGAGGCCGAGCTCGTCGCCTCGATCGGAGGCGGCGTCTTCCAGGGCGGCTTCGATGCCTTGAAGCGCCAGTTCGGGGGCTAGGCCTATATGATCCGCATCGTCCGCTCGACCGTCATCGATGCCGCGACCGATCGGGTCTGGGAGCTGCTGCGCGATTTCAACGGCCACGACCGCTGGCATCCGGCAGTCGGCAAGAGCGCTATCGAGCGCGGCCAGAGTTCCGACAAGGTCGGTTGCGTGCGGCGCTTCTTCCTGCGCGACGGCTCGGAGCTGCGCGAGCGCCTGCTGACGCTGTCCGATCTCGAGCAGACCTTCTCCTATTGCCTGCTCGACACTCCGGTTCCGCTGTTCAACTATGTGGCGCATGTGCGCCTCGCGCCGGTCACCGACGGCAACCGGACCTTCTGGGAATGGCGCTGCTCGTTCTCGACCCGCAAGGGCGAGGAAGCCGAGATGACGCGCATGGTCGGCGAGGACATCTACGAAGCGGGCTTCGCCGCAGTGCGCGCCCGCCTCGCCGCCTCCCCGGCGATGGAGGGTGCTCGGGTATGACGAAGAACCTGTTGATGACACCGCCCGTCTTGTTTGGCGCCGCGCGTGCCGCAAGTTCCTCCCTCCCCCCGCTCTTGCGGCGGGGAGGGATGGGGTGGGGGGTCGAGCCGCAAATTCCGAGCAAGGAAAAGTCCCCCCACCCCGCCCGACCTTCGCTGCGCTTCGGCCGGTCGACCCTCCCCGCCAACGGGCGGGAGGGTAGGTCTGCGGCACGGCAGTGCCCCCAACGTCGGCGATTGGTCTCCGCGGGAATGGGGGGCGACGGATGACGGTCATGGTCAAGACTTTTGCCCGTCTGGCCGACGCGGCCGGCGCGCTCGCGAGCGAGCGCGGCGCGCGCTTTCTTGCCGGCGGCACGCTGGTGATGCGTGCGGTCAACGAGGCCGACCCGGCGATCGCCACGATCGTGCGCTCGACGGATCCGAGCCTGCTCCACATCGCGCTCTCGTCGGGTCGCGTCGAGCTCGGCGCCGGCGTCACCATGGCGGCGATCCTGGCCGAGCGCGAGCTCGCCTTCCTGCATCCGGTGGCGCGCGCGGTCGGCGGCCCGGCGGTGCGCGAGGCGGCGACCGTCGGCGGCAACCTTTTTGCACCGAGCCCCTACGGAGATCTTGCGGCGGCGCTGCTCGCCCTCGACGCGACGGTGATGCTCGCCGGCGGCACCGGCCGCGACCTGCCGCTCGAAGAATTTCTCGGCCGTCGCGACCGCGGCGTCTCGCTGGTCTCGAGCGTGGCGTTCAGGCGGCCGGCGAATGCGGCGTTCCGCTTTGCCAAAGTCACCCGCGTCCATCCGAAAGGCGTCTCGGTGCTCTCGATCGCCGCGCAATTGCCGCTGGCGAGCGGCCGGATCGCCGGCGCACGGATCGCCTATGGGGCGATGAACCGCACCCCGGTGCGGGCCAAGGCGGCCGAGCGCGCGCTCGAGGGCCGCGCGCTCGATGCCGCCGGCATCGCGCCGGCGCTTGCGGTGGCGGCCGACGGCACCGCGCCGGCCGACGATGCCATCGCGTCGGCCTGGTGGCGAAGAGAAATCCTGCCCGTCCATCTGCGCCGGCTGCTGCTCGGCGCGGCGCAAGGGTGAGGGCCTGAGATGAAGACGCCGGTCCGGTTCCAGCTCAACGGCGAGGAGGTCGCCGCCTTCGCCGACGGCGGCGCCAACCTGCTCGACGTCTTGCGCGAAGCGGTCGGCGACCTCTCGGTCAAAGGCGGCTGCTGGCAGGGCACCTGCGGCACCTGCACGGTGCTGATCGACGGCGCCCCGCGGCTTTCCTGCGTGACGCTGGCGGAAAGCTGCGAGGGCAAGTCGATCGAGACCGCCGCAGGCTTACGCCGCGGCGCCGATCTCCACCCGCTGCAGACCGCCTTCATGGCGCGCTTCGCTGCGCAGTGCGGCTATTGCACCCCGGGCATGCTGATGGCCGCGAAGGCGCTCATCGACCGCAATCCCAACCCCACCCGCGACAACGTCGTCGATGCCATCTGCGGCAATATCTGCCGCTGCACCGGCTACGAGCCGATCATCGCGGCGGTTCTCGATGCCGCCGGCGACGCCGGCCGCCGCCGCGCCTGAGGATCCACCATGATCGAGATGCGCAAGGACATTTTTGCCGACGAACGCGACGACAACCTGAAAGAGGTCGGCCAGCCGACGCAGCGTCAGGACATGCTCGGGCACGTCACCGGCACCTCGGCCTATTACGACGACCACCGCTTCGCCAACCTGCTGCATCTCAAGATTTTGCGCAGCCCGCACGCGCACGCGCGCATCCGCTCGATCGACAACTCTGCCGCGGCCCGCGCGCCGGGCGTCAAGCGGATCATCCGGGCGGCCGACGTACCGGTCAATCTCAACACGCTGCTCAGCCTCATCCAGTTCGGCAAGGACGACGAGCCGTCGCTGGCGAGCGAGGTCGTGCGCTACAAGGGCGAGCCGATCCTCGGCATCGTCGCCACCAGCGAGCGCGCCGCGCGGGAGGCGATCGAGCTGGTGCGGGTCTCCTATGATCCGCTGCCGGCGGTGTTCGACGTCGAGGAGGCGTTGAAGCCGGGCGCCGTCTCGGTCAATCCGACCTATCCGAAGAACACCTTCGAGTATTACGGGAAATACGATCACCAGAAGCTGCGCTTCGGCAACGTCGAGCCGGCCTTCGCGCAGGCCGACCGGGTGCTCGAGGACAAGTACCAGATGTCGCCGATCGAGCACGCGCCGACCGAGACCAACGGCTCGATCGCGGTGCCGGACACCAACGGCCGATTCGTCGTCCATACCTCGACCCAGGCGCTGTTCTTCTCGCTCGACACCGCCGCCAAGATCAACGCCATGCCGTCGAACCAGCTGCACTTCATCGGCGGCACGGTGGGCGGCGGGTTTGGCGGCAAGGTCGACACCCTCACCGAGCCGCTGGCGATCCTCGCCGCACGCCTGACCGGCGCGCCGGTGCGCTACCGGCTGAGCCGCCACGAGGAGATGCAGTTCGGCTCCCCGCGCGGCGCCGAGCGCATCTACATCAAGGACGGCGTGATGCGCGACGGCCGCATCGTCGCCCGCAAGGTGACGGCCTACTTCGACAGCGGCGCCTACACGCGGCTGTCGAGCTATGCGGTGGTCAAGTGCGTGGCCCATATTCCCGGGCCCTACACCATCCCCAACGTCCACGCCGACGTGTTCTGCGTCTTCACCAACCGGACGCCGGCGACCGCCATGCGCGGCTTCGGCGTCACCGCGCTCGACTTCGCGCTCGAATGCCAGATGGACAAGGACGCGGTGGCGATCGGGATGGACCCGCTGGAGTTCCGGATGCTCAACGCCTACCGCGACGGCGACATGAAGGCGCATCGGCGGGAGGCGAAAAACTGCGCACTGATCGAATGCGCGCAGGTCGCCGCCGAGAAGGCCAACTGGCCGCTGCGCGAGGAGTTTAGGAAAATGTCGTCACGGACCGGCAAGGTCGCGACGCCGACCGCCGCGGCGACGCCGGTCGCGCCCGCGCAAACGGGAACGCGCCAGCGGATCCCCTACGATCGCTCTCCGGCGGCAGCGCCGTCGCATCCCGCAGCACCGCCGCCGGCGCCCACACCGACCGTACCGTCGCCGGCGCCGCCAGCCGGCTCCACCCACGGGACGCCGCGCTTTTCCTCCGTCTTCGGCACCAGGAGACGCTGATCATGGCCAGGCATCGCGGGCGCGGGGTCGCCACCATCAACTATCCGATCGGCATGAATCTCGGCGGCGATCCGAGCCAGGCGCTGGTGCACTCCAACCCGACCGGAAAATTCACCGTCAGTCTCTCCTCGATCGACCTCGGTCAGGGCATGAAATCGGTGACGCGGCAGATCTGCGCGGAAACGCTCGGCGTGCCGGTCGAGGACGTCTATGTCGACACCGCCGATTCCGACACCGGGCCGCACTGCATGGGCTCGTTCGCATCGCGCGGCACCCATCGCGTCGGCAATGCCGTGATGGTGGCGGCACGCGAGGCGCGCGCCGTCATGATGGAGGCGGCGGCGGAGGAGCTCGAGGTGGATCCCGGGGATCTCGAGACCGACGGACGCGGCTCGATCCAGGTGAAGGGCGCGCCCCACCGCTCCATCTCGGTGCGCGACGTCGCCATCGCGGCGCAGTTCCGCCAGGGCAGGACGATCTCCGGGCGCGGGATTTTCCTGGTGCCGCTGTCGGACGTCGATCCCGAGACCGGAGAGATGTCGCCGGCGACCTGCTACGCCCACGCCTGTCTGATCGTCGAGGTCGAGGTCGACGACGAGACCGGCGACGTCACCGTGCTGAAGATGACCAGCGCCTACGAGATCGGCCGCGCGATCAATCCAAGAATGGTCGAGCAGCAGCTGGTCGGCGGCTCATGGATGGGCATGAGCCATGCGCTTTATGAGACCCCCGAGCCCTACTATCCGGATACGCGGGAGGGACCGCGGGACTTCAATGAGTATCTGATGCCCGGTCCCGGCGATATCTGCCCGCACGACATCTCGGTGCTGGAGCGGCCGGCGCCCGACGGCCCGTACGGCGCAAAAGGTCCGGGCGAGATGTGCGCCAATCCGGTGCTTCCGGCGATCGCCAATGCGGTGTTCGCCGCGGTCGGCGTGCGCATCGACTCTTTGCCGATCACGCCGGAAAAAATCCTCCGTGCCCTGAAGGCGCGGGGCGGCGCCGTTTCTTCGGCACGGTGAGCAGGATGACGGTGCGTCCGATCATCGTCGGCATCGGCAGCCCGCGCGAGCTCGAGGAGGCGCTGCGTGCCGCCTATTATCTAGCCGACGAGGGACTTTCCACCGCCGCCTATCTGGCGCTCGCCCTCGGCAAGCCTTTGCTGCTCGAAGGCGCGCCGGGCGTGGGCAAGACCGAAGCCGCCAAGGCCATTGCCGGCGTGCTTGGCCGAAAACTGCTGCGTCTGCAATGCTACGAGGGCATCGATGCGGCGGCGGCGCTTTATGAATGGAATTTTCCCCGCCAGATGCTGGCGCTGCGCCAGCAGGGCGACGGCACCGCTCCGGTCGACATCTACCGCGACGAGTTCCTGATCGAGCGGCCGATGCTCGCCTGCCTGCGCCGCCCGGAAGAGACGGTGCTGCTGATCGACGAGATCGATCGCTCCGACCACGAGTTCGAGGCTTTTCTGCTCGAGTTTCTGTCCGACTTCCAGATCTCGATCCCCGAGCGCGGCGCCATCCGCGCGCATGAGCGGCCGGTCGTGGTGCTCACCTCCAACCGGACGCGCGAGCTGCACGAGGCGCTGCGGCGCCGCTGCGTCTATCACTGGATCGAGTATCCCTCGCCCGAGCGGGAGATGCGCATCATCATGATGCGGGCGTCCGGCGTCGGCGAGCGGGCGGCGCGCGCCGTGGTCGCCGCGGTCGGACGGCTGCGCCGCGAGCCGCTCGCCAAACATCCCGGCATTGCCGAGGCGGTCGAATGGGCCGAGGCCGCCACGCTGCTCAACCAGCAGGGCGAGCGCTGGCCGGAAGCGTTTCGCCGCTCGCTCGGCGTGGTCCTCAAAGACCAGGACGACCTCGTTCATGTGGCGCCAAAAATCGACGCCATTCTCGCCGAGGCGCAGGCATGACCGATTTGGCGCGCCCCCTCGCCTACTTCCTCGCCTTCACCGCGCTGCTGCGGGAGGCGGGTTTTGCCGTCGCGCCCGAGCAGACGATGGCCTGGCTTGCGGCGATCGATCTGCTCGGGCCGAAAGAGGTCGGCGACATTTTTCGCGCCGCGCGCGCGACACTGGCGCCGCCGCCGGAGCGGTTTGCCGAATTCGACGCGCTGTTCGACGCACATTTTCTCGGCGCCTTGCACGCGGCGCTGGAATCGCAGCCGAGCGACGAGGCCCCGCTGCAGGCGGCAGAAGATTCCCCCGTCGGCCCCGAGCCGATCTTCGGCGAGGAGACCCGCGACTTCGGCGCCCAGGCAACCCGCGCCGAGCGGCTCTCCGCGCGCCGCTTCGCGCCCGAATCAGAGAACGACACGCTGCGCCGCTTTACCCGCGCATTCCCCGCCCGCGCGCCGCGGCGGCGCGGCTATCGCTGGCGCGCGGCGCGCCGCGGCCCGGGCACCGACGCACGGCGCATGTTTCGCGACGCGATGCGCAACGCCGGCGAGTTTGCAAGACTGCGCCGCCGCCGGCGTCGTCTGCGGCAGCGCCGCATCGTGGTTCTGATCGACATTTCCGGCTCGATGAAGGAGCACACGCAAAGCCATCTCGCCTTCGCCCATGCGCTGGCGCACGCCGCCGACGCGGTGGAGGTTTTCACCATCGGGACGCGGCTCACCCGCATCACCCGGGCGCTTCGCGCACGCGATCGCGCCCATGCGCTCGCCGCCGCCTCGGTGCTGGTGGCAGACTGGGACGGCGGCACCCGCCTCGGCGAGGCGCTCCAGGCGTTTCTCGCCATCCCGCGCTTCTCGGCGCTGGCGCGCGGCGCCGCCCTCGTGGTGCTGTCGGACGGGCTCGAGCGCGGCGATCCGACCGCCATGGGCGAGGCGGCCGAGCGCTTCTCCCGGCTCGCCTGGCGCACCGTCTGGCTCACCCCGCTCGCCGGGCCCGGCTTCGAGCCGCGCACCGCCGGCCTGCGCGCGGCGCGGCCTTTCCTCGACGAGCTCGGCGACGGCGGATCGCTCAAAAGCATCTGCGCCCATGTTCTCGACCTGGCGAATGCGAGCGCGGCATGAGGGCAGCTACTGTGTTGTCAGGTGTTGGGCATTGCCGTGCCGCGAGTTCACCCTCCCGCCCGTTGGCGGGGAGGGTCGACCAACTGAGCGAAGCGAAGGCGGTCGGGGTGGGGGGACTATTAGTTGCTCCGAGCTCGTTGCAACACCCCCCACCCCATCCCAGGGCGATCGCATCTGGCAGAAACGCGCCGCGGGCTCCACCTCTCCCCGCGAGCGGGGAGAGGTCGACGCGCGTAGCGCGGCGGGTGAGGGGGCCTCTCCAAGCGCCGAGCCCGGGGAAAGAGCCCCTCACCCCGACCCTCTCCCCGCAAAGAGCGGGGAGAGGGAGAAGAGGCGCCGAGTGCGCCGCAAGGTCATAAGCGATAGCCCCGCGGACGGGTGGAGGAATCCATGGCGCTCGAAATCAAGATTCTCGACTACGGCGACATCGAGCTCGAATTCGAGCTTCCTGGTGCTCGGCCGCGATTGCGGCCGCACCCGCCGGGTGCCGACGCTCGGCTTTCTCATTCTCGGCGGGACCTGGCCGGTGGTGGTCGATACCGGCTATCGCTCCAACCAGATCATGGAAACGCTGGGGATGCGCGGGATGCAGTCCTACGACACCATGATCGAGAACCAGCTGAAGAAGCACGGGCTCAAGCTCGGGGATATCCGCTACGTCCTCCACACCCACCTGCACATCGACCATGCCGGCAAGGACGACCTTTTTCCGCTGAACACCACCGTCGTCCTCAATCGGCGCGAGCTCGAATATTCGGTGTCCGGCCTGATGCATCCGCAATATCCGGCGGTCGACATCAAGCATCTGATCGACCGGCTGCATACCAAGGGCGCGCTGCGTTTTCTCGACCTCGAAATATCCGGACCGAGCGAGCTGATGCCCGGCCTCGTCTGCGAGGCGGCCGGCGGCCACACCGAGGGCTCGATGAACGTCATCGTGAAGACCAGCGAGGGGATCGCGACGATCTGCGGCGACGTGCTCTATGACATCAACGACCAGCTGGTCGAGCCGTTCCGCGAGATTTCCGACATGGAGCCGCGCGTCACCGGAAACCACGGCACCACTAAGCGCCAGGAAAAGGCCGCGATCAAGAAGGTGGTCGCGAGTTCGCGCTTCGTGCTGCCGGTGCACGACCGTCCGGCGCTGATCGAGGCCGGCCAGGTGGTCGGCCGTCTGCAGGACAGTGTTCCGGGCCCGATCGTCCAATCGCTGCCGCGGCGGCAATGGTTCCCGGCGTGACCGACGGAGGTGACCGATGAGCCACTCCGCGCTGCGTCGAGAATTTTCCGAGCTGATCGACCTCGACGCGACCGTCGAGCGGCTGGCCGGCGGGTTCACCTTCACCGAGGGCCCGATCTGGCATCCGCGCGATCACTATCTGCTGTTCTCCGATATGCCGGCTGACGTCAGGCGCCGCTACGACGAGCGCGCCGGCGTGCGCGAGGTAAAAAATCCGTCCAACAAGTGCAACGGCATGACCTACGATGCCGACCTCGCGCTGGTGGTCTGCGAGCATGCGACCTCGAGCCTGGTGCGCGAGCGCGACGGCCGGCGAGAGATCGTGGCGTCGCATTTCGAGGGCCGCGAGCTCAACAGCCCGAACGACGTCTGCATCCGCCAGGACGGCTCGATCTACTTTTCCGATCCCTGGTACGGCCGCATGCCGGTCTACGGCGTCGAGCGCCCGCGCCAGCTCGGATTCCAGGGCGTCTACCGTGTGCCGCCGGGCGGCGGCGAGCCGCAGCTCGTGGTCGATCGCAATCTCTTCGAGCAGCCCAACGGGCTCTGCTTCTCGCCGGACGAGCGGCTGCTCTATGTCAACGACACCGTGCGTGCCCTGATCCGCGTGTTCGACGTCAGGGCCGACGGCTCGCTCGGCTCCGACCGGATCTTCGCTTCCGGCATTCGCTCCGAGCTCGAGCCCGGCGTCCCCGACGGCATGAAATGCGACAGCGCCGGCAATATTTGGGTGACGGCGCCGGGGGGTGTCTGGGTCTATGCGCGCTCCGGTGCCCTGCTCGGCAAGGTGCAGGTCCCGGAGCTGGTCGCCAACCTGCACTGGGGCAAGGCGGACTGGCGGACGCTCTTCATGTGCGCCACGCATTCGCTCTATGCGGTGCGCACCAAAGTCGGCCCCCGCGAGGAGCCGTTCATGCGATCGAAGGCGCCGGCGGGGGCGGCAGCGGGCGCGACCGGTGCGGCGGCGCCGGAGCGTGCCAGTCAGCGCGGGAATCTCGCGCTGGACCCTTCGCGCTGCGCGCTCATCATCCAGGACATGCAGAACGACGTGATGATGGATGGCGGCGCCTTCGCCGACTCCGGCTCGCCGCAGCACGCCCGCGAGCAGAACGTCGTGGAGAACATCCGCCGCCTGGCGGAAGCCTGCCGCGCGCGCGGCGTGATGATCATCCACGTCTGGTTCGTGGTCGAGCCGGGCGCGCCCGGCTTCACGCTCAACGCGCCGCTGTTCGAAGGGCTCGTCGACCAGAAGGCGATGGTGCGCGGCACCTGGGGCGTGGCCCCGGTCGCCGGGCTCGAGCCGCGCCCGGGCGACCACATCGTGGAAAAGATGCGCATGAGCGCCTTCGAGGGCAGCAGGCTGGAGACCGTCTTGAGGTCGGGCGGCCGCGACACCATCATCGACACCGGCGCCTGGACCAACATGTCGATCGAGCACACCGCCCGCACCGCCGCCGACAAGGGCTACTTCGTCATCGTGCCGGAGGATTGCTGCTCGACCATGAACGCCGACTGGCACCGCGCCTCGGTGCAATACGCCATGCAGAACGTCGCCGCCGTCATGACCGCCGACGACGTCATCGCGGCACTGGGATAGGCTTACGACGGCAGCGTGAGTCCTTCCTTGGCAAATACCCGCTGCACCGCGGGCCGGGCCGCCAGGCGCCGCGCATGCGCGGTCCAGTGGGGGAAATCGCGCGCCATGTCGAAGCCGAGCGCGGGCCCGCGTCCCCACGTCCAGTAGACCAGCAGATAAGGATCGGCGACGCTGTAGCGCTCGCCGATCGCCCACGGCCCCTCCCCGATTTTCTTGTCGACCGCCTGCCAGAGCTCGCGACAGGTCTTCTTGGCGGTGGCGGCGACGTCCTCCGCGGCGCGCGGGTCGGCCGCATAGCGGCCCGCCCGCCGCACATGGGCAAAGGCGACGTGGATCGTCGAAGACAGCCAGTTGAGCCATTCGGCGCAGCGCGCCTCCTCGCGCGGCTCCCACGGCCACAGCCCGGCGGCCGGATGGCGCGCCGCAATGTAGCGCAGGATGGCCGGGGCCTCGGTCAGGATCCAGTCGCCGTCGCCAAGCGCCGGCACCCGCGCCTTGGCGTTGACGCGAAGATAGTCGGCGCTGTTCTGCTGGTTGGCGGCGAGATCGACGGGAGAGAGCTCGAACCGCGCGCCGACCTCCTCGAGCACGATGTGGGGGGCGAGCGAGCAGGCGCCCGGGGCGTAGTAGAGTTTCATTGCGTGCCTCGTCTGGTCAGCAATGAATATGACTCAACTCGACGGGCACATCGAGCCGGGTGCAGACGCCCTGCAGGTGGCGAGAATGCGCCAACCGTCGGTCTCTGAATATGCTGCTCTGCCCCGCCGCGCTGTAGCATCGGCAGAACTCCCCTATCCGATCTCCCCATAGCCCGCGACTTGCAGCAGGTTGCGGACCGGCTGCACCGCCCCCTCGCATTCCCCCGAAGGCCGGGATTGGGCAGCTTGCGAGCTCGCGATTGGCGTTGATATCCGAGCTTGGACAGCAATTCTACAACATGCGTCGCTCTGCGAGCGCGGGATGTGCTCCAGCCCGCGTCCTACCCCACCGCGGCGGCGTCGCCCCAGACCTCGCTGATCGGGACCCAGCCGGTGCCCAGGCCAGCTTGTTTTCTGCTTGTATTTTCTGCCGCCGCGATCGGCAGCTGGACCACCCGCGGCGCGGTCGCGTCCGGGCGTGCCGGCTGCCCGGGTTGTTTCGGCCTTGTATCTTCGGCTGCCGCGCCGGGCGCTTGCTCGGCGCTTGCATCTTGCGCCGCCTCCGCCTGGCTCGCGGCGGCTTGTTCCTGCCTTGTATCCTGCTCCCGCTCGGCGAGCCGGGCCTCGAGCCTTGCGGCAGCCCCGAGGCAGCGCACTGCGCTCTCCACCACGCGGATCAGGTCCATCCCTTCCGAGGGCGCAAGCTCCCCGGCCGACACTCCCTCGAGGATCGCCGCGACTGCGGCCGGCACATCCGCCGCGCCCGCGATCCGCGGCAGCGGGAACCGCACCGGCCGGCTCCTGCCGCGCGGCATGAGGCGGTCGAGGCAGAGCCGCAGCGCCCCCAGATCGCCGTCGAGCGCCCGCTCGATCGCCTTGCGCGCCAGCGCCTCGCCCTCCTCGGCGAACATCCCTTCGGCGATCAGCGTTCCCCTGTTGCGCGCCCCCGGCGGCCGGCCCGCCGGATTTCCGCTCTGTCCCTTCACGAACGTCATGGCTCCCTCCGTGGATGGTTATCACACGGGGTGTGTATACCCTTATTATTGTACACTGTCAAGTGGGCTGCGGGTGGCCCTTCGAGACGCCCTGCGCCTCCCGACGCATGGCGCATCCATCTGCCGGCACGGTCGCGGCGAGTCGCACAGAAAAGCCCGCTTGACAACGAAGAACACAAGTGGCGAAATTGGATGATTGAGAGCTGCGCCCGGCGCCTATCGGCGGCGGGCGTTTTGCGTTTCTGAAGCCGCCCCAGGCTTCGCAAGACCCCCGATCAGCACAGACGCGACGTTCCGTTCGACCCACCGCGGCCCTGCGGGCGGCGACGGCTGACGTCGACCCTGCCGAGACCAGACGACCGATGCGCCACCAACCCGCGCATCGATGATGCGCCGCCGCTCGATCCCGGCCGCGTCAAGACCTCACCCCCTCCCGCGCCCTGCCCTTCAGCGAATGGAGCTTACCAACATGCCTCATCGACCTCATTACAATCCGGACCAGCCGCGCGTTCCGGACAGTGGACGCGAGACGGCTCATCTCACGATGCCCACGTCCAGCATGTCTTCTACGCTCCAGGCAGTTTCCTCGCCCAGAAGACTATCGAAGCGGCGCTGGCGCTGTACGTCTGGCTGCAGAGCCATAACGGCCCCGGGCACCAGGCGATCATCGCCTTCAAGGCCCGTCGGTATCATGCAAAGGGAGAGACGAAGATCGAACTCGACGTGAAGAATTTCGATCTGCTCAGTCGCGACGAGGTCAAGGATGACTGCCCAAAAATCGATGTTGTCCAGGGTATCACAAACAAGGCGGTCCGCGACGTGCGAGCGAATAAGATTTCTCATAAATCCGTCGCAATTTGGAACTGCCGTCCATCGAGAAATTGAGGAGACAGTAAATGGGCCCGGAGGGAGAAATAACCCGCAGAATCCGGATTTCAGGGCTGAAGCATCCAAGTTGAAGAATAAAGAAGAGGGTGACCCGAGCGATAAAAAGTCGATCAGAGTCGACGTTCTGGAGAACAGGGGAAACGGAACCGTCTGCGTTTATGATATCAAGACCGGGCGGAGCGGCCTCGATCCTGCCCGCATGGTGGAGATAGCCAAGGCGGTGTTCGCAGCCTATCCCGACACTACCAAGCAAATCATCGTGACGGAGATACGTCCTCAATAGACGCGAACGCGTCTGATGCAGTAGGCGACAAACCCGCGGACCGTTGTCGCACCCGACGCCCCCCGTCTCGAAGCGACCGTCACGCGATCTCCCCGTAGCCCGCCACTCGCAGCAGGTTGCGGACCCGCTGCACGACCTCCTCGTATTCGCCGAAGGCCGGGATCGGGCAACTTGCCAACTCGCGATCGGCATCGGTCAGGGGAATCCTCCGACGGATCTGCTCGCCGGTCCGCCAGTCGTAGACCTCTCTCTCGCCGTCCGAGCTGGGATAGCAAAGCCAGACGTCCCGATGCGTCGCCGGGTCGTGGACCTCGACGAGCCACAATCGAAGAAACCCCGTCTGCTCCCAGTCCGTGTCGAGCTTGACGCTCACGTCATGCGACGGGCCGTACAGCCACAGGCGGATGTCGCGCCTCGGCGGGCTCAAGGGGTACACCGGGACATCGGGATTGCGACGATCCCAGCCGGTGTCCAGCCACATCTCGAGCAGGAGATCCCCGGGCAGACGGGCAACCAGCACGTAGGTCTCCAGATCCCGATGCCTTTGCTCGGCTTCCTCGCGGGACAGCGGCACCAGCAGGACCATGCGGCCGTCGCGCCAATCGGTGCCCTTGGCGAACCGCACCTCGCCGCTGCGTTCGGGCACGTCACCCAGCAGCCCGGCCGGCCGCGCGATCCACGGCACAGCGACGAAACACGGCTCGGCCGACCCGCCGGGCCGCTCGCCCGCCGGCAGCTCGGCCGGGAACGGGGCCGGGTCCCAGATGCTGCCGAGCTTGAGCGCCTTGACGGTCCGGGCTTCCCTCGTGTGATACTCGGCGCAGACCGCATCGATATCGCTCTTCAGAAACTCCAGCTTCGGCCCAGCCGAATGCTTCGAGACCTTATCCAAGTATTCGGCGGCGCGTTCGCGCTCACCGTTGAGAACCAGGGCGGCCGCGCGCTCGACGGCAAATCCCTTGGTCCGCTCCAGCCGCGACGCCACGTCGTCGAGCGTCGTCATGGTCCCGACCGATGCAAAAACCTCCTCGAGCGAATCGATCAGCAGCGGCTGGAAATGCGGCTGCCAGACTCTCCAGTCCGCACGGATGTCATGGCCGTAGCCGACGCTCCCGGGATCGTCGTACAGCGGCTTGATGCAGCAGCTGACCCGAAACCTGTACTTGTCGCCGGAGGTGCCGAGCAGCACCCCGCGCAGCACATGGCGGACCGGACGGATCACCAGCAGCCGGCCGATCAGCACGAGATCGCTGCGCTCCTTGAGCAGCGGCGCCAGATAGCGCCGGATGTCGGCAGGCCGCGTGCCCGGGTGCCGGGTCTTCGGCTGCTGGGCGACGGCCCTGAGATGCTGATCGGCCACCGCCGCGGCCTCATCGGGCGACAGCACGTTCGCATCGACGTCGACCACGACGCCGTCGACGATCCTCGCGAGCGCCGCGGCGGCGCACAGGCCGGCCAGCATCTCCGTCTCGTCTCCGCCCCAGCGAAAGTTGGCGCTGCGGTCGAACTGCGCCGCGACGTCGTCGCCGGCGATGTCCACCACGGCGGCGCGGCCGTCGAACACGTCGAACTCGATGCCGGTAGGCTCGCGCCTGAGCCGCATCGGCATGAAGCCGCGCTGGCCCTCGAGCGAGCCCGATCCGCCGGCGACCTCGAAAGGAAAGCCCAGTTCCTTCATGGCGCGCCCGAGCGCAGCCCTGGTGGGCAGCGTGCCGTGGAAGAGCACATTGATTTCCATGGACACGGGATGTCCTCCCCGAAAACAGCGACGCAAGCGGACTGCCGGCAGATCCAGCCGACCTCCTGGCGGTCGCCGATGTTCTCACTTTGTTCTTATCCTGTCGAGAGGCAGGCGACCGCAGAAATTCAAGCGGATCGCCCAGGTTCGAGCCCTGCTTGCTCCCCGGCTGTAGCCACTGTTTCGGAACAGAATGGTTTGGTGGGCCCGGGAGGACTCGAACCTCCAACCAGACCGTTATGAGCGGCATGGTCTTACCGGGAAATCCAATAAAATCCGCAGCTTAGCGTTTTGTTCGAGCGCCTTTGTTCACGTTTGTTCACGGGATTTCATTGGCCGAGCATTGGCCCGGTGCCCGCGGAGTACCGGAGAGAATCCAATACGGGTCACCCCTGCTCTTCCCCCTTGGCGCAGCCTTCGCGTGTGGGCCTTTCCACGATTTGGAGAGCCCCGCCTACGCCGGCACCACCTCACCACTCGCGAAGGCGATGAATTTCGCCATCACCTGCCTGGACCCCGAAGGCGCCGAGCCTTAGGGGCCAAAGCCCTCCGGGAGCTGGCAGGATCGCCGAACCCGCCGGGCTCGCCCCGAAATAGCCGACGGTGCCGACCGGTGCCCACCGGTGCGATTTTCCGGCTCGCCGCTGCCCCAGCATAGGCAGTCGAGGGGCGCACGCGTGGGCCTACCCGCGCGACCGCTCGGGACTCCCCGGCTCGGAGTAGCATGGTAGGTCGAAGGGCCTGCCGGATGGCCCGCACCCGGTCCGAAGAGCGCAGCTCTGAGTTCTTTCCTTCGAGCGCTCCCCAAACCTCCGACACGAAGTCCTTGAATTGGCGCTCCGTGATTTCGCCTTTGTTGACGTCCGTCTCCGCCATGATGAAAGCGAGTGCAGCAAGGGCAGTACCGCCCGCCATATCAGTCGGCAATTCGCCCTTGCCGCGCAGCACTTCCTTGAAGTGGGCAAAGTCAACCGGCAGAGCTGCTGGCGCAGAGCTTCCCGGTCGTCCGGCTCTAGATTTTCGAACTTGTTGGCGAGAATAGAGCCCGCGATGATGACGGCTGAGTACGCGGCGGGTATGTCCCCCGCATCGCAGTTGCCGTTGATGGCGTTCGTAATCCCCGGGTAATCCTGTGGGATGTTTTTCACACCGCCCGGATAGAAAAGGAGCATGGCGTTAAGCCGCGCCATGACATCGTTCCGGAACTTCCGGCGTGCGAAGAAGCCAGCCACTACACTCTCCTAGTAGTACAACTGCGAGGCAGTTCTGAGCATCTTTCCTGCGGCATCAGACTGGCTTGGTGAGTTGTTCGAAGCCGAGGTCCCGCTCAAACCGCTTCGCGAGTTCCCCGTAGATACCGGCGAGCTCGATCTCTACCTTACTTTGCTTATCCCTCAATTCATACCCCTCCGGCCGGTCTCCAGAGTATCCGCTTGCGGCCTGAGAGGCGACCAGCACCTCGTATACTCTCGTCTCGATGCTTTCGCAGAAGGCCCGAGTGTCGGGCGGGAAGAAGAAGCGTGCTTCATCCAGCTTGAGGCGCAGTTTTTTTTAAAGCTGGGTCCGCAACGTTCACTGGCGACTGATTGAAAAGTGTCTCGATAACTCCCTTTGCAGCCAGATAAATTTCATACCGCTTGTCGAACAGGTCGTGCTTCAACTTGTCGAATGCGATTTTCAATTGGGCTTCCGCAATATCCTTCTGCGCCGCCGCGATTGTCGCTTGGTTGCGGGCAATACGGGCCTGAACGACGCCAAACCGGATGGCCACTCCCGCGGCCGTGATGGAGGCAATGACCGTAGCTATCGGCCCAGCGAATGCCTTTAAAAGATCGAGCCAGATCATCCCGCCACCCAAGCGTCGCCACCACCAATATGGTGCCACCCATTATAAGAGGTCCCGTCGCCCCCGTCTTCGCGAAGATCAGCGACTGTTGCGGCGGCGAGCGCCCGACGACTATGGATCAGTTCCACCCGTAGCTGCTCTCCTTGGGACGGCCTTGCTCCCAGGGGAATTCTGGCGGTCGGATCAACCCCGGCCGATGGAGGCGGCGGGATCGAATGCCGCGACCGTCCGCGTCCGCCTCGATGGGATTAGCGTCGAGACCTTCGGAAGGTACAATAGCTAACCTCGCACACCTCTCCAGTGAGGCCGTGCGGCCCGGCCGATAACGGAAGCCATCTCCCCCGGTGGGCGAGGCGCATGGGAAGAGGGTCAAGGTGGCGCGGCCGTATCTCCTAGACCTAAGTCTCCGCATCACCCCGGTCTTTCTCGGCGCTAGCTCCACCTTAATACTTGAGCCTAGTAGTAGGACTTAGGTCCCCTGCCACTGGTTCGACGACCTTCTGGCCGCCGGTTACGCGGCTCAACTCCTCTTCCGTAAGCTTTATGTGGCCCTTCTTTGTGGTCTTGACCAGGGCATCGGGTGTGGCGCGTTTCGGCTCGCGTTTCGACTTTAGCTTCTTGGCCATGTTTCCCACTCCGTGTTGAACTGGGATTGGGAGAAGATACCACTTTACGGCGATATTGTCGCGCGAGGTGCTCTGCTCGGTCCGATCCGGTCGCATCCTTGGCCGTCCTTGTGGACCTTTGGGGACCATGTCTCGGGGGAGCGTAGGCGACTCCCACTGAGCGCACCGTCCGGCTTATGCCGAGCCTTCGCCCGCTACGTTACCGGCCTGATTTTTCCTTATTTCGACCTGCGCGTGAATAAGGGCAGCGACAGTTTTTTGGAGAATAGTGCAATGAATCCATGGTGTTAAGTGGTGGGCGCACAAGGACTCGAACCTTGGACCCGCTGATTAAGAGTCAGCTTTTTATCCTGCAATTTCAGTTACTTGATTGTAAAGGGACTCTAGTTCCGACCACAAAATCACAGCAAAATCCGGCTCAATGTAAAGGGAAACGGCAGCCCGAATCCGAACGGATCACAGACACGGGCCGACATTCTGCTCCAGGAGGATGTGCTTGCGGATCACCCGGCCGCTCGCGCCGGCGGAAGCGGCGCTACGGCCGCGCGGGTGCCGTGCTGCAAGCCTTACTCAAGCCAGCCGGGATCAGGTTGACGTCGTTATATTGACCGCCTTTTTGGTTTTGCCGGGCGGCCCCGTCACCTGCTCCCAGTCCGCAGCCTTTGTCGTTCTTCGCGACCTCGGCGGGCAGGTCCGGCCGGGGACGACGTGGGCGCCAGCTATCTCTCCCGGCAAGTGCCGCTTTGCCCGACCCGCGGATCGTCGCTGGAGCAGGAGGTTGAGGCGGGTGTCGAGGCGATCCGGGACACCATGTGCCGGGTGGATTGTCCTCGATTCCGATGGTAACGTCATAGTCGCCTCGGATTGAACCTCGGGGCAGAGCCCCGGCCAAATCTCCTCAACGCCGGATGCGGCCGGGGCTCGTACTGCGAAGCAAGTGACTTAGGCCCCCTCCGCCAGGTTCCGGGGTCGCCCAGTGACGACCGGCAAGGGTAGGCTGATCGGCGTGCGCATTCTGCCCCCTGCCCCAGCCAAGGTCGACGCATGCGCAATTCACGGCTCCAGATGCCACCGATCATGCGGTCGGGCGGAAAGTACGTTCCCAGCGCATTTTGCTTGGGCTGTCGCAGACGGAAACCGGGCGCCGCGTTGTAGTGCGGCGGCAGGTTCGGCGCCGTTCCGCTGATCTTGAACCACCGCCAAATCGCCTCGGGAGCGGTCGTGATCGCGTAACGGCCGCACATATCAATGCCTACGGTCTTGTGGCGGCGGCGCGCCGGGCGGCTGACCCTGCCGCCCGACGCAGCCCGTTGGAGTTCCAAAATACGCTACTCTTCGATCAGCCGCCACATCGCCGGGCTGTTCGGGTTCTTGACCTTGATCCAGTCCTTCGAGCGACCCGAGCGTTAACGGCTGTCCCGACGCTTCGACACGATGCCCTCCAGCCCCAGCCTGCAGGCGTGCTCGAACATCAGCTCGGGATCGAGCGTGTCATGCTCGTTGTAGCGAATACCCTCTGGACAGCTCCGGAGTAGCTTTTCGAGCCGAGCCTTGCGCCACTCCAGCGGCCTTGCCCGGAGATCCTCGCCGTTGAGTTCGAGGAGGTCGAAGCAATAGTGAAAAACCTTCTCGTTCAATCTCTGGGAATGTAGCGGTCGTGGCCCCGTCGGGTGAAAAAGCGCACGCGCTTGCCGGTCCGGCGGACCATCAGCCGGTACCCATCGTGCTTGATCTCGTGCAGCCAATTTTCTCCGACCGGCGGCTTGCGAACGGTTGGGCCGTCTGGAATCACCCCAGTATGGAATGGGGCCGGCCAGGCATAATCCGCAAGTCTCCGGGCTTCATCGAGCCGTGCGTCCCGACGCTCGCCAAGGCGCCGCCGGAACCCCTCAGTGGGCGACCTCTTCGCTCCCGAGTCTCGGCCTGGCGGCACTGCACATATGGCGGCAGATAGTCAGCTTGATCCTGTCCATTGCGCCGCGGACCGTTGACCACCCCCTCCTCGGAGCAATCCACGGCCTCCGGCCAGCGATTTTCCCCTTCCCGGCCGCCTTACCCCCGGCAGAAAACCCCATAGCCGACAAAGCCCCACAAACGGCCGACAGCGCGATTTAGGACTTACCCGCTATCCACGGGTGCAGAAGGCCAGAAGGGCGCCCACGAGCCACGTCTGCCCGGACAAAGGGCTATTGGGCTCGCCGCCTTGGTCGCCGTCGCCAACTTGCCGGGCGGCGCAACCTTGGCATGGTCCGGGGGGCTATTGGACCGTCGTTGGGTTGAAGTGTTCTGATGCCGGGCAAGTTGGCCGGGTCCCGCGTTGCCGCCCACGAACAGCAAACCACGTCACGGCACGCGACCGCGCAAGCATCGGCCCGGCCTTACCATCGGCGCTCTTTCTCGCGCCGGAGACAGTATTCTCATCGCCTCAGGTCGTGGACATCTAGTTCCGTCCACAGCCAATTGAAGTCGTACGTCGCCATCGGATCATTGCTGTCGGCGAGCTTGGACGCATGATTTTCGAGCATCTTGATCCAATCGACGACTTTGGTGCGACCTTTCGCGGTTCTAGCCGCCGCCCGCGGGGACAGGTTCCCAAGCGTCGGGATAGGTTGATCGAGCAGATTACGATAGTGCCTTTCCAGGCTTCCATGAATGATCGTGCGGCGCTGCTCTTCAGTAAGGCCCAAACTGGGTGCCGGTGGAGCATTCCGCGAAGCCATTAACTGTTCGAGCGTTTGCATGTCGACCAGAGGCTGAGCAACCAGACCGCCGAGAATGTCGGCCATCAACACGCGGCCTCTGTCAGAGCGCCCCTTCGAGTTTACCGACAGGACCAGCGTCTTTTCCTTCATTTCCACATTCCCAAGGACAAGCGAGCCATCGTCGAGAGTTGTACCGAAGGTTTGGAATTTTCGCCGCCTGGATTGCTTCTTCATGCCCAAGGCATCGACCGGCTTTTAAGTCTCGATCCAATTCCAGAACGTCGCACTTTCCTGACGGAATTCAGGGCGATGACCCATGGCTAGCCTGATGTCTTCGGCTGCAGCGTCGGCGGTGAACGGGAAATGCACCGTGCAAAACACGAGTTCGTCACCGTCCGTGTTACGCACCTCAGGAATCTGCGGGTTCAAGCTGCGATCAATGATTTCCGTAAGCCACACGGTCGTAATCATCGGCGCTGCAGCACCCAGCAAAGCAAACTCAGACAAAGCGTTGGTAATCATTACGTCATCTACGTCACGGGCAACCATATCGGCCAGTTTTCGCTTCTCCTTTTCCATACGCTTTGCAACGTTATGCAACATACTCAAAACTATCTCCGATGCATCCCGCTCAAATGGCAATACGGCTCCGCTAATGAGCGTCTGCGATCCAACCTGGACAACACGTGCGGCAATGCGGTCCCACTGCTTGAGTGAACGGGTTGCCGAACGCTCACTGATCATGATCAAATCACCCCCGCGTACAAGATCTCGCGCTCGGAACGACGTGTCTAGCACAATATCGCTGACCTCATATAGGCTAACCACTGACGTTCGAAGCGCCGACATATACTTTCGCGCCGACGCACTTTCCTTCCAGCCTCGGCGTTTCAGATATTCATCGACGACGTTGAGGCCATCATCGAGTTCTCGGGTTAGGAAATCTTCGAATGCGCTGCCCCAAACCGTCGTCATGAACCAATCTCGACCGAGTATCGAGATGATTTGTTCAACATCGATGTCCGAGTTATCGCACGCTGGCTGCACATGACGGGTAAACACGTCAGCGAATAGGTCACGCCACTCGTCGCGGGTCAGCCATCTCACGAGACCTTCGAGGGAACGGTCGGTCGCCATAGCGGTTGCCTGCAAATGTGTATTGGGCAGGATTCCGATTGCCCCGGCTTCTGTCGCGCCCCAGTCTATCAAAAAACTACTGTCGCCACGACTGCCAGATGTCTTTAGATGCCGTAAATCCACAAGATTTGCGAGGTCCTACAGGCGGCGGGACCCTCTACAGCGCGATGGACAACATGAAGATGCAACCGAAACCATTATCCGACCGGGAGGTACTCGCTGGGCTCGTCGAGCGCGTCACTTACCAGAATGCCGAGAACGGCTTTTGCGTCATCCGGGTCAAAGCGCGAGGCCACCGCGATCTGATCACGGTGGTCGGGCACGCCGCGATCATCTCGGCCGGCGAATGGATCAACGCCTCTGGTGACTGGGTGAACGACCGCACCCATGGCCAGCAGTTTAAGGCCCGCTTCCTAAAGACCTCAGCGCCAAATTCGGTCGAAGGCATCGAAAAGTACCTCGCTTCCGGAATGATCAGGGGGATTGGCCCGGTTTACGCCAAAAAGCTCTTACGTGCCTTTGGCGAGAAAGTGTTCGACGTCATCGAGGCGGAGCCTGATCGCCTGCGGGAGGTAGACGGCATCGGCCCGGTCCGCGCAAGCCGCATCGTCGGGGCGTGGGCCGAGCAGAAGGTCGTCCGCGAGATCATGGTGTTCCTGCATAGCCACGGGGTTGGAACGGCGCGGGCGGTCCGCATCTACAAAACCTATGGCGCCGATGCCGTGCAGGTGATGTCGGAGAACCCCTATCGGCTGGCCCGCGACATACGCGGCATCGGGTTCAAGACCGCCGACGCGATTGCCGTGAAGCTCGGGATCGATAAGACCGCCATGATCCGGGTGCGTGCCGGCATCTCCTACGCGCTGACCGAGGCGATGGACGAGGGGCATTGTGGCCTGCCTAACAGGGAATTGTTGCCGCTCGCCGAAAAGCTCCTGGAGGTGCCGCAAGACCTGGTCAGGACGGCGCTCGATCTCGAACTGGCCGATGGCACGGTGATAGCCGACAGCCTTGGTGAAATTGACTGCATTTTCCTTGCCGGTCTTTACCGCGCCGAGCGGGCGATTGCGGAACGGCTTTTGACGCTCAACGGGGGCAAACTCCCTTGGTCCTCCATCGATGCGGACAAAGCGATCCCCTGGATTGAGCAGCGCACCGGGTTGACCCTGGCCGACAGCCAAAGAACGGCGGTCGGTCTTGCACTGGCTTCCAAGGTCCTCGTGATCACCGGAGGTCCCGGGGTCGGCAAGAGCACAATCGTCAACGCCATCTTGCGCATTCTCTCGGCAAAGGGCGTGCGGCTGTTGCTGTGCGCTCCCACTGGCCGCGCGGCCAAGCGCATGAACGAGGTCACCGGTTATGAGGCCAAGACCATCCATCGCCTGCTTGAAGTCGACCCCAAGGGCGGCGGCTTTCGGCGCGGCACCGACAATCCGCTCGACTGCGATCTGCTCGTTGTCGACGAGACCTCGATGGTGGATGTGCTCTTGATGAACGCCCTGCTCAAGGCGGTGCCGGACAAAGCCGCCCTGCTCGTGGTAGGCGACGTCGATCAGTTACCCTCAGTTGGACCCGGCCAAGTGCTGGCCGATATGATTACGAGTGGGGCTATTCCCGTCGTGCGCCTGACCGAGGTCTTCCGCCAAGCCGCCAAAAGCCAGATCATCGTGAACGCGCACCGCATCAACCAGGGTGTCATTCCAGACCTACGCAGGCCAGAGAACGAGACCGACTTTTACTTTGTCGAGGCAAATGATCCCGAGACTGCAGTGCCGCGCATTGTCGAGCTTGTGAAGAACCGCATCCCGCGTCGCTTTGGCCTCAATCCTATCCGAGACGTCCAGGTTCTCTGCCCCATGAATCGAGGTGGTGTCGGGGCACGCTCTCTGAACATTGAGCTACAGGCCGCCTTGAACCCCGCCGGCGAGCGCAAAGTCGAGAGATTCGGCTGGACCTTTGCGCCCGGCGACAAGGTCATGCAAACCGAGAACGACTACGACAAGGAGGTCTACAACGGCGACATTGGCTACGTAACGGATGTCGATCCCGATGCCAGTGAACTCACCGCCAGCTTCGATTCTCGGTCGGTTACCTATGGCTTTGGCGAACTCAACTCCCTCGTGCCGGCTTACGCCGCGACCATCCACAAGAGCCAAGGCTCCGAGTATCCAGCCGTCGTCATCCCGGTCATGACCCAGCACTACACCATGCTGCAGCGTAATCTGCTCTACACCGGCGTCACTCGCGGCAAGCGCCTGGTGGTCTTGGTCGGCCAGCGCAAGGCAATCGCCATCGCGGTGCGCAGCGTGTCCGGGCGGCGCCGATGGTCAAAGTTGTGCGAGTGGCTGTTGCCCTCCGCTGAAGGCCGCCTGATCCCGGCTAGCAACCCAGCCTGATGCCGTGCTGACCGCCGTCAAGGCACGGCCCCCATGGCGATGTAATCGACCTCAGAATGCGGCGAAAGACTGAGTGGGGATGCTCCAGGCGCTTCGGATAAACGGCCGGTGCTCGAAACTGATCGCGCGCTGCCGTCTGGTGCAGCCGGCGCGGAACATCGAGCCTCGGAACCTCGTGACAATACCTTTCAAGGGCCGTAGGAGAGTTCTGGTGAGGGTGTCGCCGCCGCGCTATTGCGCACAAAGACCCGCAGATTATTCGCGGCCGTAGGTAAACGCCGACGCGCCCTGTTGGTCCCCGAAATTGCAGCCCAAGGAAGCACGGATATGGAAGAACATGAGACCCGCCGTAAGATCATTCGCCAATGGATGGCGCTTCCGCAGGACAAGCGACAGACCGAAGAACAGGTTGCGACCTTCGCCAAAAAGGCAGCGCAGGAAAACGAGTTCCAGCAGGGCCGCCGCGATCCGTACCAGAAGGTCATGGGATGGCTCTTGCCACGCGCCGGCAAGTCGTGACCGACCCATCCGAGCCGATCTGACAAAACTCGGGAATGGGGAGTCACCAGAAGAGCACAGCCCTGGCGGGGGGGGGGGACGGCCAGGGCTGGGATGCGTCGGGCTTGAGGGGGGCTTAGCGGCCCGGCAAGGCGGCCTTCCCCGGTCTTCCCCGGACGCGTACTGTTCAGGAGCGCTCGGCAACGGCTGGAAAACCGATGGCGGAATCCACTTAACATGTTGAAATTGCACTTAAATATGTGCAGATGCACGAAAAGGAGTTGGGGCACACGTAACCCCTTCAAGCCGAGGTGATTAAGCGCGATGGGACGCTTACCGAGCTGAACTCTGATCCTGCGCCGCCCCCGCAGGAAAAAACCCGCCACGGCCGGCACCCTGCTTTTTCGCAAATTTCGTGGTCTGCGGCAGAGCCTGAACATCATCGGGTGGGTCGGTATTTTCGATGATAATCACTTGCCTGTCGTCAGGGAGCTTGGCCAGAAACTTAAAGAATTGGGCATTTAGGTCCGTTCCTCTCAAATCGTCGGCCTCCCCTTCCGGCTCGCGATAGGAAAGCAGTGGCGAATCCAGTATGGCGAAGCCCGGGTGTGGAGTTCCATTCTGCCGGCAGAACTCCAGAAGACCTATTGTGAAGGCCGCCTGAGTAATGGCGCGCAAGCCTTTTCCAAACGATGTACGATTCTTGCCGTTGATAATGAGGTCGCGCGCACGGAGATCGAAGTGCACGCGCTCGACATCGGGAAAATGCCAGTCTTTCAGCAACTGCAACACAAGTGCGGCGAACTTGTCGACTGTGGTGGTGGACAAGTCCACATCGACCAGATTCGAACTTGCGGCACTCACATCGGATTCACTTTCCAGCTTCGTCTTGCGATCCTCAAGGTCCTTCAGGGTTCGGTGCAGACCAAGGGCCTCGCGAACTTCACCTCGCTTGTCCGCAAGCTGGCCATACGTATTGCGAAGTTCGCGGAGGTTGGGTGCGACGATTTGCTGAATCTGGCCAGATAATCCTGCTGCCTGCTGCTCAATCCTAGGAAGACGGCGATTGAAAGCTGTTGCTTCCTTTCGCAACGCGGAAATAGTCTCCATTAGCTCGGCCCGACGCAATTCAATCTTAATGATTTCGGCGCGAGCGGCGCTAATGACGCCATCGATATTGCCGTCACAATCGTCACCTAATCGATGATGCTCAGGTGCAGCACCGCACAGAGGACACGGACCGTGGCCAAGTGCCACAAAGAGGCTGCCAGCCTCCTCGATTGCTCTTAAGCGGTCGACATCAGAGCGATAGTGCGTGTCGAGCAGCGTAAATCGGTCGAGCAGGTTTGTGATCTCAGTGAGCCGGTTTTGACCTTCTTCGATGCGTTTGAGCAGTTCGCGGCGCTGGCCGGAGAGGCCCCGATATTCAGCCTCGGAGACGGCAAGCTGTTCACCGCGGGTAGTCATCGACTTATCGAGTTTATCGAGCTGCTCCTCCAGCTCCGCCGGCGGGCCCGCCAACTCTTTGACTTTGACTTGGTAGTCGCGGACAAGTTGCTCAAGCAGGTCAAGCTGCGCACCCCGCGACTGCTCTTCTGGTGAGCGGCTGACCCCACTCACGAGTGCGGAGTCATCGGTGCCAGTGAGAAGTAGCTTGAAAATTGCCGTATTCGCTGGGTCAGCAGCATAATTCCCGTCGGATAACGGCGACCGCTTCTGGATGATCTCTTCCTCATTTACGATAAGGAGTCGCGCCAAGCTGCGTATGGTAAGGTTCTGAGTGTCTCCTCGTTTGTTGCGCCGCACTCGCTTATGGGAGAGGTCGATCTTGGACAGCAGGAAGGTCGACAAATTGTCGTCGCGGCGCTCGTTGTGTTGGTCGGCGAGTTCGGTGCCACCGCTGTCGGGAACCAAGTCAACGTGGAGACCATCGAAGGCTCGGAACGCACCACCATCGGTGCTGCGAACAAGCGTGAATGTCCGCCCATCAAGCGTCTCGATGCCGAGCAACACCCTGTCATAGCCGACGCGCTCGGGGATATCGCTCAGCGGGCCTTTTCCGCCCAGCATGAAATCAACGGCCTCGCCAATGAATGATTTGCCCATTTCAGAATCGCCAAAGATGACGTTCAGGCCGGGGCCAAACGCAATTGTCGCCGGCTTTTTTCCCGGCCCGATGAATGTCAGATGACGCAAGCGGAGACCGTGAGCCGTCATGGGTCAGCCCCAAGGCTGCGTTCGACGGTCTGGAATTCGACGACCCATCTATCAAAAAAGCGACGCATCAGCGCGCGAAATTCGGCATCATCGTAGCCTTGGAGGTGACCAACGAGCCAGTTGGCTCGAACCTTCAAGGCATTCAGATATGGCGAGCGCAATGAGTCAAGAAACAGTGCGGCTGTCTCGCCTGCTCTGTAGCGAATGCCATCGGCTTCGACGACACGGGCAACAAGGTCGCGCGTCATCATCAGGGCGAGCGCGCTCTGAACCACCTTACGTCGAACCTGTGTGGCGGGGGTTTCGATCAGTCCCTGCGGATGCAGGTCCTCCGGGCCGCCGAGCTGCTGCGTACGAACCAGGAGGTAGTCATATGCCGTGAGCCTCTCGATATCGCACAATCGGGGAAACGCCGCCCCCAGAATTGCGACAGCGCGAATTCCGGCCTCCAATGGACCGTTGAACGTCAGCCTATGGTCGATACCCGCTACTTCTTCCATCGCAGTCGGTCGTCATTAGCGAGTTGATGGCAGATGCCGTGTCGATCCTTAGTCAACGTGCTGGGCGCGAGAGGGTGCGCATCAATCTGCATATTTTGTGCTGCCGTCGTGACAGCAACAACACGTTGATAGCCGTCTGGATGATCGTTGTCATGGGTGTCGATCACGCCGTGATAGATCTCGTCCTGTAGGCTCTCGAAAGTGCCAGGCTCCACTTTGTCCCGCACAAATACGCGAAAGGACTCCGCGTGGAAGAATGCCTCTCGCTGGCGCTTGAAGTGGCGCTCAAGCTTGCTCCACTTTTTCAGCGTGCCGATGTCGGGCACAATCGCCTTGGCGTGGTCAGCATAGGCATCCAGCAGCTTGCCCACGTATGTGCTTTCATGGCCTTGTATTTCATCGGGTGGCGCTACGGGCTTTGGGCGCGCCGGCAAGCCTCCGCCGAAACGTGGGATGAAATAGGGCGAGGTACGGTGCTGCTCGACGACCTCCCGCACTGACATCGGCTTGAAGATGGAAAAATCGAACTTGTGCACATATTCGGCGAACGTGCCTTCAAGGGTAACGGATTGTGTGGTCGTGATGGCGTCGCGAACGCGCTTGTCCCACGATTTTAGAAGCTCCGCCTTCAAGGCAGTCGCGTTCGCAAGATACTGTGTCAACGTGGTGCCGGTTCCACGTGGCGCGACGAAGTAGTAGGCGCGGGGTGGCCGATAGTGTCCGTTAAAGGAATGCCAAAAATCTTTCCAATTTCAGGCCAAGCGACGCTAGGCGGGATAGGAACGTCGTAGTGCTTACACTGGTAATTGTCCCAGACACCTTCCAGTAGCTTATCGTCGACGAATCCGGCCACATCGATCCCGCGGTCATTCGCGCCGGTGAAGCGCAGCACCTTCTGGTACTTCGATTTCAGACAGTATGAGACCCATTCGTCGATGAATGTCTCCCAAGCGGCCGAGTCATAGACGAGAATCCGGGTGAGCGGCTCAATCGGCGGGCCGTTCTGGACCTGCGACGCTGTCAATATCGTCGCGGGCGCCTTCGGTGGATTGATCTCCTTGAAGTCCTTCATTGTAGGCTGGTGTCGTTCGGGGCCGCCGGTCACATTGGGAATCGCGACGCTATGATACACAACTTGCGGTTTGCCAAGGAACCCTATTGTGCAGCACGCGTAAATCCAACGGCCTTTGCGGCATACCCGGCGCGGCAGTGGACCTAGCACGAATAGCGGGTGCCGAGCTATTGCGCGGAGGACTATTGCAGGTTGGCAAACGCCGGGCTTGCGACCGGACAAGAACGCGACCGGGGAACAACTTCTCGCTGCCTAGCTGGCAGTCGTCAAAAGCTCGCCGTAGTTCGGGATGCGGGCAAGCGCATCTCGCAGTGGCGGGCGCAGATTTCGAAGGTTACAGTTCCGGTGCTCCATGCCTACCAGGTGAAATTTCGACCGGGCGCAGGTAGTGGACGCGAGAACATTTGCGGAGCAAATCATGTGCCCATCATGTGCCTAGCATTACAGTTGCGTTTTCTCCCAAGTTCTAAATCGATGGGCCACCATGATTCGGGAGATCATGGATGGCAGGCGAATCGGTTGAGAGGACGCTGGAGCTTTGGGCGTCGTCGTTGCGGGATGTGAAGGCTCGGATACGTCCCTTGTTCAACCAGGAGCGGGTTGGAGTATCGGCAGGGAAGTTTCTGGACGGACTTCTTGGGAACGAGCCAAGAAAGACAGGCTGGATGCGGGCGGAAGCGGCGGGCGATTCTGGCCCGTGGCGTCAGCAGGCAATCCTGGGCCGCGGGCGGTGGGATGCCGATGCGTTGCGCGATATCGTCCGCGAGTACGCGCTGGAAACGCTTGCGGACGAGATGGCGGTGCTTGTCATTGATGAGACCGGCTTCTTGAAGCAAGGCAAGGCGTCGTGTGGGGTTGCACGCCAATACACGGGCTCGGCGGGCAAGATCACCAACTGCCAGATCGGCGTGTTTGCTTCCTACGTGTCGCGCCACGGCCATGCCTTTATCGATCGTGCGCTTTATCTGCCAAAGGAGTGGACGGACGATCCCGCCCGCCTGAAGGCGGCGCATGTGCCGCACGATGTGTGGTTTGCAACGAAGCCGCAGATTGCACGCCGAATGATTGCGCGAGCGCTCGCCGCAAAGGTGCCGTTCGCCTTTGTGGCGGCGGACAGCGTGTATGGCACGGGTGACATCGAGACCATGCTGCGCAAGGCGGGCAAAGGGTATGTGCTGGGCGTTGCCGCCAATCACGTGTTCCGGTCCTGGGGCAAGAAGCAGCTTATCGGTGGCACCGCCGTCCAGATCGCACAGAACCTTCCCAAGAGCGCGTGGCGGCGCCTGTCGTCCGGCGAAGGAACCAAGGGTCCACGCCGGCACGATTGGGCCTATCTTGAACTCGCCGACCTCGATGCCGCTGAATACAACAGCGCCCTCACCGGCGAGTGGACGCGAGGGTTGCTGATCCGCCGCAGCATCGCCGATGGTGCTCTGGCCTTCTTCTCCACCTGGTGCCCCAGGGGCACGCCGAGAAAAAAGCTGGTGTCGGTGGAAGGTCATCGCTGGGCTATTGAGGACAGCTTCGGGGAATGTCAGATATTTTGTGTAAGAGGCCTCTGTGATGGTTGAACGGTGGTGAGGACCGAGATCAGCCGGACCTCACCGTCGAACGCTTGGTGGCCAACAAAGGCCGGGCAGCAAGCCCTGTCAAGGCCGTCAGCCGCCGAAGGCGGTGGCCGAAGGCCAGCCTTTACAGGGCTTGCTGGTCGGCCATACTCGTGCCACCGAGTTTGACGGCTGGGCACTGTTGGGTGGATTTGCGTTGCCCTGGTCATCGTGCGGTTCCTGGAAAGCGCGAACCGAACTGAATGGCAAACTGGCCCATGGCGGCGGTCCATTCAATCCCCCGGCGCCATCGCATGCCGGCATTCTTGATCGCAAGGTAAAGCAGCTTCAGCGCCGCGTCGTCGTTGGGGAAGCTGCCGCGGGTCTTGATGATCTTGCGCAGCGAGCGGTGCAGCGCTTCGACCGCGTTGGTGGTGTAGATCATCTTGCGGATGCCGGGGGCAAAGGCGAAGAACGGGACGACGTGCTCCCAGACCCGGCGCCAGGCCTGGCCGATCGCCGGATAGCGCTTGCCCCATTCGGCCTCGAACTCCTCGAGCCGGACCATCGCCATGTCGGCGTTCTCGGCCCGATAGATCGCCTTGATGGCGGGCAGGATCGCCTTGCGGTCCTTCCACGACACGAAGGCCAGGCTGTTGCGGATCAGGTGGACGATGCAGGTCTGCACGATGGTCTGCGGAAAGACCGAGGTGATCGCCTCGGGGAAGCCCTTGAGCCCGTCGACCACCGCGATGAGGATGTCGTTGACGCCGCGCGCCTTGAGCTCGTTGATCACCTTGAGCCAGAACTTGGCCCCCTCGGTCTGCTCGATCCACAGCCCGAGAACGTCCTTCTCGCCGTCCGGGATTGAGCGCGAGCGCCACGTAGACCGCCTTGTTCTTGACCAGGCCCTCGTCGCGAATCTTGACCCGCAGGGCGTCGAAAAAGACCACCGGATAGACCGGGTCGAGCGGCCGGTTCTGCCACTCCCGGACCTCGTCGAGGACGGCGTCGGTGACCCGGCTGATGAGGTCGGGCGAGACCTCGGTGCCGTAGAGCTCGGCCAGGTGGCCCTGGATCTCGCGCACCGTCATGCCGCGCGCGTAGAGGCTCAAAATCTTGTCGTCGAAGCCGTCGAACCGGGTCTGGCCCTTGGCGATCAGCTGCGGCTCGAAGCTGCCGGCCCGGTCGCGCGGGACCGCGATCTCGACCTCGCCGTCCTCCGTCAGGATCGTCTTCGCGCTCGTCCCGTTGCGGCTGTTGCCGCTGCCGCGGCCGGCCGGATCGCCCTTCTCGTAGCCCAGGTGGTCGGTCAGCTCGGCCCCGAGCGCACGCTCGATCAGCGCCTTCTTGAGTTGCTTGAAAAGCCCGTCCTCCCCAGTCAGGTCCTCGGGCTTCTCATAGTTAGCAAGAAGTTGATCCAGTAGTTCAGGTGTAATCGTCGTATTCGTCGTCATGTGAGTCTCCCTCGATAAGGTAAACTCACAGAAACCTACTTACACATTCTTTCTGACACCCTCCAGCTTCGAGACCGCCAAGAACGAACTCGGCCTCGATCACAACGAAACCCGCTCCTGGCACGGCTGGCATCGACATGTCTCGCTGGTCATGCTCGCCTTTGCCATGATGGCCGCCATCCGTCATCACGCCAATGCCGTGCCGCTCAAAAAAACATTGCCACATCCTCAGAAAAGGCGTCGCTTCTGATCTGCTGGTCGATCCAGGAAATCCGTCGTATCGCGATCAAGCTCGCGCAGCGGCGCATCCAACCCGCCCATGTCATCGCATGGTCGATCTGGCGACGCGCTCACCAGGCTGAAGCGCGTCGCGCCCATCTCAAACGAAAAACGCAACTGTAATGCTAAGCGGAAATTGAAGTCGTACCAACACAATTGGACGTCACGGCCGCCCCAGATGATAATCCGCTTTACCGACGCCCTGCACCAGGATGAGTCGACATTTTTTTCCGTCTAGCGGCGTGACACGATGCGGAACTCCCGGCAGAACGTCATATCGGTCACCCACATTGACGAGCACGGAGTTACCGGGATTGTGAGTTTCGACGATCGCCGTGCCTTCAAGGCAAAAGAAAATATCGCTTGTATGAGTATGCCAGTGCCACGCGACACATTCGTCGCCCACGAGGCTCAAAGCCGACACCCGCACGTCCGCTCCAACGGCTACATGCTCCAAGCCGTAAGTGCGCTCACTAGGTGGCCGAAGATCGTTCGCAGCCGCCATTGTCGTTCTCCCCGGCTGTGGGTTGGCTCATTCGGGGCCCAGCTCGCTAAGCCGAGCGCTATCGCAGGTTACGCTAAAGAGGTTCCGGCCGCAAGAAAACGTTTCTTCCGATAGATCACTTGCCTCGTGGATCGGTATCTCTGTTCGAGGCAACGTGGTCAATCTCGCCGCCAGTAATGAGCCGGTCTGATCCCTCTATGGGTCTAAGGCAACACGGCATCGCTCTGGCTCATCGGTTTATTTGAGGCTTAACCTGGGCCTAGCGCGTTGGCTGAGTGCTAAGCCTGCTTATGTGCTATGTGCAGGGTTTCGGATGCCGGCCAGCGGCAGGCGTGCGACATCCACTGGGCGGCCGGCGTCGGAAAGCCGCCAAGGAACGAACCCGCGGAGGTGATGCGCGGCGGACGCCGCGTACTCCGCTATGGGGATTTGGCTGAGGCGGAAGGTGCGAGCGGGGGTGGGCAGAGCGCTTTGAGACGGTTGATGACGCGCCGGGCAGACAGCAGGAGCTGGGCTTGCTGGTCGAGATGGTCGTTGAGAGTTGCAGTTGCGGTCGGACTTTGCTGATGGGACGACGCACCTAAGCGAGCATGGTCGCGGCCGGTCCGCAACCAGCGCCGAGCGAGGTTGTCAGTGCGTCGTCGCAGGACAGCGATCGTGGTCATGACGTGTCGATCCTGATGGCGACGATCGGGCCGGTTGGCCGATGACGTGGCGTCGAGCCGCGCTCGAAGACCTCGATGATGATCATGCGGCCACCGCAGCACGGGCAGGGTTGCGGCAGCACGCGTGGCTGATCAGGCTCGGAGGGAGCATCGGTCTCGGGCTCCGTCATGCGGGGTGGCACGGCGAGCAACTCGCGCGCCCGCGCGATGTTGGCAGCGCGATTGCCGTTGGCAAACAGCCCGTAATGGCGGATGCGGTGGAAGGCCTTGGGCAGCACGTGGGTCAGGAAACGCCTGATGAACTCATGCGCGGCGAGCGTCATGACCTTGTAGCGGGCGGGGCCGTCGGCGCGATAATCCTTGTACCTGAAGGTTACTCCTCTGTGGTCGCAGGCGATCAGTCGGCGGTTGGAGATGGCGACGCGGTGGGTGTAGCGCGACAGATAGGCGAGCACGGCCTGCGGCCCACCGAACGGCGGCTTGCAGTAGACGTGCCACTTGATCTTGCGTAATGGCCTTAGATAGGCCGTGAAGGCATTGCCCTCGGCGAGCCGGGCGTGATGGCCGAAGAACTGCAGTCGGCCCGCCCGGTGCGCGGCGAGGAGCTTTTGCAGGAACAGCCGGCGGAACAAGAGGGAAAGAACGTCCACCGGAAGCAAGTAGCTTGGGCGGCACGACACCCAGCGCTTGCCGTCGAGCGAGATGCCGCCGCCCGGCACGATCATGTGAACGTGCGGATGGTGGGTCATCGTCGAGCCCCAGCTGTGCAACACTGAGGTGATGGCGATCTGGGCGCCGAGGCGCTTGCGATCGGCGGCGATCGTGAGCAAGGTCTCGGCCGAGGCCTTGAACAGCAGGTCGTAGATCACCGCCTTATTGTGGTAGGCGATGTCGGCGATCGAGGCCGGCAATGTGAACACCACGTGGAAGTAGGGCACGGGCAAGAGCTCGGCCTCGCGCTCGGCGAGCCATTCTCGCGCCGCTGCTCCCTGGCACTTCGGGCAGTGCCGATTGCGGCAACTATTGTAGGCGATGATGGTGTGACCGCACTTCTCGTTCTCGCAGCGCGCGACATGGCCGCCGAGCGCCGCCGTGCGGCAGCGCTCGATCGCGCTCATCACCTTCAGCTGCGCGAGGCTCAGGTGACCGGCATTGGCTTGACGCCACGCGGCCCCATGGACGCGGAAGATGTCCGCGACCTCCAGAATCGGACGGCTCATGACCGCCGGCCGTTATCCGCTGGTCTTTCCTGCGCTTCTTGGTCTTCTTGTCCGGCTGCGACAGCAGGTCGAGCGGGCTCTCGACGGCCGAGATCATGCCGGTAGCGACGTGCGCGTAACGCGCGGTCGTCTCCAATTTGGAGTGGCCCAAGAGCGCTTGGATGACGCGAATATTGGTGCCGCGCTCGAGCAGATGGGTGGCAAAGCTGTGGCGCAGCCCGTGCAGCGTCACGCGCTTCTTGATTCCGGCGGCCTGCGCCGCCTTATGGAACAGGCGGTTTAGGTGGCGGGTGCTCATCGGCTTGCCCGGTCTGTGGCCAGGAAACAGCCAGCGTTCCTCCGACGGCATTCCCGCTTCGTCACGCGAGCGGCGCACCTTCCACCATTGGCGCAAGAGATCGAGCGTGTCGCGCGACAGCATGACATTACGGTCCTTGCGGCCCTTGGACTGTTCGACCCGAATGATCTTCTGCGCGCTGTCGATATGCTTGACCTTCAGTCTGACCACCTCGCCGGCGCGCAGGCCGCAGCCGTAACCGAGGCTGAGCATGATGCGGGCCTTGAGGCTGCTTGCGACGGCCAGCAGGCGCTTCATCTCGTCGGGGCTCATCACCAGCGGGAGCTTCTCGGGCTCGCGCACGTGATAGATCTCAGTGGCAAGATCCAGTCGCCGCAGCGTCACGCGGAACAAGAACCGCAGCCCGGTCATGATGCGGTTGCGAGTGCAGATGCTCACGCCCGCCTCGGCCAGGTGCAGCTGAAACAGGCGGATGTCCTCGATCGTCGTCGTGTCAGGCGACCGCTTCAAAAACCCAGCGAACCGCTTGCAGCTGCGTATGTGGCCCCGCTGCGTGCCCGCACCGAGATTGCGCGAGTTCATGTCCTCGATCATGCGTTGGCGCAGTGGGCTGACAGTATCCGTGGTCATAGGTAAGCTCCTGTCTCGAGTGAGGTTGACACCTCGATCCTCAAGACAGGGCGCACCGACCGCTACCGCAGATCTCTCCCCGGGTGACCACGCTCACGGCTAAGCCGCCCCCGCGCAGCGGGCTATCGCGCAGCGATTTCGTGCTTTGGCACAAGGCCGACCCCACCCGGTTGGCCCGGCACGGGTCCGGTCACTGGGGTACACCGGCCCCGTGCGAGGCAGGCCGTCGACCCATTGCGGTCATGAGCCGGGTTGAAATTCCGCAGCGCAGCAGAGGGGAGCCCCTGTTCGATAGGAAGCGGCGCCAGTTCATCACGCTATTCGGTGGAGCGGCTGCTGTTGTTTTTGGATCTTTGGAGATTCAGTGTACGCTCATCCAGCCGTCTAAGCTTCCCCCCAAGCGGGAAGAAGTAGCCGTGCTGATGAACCGAACATCCGCAAAGGGAGAAGACCCCAATGTTGAAGTCAGTTGCAATAAGTAGCCTTGCGATCGCGCTTGGGCTTACAGCGTGGCTATTGCCAATGCGAGGCGACCAGGCGACTGCGCAGTCAGGCCCCCTGCACATCCTTGTTGTTGAGTACGATATCGTCCCCGGAGAGATCGACAAGTACCTGATAGCGGTCAAGGAGCTAGGCGCTGCATCGGTGAAGGAGCCGGGCTTCCGCCAACAGTATATCACGGTCTCGAAAAACGACCCGAACCACGTTCTGCTATTTGAGGCGTGGGACGCCGACGCGGCGCACGCTGCCCACGTCACCACTGATCACTTCAAAAAATACCAGGCGGCAACTGGAAATATGATCGCCAAGCGCAACGTACGGACCTTCTCGTCGGTCGCGATGCTCTCGCCCTGATCTCAGGGCGTCCTTCAGAACCAGCAGTTCCTTGCCCGGATGATGGGCGGTGAAGTGACGGTTGCGAGCGAGCCGGGCAAGGGGTCATTGTTTTACGGTAAGCCTGCCCGCGAACGCCAGCAGCTAACCAAAGACCCATAGCTGCGCGGACCGGGGCTTCATTTGCTGCACCGCCTTACGCCGCTTTTGGCACGAAACCGACCGCTCGCTGCGGTGCAGCATTCCGGCCGGAGTCTAAGGAGTATAGGGACCCGTCGCGGACACCCAGGGACCGACGCGAATGAATTGATGGACGCTGTCACTGTGGTTACGTGTCGTTCGAAGCCGAGGCCGATCCTGAAACGACGACGATCTGCAACTGCACCGATTGCCAATCGTGAGCGGTGCTCCATTGCGAGCGGTCGTCATGACCCGGCCAGGTACGTTCGTGCTTCTGTCAGGAGAACCGACAGAATACCTGAAGACAGCCGACAGCGGAGCGGTTCGCCCGCAAGGATTTTGCTCGCGCTGCGGGACCGCGATTTATTCGACCTCGGTTGGTGATGATCCAAAGGTTTATAACGTCCGGGTCGGCGCCCTGCGCCAACGGAACGAATTAGTACCGCGCCGGCAACTGTTTGTTCGCTCGCAACAGTCGTGGATCAACAACCTCAACTCGATCCAGAAATTCGATAAGATGCCGACGCCGTGACCCGACCCGGTGGATGCAATTGGGGAGGGATGTCTCCTCCTGGTACGAAGCAGCCCACAACTCGTGCCACAGCTTGTCCGCAGCTGGCGAAAGCGGACAGCGCGTCGCTGGCTCAACCTAACTAACCTGTCGATGGACGCTCGACGTTGCCATTGGCACCCTCGGCCCGGGGCGACCGCAGCAGTAAACAAAAGCTTAACGGGGCTTTTTGGGTCCTAGATATTTCCGGCCCATCTTTGACCCGCCACCCGGGCCCCCCGTCCGGCCACCGTAGGGGGGGTCTCGTCGCGCGTGAGTTTGTAACAACTTAAAAACCGTGCGCGACCTCGCAACAGTGTGTGCCCTGTCGGGCTTGGCTGTAACAGCGAGGTCAACCAGTGAAACGCGATCTTTACGCAGAAGTCTCAGCCCGCATCATTGCCGAGCTGGAAGTCGGTGCCGCCCCTTGGGTCAAGCCATGGTCCGCAACGCCTGGCGCGAATACGCCCTGCAACGCCACGAACAATCGGCCGTACTCGGGATGCAACGTTATCTTGTTATGGATGGCGCAAGCGGCGGGATATCGCACGCCGCGCTACTTGACGTTCAAGCAGGCCTTGGAGTTGGGCGGCAACGTACGCAGAGGCGAGCACGGCACAAAAGTTTATTTCGTGAAGCAGCTCCAGGTGCGCGACGAGGGCGCGGAGGATGACTTCGCAACGCGCCTGGTCCAATTGCTGCGCGAGTACACGGTATTCAGCGTCGACCAGTGCGAGAACCTTCCCGCCAGGGTCATGACGTTGAGCGATATCAAGCCGCGCAACCGCGACCAACGCGACGCAACGATCGACGAATTTCTCGCTGCGAGCGGCGCGACGATCCGGGAGGGCTTCGGCGAAGCCTATTACCGCCCGGGCGCGGATTTCATTAGCCTGCCGCAGTTCGAGGCCTTCAGGACAGCCGCGCATTTCTACGCGGTTGCGTTCCATGAGCTGGGACATTGGACCGGCCACAAGTCAAGGCTTGACCGCGATTTGCGACATCGGTTTGGCGAACGTGCCTACGCGGCGGAGGAATTGGTCGCCGAGCTTTGCGCGGCCTTCCTTTGCGCGGAGTTTTCCATCGACGGCGATCTCCGCCATGCCGGGTACCTCCAATCCTGGATTGGCCTCTTAAAGACTGACAACCGCGCGTTCTTTACCGCGTGCAGCAAGGCGCAAGCGGCGGCCGACTATCTGCGCGGCCTTGCCCTGCGCGACCAGCAGTCGGCAGCGTGACGGGGGAGGCGGCAATGAATTCCGACCCGCAACGGCGCCCTGCCTACGAACCGCTGTATGACATCGATCCGGAGACCGGCGGCACTGTCCAGGTGTTCTATGTGGGCCGCAGGCTGGCCGAGTTCGTCCGGGATGCGCGGGGCTGGGTGGTTCTGGACGCTGGGCCGTCCCGGACTTCTGCGAGGTGGTGCGCCGATGGGGCCGTTTACGTCGGGTTATGCTGCGTACCGGGACGCGCTAGAGACATGGTCGCCGGCTTCAACCGCGGTGGCGCCGATCGCGCCTCACCCTCGGTGACAGGCTCGGGCCGGCGCCTCCGCGATGCCAATCGCCAGCATAGCATCGGATAATTTCGGGTGAGCACACTTCACGGACCGAACCCGGAAACTCTTCGTCCCACATCGCGATTACGGACACAGTGCGGACACGATGTTTTATGGTCCAGCCCTATAAGGGACTAAGTGCTTGATTTAAATGGTGGGCGCACAAGGACTCGAACCTTGGACCCGCTGATTAAGAGTCAGTTGTTTATCCTGCAATTTCAGTCGCTTGATTGTAAAGGGACTCCAGTTCCGACCACAAAATCACAACAGAATCCGGCTCAATGTAAAGGGAAACGGCAGCCCAAATCCGAACGGATCACGGACACGGGCCGACATTCTGCTCCAGGAGGATGTGCTTTGTGGATCACCCGGCCGCTCGCGGTGCCGGAACCTTGACCGTGGAGAGGGTGCCCGACCGGAAGCGGTGTACCGCCCGGCCGCCGCCAGCCGTATAGCTGGCTCGCGTGCATGCCCGCCGCTCGCGCCACCGCCGACACGCTCGCACCCGGCACCAAGGTCGCCGCGACTAGCCGTTCCTTCTCGGCTGCCCCCCAGCGCCGAGCCGCGCATCCCTGAATTCGCATCGGGCAATTTCTCGATCAACCCAGCCTTGAGCGCGGGCCACAGCTTGGGGAGTGCTCTTCGCGGCTCGATCTCTTAATACCAAGCCCATGGAGCACCCCTCGGTCGCGAATCAGGTGCTCAGCAATGAATCACAAGCGATTCTTTCAATTCAAAATTCGCGTACGTGGTTCACCACCCCAAAAGGCCGAAATTGTGGGTAATCGAAAGCCTTACCGGACGGATACTTCGGGCCACGAACAACGGGTTATGATTCCGGCAGATAACGCAACGCTTTCAACGCGCGTTCCGAAAACTCCCTCGGATTCGGCCCTAGACCCATCAATAGGTTAAGTCGTGTTTCGGAATGGGAAGCGCGCGGGTATGGTTCCCGAGCCAGCCGCATACAGTCGACCGGAGCTTGCCGCCTGTTCCATCCTTGTGGAGAATAGTGCCCTGCTGTCGACCAGCCTTTAACCCACCGTGAGAGCCCTCTCCAGGAAGTGCACGCGGTTGCATTCTCTTTCCCAACCTCGTCGGCGGCGGCAATGGACATGGGCTGGAACAGCGTATCGGGGAAACTCCGCCGATTACATCATGCCGCCAAAGCGGTCGCTCAGATGACCTTCAGGCTATGAGCCCCCGCCGATCAGGCAATTTCCTGAACTATTTCAATAGCGGCGAAGGCGGTTTGAGCCGCTTTTATGCCGCGGAACGATTTACCAACGTTCGGAAGCCATCGTACTTTCTGCGGATTCACTGCCTTAGGACGACTTTGAGAGGAATGCGTCTATGCTCACGCAATGATCTTTCCACGAAGCCGAGTAGTTGAAGAATGGGCTGGCTAATCGCCATTTTCGAGACGCCCGGTTGGACGATCCACACCCGATACTCAAAGCGGTATTGGTCCCACCTCGCATATAGTTGCTTCAGCAGCGTCAGAGTTCCGACTTCAAAGCGTGTTGGTTGACCTCGCTCCAGACGGCGTCGTTCGCGATTGATCATATTGCGAATAAACCGCTTGGGCTTGTGACAGAACTGCACAGACTTTAACGCTTGGCCCGCGACCTCATACACATCCTTCAACCGTGCAGCACCAACATCGCTCGACGCGTACTTGCAATGGCAAAGAAGGACTTCTACCACCGTTTCCCTGACTTTAATTGCAATTATATCCGCGAACTCTCCGGTGCCATCGTCATCAAAGATGATGTCGAAGTCGTCCTTTCGCAACTCTTGGATGACACGGTATTGGATAAAATCCGGCCGGCGCTCCAGCCCCTGTGATTCAACTCGGAGGTCAGTTCCGCTCCAATCCCACGCCGCAAGAGTTTCCTCCATCACAGGCTTTAAGTCGATCTCGGCTGGTGGAACGTAAAGGTGAGAATAGATCAAGAATGAGCCATCACCAAAGTCGATTTGTGGTGCATCGTCGGCAAAAAACTCCGACGAGGACTCGACCCCTCTGCAAGTCTTAATCGCGCATGGAGCCCCGGCAATTTGCGGATAGGCTGCTTCATTGCCCCTAAATCTCACCTCGAAGGATGCCTCTTGATCTCCGCCCCTCACATGAAACCCAAGCGGGCCCGTGCGTTCGTTGTTCTTGAGAACGAGGTCGCATTCGGCCAGGGGATAGACAACACCCGCTAAATAAATCTCGACACGCTCCTCGTACGAAAAAAGGACACTCATGGGCCAATAAATCACCAACGGATGAGCATCAGGCCGCTCCGTGATCTGTTGGGGTCTCATCGCAGATGCGAATGCGGCGGATACAGGGATGCTCTCGTTTGTAAGAAGCGCCCCAATCCGGTGACACCATCTCGTCCAGTCTGTCAGGTCATGAACTCTTGCCTGCGACCAGAACTTACCTTTGATCGAGCAACCAAGCGTCCTTGGCTCGCCATCCTCGAAGCCAGACCCAAAAATGTTATTCTGAATTCTTTCCGTTCTCATCAGACTATCAATGCCATCGCTCACGTCGATGCCCATTAGCATCGAATAGCGCGTACCACCACCCTGACGATAAGTCATGCCAAGATTGCGAATGACCAGCTGCTTGAATTCATAAAAACAACGAAAGACATTCTGATCCCGAACCCGCGTTGTATCCTGTCCGCAAATTGCCTTGGCGAGGTTATCACTGACCATGCCGCCAGTACTACTGAGATACAAGAATTCCATTATCCTCGTCCCAGTGTGCTAGGATTAGTTCCCAAACTACATCCGTAGCGGTAGTGGAGGTGGTCCACTTCGCTATTGCTTCATGTCGCAGAACGCAAACAGCGATCCGCTCGCGTTCGTTCAGCTTCATACCGACAAAAGATCCTCGCGGCGCGATATCCCCGATCTGATGGGGATCCCAGCGATCACATCCCTTTGCTATGAACACGAGGGTGTTCATGGATGGCTCGATGGTCTGTAATGGAATCTCAGTCAGGTCACCATCGAATCCTTCGAAGACGGCCGCCCGGTCCATTTCGCGGCCAACACGATCCGCATTGATGGTAGAAATCAAAAAGTTCCAGTCAAACTCCTCCGCATAGAGCTTCGCAAGTGCGCGATCAACGCGATCTTGATCGGTATTGGCGATAAGCGTCGCCATGCCTAGGTCTGGACGCGCTCGCGCAAATCTACCGACAAACTGAAGAGTAACAGCCACCCTTGCGAAAACGTCGTGAACCCCCGCTATCTTTAGCTCGGGTAGGTCAAATCCCTCACCCAGCATATCTACGCAAACGATAATGCGGCTTTCGAACCGCCTGAGCTTCGCCAGATTCGCGCGTCGTTCGAGTGAATTCTGATTGCTGTGAACCAATACAGGATCGTATCGACCGTGTTCGGCGACGTAGCGCGAGTGAACATGCTTGGCACGGATGATGGTCTTGCAGCGAACCATTGCGAGGTGGTTGAACCCGGCAGCGATGTCCCGGTCCAGCGTTTCGCCGACCTGCAGCATGATCTCGTCATCAGCTTCATCGCCCTCCAGATCGCTTACGGCCTTGAAAGCTATCTTGCCAAAATATCCCTCTGCTTGTGCCTTTGCGAGGGGGTAATAATAAATGAATTTCCCATCGACCTTTCCACCGTCCTCCCGAAATGGCGTGGCGGTGAATTGATAGACAGGCTTTCTACCGCCGGCGTGCAAGAACCAAGCCCTGAATTCTCGCCAAGTCCTCGCACTGATATGGTGGGCCTCATCGATGAACAGCGCACCGCAGAGCTGCGCCATTCGCTCTTGCACCGCCGGGTCCGCGCGGCCGGCGATAGACATCGTCGTAACGACCACATTTGCGAGTGAGAAAAGCGTCTCCACCTCGGCAACGCCTTTGGGAATGTGTTCAAGGCGAAGTACAGTCGGATACTTAATGGATGACGTCAGGCAGAGTTGGTCCTGGAGGACCCCCATTGTCTCTGCCTTATCTGCGATCTGATCTCGAAGCGCGTCAGTGGGGACGACAACCATTAACCGAGGAATACGTTCATGAGCGAATATTGCGAGCATCGTTTCCGTTTTGCCGGTTCCGGTTGGCATGACGATGGTCGCGGGTTCCGTTGAGCTTGTCGCATGGGCGAGGGCGGCGTGTAGCGCGCCGACCTGCGGTCTCCGTAGACCGGGAACTTCCGGATCGGATTCCGTCGCCGGAGAACCCTCTCGGAAGGCGAATTGGTCACGCCATGAATCAAGAACGCTGTGGCAGATGGCGGCGGCCTCATCGGCAGAAAGCGCTGACGGCCTGTCTGGCCGTGGCGATATCCACTTGCCCTCTCCCTTTGCCAGAGCTTCGTGAATTGCCTCTGCACTTTCGGCCCCCGGCACAAGAAGTAGCGGCTCGTCAACTGCGACAGTCGTCTTCTTCGAAACGATCAGAAAGGATTTTCCGGGCTCGAAAATAAAGCGAAATGCCAGCAATCGTCCAAGTTCGACGCGCTGCATAGTTCCTTGATAAAACCCGGCTTTGCTCCTGACTTGGCGCAGCGTACTCCCGATGACCGAACCATCGAGAGCAAAATGAACTGGTAGCTGAAGTCTGGTGGTCTGGTCACTCGGCTCAACCGTTGGGCTTGGTGGTTCCTCCCTGCGGTAAGACGCGGCGGTGGCTTTCCTGCGACGTGTACGAACCGCAGGCAAAGGGTCCCCGAACAGATCGCGGGCTCTAGTGTCGTCTTTGTTCAAACGATCTCCCACTGGCAGGACGCCAATCACTGGCCGATTAGGTCTGTTTGCGTCCGAGCATGATTCGCACGGTACAATAGTCGCGAGCTTCGATAGCAGGAAAGTTGCAATTTGTGAATTAGGTGACCCTGCCGTGTCCCCGCGGACGTCGCCTAGCATTACAGTTGCGTTTTCTCGCAAGTTCTAAATCGATGGGCCACCATAATTCGGGAGATCAATCATGACCCGGCCCGGATTTCAACCAGTGGTTACGCCCCGCTGCATTGCATGCAATGGTCCGATGACCCTTGCACACGTCGAGCAGATAGGGGTTGAAAGGCAATACCGATATGAACGCGGCACGTTTTCTTGTCAGCAGTGCGAGAAGCAGCAGACCTATACAATGGGCGTAAGCCATAGCGAAAAGAAGCTTGCGTCCACGTAGGGGCTTTCATATCGGCAGCGATCGACTGGCGGGCGGAGGCCGATGCTTCGACGGCCTGCCTCGCACGGGGCCGGTGTACCCCAGTGACCGGGCCCGCTTGCCGGCCATCTATGCGTTTCGTTACCAAGCCGCTGCCGGCAGCCTCATCTCCTACGGCGTAGATCTCGCCGAACTCGTTTCGAGCTGCGGTTAGATAGGCTGTGAAGGCATTGCGCTCGGCGAGCCGGGCGTGATGGCCGAAGAACTGCAGTCGGCCTGCCCGGTGGGCGGCGGGAGCTTTTGCAGGAACAGCCGGCAGAACAAGAGGGAAAGAACGTCTACCGGAAGCACGTACCAAAATTGGGCCGCACGACACCCAGCGCTTGCCGTCGAGCGAGATGCCGCCGCCCGGCACGATCATGTGAACGTGCGGATGGTGGGGTCATCGTCGAGCCCCAGCTGTGCAACACTGAGGTGATGGCGATCTGGGCGACTAGGCGCTTCCGATCGGCGGCGATGTCGTGGCGGTCGAGGAACGGGGCGAAGCCCGCAAGCTCCAGACCCGCGACCAGCTCCTCCCGCAAAATCGCTGCTGTCTCGGCGCGAATAGCAGATGAATACCTTGAGCTTTTCGCCGGCGCTCGGGTCAGCCATGCTACGTCGTTGGCGCGGTTAACATGCTCAGCCACGGAGTGAACCGAGCTCCCTGACACCCTCGCTTTTGTCCGCAGACGAGTCTGGTCTAGGGCAGGTTGCATGCCGCAGCACCCAAGTGTCAATGGCTGTGAGACAATGGCGGTAACAAAAACAGCCCCAGGGTCCTTCCATAGAACCCTTCCTGGGGGGCCACGCGAGGTCACGACGAACCAATTACCAGGCTCTGCTGAGGTGGCCTCATTAACACGGAGGACGCTGCGAAGGTAATTTTCAATGGGCGAAACCATTTTGAGTGCAACCCTGGGAAGGGGGTCCGAGATGGCAAACGATCCCAAGACAGCAACCCCACCAAAAGGTACTCATTCTGCGATAAAGGTAAAATCGTATTTTCCGATCGGCCTGACCGACCTCGATCTGTCTAGTGTGGTCGGAGGAGCAATTTACATGAAATGGGACGGCATAGCGGGCTCAGCAACCGTCAAAGGGACTGACGCCCCAAGTACAATCGCTGCAAGTACAGTAATGTGTTGCTGGTGAGGAGGCCGCCTCGCGCGCCAAGCCGCCCATCTGGCTCCGGCAGCGTACAGGATTCCTAAGCAAGCGCATCAGGCGACTGCCGCAAATTGGTGGATCTGCATTAGCCCATCGCCGAGCGGGGTTCCCAAGACGGGCCCCGAAGGCTTCCGCAACATGTCGTCGTCACCCTTGGTCGGCACCATGCGCCTTTCGATTTATTCGGGGCCGACAAGCCAAAGTCATTGCAGCCGCGGTAGCGGCGCATTGGCATCTCTTTGTTAACCAAACTTCCGTTTATATACTGTCCGCCATTCTTCAGTCACAACGGAATCATAGACACGGCCGAACTTGGCTCGGCGTACCGCCGGCCGAGCCGCGGGCATGACATTGGAACGAGTGGCGGGTGCCAACTCCGTGAGCGCGCTGCGCCAGGTTGTTTGACGCCATGATAAGATTAAGATCATCGCGACCTTTGTTGCTTTTCTAATGCCTTGGCGCCGAGGAATAGCCCGCCATCGAATAAGGCCTCTAAATGAATTTCCATACATCAGGCAAATACCCACAGCAGCCACAAACTGTGTAGAATTGGGCCGAAGAAAATGGCTTACAAACAAGACCAGCTACCGCGACATACGGACAGGGTAGCTGGATACGAGACCCAATCCTTAGCAGCATGCGATGCGCCAGCGCTTGAAGCTGAGATTGCAAGTCTCGTGACAGAGATTGGAAATGGTCCCCGTCATACCGATGGCGATCGTTGGGATACAGCGCAGAATGTGCGGGCAGACCAAGCGCTAGAATGTGCAGCCGCGATATCCGATCCTGACCTGGAGCATCGTCCATGGACTGCTGATATCAGGGTCAATGATGGGGAGAGGGTCTCAGCAGGGTCCCTTCCGATTGCCCAGAAAACTCGTACCGCACTTGTGTTAGCCGTGCTGTCAGGGACTTTGGCTGTTGCATGGATTGCCGGGTCGTTTTCCTTCAATCAGCTTTCAAGTTTCATTGAGCCAAAATTGCAGCCTTTGGGTCAAATTTTTGGACCTGACCTTCCACCGACTATTGGTAGTCCCGAGGCTAAAGCAACTCGGCCAGTACTCGAAACGGACAAAAGCACCACTTCAGCAAGCGTCCATCCCAGCGCGCTCACGGATGTTCAGATACAACCCACATCTGTTAAGACCTACCCGGTGAGGCCGCAGAGTACCCGATCATCGAAGCTCAGGGCTCCCGAGTTTGGACGCCGGCCGAAGATGTCGCCCAGACCGAGACCATTCCCGGAAACCAAGCCCGCTACTATTGAGGGCTGGACCGTACGTAACGTCGTCGATGCAACGGCCATTTTGGAAGGACCTGGTGGACTCTGGAGGGCAAAGCCGGGTGACCCGGTGCCGGGAGTGGGAAGGGTCGAGTCAATCGTGCGGTGGGGAGACCGCTGGATAGTCGCGACCAGCGGTGGGCTCGTTTCGTCACCTTAGCGTGTGCAGTAATGCCATCCTCGACAATTTAGCGACCCGTCGATTAGCGCAAGCATCGTTCCGGAGTCCTCCGTCAGTCCTTCCGGCAGCGGCCAAATGAGCTCGGCGCGCCGCGCCCGCCGGGTGCACTCCCCGGCGCGGTCGCGCTCACCCCCAGGCTGGCGGCGATCTTCCGTTTGGACAATGCCCTCAAGGCCCATCTCACAGATCGCGCGCAACATCACCGGCCTTCCGCAGAAGGCTCGTCCGGGCCTCTCGGCGGGCTGCCCATGGCCGCGGCCGCAGATCGCCAAAACTGGCTTTCCAATCGAATCTTCAATCGTTCGACGACATCGTCAACCACCGCTGCTACGCCTGGAACACACTCATCGATCAGCCGTGGAAAATCATGTCCATCGCTCACCGCGACTGGGCAGCCGTCGGTCACCCTCTATGAGGATTGGTATTACACAAAAGATCTGACATTCCCAGCCTACTGACGCCCAGTCCCAGTCTGGCGCGCCGCATCGATAGCGGCCTTCCATTTGGCCACGCTCTCCACCATTATCTTGGTGGAGCTCATCGCCGAGTGGCTCATTTGTGCATAATCGGTGATCTCGCGCTGGACGCGCTCGCCTTCCGTCTGCACAAAATCCCGCAAATTTTTCAGCTCCGTAATCAGGTTTCCAATCTCTTTCACCGATGCACCCGATACACGGCCGATCACAGAATTGACCTGGCCCACGTCGGCATCGCCATGCTGCGGTTTGCGCGGCGTCGCAACGTCCCGACGAATCAGCTCGCCGAGCTTTCCCTCGATCGGCATCGCGGAGGCCTGCGCCTCCTCGGCCGCCTTTCCTGATATGATGTCATTCATTCAGCAAACTCTCCACTTCTAGGCGCCCAAAGCCAATGATCGAGGCTTGTGCGTCGCAAAACATATCGAGCACGCCAAATTGGACAACTTTGCTAAGCCTTTTCGGAGTACCTGATGATTAGTCGAATTTATCCACAGAAATCCGCTTTTCGGCCCTGCGCAGCCGCTCGAAAGACCCCGCCGCTGACGCGGGAGTCGTAGCTATTCACTGAGGCAATTGGCGCAACCGAACGGAGAACCTCGATGTCGAGAGGAATGTCTTACTGGACAGACCGCTTCCCGAGGATCATCGAGGCCGTCGCCGGGCTCCGGTCGGACGCTCTCGTGCCTCGACGGTGAGGCGGTGGTCTGCGGTCCAGACGGCATCGCGGATTTCGCCCGATTTGCACGCGACGCGGGTCAATCCCGACGCGGACCCTGTTCGTCCGGCCGCGCCAGGACGGCCCTAGAGAGAGGCCGGTCGGGGCCGGCCGATGGGCGGGCGAATCAGGAGCGGCCCTTTGGGGGGCGCCCCGGGGTTCGGCAGTCCCTGTAGGTCCGCGGCGGGGAAGCGCCCTCCCCGCGATCCTGGGCGGGGCCCGTGGCGCGGGAATCGCTGGCGGTTGCGGGGCCGCAGGATGTAGCGGCTGCATGTGAACTCTCCAATTCTGCGCGATATGCGGCGGTCACCTCATTCCGGCTCAATATTGGCAAGCCGGATCACCTTGCGCCATTTCTCGGTTTCCTCCGCGATGAGCTTACCGAAGTCGGCAGGCGGGCCGCCAAGCACCGTGCCGTCCAGGTCGGCAAGCCGCGCCTTGACGTTGGGATCGGCAAGGCCGGCATTGATCTCCTTGTTAAGCTTGTCGACGACCTCGGGCGGCGCTCGGCGCGCTCGCTCATACATTTTGAGAAAATGTCGCTGATGTAGCCGTTCTCATGCTTATGGTCGCTTTGTCGACTTCTGGCACACAGCGACGCGGCCATCCCACCGCCGTGCCGGGTCTGCTTTCTGGGCATTCCTGCCACCGGCAGCGCCCAGCCGGCAGGTCGGAAGGGCTGCCCTTGACCCAACTGAGACATTGGCCACCAGATTTGCTGTGATGCACAAGCAGGTCGCCCCTGAATGTGATAGCCTCAGCTCGCTCGGACTCTCGGCAGGAGGGGAAGCCCTATGAGGCGGCGGGAATTTGTCACGTTCATCGGCGGCGCGGCGACCGGGTCGAGCTGCGCGGCTTCGGGGCGTTCTCGGTAAAACATCGAGTGGCGCGCACCGGGCGCAATCCGCGCACCGGCGCCCATGTTTGGGTCGAGCAGAAGCGCGTGCCGTTCTTCAAGACCGCCAAGGAATTGCGCGCGCGCCTGAACCGGCAGGAGTAACATCGGCCGATTTGTCACGCTGCCGCAGATGCTCGGCGACTACAAGGACAAGATCGCCGTTCGCGGGACCAGAGACGACGTTAGGCTCCATCCTCTGAGATCAAGCCTGCTCACCACGTTGTCCACAGGAAATTTTGGTCGCGATAAGTAGGGTATTGGGCAGACAAGCTGCCAATTCGGTAGCGTCAATTCGGGCTAAGTTCCCTAATGGGCGGTGCCGTGGATCGAAGGCTCAGAGCATTGATAGGAAGGCAGATTGATTGCCTTGCTAGAGGCAGTTGAAGACTGCCATGGATCCCGAATTTCGGGCCGAAATCTTAGCGATAGCTGAATGCTGGCTGCGCCAAGAGGAGGCCGAAGAGCGCCCGTCTTGCCGGTTGCTCAACTAAGTTGGAGCGATGTCAAACGGTTCGTTCGGGAGTTCATGGAAGCGGGCCACCCTGACGCGCTTTACCTCCAGCGCATGATTAGGCTCGCTGAAGCGATCGAACAGGCTGGCTGGAGTCCCAACGATCCTCCGTCCGAAGTTTTTGGGATATGGTGCCGTGAAAATCAAGCGGAGACACGACCCAATCCTCTACACCTAGCAAATATGGTCCGGCCCACTGGGAATCGGTATTAGCACGTATTCTCCGCTCTGGTTCTTGCACAGCTCGAAGGTGCCGTCGCTGTAGATCCGCTTGGCGTCTGCGGTGTCCGGCCGAAGTGGGCCGGAAGTGCGTCTCAGGTGATCCTCCATCGCTTGTCTCGTGAGCTCGGGAAATCCAGGAAGTGAACGCTTCATCTCTTCGGAGGTGGGCCGGCGATCGCTTGGCTTAGAAAGACGCTCGATCAGGGGACTGAGCATGGCTGCGAAAATTGCGTCGAAATGCCGGCGGTACGCCGGGTCGTCGTCAATCATGTTGACTCGAAGGTGCGGAAAGGAGGCCGCAAACCCGAGGTATATCATGAGGGTGTTGGCCGTGAACAAGAATTTCATTCGAGGAGAGGCTTTGAAAACCCTGACCTCGGGAGTTATTCGAGCTTCTACGATGGCCGATATGTCCGGGTGATCGAAGCTCACGGGGTTCATCATGTGTGCGAACCTGTTTCGCACGTCGCGGATGAGATCGAGGGATTCCCTTCGTTCGCGGTTGAACAGACCGAGCGCGAAGGCCATCTCGATCTTGGCGGACAGGCTCGACAGGGGGCCGTTTGACTCGAAGAGTGCCTTCTTGCGCTTTGAGGACAGTTCTATCAGGCGGGCGGTGATGAGGTCCTGCAAAACGTCGTCGATGGTCGCCGCGGCGATGATCGCGGCGCCGCGATCGGTTTGTTTCTCAATCTCGTCGACGATCGCTTGGCACTGCTCTTGCGTAGTGAACATTACCGTTGCCGCCTCTGAAGTAGGCCTGGGTAAACTACAGGCGCGCCAAACCGGCGTCGCCGGCTTACGGCACGGCGTGTCTAGCGACCCACGTTATCGCCGCACGCCCACCGATGAGAGTGACGATAACCGTCACGAATAGGACGGCCTCTTTGATGGCAAAAACCAACTCGCCGCGCTTCACGCAGCGTCTCGATCGCTCGCACTACCTGATGTGCGTAGCGGGCCGCCTTGAGGCCATCAGTGAAGATCTGTCGCCCTTTTCGCCCATGGACACGACTATGCGCCGGTCCGATCGATTGGCCTAGCTGGAAGTCGACAGGTTTCGCAGCTTGCGCCTGCGCCGTAAGGGCTTGCGGAACTCACTACCGCCTGGAATCACGGGGGCATGACTGGGGAAAGCCGTTCGAAAATCCGCAATTCTCCGGGCTTCATTGCGCGCACCGGGTGATCGCGACCGGCTATTCCGATTGATTGCGACCAGGCGTTCCGATTGATCGCGACCACCCATTCCGGGCGATCGCGACCAGCCTGTGGACAGGGGTGACGGGCGCCGTTGGGTGATCCGCGAATCGGCATGGCTTCGCTCCTTTTCCACAGGGAGCGGGGCAATGCCTGGACCGAGATTACCCATGCGCAAGATCCGCGACGTGCTGAGGCTGTCCGCCGCCGGCATGTCGAAACGCAAGATTGCCGCCAGCCTCGGGGTGAGCGCGACGGCCGCCGGGGAATGCATCCGGCGGGCGCGGCACGCCGGCCTGGGCTGGCCGCTGGCGGAAGGCCTGACGGACGAAGCGCTGGAGGCCCGGCTCTACCCGCCGCCCGCGGTGGCCGCCAAGGATCGCCGGCCACAGCCGGACTGGGCGGCGGTCCACCGCGAGCTGCGCCGGCCAGGGGTGACGCTGCAGCTGTTGTGGGAGGAGCATCGCGCCGTCCACCCCGAGGGCTACGGCTATAGCCGCTATTGCGAGCTCTACCGCGCCTGGGAGGCGCGGCTGTCGCCGACCATGCGGCAGAGCCACGTCGCCGGCGAGCGCATGTTCGTCGACTACGCCGGCACGACGCTCGAGGTGATCAACCCATCGACCGGGGAGGCGATGACGGCGCAGCTGTTCGTCGCCGTGCTCGGGGCATCGAATTACACCTATGCGGAGGCCACGCGAACACAGGGCCTGTCCGATTGGATCGGCTCGCACACGCGCGGCTTCGCGTTCACGGGTGGGGTTCCGGCGATGGTGGTGTCCGACAATCTGCGCTCGGGCATCACCAAAGCCTGCTTCTACGAGCCGGCGGTCAACCGCACCTATGCCGAGATGGCGGCCCACTACAACACCGCCATTGTGCCGGCGCGGCCGTACCGGGCGCGCGACAAGGCGAGCGTTTCATACTGCACCTCATTCCTTCGATGGCGCGGTGATGGACGTGAGCCGTGCCGGCCGGGCGCCGCGTCCACCACAGCCTTTGCGGATGGTCTTGCCGGACGGGATCTCCCACAGCCCACGGTTCAAGCTGTCTGTGTAGCATTTTCTGACGAGCCCCTGACGACCCCAACTGTGCACGGCTGTCTCGGAGACACGGAACCGCGCGGCGACCTCGCGCGTCGTGAGCATGCCACACCGGCGCAGCCGCTCATATCGGCTCGCGAGTTTGTAGGCGCTGCGAATGAAGGCGACCTTCTTGAGGTTGAAGGGCTTCGCCTCCCAAGTGCGCCATCCGTTCTGATTGAGAATCTCGGCGATCTCACGATCGCAGTGACGATCGAGAAGACGATCGACCTCGGCGACAAGCTCGGGCTTGAACTTGCGGATCTGGGCGATGGGCAGTGGCCGGTCGAGCACCAAGGTACGCGTGGCGCCGCCCGACAGGCGCACATGGACGGTGATCATCTGCGACTTGATCAAGGTGACGTCGTCAATGAGCAGGCGCACGATGCGCTTGCGCTCGCGGGAGTCAACTCGCGGATCTTGCCAGATCCGTGGGAGCTGCTCGGCGAGATCGAGGATGCGTCGCCGGGCTTCTGCGCTGAGTATCGCAGCCTGCTGCTTGCTCCGTCGTTCGTAGTCTTCGGCGGCATCGGCATGACGGCGCAGCTTGTCGTTCCATTCCGCCTCCAGTGAATCGACGACGAGTCGGTTGTCGGGATCGACCTTCATGTAGCGTCGACGCGCAAGCTCGGCTTCATAGCGCATCCGCTCGACATGCTGGCGACGCGCTGCATCGGTCTCTGCAGCGCGCGCCTCGAGCTCGCGCTGAACCTCCAGAGTGACCGCCAGCGTCATCGGTGTCATCAACTCGATCATCAGGCCCGCGACCGCCGCATCGACGACTTTCCCGGGAACTGTTTGGCAGGTCGATCCCGCGCGGCGTACCGCGTTCGCCTGACAGAGATAGGTTGGGACTGTGCGGCCGTGCTCCTGGCTGTAGCGCACGCCCATGCGCTCGCCACACAGGCCGCAAAGCACGCGACCTTGGAGTAGCGCCGGTCCCTCGCGCGCCGGCCCCGACCGCCGCTCCCCACCGAAGGCACGAGCGTTGTCGGCGAGCCGCCGCTGGTTGGCGTCAAAGCGCTCCCAGTCGATGTAGCCCGGATGCATGCCCGGCATAACGAACTGCCAGTCCGCCCTGGCAACCTTGACGACGCGGGTGCCGCCATCGGGCCGATGGCGTATGCGCGTGCGGCCATAGACAAAAGCGCCAGCGTAGCGTGGATTGTGGAGCACCTGCAGAACGCGCGCATGGTGCGGAGCCGCCCACAGGAGATCACCCTTGCTCGGCCCCGTCCGGAGACGGCGCGGGAACAGCAAACCTTGCTCTCGGAAGAAGCGAACCGTCTGCATGGCACTCCCGGTCCGCTCGAAGGTGTCGAACACGAGACGGATCGCGTTCTGCACCTGGAGGTCAGGATCGATGTCGATGGTGCGATCGTTACGGTAAATGAGGCCGACCGGCGGACACATCTCGAGCTCGCCGCGCCGGGCCTTGTTGAGTTGGCCGCCACGCATGCGGGCTTTGAGGATGTGCAACTCGGCCTCGCTCATCGTGCCTTTGAGGCCGAGCAAGAGACGATCGTTGAAGCCGGACGGATCGTAGATGCCGTCTTCGTCGAGGATGAGAGTCGCCGTCAACGCGCACAACTCGATGAGGCGGTGCCAATCGGCCGAGTTGCGAGCGAGACGCGAGACCTCCAGGCCCATGACAATGCCGGCCTTACCGAGCGCCACCTCGCTTACCAGTTGCTGGAAGCCGTCGCGTGCTGTCGTACTCGATCCGGACTTGCCGAGATCGCGATCGATGACGTGAACCCGCTCGACCGGCCAGCCAGCGGCAACTGCCCGATCGCGCAACCCATATTGGCGCTGCGTGCTCTCGCCGTGTTCGGCGACCTGACGCAGCGTCGATTGGCGAACGTAGAGGTAGGCGTCGCGCTTGAGATGGTCGGCGGTGACCTTGAGCTCAGGCATGGGCGGGCTCCATTGCGATGGCGACGAGGATGCCGGCGATGAGGCGCGTGAGGTCGCTCGCTGCCGCAGATCGATCCGGCGCGATCGCGGGCGCGGGTCGATGGTCGCAGCGAGCTGTCTCGGCGTGCCGTCCGTGCCCAAGTGCTCTGATCCACGCGGCGAGGCCGCGGAGGCGAAGAATGCCGAGATCGGGACAGGCGGCGAGTTCGGCACGCAATACAGCGGCGCGCAGCTTCTCGTAGCGATCCGCGGCGTCCGCCGGCGCGACGATCAGGCTGGATTGAGTCGTTTTTTTTTGCGCGCCAGCGCCCGCTCCAGGCTGCGTCGGTGCACCTTGACGCCAAAGCGCGCCTCGATCGCATCGAGACATTGCGAGGTCGTCAACTCGGGGCTTGCAGCTTTGAGATCGGCGACGAACGCAACCACCTCGGCGGAGACCTTGTGGCCGCCTTTGGGACCTCGCCGGTTCGGCAACAGACCCGCGAGCCCGGCGGTCTGCAGGGCGCTCTGCGCCTTGTAGAAGGTCGGCCGGGTGACGCCGAATGTCGCCGCAGCCTCGCTGATCGCAACGCCATCGACCTGGTGGCGTCGCACCATCTCGTAGCGCACCTGGACCAGGTCCTTCGCATCGAAGAATGGGTTGCCGGCGAACGAGGTGTCGCGGACCGCTTCGGGATTGGGATTGAGCACGCCGTCTTGCGCCAGCGCTTCGCTCTTCGGATCCCGCTTCTTTGCCCTCGCCATGCCGGGCCTCAATTGGACGTAAATCTAAATATGCCTCTATATATTGAGTGTCAATAGCAGTCTTAACCATATATGAAGGATTATTGCGCATAAACTCGCAATAACATTCCGCCGCTCGTCGACGGAACGGCATTATTCCTTTTACATATGCGGCGTGTTTGCCTTTACGCATCGCCAGCGCCTATGCTCTCGACGAGCCGGTCCAACGCGTCGCAAAGTGCCAATAGGTCGACCGCGCAAAACGCTGCCCTGCCCTCAGCAACCAGCCGGAACTCATCCGCAGGATCGATATCGGTCCACGCGCTCGCGATCGTGCAAAACCGCCCGTTTTGGCCTTCATAGACCACCCGGTCTTCGCCCCAATGGCGGCGCCGGCAGATCAGCTCGAACTTGCGACCGCACAGCGGATGGAAGGGATGCGTGATCTGCACCGTTTGCCGGGTCTTACCCGCATGACCCGCAGTCGACGACCTTCGCCAAGGCTAAGGTGGAAGTTGCGGTGCAAGTGGCGACTCGCTTCATCATCGCCAAGCTGCGCAACCGACAGTTCTTCTCGCTCCCGGCTCTGAACGCGGCCATCGCCGAGCTGGTCACGCAGATCAATAACCGGGTGTCGCGCCATCTCGGCGCGAGCCGACGAGCGCTGTTCGAGGAGCTGGAACGGTCAGCCCTCAAGCCGCTGCCGGCCGAGCCCTACGTCTTTGCCGAATGGAAGGAATGCAGGGTCGGGCTCGACTACCACGTTGAGATCGAGAAGCACTACTACTCGGTGCCGCACCAGTTGCTGCGCGAGAAGGTTTGGGCGCGCATCACGGCGCGCACGATCGAAGTCTTCCACCGCGGCAAGCGCGTTGCCGCGCATGTGCGCTCGTCCTCCAACCGCAAGCATACGACGGTGCGCGAGCACATGCCGTCGAGCCACCGGCGCTATGCCGACTGGACGCCGGAGCGGCTGAGGCGGCAGGCCGGCGAGATCGGGCGCAACACCTCGGCGCTGGTCGAGATCATCCTGCGGGAGCGCTCGCACCCCGAGCAGGGCTTCCGCGCCTGCGTCGGCATTCTGCGGCTCGTCAAGAGCTGTGGCCGCGAGCGTCTCGAAGCCGCTTGCGCCCGCGCGCTCGAGATCGGGGCGCGCTCCTACAGCTCGGTCAACTCGATCCTGAAGAACAACCTCGATCGCCAACGGCCTGCACCGCCCGCGGACGGGCCGGCGATAGCGCACGACAACATCCGCGGCCCCACCTACTTCCATTGAGGAGATGACGACCGATGCTCACCCATCCCACCCTTGATCAGCTCAGAGCGCTCAAGCTCGACGGCATGGTCCAGGCCTTCATCGAGCTCGAAGCGCAAGAGGAGGCCGGCAATCTCGCGCACGCCGAATGGCTGGCGCTGCTGCTCGACCGCGAGGCCGCCGATCGCGGCACCCGGCGCTTCCAGACCCGATTGCGCGCCGCCCGGCTGCGGCACAGCCAGGCGACGGTCGAGGACGTCGACTACCGCACGCCGCGACGGCTCGACAAGGCGCTGTTCCAGCAGCTGGCCACCTGCCGCTGGATCGCCGAGCATCGCGGCCTGCTGATCACCGGGCCGTGCGGCGTGGGCAAGTCGTGGCTGTCCTGTGCGCTGGCGCAGAAGGCCTGTCGCGACGGATACACCGTCCACTACGCCCGCGTGCCCCGCCTGTTCGCCGATCTCGATCTCGCCCACGGCGACGGCCGCTTCGCGCGGCTGTTCCGGATGCTGATCAAGGTCGATCTCCTCGTGCTCGACGACTGGGGACCCGACCGCCTCTCAGCCAGCCAGCGGCGCGATCTCATGGAGATCATCGAGGATCGCCATGGCCGTGGCTCGGTGCTGATCACCAGCCAGCTTCCCGTCGCCTCGTGGCACGATGTTATCGGCGAGCCCACGCTCGGTGACGCCATCTTGGATCGCATCGTCCACAACGCCTACCGGCTCGAGCTCGATGGCCCGTCGATGCGCAAGCTCAAAGCCACCGAAGGAATCGACCCGCCGGCGCAGTCCGCGGTGACGACTGCAGCCGATGGCAAGCCGCCCAAGGGAGCAAAGAAATGACACGCAGGCCCACCATCCCGCCCGCCCCCGTGGGCCAACAGGCACCTCCCGCGCGCGCCGCTGCGTCAGCCGTGGGGGCACTCCGCAGCGCGCGCGGGTCCCTCCTGTTGACTACGGGGACGGCCTCCACCGCGCTTGACACCGAACGAGAACACTGAGATCAGCAAATGCACCTGACGGCGCCTTCACACTGGTCGCGATCGATCGGAACGGGTGGTCGCGATGCGTCGGAACGAGTGGTCACGATCGTCGGAATGCTTGAGGCTTCAAATCGGCCGCGCGTCACGGTCGGCTGCACAGGCTCGGCGCGCGACCGATTTGAAGCCGGATTGAACGAAGCCGCGTGTTGTTAGCCTCGGCCTATGGGCGTTCGAGCCAAGCACCGGCGGCTGGAGGATGTCGCCGGCGGCCCATGAGCGTGCGCCGGACGCTGAGACGGTTGCGATGAACGGATCGGGTGACCGGACAATCGAGAGAAAGCGCCTGCTCGGGGACAACATATGGGCGATCGTAGACGAGCGGCGGTTTGCCGACGTGGCTGAGGGCTCCGATGCAGCGGGGCGGCTCGACAAAATGCGCAGTTGTGCAGGAGTAGCCGGGTTCGGGGCGAAGCGTCATGATGTGTCACAGTGGGGTGGTGCGCGTCGGGTCGGCGGCGTGCGCGGCCAAACGTGGATCTCGACCATGCGGCCTCCGCAGGTCGGGCACACATCAATGCGACGACCGGTGAGGATGGCGTAGCGCTCGCGGTAATCGGCAGGTTCGACGGTTGGGGCCGGCTCTGGCACTTGGAGGGCGGCCCGGATGCGTGCGAGCTTGGTGGCGTGGCAGGCGTTCGCCAGAAAGCCGAAGTGACGGATGCGGCGGAACCCCTTCGGCAACACGTGGAGCAGGAAGCGACGGATGAACTCGTCGGCGTCGAGCGTCATCACCTTGGATTTGTTGTCCTCACGATAATCCTTCCAACGGAAGCGGACGCGACCGTTCTCGCAGGCGAGGAGCCGGCTGTTGGCAATTGCAACCCGATGGGTGTAGCGCCCCAGATACTTGAGCACCTGCTGCGGCCCTCCGAATGGGCGCTTGGCATACACGACCCATTTGACATCGCGGAGCGCCTTGAGATGCCGGGCGAACGCCGCCGGTTCAATGAAGCCCACGAGATTGCCAAAGGACTTCAGCTCTCCTCTGTCGAACGCCGCCTGCAGGCGTTCAAGGAACAGCCGCCGATAGAGTCGCGACAAAACGCGGACCGGGAGGAAGAACCTGGGCCGGCAGCCGACCCAGCGGCCGTCGGGTGCGAGGCCGCCCCCCGGCACGACACAGTGGGCATGCGGATGATGCGTCAGGGTCTGACCCCAGGTATGAAGAATGGCGATCATCCCGGTCTCGGCGCCGAGGTGCTGTGGATCGGCGCCGATGACGCGGATCGTCTCGGCCGCTGTCTTGAGCAGGATGTCGTAGACGACGGCCTTGTTCTGGAGGGCGATGGCGGCGATGGGCGCCGGCACAGTGAAGACGACGTGGAAATAGGGGACCGGCAGCAGGTCGGCCTGCCGATCGGCGAGCCACTGGGCGCGCGCCAGGCCCTGGCACTTCGGGCAGTGCCTGTCGCGGCAGCTGTTGTAGGCGACGCGGACCACACCGCAGTCGTCGCACTGCTCGACATGGCCACCAAGCGCTGGGGTGCGGCACGCCTCGATGGCGGCCATGACGCGGCGCTGGTCGGGCGAGAGCCGACCGCGTTGCGCGGCGCGAAACGCATCGCCGTGGCGGCGGAAGATGTCCGCCACCTCCAGATCGGGGCGCATGAGCCCGCGTTACTCGGGCGGGATCACCTCCAGCGAGAGCTGATCGAAGGGGCTCGGCGTCCCGGCGATCAGCCTGGTCGCGACCTGGGCGTAACGGGCGGTCGTGTCCACATGCGAATGGCCGAGCAGAACCTGGATGATCCGAATATCGGTCCCGCTCTCCAGAAGGTGGGTGGCAAAGCTGTGCCGAAGCGAGTGAGCCGTCACACGCTTGCCGATCCGGGCATGCTGCCTGGCGACACGACAAGCCGACTGAAGAGCGCCAACGCTCACATGACCGCCAGGCTCCTGGCCCGGAAATAGCCACGTGCTGGGCCGACCCCGCTTCCAATAGGCACGGAGGATCTCCAGGAGCCGCGGCGACAGCATCGCGTAACGGTCCCTGCCACCCTTGCCGCCTTCGATGTGGAGCAGCATCCGTTCGCTGTCGATCGCGCTGACCTTCAGGCGTACGACCTCTCCGATGCGCAAGCCCGCCGCATAGGCCGTCGTCAGCGCAACACGATTGCGCAATCCCGCAACCGCCGCCAGGAAACGCACGATCTCCTCCCGGCTGAGCACCGGTGGAAGCTTCTCCGGCTCTCTGCCGCTGACGATCCGCTCGATCGCATCCGTCCGGCCGAGCGTGATGCCATAGAAGAACCGCAACGCGCACGCGACCTGGTTGATGTGCGACCAGGAGTACTTTTGGCCGACCAGATGCAGCTGGTAGGCACGGACCTCCTCCATGCCGATCCGATCCGGGGGACACTGGAAATGCTGGCTAAACTTCGCGACCGCGTAGATGTAGGATTGCTGCGTCGAGCGCGACAGGTTGCGGATTGTCATGTCCTCGATCATGCGCTGGCGTAGAGGGCTAACCTTGGCCATCTGGGGCTCCTGTCCTGAGAGCGATGGGGGTGAAGATCCACATCTTCTCAGGCAGGAGCTCTCCGATCAGCCCTCCGCTCCCGGCTGCGCCGCTACTCCCGCGCAGCGGGTTCGTTCAATGCGCACTAGATTTCGATGCTTGTCGCATTTCCTTTCGGAAAACCGGTGTCCACTTTTCCGGGAAATGCTCTTAAGCATGTTCCGGCGAAGTGGACACCGGTTCGCCGACAAGAACATGCGCAGAGCAAGAGTCTACGGCCATTTCCGGCCGAGGCATTTATCAGGTGCGATTTGATTCGGCCGGGAACGGCTGTAGCAGGCGCGCCCATCTGATGGCCCCCTGACTTTCTTGCCGTCGCGGTCAGGCGAGCAGACGGTCGCGCAGCGGCTCGAAGATCGCGCGTCCCACCTCGGTCAGACCGGGCGATCGCGTCAGAAACTCGCTGAACCTCGTCAGGATCGGAAGATTGCTCGCGATCGCCGCTTGCGCCGCGTCGCTTTGCTCCCCGAGGCCTGCCGCCAGCATCGTCCGATAGAGCAACACGATGTTGGCGAAGGCGTGGAACGCGATCAGGATCCGATGGATCGGCCGGTCCATCTGGACGTAGGGCGAGGGATAGAGTGCGGTGTCCCTGTCGTTGCACGGCTCGGCGGCGAGCTGGGCGCAGTGATAATAGTTGTGGCTCGTCTCGTGCACCAGCAGCTCGGCGGTGAGCAGCGGTCCGAGCGGGAACGAGATGAACGGAACGCCGAGCATGCCGCGGCTGGAGAAACTGGCGCAGCGGTTGTCGCCGGGGTCGAGGATCGCGGCGACGGCCCAGTCGGCATCCGTCACCCAGGCAAGAAAGCCGGGCGCGTATCGCTGCAGCAACTCGCCGGCCAGACCCAGTGCGGCGGCGACCTTGCGGTTTGATTGCAGCGAATAGTCGTCGCGGGCCACGACGGTGGGCAATACGACCCCGGTCTCGCGGCCGAGAACGAACAGCGTGCGCTCGCCAAGCTCCGACGAATGGAGCGGCAGCCATCCTTTGGTCGGTTTGCCGGCGAAGGCCGATACCTGCCTGACGCTGCGGCGGCCGTCGCGTGCAACGAGCGCCAGCCGGGCCTTGCCGGCAGCGGCCGATACGGCGGCGCTACGCACCGGCGGCGTGATCAGCCCGCCCCAGCGCAGTCGCCGCGGTCGCGCAAAGGTGGCGCGCCACTCGCCGTCAAATCCGGCGGCATGCAGGTGCAGGGCGGCCATCGCGGCGACCCAGGCCGGGTCGAGCGCTTCATGCTGGAACACCGCCAGCGCCAGCGGATAGCCCCGAGCCTGCGCCAGCGTGCCGGGTTCGGTCGCCCATTGCGCGAGCGTGGCGGCGAGCCCGCCGGTCGCGCCATCCAGTTGCGCCGCCGTCCGGCCGAGGAACCGGCTGGTGTGGGCCTGGGCATCCTGGACCAGCAGCCGCTCGAGCAGCGACCGGCGCAGCGCTGCATCGTGATCGGGGTGCGAGAACGAAGCGAAATCGATTGCCTTCATGCCGTGGCTCCCGCTTTGCGGCCGCAACAATCTTCTAACGCGGAATTTTTCCAGGCAGCCTATAGCAGGTTGGAGCGGATTGGCGGGCAGATGTCGTCGGCGCGGCCCGATGCCAGCGGATGACGCGGCGCGACCCGATGCTCGCTTTTTACGGACCAGTTTGGATGCCGATCATGTCCGGTCGGGGCCGTCGACCTGGATCTTCTCCCAATGACAGACGGTACCGGCGCTCGCGCCGGAGACCTCGCAGGTGAGCCGGTAGCCGGCCTCCCGTTGCGCCTCGATCCCATAGTGGCCCGCGACGCCCAGACCAATGAGGGCGAGAACGGCGAGCAGGACCAGGACTCCCACGGTGCGATAGGGATGCGCGCGCCTGGGCTTTGGCTTCATGGCAATGATCGGAACGGAATGGCCCGACGGGTGCGACCGCGCCACCACATCAGCCGGCACCACAATGCGAGAGATCCTTTCCGACTGCCCGGCCGGATCGGTGGCCGCCTCGATCTGGGGGCTGTGATCAATCATCGTAAGTTCTCCCGCCTCAAATGGTGCGGTGTCGCATGATCTGCCCGTCCGGCGGGCGATGTTTGGCGGCGAGCGGTACCTGTCACGATGGAGCGAGCAGAACCGTGACCCTGGTCACACAGCTTCCTCAGTCGAGCCCCAAAAATTTGCTGCTGAAATTCGGGTCGGCGAGCAGCGCCTCGCGGCTGCCCTCGAGCACGGTGCGGCTGTTCTCGATCACATAGGCACGCTCGGCGAAATCGAGCGCACGTGGATGTTTTGCTCGACCAGCAGGATGGCAACGCCGTCGCGGGCGACCTCGCGCAGAGCGGCCACCACCTCCTCGACGCAATTTCACCCGCTTCTTCCAGCAGCACACCGGGATCGCGCCGGGCCAGTTCAAGCGGGCGCTGGCGCAGGTTGGCTGACGCGCGGCGTCAACGTCCGCAGGCGGGCGGATGGCTGCTGCCCGCCGCTTCGACGCGCTCGTCTCTTTGGATGATGCCGCTCCCTCGCCAGGAGGGGCCGGGGCCGAAGGCGAAACGTCACCGCGTCGTCGGCGTTCCTTCCGGGGCGGCCGGCGCGAAGCGGCGTTGCGGCAGGATGACCTGATTGCCGGCGGCATACAGTTGACAGGGTCCGTCCTGTCCCTGTCGCGCGGGATCGGCGTTGCAGGCGGCAAGGGCGCTTGCCTCGGCGGCGTGCTGGCTCTCGGCGACGAGAGTGGTGAACACGGACCCCCGGGGATGCAAGGCGGCGGCCTTCGGACCGGCGACGTTGCGATACTGGACGATATCGGGTCGCTCGCGCACCGTCTGGCTCACCCCGGGGATTTTCTGCGGATCGAATGCCCCGGCGTAGGTTGCGCGCGGCATGTCGTGGACCGGCCATTTCCTTTCGGCCGGCGTCACCGCGGCCTTGTCGTCGATGGCAACCAGCGCGCACGGCTGGGCGTAAAACACCTGGCAGCGTTCCAGCACGGCCTCCTCGGCCGCTGCGGGCTTCGTCCAGCCGGAAGCTCGCCAATGCAGCGCCGTGCCGGGCACGACTGCCAGGGCCTTGTGCGGCTTCGCGGCTTCGTACTTTCCCACCAGGTCCTCTCGTGCCGCGGCCGCGAGCTCCGGAATGGCCGAAGCGAGGGTCTCCAGCAGGGTATCTGGGCTCTTCGTTCCGGCGGATTGTGCCGGGTCGGTAGCGGCGACCGGCGGCGGCGCCGAAGGATCTGGCTCTACCAGGAACGGGCCGATCACCACGATGCGGCAGTCGCGGTCCTGCCGGCCGCATTCGGCCATGGCCGCGTCGACTGCGGCCCGCTCCGTTTGCGCCCCGATGCCTGCGCCCACCCGTCCGCTCGCGCCGACTGCGACGGCGTTCCAGCCGCTGGTCGCATTGCCCAGCCGGCGGGCGACGCTCTCCCTGAGCTCGGGCGCGATGGCGGCGATCCTGCCGGGTCGGTAGAAGCCCACGACCTTCGCGGTTCTCGGAATCGGAACGACGAAGACGTCGTCGATTGCCACGATCGTGCACGCTGTGCCGGCATTGCTTCCGCATCTCTCGAGCGCCCTGCGAACGGCTTCCTCGACGCTGGTCTCGCTGACGTAGGAGGTGTAGGTGCCGCTGTCCGCAAGTGCCATCGCCTTGGACTTGGGGCCCTGCACATAGGCCCAGTCGATCGCCTGCCGGGCGGTGTCGGGGACCAGCGGAATGTCCTCCGGGGCGAACGGCCGCTCGATCGACGGATTGCGGATGACCCATGGGTGAGGCGGCATCGGTGGATGTCCGCGACTGGAAACGACGACATTGCCGATGGCGTAGAGCTCGCACTGGGTGCGCACCCGCGCACTCTCGGCGGTGATTCTCTGACAGGCCGCGAGCGCAGCGGCCTCGGCCGTTTCCTGCGTGGGCTGGGCGGTGGAGAAGCCGACGCGAGCGCCGCTGAGCGCGAGTGCCTTGTGGTCGGGCGCCGGCAGATACATCTGGCGGACCATGGCCTGGTCGCGAGCGGAGATGAAGGGCACTGTTTCCGGCACCAGCGCCTCGGCCTCCCGCGGGGTCGGCGGCCCCTTCGATTCCGCATCCGCCACGGGTGCAGGTGACCGGACGACCAGATAAATGGCGGCCGTCGCAATGCACAGGAGGGCGGCCGCCGCCGCTCCCCAGATGCGCCACGGCCCGGCCCGCCTGGCGGGACGGTCCGGGCGCGCCGCGACCAAATCCGTCGCGGCGCCGCGTCCTTCGGGCAGCGTCACACCAAGCCGGTCGCACAAGGGGCGCGCGTCGGACAGCGCGATGAGCTCGATCCCGCCTGTACCGGGGTCAGCTTCGAGAGCGGCAGACACGATCGCGGCGTCCGAAGCCGGAACCGCTATCAGCACGCGGCGTCCCGCCGCAACCTCCTGTTTGAGGCGGGCAAGCGAATGCTCCAGCTTCTCGGGGAGATGACCGACGCCGCCGATGGTGAGATCGACCGGCCTGACGCTTCCGGTGGCCCATATCACCCCGTCGGCGCTGTCCTTCTCCTGGGCCAGCCGGTCGGCGGCATGGAGCGAATGGGCGGCAAGGATGCCGAGCTGCCAGCTGGTCCCGGCGTCGATCCGGCCCGACACGTCGAGCCGATAACAGGAATGCCCGAACAGTCGCTCGATCAGACCGGTCGGCCGGGCGACGAAGGCGTGATAGGCCGCCGCGATGTCCGCGGTTTCGGTGGTGCCGCCGATGCAGGCGACCGAGCGGCCGATCGCCGGATCTTCCTCGGTGAGCAGCAGGATCTCGACAGGGCCGCTGGTCGTGGGGATCAGCACGCGGAACTTTTCGGCGGGCATGCCCCACTATAGCAGAAAAGACCCCGTCGAGACCGGATCGGCAATCAGGCGCAGGAACGCCTGATCGGCAGGGTTGCCCGAATCCAGCACCATCATGGCCTCGCCGTCGGTTCCGGCGGCCGGCAGCGGCCGCTTGACCAGCTCGCCGGCGGGATGCTCGAGCAACATGGCGCGCGGCGAGCCGGCTGCCGCCGAATCGAACCGCAGGACCACGTAGACCTGGCCTGCCACCCGCGAGGGATGGATGCTGACCGAGCCGCCATCGAACCGGCGCGTCTCGACCTGGCCGACGCTCGCCGCAGCCAAGGCCGGGATTTCGGCGACCACGAGCTGCGACTTGAGGCGGCGGTAGTCGGCGCGCAATTGCGGATTGGCGAACAGCGACCGCTGCTCGTCGGTCGAGAGCGAGCGCCCGGGATCGCTGAGAAACTGCACGATCTCGGCAACGCCGAGTTGGCGCGCCGGCGGCTCGGCCTCCGCAAGCGCTGCGCGCGCCGCATAGAGCTTGTCGGCGCGGTCCGCGATGTCGTCGGGGTGATCGGCTGCGGTCATGGCTCATCCTCCGGGCGGGCGGCACGGCCATCCGGATCGTCCCCGATCCGGTCTGGGGATCTTACCGCGCCGCGTTCCCCGCGTGCACGTCTCATCATCCGATCACATCGGGTTTGACGTCCTTTTGCCCGACGAGAGGAAAAAACCCCGGCCGAAGCCGGGGTTCAGTTGCCGATTGCCGAGGGCCTGGTGGTCCGCGGCCGTGTTGGTGGGACGAACTCACCCCCTGCGGGAGCGCCCGGAACGATGGGTCACGACCCGGCGGCTGGAGTTGACGCGAGCACGGCTGACCCGCGGGGTGCTGGCGCGGGCGTGGCTGACACGGGTCGGGCTGACCCGGGGGCTGCTGACCCGGGCATGGCTGACCCGGTTGCCGGTGACCCGGGCCTGGCTGACCCTGCTCGGGGCGGCGTGGCCGAAGTTGGTTCGGCTCGCGGTGGTCAACGGTCGCGATTGTCCGGGGAACCTGTTGCCGGACGGCGCGGCGGTAACCCTGTTGACGAGCGGCCGGCCGGGGTGGATCGCCGCGGTCTGGATCCGACCCGGATGGATCGCGGCGGTGTTGACGCGACCCGGATGGATCGCGGCGGTGTTGATATGGCCCGGCTTGATCGCCGCCATATTGATGCGGCCGGCGTTGATCCCCTTGTTCGTGTTGACCAAATTGCTCAGGTTGGCCGGGTTGATCGGGCCGGGCTTGCTGGCCGCAGCCGGGCCGGTCGCAGGGCGAGGAAATTTAGCCACAGTCGCCGGGGTGGTTCCGGCGCCGGTGTTGGACGGGCGGTTGTTGTTCGGGCCGGGAGAGTTGGTCCGGGGCTGGTTGAACACCGTCCCGTTATTGACCGGACCGTTGTTCACCGTGCCGGTCGGTCCGGGCTTCGCGCTGCCAGCCGGGGTGTTTGCCGCATTGGTTCCGGCGCCGGTATTGGACGGGAAGTTGTTGTTCGGCCCGGGAGAGTTGGTCCGGGGCTGGTTGAAGACCGTCCCGTTATTGACCGGGCCGTTGTTGACCGTGCCGGCACCGGCCGGGGCAGGGTTGTTCCCGGCACCTGGACCCGTTCCAGCCGGACCCGTTCCCGCCGGCGCGGTTCCAGCCGGGGTTGTTCCGGGGAAGTTGTTGTTCGCCCCGGGGGAGTTGGTCCGCTGCTGGTTGAAAATGGTGCCGTTATTGACCGGGCCCTCGTTGATGGTGATGGGAGTGATCTGGGGGCGCCCATTTCCACCCCGCGGCCGTCCGTCGGACCCGTGGCCATGCCGTCTCGCAGAGCCGCCTGGACCTGCCCCACTGCCGCCCGGAGCTGCCCCCGAGGACGACGGTCCGCTGGCGGCGGGAGCCGCAGCCGGTGCCGGGGTGGGCGCCGCGGCGGGAGGCGGTTCCGGGGCCGGTGCCGGTGGCGCGGCAGCAACCGGTGCCGCAACCGGCGGCGGCGCGAAGACCGGCGCAGGAGCGGGAACCGGCGGCTGCAGGGCCGCTGTCTGCATCACAAGCGCCGGCCAGATCTCGCCCCACTGCGCCGCTGCCTGACGCGACTGCTCGTAGTCGGCCGCGGTGCAGGGCACATTGAGGTCCTGGCCGTCGGTCGGCATGCGCGCGCCGTCGGGCTGGATCGCATAGGTCACGTTGAACCAGCCGAGGCCATTCTCGGTCTGCCGGCATTGCTGGTAAGTCTGCGTGACCGGCTCTGCGAGAGCCGCACTCGAGGTCAGCAAGGCGATGAGGCTCGCCGAAAACAGATACTTCTTCATTTTCCGATTCGGTCGCATGGTTGTCTCCTGGGTGTTTGCCTGTTGGCTCAAGAAGAGCGATCAGCCGCTCTCCGCACACCCGGGAACCACATCCGGTTTGACGTCTTTTTCCGCGGCTGCCTCGGCGGCGGCCGTGAGGGCCGCCCGGGCGGGCTTATCCGTCGTTCGCCGGCAGGTAGATGCGCCGGAAGGCTTCGACGAAGCGCGCGCGGTCGGCCGGAACATCGCCGGGCGTCATCCCCGCGGAGAGCGCGGCGGTCAGCCGGCCGAGCTCGTCCACAAGGGCGACGATGGCGCTCGCGCCGGCGGCCAGCGCGGCGAGCATCGCGGGATCGTCGCGATCCTCCCGGCGAAATCCGGTGCGGCTCACCTTGCGGGCGGCGGCGCGCGCCTCGAGCACCAGCTCGCGTGCGGCGTCATCCGGCACGGAACCTGGATTGGCGCACGCCGCTCGGAGCGCCGCGGCGATCTCCTCGCGCACCGGGCCGGCGACCTCTTCGTCGTCGGACGACACCGCCCCGCCCGCCAGGGAGCCGATGACGGCCCGCACCGACCGCGGCCCCCCGAGATGGTTGAGGAGGATCGCGGCCTCGGGAGCTCCGTGCTCCATCAGCAAGGATAGCGCGGCCAGGCATTCGATGCGGAGTTGTCCGCGCAGGTCCGCATAGGCGGCCGTGCATGTGGCGTAAGCCGCATCGTCGACCGCGTCGATCGCCTGGGCGATCGCGGGCGCCGCCGCCGCGCGCTTGCGCAGGCGGGCCACGATGGACGCCTGGGCGGCGCCGAACACGTCGGCGCGCAGCAAGGTGAGGCGGAACGCGAGATCGAAGCGTTCGTCGCCGGCAAGGCCACCCTCGCGGTGCCCGGTTTCCTCGTCGTCTCCCGATTCTCCGGCTTCCTCGTCGGCCGGGGCGCCGAGATAGTTGAGCAGCAGATGCAGCTCCTTGCGGGTCAGCCATTTGACGGGGCTCGCCGGCAGCGATGCGAGGGGCGACCGCCACGGCTCGATGCCCGACCCGCCGGCGTCGTCGATCGAAGGCTCGCCGCGGGCGGTCTCGAACCCCCGGCCAAGCGAATCTTCCAGATGCCGGGCGGCGGCCGCGTCGCGCAGAGCCTGGCGATATCGCATGAGCGCGGATGCCGCCGAGCGGTAGAGCCGAAAACCGTCGATCCTCTCGTCGCCGGCTGCCGAGGCGATCGTCGTCCAGAACGTGAGGATCCCCTCATCGTCGATCGCCTCCGGCGCCACGCTGCCCCGGCTCGCCAGGAACGCACGGATGCGCTGCGCCTGGCGGAGGTGGTTGGCGCTCTCCAGCCGGTCGCTCAACCAGCTATTGAGCGCGGCGTGCAGGCTGCGCGCGACCTCGTCGGCGGACCGCGCCGGGGCGCCTGGCCGCACCAGTGGGGCGAGCAGATCGGCGACCGCCGAAAATCCCAGCGCGTTGTGGAGAAAATCGATGAGCGCGGCGAGGCGCGGCATCTGCGCGAAGTCGATCTCGAACGGCGCGATGCTGTCTCCCCGCGGCGCCAGGGCCGGCTCGCGCAGGCGGACCCCTTCGTCGGTCAGGATCGCCACTTTGGCCGGCAGGCGACCCTCGGCGGCCGCCGCCAGCAGCGCCTGGCGAAATTGCCTCCCCCGCAACGCGGTGAGCCGGACATAGAGAAAGCGCAGGTAGTCGCGCCCGTCCGCCAGCGCCATCAGCCGCACTAGGCGCACGACGCGGCGAATGCCGGCGCCGAGCGGCGCGCTGCGGTCGGTCACCCATCGACGCAGCGCCATGCCGTCGCGCGGCGGGCACCACGGCGCCCCGGACGCCTCCTGCCGCTCCAGCACGACGGCAAGCGCATCGGCGACGTCCTGGGCGCCGGGCGAGCCGGTCATGGAAATGTCCCTCGGGTCGGCGGGCCGCAGGCCCGGCCGGAAACGATGCCACGCGTGTCCGGCGCTTGCCAAGAACGGCGTTGTTCCGCTCGACGATGGACAGCCGGACAGCAGCTTGTGCCGGTCAGGGCGACCTCGTCATCGCCATTGGCGACCAAGATGGAAGTCCTCGTCGAAAATGGCGCGTCATGGTCGTTCTGCGCCTTCCGTTTGGGAAACTCAAAGGCGCAACATTCCTCTGAACGATTGTTAAGAGGCTTCTCTTATGACATGCAGCTTGAGCCGACGCATTTGGCGCGGCCCTGGTCGCCGATACGGTCGCATCGCACGGTCTGCGAGACACGCGGTGCAGTGTTCCGGCATGCATATCGACGGCAAGCGCTGCGCCCGACCACGTCTCCATCGCAGGATCGGATATGCCCATGACGATGATCTCCAACATAATCGACGACCTCGAGGAAACCCTGTCTCAGGGCACGGAGGCGGGTCGTGTCGAGGCCCTTCAGCGCGTCACTGATCTATTTCTCTCCGCATCGCCAAGCTATTCCGACGAGCAAATTGCCCTGTTCGACGACGTGTTCAATCAGCTCGTGGCGAATTTGGAAATCTCGGTCCGCGCCATGCTCGCCAATCGCCTTGCTCCGGTTCCCAATGCGCCGCCGATGATCATTCGGACTCTGGCGTTCGATGGCAGCATCGAGGTAGCCGGACCCGTCCTGACCCAATCAAAGCGTCTGGACGATCCGGCGCTCATCCACAATGCGAGGAGCAACGGGGAGCGTCATTTGCTGGCGATTTCCCGACGAAATGCCATCAGCGAAGCCGTGACCGACGTGCTTCTCACGCACGGCAGTCGACAGGTTGTGCTCAGCGTGGCTGGGAACTCGGGAGCAAAGTTCTCCGACTCGGGATTCGCGGCGCTCGTTCAGCGCTCGGAGCATGACGATACTCTCGCGGAGACCGTGGGCACGCGACCCGATATTCCTCGGAATCACTTCCTGAGGCTGCTGGAAAAAGCGTCCGAAGCGGTTCGCGAGAAGCTCGAAGCGGCTGATCCGGCGGCGTCACGCGAGATCAGCCGGACGGTCGTCGAGGTCGCGGCGCAGATTCAGGCCGACTCGGCCGCACAATCCGGCCGCTACGCCTCCGCCGAGCGGGCGGTCAGGTCGCTGCATACGTCCGGGCAGCTTGATGACGGTCATGTCGAGGCTTTCGCCAAGGGCGGACAGTTCGAGGAGACCGCGGTCGCGCTGTCGATCCTGAGCGATCTGCCGATCGGGTTGATCGAGCGTCTGATGGTCAAGGACCGCCTGGAGACGGTGCTGACGGTGGCAAAAGTCAGCGGCCTGTCCTGGTCGACGACGAAGGCCGTCCTGGCCCTGCAGAGCGGCGAAGGCGGCCTCTCGCCGCACAACGCGGAGCAGTGGATGGGAATTTTCATGCGGTTCAAACCGGCGACGGCACAGAGAATAGTCAGCTTCTACCGGACGCGCGAAGCGGCCGGCATCGGGCAGGAGGCGGACGCGGTCAGAGCGGGCTGCGCCTGAGCAGCGACATGGGGAGGCAATACAGACCTCCCCGATCCCACCGCCGTCATTCTTTCGCGCTATCGCACCAGAGTGCCGATGCGACCGGTACGGATCTCCGGGTGGCTGCCGTCGCGGTCGATGGAGAAGAAGATCATCGCGGCGCGGCCGACCAGGTTCTCGAACGGCACGTAGCCGATCTGGGTGAGCAGGCGGCTGTCCGACGAGTTGTCGCGGTTGTCGCCCATCATGAAATAGTGGCCGGGCGGCACCAGGAATTCCTGGGTGTTGTCGAGGAACCCGTTGTCCACCAGATCGAGCGTCTGGTAGCTCGGTCCGTTCGGCAGGGTTTCCCGCCAGCGCCTGACCGGCACGATGCGGCCGTCCTGCCGATCTTCGAAATCGTCGATGCGCTCGCGCTTGACCGCCGAGCCGTTGATGACGAGCTCGCCGTTGCGCATCTGGATGCGGTCGCCGGGCAGGCCGACGATGCGCTTGATGTAGTCGGTCGTGTCATCCCGCGGCAGGCGGAACACCACCAGGTCGCCGCGCTGCGGTTCGGACGCCAGGATGCGCCCGGAGAAAAGTCGCGGCGAGAACGGCAGGGAATAGTGCGTATAGCCGTAGGGATACTTGGCGACGAAGAAATAATCGCCGATGAGCATCGTCGGCATCTCGGCGCCGCTCGGGATGTAGAAGGGCTGGAACAGGAAAGTCCTGAAGAACACTGCGGCGGCCAACATGAGGCACCAGACGACCGCGGCGCTGCCGACGGTCCGGACGAAGCCGAAGCCCTGCGCGCGCGACAGCATGAGCAGCGTCATCGCCACCGTCCATAGGGCCAGGATCCCCATGATGACGGTAAGCACGGTGACGACCGGAGCGCGGGCGGCAGGGCCGCCGAAATACCTGAGCCACAGCGCGGCGACGATGCCCAACACCAGACCGAGGATGGCCGGCAGCAGGCTCCAGGCGACGACCGCGCGAAGCTGAGCCGGGGACGCGCGGCCGCGGAACAGCATGCCGCTCCAGCGGTACAGCAATGCGCTGAGATAAACCGAGACGATGCCGACAAGGGCGCCGACGGCGGTGAGGCCCGCAGCGAAGCGCCATTCCGCCAGCTCGGCGGTCAGGCGCATCGAGAGCAGCGACGCCGCCAGGTAAGCGATGCCGCCCATCGCGGCCAGCATCAGCACATGGCGTCGTGGATCGCCGGCGAGGATGCGCCCGATCGTGTCGCGTGGCCGCAGCCACGCGGTGACCCAGGGCGAGGGGCCGGTGGCCGGGTCGGGAGCGGAGGTCATCGTGTCCTCGCAATGCGAAGCGTGGCGGGCCTCAAACGATCGGCGAGCAGACCCTGCCGGAGTCCGCCATGACGTTCAACAGGAAATCTTTTCCTTGGGCGTCCCGTAAGGAAAAGCGGAGATTGACCAATCAGGTTGTCGGGGATAAGTGAGCCTTGGGCTCCCGACCTGGCGCCTAGCGAGAGCAATTCATGGCCAAATCGTCGCCGAGGATCGTCGTCTGCGGCGCGGGCATCGCCGGGATCTCGGCGGCCTATCATCTCGCCGTCGTGCATGGCTGCGACAACGTCGTGATCGTCGAGGAGGGCAACCCGCTCTCGCTCACCTCCGACAAATCGACCGAGGCCTATCGCAACTGGTGGCCCGGCCCCGATCCGGCGATGACCGCCTTCATGAACCGCAGCATCGACCTCATCGAGGGGATCGCGCGCGCAACCGGCAACCGCATCAATCTGAACCGCCGCGGCTACCTGTTCGCCACCGCCGATGCAGCAAAATCCGCTTCCTCGGACATGGCGGCGAAGGCCGAGCCGCGCGGCGGCGGGCCGGCGAGGGTGCACGACACGGCTCGAGCCCCTATGTGCCGTCGCCCGAGCGCGGCTTCGACTTCGCGCTCACCGGCGCCGACGTCATCACCGACGGAGCCTGATCCGCCGCCACTTTCCCTTTCTGTCGCCCGAGACCGTGGCCGTGGCGCACGCGCGCCGCGCCGGCTGGCTGAGCGCCCAGCAGCTCGGCATGGTGATGCTGGAGGCGGCCCGCGAGCGCGGCGCAAAGCTCGTGCGCGGCAGGGTCGCGGGTATCGGCATCGGCGGCGGGCGGGTTCGCTCGGTCCACGTCGAGCACCAGGGCGAGCGCCAGTCGCTCGAGGCGACGCATCTGGTGCTCGCCGCCGGACCGATGCTGAAGGCGATGGCAGGCCTCATCGGCGTCGAGCTGCCGATCTTCGCCGAGCGCCACCTGAAGATCAGCTTCGCCGACACGCTCGGCGCCGTGCCGCGCGGATCGCCGATGCTGATCTGGCTCGACGAGCAGCATCTGCCCTGGAGCGAGGAGGAGCGCGCCGCGCTCGCCGGCGAGGCGGAGACACGCTGGCTGCATGCGAAAGTTTCCCGCCGGCGTGCACGGACGGCCGGACGGCACCGGCGCCGGCACGACACTCCTGGTTCTCTTCAACTACGACAACAGCCCCTCGGACGTCGTCTTTCCGCTGCCGGAGGAGGCGCACTATGCCGAAATCGCGCTGCGCGGCATGTCGACCATGGTGCCGGCGCTGAAGGCCTACGTCGGGAAAGGGGCGCGCCCCTATGTCGACGGCGGCTACTACATCAAGACGCGCGAGAACCGGCCGCTGATCGGTCCCCTGCCGGTCGAGGGCGCCTTCGTTTCGGGCGCCTACTCGGGCTTCGGCGTGATGGCTTCGTGCGCCGGCGGCGATCTGGTCGCCCGGCACATCACCCAGCGCGCGCTGCCCGACTACGCGCCGGCCTTCCTGCTGTCGCGCTATCAGGACCCGGAGTACCGCGCCTTGCTGGACAATGGGGCGACGGCGGCCAGCTCTGACGCGAGCGTCACTTGGCCGGCTGCGTCTCCTTGGCGCTCGGCCGCGACAAGAGCCGCTCGCTCCAGGCGGCGACCGCAGGCGGTGGGGCGATCTCCATCAGCGGCAGGAACTCCAGGAACGGCGCATAGGCGACGTCGGCGAGCGAGAATGTTTCGCTCACCAGATAGGTCTTGTCTGCCAGGTGCTTTTCCAGGATGGCGAGATGTTTTTCGATCTCCGCCTTGGCATCCGCCATGGCGGCAACGTTCCAGCGCTCCTTGGGCAGGAACCGCTTGGAAACACGATTGTTCCCGCCTGGCGGGTGAGCTGCAGGTCCAGGCTTCATGTGCATGTCGCCTGCGCCGCTGCCGCACGTCGGAGGGAACAGGCCGGCTTCGTCAACTGGGTCGCCTCCAGGTAGTTGAGGATCGACGTCTACTTGCAGTACATGAAGCTGTCCTCCTTGAGCGTCGGGACACGGCCATAGGGATTGAGCGACAGATAGGGCTGCTTGCGACGCTTGCGCGCCACCATGTCGACGACGACGAGCTCGTGCGGGATCTGCTTTTCGCTCAACGCGATGCGCACGCGCCGCGAATAGGTGGAGAACGGATGGTAGTGCAGCTTGATCGTCATGGCACGTCCTCGTTGATTGTACGGTCATCCACCGGCGTGAGCCTGGGAAGAATTTCGGCGGTCGAGGGAAGGGATCGCGGCAAACGGGGTGCC
>CAVWIS010000005.1:0-52139 GCA_963755055.1 uncultured Alphaproteobacteria bacterium | reverse complement strand
TGAAGCGGAAGTCGGACTTCGGGGCAGTCAGGGCAGCTTTTGACCCAAATGCGACATGAACCCCACCTTTAGTCCTTCCATTGGTCTGTCCCCAGAACCCGATGGCTGCGTCATTTCACCCCGGACGTTTCCGCTGGAAGGGTGTTATCATATTGCATCCGCCAGCATCGCGACTTCATCACGCTTCTTGGTGGCGCGGCGGTATCGTATCCGCTCGATGACAACTTTAAAGGAGGATTTTCATGCGCTTGATTCACGCATCGGCATTCACCCTTTTTATGCTCACAGTTGCACCGGTGGGGTCCCTTGCCGCTGACCCCAAGAGCGATGTCACGGCGGCTTACGCGGCATTTGACGCGGCGTTCAACAAGGGTGACGCAAAGACCCTTGCCGCCGAATACGCGCCGAACGCGAAGCTGATGCCGCCGAGCCACGAGGTGGCGTCGGGTCCCGCAGAGATCGAGAAGTTCTGGGCCGCAATGTTCGCCAACGGCGTAACGGGTCACAAGCTGGAGGTGATCGACGCCGGGGGCGATGGCAAGGTCGTTTACGGCACGGCCAACTGGAGCGTCAAGGGCAAGGACAAGGATGGCAAGCCTGCGACCTTCACTGGCACCGGCACACATGTGTTCGAGCGCCAAGCGGACAATTCGCTGAAGCTTAGATTGCATACCTTCAATTGAGACTAGGCGCGACGTGGCAGTCCCCGCCGCATACGCGAGACATACTTCGGCACTTCTAGTCCGAAAGAGAAACGATCAGCGCCACATACGCAAAACAACGAGCCTAGTTTTGTATGGTCATCGAGTGACGCTGCTAATTGCTGCGGTGCATGAGTCCGGTCTTGGCACGAACCGAACATGGTGCGATGTCCGCTCTGAGTCTGCTTTCGGGGGTAGAGCGGAAGTCTGGCTTAAGGGCCGTCAGGTCCGTTGTTTACCCTGAGCGGACATCACTCGCAACGCATGATATCACTGGAGCAACGCAACTAATGGTGGCAGCATAGCATTCAAGAGCAACGCTGGGGGGAACGGTCATGCCATTCGCTGACAATCAAGGTACGCGCATTCATTATCAGACAGTCGGCAGTGGCCCCGCCCTCGTCCTTCACCACGGAACATTAGGAAGCGGAGCGGATTGGGCTGATCTCGGTTACGTGGACGCCTTGAAGGAGAACCATCAACTAATCCTTCTGGACTCAAGAGGACATGGTGAGAGCGACAAGCCTCACGATCCTGCCGCTTACGACCTCGGTCTTCGCGCCTTAGACGTGTTGGCAGTGCTAGACGATCTGAGCATTCGGAAATCAGATTATTTCGGATATTCGATGGGAGGCTGGATCGGTTTTGAACTCGGGAAACTTGCGCCGAACCGCTTCAATTCTTTCATTTTTGGTGGAGCGCACCCATACGCCGAAAATCTGCAGGCACTTCGTGATCTTATGCCCCGCCACCCCGGTGGGTTTGCGACGGTGATGGATCAGTTCTTTGGCGGTCGCGCTCCAGCAATGCATTCACGATTTTTGAATAATGATCTGGATGCGTTACAGGCGTTGACGCAAGATCGGAAGTTCAACGCCGATGTCCTGCCGTCCATGACAATGCCATGTCTCCTCTTCGCGGGTGAGCTTGATCCACGCTTGGCCAAGGTGAAGGAATGTGCGTCAGCGCTTCCAAGCTCGACATTTTTCACTTTGCCGGAGTGTGACCACTTCACTGTGCTCTTGCGTAGCGATTTGGTGATCCCCCACATCAAGGCCTTTCTGTCAAAGGTTAGCCTATAATTGGCACGCTCGATGTCGCCTTATGCGCACTTAATTACCTGACAGGTCCGGCCGACCAAGTCCGTTGCTGAAGGCAAAGCGGACTTCCAAGGTTATGCACCCAGACTTCTGAGTTTGACCCGTTTCGGACATGAGCATAGCCGGACATCGGCCCACAATCCTGCTATATAACCATTCAATTTCCCCGAGCCCGGGGGTCCATCTTGAGCAGCGAGCACGTAGAGCGGCGACTGGCGGCTATTCTGGCGGCGGATGTCGCGGGCTCTTGCCGCTTGATAGGGATCGACGAAGAAGGCGCACTGGCGCAACTGAAAGCTCTCAGAAAGACGCTTTTCGATCCCAAAATCGCTGAGCATCACGGACGTGTCGTCAAGAATACAGGGGATGGCGCTCTCGTTGAGTTCGCCAGCGTGGTCGACGCCGTGCGATGCGCCGACAAAATCCAACGCAGCGTGGCAGAACAAAATACCAATGTGCCGCAGGACAAACGGATCGAATTTCGCATCGGCATTCACGTCGGTGATATTATCATCGCAGATGATGATATCTTTGGTGATGGGGTCAATATTGCAGTGCGCATCGAAGGGATCGCAGAGCCGGGCGGTATCAGTATTTCCGACGATGCTCACCGGCAAATTCGCGGCAAGGTAGATATCACCTTTGAGGACACGGGTTCGCAATCTTTGAAGAATATCGCCGAACCCATGCGCGTTTGGCGTATTGAGGTAAACAGTCCCACCACTCCAAGGGTATCGCCCCATTCGTTCGCTAACGACGCTGAACCGCTCGCCCTTCCTGATGGGCCTTCCATCGCGGTGTTGCCGTTCCAGAATATGAGCGATGATCCCGATCAGGATTACTTCGCTGATGGCGTGGTGGACGAAATTATCACAGCGTTGTCGCGGTTCAAAGACACTCTATTCGTGATCGCGCGCAATTCGAGTTTTGCTTACAAGGGCAAAGTCGTGGATATCAAGCAGGTCGGGCGCGAACTCGGCGTCCGCTACGTGCTTGAAGGCAGTGTGCGCAAGGCGGCGGGAAAAGTCCGCATCATCGGCCAATTGATTGATGCTACGACCGGGATGCACCTTTGGGCCGATCGATTTGAAGGTGACTTCGGCGATATCTTCGCTCTACAGGACCGAATGACCGAAAGTATCGTCTCTGCCATTCAGCCAAAAGTGCTTCAAACTGAAATCGATCTGGCCGCGCGTCGGCCGAACAACCTCAGCGCTTATGACCTTTGTCGTGAAGCACTTCCGCACCTCTACGCATGGACCCGGGGCGAAATAGCCGTGGGCCTCCGGCTTGTCTCTCGCGCATTGGAGATTAACCCTCGGTACGGCCATGCTGCGATGCTTGCAGGGAGCAGCCACCTCCTAAATGTCAGTCAGGGATGGGCTGCCGATCCGAAGTCGGAAATTGCGGAAGGGTTGACGCTTCTCCGGTTGGCACTCAGTATCGACGGAAGCGACGATGCTGCATTGAGCATACTTGGCTGGGCGACCGCCGCCTTCTTTAAGGATTACAATGCTGCAAGGGAGATGGCGGACCGTGCGGTCGCCTCTAACCCTAATTCAGCCTTCGTATGGGGCGAGCGAGGTTTTACTTACCAACTAGCGGGGCAGCCCGAAGAGGCGATCCGGAGCTTTGAGCGCGCCATTCGACTAAGCCCATTTGACCCGTTGATATCTTCAAGGTTTACAGGAATGGGCATTGCATTCATCGGCCTTGGTCGTTTCGATGAGGCGGTTGCCGCGGCCAAGAACGCTCTCGAAACGCAGACTTTTGGGACGGCCTATCTTTGCCTCGCGGCTGCTCTCGCGCACCTAGGGCGAGATGCAGAAGCTAGGAAGACGGTGGCCCAGCTCCTTGAGATTGAGCCCGATTTCCGAATATCTGAATGGATAGCTCGTAACGGTCAATGGCAGGCTCAGATGTTTATCGACGGTCTCCGCAAAGCAGGACTTCCAGATTGACGCGGCGACCGCGTCCGCGACTTCCGTTAATGGGATGGCCCGGCCGCGCCCAGCGCCTAATCTGCTGGACCTGCGGCTGGAGGCGTTACGCAAAGCTCAAGGAGCATGCGATGCGCACATCTCAGAAGACACCGGAAACCATCACCACGATCGGGATCGACCTCGGCAAGAACACATTCCACTTGGTTGGGTTGGACAAGCGGGGCGCAATCGCTCTGCAGCGGAAGGTATCCCGTAGTCAGCTCGAACACCGCCTTTCCAATGTCCCGCGCTGCCTGATCGGCATGGAGGCCTGCTCGGGTTCCCATCACATCGGCCGCCAGTTGACCGCTCTGGGCCATGACGTGCGTCTGATCCCGGCGCAGTACGTCAAACCATTCCTCAAGGGGCACAAGAACGACTACCGTGACGCTGAAGCGATTGCGGAAGCCGTGCAGCGACCGACCATGAGTTTCGTGGCGATCAAAACACCGGAGCAAATGGATCTGCTGGCCTTGCATCGGGTGCGCTCGCGCCTCGTGGGCCAACGGACGGGGACGATAAATCAAATCCGCGGCTTCCTGATCGAGCGCGGCATCATTGTGCGGCAGGGCGTCGTACCCTTGCGCAAAGCGCTACCTGACATCCTGAGCTCAAGCAGCGACATACTCTCGCCAAGGATGGTAAACCTCATCGCCGAGCTGATGCAGGACTGGCGCCGGCTGGACGAGCGCATTGAGACCGTGTCGACCGAGATCGAAGCGCTGGCGCGACAGGACGACAGCTGCCAACGACTGATGACTGTTCCTGGTGTCGGCCCGATTATCTCGAGTGCCATGGTGGCGGCGATTGGCAACGGCGCGGGCTTCAAGCAGGGACGTGACTTCGGCGCCTGGCTGGGGCTGGTGCCGAAGCAGGAGTCGACAGGGGATCGCACGATCCTGGGCAAGATCTCCAAACGTGGCAACAAATACTTGAGAACACTGTTCGTACAGGCCGCGCACGTCGTTCTGGTGCGGCGGCCGAGCACAGCAAAGCGAGGTCTGCGGCCCTGGATCGAGCAGGCATCGAAGCGGCTGCACCGCAACATGTTGGCGATCGCGCTCGCCAACAAACTCGCCCGCATCGCCTGGGCGGTTCTCGCTCGAGGTCAGGCCTACCAGCCGAGGATTGCTGCAAATGCCGCGTGACAAAGGCTCGCTCAGGTCCACCAAGGGGATACCCGCCACCCCCCTCCGCCACCATCGCTCGCCTCATTGGGCGAGCGAGCGAAGGTGGCTCCGAGGGGATGGCTTCACGTAATCTCTCTGACGTCAAACATCAGAAGGGAGATCGAGTAGCTTAGGATCAACAGCTTTCCCGCCAAAGCCTGCGAGATGGAATGAAGAGATGGACGAACGGTCTGCCCGGCGCAACCATGAGACTGGGTGCCAAGATGGCCCAACGAGGTCTTTCCGTTAGTCAGCCTCGGATGCGCGCGGATACCCATGTTGGCCCGGAGCTCAATGCTCCACTGCAGAGGCCTGATACATTGATGCAGCTCTCACGTTCGTCGCTCTCGGAAATCCATCTTGCACAGCGCGGCCGGGCCATACATCTTGGCACAAAACGGACCTCCGGGAATGTCCGTCCAATGTCCGTTTTCTGGGGGTGGAGCGGACATCAATTTGAAGTGCCGGAAGTCTAACGACATTCAAATGCTCTGCTTTTCGGAACGACGAATAAGTTGAACGGTTTGATTTCGGTGCTCGCGACTGGCAATGACGAGAGCTATGCCGCTTAGAATGGCGACCGACGAGAGCGACAGGCGAATCGTGATCGCCTCTCCGAGCGCGATGGTCCCGGCAAGCGCAGTGATGACGGGAACGCTCAACTGAACAGACGCGCCCTGGGCCGGGGACAATCCGGGCAAGGCCGCGTACCAGATCGTGTAGCCGAGACCTGACGCGACCGCTCCCGACATGATCGCATATACGAGGCCGGATTGGTCGAGCTTCGTGCCGAACATCGCCGCCAACCCCAGCAGGGTCGCCGCCATCGGCAGCGCCCTCAGAAAATTTCCGGCGGTGGCGGTGAGCGGATCGACCGCGCCGCGACCGATCAGCGAATAGGTGCCCCACGCGATGCCTGCGGCGAGCATGAGCAACGCGCCGCCGATCGGCGGCGCGGCGGCGCCGGGTATTAACAGAACCACAAGACCGACGAGTGCGACGATGAACCCGAACCATTGTGGCGCCGTTAACCGCTCGCCTCGGACGAGGCCTGTCGTCACCATCGTAGCCTGCACGGCGCCGAACAGGAGCAATGCGCCGGTACCGGCGGAGAGCGTGATGTAGGCGAAGGAAAAAGCGGCCGCGTAAGCAAAAAGCGCGAATGCGGCCCGCCAAGACCCGTGCATCAGGCTGGCTCTCCCCGTGAAAGCGACTATGAGCCAAAGCGTCACGACGCCGGAGCCGATGCGGACCGAAGTGAAGCTAGCCGGATCGATCGAACCCTGAGCAAGCGCTAGGCGACAGAGGACCGAGTTAGCGGCGAAAGCAAGCATCGCAATGATCATCAGGCTGATGGTGCGCGGCGTTGGCAGGTACGACGATCTTGTCATGTCCTTGTTCGTCTCCGGTGCAGCGAAGTCAGAAGCGCCTAAGACGCGGGGCGGTGAAGATTCGGGCCGCCGCTCGATCCGCGTTGCCGGTCCGGCCTGCTGGCAACGCCGCGCAGGACCAGACCCAGGCCGCCAAAACCCATCGCCATCACGAACGGGGCGATGGCGGGTGGTAACAGACCGCACCCACGGGCGGCTTCCCCATTTCCTGAGCGCTCATGGGAGTTCCTATCGTGCGGCGCCATCTTGCCGATCAAGCAACGGCATCGTGTAAGTCGTTGCGGTACCAAGAACGCAATCTTCTCCCGCCGCATTGCGTACTGTCGTCACCAGCTTGCAGATAGGCTTGTCGCTGCGAACATGTTCGACCTCGACTATAGCCGTGATCGTCTCCCCGACGCGTACAGCCTTGACGAAACGCCAGTTGGTCTCGAGGAAAACGGTGCCGGGCCCGGGAAGATCCTCCGCGACGACAGCGTTCAACAGGCCGGTTGTGACACCGCCTTGCACGATCAGTCCGCCGAACGGAGACTTCGCTGCGAGGTCGGCATCATAGTGAATCGGATTTCTGTCCCCCGTCATTGCCGTGAAGATCTCGACGTCACGCATCGAGGTTGTACGCCGCCGCTCGGACCGTGAACCCACGCGCGGCTGGCCGGATATTGTCTGCTTCCAAGGGGAGTCGTTTGCCGTCATTTTTCGCGCTCCTAAGCTATCAAGTGGGACTAGCAGGCCTCTGACACCAGTGCCTCGCTTCGATCCGACGTCCCTGATCGAATGTGCGGCTCGCCGTGCACAAGCGCAGGCAAGCCTGCTACGTATTCACATTCTGAGGTTAGGCAAGCTTGCTGTGTATTCACACTCAGCCCGCATAGACGCACTGAGGCTTGCATGCAGGTTCTTGATCTCATCAAGGTTCCACCGGAACGACGTGATCGCCTCCGTGACGTGGAACAGCGGCTTCGACAGCGCATCGCGCTCGTGCTGATAGGCCTCGAACGCGCCCGCTCTTCCATCGAGGACCGCGCGGGCCAGCAATTCCGCGTCCCTGAGTGCGTCGGTTATTCCGTGGGCGGTCAGCGGGTCCTTGAAGTATCCGGCATCGCCGACGAGCGCCCAGCCGGGGCCGTGAGACTGCCTGAGATGCCCGGGGGCACCGGCAAATCCACGCAGACGGCCGACCAGGCGAGCGCGGCTGACATCGGCGCTCAGATGCGGCGAGTTCGCCGCGAGGACCTGGAGGAAGCCGCCCTCGACATTTCCGCGAAATGTGCCCGGGAAGGCTGTGCCCGACACCCCGGCAAACACGCAGTGCTGCCCGTGGTTCGTGGGGATGACGCCTGCCGCAACGTTTTCTGCGAAGTGCCAGTGATAACCGCACCGCTCCAGGTCTTCGTAGTATCCGTAGACGTATCCGGATGCACTCTGGCCATTGAGATAGGTCCTGGCGTTGACCAGCGCGGCAACCGTGGACTGCCTGCCGTCCGCACCGATCACGATGTCGGAGCGAACCGCCGTGCTATGCCCGTCCGCGTCCCTCAGCAATGCACCGATGACCCGGCCTCTGGAATCGATCTGAAGGCGAGAGAGCACCACGCCGTGACGCACATCTGCGCCCGCGATGCGGGCTGCATCGACGAGGATGCGATCCAGCACGGTGCGCCTCGGCGCGCAGAGATGCTCGATGCCGTGCTCCGGCTTGATGCTCAGGCGCAGGGACTCGCAGCCATAGTGAAATGTTGTGGTGCGAATTTCCGGCGTTCCGGCGGCCATCACTGCCGGGAGCAATCCCCATCGCTCGAGCTGAAGGACTCCCGTTCGCATCAGGGCGTGAGTCGACATCGTGTCGGAGCCGTAGGCCTGGCGGTCGATCACCAGAACCTTCATCCCGGCGCGCGCCAGCAGCATGGCCGTGCCAGCCCCAGCACATCGCGCGCCGACGATCACCGCGTCGTAGTGCGGCTGGAAATGCTGGAAATGATGGGCGTATTCATCTGCACTGCTCCGTCAGGCGGCCGAGCGACGCAGGCCGAGAGTAAGGTGCGCGGCAAGGTCCGCGGCATCGTCCGCGGCTCCATCGATGAAGGAGGATTTGCGCCGGCGCATGAACGGCAGGCCCATGACGTACATCCCGGGCGCCGCCACGACACCGCCGTTGTGACGGATGCGCCCCTTGCGATCGAGGACCGGGACATCGAGCCACGAATAGTCGGGGCGATATCCTGTAGCCCAAATCACGGTTCTGACGCTTCCATCATTCAGGTCCATGCCGAGCCTGGTCTGCGGGTCGATCTCCGTCGGTTCGAAGCGATGCGATGCGGGGAAGCGATCCTGCTGCCCGCTCGCGAGAATCCACGCGTCGATGCTCGCCAGCAGCCGGTTCATCTTGAGGTCCGCGAGAGCGCAGTGATTCGGAAGCGATGCGGAGAACTGCAACTTTCCGTCACGCATGCCGGCGAGGCGTCCGACGATCTCGACGCCGGCCTTGCGCAGGCTGTTCAAATCGATGGTTTCGCGCCCGGGCGTGCCAATCAGCTGAAGCGATGGCAGACGCCTTGCCCGATCGACGTCGTCAATCGCGTCGTAGCGCAAATCCATGGCGCCGATGGCATCCATCCACCATTTGATGTCCCGGCCGCGGTAGACGCGGGGAACCCGAACGTGCTCTCCCGCCGCGAGCATGACGCTTCGTCCCGAAGCCCTGATCTCTCGCGCAAGTTGCACGCCGGTCGCCGAGGCTCCGACGACCATCACGCCGCCATCCGGCAATGCTTCTGGCTTGCGGTACTGCATCGGCGTGAGGCTGGCGATCTCCGGCGGCAGGCCCGCCGCGACAGCCGGGACAGTCGCGATGTTACAGGCGCCGCTCGCAACGACGAGCGTCTGACACCGCCACGGACCCTGGTCGGTTGTCACCTCGTAGCCGGCGTCCACCTGGCGCACGCGCGTGACCTTTGTGCGAGCCTGGACAGGGGCGCCCGAGACGTCGGCATATCTCTTCAGATAGCCGACGACCTCGGTCACCCTCATGTAGCCGTCCGGATCGCCGCCGTCGTAGGCATATCCGGGAAGGCGGCTCTGCCAGTTCGGCGTGAGGAGGCGAAGCGAGTCCCACCGCTCCGTCTGCCAGGAGTTGGCGACCTCGCCCCGCTCGAGCAACACATGGTCGATCGAACGGTCGGTGAGGTGCTTGCTCATGGCAAGTCCGGATTGGCCGGCGCCGATAATGACGGTCGTTATGTAACGCACGATACTTCCTCGCCTCTTCACTGGCCGTCAGTTGACGGTGACGAAGACATTCGTCGGGTTGGTGATAATGTCGAACACGGCCGACCGCTTCTGCGACTGGGCGACAAGCGACTTGATATCGTCCTGGCTCGCATCGGCGCGAATGTCGAAGTGAACGCGGATGCCGCCGAAGCCGTTGCGAATGTCGTCATCCATGCCGAGGATGCCCTGGATGTCCATGTCGCCCTCGAGCGTGGCCTTGACCGAGTGAAGCTGGATGCCGCGGCGCTGGGCGACGGCAGCAACACCGGCCGTGAGGCAGCTCGCAAGCCCGGACAGAACGATCTCCACCGGGGTCGGCGCGTTGTCCTCGGACGCGAAGACCTTCGGATGATCGGCTTCTACGCGGAAATGCTTGTCGCGGGACTGCTCGGCACCGAGACCAAAGAAGTTGCCGATCATGGAGCGGCTGTGCGTTCCAGTCACCCATTCGCAGCTTGCGCGCCACTTGAACTGGGCGGCCTCGGGCGCCTGCTCGAGTGCCTCGCGGGCACCCAACAGCGCATCGACGTTAACGCCGTTGTTGATCTTCGCGGCGTTGGAATCTGTCGTCTTTGTCATTCTCTTTCTCCTGGTTGTTGAACTGCTTGCAGTGGATCGCGGTTTGAGGCTTCACGCCTTCCGGTGGCGCCGCCGCAGCACGAACGTGTTCACGCCGCCATGGCGTTAAATTGAAGTCACGCTTGCAATCTCACTTTGTTCGTGTTCGGGCTAGAGCGTCCGCCGAATGTGAGGATCGATATACGCGCCTCTGCAGGCGCATGCTTGGAGAAGGCCTCCAGAATTTCGTGAGATTTCGTGGACTTTTGCGAAGGTCGCGAAACGCCTCGCGTTCTCGAGCGAAAGCAGTCCGCACCCGAGGCGCGAGGTGGATCTCGTTTGCTATGAAGGGAGTGCGTGAGAAAAATAGACCAAGCCTCGGTTCTGATTCAATCAGAACCGATTAGGCTCCGGATCTGCGAGTTGCCTGGCGGTTCGGTCGTTACGCGGACAGGCAACATCAATCTTCGAGGCCGAGCCTCAAGAACGTGCTTCGGATTCGCTGCACGAATTCGGGCGGTTCGAGCCCAGCCCGGTGCAGGAGAAGCCTTTGTCTTGGAACCGTTCCTCATCGGATTCCATCACTAATTCGGAGCCTGACCCCAAACCGACATATGGCACACAAGGGCCGGGCGACATCCGCAGATCGTCCGTCGGGTGGTTTGAACAAAAGATGCAGTCGGGCGACTCAAGATGAGATAGTCTGTTTCCTGCTGCCGAGCCTTGTTGGGGCAGATGGAAGCATTGGGCGACTATAAGTTCCGTGAGGGCTCCTCAATACGCACACGCGGGCCGGAGGCATGAATGCGCGCCGTCCTTTGCACAGCGTTCGAAGGGATCAAATCCCTGATCGTTGGTGAGACATCCGAACCGCGCCCAAAGCCAGACGAGGTGCTGATCGATGTTACGCAGCCTCCGTGAGCTACATGGACTATCTGATGGTCTCAGGAGGCTACCAAATGCGGCCACCCCTCCCTTATGTGCCAGGGACGGATGCCGCCGGGGTCGTTGTGGCCGTAGGCAGTCAGGTCGATCAATTTCGTCCGGGCGATCGCGTGGCTTGTGAAGGATGGTACGGCGGCTTCGCAGAGCAAATGACCGCGAAGGCCAGCCGAACGAGTCGCCTGCCCGACAACATCGATTTCAGCGCGGGTTCGACTGTGTTGCATACTTATCTGACCGCTCACTACGCGCTGGTGGACCGCGCCCGAGTTGAAGGGCGAAACTGTCTTGGTGACAGGCGCATCAGGGGAGTCGGTCTTGCTTGTGTCGAGCTGGCCCACCTGCTCGGTGCCCGCGTCATTGGCGCCGTCGGCAGCGCCACCAAAGCATCGATCGTTCGCGACTATGGTGCCGAGGCGATCATAGATTATTCCAGGGAGGATGTACGTGATCGAATGAAGAGCTGACCGCAGGCGAAGGACTTGACGTTTGCGTCGACAATGTCGGCGGCGCGCTGTTTGGAACGCTGGCTCGCCTATGCGGTGGAATGGAAGGCTGTTGCCGATCGGCTTTGCCGGTGGAGAGGTGCCGTCTCTGCCCATGAATCTTCCTCTCCTGAAGAACTATTCCATCGTCGGCGTCTTCACCGGCGCCTGGGCAGACCGCTTTCCGGATGAGAGTTCACGCGCTGCAGACAAGCTCTTGCAATGGGTCAGCGAAGGAAAGCTGCGCCCCCGCATTGATCGCGTACTCCCCATGGAGCGTGCCGCCGAGGCGATGAGTGCGATCGAAAAGCGATCGGTCGCAGGCCGAATTGTACTTATGGTGAGGTAATACCTTGATGACGCCATCGGAGCCGATCAAGCAGATCGAGGATGTAGAGGACATTTCCGCCATCACCTATGGCTTTATGGCGTCGAAGGCGCTCTTTGCCGCACTCGATTTCGACTTGTTTACTCGCATCGAGGAAGGGATCAACTCGGCGGCGGCGCTGGCGAGGGCGACTAATATTTCCGAGAACCGACTTGTTACGTTGCTTGCGGCTCTAAAGTCCGTAGGCCTGATCGCCGAACGCGAAGGTCGGTTAGTTAATGCGCCTGCTACATCCAAATTTTTAGTGGCTGGAGCGCCAGGGGACTTCAGAGACTACGTTCGGCTGGTAAATGGAGCGGCCGGCTACGAGAGCTTCCGGCACCTTTCCGCCGCACTTCGTGGCGAGCGTGTCTTCCCCGATAAGGGTTTCTATGAGGGCTTGTTTTATTCGGCGGGAATTGGTGGGGAGCAGTTCAGCTCGGCCCAGCATTCTGGATCGCTCGGCCCAGCGCGTCTGATGACGAAACGCGTTGACCTGGGAGGTCGGAAGCAATTGCTCGATGTGGGCGGAGGCAGCGGGGCTTACACTCTTGCCTTCTGCACGGCAAACCCGCAGCTCAAGGCAACCATTCTTGATTTCCCGCAGACAGTTGAGACGTCGAGGAAGTATGCGCGGCAATCCGGATTGGCCGAACGTATTGCGCATCTGGCCGGAAACGCCATCACAACGGAGTGGCCAAGAGGATCACGATGTAATTCTCATGTCCTATGTTTGGAGCGCGGTCGGAGAAGACGACGTCGCTGTCCTTGCCCGTCGTGCCTTTGATGCACTTCCTCCGGATGGCCTGGTCCTTGTGCACGATTTCATGGTCGACAACACTCGTGAGCACCCTCCCTTTGCCGCCTGGTATCTCCTCGGAAGCGTGTTGGACAACCCGAATGCAGTGTGTCTCACGCCGGACTACGTTGAGGGCGCCCTGAAACAGGCGGGCTTCGAGGTGGAAAAAACCGATGTCATGCTCGCCGGCATAACAATGCTGACCAGAGCTCTCAAGCCCATGTAACACCGTCCAGATTCGCAAACCGTTTTGGTGACGTCCGGATTTGGCAAGAAACGGAAATGGCCCAATGTCCGACTTGAGTTCGCTTTCGGGGGAAGAGCGGAAGTCGAATTTTCGAGGCCGTCAGGTCCGTTGATGACAGATGCTGTTGAAAAAAATCACCAAATCGAATTGAGGGCGCTAACTTTTTAAATTGATCTTGCGCGTTCGATGCTCGTCTTGAATCGATGTTGTCAGGGTCCCACTCAAAACCCTTTTTCGACAGTATCGGCCATGAACGGACTCCTGCGCTGCAACAAAACCGTTGGCACGCCTCTTCCGCCAGCTCGCAAAGCCGGTGTAGGATCTTATCCGAGCTGCCAGCGGGGAAGTGCCGGAATCCCGAACGTCAATGGACAGCACTGGTGCTATCGGCGGGCGCTCCAGCTTCATTTGTTCAAATGTTGAGCGTCCAAGCGCGCATTGCGCGACGACGCTGGGAGGTATTTATGAAACTTCCCCGCCGTGCATTTTTGCATCTGGCCGCGGGCGCTGCCGCGCTGACGGTCGTGCCGCGCATAGCGAGGGCGCAAGCCTATCCGATCGCGGTCGTTGCGCTGGATCGTTGGATTTCCGCCGGGTGGCGGTGCCGACACCGTAGCTCGCATCATGGGACCGTGGTTGTCCGAGCGGCTCGGTCAACCGGTCATCATCGAGAACCGGCCAGGCGCGAGCACCAACATTGCCGCCCAAGCGGTGGTCAATTCGCCGCCCGACGGATACACGCTGCTGTTGCTTGGGCGGTTCTTCCGTCGTCAACGCGAGCATGTTTGCCACCTTCCTTCGACCTGCAGCGGGATATCGCGCCGGTTGCCGGACTCGTCGACTATCCCATGGTGCTGGTCGCACATCCATCGGTTCCGGCGAAGACCGTTCGCCGAGCTGATCGCCTATGCCAAGGCAAATCCGGGCAAGGTCACCATGGCCTCGTTCGGAACCGGTTCGGCGTCTCACCTGGCGGGCGAGCTGTTCAAGATCATGGCCGGAGTCAACATGGTGCACGTGCCCTATCGCGGCGGTGCACCGATGGTGATCGATCTGATCGGCGGACAGGTTCAGGTTGGTTTCGATGTGATGGTGACATCGCTGCCGCACATCCGTACCGGCGCGCTGCGGGCCCTCGCCGTGGCGGGCCAACCGATTTGACAAGCTGCCGGACGTGCCGACCATCGGCGAAACCGTTCCGGGATATGAGGCCAGGACGTGGGCGGGGTCGGCGTACCGAAGGGCACGCCGCCGGAATCATCGCTCGGCTCAACCGCGACATCAATGCGGGGCTTGCAGACCCGGCCATCAGGGCACGGCTCGCCGAAATCGGTACCATTCCGATGGTCCTCACCGCTTCGGATTTCGGAGCTTTGTCGCGGCCGAACCGAGAAATGGGCCAAGGTGGTGAAGTTCGCCGGTATCAAGCCGGAGTGATTTAAAGACGGCTAGTCTACCAGCACCGTTCGCCTGAATTCTCGCGCAGCACGGTCGATGGCCGGTTGAGCGCCATACGCGCGCTCGCTTGCCAAAGTCGAGGCCTTGATCGACCGCGCACCCGTAGAGACCGCTGATCCTTTCCAGCAGACAACGGCCCCCCATTGTCACCGACGACGCCGAGCCACTTCCGGTAATGGCACGACTCGGACATGGCTCGATGTCCGACTTGAGTTCGGTTTCGGCGGAAGAGCGGAAGTCAAATTTCGGGGCCGTAGGTCCGTTGATGACGCCGGACTGGTCTTTCGCTGGTGGGTAGCGCATCCGCATCCACGATGCCCACTGCCGGTATCCCGCAATCTGATAATACCTCGCCCAATCAGCGCTTCGTTCTTGGCGAAGAGGAAATGGCCGACGTCAGTCTCGCCACGTTCCATCTCTTCGATACCGTTCGGCCAATGGCTCTGGATCGAAGACCTCACCGGTCTGCCGATCAGCAAGGCGATGGCCGGCTATCTCTCTGCCCCACCGGAATGAAAACGCTGTTTCTCGGCGTAGGCGCCTGCGCATTGGCCATCGCGTTGCTTGCCGCCCTGGGCGGCGCGTTGCGGCCGCTGTTGCTGACGGCGCTGTTGGGCGACCAGCACTGGGCGAGGTTGCTTTTCGGGGCCGAGGCAGCGTCGTGGCTTGACGCAATCCCGACGATCTATGCGGTTTTAATCTTGGAACTGGTCGAAGGAGCGGCCCTGATTGCGCTCGGCACGATGTTGAGCCGCCTCGCTGCGGGCATAGGCCGCGCCTGGCGCAGCCAGCTTGCGCAGGCGGGGCTGCATACCATGGCGAGCGACGCCGGAGAGCGGCTCGGCCGCTATGTTGCGCTGACGAAAACCTACGTCGAGGTCGTCGAACAGTTCTTCCGGCAGTATCTGGTTGAATTGATTGCCGCGCTGGTCCAGTTGATCGTTTCGCTAGCTCCGCATTAATGGTCAACAGGACCATCGCGCTGTTGCTGCTTGCGGAAATCGCCTGCCTGCTGTTCTTGACGAGTATTTACGCGCGCATCCATGTCCAGTTGGCGACCCAGCGCCTCGCGGCCGATGAGCGATTGCTGTCGAGCACGTCGCTCAATCCGCGCAAGGGACTGGCGATCTGGTTTGGCGGACTAGGCTCGCTTTGGTTTAGGCAGCGGCTCAAGGAGATCAAGGCGCTTGGCAGGCGCCCGTCTGAGGCTCGGTATCGGCGAAGCGAGCTACGCGCAGGCGACGACGATGGCGATCGGGCTTTTAGTGGTGCTGGGCTTCGTCGTGATCGTCAATGGGGGAATGGCGAGAAGACCGATTTCCTCGCATTCTTGCTATACTCGGGCCTCATGATGGGACCGGTGGTCCGCATCTCTTCGTCCGTTCCGGAGTATCGCGAATACGCACTGGCTAGCCGAGACCTTGCAGATGCGGCGCATGGCGCGCCGAAGCGAGGGTCGGCGGTCGACAGCGGACCACTGTCGTTTGTCGGCACCGATGCTCGCGCGGCCGACCGACTGCGATCGACATTGCGTTTAAGCCCGGCGATCGAATCGCGATGATTGGGCCTTCGGGCTCCGGCAAGACCTCAGCGATCGAGGCTTTGCTGGGCGCGAAGGACGGGATCCTCTACCGTCCGGCGGTGTCGGACCGCGCCGCACGCGACGTGCGACTTGAGCTTCCATACCGCGGTGTGCGCTATGTGACCGAGACGCCTGTGTTTGAGACGGCGAGTGTATATTCAATTGCCAAGCGGAGTTGCCGGCGTGCCGCGAGATAATCGCGCGCTTTGACCTGTTCCGGGGGTTGGACGAAACGGCGCTCGAACGGTTCCTGCAGCGGCCCATATCGCAGTCCGGTGAACCACTCTCCCTAGGCGAGCGGCAACGGTACAATTCATCCGGACCATAGCTGCCGAACCGGCGGTGCTGTTCCTCGATGAAGCGCTCTCGGGCCTTGAGGAGGTCCGCGAGGGCGAGATTGTCCGGACACTGATCGAGGAACCGTCTATTTCGATACTCGTCTACATCGGTCACCGTCGGTCAGATACGAAGAACTGTTTGGCAAGCAGATATGCCTGCGGCCGTGAATTGCAGCGAGCACGGGACATTTCATGGTGGTGGCGGTCGCCCTCTCGGCTCAGTTTTCTATGTGCTCTCGCGAGCCTCTCCCCATCTTTATGCGCTGACGCTGGCCTAGGCCGACCGCGAGCTGCTCCGGCGCAGTCCTGGCCTTCAGGGCTTCCCAGGCCGCCTTGAACTCCGCCTTGGCTGTCTCGATGTCCTTGGCCGAACCCATCGGGAGTCCGCCGGGCAGGTGGACGCTGACGCTCCAGAGCCAGATACCCGGGGTTGCGCTCGGCGGCGAAACGGATGCGACCGATGCGTTTCTCCTCGCTTTCCAACACGGAATAGTCGCGGATGCCGATCGAGCGCGGTTGCGCAGCATGTTCCGCTAGTGCGCCCGACGCATCAGAGACTTCTTGACGTCTACAGCCCCTCCAGCCGGCGCTGCACGAACGGCGGACCGGCGCGTGAAAGCCGCATGGCCCGGATATAGATTACGGAAAGACTTTCGGCGCATTCTCAATCAGGTTCACCATCCGCTGAGTTCGCTATCTGTTGATCATGGTTATTGGGATCTCGGCTCCATTCGCCGTGCTTGATCTCGTCATGCATCCAGGCAAGCCGGACCTGCATTGTCTTCAGCCTGCATTCGATCTGGATCGTAGTATTACGACAAGCGCGCCAACCCAGAGGATCATTTGCTGGGTGAGGTTCAGATCATAAGACCCATTTGACGCGAAAGCTATACCAGCCATGGCGAGTAATGGCACAGCGTACATGCGAAATTCCAGTCTCCGACGATGCGCCTTCAGCGCCTGCAGCCAAGTCCGTGTCCATTTGAGTTCCTCTAAGCGGCGTGAAAAGCTGCTGACGGCGCAGTTTCAATTGCGACATGGCCGCCCCGCAGGTCACGATCAGACCAGCATCTTCCTGACCGACGAAGCCGTGAAGGTGCCCCGTTGCTGGTATGGCCGAGCGCGAACAGCTCGGCCGAAATATCGCGAAACGACATCGCATAGCCACGGTGAAGGCGCTGGCGCATGGTCTTGGCCAAGGCGACGACCTCGGGCCGTGCCTCGGCGTGGCTCTTGCGCCCCTCCACCTTGTGACCGTTGGCGCGCTTGCGCTCACGGGCGCCGCGCAGCTTGGAGACCAGCATCGCCTTTTCAAATTCCGAGACGCTGCCGAGAACCTGACGGATCAGCCGCGAAGTCGGCGTGTCGTCGAGGAATGCGTCGGGGCTATCGGCAGCGATCAGGGTGATGCCGCGCTCCTTGAGCATGGCAAAGCCGACTTCCTGCACCATCAGGTCGCAGGCGAAGCGGTTGGCGGTCTCGACCACAATGGTGCGAACGCATTGCTGAGCAGGCGCTCCAGCATCGCCCTGAAGCCGGGCCTTGTGTCGATGTGATCAGCGCCGGAAACCACAAACCACTCTCGCAGCTCGCTCTCAATGCCAGAACAAGGCAGCCGCCACCATCGCCACTGGCAGAGCTAAGTGCCCGAGTTCCGGGCCATTGCACTCTGTACTTTGGGACAATGCACCACAGGACAACTTTCCCTGATTTGATTTCTGAGTTTGGATTGTCAGGTACCAAGCCCCCATACAGGTACACAGCCCCCCGTGGCCCCAGTTTCCCAAGGACTGGGGCCACACCTTTTCACGGTCTCGGCGCTCGTTCTTGCTGTTTCACTCGCGCATCGGTCGTTGATCTGGGTCAACGTCCGCGATCCCTTGGCACTCACGCTATGTTCAGCCGCACCGGAGGCGGCTCCATCACCTTTCATTCGCAAGCGCGAAGAGGAGTTCGCCATGCATCAGACGAAGCGTATTTCGATCAAGTCAGCGACTGTTGCCGGGATTGCTGTTAGCGCCCTCTTGGGGCTTGCAGGTGTCACCCTCAATCCGGCGCCAGCCAACGCGGTCGTGTACTGCACGTACGAGGGTTATCCCGGGGGGTGCGTTGCCCGGGCAGGCGTCGTGCTCAGGCCGCGTCCCGTGGCGCGTGCTGCGGTCCGTCACAATGCCGGTGGCAACATGAATGGTGGCGTCAATCGCGTTGGAGCGCGCCGGTAAGCATCCGGAGGGTTTCCTTGTCTGTGGTCCCACACCGATGATGGACGCTATCTGGCCGCATCCATCGAGAGGAAAAAGCAGATGATGTGGATCATGCTGTCGTGGACGTTCTTCGCTTTCGTCTTGTTCGCGCTTTCTGTCCATGCATGGCGTGACCTGTTCAAGACCGAGCGGACTGTGCGACCGTACATCGACGACATTCCGTTCCGGCCTAATCGCTATCGTCACAACGACTGACTTGGAGCGAACCAAGTGCCAGCGCTGCGACATGGCTCGAGCCCGGCGCGGGAGGAGAGGCGAGACCAGCGACGTCGCGGGACGCGCAGAACGGCGTCAGGAGCGGCGCACGGACGCGACGAGCGACGGGACGGCCCGCCACCACCGCCGACCGAGCAAAAAAAATAATCGCTCGTCGGCCCAACAACGGCAATCGGCCCGCCGCAGCGCGGGCCGTAGGAAGGCCGTACAGCGCGCCGGTGCAATCCCAAGATTGCCATCGTCTGGCGTTGGGAGGCCGGCAGGAGCACGCCGCAACGACAGTCTCTCTACTACTTTCGAGCGCTGGTCCGTCTCTGGCAATGCAAGACCTCACTCGCAGTGGCGGCAAAGGAGCGGTTACGCGACCTTCCAATTTCGGTCAAAGGCGGTAGCTTCGGCAGGGAGGGAGCGCCGGTCATGAGCGAAGACAAGGACCCTGAGATTGAATACTCGCCCCTTTCGGCGACGTGACCCGTGACGGGATCACGGTAAGCGTTGAGATATACCGACTGCTTGGTGGCACTGACGGCTGGTCGCTCGAGGTTGTCGACCATGAGGGAGGCTCGACTGTCTGGGACAACACGTTCCCGACAGACGAAGACGCGTACCAGGAGTTTTTTCGAACACTCAAAACTGATGGGATCGCGGCCTTCCTTGAGACTCCTCGGCGTTCCGTTCACTAGGCGGGAAGGCGGAGCCGCGCGTCCGGGAACGCCTGATGGCCGATGCTTGAATTCTCCGAGGCCGGGGGTGACGCGCATGAGAGTAAGGCGGGTGCCTTCTTATCCCTCGTCCAGGTCGTCCTACGCGCGTCAGACCTCCGTTCCGTCGCCCGCTGCTGCCGGCTGAGAGAACCGGCGCCAACGCTGACAAAGCTAGTTCAGGCATTGGCCCTGATCGACGGTGGAAAGCGGTGACAAACCCCATTCTCCACCCGGCGCCCGGGGGAATCGCTACACTGGCGGTGATCTCACCGATGAATTGATAGAGAATGGCGATGGCGGTGGTTACCATCATGTGTTCGCGCACCGGCGACTTCATATCGGTGGGCTTGGTGACCGACGAGGCGGGCTTCAAGGCCCTTCGGCCGATCGTCTTCCGGATGTACTGCCCATCATGCGGGTCAGAACACACTTGGTCGAAAGGTAGGGCTTGGTTGAGCGATGCCACCGATCGGCGCGTCGTGCATGGCGGGCGGGTGATCGAGGTGGGCGCGCCGAAGACGACGGCTGCCGAACCTCCTGATCCCACGCAAGAGGTCGCCTCGGTGGTGCACCCGGTCACCGACAGCGCGGCGGTCCGCCGGCACCGCCAAAGGATCGCCTTGCGCTCGCGCGCTCGATCACGCAGCGCTGCTCTCGATCCTCAACTAGCGCTCCCGGCGCCGTCAGAGGCAGAACCGAAGAAGACCGCTGTTCCCGACGCTGAAGTCGCCGCCTAACCGTCGCCCAGAAGCGGTGCAAAAAGGGGCGCCGGCGAGGCGGTTCGGTGTAAGCATCCCACCCCAGCTGATCATCGTCAGCTCGTGCAGATCCACGCTTCGGTGCCAATCTCAGAGAGGTTCTCCGGTAGCGCCCCCGACGTCCGAGATGGAGCGCGAAGAGAAAAGGTGGCTGCACTCTTGTGGAGCGCGATGGGCGACGTCCGCCCGCGCGCGACCTTATCGTTGGAATAAGAATTGCGGGGAGGGGCCCTCATGCGACCGAGTATCGCCTACGCTCTCGTTTTCCTCGCCGGTGTTGGTTGTGTTGCCGGCGCCTGTAGAGGCTGAGCCCGTTTCGGGGCCAATTTCGGTCAATCAGTTCATGGTCACGGACGGGGACACGATCCGTATGTTGACCGAGGAGAAGGGCACTCGGCTTGTTGGCTACAACGCCCCTGAGACGGCGGCGCGAGCGGGCGTGTGCACCAATGAACTCACGGCCGACAGGCTGTCGGTGCGGACATGATGGCGGCACTCGGGCGGCAAGGAGCCTCGGAGGGCCTCAGCTCCACGCCTAAGCGAGCGTCTCGATCGGCTAACCTCATCGAATAAAGGCATTGCGACACGGGATGCGCGGCGTGTTCGCGCGTCGTTCCGCGATATCTTCAACGATCGACGGTTAGTTGTCGGCGGCGGAGGCAATCCATGGGAAATTCGGTACATGCGATCAACGTCAGGGATGTTCGGTGTTGCTCTCCGATCGCCAGACCGTCGGCCCGCCGACGCCCTACACTATGCTTCTCGCGGAGAACATTCCCGCCCTTGACGGGCTTACTGTCGTCGACATTGGAACCGGCTCCGGCATACTCGCGATCGTGGCGACGCTACGCGGGGCTGGAAAAGTTTTTGTTCTCGATAAAATCCGCGGCGATCGATGCCGCTCGGGAGAACGCAGCCAGGAATGGGGTCGGCGACAGGCTCGTTCCATTGGCGGTGGGAAACAGCATCGTTCCGCTTCCCGATGGCGATACGGTAGACGTTATCATTTCCAACCCGGCCCAACTCCCATTGCCTGAGCCGGCCGAAGCGACAAGCCCATCTATTCCCGGGCCGGACGGACGGAGAATGATCGATGAGGTCATCAACACGGCGCCGGGTCGCCTAGCGCCAAACGGCCAACTCTTGATGGTGCAGAATTCGGTGACCGACTTCCCGAAAAGCTTATCTCTGATGCACTCGGTTGGTCTCAGGCCCCAGGTGCTCGAAGAACGCTCATTCGAGCTTCGTCATCTGTTCGACCGAGACTGGATTGATCAATTAGGCGGCGTCTCTCGTGGTCTGTACTCCATTCGCAACGGGACAGCTTACGAAACGATCTACGCAATCGAAGCGCGTCGGGAGTGAAGAGTGCCGAGCAGGGTCTTTGACTACGGCCTTGGTCCCGCGGTCGCCGCGACCCTCCCATGAGCAATCCCATCTGCGCAACCGGTCGACGACACGAAGCTCATCGGCTTGCGGCGTCTCGCGCGTGCAGGTGAGGGCCGATCATCCTCGAATTGGACGTTGGCTAGTGCAGAGATTGTTCGCTCCATCGCCTCCATGGAAGGCCAGAGCATGAACTTAGCTGCCTCAATACCGCGGCAAGTGGAGTACGCTGGGCGGTCCGCTACGCGGGAGATTGAGATGGCAACCGTTATCAATGTCGCCAATGAAGCCCAACTGCGGGCCGCAATCTTCCAGGCATCCAACGATTTTGCGGTCGACGGTGTCATCAATGGCGGCCCTTACACCATCAACCTCACTGCCAACATCACGCTCACTCAATCCCTACCGATGATCCGAGGCGCCGTGCCGGGCAACAGCGGCGCCGAGATCACCTTCAACGGCAATGGTCACACCATCGACGCCAACAGTGCCGGGCGCGTCTTCTTCGTGGTGAGCGGCGCAGTCGCCATCAACGACGTCACCATCGCCAACGCTCGCGCCGAGGGCGGCAATGGCGGCAATGGGGATGGGAACGGCGTCGGTGGCGGCGGCGGCGGCGGCCTTGGAGCGGGCGCGGCAGTCTTCGTCAACAGCGGAGCGATTGTCACCCTGACCAATGTGACGGCTCACAACGCGGCCTCCGTGGGCGGGGACGGCGGCGATCCCGGCGGAACCACCGCCAACTCGGGCGGCGGCGGCGGAGGCGGCCTTGGCGGCGATGGTGGGAATGGCTCGGCCGTCGGCGGCGGCGGAGGCGGGGGCTACGAGGGGCAGAGGCAGCGCTCCCGACGGGCCGGAATTAAGCGTAGGCGCGCGGCGGCGGCGGCGGCGAATTTGGCGCTGGAGGGCTCGCGGGGTTACCTGGTCGACCGGCGCCGGCGGCGGCGGTGGCGGCGGACAGACGGGCGATGGCGGCGGCGGTGCTGGCTTTCTCCGGTGCATGGCGGTGAAGGCGGGGGTGCCACCGCCAATGGCGCAGATGGCGGTATGCTGCATGTGGGAGCAGGCGGCAGCGCCGAGGGCGGAGACGGCGGCAATCCCAACGTCGACGGAGCCCGCCAGCAACGGCGACAACGGCGGCGGCTTGGCGGCGGCGGTGGTGGTGGCGCAGGCAGGAGCTGATGGGGGCGCTGGCGGGGCATCCGGCGGTGGTGGCGGCGGAGCGTGGCGATGGCAACGGCGACTCGGGCGCGGGGGGAATGGTGGCCTCGGCGGCGGTGGTGGCGGCAGCGCCCTTCTGGCCGGTGGCAATGGGCGGCGATTTCGGCGGTGGCGGCGGAACGGCAAACGGGTTTGACCAGCCCGGCGGGGCAGGCGGATTTGGTGGCGGTGGTGGTGGCGGCGGTGGCGGTGCCGCCAGCTCGGGCGGTTTTGGGGGCGGAGATGGGAGCTCGACGTTCGGCGGAGGCGGCGGTGACGCGCTCGGCGGTGCCGTCTTCGTCCGCGACGGCGGCCGCCTCATCATCAATGACGGCACGTTCACGGGGACCTTCGTCGTCAGTGGCGGCGCAGGCGGTTCTGGCGGAGCGGCCGGCGCGGCGCATGGCAGCATCTTTTTTCTTCATGGCGCCAGCACGACGACGCTCGGCGTCTCATCCGGCCAGAGTCGTACCATCGGCGGAACCGACGCCATCGCCGGGACCGGCAGTCTCACCAAGGCCGGCGCCGGGACGCTGATCCTGAGCGGCAGCAACAGCTATACCGGGCGCGACAATCGTCCAAGCCGGCCTGCTCCGGGTCGACGGCTCGATCGCCTCCGCCATTGCCGTCAAGAACAGCGGCACGCTCGGCGGCAATGGCACGACGCGCGCGGTCAATGTCGAGGCAGGCGGGACGCTCTCCCCCGGCGCGAGCGCCGGCATCCTGCATACCGGCAGCGTAAGCTTCGCCGCCGGCGGGGTCCTCAAGATCGAACTCGGCGGCGCAACGCCCGGCATCGGGCACGACCAAGTCTCGGTCGCCGGCACTGTGAAGCTCGGCGGGGCCGCCCTCGTTGGCTCCCTTATCAACGGGTTCGATCCGAGCAGCACCGTGGCGCAGAGCTTCGTGATCGTCGCAAACAACGGAACCGACCCGATCACCGGCGCCTTTGCCGGTCTGGTCGAGGGTGCCAAATTCCTTATCAATAACCGCTTCTTCACCGTCAGCTATCATGGCGGCGATGGCAACGACGTGACGCTGCGGAGTGGCGGCGCGCTGATCAACGGCACCGCCGGGGCCGATGTCATCGACACCACCCATGCCCCTCCCAGCCAGCATAAAGCGACGGCTTTTGACGACCTCATCAATGGTGCCGCTGGCAACGATACGCTAGACGGGGGGCCGGGCGCCGACACGATGCGCGGCGGCTCGGCAACGACACCTACGTCATCGACAATGCCGGCGATATCTGCCGACGAAAACATCGGCGGGTCGAACGGCATCGACATTGTCCGCTCGTCGATCAGCTTCAACCTCGCCGACGCGGCCCACGCGAAAGGCCCGATCGAGAACATAACGCTGCTTGGCAACGCCACTATCAGTGCGACCGGCAATGCGCTCGGCAAGACACTGACCGGAAATAGTGGCGCCAACACGCTTCGTGGCCTCGCCGGCAATGATACCTATTCGTCCAGACCCTCGGTGACGTCGTCGATGAAAGCGTCGCCGGCTCCGGCGGCAGCGACACTGTCCAGTCGACGATCAGCTTCAGCCTCGCCGACGCGGTCCATGCCAAGGGCGGATCGAGAACCTGACGCTGCATCGGCGGCGCCGCGATCAACGGCACCGGCAACGCGCTCGCCAACATCCTGACCGGCAACGCTGCAGCCAATGTCCTCGACGGCGGCGCCGGTGCTGACACGCTGATTGGCGGGGCCGGCAACGACACCTATGTGCTCGGCGCCGGCAACGACGCCGTCTCGGACAGCAGCGGCATCGACACGATCACGTCGAGCTTCACCCGCTCGCTGGCCTCCTTCGGTACGGTGGAGAACCTGACGCTCATCGGCGGCGCCGCGATCAACGGCACCGGCAACGCCCTCGCCAACGTCCTGACCGGCAACGCGGCAGCCAACATGCTCGACGGTCTCGGCGGGGCGGACCTGCTCCGGGGCGGAGCGGGCAACGATGCCTATGTCGTCGACAATGCGGGCGACGTCGTCGATGAGAGTGTCGCGGGCTCAGACGGCAGTCGATACCGTGCGCGTCGGCGGTCAGCTTCAGCCTATGCGATGCCGCGCACGCGAAAGGTGCAATCGAGAACCTGACGCTCATCGGCGGCGCCGCGATCAATGGCACCGGCAACGCCGGCGCCAACACCATGATCGGCAATACCGCCGCCAACATCCTTGCGGGGAACCTCGGCAACGACGTCCTCACCGGCGGGGCCGGCGGCGACACGTTCCTCTTCGACACCAAGCCGAACAAGACCGCCAATGTCGACCACGTCACCGACATGGTCCACCTGACCGACTTCATCGAACTCGACCACACGATCTTCTCGAAGATCAAGATCGGCACCGGCCATCTCAAGAAGTCGGCCTTCTTCGCGCACGACGGTGCCCACAAGGCCCACGACAGCAGTGACCGCATCATCTATGACAAGACCTCGGGCGCCCTCTACTACGACAAGGACGGCGACGGGGACATCACGCCAAGCTGTTCGCCATCCTCGACGGCAGCCCCGACGACATCAGCGCCAAGGATTTTCTCATCGTGGCGTAAGGTCGAGAGCCTCCGAGCCACTGTATCGAATTTTGGTCACTCGGGTCGGCTGCCCGAAGGCCGACGACGAGCCGCACGCGCCTTTCCCGATGTCCCTTTCCTTTTCTGTCCGAACTCTTCTCAAGAGGTGTTAAGACATTCGCAGGTTGGGCGTTCAAGCCAAGCCGCACAACAAGGAAATGAACATGGCGCTCTATATGTACGAGGCGGCTTACACCGGGGAATTGTGGCGGCGCAGATGAACAATCCGGAAAATCGCGTCGAGGCGGTTGGCCGGAAGGCTTGCGAGGCAGTCGGTGGTAAACTGATTGGCAGTCGGAACGGCTCGGCGACTATGATCTCGACCATCATCGCCGACGTGCGCAAATAACGAAAGCATGGCGGCCATCGCGCTGCCGATCGCGCGCCGGCGGAGCCATCAGGCCAGCCACACCACCACATTGATGAGCGGGGACGAGCTCGTGAGTGCATTGAAGAAGTCGACGGACGTGACGAAGGGCCATAAGCCTGCGCGGTAATCCTCTTCTCGTGAGTTCATGAGCCGGAGGCCGTCTTCGCATAGTTCATGCGCGAGGACGGCCTTTGAGAAGTCCCGCTAGCCTCCTAGGTTCCGCTGAGCGCGATTTCAGAGGCGTTGCCTTCGGCGATGCGAAACGGAATCTCTTTCATCTCCGACAAAAGGCCCTGGCGAGCCTAGAAGAGCCGAACGGGAGCTTCCAGTCCCCCGTCCGGCTCCAGTCCCGGCGCCTCCTGGTGGTATAACCTCGAAAGAGGCCGGGCACAGATGGAGCATATCCCAACAAGGGAGAGGCGAGGCTAGAGACCGAACGGAATTCCCTTAAATACTTATAGACAGCGCCCGGCCCCAGCCCTTGCGGGTCGGCCTGACACTGGCTACGGAGTCGAAACGGAAGAAACAGGTGCCGCCGGCCCCGGGATGCAGGTGATCGAGCCGATCGCGTCGGGCTTGTATGCAGCCGCGCCGACTGCCGTTGGAGCTGCACCGCCCACGGAAATCTGAGCGTAGATGTAGCATTGCGCTCCGTTGTCAGGATCGCGCCACCGACGAATTATCGTGTCGCTGACGGGCCCAGCAAACTCTCGCTCGAATATCATGTGTGGTGCGGACAACCATCCCGAGGGTTCCGCCGAGTTCATCGACTTTGGAGCCGAGTTAACGGGACTGGCATCAAGTGCCATCGCCGGCCCGACTGCGAGCCCGCCAGCAAGCGCGACGATGGCCAAAAACGCGGCTGTCCTGCGTCGCCGATTTGCCAGCCCGCACATCTTCATTTTCCCCTCTTGCATTGCGTCGCTCCCCATGGATTAGGACGGCCCGCTCGGCCGCCGAATATTCTCAGCCGGGCTGCGCCCTTATTGGCCAATCTCGCGAGGTAGAGCACGGGACGGCAAAGATCCGCCGCTCAAATAGTAGGCAAACATATTTCCGCTAATCGTGCGTTGTCGCTAGCCTGCTCAGCGCAAACAATGGAGCGCGCCACTCGACGGAATGCCGCGATGTGTGAGACGTAATTCCTGCAAGTCACGGCCCCGCCATAAATATAAAACAAGGCGCAAAGCGGCTTGGAAAAGCGCGACGGCCTCGTGGGCTGATGGTCGAAACCACATGTAAGTGATGGCCATCACTTCAGGCCAGAACACCCGCATTGGGGTTGCGTGAGCGCATGGTCGGCGATTCTTTAGATCGTCTGGCGTAAAGCAGCCTTTTTATCGCCGCTCTATCTAACAGCAGCCAATCCGCCTAGTTTAAGCTTGCGGACTGCCGGTCGGAGATGAGCAAACCTGCCGTACTGCTCCCACCGGTGTTCTAGGGAGAAGCGCCATGGCTGCGAACTTGAACCTCGTTGGTACTGAGACGCAGGTCAATCTCAATCCACATCAGAACGGTTTCCAGAGTGATCCCGATGCGGTAGCCCTATCGGATGGCGACTTCGTTGTCGCTTACGAAGACGATAATGGGATAGGGTCCAAGATATCTTCGCCCACCGCTTCAACTCCGACGGTAGCTCGGACAGCTCGGAGGTCACCATGATCAACGAGGCGGACGTCCAGTTTAACCCCTCGGTGGCGGCCCGGTCTGGCGGTGGATATGCCGTGGTGTATCAGGACCTCCACCATACGGCGACCAGACGACGTTTATCTCACGCTGGTCTCAGGTGCGAACGTCGCGAGCCCCGAAATAGAAGTCGCCGGCAATACCGTCGATGCCGGGCGCCAATTCGCGGTTTGATCCCGACATCGCCGGTCTCGGTGACGGCCGCATGATTGTCGTCTACACCGCATCCAATGGCACCGACAACGACATCCACGCCCGTATCCTGAATTCGGGAGGCACCTTCGAAGCGGGTTTTACGCCGGTCGCATCAGGGACAGGCTTTCAGGAAGACGCCGCCATCGCTTCCTTCGGCAACACCGCTGCAATCGTCTTCGAGAACGATGCGGTAACAAACGACAACATCAATCTGGTCTTCTTCAACGGCACCTCTTTCGGGCTCCCCGTAGCGGTCGCCGACCACCTTAACCAGAGCGTTTTCGATCCCGATGTTGCCGCCCTCACCAACGGGAAGTTTGTCGTTGCCTATGAGGAAAACAGCAACGACGTTTACGGCAAGATCTACAATCCAGCGACCAATTCGTTTGGCCCTGAATTCGTCATCCATACCGGTCCCGGAAGTAACGAAGACGTTCGCGTCGTCGGCACCCCGGATGGGGGGTTCCTCGCCGTCTGGGAGGACAACTCGGGCAGTTTGCCCGATGATGGCCGCAACGCCATCCACGCCCAGCGGTTCGATGCCAACGGTCACCCTGAAGGCGACGAATTTCTGGTAAGCAGAAGTGACCCCAATGATGAGGACCAGGACAATCCCGCAGTCGCCGCCAATACAGCCGGACAAGCCTATTTCGCGTGGGAAGATTCGAACATCAGGTCCGGTGGTGGAGAAGACTCCGATCCCGATGGAATTCGAGGCCGGGCGGGTCAACTGGTTACCGACCCCGTAAATGGTACCGGTGGCAACGACCTCATCACCGCCACTGACCTAAGCGAGATCATCAACGGTGGTGCCGGCATTGATGTGATCAATGCCCGCGGCGGGGCTGACTTGGTCAATGGCGGCCTGGGTAGCGATCTACTCACCCTCGGCTCGGGCGCCGACATACTCCTGTTTAACACCGCTATCAAACCGGCCACCAACATCGACGTGGTCACCGACTTCAACCCACTCGAGGACATCATTCACCTCGACGACGCCATCTTCAAAAAGATCGGCCTCGGCGAATTGAAGAACAAGTTCTTCCATATCGGCAAAGAGGCGCACGACGCCAACGACCACATCATCTACAACAAGAACAGCGGTGCCCTGATCTACGACAAGAACGGCGACGACCCGGGCAAGGCGTTCCAGTTTGCCACCCTCTCCCCTGGCCTCGACATCACCAAGGGTGACTTCCTCGTCGTGTGAAAGATGGGCCGTCCTTTCGGCCGGCCCTTTCTCCGTTAACTTCCTCCGGCTGGAACTCGTGTCAGCCGGAGTTTATTACCGCCAAGCGATAAGAATTTCGGGCGTGAGGTCCTCCCGGGATCCTAAGAATTTTCAGCCCCGATCGCCGGATGCCCACCAAGAGTCCATTAGGAAGCCCGTAGGCGGCTTTTTGCCTTTGACGAGTCCAATGACCAGCTCGGGCTGGAGATCGACTCCTTGGCCATCCCAGAGTCAAGGAAGGGCATCCCGGGTGGCCCGGGAGTGGGCGTGGATGCCGACGCATTCGGCGGAGCAATGATCGACCGCGATGAACACCGTCGCCAGGCCTTCGCCGGTGATCGTGGTGGTCAGGTCGGTGCCCCACATCACGTCGACCGTGTCGGGGATGATGGTGCCGTCGTGGCTGCGTGGTCCGCGTGGTGAGCCGACCCGGGCGGGCGCCAGCAGGTCGTTCTGGCGCATCAGCCGGAGCACCCGCCGCAACGATGTGCGGGTGCCGCCCTGGCGCAATCGCGCCCAGACCTTGCGATGCCCCTCGCCGTGGAACGGGCTACTGGCCAGCACGCCACGGATCGCGGTTGTCAGGGCGTCATCGGTCATGGCGCCGCGCGGCCCGCGCCGCCGCCGTGGCGTGGCGGGCGACGGCGACTGGTGGCGATAGATGCCCGAGCGGGCGAGCCGCCAGACGCGGCAGACCGCCGCCAGACCATAGGGCTTGCCGGTGATCGGCGAATTCATGTCCAGCATGACGCCTTCAACAACGAACCGGGATTTTGCGGAGTTAGCCGGTGACCAGACATGTCGGCGGTCATTGCGAAATCGACGCAATTGACCCAGATTTGGACATGGTGCAAGGGGTCACGCATGCGGGACCATCGCCCCTGTTTCCCTGTGACGCGCGTCACAGGGTTTTCGTGTGCGGCAAAGCTACTCCATGGGCATGGCGCTCCGAGATCGGCGCGCCAGAGACCAGGAGAGCAAGATGACCAACATCACGATCGGCGCGGTGAGCCGCCGCTGGAACCTCGGTTTTGTCACGGATACGGCCCGCGCGCTTCGCGAGGCCTGCAGGAAGGGTCCCGCCGCCGGCGGGAGGTCCGGACCATTGAGGTCGAGTTGCGCCAGTACTCCCGCAGCGAGATCATCGAACTCGGCGTCTCTTGCGCCGATGTCCGGCACATCGCCAAGGAAGCGACCGAACACCATCGCGAAGAGGAATTCCGCGCCGCACTCGACGACTACATCGCCGGCTACATGAGACCTCGTGCCGTTGCCTAGGTCGAAGGGCGGATAAAAACGCCCGAGTGACGTCACGGCCCTTGCTGACGTCTCCGATTATCTCTCCTGCAGGCGCAACTCGTCGATGAGCGTTCTGGCGCATCTCAGTTCGAGCGTATCGAACCCTTCGGTGAACCAGCCGTAGACCGGAGCCACCAGCGATCAATGCTTCGGTCTGTCGCCCTTCGCTGGACCAAAGCCTGGCAAGTGCCGAGGCGGCGCGCAGCTCCCAGAACTTTGCCTCCTGACCGCGCGCGATCTCAAGCGCCTCGAGGAGATAGCGCTCGGCTCGGGACCTATCGGGCGCGGGCTGCGCCAGCAACGCCTGGGCGGTCAGGCGCAGGATCTCTGCCACGTAAAACAGCTCTCCGTTGCCCCGCGCGAGCTCGAGCGCGTCGTCAAATAGACGTCAATGCGCCCTCGATGTCGCCCGCCGCCATCCTGATCTGGCCGACAAAGGCGGTCAGCATGGGCAGCTGGTATTTCGCGGTGGGAGTAGCCCTGATCACCGCCAGCGCCTGCTCGGAACGGCGAAGCCCTTCGCTCAACATTGCCGTTGAAGGCGCGTATCCAGCCGTCGCACAGTGCGAGCGGCTGCAGGTACGGCCCCAGCTTGAACTTCTCGCTGACCTCGATGCCCTCGCTGATGCTTTCGGCCGCCAGGCCCGGCTCGTTCAGCATGATGCATAGGGCCAGCGCGATAACGGCTCGTGTGCGCGATTCCGGTCTGGAAGCCGACCTGCCTGCCGAGGCTCAGCGCCTTGCAGGCTCGCTTCGTGGGCCTGGTCCGGGTATCCGAGCATGAGCAGGGTCGATGCCTGCATCCCGAGCGAGCAGCAGCCCGGGTCGTGGGCACCGTAGGTCATCGCGAGATTGCCGTGGGTGTCGATCCGGTACGCTGAAAGGCACTGGTCGGTGTAGTACTTGGCGCGTCGCAGCTTGCCCTCGGCGTGCATTTGCGATCCGGCCGCATGATGCGCCTGCACGACGTATTCCGGCTCTTCGGTCTTTTCGAGCAGCTGGTACATTTCGTCGACCAGGGGTCCGGCCTGCGCATGCTGGCCGGCGCTGTGGGCACCCATCCAGAGACCCCAAAGCGACCGGAAGATGTCCCCCATCCTGCCGAGACGGCCGGCGAGCAGCTCTGGCACGATCGTAAGTGGCGTGCGCCGTCGGGCTGTCCCATCCCTCCAGCGCCATGTGGGCCGGCCCCATGAGTGTGAGGAAGGCCAGCTCCCACTCGTCGCGGGCCGGCCCTTCCGGCAACGCCGAGACGAGCGCCAAGGCCTTGCGGATATGGCCGATCGCCTCGGCATGGGCCAGGCTTGCGGAGGCCCGCTCGGCCGCCTTGCGCCAGAAGTCCAGCGCCCGCTCGACGACGCTCCGCCTCGGTGTAGTGGTGGGCAAGCACCTCGGGCTCGGTCCGCGCCAGATCGGGGAACCGGCTCTCAAGCGTCTCCGCGACGCGCCGGTGCAGATCGCGCTTCCGCGACTTCAGGACGGTCTGGTAGGCGGCATCCCGAACGAGCGCGTGCTTGAAGCTGTAGATGGCGTTCGGCGGCTCACCGCGCTGCGTGACGATATTGGACCGGACGAGCTGCTCCAGGGCCTGCCGCCAGCAGCGCAGGCTCGAGGGAAACGAGCGGCCCCACAAGTTCGAACGAGAACTCCTGTCCGATGATCGACGCAGCGAGTGCCACGTCCTTGGCCGGACCAAGCCGATCAAGCCGCGCAACGAGGCTGTCCTGGAGCGTTGCGGGAATGACGAAGGATGCGCCGGCGTCCTCGAGATGATGCTCGTCCGTCACGTTCCTCCAGCGTGCCGGACGCGACGACCGACCGAGTGATCTCCTCGACGAACAAAGGAACGCCCTGCGCCTTGGCGACGATCTGTTCAATGACCGGTTCGGGCAGCGTCACCGCCGGCGGCCTCTGTCGATCAGCTCGTTTACCTGCCGTCGGCCGAGCTGATTAAGCGTCAGCAGCGTGACATTGCCCGAGCCCGAGCCAGGGCGGAGTGAATTCCGGCCGGAAATTTGCGATCACCATCGCCCGGAGCCCCGCGACCCGGCGCAGGATCCGTCCCATCAGTTCGATCGAAGTGCGGTCTGCCCAGTGGACATCCTCGAAGATGACCAGCACGGGACCGCGTCCCGACAGGAGGACCAACTGCTCCTCGAGGACATGCATGGTTCGCTGCTTGCGAACCAGTTCGCTCATGATCGTCTCTAACTGGGGATATCGCTGCGAGTATGGGATCGACAGCAGTGCGGCAAGCAGCGGCGCCGCCTCCGCAATAATATCGGCCGGGCCTTCAAGCGCGGCCTCGAGCTTGTCGAGCTTTTGATCGGCCGAGTCGTGCCGGTCGAAACCCTGCCGCGAACTCGAGCTGGCGGATGAACGGATAGAGCGCGCTGTTGGTGTGATAGGGCGAGCAGAAGAACTGGAGGCAGGTCGGCTGAGTCCCACCAAGGCCGTCGCGGAAGGCGTGTGTCATCCGCGACTTGCCCATCCCCGCCGGCGCCGACAGAAGGATCACCTGGCCATCGCCTTCGAGAGCGCGCCCCCAGCGCTGCCGCATCATGCCGATCTCATCGATGCGACCGACCAGAGGCGTCACCCCCTTGCTCGTCCAGGCCGCGAAACGGTCGTCCGCACTGTTTTCGCCGACGACCGCCCAGGCGCGGGCCGGCGTCGGAATCCCCTTGAGCATCTGCGGTCCGAGGTCCTTGTAGCTGAAGGCGTCGCCGGCCATGCTCCGGGTCGACTTCGGAAATCACGACGGAATCGGGTAACGCAAGCGCCTGAAGCCTCGCCGCGAGATTGAGCGTCTCTCCGACGGCGACATGCTCATGCGATGCGCCTTCGCCGATCAACTCGCCGACCACCACCGTCCCGGTCGCAATGCCGACGCGAAGCTGCGGGAAGCCGAGGAGACGACCGCCTTAGGACTCCTACCGCCTCGACCAGCGCGAGCCCGGCGAGTATGGCCCGTGCCGCCGCATCCTCGTAGGCTTCCGGGTAGCCGAAATACACCAGATGCGCCGTCGCCCATGTATTTGGCAACCGAGCCGCCGAACGGAGCCACGGCATTTGCGCAAGCGGCCCGGAAATCGGCGATGACCCGGCCCAGATCTTCCGGGTCGAGCTGCGTCGACAATGCCGTCGAACCGACGAGGTCGCAGAACATCACCGTGAGCTGCCGGCGCTCGGCAGAGAGCTCGACGGAGACTGGCGCTGCGGAGAGATGTCCGCCAGAGACGGCGAGACGCCAATCAACCTGGTGCCGCAGTTGGCGCAGAACTTCGCATGCGACGGATTGCCGAGTCCGCAAGCGGGGCAGGCAATCGGGACCGGCTTGCCGCACTCGATGCAGAATTTGCTGCCAGGGGAAAGCTTGGCCTGACAGTTGAGGCATTCCATGCCGCACCCTGGAGCTTTTGAGGCAGGTCAATCTACCACAATCTGACCGCAGCGCTTTTCCGGTGCTGCCGTCAACGACGTGCGCCCTCAAGGTGCCGAAGCCGCCTTGGCACGGTTCTCAGACGTGACGCCTGCAGGTTTTCTGGTCGGCTTTTGACCCCAGACCCGGACACTTCCACGCGAAGCGCACAGTGACGGCGGCGCCGCCGCGCTACTCCGGCAGCCCGGCCATTCCTAGCGCCTCCCTCCATCTATCGAAATCCTCCGCGCGCCGGATCGGGTACAGGTCCTTGAGATTGGAAAGGCGTAGGACCGGGCATCACGCGACGCAAACCGGCCAAGGCGGTCGGCCGGCCGCCGCCTTATTTCCGACGAGCGCGGCGCTCGCCGCCGCCACAGACGTCGAGTGGACGGAGTCCGGTTGCTCCCGCATCGAGGCGTTACCGCCAATGACAACGCCTCCGCGTAGCGCCCGGCAAAGAAGTGGCCGCATGCGATGGCGGCCTGCATGTTGAAAAGCTGCGGGTCGTGCGGACTTTTTCGAATCGCATAGCCCTCGTCTCGCGCTCGATCGCCTCCTCGTGCTCACCCAGGCCAGAGCTTGACGTAGCCGCTGACAAAGAGTACCAGGCGAAGCCCCGATTGGGATTAGGTTACGAGAAGAGACCGATCGATATAGGCGTTGCCGCTGTGGACGTCGCCGAACGACGAATACGCGAGACAATTCCAGCGCGCCGCACAGGGCGATGGCGTCGTCCCTGCCCAATTCGGCCCGCCCGCCGCGCGAGCCTTGCCGGTTTCGGCGATCTCAAAGTCGCAATTGATGACCCAGCCGGCCGTCTTGCAGCCCAGCCGCCGTCTTGCGCGGATCACTTCGTGCGCCAGCGGTACCCGTGCAGGCGGCAGCGGAATTGGGGGTCGAGGTCGAATAGCCTTATCGAAGCAACGGACGGGGCCTCATCGTTCGCCTTCCCTTGTCCTCCGATGGAAGTTGCTGCCATTCCCGCGCAGAAAATAGTCAGTAGGCGTCGCGGCTTTTCGGTCGGTTTGCGCTTTGGCCCATTCGATCTCCGCTTCTTCCAGCTTGGGTGCGATGGCCCGCCCACACCACACTGGCAGTCACCTCGATCCTGCAGATCGAAGACGTTCGCCAGGTCTACCATCAGAACGGTCGAGCCCATCAGATGCGCAGCCCGTCGATGTACTGGATGGAGCTGCCCAGCGATGCGCACCCAGTTGCCGTCGCTTGCACACACTGCCTTCGGCGCACATAACGGCCGCCCCCCCCAGCTCTCGCCCCGACCTGCTTCACGTCGACCGCCCGGCCCTTCTAGGTGAAGGTCAAATTCCGCGCGATGACGAACAGCCAGCGCATGACGCGAAAGTGCGGTAACGATGTCCTCCACCATGCCATCGGCGAAATGATTCTTTGCCTCCACCATGCCATCGACGAAAATATCTTGCTCCGATCGTCTCGATTGACGAACAGGAGCACCGGCGATCAAGAAGGCCCGCCTACAAGGTTCCTTCAGTGATGTTCCAGCGCGTCCGTCTGATCCAGCTTCCGAGCGTTCGAACCGAACCGACAAGAAGCGGTGACCGACGCACGGGACCATTCGCCGATCCACTCCCCACCCTCGGGCATATCTGTCCAAGATCCTTCCCGGAGCGAGGCGATCTGAACCGAAAGATTCGCCTCCTCAACAACGGCACCTTGCCAGCGCCGCGTCGATCAGATCGGTCTTCGGCAGCTCACCTCTCCCGGCCGATCAAGAAAGGCCGATAGAAGCAGGAAGCTCCGATAGCCGACTGGTTACCGCGCGCACCCTCGCGCAAGAGCGTTCCAGCCTCGGTATTCAGGACGAAGGATCCAAATCCAAAGCACCGCCCCGGCATGGCAGAAGCTTATAGGTTTTTGGAACTTTTTGGGACTATTCGCCGGGGCTTTGAGACATTCGCGAGCCAGCGCGGCTCATCCTGTTCTCGATACTGAGACCAGGAGGCGACCATGTCAGCCATTGCTTCCGATTGGATGCCGGCCGAGGCCGAAACGAAACCGGCGGCACGGTAAAGCTCGCCAAGAACGGCTCCCGCGAAGAGGAATACCGTCTCGCCCTCGACCCATATATCACCAACCAGGCGCATGGCGCCAAGGCAGTCAGCCCCACAGTTGGAACTCGTTCATCGGTCAAAATTCAGAAAGGTTCGCCGGTCGGCTTCCCCAATGGCGGCGCCTTTCAAGGCAAGTCGCGAAATCGGGTTGTTTTCGCGCGAAATAAACAGAACTGGAGACAACCTCGCTAGCATTCATCAAGGGCCGTGAGAGACCGCATTCGACATGAGGCGGATGGGTTCGCGGCGTTGCTCACCTCCTGAACTGCCGTCCGTCGGTAGCACGCTTTTTCGTCTTGTGGTATTTAAGTGCGCTCCGGCCCGCTTCTTTGAGTATGTGCGCTTTCCATTGGTCCTTCTATCGACCGCTTGAACGGATGAGTTTCAGTCACGATTACTTCATCAAGAGGAGATTACCATCATGCAATCCTATACAATTCCTACCATCGCGGGCATTGTCGGTTCGTTCCTCTGTCTATCGACGTTGGCGCAGGCGGACTCGCCAGCTTGCCAGCCACGACGCCCTTGCGAAGGCTTTGCAGGAGGCTGTTAAGCCGTCAGGCGGACCTAGCAACGGCGGGTTCGATCTAAACATGTGGGGTACTGTTGTTGATGTGGATGGAACCGTTTGTGCAGTGGCTTTCACCGGCAAGGTCTTCACTGACCAGTTTCTCGGTAGCCGCGTGATTTCGGCGCAGAAGGCGAACACCGCAAACGCCTTCAGTCTCGATGGGCTCGCTCTTTCCACCGCCAATCTCTACGCGCCTACACAGCCGGGCGGCAGTTTGTTCGGGCTGCAGGAAGCCCTCCCCGTTGATACTGCCGTGGCATACGCTGGCGAGGCGGACGCCTTCGGAACGGCCAACGATCCGATGATGGGTAAGCGAATTGGCGGCGTGAACGTCTTTGGCGGAGGGTTAGCACTCTACCGCGACAAAAAGGTGGGCGCGATAGGCGTTTCGGGGAACTCCTCTTGTGCGGATCACAACATTGCTTGGCGGGTCCGGACCGCGCTTGGCCTTGGCAAGGTCCCTGGTGGTGTGAGTCCGAACAAGGACGATGGCATCATCTACGACATTGTTGCTGGCGCGAGCAAAGGTGGATTTGGCCACCCGACCTGCGGCGGTAAGGAGCCAGATGTTGCCAAGGAGATCGGAGCGGGAGCGGCCGTCCAGTAGCGTTCGTCAAGGGAAACTCGCTGTGACCCCAAATGGGGTCGAAGCTGGACCTCCATCTTGCGATGCGCGCCAATAGTGCAAATGCTTGCTCGGCGGAGTCACCGACCAGTCAGGGGATCATGCTCAACAGCAATGCCGGCATCCAGCGCTACTACCGCGGAATCCTGCGCAACGTGGAGCAGACCGACGACCCGGAGTTATTCGAAGCGCAAGGGCGCATTGCCGACGTGGTCGCCAAGGACGCGCGCGCGTTCTTTGGGCGACTGATGAAGGAAGACAGTTGCTTCCTGCTGCACTTGAGCGAGGGTGTGAGCCAGGAGGGTCAGACGGATTCAGTGGCGCGCCGACACTTTCTCGCCCTTCAGGTGGCGCCCGGCGAATGGGCGATCAATGACCGGCTGACTGCTATCCACGCAGCGGGACTGTTGCCGGAGGATTTCGACCTGCTGGCGCAACACGGGGGTTCGATGGTTTGGTCGCCGCTCAGCAACCTGCTGCTCTATGGCGCCACTGCAAGGGTGGAAGCCGCCAGGAAGCGAGGCGTACGCATCGGCTTGGGCAGCGATTGGGCGCCCTCAGGGAGCAAGAACCTACTGAGGTGAGCTGAAAGTTGCGTGGCTGTACTCCCAGCACCTGCTGGAGAGGTTTGTTTAGTGCGCGCGACCTGGTGGCAATGGTCACCCGGGATGCCGCAGCAATACTCAAGTGGCACAAGGCTCTCGGCTCGCTCGAGCCAGGCAAGCGGGCGGACCTGGTGGTGATCTCTGGGAAGGCTGGCGATCCGTACGAGGCGCTGATTAAGGCCCAGGAGACTTCAATACGGCTGGTGATGATCAACGGCATTGCTCGTTATGGCACGCCGGGTTTGATGTCTGCGCTCGGCCCGGTAGGCGAGAAACTGCACGTTGGCGGTAAGGAGCGCCGCCTGTTCCTGCAGCAGGAAACTGCCGACCCTGACGTGAGCAGCGTTTCGCTTGGCGCCGCGCGCAGTGCTCTGCGCGCAGCCCTAGGCGATCTGCCCAACCTGGCCCGCGAGTTGGAGCGACCAAAACCCGCCATCGCCAGCCGGGCGGTGCTCGATGCGCCGGTGCCGCTGGTGTGGTCGCTGGCGCTCGACGAGATTGGAATACCGGGGTCGACCTGCGCCCGCGGCTACCATTCAACGGCCCCACCGACTTCACGGGGCCGGCGCGGGTCAGTGCGGCTGCAGCCGCCAAACCCCTCTCGGCAATTTTGCAGCCCGTGGAGCTTGACCCTCTGACCGTTGCGGATGATCGCGACTTCCTTGGAAAGATCTCGGCGCAGCCAAACGTGCCGGACCTCATTCGTGGTGGATTGGCGGCCCTCTATTGACGCAAAGCAAGCTCATCGCCAAGCACACCTTCGACATCGGTGCGGTAGCAGCGCTTGTTCCAACTGCAAACCTGACGTCAGCCTCGAGTGCGCAGCGGGCGAGCAAGGCGCGAGGTCTTCATCTTTAAGTCGGATGCCCGCGCCCAAGGGCTCGCAACCCGGCTTAGTCATCCCTTGACCGCGCCGGACATGAAGCCGCGCACGTAGTGGCGCTGGAGGAGCAGGAACAGCATCAGGCAGGGCAGCGCCATGACCACCACGCCGGCCTCCGTCGCGCCGTAGTCGATGGCGCCCATCGTCTGCTGGCGGAGGTTGGCGACCGCGAGCGGCAGCGTCTGCTTGGTCGCTGTCGGTGAGCAGGATGAGCGGGGCGAAGAAGTCGTTCCACGCCGCCAGGAACGCGAACAGGCCGACGGTGATCAGGCCCGGACGCACCGCGGGAAGCAGGATGCGCCACAGGACGCCGAACGTGCCGCAGCCGTCGACCAGCGCGGACTCCTCGAGCTCGCGCGGCACCGCCTCGAACGAGATGCGCATCATGTAGGTCGCGAACGGCAGCTGGAACATCGCGAGCACCAGGCTCAGGCCGACCAGCGAGTTCTGCAGCCCGAGGCTATTGAGCAGCACGTAGAGCGGGATGAGCAGCGTCGCGTACGGCACCATCAGGATCGCCAGCGTCAGCAGGAACAGCAGGTCTCGTCCCGGGAAACCTGAATCGCGCGAAGGCGTAGCCGCCGAGCGTCGACACCACCAGCGTGATCGCCACCGTGAGGACCGCCACGAAGGTGCTGTTGAACAGGAACCGCGGCGAGCCCGGCGCCGTAGTTGTAGAGCGTGGTGTAGTTGCCGAAGCCGTAGCCGATCACCTGTCCGGTGGCGGCCTGCGGGCTCACCGATGCGACGACGCTCCACAGCAGCGGGAACAGGAAGATGATCGCCAGCCCGCCGGTCAGCACGTAGTACGGCGTGCGGCCGAGCATGCGTCGGGCGCGTCGCGCGCCATCGCTTCAGACTCCGCTCGGATCGCGCAGGCCGCGGAACTGGACGGCGTTGAGCACGAGCAGCGCCGACCAGGACGATGATCGAGATGGCCGCGGCGGTGCCGAGGTTCTGCCTCTGGAACGCCTCGCGGTAGATCACCTGGACCACCGTGACCGTGCTGTTGTCGGGCGCCGCCCTTGGTCAGGATGTAGAACTGGTCGAACGCCAGCAGCGAGCCGGTGACGCACAGGATCAGCGCCAGCGCCAGCGACGGCCGCAGCAGCGGCAGCGTGATGTAGCGAAAGGTCTGGCCGCGGCTGGCGCCGTCGAGGGCGCCCGCCTCGTAGACGTCGTCCGGGATCGCCTGCAGCCCGACGAGCAGGATGAGCATGTACAGGCCGGCGTATTTCCAGACGATCAGGAAGGTCGTCGAGAGCAGCGCGCTGAAGCGGCGTGCCCAGGAACGAGATGGGATCGTGGATCAGGCCCAGACTCCTGGAGGATCGGGCTGATCGGCCCGATCGAGGGCGAATAGAAGCCCCAGAAGAGAAGCGATGCCGACGCCAGGCCGAGCGACACCGGCAGCAGGAACACCGTGCGCAACATGCCCACCCAGCGGCCGCCTTCCTGGACGAGGAGGGCCAGCCCGAGGCCCAGGCCGATGAGCAGGACGGTGACGAGGACCGTGTATTCGATCGTGAAGACGACGGCCGGCACGAACAGCTGGTTCGTCAGGATGGCGACGTAGTTCTTGGGGAAGTTCAGGCCGCTGTCGCCCGTCAGCAGCGGCCAGCTGCTCAGCGACATCTTGGCGACGAGGACCAGCGGCGTCAGGAAGAACACCGCCACGAAAGCGAGCGTGGGCAGCGCATAGGCGATACCCAGGAGCTGACGCAATCCCCACCAGCCGGGCCGCCACCCGGCGACGCTGAGCCGCCGGGAGGTTGGCGTCGTCACCGGCGTCATGGCCACGGAGGATACCCGGTCGTCAGAGGTCGTCGGCGTGGTGCGGGTCGCGAGCGGTGGACCCGCACCACGGCCGCCGGTCAGCTACGGATTGAGCGAAGTCGTTGATGGCCTCGTTGTCGGCGTCGATCTTGCTCGCGTCGCCGAAGACCGCATCACGAAGCAGCACGAGCCACGGCCCCTGCGGATCGTTGAACGTCGCGCCGAAGGCCTTGGCGAAGGGCGTCTGGCCCTTGGCCGCGACCGTGTTGAAGATCACCAGGCGCGGGTCGGCCGCGCTGTACTTGTTGTTGGCGAGGTCCGGGCCGGGCAAGGACGTTGCCGCCCTTGGCGACGGTCTCGATCTGCGCCTCATCGCCGACCATCCAGGCCATGAAGTTCCAGGCCGCGTCGGCCTCCTTGCTGTCCCTGGAGATGCCGATGGCGTCGCCGCCGACGAGGGTCGCCTGCCCGCCCTTGAGGCCGGCGATCGGGGTCACGCCGATATCGGCGTCGGCGAGCGCGGCGTTGGCCATGCCCTGAAGGCTGGCCGGCATCGGCATGATGCCGATGTTGCCCTTGGGGAAGTAGCCGGTCCAGGTCGGGCCGGTCTCGGTCTGGGTATCGGGCATCAGCGCGGTGCCGTCCTCGACGAGGCTCCGGAAGGTCTTGTAGATCGCCTTGTTCTCGTCGCTGTTGAGGTGCGACTCGGTGCCTTCGGGGTTCATGACCGTCTCGCCGTCCGCCCAGGCGATGGGCAACCAGGTGAACACTTCGCAGCCGCCGCAGTTGCCGCCGAAGAACGTGCCGTGGACGTCGCCGCCGAGCTTCTGGACCGCCCGGGCGTCGGCCGCGAACTCGGCCAGCGTGGTGGGCGGCTTGTCGGGATCGAGGCCGGCCGCCTTGAACAGCTTCTTGTTGTACATCCAGACCGAGAGGTCGACGACGAACGGCAGGCCGTATTTCTTGCCGTCCCAGGTCGACACGTCGATCGCGCCCTGGGCGATGTTGGCGGCAAAGGGCAGCGTTGCGATCCTGTCCGTGATGTCGGTGAAGAGCCCCGCCGAGGTCCAGTTGGGCATGAACACGACGTCGGCCGAGAACAGGTCGGGCAGCCCGCCGGCGGCCGCGGCCGCACCGACCTTGGTCTGGTAGTCGTCGGTCGGGACGTAGGTGACATCGATGTGGTTCTTGTGCGTCGCGTTGTAGGCTTGCACCAGCGCATCCGCCCGGGCCTGCGTGGCGGCGCGCGACCACAGTGTGATGTGGGTACCGTCGTCGACGCCGTAGCTCTGCGCCGAGCGCGCCGACCGGCATGCCCACGATCGTCAGACTGAGCACGAGCGACGCGGCAGCTGTCAGCGTCGCCCGCCCCTTTGTTCCGGTGCGGCGCATCTCGAATCCTCCCTAGGTCCCTGCTCGCGAGAGCCGCGAGCGGCTTGGCGTCTGGAGCGTTGTCCCGACGCCCTGCAGACAATATGCATGGGAGAATGTTTGCGCAATCATGATCGGGCCAACTCGCAGGGAAGCAGCGCGCACACTTGGCAATCGATCAGGTGACACGCGAAAAAGAAATCGCACCGCCGCGTTCAATTGGCGGCCATGATGCTCACCATGTGACCCTGACCTCCGATGGAGCCCTCCCGGCGGCGACGAACAGGAAGCGGCCGTCGCGCCACCATTCCCCTGCTCCACCGTCGACCAGGACCGATTTCGGTGCGTCGGTCGTGTAGACTTGAAAGGAGTAGGTGCGCGGCACCGGTAAGACATCTACGTCGCCGACGACGGCGGCAACGCGGAGGACGAGCTCGTCCGCCAATTCCGCGGAAGTGATTTCGCTCAGGGCGAAGCGGCCGTTGCGATATGCATTGGTCTCGCCGTCGTCCTCGTAGAGCGTGAAAGACGAAGCGCCCTCGGGATAGACGAGGAGCGTGATCTCGTCGGGCGCATAGTTGGTGAGATGCTGCACGACCGGGCCCATCGGGATGATTGCGCCGCCGCGGACGAAGAGCGGCAGGCGATCGAGCGGCGCCGCGACGCTGACGCCGCGCCGCCCTCATGGGCCTCGCCCGTCCAGAAATCGTACCAGGTGCCGTGTGGCAGATAGACCGGCCAGTGCCGCGCCCCGGCACGGGTCACCGGCGCGACGAGGATGTCGTCGCCCCAGAGGAACTCGCTCGACCGGTCCAGCGCCTCCGGATCGTCGGGATAGTTGAGGACGAGCGGCCGCATCAGCGGCAGGCCTTGCATGTGTGCCTGCCAGGCAAGCGTGTAGGTGTACGGCATCAGGCGGTAGCGGAGCCCGAGATAGTTCCGGCAGATCGCCTCGATCTCCGGCCCGTAGGCCCAGGGCAGGTGCATGCGCCAGCGTCTGGCCATGGCAGCGGAAGATCGGATTGAAGGCGCCGAACTGGAACCAGCGGGCGAAGAGCTCGCCGTCTGCGGCGCGACCGCGTAGAAGCCGCCGATGTCGGTTCCCCAGAGCGGCACGCCGGACAGGCCCATATTGAGGCCGAGGCTCGCCTGCGCCTCGAGCGTCGCCCAGGTGTTGTTGATGTCGCCCGACCAGCACGCCGGCGCCGAAGCGCTGCATGCCCGGCCCGCCCGAGCGGCAGAGCAGAAACGGCCGCCGGTCGCGGATTGTCGCGCGCCTCGCCCTCGGCGAAGGCCTGCTGGCGGAAGAGGTCGAAGCGGTTGTGCAACGCCTGCCCGTCGGGCCGGGCGAGAACGGCCGGCGCGGTCGGCCCCTCGCCGCCGTCGAGCCACCAGCCCTCGACGCCGACCGCGACGAGGTGGCGGTGCTCCTCCCACCACCAGGCGCCGGCCTCGGGTCTGGCGAAATCGATGAAGCGCTGGCCCTCGTAGTAGTTGGTCGATGGCCGCGCCGCCGGCGTCACCCGGTCGTAGCCGTCGTCGAGGAGGAAGCCGCTTCGCTCCGCTTCGGCGAAGAGCGGCGAGTCCTCGTGGATCACCGGATATTCGTGGGTGATGACGCGGAACCCTGCTCCCGGAAGCGCCGCGATCGCCTCGGCCGGATCGGGAAGACGGTCGGCTCGTAGTCGAGGCTGCCGACGGCGCGGTTCCAGCCCTTGCCGTCGCAGTAGGTCGAGAGAAAGATCAGCGCGTCGCAGGGGAGCGCCTTTCGCGGAGCGTTCTCGCGAGCTCGCGCACCTCCTCCGGCCCGTCGAAATGCGCGAGTCGACTGCATGTAGCCGAGCGCCCAGCGCGGCGGCATCGGCGCATGGCCGAGCAGTTCGGCGCTCGTCCGGAGCACGTCGCGGAGATCGTCGCCGCCGAGGAAATAGAGGTCGAAGCCGCCGGCCTCGCACTCGTAGTCGAAGCAGACGCGGTCGTGCGACTTGCCGGCATCGACGAAGGCAAGGCGCGGATTGTCGAAGAACAGCCCGTAGCCGAGCTGCGAGAGGAGGAGCGGGATGCCGATGTCGCCGCCCGGTCCGTGATTGACGTGGCAGTTCCACAGCCGCCGCGTCGCGCCCAGCCGGTCGAGCGGCTGGCCGCCCTGGCCGAGACCGTAGAAGTGCTGCTCGCCGACGATCTCGAAGCGAAGTCGCAGCCTCGCGCCAGCCTCGATCGCCGCGAGATCGAACCGCAGACGCGGCCGTCCCTCGCGGTCGGAAAACTCCAGGACTTCGTCTTTGGGTAGGAGCCGCACGCCAAGGGCCGCGCTGCGCACGCAATCCCGATCGAGCGTGGTCGATGCCTCGGGCCAATCCTTCACCGGCAGATAAGAGGGAGCGGATGCTGCGGCCGCGCCAATCCGAATGCGCATAACCTTCGGCGACAATGCCTCGACGGTTAGCTTCAGCGGCGCCGCCCACGATCGCGACTCGACCCGCCTGTTCAATCAGCCTCATTGCGCGCCCTTGTCCATCACACACCCACTGGCCAGCGTCTTTCCGCCTCGGGATAGAGCTTGATCACCTTCGGATAGGTAAGGAGTGCCCATGCAGAGCCCTCGACCCATTAGTGTTCCTGCTCGAGCAGATAGCCGCGGCGCGGCGATTACCAGGCACTGCCGGGCATGGCGCGGCGCAGCGCGTCCTACCCGCTCGCCATTGGGATCAACTTGATCGGCAGCTTTCGGACGAACTTTGTCACCGGCTCCCCACGACAGCGCAATCGCAAACTCGGCCGAGCGAACTCCAGTTTCCCACCGGGGCAGATCGACATGGGTGAGCGGCACCGGCAGATATGGGCCAAGCTCGACCTTGCCGATGCCGACGATTGCGATTTCCTCCGGCACCCTCTTGCCGATCTTCAGGATTTGCAGGAGCACGGCGGCGCTCCAGATCTCGCCGGCCACAACCAGGCCGTCGAAGACCGCTTGCTCGGGTCAGTCGGGCGAGCCCTTCCAGGCCGGCGTCGACCGAGTGCTCGACCTGCGCGACGCGATGCTCCGAGACTTCGAGCCCCGCATCGTTCATAGCCCGGCAGTAGCCGTTGAACCGGTCGTGCGCGTTGGTCGTCACGGCGAATCTCCCGCAGATGATTGCGATCCGCCGCCGGCCGCCCTCGATCAGCCGGCGTGTGGCGAGGTAGCCCGCTTCGAAGTCCGAATGGCCGACGGCGAATTGCAGTGGCCTCTTCGGCAGATTGCCCACTTCAATGAGTGGAATCGGGATCGTACCGAGGAACCGGCGGTCGCTGCCGTGTGCCCGATCGAGGGCAGCAGGATTGCTTGGACGCGATGGGCGAGCAGTGAGGCGATGGCGTGCGTTTCGCGGCCCTTGGTGTAGTCGATCGATTGCAGGAGGTAGTCGCAGCCGTTCGCCTCGAATACTCGGCGAGCGCCCTCGACGAACGGCAGGTAGATCGAGTCCCTGCAGCGTCGGGAGGACGATGCCGAACGTCCGGGTTCGCTGGGAAGCGAGGCTGGAGGCGGCGCGATTGGGGAAGTAGCCGATTGCAGCTGCGACCCCCAGGATTTGGTCGCGGGTCTCCTTCTTGATCGAGGCGGAGCCACGAAGGCCCGCGAGACCGTCATCTGCGAAAACCGCTCTCCCGAGCCACGTCATCCATGGTCGGTAGCGCGCGAGACTGCCAAGTCGGGCCGCGCAGATCTCGCCGCGAGAAGACGATCCTATTGACCTTTGCCATTACGGTTGTTCAGAGGAGAGGGAAGGAGCCAATGAGCTGATGGCTGTATGGTGCAGCCGTTCAATCCCAAAGAGGTACCCAGTCGGGTTCGTTGATGAGGCGGAGATTCGGGTGCTTGAAACGACTTATCCTTTGCATTTCATGTACCGTCAATTGGAAGCCGAAGACATCCAGATTCTCCCCAAGCCGGGTTGGCCTCGACGTGCGCGGTATGGCGGCGACGTCGGGCTGCTGGATCAGCCAACGCAGCTATCTGGGCCGGCGTCTTGCCGTGGGCCCCGCCGATCTCCCCGAGAACCGGATCGTCGACGACCTTGCCGAGGGCGATCGGGCAGTAGGCTGTGATGGCGAGGCCCGTGGCCGACGGATCTCGGCTAGCAGCCGCGTCTGGTCGAGATAGGGATGGTATTCGATCTGGTTGGTCACGATCGGCTCGGCCGAGACTCGCACCGCCTCGGCGAGCTTGGCGATGGTGAAATTCGAGACGCCGATATGCCGCGTCAATCCCTTTCGCCTGGTATCGCCGAGCGCGGCCATCGCTCTCGCTGATGGGAATGCCTGGTTCGGCCAGTGGATGAGCAGAAGATCGACATCGTCCAGTCCCAGCCGCATCAGGCTTTCCTCGACCGAACGTTGAAGCGCCCCTTGTCGATATGAGTTGCGGGCGCACCTTCGTGGTCACGAAGATATCGTCGCGCGCTGACCGCAGAGGCGCGAATGCCTTCACCGACCGCGGCCTCGTTATCATAGCCCTGCGCGGTGTCGATATGGCGGTATCCGATCCTCAGTGCCTCGGCGACGATGTTTCGCGCACTGTTCGCCGCGCAAGCTCCCAGGTGCCACATACCGATACCGGTATGAGCGCGCTCGCCCACGGCCAGCATCCGTTTGCCCGGATTGTCTCATCTTTCCCTTTCTCACGACCATCAGCATCGCGCGCCAGTATGCGTGAAACTGTTTGCGCAAACATAATACGTCGTATCATGTTTGCGCAAACAGTTTTGATGGGATACCGCGTGTCGAACGCGGAGAAACAAGACGCGCCGTACCGGAAAGGAAACGCTCAGCCAAGCTCGCGCAGCAGACTCAACAACGGGAGGGACATCCAATGACGATGAAGCTTCACCTATACAGCGCCGCAGCTGCGGTGGCTTGCCTGGCCGCGTTCGCGGCAGCGGCGCCGGCCGCCGCAGAGGGCAAGAAAGTCTGCTACGCGTTCCAGGATCTCTCGACTGGCTTCTGGGTGGCCGGCCACGAGGCCATCGTCGACACGCTTCAAGAAAACGGCATTGAAGTCATCGAGCTCAACGGCGGCAAGGATGCCAACCGGCAGCTCGAGCAGATCAAGGACTGCATCGCCCAGGGCGCAGACGGCATCATCCTGACGGCGGATGACAGCGATTCGGAGACGATGCTGGTCGCTCTGGCACAAGAAGCCGACGTACCGATCGCTACTTTCAATCGCCCGCCTTCCGATCTGTCCAAGGGCATCATCGTCGTCGCCGACAACGAGTCGGTCGCCCGCCAGGCGGTCGAGGCGATGGCGGTCGAAAGCCGAGGCGAAGTTCAAGGCGACCGGCAAGAAGCTGCATCCGCTGGTCCTCGTCGGCGACCTCGCCGACCCCAACGCGGTGAAGCGCCGCGAAGGCTTCATGAACGCGCATCAAGAACCACCCGGACATCTTCGAGACGCCGGCCGAGATCAACACCAAGTGGAACTCGCAGGTGGCGCTTGCCGGCCTCGAAGCCGCGATGACCGCCGACCCGAACATCGACTTCATCTTCACCTCGTCGGATTTCCTCTTCCCGACCATCCAGGGCGTTCTCGAGCCGCAAGGGCAAGTGGAAGAAGACCGGCGAGGAGGGCCACGTCATCCTCGGCGGCCTCGATGGCGACGACGGCGCCTGCAAGCTGATCCGCGAGGGCTATGTCGATTCGACCGGCGTGCAGGACGTCTACCTCGAGGCGAAGCTCGCCCTCGACAGCATCCAGGATGCGATCGCCAAGGGCGAGGCGCGGCCGAACGCGGTCAAGCTCGATCCGGGCTTCGCGCTGTCGCAGGCGAACTACGCCGAGAAGGGCGCCGACACCTGGGGCTGCCATGGTCCTCGACGCAAGAAGTAGCATCGGTCATCAGGGACGGCGGGCTGGCCGCCCGTCGCCTCCGCCCTTTCGGTCGCTGTGCGGCGATCTCGTCGGGTGCCGGACCGTGACCGACAAGCCGGTCACGGAGCCGGTCCGCCGGCAGCGGCGGACTGGGCGTCGCGGAAGCCAGCTCGCGTGGCGCGGACGCCGGCGCCGTGAGGCTTTTGCGCGGCCTGCTCGTCTCGCAATACTTCATCCTCTATCTGACCCTCGCCTATTTCGTCGTCGATGGCGGTGTTCTTCCCCGACCTCGTCACCGCCCGCAACATCAGCAACCAGCTCTCCAATGTCTGGCCGCTCTTTGCCGTCGCGATCGGCCAGACCTTCGTCATCATCATCATGGGGATCGACCTCAGCCAGGGCGCGATCATGGGCTTCGCCAGCGTCGCCGGCGCGGTTGTCATGGCGACGGCGGCCGACCCGAATCTCCTCGGCGGCAGCCCGCTCTGGGGCACGCTGCTCGACGAGAGCGGCGGCATCCTTGCGCGGCAGCCGGCTCGGTCGCCGCCGGCGTGGCCGTCGATGCTCGCGGTCGGCAGCCTCATCGGCCTCCTCAACGGCTTCTTCATCGCCCGCTTCAGAATGCCGGCCTTCATGGTGACGCTGGTCGTCGCTCATGCTTTTCTCCTCGGCCGGCATCTGGCTGACGCAGTCGCAGAACATCGTCAACCTGCCGCCGGAGTTCTCGCGGCTCGGCTCCGGCGACCTCGTCTCGTTCTATTTCGGCGAGAAGGTCGAGGCGACGATCAAGCGCCGCGACATCCTCCCTTTCGTCACCTACCCGATGGTGATTGCCGCTCGCGCTCGGCGTGCGTCGCCGAGATCTGCTGCGGCGCACGGTCTTCGGCCGCTACATCTACGCGGTCGGCAGCAACGCCAGGGCCGCGGAGATTTCGGGCGTGCCGGTCCGCCGCATCATCACTCTCGTCTTCGTCGTTCTCCGGGCTTCTGCGCGGCCGTCGCGGCAATCCTCTACTCGGCGCGCCTCGGCGGCGGCCGGCCGACGATCGGTGCGGGCACGGTGCTCCTCGACATCATCGGCGCCACGGTCATCGGCGGCACCAGCCTTGCCGGCGGCAAGGGCAAGGTGACGCTGGACGCTGATCGGCGTCGTCTTCTTCGTTCTCCTCGGCAACACGCTCAACTACATGGGCCTCTCGGCCTTCTACATCGACGTGGTCAAGGGCGGCATCATCCTCGCCGCCGCCGCGCTCGACGTCGCCCGCACCCGCCTGCTCGCGAGCGAGGGCACGTCATGAGCGACGGCGATCCTCGAGCTCGCACGGCATCTCCAAGGCGTTCGCCGGCATCCACGCGGTCCGCGACGTCAACCTCGCGCTCGGCCGTGGCCGCGTCCTCGGCCTGATCGGGCAGAATGGCGCCGGCAAGAGCACGCTGATGAACGTCATCGGCGGCGTCGTGCGGCCGGACGCCGGCGCGATGCGCCTTGACGGCGCGCCCTATGCGCCCGCGCAACCCGGCCGACGCCGACGCGCCAGCGGCATCGCCTTCATCCACCAGGAGCTCAATCTCTTCAGCAACCTCACGATCGCCGAGAACATCTTCATCGACGCTTTCCCGCGCCGCCGCTTCGGCCCGCTGGCGCTCATCGACCGGGCCAGCCTCGCCGACCGCACGCGCGAGCTCCTCGAGCGAGGTCGATCTCGATCTCGCTGCCCGACACGCCGCTCGAGCGGCTGTCGCCGGGCGAACGCCAACTGGTCGAGGTCGCCAAGGCGCTGCAGCTCGATGCGCCGATCATCATCTTCGACGAGCCGACCACGTCGCTGACCGCGCGCGAGACCGAACGGCTGTTCGCGCTGATCGGGCGGCTCCGCGAGGCCGGCAAGTCGATGATCTACATTTCGCACATCCTTGCCGACGTCATGCGCGCTCGCCGACGACATCGCGGTCCTTCGCGACGGCGAGCTGATCGGCCGCCGGCCCGGCCGCGACTTCGACATCCGCCGCATGATCACGCTGATGGTCGGCCGCGCCATCGAACAGCTTTATCCCGACGCGCACGTCGCACCGCAGCCGACGCGTCCTGCTCGCGGCCGCGACGCTCTCGCGCGGCCGGCGTCGTCAAGGACATCAAGCTCTCGACCTCCACCGCGGCGAAGTGCTCGGCGTGTTCGGGCTGATGGGCTCCGGCCGCACGGAGCTGGCCCGCATTCTCTTCGGCCTCGATCCGCATCGACTCCGGCGACATCGTCGTCGGCGACCGGCGGCTCGGCGATCGCATCGCCGCGCGCGCAGCATCCGGGACGGCATCGCCTTCGTCACCGAGAACCGGCGCGAAGAAGGCCTGCTTGATGAACGTGGCCATCGCCGAGAACATCGCGCTCGCCGCGCTGCCGAAGTTCGCGGTCGACGCCGCTCGAATTCATCGAGCAGGCGCGGCTTACCGCGGCCGCGGCCGAAGCGGCGGCGGCTCCTCGCGATCAAGGCGGCCTCGCTCACGCAGCCGGCAAAGAGCCTGTCCGGCGGCAACCAGCAGAAGGTGGTGCTCGCCAAGTGGCTGATGTCCGAGCCGGCGATCTTCATCATGGACGAGCCGACGCGGGGCATCGACGTCGGCGCCAAAGTTCGAGATCTACTCGATCATCGACCGGCTCGCAGCCGACGGCGGCGGCGTGCTCTTCATCTCCTCCGAGCTCGAGGAGCTGCTCGCCATGTGCGACCGCATCCTGGTGATGAGCCGCGGCGAGATCGTCGGCGAGTTCGCGCGCGAGCGAGTTCGACCAGGAGCCGATCCTCGCCGCCGGCGTTCCGCGAGCAGGGGGCCGCGGCATGACCCGCAACTTTGCGCGCGCCGGCTGACCGATCTCCTCCTGCGCAACGCGACGGCGATCATCTTCATCGTCGTCTTCGTCTTCTTCGGCTTCAGCGCCGCCAATTTCTTCGGCGCCGAGAATGTCGCTCAACATCGTCAAGCAGGCGTCCTTCACCGGCGTCATCGCCGTCGGCATGACCTTCGTGCTGCTCACCGCCGGCATCGACCTCTCGGTCGGATCGAACATGTACGTCTCGGCGATGACCGCCGGCTACTTCCTGCAGATCCCGGGCATGCAGGGCGGTTTCGGCGTCGTCGCCGGGCATCGTCGTCGGGCTGTGTACCGGCGCCGCTCTTCGGAGCGATCAACGCGTTCTGCATCGTCGTGCTGCGCATCACGCCGTTCCTGGTGACGCTGGCGACGATGGTCGCCGGGCGCGGCCTCGGTCACCGCGATCACCGAGTCCTTCGGCATCGACTATCCCGGCCGCCTTCACCCGCCTTCGGCGCCTCGTCGCTGCGTCGGCGTGCCCGATGCCCGATCATCGTCTTCGCCCTCGTGGTCGCCGCGGCCCATATCGTCCTCACGCCGCACCGCCTTCGGCCGTCAGCTCTATGCCGTCGGCAACGACATCGAGGCGGCGAGGAAGGCCGGCATCGACACCGCCGCATCATCTTCTCCGTCTATGTGATCTCCGGGCTCTGCGCCGCGCTCGGCGGCATCATGCTGATCGCGCTGGTCGGCCGGCTCAACCAGACGTTCGGCGTCGGCAAGGAATTCGACGTGATCACCGCCGCGGTGCTCGGCGGCACCAGTCTGTTCGGCGGCGTCGGCACGCGCCTTCGGCGCCGTCGTCGGCTCGGTGCTCGTCCAGATGGTGCAGGCCGGCATGGTCTTCATTAAGGTCAACCTCTATCTGCAGCCGATGGTGCTCGCCGCGATCATCTTCCTGGCCGTCTTCTTCGACAGCCTGCGCGAGGCGCGCCTCCTGAAGCTGAAGCGGCGACTCATTCGCGTGGAGGCGACCAGCGCAGCGGGAGAGGAGCGCGCGGCTCGAGTGCACTGAGCGCGTCACAGGGTCTTTGCAGTCACGAGAGTCGCAAGGAAAGCTTTTCCGACGTTCCGCGATGACAAGCCTCGACAACGCAAAGAAATGGGAGGAAGAAATGATACGGAAACTTAATCGGCGGCAGCTTCTTGCAGGGCACTGCCGCGGTCGGCGCCGGCATCGCCTCGGCGCCCGCCCGATCCGCCGGGCGAATGCCGCCGGCAAGATCACCGTCGGCGTCGAGGCCGGCTCGCCCTACGAGAAGTTCTACGGCGAGCATGCCGCCGAGTTCACCAAGGCGACCGGCGTCGACGTCGCCTTCAACGCCATCTCCGCACGACTTGATCCGCCAGCAATTCGCCCAGGATGCGCTGTCGCAGGCAGGCGGGTTCGACGTCTACATCGCCGACCAGGTCTGGCTGCCGGAGTTCGCCGAGAAAGGCTTCATCGTCGACCTCACCGACAAGATCGACGCCAAGGACAAGGCCGATTTCGCCGGCAGCGCGCTCGAGACGGTGTCGTGGAACGGCAAGCTCTATGCCCTGCCGATCATCGTCCATAACTGCGCCATGTACTACCGCACCGACCTCTTCGAGGCGGCCGGTCTCTCGGCGGCGCCGGCGACCTGGGACGAATACCGCGAGTCGCCAAGAAGCTCACCAACGCGCGCGTCTGGGGCACGCTGATCGCCGGCAAGCGGACATCGAGGCCTGCGACCCGCCTGCACGCCTTCATCCAGCAGGCCGGCGGCGACATCCTCGACGCCAGCAACAAGCCGACCATCGACACCGACGC
>CAVWIS010000004.1:0-771121 GCA_963755055.1 uncultured Alphaproteobacteria bacterium | reverse complement strand
TATGACCGCTGGCTCGGTGACGAGCCAGATCCAGCTGGACTGTGCCGTAAACGGTAAAAGGTACAAATCTGACAGCTGTCTACCCGCGCATTGTCTTGATCGAAGGGTGCCCCCGCTTGGTGAGATACTCATCCACGGCATCGCTGATGATGTCGCTGATCCGGCGATCCTCCTCGAGCCCGATCTCTTTGATGATCCGAATGGCCCGCCGAGGCAAATAAACGGTCGCGCTCGGATACTTTTCGCGCCGGCTCGGAGAACGTCTCTTTTGGTCCGGGAGGGCTTCGCTGGACGTGTCCGGGGCGACCGCCGGAATCAGGTCGGCAAGCGACTGTCTCTTCGTCATGCTCCTGTCCTCAGCTTCTTCTGTACCCACTGCAACAGCCCGCGTATTTCCTCGGCGGCCTTTCCGCCCGGCGCGAACTCAGTGACCCCCAGGCCGGCGCCCAGCGCGTCCTGGTGTTCGTTCCGCTGCACGATGAAGGGCCGTGCCAGCGCGCCCAGCATGTTCAGGGCGGAGGTCGCCTCGTTCATCCGAAAGTAGCTGCGCGCCGGGCCTTGGTTCAGCACAAAGGCGAACGGCTTGTCCAGGCTGCGGATCGAGCTGACCGTCGGTATGGCGGCTTCAATGTCAGCAGGGCTCGGCCGCGCCGGAATGAGGCACAGATCGGCCGCCCGGATCGCCGCCGTCGCCACGACCGAGTTGGTTCCGGGGCTGTCGATCACCGCAAAGGTATAGCCATTGGCCTGAAGCAGTTTGAGCGCCCGCTCCAGTTCGGCACCATTGGTGACCCGGTCGATGGCGGGCTCGGGGTTAGCACGCCTCAGTCCCCAGTTTGAGACCGTTCCCTGCCGGTCGGTCTCCAGCATGAAAACCCGCTCCCCTGCCTGCATGGCAGCGACCGCAATCCCGATTGACAGCGTTGACTTGCCGCTGCCGCCCTTTTGCGTAGCGAAGGCGATGGTCTGCATGTTTGTCTACCGCTTACGGTAAAAAGCAAACGTCGAAAATTTTACCGCTTAGCCAGTCTAAACTGCTCAAAATCGCGTTTTCAAGATGAAATGGCCCGACGGTGAGCACGGTCCAGCGTTAGAGCGGCATCTGAGAATGGGCTTGAAGGGATCGTGTCGAAGCGCCGCTACAGCCATTATGGGTCGGCGGTCGCCGGACTGGATCAAGATATAAAACCGGACGCACCAGCGGCCACGCAAGTCATCGAACGGTAGGAACTCTATTGCCCCGCGACGATCGGCTGACGTTCAGCCCCCATCACCGGAATTTCAGCCGGGCCTGCACAGTTCAAGGATGCGGCAGCCGTGCTCCCATGAAGAAACCCGCGTGCTTCGATCAGTCCGGCGGCCGGCCTTCGGTTTTCTAATTCACGATCAGAGCCGCCACAACGAACAGGATCGACAATGTTGCCGAGAGCAGCAGCACGGCACCGAACATAGATGAGCTTACTCCCACTTGCCCACCGGCTTTGGACTTCGCGGGGGGATCGGTTCATGAGCACCCGGCCGGCCAGACAGGCTCAGTGGAGTGCCACGGACAGCCGTTCTTTCTGCTGCTGAGCGTCGAGCGACAATAGCCAGCTTTCCGCCATATCGAGAAGCTGATATCTCAGCTCGGGATCGCCGCAGCCCTCCGCGGCATCGACCAGCTTGCCCACTTGTCTCTGCACGAACATTCTGAGGTCGCGATGCAAGGCCGGGCGTCCTCCCCGAACACACAGCCCATTCCAGGCGAATCGGCGCAGGATTGCTTGCGTTGTCCACAGATTTTCGTCTCGGAGAGCTCAAATCCGGCCACTTATCCACAGGAAACTTACGGGAGAAGCCCCTGACGCTGCGACACATCAGGTTGAAACAGCCAGCTTGGGCTCGTTCAGCGTAGATCAATGTTCAGCCCGGAGACTTACTTTCCGTATGGCCGTGATCCGGAAGTAACATTTCCCGCCGGCCTCCTCGAAGCGACTTTGCGAGCTTGGCTCCCCGCCAAAGAACCTCGAAACTGGCGCACCGTTCGACGAGCAAGCTCCAGCTATCTCACGGGCCAAGTTGTGGACCACTCGCGGGCGTTAAGGGGTAATAGCGTTGTCTCTTCGACCCATCGGGTTCCATTAAGGTCAGCCCCGCTGCCTCGAACCGGCGGACCGTCAATCGCACTGTCGAGGGCGCTGCCCCGACCCGCCGCGCAATCTCGCGGATCGGCATCCCCGCCGACTTCATCCTGATCACATCGCGCACATGGCGCATCGCAAGCCTCTCCGTCGGCATCCAAGGGCCCCCTTCGCAAAGCCGAAAGGGGGGGGGCCTATGGGAGCCAGAAGAGGCCTCGTCACCCGGGCGACATCATCCCAGAATGGCGGGCGTGATCGTTTCGGAATGGCTGGGCGACATCAAATCCGAGCGGTGGGCGAGTAGCGTTCCTTCCTACCGGCCGGCGCGCACGCGGATCAAGGCCGGGACCACGGTGACCTTCACCAATGTCGGCGATCTGCCCTACGATGCCACGTCGCTCCATCAGGGCGAATGGGGCACCGGCGCCCTGGCCAAGGTGAGTTGATCCCGTCGGCGTGATCGATCTCATAGTTTTGGGCTTTAACCCGATTTGCGAATTCATGCCCCACTGCGTCTCCGATCTACCTTCCGAATCGCAGGATCGGTGAACTCCGACATCCGTAAATTCAGCGTTGCTTGCCCTTTAGGCATTGTCTAAACGACGACTCGCACACGATTTTATTTCTGGTATAGGCTCCAGAAATTCGCTTTATGCATTGTTTATACTGCGCCTCACGAGGCACAGATTGATCACCGGGTGCGGAAAACGACTGGAGCCCTGATAGACAGAGAATGAGCGCACAGAGAAAGATCTGCTTACATAGACCAACCGTTACCTTACCTTCTAATAACTCCGTCATGTCCTCCTCCAAGATGGACGGGCCGCACTGGCACAGGGTTCGGGACCGGATCCAATTGCACTAAGCACCTTCGTCTTTTCGCCGCGAGATACGATTTTCGAGAGCTTGAAGGCGATGAGATTCGCCGGTTAATTCGTCTTGCGCACGCCGAAGGGCGGCTCGACGCAACTCCGCAAGCTGCACTGAGCTCCGGATCGGATATTGCTGTCCCCGATCCGGGTCGAAGTTCGGCAATCTTCACCTGAAAATCAACCCACTCCGTTGCCTTCGCCGGGTCGGGATCATCCGCGTATCGGATACGAATGGTGGTCTTTGAGATGGTGGTTGCGATGTGTTGCATGGATTTCCCTCCCGATTTAGGAAGCCATCTTACCCCGGACCGCAAAAAGCCGGAACCAAAACGGCCCTTGGGCGTCGCGGCTCGGAACGCCGTCCCATGAATAGTGCGCTTGCGATCAGGGTTGGCACTGACCGGCGAAGCCTGGCCCTGGGAGCCCCGCCGCAAGGCCCCGGTGCTATGGAAGGCCGGCCGTGGCATTCGCCTTTCGGAGCACATCGAGAGCGGCTACGGACAGGCCATGTTCGAGGCTGCTTGCGAGACGCCTCTGGAACGGGCATCGTGTCCAAGCGGCGGGATTAGCCGGTATCGGTCCGGTCGGCGGCCCCGGACTGGATCAAGGTCAAGAACCCGGACGCGCCGGCGACGACGCGGCTGCTTGGATTGATCATGCCATCCCGCGACGGCTTGCGAACTGTGCTACCTTGCGCCACCCCCGATCTTCACTCCCCCCGCGGCAGAGCCCCGGCCATCACACCCTCGTGGGGTAGGTTGTCAACGAACCGATGGCCGGGGCTCACTGATCTACCAAGGCCCACCGCGCCGGCATGCCATCGCCAACGACCGCCACGCCCTTGCCCTCCGATCCTGTTCCACCCCGGCCACGAGGAATGTGGTGGTCGCGATCAATCGGAACGCCTGGTCGCAATCAATCGGAATAGCTGGTCGCGATCACCCGGGTCGCGCAGCCACGCAATTAAGTTGGGCAGCCACTGGCCCCACTAAACATCTTACTGCGCCTGCGAACCGTCCAGTCTCGCTCTCGCTCGTAGGTACTCAAGTTCCCGAAACCAGCCTCTGGCCAGCTCAAGGAACTTTGCTCGCAAGGACGGGTCGTTGGTAGCTCCAGCCATAGTCAGACAGTTCTCCGCTTGCAGGCGGAGTTCAATCTCTCTTGCCGCCAAGACTGGTATGGCAGACGCATTGCGAATTGGCATGTCATGACCCCGGCTGCTTCTATGCAGCTTGAGGTCTTGCGAGCCAGTGCGGTGAAACACGTACCGCCTGATCGCCCGCTTGCCGGCTCCGTGTCAGCCGAAGGGGCGCGTTGAGAAAGCATCCTACCAGCGGACTCAGCGGCCAGCCGAGCGAGATGCCTTTCTGGTAATCCCAGAACGTGCGGCCCCTGGGTGCTCCAATTCCATCCAACCCAGATTGGGCTCGCCGCCCGAGGCATCGTCGAGTTCGGCATCCGTCAATGCGCGCATCACTGCAGTGTTGATGTCCCAAGACACTCCTTCGTTCAATGTCGGGCCGCGGGTCGTCCACAAGGCTTGCCAGGGTGTATCGCTGCACCCGGTGAGAGTCGATAGGGGCCTTACGGGAGCCCCTGGGCCGGCAACAGCTCCCCATAGGTACGCGCCGATACCTCGGATCACCAGTGTGAGAAATACGGACTTAACCGTTTGTAAACCATGGTTCGGCATGCTTTTTCGATGCCGAATTAGTGCGCTGCGGCGAACACTCCTCGGTTCCTGGGCAACTTTCCAGCGCTCCAGCGGCCGGACGCGTCCGACCCCCTGCCGGTCATGCGGCGGGAAATGAAGCTGTTGCTTATCGAAATCGAGCGGTTGCGCTCCGAGGTGGAACGACTGCGTGCGTCGGAAGCCGAAGCGCGAAAGACACAGGAATTCCTGTCGGCCGACGTAAACCGGATAATGGCGAGCCGGGATCAGTGGCAAGGAGAGGCGGAACGCCTCGGCGCCTTGATGACGTCGCAGGTATCGCACTGGTCACAGTTTTGGTCGAAAGCAGCCGACCGGTGGCACACCGCGCGCGCAAGTCAGTGTTGGTTAAACTTTCGGCGAGGCCTCTTCCGCTTCGCCAAGCTCCCCGCGGTCATCTTGGCGCGAGAACAGGTGCCCACACTGGTCGACGAGTGGTGGAAACATCGATTGAGGTGGGGAGCGAGCGCAGCGCCTCAGGGATCCACGGCACCCGCGCCATTCACTCATGACCCCGGCACGTGAACGCCGCTCAACTTGAGGCCATGGGGCCGCGACCGCTTACACACAAAACGCAGGCCCAACCCTTTGCCGGAACGCTCCACAATGCGTTCGGGTTGATGTTCGTTGGACGCCGCCTGCGAGGAGCGGCGTTCTGACGGAAGGCGCCCCCGCCATCCGACGCCGCAAGCGGTCGGGGTCGCCTTTCCCGTGTATTAATCCGGTTCTCGATGGCAATGGACGGCCGGACCGGGTGGGGCTCAAAGCCCCGACGGGGGATTCGTGGTGGCCAACCCGACCGCCTGGAAATGCATCAACGCCCGCGGCGAGACCGTGAAAACCGCGCCGGCGTTCCGCAGCGCCTACAAGTCCCGGCGCTGCGTGGTGCCTGCCAATGCGACAAATTCTTCGTTCGTTCTGGGTTTGATACCAAAAGGGATTTCGAACCTGTCGGAATAGGTGCCGGGCTTCGGGGACGCCGGAGGAGATCGCCCATCAGCACCTGTCAGGCAGTCACCGCGAACCTGTCGAGGATCGCTGGATCGTCGTTCTCCGGCTTGTTAACCCGCGTGCTTACCCGGCCAGCTCACCATCTGATCCGTGGAGTAAGGCCGGACCAGGTCAGCAGGATCGGGCTCGTCGCCGAGCCAGCGCTCGTAGTCCGCGGGGGCCAGGATCACCGGCATTCGGTCGTGGATGGGGGCGACCAGCTCGTTGGGCTTGGTCGTCAGAATGGTGAACGTGCGCAGCCCATTGGTCGCTTGGGTTCTTATCGCCCGAGCATGCAACATGTGCGCGTGGCATTGTGCTACCTTGCGAGTTGGCTTCTCTAATTCTGAGGGGGAGGCCGACTTTCGATATGATGACGATGGGGCCCCGCTGGTCGTACCCCCCGGCGGGGCTTCCCTTTAGGTAGCGGGTGCGCTTCATCCGTGAATTTACAAAATGTTGCCATGGGCAGGCCCTCATCCCCGAGGTGCGGCGCCAAACCCATCTTCTACAGTTCGCGCGATTCGATGTGGTGTAAGTCATTGATTTTGCTTGGTGCGGGGTAGTCGTTTTCGCGAAAGTGTAGTGCCACGTTTTTCGATCGATTTTAGTTGATTTTTTCGATCGAATCGCGACTCTATGTGCGCACCAGCATGCGGAGCCTGCGCTATGTACTTCCGCCGCAAGACCTCGGCCGGGCGCGCCTATCTGCAGATCGTCGAAAGCCGCCGCGATGGCGACCAGGTGCGCCAGCAGGTGATCGCGACGCTCGGGCGTTTCGACGAGTTGCAGGCGAGCGGCCAGCTGGAACGGCTGGTGCGCTCCGGTGCGCGCTTTGCGGCCAAGGCCATGGTGCTGAGCGCAGCCAGCAATGATGCCGCGATCAAGATCGCAGTCCGTCGCATCGGGCCGGCGCTGGCGTTCGAGCGGCTGTGGGAGGAGACCGGCTGCCGTGCGGTGGTCACCGAGCTGGCGGGCCAGACGCAAGCACGGCTTTGCGCTGGAACGCGCGGTGTTCCTCACCGTGCTGCACCGGCTGTTCGTGAGCGGCTCCGACCGCGCGGCCGATCGCTGGCGGGAGGATTACGCCATCGCCGGCGTCGAGGGGCTCGATCTGCATCATCTCTATCGGGCAATGGCGTGGCTGGGCGAGGAACTGCCGGAAAAGGAGCAGGATGGCCGCACGCCGTTCTCCCCGCGCTGCGTGAAGGATGTGGTGGAGGAGCGGCTGTTCGCCCATCGGCGTGATCTGCTCACGCGGCTCGACCTGGTGTTCATGGACACCACCAGCCTCTACTTCGAGGGTGCTGGCGGCCAGACGCTGGGCCAGCACGGCTACAGCAAAGACCATCGACCGGATCTGCGGCAGATGATCCTTGCGGTGTTGATCGACGGCGACGGGCGTCCGGTCTGCTCGGAGATGTGGCCGGGCAACACTGCCGACGTGACGACGCTGATCCCGGTGATCGATCGGCTGCGCCGGCGCTTCGACATCGCGCGTGTATGCGTGGTCGCCGACCGCGGCATGATCAGCGCCGAGACCATGGCGGAACTGGAGGCGCGGCGGCTATTGTACATCCTGGGAGTACGCGAGCGCTCGGACAAGCTGGTGCGCGAACTGGTACTCGACGATCCAGCGCCGTTCGTGCCGCTGGTGTTGAAGAAGCGCGGCAAGGAGATCGATTACGAGGCCAAGGCGGTGACGCTGGCGGGGCGGCGCTACATCGTCTGCCGTAATCGCCAGGAGGCGGAGAAGGACGCTGCCGACCGCGCTTCGATCGTGGCCGCGCTCGAGCGCCAACTCGCCAAGGGTGACAAGGCACTGGTCGGCAACACCGGCTTTCGGCGCTATCTCAAGACGATCAGCGAGGAGCATTTTGCGATCGATCCCGACAAGATCGAGGAGGAGAAGAAGTTCGACGGCATCTTCGTGCTGCGCACCAACACCGATCTCAATCCGCTCGAGGCCATGCTCTGCTACAAGCAACTTTGGACGGTGGAGCAGACCTTTCGAACAGCAAAGCACCTGTTCTCCACCCGGCCGATCTTCCACAAGCTGGACGAGACCATCCGTGGTCACGTGTTCTGCAGCTTCCTGGCACTGGTGCTGAAGACCGAGTTGGAGGAGCGAATTGCCGGCCTCGGCCGCGCGGGCTCCTGGCCGGAGATCGTCGCCGATCTCGATTCGCTGACCGAGACCGAGATCGAGTACGACGGCAAACGCTTCGTTGTCGCGCTCCGCTCCGCGTCCCGCCGCCAGCCTCGCCCTGCGCGCCGCCGGCGTCGCCCTGCCGCCGACGGTGCGCGACGCCGCGACGTCCTGAACCTCGCCCGAACGAAAATGTAGTGCCAAGCCGCCGGCGCGGCGCGGATTGCCGTGTCTGTTCAGCTACTTAGTAAATCGCACTGTAGAAGATGGGCTAGACTCGGCGTATGAAAAGCAAATTCCCAAAGCGGCGCTGCGACGGCTATCGCAGCAGCACCGTGTCAGGTTGCCGCGCAATATCCGTTGGCACCTGTCCGACTTGCCGCGGCGGAGCGACGAGGTTGCTCCTGAAGCACCGTGATGACGATCGGGTTGCTACAAGAGTATACCAAGGACAGCCGCTAGTATGGAAAAAACTAGCGCTGCTGTCACAATGCCATAGTCAACAGCCGGCATTCTCGAGCAGTTCCGATCAGGCCGGGCGTAGAACTCCCACATGAACTTCGCTCCACGCATGATATGTGTCTGATGGTGGACGACACCCAATAAATTTTTGCTTTGCCACGTGCGTCCAGCTGATTATTCTCGGTTAATCATATCTCCCAGGCGAGTACCGGGTTCCGCTCGACCCTTTCGCGCTAGTGCGTCGGGATGATTTCTGCCCTGCCTTTGATTCCGCCAATGAGCCAGCCGCCGGCCATACGACGAACTGGAAAGGCAAATGCGTCGAATAGACGCTCATCCGCAACGGCGACTTCGATCAATCGATCAAACGGAGCGGTGTCTATGGGCATCCAATTCGCCATACAGTTCCTTGCCAAATTCGGTCGCCCGATGAGTTCCGTATTTGAGTCCCGCAAAATGAAAGGTTCCGCCAAACATTACATCTGTCAAGAATGAACCCCCTAGTGGTCTGATTCATTCGGGCGATTCCCAAATCGCCCGAAGCAGTTCAAGCTCTCGGCATGAGAGCAGGAATTGTCGTCACCGTCACGCGCGCCGACCGCCGCCGGCTTGAGGCGATCGTCGCGGACCGCAGCGCGCCGCAGAAGCATGTGTGGCGCGCCAACATCGTGCTGGCCACCGCCGATGGTTACGGCACCGCCGAGATCATGCGCCGATCGGGCAAATCGAAGCCGGTGGTGTGGCGATGGCAGGCCCGGTTCATGGTGGAAGGGGTCGACGGGTTGCTGCGCGACAAGACGCGCAAGCCGGGCAAGCCGCCACTTGCGCCCGACACCGTACAGCAGGTGATCGATCTGGCGCTCGGGCCGCCTCCTGGAGAAACAACCCACTGGACCGGCCGGATGCTGGCCAAGGCGGCGGGCATCAGCTTGCGTTCGGTGCAACGCATCCTCGAATCCCACCGGATCGCGCCGCACCGCGTCCACACGTTCAAGCTGTCGAACGATCCGAACTTCGCCGCGAAGTTCAGGGATATCGTCGGTCTCTACGTCGATCCGCCCGACCATGCCGTCATTCTCTCGGTTGACGAGAAGAGCCAAATCCAGGCGCTCGACCGAACCCAGCCGGGCCTTCCGATGAAGCCCGGCCGCGCCGGGACGATGACGCACGACTACAAACGCAACGGAACCACCACGCTGTTCGCCGCCCTCAACGTGCTCGACGGGACCGTCATCAGTCGCAACATGCAGCGCCACCGGCACCAGGAGTTCGTCCGCTTCCTCGACACCGTCGAGGCGCGGGTACCGCAGCGAAAGGCGATCCACGCCATCGTCGACAACTACGCTACCCACAAGCATCCGAAGGTGCGCCAATGGCTCGCCCGGCATCCGCGCTGGACCTTCCACTTCACCCCCACCTCGGCGTCATGGCTCAATGCCGTCGAGGGCTTCTTCGCCAAACTCACCCGGCGCCGCCTCAAGCGCGGCGTGTTCCGGTCGGTCGACGACCTCAAGGCCGCCATTGACCGCTTCGTCGCCGAGACAAACGCCGATCCCAAACCCTTCGTCTGGACCGCAAAGCCAGCCCGCGTCCTCGCCGCTGTCAAACGTGGGAAGCAAGCGTTAAAGTCGATCCACTAGAGAGGTTCTTTAGTTGTATGTCGGTAAGTCAGCAATCGAAAGTCGTAGGTCCGCGCACGCAAAGATTGCTGATCGGCTGCACGTGATTATCAACTCCTTTCCCTGTTCAGATATCACGCTCGGATATCCACTTCCTCAGGTTTGCCACAAATGAACCGGACGCTTTGAGGTCGGGGCGTGATTTCGATCCACCCGGCCACCAGGACGATCCCGATCGACCCCGAGTGCCCCGGAGAAGCAAGATCGGGACCGTTTTCCAACAGTAACGCACCTCTCATTACGAGGGTCGCCATGTTCTTTTTTGTAGCAGTAGCGGCGGTTCTGGCCGTGGTGGGATACGGAGCCAGCATATTTCGAAACCGCGGGCATCCTTGGGCCGACCAGGTTTGCAGCGCTGTCGACACACTATGTTCGTCACCCCACTGGCTCGCCTTTCTCGCAGTAGCTCTCTTCCTAGTATACCTGTTCCAATTATCGCGACGAGCAAGCTAATAGGCATCGATATTCCATCGGTGCGATGCGCTTTGCTAACCCGGCTTGGGCCGGTGCCTCGGTCGGCTCCTTGGCTTGCCTCCGCGGACTGACCAGGAGCTTTTGAGTTCTTGATGTCGCTGACAGCGTGTCACGTGATAGCCGCGAGCGCTGCACCCAGGGGAATGCTGCGCAAGCCGTCAGCCGACTGTGCAACCGCATCCGATGGGGCCTCAGGCTGGAGGCGGGTCTGACCGCTTGATTCAAATCGCGCCAGGTCGAATGTCTGGCCTCCAACTCAATTCGTCAGTTTATTTTGCATAAAGAGATGTTCTCCCGGGCCCTGCTCGCAACCATTGATGCAAGGTGTTCGCCCAGCGATTTCTCCCGCGAATTCTTCCCCTTGTGCGGGAACTTCCTTACTGGGCGACTTCGGACTCGCCTGCAATTCCGCAATCCGCCTATCCAGCCGCCCTATCTCAGCCAATTCCTTCGCTATCATTCCTTCGAGTCGGTCGCTCTTCTGGGAAACGCTCGCCTTAACAAGCTTGCGATACCTGATCACCGCCTCGTTCCTGCGGGCGACAACACGCCTCAATCGAATCCGAAGCGCAATTTGAAGCCGCGGGCGCCTGTGCACGTCCAATCTCCCCTCCCTTGCCTGGCCAAGACGAACGCCTGTGGCGAGCGCCGCGCGCAGATGCTTTATCCACAGTACCGTGTTCCCTCCGTCAAGTCCGCATTGACTCTCGGCTGATTTCATCCTCGGATATTCTTGGAAAGGGAAGCATCAAAGGAGGCTTCCTTGGGCATGCTGATGACCATATGCCCCGTCACCGGGTGCAATATCGAAACCGGAATTGAGACCGACAAGCGAACTTTCACGAGCGCTCCGAAGTTTGCGGGCATCACGGCATGTCCGATTTGCAAGGGGGAGCACGCCATTTCAAATGGCAATGCCTGGGTTTGTGAAACTATCGGGGGGTGGCCGTACTACTACCCCGAACCATGATCGTCGCGAGGGGACGCGATGACGACCAGCAATTTAAATCCGCTTCGTATCGATAAATCAATATACCGACGAGAGCGGCTATGGCACGCCCGACGGTCGAGACAAGCTGGCTCGTGAAGCGGTAATGTCTCGAAGGAGATACGAACGCATCATCTCGGACTGGGCGGCGCGTGGGCAGGTTTACGCTCATGCGTACGTAATCGACTATGGAGAAAACGAGTTGTTCAGGCAGGACTACTTTGACCGAATAGCTTGACCCTTCGCTCCGACTGCATCCCCGCACAATAGACCTCGGCCGCGCCGTCCTACGTCGACCGGGAAGGACGATTTGCCCGCTTTTGCTCCTTCCGGACCATTCCCTCAACTAAGGTCAGGATGTCTCGTCGGACCTTTGCGGACTCGATCGCGGCAAATGCTCGAACAAGCCGGACCGAGGCGGCCGTTTCCAAAAAGCCTAAGCCGGTGTTGATGTACTTGGCCTCGTCACCGTTTTCGGCCGCGCCGTCAAAAAAGAATGAAATCGGCAGCCTGAAAATATCAGCGATCTGCTTCAATCGGCCGGCGCTGACGCGATTGACTCCCTTCTCGTATTTCTGGACTTGCTGGAAGGTTAGCCCGATCCTGCTGGCGAGGTCGGTCTGCGACAGGTGGCGCATCAGTCTTTGCAAGCGAATCTTTTCACCTACCTTAATGTCCGTAGCATTGGGATCCTTCTGTCTCGCCATCGCCCCGTTCCGGAATCTCTAAAACACAGTATGCGACAAATACCGCGAACCTGCGCCAAAGTCTATACAACTTGCCGAGGCAACTCAGCCTCGTACAGCGTCCGGCCGACTGATCGTGGGACGCTTTCTGACTTGCCGGCGGCAAGCTATTGCCGACGTGGATGTAAACTATGCTATGCCCGCCGCCCGAACAGGTTGATGGAGCAGGCAGCTCAATCTGAAGCGCGCATTCCTTTGTCTGCGTGAGGACTGGCGTTGAGGCCCAAGGGCGATCTCCTCAGGCGGGGGGTGTCGGTCAGGCGCCGTCTGCCCCGCGTCTTATTGGTGTGGATTACCGAAGAGAATGGCGACAGGGCCAACCAGATGGTCCGCACGAGTGCCATTCTGGCGGATGAGACCAATCCCCATTTGGTGCCGCAGTGCGCTGTCCCGCAAGACGGTGGCCATTCTATTGAGTGACAACCCTTTTCGTTTGCCATTAACGTCAATGAAAGCTACGCATCGGTGCACGGCATCGTCATATTCGATTGTACAAAATCCCGGTACCATCTCCAGGCGGCCACCAACAATCGCCTCCAAAGGTCGTGATCGGATTGACCGGCGCATGAGCGCGATTTTTGGCTCATTGGTGCATGCGAAATGGCGGGCCAGCATCAGTTCGATGCAGACCAGAAACTTAGCTTGCACTCGCGCTGTGGCTAGCCTGCACCTCAGCGAGCCGCGTGATGTAGGAATTGGCCTGCAACATCAGCCTCGTGTGGCCAGCCAAGGCTGGAATGTCGGGTCGCAGATCGGTGCAGAACGCTTGCCATCTTGCCGCCGCGCCCAGTTCAAACGCAAATTTCCAGGGTATTCCCAGCTACACGCGATTTTCGGGCCAATTATGTCGGTAAGCACGCAACTGGATTGGGTGAAAGCGGCAGTGCAGGCACAGTTTGAATTGGCAATGCCGCCCGATTGAGTGGCGGCCCCGACATTGGACGCGGAGGCCGCGTTTGCCGAGGCCCTCTCTGCATGGGTTGAAATCGAAGACCCCGGCATCTCGGAAAACGACGTAGCCAAGTATAGGTTCCGAGCGTCAACATTTTTCACCGTAGCCGTTTTAGCCAGTCTGCATTCTCGTCGAACTGGTTCTGTGCGAACCCGCCGATAACGCCGTGCGGCAGATCGGGGAAACGTTTGCCAGTCAACCAGTCGTCATAAATCTCGCGGCACATCTTGCCGGTGACGCCAGAGTAACCAAGGTCGCGAAGGCTCCTTGCGACAGCTTCCATGGCCGTGCTTAGCGTGACCGCTTTGCGTATCTTCATGCGCGTCGGGTTTCAAAAATGGTCCGCGACCGCCTCAGGGGCGGGGTGAACGGGAAGAGGCAGCCGGGGCGTACCGGGTCTGGCGCAGGGAGTCGGCCAAGCTCTGCCAATCGCGAACGCCCATGTATGCTACCGCGTTCCCCAGCGGCTGCGAGCCCCGGCAAATCGGGCGGCCGTCGTCGGGGTAGACAATCGGCGGATCGAGCTTCACATCCGCTGGGCCTCGCGGTTCATCGCTTCAAGGGCGATCGGCAGACAATCGAGCGAGCGCGCATTGGCTCCTGAGATTGGCCGTGAAACTGACGATGATGTCTCGTCGCTGGCCTTGCGCAGAAACTTCGCCAGGCCTCGCGACGGCCTTCCCCGGGGGCTCTGGTAGGTCCCGGCCACCGGGAGTTCCAGTAGGTCGAAAACGTACAGGAAGGGCTCCCGCGAGCCCTGGCGGGCCAATGCCGAGCGACTATGCGGACCGCTCGATCCGCATCACATCCATTAGGGATGGGCGTAGCTGGGCGAGGAACGGCCAGGGGAGGAGCAGGGCGGCGGCAGTCGACCACGGCTGCCGTTAAGCGCCCCCCCCCCCGGCTGCCCGGAAACCGGACCGCTCGCCCAATGGACAGGAGGAAACGCAATTGATCGAGGTCAAAGCCTGGCCTTGAAGGCCGAGGTAACCTTCCCCGACTTGGTGCGGACGGAGAGACCCGATGGCGACCGCAAAGCAGCTTGCATGGCCCCTTCTGATATCCGTCGCCTCGATCTTCTCCTGTCTACCTGCGTATGCGATCGACCTGACCGGCGCCTGGGCGACCGACCCGTCGGTTTGCGCGAAGGTGTTCATGAAAAAGGAGGGCAACGTCGTATTCCAACCCGACTCGGATCAACATGGCGGTGGATTCATTGTCGAAGGAGACCACATCAGGGGGCAAATGGCGAAATGCAAGATAAAGTCGAGGAAAGAGGTCGCAGGGACCATCCATCTGGTCGCATCGTGTGCGACGGATATCATGCTCTCCAACATGCAACTCAGCGTGAAGGTCGTCGACGACAACAAGATTGTTCAGAGTCTTTCCTGACATGCCGGAAATGTCGTTGCCCTATACGCGCTGCTCGTTTTGAGCCTTCGACCGTTCACTATCTGGCGAGCGTAGGCCAATTGCTCGGCGTATCGGACATAGCTTGGGCCCCATCCCAAGAAGCTGGACATGCCGTCGGGTCGCCTCATCGTCTCCTGACCGCCTGAGCCCAGCGGCGCATGATATCCCGTAGCTCCGCCGGCGGTTCGGCGATCAGCTTGCGCGCGTGCGGCGATGACGGCCTTCCGTTCGCGTCCTTACCCTACCAAAGGCACGTGCCATCCATGACAAGAATCCGATTCCTCCCAAGCGGTCCAAGGACGCAGCCACTCGCTTCGCTTTGACCAACGCCGCCGATCCGAGACGCTGCGCACCGCGATGGCGACGGCCTTCTTCTGTCCGACCAATACGACCAGCCGCTTGCCGCGCGTGACGCCGGAGCCGAGCAGGCGGCCGGGCAGACCGCCGTCGAGGGGCCGTCCGGCGGAGCTGCGTGCGCCCCGGGATACGGTGTCTCAGAGCGAGATCCGGCGCGCGCAAGATCTCCAGCACGTTGGGCTTGAGTTCGATGTATTTCAGCGGTTCAGGCGTCGGTTCTAACCGCCAAACAACCCATTTTGATCCTGCACCTCAAGCGTCGCGCGTCTTACGCGCACGCCCGGCATGTTTTGTCAGGTCAACTCAGCGAAAGAACCTCTGGCGCTGTGATTTGCTTCACGCTGAATCCCCCCGCCTCGCGCGATAGTGCGTCTCACAAAGCGGCCGGTATTCCGCCAGACCGCTGACACCAGAGGAGACTACCTATGACCAAGCTCACATTTGCGTTTGTTGCGGCGCTCGTTCTCAGTTCGGTATCGGCCGCTTTCGCTGCCCCGAAGGTTTTGCAAATCCCGGCTCCGTACAGCGGGACGATGACCGACGAGGGTCAAGGCCGGTGGGGGACGGTTCACGCTCCCGGCGGCTGATTGGCACGACTGAGGTTCCGCGGGCGGGTGGGTGGATGGGTCGGTCGGACCAAGCACCCACCCTAATGCCTCACAAAATGACCGAAGGAGTCGCGGACCGCGAACCCCAGCCGGCCCACAACCTGCCGTGACAATAGAACATTCCGAGCGCAAATCCACCCCTCGTCTTTCTCTTGGCTCAAGGAGCGATTGGCCGACCGCAGACAGCGCGCTGATCTCAATATCCAGCAATGCAGCCTCAACCCGGGATCGGGGCGAGCAGGCTCGGAGCGGCCACGCCGTAGTTGGTGAATTTACGGTTAGGGAACAGGAAAGGTAACTGACGAAGTCTCCGCCATTCCATCTTGATCGTAGACCCGAAGCCAGTCGTGAGCGACAGCGGTCAAATAGTATTTCTTGATTTCCTCGTCCCAAGCCAAAAGCCCCTCCTTTCTCATAGCGCGAAGCAAACGCAATCGAAGTTCGGTTGAAAGGTCCGGCGTAGAGTGCGTCCTTTATCAGACAGAAAGATTTCACTCTTGCCGATGTCCATAACCGTGCCGCCCCGATGCTACCTATTGATCTAGGGATCGTCTTGGGGTTGTGGTTCCGCAGCCAGCAGGTTATCCGGCATTGCGCGGGCGGGACGGGCCGGCGGAAATCTTTGTAGTGGCCAAGGCATCGAGCCGGTCGAGGAGGCGACATGCCTTGTCGGCGTCCAAAGGCCGCCCGATCATGTCGGGAGGCACCAAGCCAGCTCGCTTCCCGTCCAGCGGGTATCCCTCGGCGAACCGCGCATTGATCCCTGGAATCGATTTCTCGGCCTTCAACCGCGCCATAATGAGCTCGGGGGCCTCGATGATCAGCACGCAGGATGCACCGTCCTGACGGTACGCAAGCCAATAAAGCGACATGGCGGTTGGCATCAGAGTTTCTGCAACTGATGGGCAGCCTTTGTCCGCGCCGGGGGTCTGCTTGGGAATTCGAATACATTGCGATCCTCGCCAGGCGCCTCGAGGTCGACATGGGTCGTCTTGCGGGCATCCGCGTTGGGGGGAAGCAGGCGGCTGAGTTCAAAGCGGATGCGATCGGCGATGGCCTGGACTCGGCCGACCTTCTTCAACGCGGCATCGACAGCCGACGCATCCTGAACGGCGATGAGGTCAATGGCGTCAAACGCCTCCAACAGGGCAAGGCCGCTATCGCGACGCCGGTGGTCGCCGTGCAGGACGTCGCATAGCGCCTTGATCAGGCGCGCCGACAACGCTCCCGGTTGATTATTCGCGGTCTGCGTCACGCATTGCAGGGCAGTGATCAGCGTTTCGGGACCATAGCGTTTGAGGCACTGGGCGATGGCTCCGACGGCCATCGTCTGTCCGGGGGCTTGCTTGTCCGATGGCACGGGGTAACGCAGGAGCTCTACTTCGGCGCGAGCGCACACGTCCGCCAGCTGAACGGCCCAGGGCTCTTTGGCCACCAGGGCGGCGGCATGCAGGGCCATCCGGGAAATCGGGGTGGTTATCCCGTTGATTGCCTTGAAGGCGGCGGCCTGCTCCTCGCGAACGGCGATCACGACCTGGCAGGGTACGGTCTCGAACCCCGCCAGCGCCGCCGCGGTGGTGCGGTGCTGGCCGTCGATGATGGCAAACTTTCCTCCCTCAACAGGGGAGACTACGACGGGGGCGAAGCACGACCAGGAAAAGCTCCGCGCGATGCGGTCGACATTCCGCCGGCCGTTGCCGACGATTGGACGCTGATAGGCCGGGTCGACAATCAGGTCGACGATTTTGAGCCATTGCAGCATGGGTGCCGCGCCGGCCGCAACGGTTTTTGGCCTCTCGAAGCCTTCGGTTGAGATTGATCTCATTGCGCAACCCTCAAGACGTTCTCGCGCGCCCTTTATGTGACCTTGCCACAAGAGGCGCATGGGTCACGGTGAGCTCCTTCACAGAATGGGATCTGTGCCACTGTGGGACGCGTCTAACCGCGCGAGCAAGAATTAGGCCGTGTGCGTGACGGTGTCGCGACGGCGGTCGGTGGAGGGACCGGCCACGAGGCCTCCACCCTTTTCTCCGATACAGAGGCTGGCTTGATCGAGAAATCACCGAATGCGAAGCCACAAGAACCTGCCTCGCCGGGCGAACTCGATAAATGCCATTGGCTGCCACTCGCGATCCGGGATCGCGGATGTGGCGGCGCTGCCTGGAGTTCAATCGCGGATCGACCGAAATGCTCGGTCGCGGCCTGATGCCGAAAGCACGCCCCGGCTGGCGGGGTTTTGAAGCGAAATTGCCAGCCGGGGCTCTCTTCGTTTCGGTGTCGTAGTCCGAACGCTGGCATTCTACGTAGAGACTTTTAAGCAAATCTGAACGGAGCATCGGCATGGCCGCCACAATGGTGCCAGTTGCCTGGATTGCATACCGCCTCGGACGCTGTCCTCCCGGCACCTCGGCGATCCGAGGCAGGCAGTCGGTTCCGGGTATACCGCCCTGATGGTGATCGGGCCGCCGACACCCTGAACGAGTCTCAATTGTGCAACACGTCATGAAAAATTCTGCGGATAGCCAAATTTCCGCACCCAGATTCGCCCAATTCCGTGTATTAATACCGCCGCTAAAAGGTCGGCCCCGATCCCCTAGGGGGAACGGGGGGACGGGATCGGGGATCGGGACCGTGCTCTTGGGGAAGAGCCGGAACACTTTACATCTCCCCGAGAAATATGGGAATGAATAAATCGTTAACAGGGCCGCCTGAGTTGGCGGCTCTGTTAATTTTTGGTTGTCATCCCTCGGAAAGAAAGCAACTGGCCGGCGGGCGACCGGGGAAGTTCGACTTTAGACGAATTCGGTGTTCTTTGCAGGGTTGGTTCGCCCGGAGCCCTCGGCCAATCCTTTAGGTGGCTTGGGAAGCGCACTCTGGCGGACCGGGAAAGCAGCGGGCTTTCGGGAGAACGCCCTTCCTCGCGCTCTGGAACCCACGCCTGATCGCAGCCGCGATTTCCATTTTCGAATGCCAGCTCCAAGATCAAAGCCGACAAATAAATAGCTCGACGAATAAGTATCGGCGACGCCTGCGCGAGTATGGCGCGACCAGCGGCCGAAGTGCCTGGTAGACGAGCCGCTGCCCGGGGACGCACAGGCTGAAGTGCGCCCAATCGATATTTGCCGGATCAACGCTTCGAAATCCTGATTGTGCCTTCGACGCACGTAGCCCAACTCGAGCTCATCCATTTGTGGGGCGGGACGGAGTGTGGAGCAGCTCGGGTGCCCTAACGATGAGCATGCCAGCGTCATCACTGGGCCAATTGGACAGAGGAGTAGGTGGGGGATCTGTGATTGTAGTTTGACCAGACTACAAGGGCCGACGATCAATCGGACGGGGCGACCGCATTGAACCTTCCCCCCTGCGAGGGGCGACTAAAACCTGCAATGAGCAGCCGCCTGTTCAAGCGGACAATGCTCACAGGGGACGTCATCATGGAACATGCTTTCGGTGATCGCCGAATTTTTTGGCTGGCCCCTTCGGACTGGTCGATGCTGCTCGCGGCTGTTGCAATAGGCGCCGCATTTATCCTGCTGGTCTGAACCCTCGGCTCGGCGTAACGCGTGCTCCGCGCCGCGCGGGGATCCGACGTAGTCGGCAAAAATTCCGCTCGAGTTCGACCACGATTCCGCAATTATCTCGCCCACCCGGGATGAAGTCGCCTGGGGCGACGTGGCTCGCTTAGGATCCACGGTTTCGGCTTCGCGAAGGATCGACCTGGATACCGACGGAGAGGCTTGCGATTGCGTCGTGTGCGCGATGTGATCCGATGGAAGTCGGCCGGGTGCCTCGGCGATGGCATCGCCCGGTCCGGCGAAACGGCTCCCCCGGGGGCTTGGCGGCAATCGGCCGGTAACGACAATTTGATCAAGGCTTTCCGTCAGGTCACATGGCAATGCCCCTTGCCGTTCCGGCGCGCTGCGGGGCCTCGAAGGGCTCAGACTTCCGACCTAAGCCGCGGGTTGATTGAGGTCCAAGGGATCGACGACCTCTTCCAGGGCCATTTCGATCAAGGCCATGTCACTGAGGCGCATCGGGTCATGCTCCCCTTGCTCGAAGAACTTAATGATGATCGACGCCAGTTGATGTCGGGTTTCGTCATTGCGCTCCGCATCAAGGGGGAGATTTTCCCATGCTATGTCGAGTGCGACGGCCATTTGATGCAGGTTTTCCGGACGGTTAAGGTACTGAACGCTACTCGCCTCACCCATCGACTGCTCCCTCGGCAGCAAATCATTTTACAATCAGGCTGACCGGGCCCACCCTACTTCATAAAGCGCAGCTCCAAGGTCCCCAATGCGCTGCTTGGTACCCAGACCCGCAATCTGGGGAAGGTAGAGCCGTAATCGCATCTTCCCGTTGATCGCCTCTCACGCTTCCTTATAGCGATAACCAACGCCATAGAGCGTCTCGATCATGTCGAAGGCGTCGTCGACGTGCCTTGAACTTCTTGCGTAGCCGCTTGATGTGGCTGTCGATGGTGCGGTCGTCGACATAGACCTGATCGTCGTAGGCGACATCCATCAAGGCGTTGCGGGTCTTGACCACTCCGGGGCGGGTCGCCAGCGCCTGGAGGATCAGGAATTCGGTGACGGTCAGGGTGACCTGCTTGGTCGTCCCAGAGGCAGGTGTGGCGCTCCGGGTCGATGCGCAGGTTGCCGCGCTCCAGCACCCTGGCGTCCGCCTCGGCTGTGGCGATTGGTGGCATTCCTTCGCGGCGGTACGCCGCAGGACTGCCTTGACGCGCTCCACCAGCAGGCGCTGCGAGAACGGCTTTCGTGATGAAGTCGTCGGCGCCCATCTTGAGGCCGAAGAGTTCGTCGATCTCCTCCTCCTTGGAGGTGAGGAAGATCACCGGCATGTCGGTCTTCTGCCGCAGGCGGCGCAGCAGCTCCATCCCGTCCATGCGCGGCATCTTGATATCGAGGATCGGCGAGATCGAGCGGGCTGGTCTTGAAACCGTCGAGCGCGGAGACGCCGTCCGTGTAGGTCATGATCCGGTAACCCTCCGCCTCCAGTGCGATCAACTCCGAGGCGAGGATGTTGCGGTCGTCGTCAACGAGAGCGATGGTCTGCATAGCCTGCTTCCGTCGTTGCTCGCTGGTCGCGAGACAATTCCTCTAGGAACTTCAAGCCCCTAAACGTAGGCCGAAATGTGGCCGATGGGGGATCGGGCCTTGGGTGATTCGGGTGCCAAGGGCCGCGGTGTCTTGTTCGACGCCCGGATACATTCGGCGCCACGGATTGCGTCTCGCCGACGGGGTCCGCTCTTCCCGGTTCCGATCAGCCGGTGGGCCTCCCCCCGCTTGTGGTATTCGGAAACGCGCAACCTACAAGTTGTTCATATTTCATGCTGGTCGCGCAAATGCACACTGGGTATTGTTCCCGAGGGAGCGAAGGTGGGGAAAAGCAGGATGGCTTTGGGGATCCGGAAACCGCCGCCTAAGGACGCGGGAATTCCGCGATGCCTTAAGTGCAATGCCCGCATGGTTGTTATCCGTATCGAGCCGCACGAAGACGGGCGGTTGCATTACGAGCGTCGGACGTTCGAATGCCCCGCATGTGGCCACAGGCAGTCATACACCATGGGGCGGAGCGCAAGCGCGCAGGCCAATTGAGGCAGCAACAAAACAGCTCCAGTCCCAGGATACAACCAAAGCGCCGAGTTCGCGCACGGCCATGCGCGTGGACTGGAGCATGCGAGCCAGGTCCAGGACAAGGCGACCCACACGCTGCTCCATCGCCGGGAGGCGCGCGCGACCTGATTGAGTGGATGGAGGGCGCGGGCTTGATCCCGAAGGGTCCGTCAGCGCGATCAGTCAGACGCGAGCCAGCCAAGCATCGGATAGCGAGCACCGACGATTACGTGGACTCCAAAAGCGCGTCGGCATGCGCCCGACGGTAAGCCCTACCGCCTATGACCCTCGTCAAGGTGCGCGGAAAGGGCGTGAGGACCACGGCAACCCGTCGGGCGCCCCGACGTTCGCGGCAAGCCCGCTTGCGACGTGCAAGCCGAAGGCTCGTCCTCAAACCCGGAAACAGAGGTCGGCGCGAAGCCGAGGCCTCAACCGACCCAGCCGGCGAGCCTCGGCCGATTGCGATGTTGTTCTGCACTGTTGCGACACACACGATACAAATCCGCGATACAGATCGTGCCGGGAAGAAATCAGGCCGTCATAAAGCGCGCCTAGGTTCCGTGCCGTAGGCAACAATCAACTCAAAAAAGCCGACAACAGGCGGGGTCGAGCAATATGATCGAACATACGTGGTCCGCCTCGGCGGGCCTCTCGCATCTGCCGTCGGCCGCGGCACGGGCCACATCGGACCAAGGGCTGATTGAGCGGATCGCGGCGGGCGACAAGCTGGCCATGCAGGTTCTTTTCGCGCGGTACCATGTGCGCGTGTACCGGTTCGTTTTGCGCCTGGTCAGGAGCGAGACCCTGGCGGAAGACGTGATCAGCGAGGTGTTTCTCGACGTCTGGCGTCAGGCGGCCACGTTCGAGGCGCGGTCGGCGGTCTCGACCTGGCTCCTGGCAATGGCGCGGTTCAAGGCGCTTTCCTCGCTGAGGAAGCGAGGCGAGGAGGAACTCGACGAGGAAACGGCGGTAAGGATCAAGGACACCGCGGATGACCCAGAGGTGGCGATCCAGATAAAGGACAGGGGCGAGATCATCCGCAAATGCCTGGCGGCGCTGTCGCCCGAGCATCGGGAAATCATCGACCTCGCCTACTACCACGAGAAATCGATCGACGACCTGGCCGCGATCGTCGGAATTCCGCAGAGCACGATCAAGACCCGGATGTTCTACGCGAGGAAGCAGCTGGGTGCGTTGCTCTCGGCCGCTGGGATCGACCGCGCTTCGATCTGACAATCCATGCACCAGCGGCGACGCGGGCTCCCGGAATAATTGGCCAAGCCGAATAACCGCGCTCGGTCCGCGCTCTCAGTTGCCGTGTTGCCTGCAAACGGCTCCGATCCGTCGGAAAAGGTAAGCCCCAGTACGGATGCGGCCCGCGGCGGCGAACAAGACGATCTCGGTCGAAAAATAACGAGGCCGCCAACTGCAGCAGCCGCGATAACGAATTTGTAATTCTTATGTTTTCTCGAACTCCACAAGGAGCACGGTCTTCGTCCCGTCCCCCCGTTCCTCTAGGGACCACTTTTCGAGCGCAGCCCCGACGGGACAGGGAAGAACCGGCTGGACCGACCGAGCCCCTCCTGCCCGGAAGGGGCCGTCCTACGTACACGGCGGGCTTGACCCTCGATGCAACCGTTCAGGCTTCGGGTCTATCCACCAAACAACCCGTTCCTGATCTTTCACCTCAAGCGTTGCGTGTCTTACGCGCGCGCTCCCCGGCCTGCTATGTCAGGCCAACTCAGCAAGAAACTTATGGCGTTGTGATTTGCTTCACGCTGAATCCCGTGCACCTCGCGCGATAGTGCGTCTCACAAAGCGGCCGGTATTCCGCCAGACCGCTGACACCAGAGGAGACCACTTATGACCAAGCTCACATTTGCACTGGTTGCGGCGCTCGTTCTCAGCCCGGTATCGTCTGCGTTCGCTGCCCCGAAGGTCTTGCAGATCCCGGCGCCGTCCAGCGGGACGATGACCGACGAGGGTCAAGGCCGGTGGGGAACGGTTCACGCTCCTGGCGGCTGATCGGCACGGCTGAGGTTCCGGTGGGTGGGTGGGTGCCTGGGTCGGGGACCACGCACCCATCCGCCTCACGCGGGTCGATGCTTCTATCGGGGTATCGCATCGCCGAGAGACTCGCCTGGTGTGAGCGGTAGACAGCGGCTCCCAAAGAGCGAGATGAGGTCGATGCGATGTGCGAAGCGGATATCGAGCGGCTCGCCCGCCATGAGCGGCGGGCAGGTCGCGCCGAAAGCGCGCGCTTTCGCCACCAGTTCATGGAAGCGAAGTTGAATTGCGTTGCGGAGAACTCGGAGGCCCCGTCTTGGCAGGCGAGGTGATATGACCGGGACGCCAGTGCTGCCAAGTGATCGCAAGTGCCGGCAAGTCGCCTTGCACCATCACTGATCCCAGGCTCAAGAACTTGGGTTACCTGGTCGCGATCTGAGGGCTCCCGATGTTCGCGGTTCTACGCTCATCCGGGGCTCGTGAGCCATCGATCATGGCTTAAGAGGGCGCGCGTTGATCACCCTTTGGCAAAACGAACCTAAATTCCTCAATGATCTCAAGGAAACACCCGTTACCGCTACGGGGCGACACCCAGTTGGGCCAGCGCCTTGCGCGGCTCCAACAGGCTCGGGTCCGCCGCAAGGGCGCTGCGAAAATCGGCGATAGCCTGCTCGGTCCGGCCGCCGCGCAGACAGGTCTCGGCGCGCCGCTGGTAGGCCGAGGCGATGAGCGCCGCAGCCCCGGCACCGGTCTCGCGCGCCCTCGCGGCTGCCGTCTGCCGGTCGGCGAGACGGATCTCGATCGCCTTGTTGAGGTCCGCGACCTCACGATCGAACAGGCCCTTGCGCCCATAGAGCCCGGCCCGCGCCCGTGGCCAGGAAGGTGGCTCGCCGGCACGGCCCTTTTCGGTCCCGCAAAAGCGATCACCCGGGTCAGATCGACGATGGCCCAGTCGGTCTCGCCCTTGCGCGCCAGCGCCGATGCTCGCGCCATGAGGGCGACGCACCGTAGGGATCGCGCTGAACCGCTTCGTTGAAATCCGCAATGGCGCGATCGATGTCGCCTTGCGCGACAAAGGCTGCGCCGCGATCGAGATAAGCCTTGGCAGACTTGGTATCGGCCCGGATTGCCGCCGTCAGTTCGGCAATGGATAGCTGCCGACCGATTTGTCCGCCCGGCTCCCCAGAGGGTCGATCGCTCGGCCGGACCTCCTGCGCCCAACGCTCCGGAGCGACCGGCGCAGGATCGACTGTTGCCGGCTGCCCGGTGGCAGGTTGGGATTCGCGTTCCGCCATGGCCGGCTTGGGCGCAACGGGGGAGGACACAGGTGTCATGGCGGCGACGTCCGGTTTCGACGTCGCCCGAACATGGACCAACAGGCCGACAAGTATCGCACCGGCCCCCACCGCCATTGACATGGCAGCAGCCACGGCGATGCCGCGACGACGTCGACTTCGTCGGGCCGGCGGGAGATCCACAAAGACCGGTGGTCCGGGCTCGACCCGGACATCCGGTTCCGCCTCGGTGAGGCCTTCGTTCGCGGCAGCTGGCGGGGAGGGGGGGTCCCGGTATTGCAGCCGTCTCGCCGCCCATTCGGGCGCCAGGACCATGGCCTCGACCTGCTCGATGGCGTGCTCGAGCACCGACCGCGCCTGCCTGATATCGTCGCCCGACAGCGGCGGGAACGCCGAGGACATTTTGGAAAACAGCAGGTCTCGGGCACGGTCGTAGATGTCACGACGCGCCCGTCTCTTGTGGTCGGGCTCGAGACTTGCGATGGCCCTCAGCAGCAGCGGATAATACTCCGCCGGCGATCGATCGGCGGGAGAGCTTCCCCCAGCCACGTCGACGATGCCACGGGCAACATCCATCAATCATCAGTCCTAGCCCGGCCGGTTCAGATCCGGCATGCAAAGATACAGGACCCGAGTTGCCGTCCATCACGGCGCCATGCAGCTGAAAATCATCCGCCAGCTTCGGCCTTGACGGCCAAATTACTGGCTCTTGCCCTCCTTGGCGATACAATCGCGAAAATACTCCTGCTGGGCCTGCGCATAGGCCTTCGTGCCGGCAGGATTCTGAGGATGGGCCTTGATGGCCAGTTCCCGGCATTTCTTGGCCACCTCGGCAGTGAGCGCCGAGGCGGGCGCCGGCGCCAGCGCCAATGCGACGAGCGCCAGACCAACCAAGCGACAAGATCGATCTGCAGCGATCGGCATCGGTATTCTCCTCAGCAACCCGTCACGCTGCCGCGACGCGAACTTGCCCTGATCGCCCGCTCGGCGCGCTGCTTGAATTCGCCCGACGACCTCGGAGCAGCCGGCGCACGCCACCGGGGCATCGTCGTCGAAGATTTTCGGATAGGTCACGGCGATGCTCCCGCACACCCGGCACTGGAAATCGTCCATCACGAAAACTCACCTGCTTGGCCGACCAAGCATAGCACGGCAGTGACGCGGCCGGCTTCATGGAAATTGTTAGTGTTACCCGTCTCGCCGGCGCCATGTCCGCGGGGCCTGCGGCTCCCGCCCGGGAACCTGGCATGTGGCGCCGGGTTGCCGGTACGGGCCCATCGCCGGGAAGAGGACATGCCCGACGTCTGCGCCAGTGCGCCATCGGCCGGCGCGCCCAGCTCGGCCTCGACGGCCGGCTCCCGTGGGAAGGGCGCCAAGGGCCCGGAGTACCTGGCCGACGTGCAGGTGTGGAGCGCGTCGGCGCCGGCTGGCGCGGAGGTGCGGATCCTGGCGAGCCGGGGCGGCGAGGTCGGCCAGTACTTGGCGCTGTTCGGCGCGGTCCGCGAGGTCGGTGGGGCGGGACTCTGGTCGGACTGCGTGGTCCGCCGCCCAGCCACGACGGCCAGCCCAGTTGCTTCAAACAGGTCAATCGTCGCCGCTCACGAAGGGCTTTCCCGGCGAGAAACGGCCGGCGCTCTATCGCGCGTGGAGCGCAGGGACGAGCATCTGATAGATGCCCAACCTGGCGCCATCCGTGACCATGTTAGTGCGGGTCGGCAACTCTCGCCCCGGCGTAGGAGCTGCGTCCCATACGGTCGCCGGGCAGGCACTGCGGGCTTGGCGCAATGGCCGAGGCATTCTGTCGCAGTCGAGCATTTTTTCGATCTTGTGAAATAAAGGCAGTAATCAATTAAAGGAGAAAACGATGAAAAATTGCTTCGGAGGTATGAGATCAGCCAAATGCCTAGGTATGCCAGCCACGAGAGTTGATGCCGTAGAACTGGAGGCGGTCGGCTGGCCCCCCAGAAAGAAGTTCTTCAGCTTGGTGTTCCGCGATTTGAATAACAAATTGCTGCAGGTCTTTCTGCCGAAAGTTTGTCGGTCTGACGTAGTCGCACTGGTCGCATCAGGGACCTTTATAGAACTCGATCGCTGTAGAATTAATGTCGGCCAGCTATAGCAGACTAAACTCGACAGTTTGCGTCGCATTTGACGGCTTGCCGTTCTCGCTCACGGTGGAGCAAGCCATCGAATTGCAACACCAGATTGACGAAGCGTTGTTGAGGTTTGCATCAACCCAGTTGTTGCCTCGTATCCGCTAGCTTCATCGTGATGACGGCTCCCACGTCGTGGTCGCCGCCGAACCCAACCGCCGGCCCGGCGGTCGCCGCGAGGGTCCAGCTCCAGGGCCGGCCCGGTGCTCGCCTCGGCGGTCGCGGCGGGAGTCCGGTCCCACGACCGGTCCAGTGGCCGGCCCGACGATCGCCGCGGGCGTCCGGCCACACGGCCTGCCCGATGGCCGCCTCGGCGGTCGCCGCGAGCGTCCAGCTTCACGGACCACGCGGACCGCCCGGTGGCGGCCTCGGCGGTCGCGGCAGGATCGCGCCCCGGTCCGGTCCGGGGGCCGCCCCGGCGGTCGCCGGGCGCGGCCGGCCCCACGGCCGGCCCGGTGGCCGTCCCCGGCGATCACCGCGGGTGTCCGGCCCCACGGGCCCGGCCCGGCGGCCGCCTCGGCGGGCGCGGCATCGCGGGCGTCCGGCCCACGGCCGGCCCGGTGGCCGCCTCGGCGTTGCCGCGGGCGTCCGGCTCCACGGCCGGTCCGGTGGCCGCCTCGGCGGTCATCGCGGGCGTCCGGCTCCACGGCCGGTCCGGCGGCCGTCTCGGCGGTTGCGACGGGGCGTCCGTCTCCGCGGCTGGTCCCGTGGCCGCCTTGGAGATTGCCGCGAACGTCTGGCCCTACGGCCAGCGCGGTGGCCACCTCGGCGGTCAGCGCGAACGTCTGGCCCCACGACCGGTGGCCATCTCGGCGGTCAGCGCCAGCGTCGGGCCCCGCGGCCGGTCCCGGCGGCCGCCTCGGCGGTCGCGACGGCAGTCCGCCGCACGGCCGGCCCGGTGGCCGCCTCGGCGTTGCCGCGGGCGTCCGGCTCCACGGCCGGTGGCCGCCTCGGCGGTCATCGCGGGCGTCCGGCTCCACGGCCGGTCCGGCGGCCGTCTCGGCGGTTGCGACGGGGCGTCCGTCTCCACGGCTGGTCCCGTGGCCGCCTTGGCGATTGCCGCGAACGTCTGGCCCTACGGCCAGCGCGGTGCACCTCGGCGGTCAGCGCGAACGTCTGGCCCCACGACCGGTGGCCACCTCGGCGGTCCGCGCCAGCGTCGGGCCCCGCGGCCGGTCCGCCGGCCGCCTCGGCGGTCGCGACGGGCGTCCGCCCCCCACGGCCGGCGCGGTGGCCGCCTCGGCGGTCGCCGCGGGCGTCCGGCTCACGGCCGGTCCGGTGGCCGCCTCGGCGGTCGCCGCGGGCGTACGGCTCCACGGTCGGCCCGGTGGCCGCCTCGGGTCACCGCGGGCGTCCAACTCCACGGCCGGCCCGGTGGCCGCCTCGGCGGTCGTCGCGGGCGTCCGGCCCCACGGCCGGCCCGGTGGCCGGATCGGCGGTCGTCGCGGGCGTCCGGCCCCACCGCCAGATGGTCACCTCGGCGGTTGCCGCGAGCGTCCGCCCCACGGCCGGTCCGATGGGGTCTCGGGCGGGCGACCGCCTTACGGCCGGCGCGATGGCCGCCTCGGCGGTCGCCGCGATCGTCCAGCTCCACAGCCGGCCCGGTAGCTACCTCGGCGGTTGCCGCGGGCGTCCCGGTCCGTCCCATAACGTCGCCGGGCAGTCACTGCAGGCTTGGCGCTAATGGTCGGGGCATTCTGTCGCAGTCGTCAGGGGCGTTTTTTCGATCTTGTAAAATAAAGGCAGTCTCCAGGGCGGTCCGGTGGGCCTCGGCGGTCGCCGCGGGAGTCCGGTCCCACGGCCGGTCCGGCGGCCGCGGCGGGAGTCCGCCCCATGGCCCGGCCCGGTGGCCACCTCAGCAGTTGCCGCGGGCGTCCGGCCCCACGGTCTGCCCGGTGGCGGCCCCGGCGATCGCCGCGGGCGTCCGGCCCCACGGCCGGTCCGGCCGCCGCCTCGGCGGTTGCGGCCGAAGTCCGCCCGCACGGCCGGCGCGGCCTCGGCGGTCGCCACGGGCGTCCGGCCCCACGGCCGGCCCAGTGGCGGCCTCGGCGGTCGCCGCGAGCGTCCAGCTCCACGGCCGGCCCGCTGGCCGCCTCGGCGGTCGCCGCGGGAGTCCGGCTCCACGGCCGGTCCGGTGGCCGCCTCGGCGGTCAGCGCCAGCGTCCTGCCCCACGGCCGGCGCGGTGGCCGCCTTGGCGGTTGCCGCGAACGTCTGGCCCCACGGCCGGCGCGGTGGCCACCTCGGCGGCCAGCGCCAGCGTCGGGCCCCGCGGCCGGTCCGGTGCCGCCTCGGCGATCACCGCCAATTGGCCCCACGGCCGGCCGGTGGCCGCCTCAGCGGTTGCCGCGGGAGTCCGGCCCCGCGGCCGGGCCCAGTGACTGCCTCGGCGACCGCCGCGAGCGTCGGATCCCGCGGCGGGCGCGGTGGCCGCCTCGGCGGTTGCCGCGAGCGTCCCGCCCCACGGCCGAGGAAGCCAATGTGGTGGCCAAAGTTCTGTGACAGGCATTCGGCGACCAATCATCTGCTCCAGCGTGCCAGATCGCGCGCCCGGAACTTGAAGATCCGCGGAGGTCGCGCGGGAACCCATCTGGAGACCTTTTGCAGACGCTAATTTGTTGTGGCGCGACCGGAAAGAACCTGGCGTGCTCAAACAAAGCAACCCCCTACATGAAAGGAATCTCAATGAGCAATTCTCGAAAAATCAAGTCTGTGCGCAATTCGAACGCAAAGCGTGGGAACCAGAACGCCCTGAAGCACGGAGCGTTTTCACGGGCCTTTGTCCTTCCCGGCGAGAGTCTGGAAGATTTCAGAACTCTTCAAGCCGAACTCGAAGCCGAGTTGCAACCGGCTAACCTCCTCGAAAAAGAAAGTGTTCTTACGATCTTGTTGTGGATGTGGAGGCGTCGCCAATTCAACCGTCTGGCAGCGATCCGGACCGCGATCGCCACCCCCGATGCCCAAGCGCCTGGTGCCGCGGAGGACCCGGTAACCTTCGTGCTTGAAAAAGCAGGCTTGATCCGATCTCGACGCCTCGCGATTAAGACCCACACGATGACAATCAGATGGGCCCTTGCCGCGACAAAAGCAGCGGAGAATCACATCGATCTCAATCGGATCGCGGCGGGCCTTCGTCACCACTTCGGGATCGCTGCAGAAGCCCTGGCTGAGGAGTCGACCCCTGACGACCTGACCCATCGCAAGGACGTCTTCACCGCGTTCATCGTGGAAAATCTTGAAGCGAAGCTAGAGCAATTCGTCGCGAACGAGCTCAAGAACTCCAATAGCTTCGCGCGGGAAGTCGCCGAGCAGATCTGCCCGGTGAACCCGCTGGCCGAGATTGAAGTGGCCGCGCGGATCGACGCGGAAATCGACAAGGCGATGCGCCGATTCATGCAAATTAGAGCTTCTCAGCAAGCTTTGCGCGCGTTAGAAGCGACCGAGCCGAGGGTGATCAACACAGCCGAGAATTCGCCAGGGTCACGACGTCTCCTTGCAACACGAAAGGACTAACCGTCGGCGCCGGAGGACTGTGACAAGCGGCTGGGACCAACGATCGTTGTTACTATGAGTTGCATTAAATCTGTGGTGACGCATAGGATGTAATTTCGCAAAACGACGCAGACGTGACAGTTCGCGGTCGATCGCGCCCCTTTTGATCGCGTGAACAGCGGATCAACCGAGGGGATCTCCTGCTGAACCTCGCCGCGGCATAGGGTCTTGGCCGGCCGCCGGATGCGAAGATTGCAGCGGGTCCGATTAGTCAACGCAGTCGCGCCCCGCTAGACCATCGTGCCGGCAGGATTAGGAGGATGGGCCAGTTCCCGGCATTTCTTGGCCACCTCGGCACTGAGCGCCGAGGCGGGCGCCGGCGCCAGCGCCAATGCGACGAGCGCCAGACCAACCAAGCGACAAGATCGATCTGCAGCGATCGGCATCGGTCTTCTCCTCAGCAACCCGTCACGCGGCCGCGACGCGAACTTGCCCTGATCGCCCGCTCGGCGCGCTGCTTGAATTCGCCGTAGCTCGAGACGACCTCGGCGCAGCCGGCGCACGCGACCGGGGCATCGTCGTCGAAGATTTTCGGATAGGTCACGGCGACGCTCCCGCACACCCGGCACTCGAAATCGTCCATCACGCAAACTCACCTGCTTGGCCGACCCAGCATAGCACGGCAGCGCCGCGGCCGACGCCACGGAAATTGTTAGTGTTACCCGCCTCGCCGGCGCAATGTCCGCAGAGCCTGCGGCTCCAGCCCGAAACCAGGCATGCGGCGCCGGGTTGCCGGTACGGGCCCCATCACCGGGAAGAAGAGACATGCCCGACGTCCGCGCCATGTGCGCCATCGGCCGGCGCGGCCAGCTCGGCCTCGACGGCCGGCTGCCGTGGGAGGGCGCCAGGGGCCCGGAATATCTGGCCGACGTGCAGCGCTTCTTCGAGATGACCCGCGGTCATGTCATCGTGCTGGGGCCGCGCACCAGGAGCTCGGTTCCGGCGTTTGCCTATGAGGATCGCACCATCGTCGAGATCCGCTCGTCCGAGCGGCCGGCCGAGGTGATCGAAAAATTTCCCGGGCGGGTGATCTATATCGGCGGCGGGCCGCCGGTGTGGCGCGCCTATGCGCCGTTGATCCGCCATTGGGACATCACCCGGCTGCCCTATGACGGCGAGGCGGACCGCTGGTTCGATCCGGCCTGGATCGTGGCCGGCGGGTGACGCCCGCGCGACGCGAGGTACCGGCATTCACCCCATGGTCGGCACACGCCCGAATCACCTGCACGGCGGGTACATCGCGGTGAGCTCCCGGCCCCGCAGCACGATGAGGCGGCTGGACAGGCCGCCATGCCGGGCGATCCAGGCCTGCACCGGCGCCGGATAGGTGGCGGCCAGCAGGCGGGTTTCCTTCGAGGCCGGAGAGAACCTGCCCCGCCGGTCCATCCAGCGGGCGGCGTGGAAACCGAGAGCCGCCCGCCGCGTGACGCAGATCCGCTCCTGCGGCACCACGCTGAGCACCAGCGTGCAGGCGGAGACGCAGGGGCCGTCGATGACGACCCGCTCGCCCGTCTGGCGGACCGCGCCGAACAGGGTCAGGTATTGCCCGACCTCGCCGCCGCGGCTCGCCAGGATCCGCACCTCCGCGCCGGCCGGCGCCGACGCGCCCGCCCACATCCCGGCTGCAAGCAGAAACAGGCGCGAAAGGATCCGCGCGCGGATCCGGCGATGGCGCGGGGGCCGCGGCACTTGCGTTTCGTTCCTGGTGGCCATCATGCGGCACCCCCTTACCCGGACGTTTCCATCTGGCAAACCGCGCATCCCGTTTGCAGTTCCACACGCTTTGCGGGCAAATCCATGGCTGGCCGGGGGGGGCGAGCGAATTCCCTGATGCGCCAGGGCGTTGGGGCAGCGGAATCGCCGTCCACCGCGCCCGCCGGCCGTTGTCCCAACAACGCCATAATCGACGCCGCTTGTGTACATCGCGGCCCGAATGTTTCAACCTGCGCGGAGACAGGCTGGGGACGCGTCAACAGGGGTCGGCGGGTTCCGAAGGGGCCCGGTTTTCGGAGCCGGGGGGCATGGACGAAAAGCTTCGCGAAGTCCTGCAGCACGTCGATGCGGGCGGAGACCTGCAGGATATCGGCGGGACCAAGCACGAGATGGCCGCCCTGGTGACGACCGCCAGCAAACGCGGGCTGGTCGCCTGGGGAAAAGCGCGTGGCCGCTATGAATTGACCGCCGCCGGCCGCAAGCGGCTGTCCGGCTTCGCGCCGCGCGACCCGTCCGGCGCAAAAGGGCTGCTGTCGGCAAAACTCATCGCCGCGACGCTCGGCGGGGCAGGGCTCGCGGCGGCGGTGCTCGCCGCCATCTGGCCCTGGGGCGAGGCCTATTCGGGCCCGTCGGTCGAGCCCGAAATCAGCCGTCGTCTCGGTGGACGCGTCGGGCCCTGTGGAGAGGCCCGCGGCCCCGGCGCCAGCCGCCGCAGCTGCGCCGGTCGTGCCCGCCTCGCTCGCGTCTTCGACCTCGGCGCCCGCGACGGTATCGGCTGCCCCAAAGGGCCCCGCAACGGCAACCGCACCCGCGGCCCCGACAGCACCTGCGGCCCCGAAGATCGCCGCGGCTCCCGCAAGCACGATGTCCGCCGCAACGCCGCCCGCGGCTGCCGAGGCCTCGGCTGCCCCGAAGGGCCCTGCAACGGCACCCGCACCGGCAGTATCAGCCTCACCCGCGACCCCGGCGGCACCGGCAGTATCCGCGGCGCCGGTAACAGCGGTTGCCGCCGCGCCGCCGCCCGCCACCACGGATGCCGGCACGCGTTCCCTCTCTGGCAGCGCCGAGGCCGGGCCGGCAAATGCCGCAAGCCCGCCTCAGCCCGCCGGCAGTGACGCGCCGTCTGGGTCGCCGCCGATCGTCGCGGCAGTGGCCAGCCCGGAGGCCCAGCCGCCCGAGGTCGTGCCGGCGGCGCCCGCCCCGAAAGCCACAAGAGCGCGCCGCGGTTCGCGCCACGGCGCCGAGCACCGCAGGGCCGTCGTCAATCCGTTCGCCGATTTCGCTCGGCGCCTGTTCTCTCCGCCGCCCCGCAGCCACGTCCGGGCACGGCAGGCGATGACCCGCCCACGAGATTGAGGGCGGAGCCGGCGCGGAACCACTTCAGCTGTCCGTTTGAATAGGAGTGGGCGAGCGCCAACGTCTCGACGGTGCCGTCCGCATGCCTGATCCGGCAGGCGACCGGCGCGCCGGCCGCAAGCTCGGCCAGCCCGACCAGGCTCACGCGATCGTCCTCGCGGATCCGCTCGTAATCCCCCGGGTCGCGAAAAGTCAGCGCCAGCAGCCCCTGCTTCTTCAGGTTGGTCTCGTGGATGCGGGCAAAGCTCCGCGCGATGACCGCGACGCCGCCGAGCAGGCGTGGCGACAGTGCCGCGTGCTCGCGGCTCGAGCCTTCGCCGTAGTTGCGATCCCCGACCACGATCCATGCGATACCGTGGCGCTTGTAGTCCCGCGCCGTCGCGGCGAAGGGCGCGGTGTCGCCGGTCCGCACATTGCGGCCGCGGCCGGTCTCTCCGGAGAACGCATTGACCGCGCCGGTGAACATATTGTCGCTGAAGCGGTCGAGGTGTCCGCGGTAGCGCAGCCACGGCCCGGCCGGCGAGATATGATCGGTCGTCGTCTTGCCCCGGGCCTTGAGCAGGACCGGCAGATCGAGAAAATCCCCACCGTCCCAGGCTGGCCACGGCTCGAGCCGCTGCAGCCGCTCGCTCTGCGGATCGATCGCCAGCACCACGCCGTCGGCGTTCTCCGGCGGCGCCAGATAGGCGGCGCGGCCACCGGCGAATCCCTCGGGCGGCACTTCCGGCGCCGGCCGCGGAGCGGCCAGCCTGAAGGCGGTGCCGTCGGCGGCGGTAAGCACATCGCGCAGGGGGTTGAACGACAGCCGCCCGGCGATTGCGAGCGCGGTCACGATCTCGGGGCTGGCGATGAAGTTCATCGTGGTCGGCTGCCCGTCGTTGCGGCGGGGAAAGTTGCGGTTGTACGAGGTGACAATCGTGTTGGGTGCGGCGGCCGCTTCGCCGGCCCGCCGCCATTGCCCGATGCATGGCCCGCAGGCATTGGCCAGCACCGTCGCCCGGATGCCGGAAAGCGCGCGCATCTGCCCGTCGCGCTCGATGGTGGCGCGGATCTGCTCGGATCCCGGCGTGACCATCAGCGGCGCGGCCGCCGTCGCACCGCGGCCGAGCGCCTGGTCGGCGACGTCGGCGGCGCGGCTCATGTCCTCGTAGGAGGAGTTGGTGCAGCTGCCGATCAGCGCCGCCGAGATGGTGTCGACGAAGCCGTTGGCGGGGTCGGCCACCTCGGCGGCGAGCGCCGAGATCGGCCGCGCCCGGTCGGGCGTGTGCGGGCCGACCACGTGCGGCTCGAGGCTCGCGAGGTCGAGCCGGATGACCCGGTCGTAGAATTTCTCCGGCTCCGCCTCGACCTCCGGGTCGGGCGCAAGCAGGCCGGCGTGACGCTCCACCAGCGGCACCAGGCCGGCACGGCCGGTGGCGGCAAGGTATCGCGTCATCCGCTCGTCGGCCGGAAACAGCGACGTGGTGGCGCCGAGCTCGGCCCCCATATTGGCGATCGTCGCCTTGCCGGTGGCGCTGATGGTGCGGGCGCCGGGGCCGATATATTCGACGATCGCATTGGTGCCGCCCGCGACCGTGAGCTGCCCGGCGACCCAGAGAATGACGTCCTTCGGCGCCGTCCAGCCGCCGAGCTCGCCGGTGAGATGGACGGCGATGCGCCGCGGATAGAGCAGCTCCCAGGCAAGCCCGCAGATCGTCTCCACCGCGTCCGCGCCGCCGACGCCGACCGCGCAGGCGCCGAGGCCGCCGGCATTGGGGGTGTGCGAGTCGGTTCCGATGATCAGCGCGCCGGGGAACGCGTAGTTCTCCAGCACCACCTGGTGGATGATCCCGGCGCCCGGCTCCCAGAACCCGCAGCCGAATTTCGCCGCGGCGGAGCGGAGAAAATCGTAGACCTCGCGGCTTTCCTCGAGCGATGCCCGCAGGTCCGCCTCGCCGCCGTCCCGCGCCTGGATCAGATGATCGCAGTGGATCGTGGTCGGCACCGCGACGCGCTCGCGCCCGGTCTGCATGAACTGCAGCATGCCGCTCTGGCCGAGCACGTCCTGGAACACCACGCGGTCCGGGCGCAGCGCCAGCTGGCTCAGGCCGGGCACCAGATCCTGGGTCTCAGGCGCATCGAGATGGCCGAGCAGGATCTTGTCGGCGAGCGTCAGCGGCCGCTCCAGGCGGCGGCGCACGATCGCGATGTTGCGCTCCATGGCGGCATAGATTCGCGCCGCCATCTCCGCTGTCGAGTTGATATCGGCCATTTGCCGCTCTCCCGCGCGTCCGCCCGTCGCGGACGCGCGAGTCATGGCGGATTTTCTGCCATTGATCCATAATATCGATATCGCGATATCGATACTTTGGAGATATGGCAGATGGAGCTCCGTCATCTGAGGTATTTCATCGCGGTCGCCGAGGAAGGCCATGTCACCCGGGCGGCGGAGCGGCTCGGCATGCAGCAGCCGCCGCTGAGCCAGCAGATCCGCGCGCTCGAGCGCGAGCTCGACGTCCAGCTGTTTCGCCGCAAGCCGCGCGGCGTCGATCTGACCGACGCCGGCCGGGCGCTGCTCGCCGATGCCCGCGCCATCCTGGTCCACGTCGATCACGCTTTTGCCGCGACGCGGCGCACCGCCCGCGGCGAGCAGGGCCGCATCGTCGTCGGCTTCACCAGCTCGACGCCGTTCCATCCCTTCGTGCCGCGGGTGATCCGGGCGTACCGCGAGGCTTATCCGCTGGTGTCCCTGACGCTCGCCGAGGACGGCTCGGTCGAGCTGATCGAGGGCCTGCGCAGCGAGCGGATCGACGCCGCCTTTATCCGCACGCCGGCGGCCGACCCGCAGGGCCTCGCCGTCGCAGCCCTGCTCGACGAGGCGATGGTGGCGGCGCTGCCCGACACCCACCGGCTGGCGCCGGGCGCGGGCCGCCGCGACGTGCCGTTGCCGCTGGCGGCGCTCGCCGGCGAGACTTTTATCGTCTACCGGCGGCCCAGCGGGCCGGGGCTCTACGACGCGATCTTCGCGGCCTGCCACGCGGCAGGGTTCAGCCCGCGCGTCGGCCAGGAGGCGCCGCGGATCGTCTCGACGCTCAACCTGGTGGCAGCGGGGCTCGGGATCTCGCTGGTTCCGGCCAGCCTGCGCCGGATGAACATGGACGGGGTTTCCTGGCGCCGGCTCGCCGGCGCCGCCCAGCCGAAGGCGCCGCTCAATCTGGCATCGCGCCGCGGCGAGGCTTCGCCGGCGGTGCGGAGATTCCTCGACCTGGTCAAGCGGACCGCGAGGACGTCGCGGCTCGACCGCGGCGAGGGGCGAGACCTGCGCCTCCCTGCCGGCCGTCGATGATGTTTGTTTGCTGGGCGGACCGGCTGCCAATCTGGACGCCGATCCGCATGGCCCATATGCTGGCATGCGGTGATCCCGGCATGACAACCCTCGACATCAGGCGGCTGCGCCGCCACGCCGTTCGCGCCTCGCTGATCGGGCCGACCACGCTGCGCCGCGCGGTCGCCACCCTCGGCTTCGTCCAGGCCGACCCGATCCGGTCGCCGGCGCGCGCGCAGGACCTCATCCTGCGCCACCGCGTCGCCGGCTATCGGGTGGGCGACCTGGAGCGGGCTTTCGGGCGGCTGGGGCTCGAGGAGGATTTCCTCTACGCCTACGGCTTCATGCCGGTCGACACGGTGAGGCTGCTGCACCCGCGCTCCACCGCGAAGAGTCCCGACAAGCACCACGAGCCGACCGGGCTTGCCGCCGACGTGCTGGCCTTCGTGCGCGAGCGCGGACCGACGCATCCGCGCGACCTGGAGGCCCGGTTCGGCCGCGAGCGCGCCGTCAACGGCTGGGGCGGTTTCTCCAAGGCGACGACCCGTGCCCTGCAGGGCCTGCACCATCACGGCCTGCTGCGGGTGGCGCGGCGCCAGGACGGGATCAGGATCTACGAGGCCGCGCCGGCTCGTCCCGAGCCGATCGCCCCGGAGGAGCGGGTGCGCCGCGTGGTCCGCCTGGTCACCAGGATTCTCGCCCCGGTGCCGGAGGCGAGTCTGCGCGCGACGCTGTCGCTGGTGGCTCACCGCAACCCCGGCATCGGCAAACCCGCCAAGGCGGTCCGCGATCTCGTCGCCTCCGGCGAGCTCGAGCGCCGCACCGTGGATGGCGAGGACTACCTGTGGCTCGCCGGCGCCCGGATCACCGCGGACGAGCCGGCGCGCGAGGTCCGGTTCCTGGCGCCGTTCGATCCGATCGTCTGGGACCGCCGGCGCTTCGAGCATTTTTGGGGCTGGGCCTATCGGTTCGAGGCCTACACGCCTCCCGCCAAACGCCGGTTCGGCTACTACGCGATGCCGCTGTTATGGGGCGACGAGGTGATCGGCTGGGCCAATCTGGCGATGCCCGGCGGGATCCTGCAGGTGGAGCCGGGATTCATCCGCTCGCGCCCGCGGGGCCGCGATTTCCGCCAGGCGTTCGACGCCGAGGTCACCCGCACCGAAGCCTTTCTGACGTCCTCGCGCGGCTGACTACGCGCCGGTCTTCTCCGCCATCCCTGCCGCCTGGTCGCGCAGCTCGCGGCGCAGGATCTTTCCCACATTGGTCTTCGGCAGTTCGTCGCGGAACTCCACATAGCGCGGCCGCTTGTAGCCGGTGAGCTCCTTGCTGCAGAACGCCAGCACCTCCTGTTTGGTGAGCTTGGGGTCGCGCGGGACGACGAACAGCATCACGGCCTCGCCCGAATTCTTGTCGGGAACGCCGACGGCGGCGCATTCGTTGACGGCCGGGTGGTTCGCCACCACGCCCTCGATCTCGTTGGGATAGACATTGAACCCCGAGACCAGGATCATGTCCTTCTTGCGATCGACGATCCTGATGTAGCCGCGCGCGTCCATCACGCCGATATCGCCCGACTTGAAGAAGCCGTCGGGCGTCATGACGTCGGCGGTCTCCTGCGGGCGCTGCCAGTAGCCGGACATCACCTGCGGGCCCTTGATGGCGATCTCGCCCGGCTCGCCCAGCGCCGCGTCCTTGCCGGCCGCATCGAGGATGCGGACGTCGACATTGGGCATCGGCAGGCCGACCGTGCCCGTATACGCCAGCGAATCCGTCGGATTGCAGGTGGCGCCCGCCGAGGTCTCGGAGAGGCCGTAGCCTTCCACCACCGGGCAGCCGGTGACCGCCAGCCATTTCTTCGCCACCGCCTCCTGCACCGCCATGCCGCCGCCGTTGGAGATCAGCAGCTCGGAAAAATCGAGCTGGGCGAATTCCGGATGATTGACCAGCGCGTTGAACAGCGTGTTGACGGCCGGGAACATGTGAACCTTGTAGGGTTTGAGCTCCTTGATCATGCCGCCGATGTCGCGCGGGTTGGGGATCAGGATGTTGACCGCGCCGGTGCGCATGGCGAGCAGGCCGCAGACGATGAAGGCGAACACGTGATAGAGCGGCAGCGCGCACACGAAGGTGAACTGGCCGGTGACCGGCTTGCGCTTGAGCCCGGGCTCCATCCAGGCCTGGGAGGCCAAGAGGTTGGCGATCAGCGTCCGGTGCAGCAGCATCGCGCCCTTGGAGACGCCGGTGGTGCCTCCGGTATATTGCAGCACCGCGACGTCGTCCGGCGTCAGCACGGGCGCCGTGAATGTCTCGCCGCGTCCGGCGGAAATCGCCGCGTTGAAACTCGTCGCTCCCGGCAAATCAAACTCCGGCACCATCTTCTTCACCCGGCGCACCATCAGGTTGACGATCGCGCCCTTGGGGAAGCCGAGCAGGTCGCCCATGGCCGCCACGACGACATGGCGGACCGACGTCGCGGCGATCACCTCCTGCAGGGTCTTGGCGAAATTCTCCAGGATGATGATCGCCTTGGCGCCGGAATCCTCGAGCTGGTACTGCAGCTCGCGCGGCGTATAGAGCGGATTGATGTTGACGGCGATGAAGCCGGCGCGCAGCACCGCCGCCACCGCGACCGGGTATTGCAGGACGTTGGGCATCATGATGGCGACGCGGTCGCCGCGCACGAGGCCGCGGCCCTGCAGCCACGCGGCGAGCGCCCGCGAGAGCTCGTCGATGCGTCCGTAGGTCAGGCTGCGGCCCATGCAGATATAGGCGGGGGCGTCGCGATACTTCGCAAAGCTCTCCTCGAGCAGCGTCACCACCGACGGATATGGCGTGACATCGACCTCCGCCGGCACTCCGGCCGGGTAGCTCTTCAGCCAGATGCGCTCCATGGCGTTCCTCCCTCGCGTTATTGGTTGACCCAATCTTAGCGCATAAAATCGCCCCGACCCACTACCCAAGCCATGGGCTTATGGGCTTGAATGCCGTACGACACCCGATCGTCGGCGCGCTCGAGAACGCCGGGCTGCATGCGACAGCGATGCTGTCCTGTCGCGGCGACATGCGGACGATGGAGGACACGATGAAGCACCTGAGCGGAATGGATGCGACGTTCTTCCATGTGGAGACGCCGGAGACGCCGATGCATGTCGGCAGCCTGAGCGTGGTGTCGCTGCCGGAAAGCTATACGGGTGATTTCTACGAAGACTACAAGAGCCAGATCGGCAGCCGGCTGCATCTCTGCGAGGTGTTCGAGCGCAAGCTGGCGCTGATGCCCTTCGAGCTCTCCAACCCGGTCTGGGTCGACGACGACGACGTCGATCTCGACTATCACGTCCGCCGCATCATCCTGTCGAAGCCCGGCACGTTCCAGCAGCTGGAGCAATATGTTGCGCGCCTGCATTCAAGCCTGATGGACCGCAGCCGGCCGCTGTGGGAGCTCTACGTCATCGAGGGGCTCAACGACGGCCAGGTCGGGATCTACTCGAAGGTCCATCATGCGGCGGTCGACGGGCAGGCCGGCGTCGCGCTCGCCCAGGCGCTCTACGACGTCACCCCCGAGCCCCGCGTCGTCAAGCCGCGGCGCGAGAAGCGGCGCTCCGACACCTACCAGCTCGGGGCCGCCGAGCTGGCGATGGCCGCCTTCAGGAACACGGCCGAGCAGTATGTGAAGATGATCACCACGCTGCCCAGTACCTGGCAGGCGCTCACCAGCCTGTCGCTGCCGAAGATCAGCGACGCGCTGCCCAGTATCGGCCCCAACACCGACTGGGGGATCGCGCCGCGCACGCCGCTCAACGTGTCGATCACCAATCAGCGGTCCTATGCGGCGCGGTCGGTGCCGCTCGCCGACGCCAGGCAGACCGCCAAGCGCCTCGGCGTGACGCTCAACGACGTCGTGCTGGCGGTCTGCGCCCAGGCGCTGCGCCGCTATCTCGCCGACGACAACGCGCTGCCCAAGGCGCCGCTGCTGGCGGCGGTGCCGGTGAGCCTGCGCCAGGCGGGCAACACCGAGCAGAACAACCAGGCGACCATCATGCTGGTCAGCCTCGCCACCGACATCGCCGATCCGCTGGAGCGGGTGAAGGCCATCAACCAGTCGAGCACCTCGTCGAAGGAGATCACCGGCAGTCTCAAGGCGGTGATTCCGACCGACTATCCGTCGTTCGGCGCGCCGTGGCTGATGACCGGGCTCGCCACGCTGATGGGACGCTCAAAACTCGCCGACAGCCTGCCGCCGATCGCGAATGTCGCCATCTCCAACGTGCCCGGCTCGCAGGTGGCGCTCTACATGGCGGGCGCCAAGGTGAACACCTACTTTCCGGTCTCGATTCCGGGACACGGCATGGCGTTGAACATCACGGTGCAGAGCTACAACGGCATGCTCGACTACGGCCTCATCGCCTGCCGCCGGGCGGTGCCGGGCATCGGCGAATTGGCCGATTACGTTGTTGAGGCGCACCGCGAGCTCGACGCCCTGGCGCGGCCGGAGGAGGCTGCGGCGCCGGCGCCGCCGCAGGAGGCTGCCGCCCCCGCGGCGCCGCTCCCGGTCGCGGACGCGCCGAAACCCGCCGCTGCCGCCCGCGTCCGGCTCGAGGTCGCGCCGCCGGCCAGCAAGCGGCGACAATAGGGACGAGCCGGGGATCTGCCTGGCGGACCGAAGAGCCGCTTCATTTTGCCGGTCCCGATACCTATGTTGCGGCATCGGCGGGGATCGTCTCGCCGAGCGGACCGGAGAGGACCAGGATGTCGGCAGCCGCTGAGGCGATCCAGCCACCCTCGAGAACGCTGCTGCTGCTCGAGGCGCGCGCTGTCCATGAGTTCGGCGCCTTCCTCGGTGCGCTGCCGCTGCTGCGGACGGCTCCGCGCGGCGATGGTCACGCTGTCCTGGTGCTGCCCGGCCTGATCGCCAGCGACCTGTCGACCCGGCCGCTGCGGACCTTTCTCAAGGGCCACGGCTACGACGTGCACGGCTGGGGCCTCGGGCGCAATCTCGGTCCGCGCGTGGGCGTCGAAAGCGGCATGCTGGAGCAGGTTCGCAGGCTGCGACAGAGCTCCGGCCGCAAGGTCAGCCTGATCGGCTGGAGCCTTGGCGGCGTCTACGCGCGGCAGCTGGCCAAACAATGTCCCGACGACGTGCGTCTGGTGGTGACGCTGGGAAGCCCGTTCAACGGCAGCCCGCGCGCCACCAATGCGTGGCGCGTCTATGAATATGCCAGCGGCCGCCGCGCCGACGAGACCCATCCCGTCGGCCCGTTGCACGAGCCGCCCCCGGTGCCGACCACCGCCATCTACAGCCGGAGCGACGGCATCTGTGCCTGGCAATGCTGTGTCGAGAAGGAGGCACCCGAGGTCGAGAACATCGAGGTGGACGGCAGCCATTGCGGTCTTGGCCACCATCCCGCCGTGGTCTATGCGGTCGCCGACCGGCTGGCGCAGCCGGAAGGCCAATGGCAGAAGTTCGACCGGGGCGGCTGGCGCAGCCTGGTCTATCCGGATCCCCGGCGCGATCAGTAGGCGGCCCAATCCCTCCCCCGAAGGGGGAGGGTGGCGAGCGCAGCGAGCCGGGTGGGGTGCCACGGGCAGAGAACCTGCGGCGCACCCCCCACCCGACCAGCCTTCGCTTCGCTTCGGCCGGTCGACCTCCCCCGTCGGGGGAGGTATGGCGGGGCTGCGGTATTTGATTGGCTGGTTCTATTTGAACCCGAAGACGTCCTGGCTGTAGCGGCCGCTTTCGATCATTCCTTCGAGCCAGTCGGAGGATTGCTCCAAAGTGGTGCCGCGCTGCCCCATATGAATGCGGATCAGGGTCTCGCGCACGGCCGGTGCCATGAAGCGGCCGTCGCCGCACACATAGACCATGCCGTCGTCCTCGAGCGCCGCCCACACCTGGTCGCGCGCCGCCCACAGCGCTTCCTGCACGAAGCGGTGCGGCGAGCGGTCAGAGCTCGAGAAGGCGAGGTGGACCTCGGCCACGCCACCATCCTCCCATTGCTTCATCTCGTCGCGATAGAACCAGTCGTGGTCGGGATGGCGGCAGCCGTAGAACAGCAACGATTTTGCCGTCTCGATGCCGTCGGCGCGCTGCGCCGCGCGCTCCTGCAGGAAGCCGCGCAGCGGCGCAAAGCCGGTCCCCGGACCGACCAGGATCATCGGGATTTCCGGATCCTCGGGCGGGGCGAACGGCGGATTGGGCCGGCGGACGAATCCCAAAATGTCCTCGCCGGGCTTCACCGCCTGGAGATGCGACGAGGCGACCCCCTGATAGAAGCCGCTGCCCGACCAGGCGGGCGCCGCCACGGTGCCGACCGTCAGCGTGATGGCGTCGGGCAGCGCCAGCGGCGAAGAGGAGATCGAGTAGAAACGCGGCCGGATCGCCGATGTCATGTCGACCAGCGCATCGAGCGGCAGCTCGATCGCCGGATAGCGCATCAGCAGGTCGTAGACGGTGACGCGCTTGTCGGTGATGTCGCGGGTAAAAGCCTTCTTGGCGTCCTCGTCCTCGCCGACCAGCTTGTCGAGCTCCTTGAGCGTCACCGGGCATCGCGTGTGCGCCATCAGCGAGCGCACGTCCTTGCGCGCCGCCGGATCCTGCAGCTCGACGAAATCGGTCAAGAGCTGGCGCACCGTCACCGGCTTGCCGATCGGCAGGTGACGCATCTGGCTGCTCCGGCTGTCGAGCGTCACCACGGTGTCGGGGCTGAGGCCGAGCCGCTCGATCGTGCGATCGACCGCGTCGGGGCGGTTGCGGGCATAGACCGCCAGGTGGTCGCCGGCGCGGTAGCTCACATCCTTGGGCAGGCGGATCGTCATGTGCCGCGTCGATGGCCGCGGCGCCTCCTTGGCAAAATCCCACAGGCCGGTCGCATCGTGCACCAGCTCGTCGTTGCCGATCACCTCGAGCCGATAGGCCGCTTCCGGCAGCACCGCCGCGCGCGTCGCGTGGGCGTCCGAGAAGGCGATTCTGAGCCGCGGCCCGGCGGGCGCCGCCGCGGCGCCGTCGTCCTCGCCCAGCGCCTTCCACAGCTGGCCCAGCCAGCGCTCGACCGCCTCGTCGAAGTCGCCGTTGCCGTCGGCCTCGCCGCGCGGCAGCAGGCTTTTTGCCCCGGTCTGCCGCAGCGTCGCCTCCATCAGCTTGGGAAACACCTGATAGGTCTGCCACTGCGTGTTGCCGCAACCGAGCACCGCATAGGCGAGATCCGGTCGCTGGATGGCGCCGATGGTGCCGTCGGCGATCGCCGCCTCCATGCGGGTGGCGCTGTCGGGAGCCTTGCCGTTATAGGTCGAGGTGACGACGACGAGCGTCCCGGTCTCCGGAAACCCCGCCGCATGATCGTCGAGCCCGCCGGTCTTCACCTCGAATTCCGCCGGAGCCGGCGCGATCGGCGATCTGGTTGGCGATGTCGCGACAGGTGCCGAGGCTGGTGCCGTAGAGCACGGTCATGAGCCGCCCCTCGCCCTTGACGGCCGCGGCGCCGTCGCCCGCCGCCTCGGCCTTGCTCGACACCACGATCGGTGCGCCCGGGCGCGTCTGCGCGCGGTCGGTGCGCGGGCGCACCCGGATCTTCAGCCCGTCCGGCTTGATCGTCAGCGTCTCCTTGATCTTCAGCTGATAGCGGGTGTGGTCGATCAGGTTGAAGCGCTGCAGCACCATGCCCAGCACCAGGGTCGCCTCCTGCAGGGCGAACTGCCGGCCGATGCAGGCGCGCTGGCCGTTGCCGAACGGCTTGAAGGCATTGAGCGGACGTTTTGCCTCGGCGTCGCGGCTGAAATGCTCCGGATCGAACAGCTCGGCGTTCTCGCCCCACACCGCCTTGTCGCGATGGAGCATCGGCGCCAGCACCACCAGATGGTAGCCGCGCTTGAGGTGGTACTTGTCCCCGATCGTGGTGTCGGCGAGCGGCGCCAGGCCGTAGGCCGGCGCGGTCGGCCACAGCCGCAGGGTCTCTTTCAGAATCTGCGCCACATAGGTCAGCTGATTGACCTGCGCATAGGTCGGCCTGGTGGAAATGTCCGGACCGAGCACGCGGTCGACCTCCGCGTAGGCTTTCTCCAGCACGTCGGGATTGTTCAACAGCGCGTAGGTGGCGAACGACAAAAGCCCGCTGGTCGTCTCGTGCCCGGCGATCAGGAAGGTGATGGTCTCGTCGCGGATCTGCTTGTCGTCGAGCCGCTGGCCGGTCTTCTTGTCGACGCCGGACAGCATGAAGCTCAAGAGATCCTTCTTGCTGGGGTCGTTGCCGTTGTGGCGCCGTTCCTTGATGATCTCCTCGACCATCCCGTGCATGAAGCCGATGTCCTCGCGCAGCTGCCGGTGCTGGCGCTTGTGGATCAGGCCCTCGAGCGGCAGCCCGCGCGTCGCCATGGTGGTTTCCAGCGCCCGCGCCATGGCGCTGACGAACGGATGATTGCCGTCGCGATAGAACGAGTTGAACCGGTAGTCGAAGCCGCACAGCCCGATCGTGTCGAGGGTCAGACGCGTCATGTCGTCGGTGACGTCGATCTCGTCGTCGGCGTTGAGCCGCTCCCACTTGAGCACGAGCTGGTCGGCGAGATCCAGCATCGCGCCGTGGTAGCCCTGCATGGCGCGCTGGGCAAAAGTCGGCAGCAGGATGTTGTGAGCCCTTGACCAGTGCGGCTCCTTGGTGTCGGAGGTGAACAGGCCGTGCGCCAGCGGCCGCAGCCGGCGCAGGGCGCCGCGCGTGCTCTTGTCGAACCGCGTCTCGTCGCAGAGCTCCTCGACCAGCGAATAGCCCGACACGATGACCACCGGCTTGCCCATCATGTCGAGCCAGTAGATCGGGCCGTTCTCGCGCGCCAGGCTGATGAGGTCCTGGACCGGCGCGCTGCCGCTGACCGAGAGCAGGTTGCCGATGAGGGGCTTGCGGGGCGGATGGGGTATCGGGTCGAGCGGATTGCCCTGCGCCATGTGAATCCCTCCCTGGCTTGTCATTGTCGGATCGGGATTTTGCTTGGTTGCCGTCCTGAAGGCAAATGACGGGAGCTGGCGGGCACCTTGCCGGCCGGTAAATCGCGATGCTGGCGGTAACGGCGCGATGTGATATTTCGAAGGGCGCCTTGCCGTCGCGGGCCGCTGGAGGAGAACGATATGCTGGCGACTGATCGAGACATCCCGGCAATGGCGTCGGCCAACGGCATCGAGCTCTGCTACGACACGTTCGGCGACCGCTCGGCTGTGCCGCTCGTGCTGATCATGGGACTGGCGGCGCAGATGGTGGCGTGGGACCGGGAATTCTGCGGCCTGCTGGCGGCGCGCGGATATTTCGTCGTCCGTTTCGACAACCGCGACATCGGCCTGTCGACCCGGTTCGCCGAGCGTGGCGTGCCCAACGTGCTTGCCATGCTGGCAGGCCAGGGCAAGGCCGAAGCCGTGCCCTACACGCTGCGCGACATGGCGCAGGATACCGTCGGTCTCATGGACGCGCTCGGCATCGGCGCGGCCCATGTGGTGGGCGCCTCGATGGGCGGTGCCATCGCCCAGGAGCTGGCGATCCACCACCCCGCTCGGCTCATCACGATGACCTCGATCATGTCATCGACCGGCGAGCCCGGATTGCCGCCGCCGACCCAACAGGCCATGGAGGTGCTGCTGGCGCCGACTCCGACCGATCGCGAGGCCTATTTTGCCCGCTACCGGCAGACTTGGCGCGTGCTGCGCGGCCCCGGCTTTCCGCTCGACGAAGCCCGCGATGCCGCGCGCGCGGCGGAGACTTTCGACCGCGGCCTCAATCCCGCCGGCGTCGCCCGGCAATTGGCCGCGATCCTGGCGTCCGGCAATCGCCGGGATGCGCTGGCGTCGGTGAGGGTGCCGACCCTGGTCATCCACGGGGACGCCGATCCCCTGGTGCCGGTCGAGGGCGGCATTGCCACGGCGGCGGCAATTCCCGGGGCGAGGCTCGTGGTGATCAAGGGCATGGGTCACGCCCTGCCGATCCCCATGTGGCCCGAGATCGTCGAGGCAATCGCGGCCCATGCCGCGTGAGGACGCGGCGAACGATGCGACGCCGGCCGAGGGAGGGTTCACCGTGCTGACGCACGATTACGCGGAGGTCAACGGCGTCCGGTTGCACTACGCCAGCGCCGGCACCGGTAAGCTCATTCTGTTCGTGCACGGCTTTCCGGAGTTCTGGTACGCCTGGAAAGATCAGCTGGTCGAGTTCGGCCGCGACCATCGCGCCGTGGCGCTCGACATGCGCGGCTACAATCTTTCCGACAAGCCGACCGCGGTCGAAGACTACGCGATCAGGCATCTGACCGAGGATTTGCGCGCGCTGGCCCGCGCGCTCGGTCATGAGCGCTTCACCGTGGTGGCGCACGACTGGGGTGGCGCGGTCGCCTGGGCGCTGGCGATCACCCGGCCCGAATGCCTGGAAAAGCTCGTCATCGTCAACTCGCCGCATCCGGGCGTGTTTGCGCGCGAGCTTGCCGAAAACCCCGAGCAGCAGAAGGCCAGCCGCTACATGCTGGCGTTCCGCGGCCCGCAAGCCGAGGCCATGCTGCAGGCGAACAACCATGCGGCGCTGGTCCAGATCGTGCTGGCGGAAGGCTTGCGCCAGGGATATTTCGCCGAGGGCGACCGGGAGGCCTATCTGGCCGCATGGTCGCAGCCCGGCGCGCTGACCGGCGGCCTCAACTACTACCGCGCGTCAGGTGTGGGCCCGCCGACCGCCGGCGAGAAGGCGCGCACCTTCGACCCGGGCACGACGTCGCTTCAGGTCCAGGTTCCCACCCTGGTGATCTGGGGCGAGCAGGACCAGGCGCTCGTACCTGGAAATCTTGTCGGCCTCGACGCCTACGTGCCGGACCTGACGATCCGCCGGATCCCCGACGGCACGCACTGGGTCGTGCACGAGAAGCCCGAGCTGGTGAACCGCCATATCCGCGAGTTTCTTGCTCGCCCATAGAGCATCACGTAGTTCTACCTACGCACATCTGCCAATTCGCCGTCAACAAAGTTTGATCAGCCTGCCTCATGGCTGAACATTTGCCATCCGCGGCATGGCAATATGATCGCAACGAGATCTTTTGACCCAAAATTTCCCGCCGACGATTTACTTCAAATTATCGGATTGCATGAACACTGGCTCCTCGCATCGGCATGCGTTCGCAAGCCGTCGTTTCGCTGGCCGACGACCCAGAGGCACCGGCCGCGCCGCGGCTCGCGCCATCGATCGCCAGGAGTTTCTTCATCACGGGGCCGACATGATCAACGAACCGATAGGCGATGCCATCCGGACGATCGAGCAGGGGCTCGGCGGGGCGCACGGCGCGGTGCATCAGCTCGAGCGGCTCGCCACCTGCTCGTCGCTCCATTCGTCGACGATCGCCGAACGGCACGGGCGTCGCCTGCGCGAGACGCTCGACGGTTTTGCCCGCCTGCAGGGAGAATTCGCCGACGCCGGCGGCGCCGGGCTCGGCGAGCTGTTTCACGCCTATCTGACGGACGCCTGGCAGCGCGGGGTGCTCACCGCCGACACGCTGCGCGAGCGCGGCAACATCTTCGAGTCGCATCAGGCGGCCGGCGCGCCGCCGGTGCTGTGCTACGGCTACGACGTCGTGCGCGACGGCCGCGACCTCAAGCGGCCGTGCAACTACATGCTGCTGCGCATCAAGCCGCCGGCCGACGTCGATGTGCACGAGTGGAAGCGCCCCTACATGATCATCGATCCGCGCGCCGGCCATGGGCCCGGCATCGGCGGGTTCAAGACCGACAGCCAGGTGGGGGTCGCGCTGCATGGCGGGCACCCGGTCTATTTCGTCGCCTTCCGCCAGCGGCCCGAGCCCGGCCAGACGCTCGCCGACGTGATGCGGGCGGAAGCCGAGTTCGTCAAGGAGATCGTGCGGCGCCATCCGGATTCGCCGCGGCCCGTGGTGGTCGGCAACTGCCAGGGGGGCTGGGCGACCCTCCTGCTCGCCGCCGCCAATCCCGACATCACCGGACCGATCGTCGTCAACGGGGCGCCGCTCGCCGCCTGGTCCGGCACCCAGGGCCGCAGCCCGATGCGCTACAACGGCGGGCTGCTCGGCGGCGCGCTGCCGGCGGTGGTGCTCTCCGATCTCGGCGCCGGGCAGTTCGACGGCGCCAACCTGGTGATGAACTTCGAGATGCTCAATCCGGGGCGCAGCTGGTTCCGCAAATACTACGACCTCTACGCCAACGTCGATCACGACCGCGAGAAGTTCCTCGAGTTCGAGAAGTGGTGGGGCGGATTCTACTTCATGAACGGGGCGGAGATCCGCTGGATCATCGAGCAGATCTTCGTCGGCAACCGGCTCTCGCGCGGCGAGGCGCGGCTCGAGCACGGCCGCACCATCGATCTCAAGGCGATCCGCTCGCCGATCATCGTGTTCGCCAGCCACGGCGACAACATCACCCCGCCGCAGCAGGCGCTGAACTGGATCGTCGACACCTATGTGGACGAGCGGGAGATCAAGATGCGCGGCCAGCGCATCGTCTACATGGTGCACGACACCGTCGGCCATCTCGGCATCTTCGTGTCGTCCTCGATCGCCCGCAAGGAGCACACCGAGGTGGTCTCGATCCTCAAGACGATCGAGGCGCTGGCCCCCGGCCTCTACGAGATGGTGATCGAGGAGCAGCACGGCCACGGGCTCCACGCCCGTTTCGCCGTCAGCTTCGCCGAGCGGCACACGGCGGACATCGTCGCGCTCGGCGACGGACGCGACGAGGAAAAGGATTTCGGCGCGGTGGCGCGGCTCTCCGAGTTCGCGGTCGAGAGCTACGACCTGATCGCCCGGCCGCTGGTGCGCGCGCTCGGCACGCCGGCGCTTGCCGCCGCCATGCAGGACATGCATCCGATGCGGCTGTCCCGGCGCATGATGTCGGACCGGTTCCCGGGTGCCGCCCAGATCCGCACCGCGGCCGCGGCGGTCGCCGCGGACCGGCAGCAGGTCGGGATGGACAATCCGTTTCGCCGGGCGGAGCAGCTTTTCGCCGACATGACCGAGCAATGGTTCGACTTCGCGCGCGATGTCCGCGATGCGTGGTGGGAGCTCGCGTTCTCCGGCATCTACGGCTCGCCGCTGATGCGCCAGATCGGCGAGCCCAACAATTACCAGCGGACCCGCAAGGACAAGGACGAGCTGCGCTACCTGCCGGAGGTCGAGATGATCCTCGACAAGATCGCCGTCGGCGGGCTCCCCGAGGCGGTGATCCGCATGCTCATCGTGCTCGCCGAGGCCCGCGGCTCGGTGCGCAACTCGCGCCTGGAGCGGGCCTCCTACACGATGAGCCATGCCGAGCCGTTCAAGTCGCTGGGATCCGAGCGGGTCTCCCGGATCATCCGCGAGCAGACCGTCATGGTGATGTTCGAGCACGATGCGGCGATTGCGGCGCTCCCAAGAATGTTGCCCGATCTCGATACCCGCGCGATCGCGATGGGAACGGTCGAATACGTGGTCGGCGCGGTCGACGAGATGGATCCGCCGACGATCGCGGTCGTCCGCGCCCTGCGTCGGGTGCTCGAGCTGCCCCTGCTTGGTCTCGGCGACGGCATGTCCGAGCCGGCGGCAGCCGGCGAGGACCGGGCTTCGCCGAACGCCAGGATCGCGTGAGGAGCGCCGCGATGCAGCCCGACCGCACTTTCAGTCAGGTGGAGATCCGGCAGCGCCCGGGCCTCCGCCTTCCGCTTGCCATTTCACCCGAAAAGGACCGCATCCCATGCGCAGCATACTGACCATCAATGCCGGCTCTTCCAGCCTCAAGTTTGCCCTGTTCGGGCTCAGCGGCACCTTCGCCACGCCGCTTCTGCGCGGCGCGATCGATGGTCTGGGCAGCCACGCCAGAGTTCGCGTGCAGGAGGGCCCCGGCGAGAGCTTCGTCGATCAGCCGGTCCAGGAGACGCCGGTCGATACCGACAACGACCTGGAAGTCCTGATGTCGGTGCTGACCGCGCGGTTTCCCCGGCTCAACCTCGTGGCCGTCGGCCACCGCATGGTGCACGGCGGGGGGACCTTCAGCATGCCGGTCGTGCTGACCGAGGAGGTGATGGGCGCGCTCGAGGACCTCGTGCCGCTCGCGCCGCTGCACCAGCCGTTCAACCTCAAGGGCGTGATCGCGGCCCGCGAGGCGTTTCCCGGCGTCCCGCAGATCGCCTGCTTCGACACCGCCTTCCACTCCGGCCATGCTTTCGAGGAATGCGCCTTCGGCCTGCCGCGGGCCTACTTCGACGAGGGCATCCGCCGCTACGGCTTCCACGGCCTGTCCTACGAGTACGTCGCCCGCGAGATGGCGCGCATGGCGCCGGGCGTCGCCGACGGCCGCATGGTGGTCGCCCATCTCGGCAACGGCGCGTCGCTCTGCGCCATCCGCGACGGCAGGAGCGTCGCCTCGACCATGGGATTTTCCGCGCTCGACGGCCTGATGATGGGAACGCGCTGCGGCCAGATCGATCCGGGTGTGCTCATCTACCTGGCGGACCGCAGGGGCATGGATCCGGCGGCGATCACCCGGCTGCTCTATCACGAATCCGGCCTCAAGGGCCTCTCCGGGCTTTCGCACGACATGCGCGTGCTCGAAGCCTCCGACCATCCGCACGCGGCGGAGGCCGTCTCCTGCTTCGTCGCCCGCATCCGCCGCGAGATCGGCGCCATGGCGGCGACCATCGGGGGTATCGACGCCCTGGTCTTCACCGGCGGCATCGGGGAGAACTCCGCGCCGATCCGCGCCGCCGTCACCGCGGAGCTCGATTGGCTCGGCATTGCGATCGACCCGGTGCGCGACGCCGATCCCTCCGCCGTCGAGATCTCCCCGCTCGATTCGCCGGTGCGGGTTTTTCGGGTGTCCACCGACGAGGAGGCGATGATCGCCCGCCACGTCGTCGGCCTGATGGCGGCGGCCGCCGCCGACCTCGTGCCGCTCGACAAGGTCGCCTGGGTGGCGTGAGTTTGGGTCGCGGCGCAGCCTTGTGGCTTTGTAGGATGGGTTGAGCGCAGCGAAACCCATCAGCGGCGACGTTCGTGGCACTACAGCTGATGGGTTTCGCCTTCGGCACCCATCCTACGTCATGCCGCCGCTCAACCCGCCGAACGCTGCTCGGCCGGCTTGTCCGCCATGCACAGATTGTGCGCGGTGTTGATCAGCGCAATGTGCGACAGCGCCTGGGGAAAATTGCCGACCAGGCGGTTGGCCTGCGGGTCGTACTCCTCCGACAGGAGGCCGACATCGTTGCGCAGCGACAAGAGCCGCTCGAACAGTCGCCTGGCGTCGGCCCTGCGGCCCTGCAGGACGAGATTGTCGGCGAGCCAGAAGCTGCAGGCGAGAAAGGCGCCTTCGCCGCCGGGCAGCCCGTCGATGCCGCGCGCGGTATCGTAGCGCATGACGAATCCGTCGGACATGAGATCGCGCTCGATGCGCTCGACCGTGCCGCGCACCCGCGGATCGCCGGCAGGCAGAAAGCCCACCAGGGGGATCATGAGCAGGCTGGCGTCGAGCTGCCGCGATCCGTAGCTCTGCACGAAGGCGCCGAGCCCGGGGTTGAAGCCGCGTTCGCACACCTCGGCATGGATCGCCTGCCGGATCGCGCGCCAGCGCTCCACCGGCCCCTCCATGCCGAACGTCTCGACGGTCCTGACCGCCCGGTCGAAGGCCACCCACGCCATCACCTTCGAGTGGGTGAATTGCTGGCGGCCGCCGCGGACCTCCCAGATGCCCTCGTCCGGCTTCTGCCAGATCTCCTCCAGATGCTTCATCAGCTCGCGCTGCAGCATCCAGCCCTCGGCATCGGCCTTGAGGTTGCCGCAGCGGCCCTGATAGAGCGCGTCGAACACCTCGCCGTAGACGTCGAGCTGGAGCTGGCCGGCGGCGCCATTGCCGATGCGCACCGGGGTGGCGCCCTCGTAGCCGGGGAGCCACGGTGCCTCCCACTCGGTGAGGCGCCGCTCGCCGGTCAGCCCGTACATGATCTGGACCTGGGACGGGGCACCGGCGACGGCGCGCAGCAGCCAGGTGCGCCACGCCGCCGCCTCCTCGAAGTAGCCGGCGTTCATCAGCGCCAGCAGCGTGAAGGTCGCATCACGCAGCCAGCAGAAGCGATAGTCCCAGTTGCGCGGTCCACCGAGCTGCTCCGGCAGCGACGTCGTCACCGCCGCCACGATGCCGCCGGTCGGCCGATAGGTGAGGGCTTTCAGCGTGATCAGCGACCGCGTCACCGCCTCGGACCATTCGCCGGCCGGGACCGCGCGGCTGCACCAGGTGCGCCAAAAGGCCTCGGTGTCATGCAGCGCCGCGATCGGATCGATCGGGTGGGGCACGTGGAAGTGCGACGGTCCGTAGGTCAGCACGAAGGGAACGACCTCGCCGGCCGCCACGGAAAACTCACCGACATGGGTGCGGCCCTGCGGGGTCAGCGGCGCCGGGGTGCGCAGCACCACCATGTCGGGCCCGGCGATGGCGGTGAGCGAAGAATCCGCCAGCCGTCGCACCCAGGGGACCAGCGATCCGTAGTCGAAGCGGATGATCAGCTCGGTGCGCATCGCCACCGTCCCGCGCCGGCCCTCGACCAGGCGCACCACGTCGGACGCGTTGCCGCGCGGCGGCATGAAGTCGACCACGGTCGCGGCGCCGTCGCGGGTCTCGATATGGGTTTCCAGGATCAGCGTGCGGTCGCGATACCGCCGGGTGACCCGCGCGGCCGGATCGGCGGCGCCGATCAGCCACCGGCCGTTCTCGGCCGTCCCCAGCAGCGCCGCGAAGCAGGCGCCGGAATCGAAGCGCGGCCAGCACAGCCAGTCGATCGAGCCGTCGCGTCCGACCAGGGCCGCGGTCTCGCAGTCTCCCAGGACCGCATAGTCCTCGATTCGTCCCGGCATCGGCATCACGCCATACTGATCATGATGGAAAGCTCGGCTGACGAAAAGTCCCTGCCACCCAACGTCCGAAACCGCCTTCGGGCCTCATCCGTTCGGCTGCTTCTTCCGCTTCACATCGTCCCACAGCCGGCGCGCCTCCTCCTCCGGCGTCGCGCCATCCTGGCCGCCGCTCGCCCGCAGGTTGGCGGCGCGCATCAGCTCGACATCGATCGCGTCGATCAGCGGGCCGAGCACGTCGATGAGCGCCTTGTCGTTGGCCTTGCCCGGCGACACCAGCAGGATGGCATCGTAGGGCGGGATGGCGTTGCGCGGATCGTCGAGCACCACCATGTCGTACTTGGCGATCAGGCCGTCGCTGGTATAGGCCGAGATCACGTCGACCTCGCCGGCCGCCGCCGCCGGATACATGAACTCCGCCTGCATCTGCCGCTGCTGGCGGAAGGCGAGCCCGTAGGTGTCGCGCAGCGCCGCCCATTCGGGCCGGGCGAAGAACTCGTAGTCGCCGGCCGCCGCAAGCTCCGGCGCGTGGCGCGCGAGATCCGCGATGGTCCGGATGCCGAGCGCCGCCGCGCGCTTGCGCGGCATGGCGAGCGCATAGGCGTTCTCGAAGCCGAGCGGACCGACGAGCTTCACCCCGCCGTTGGCGGCGAGCCACGCTGTCGTCTCGCGCAGCACCTCGTCGCGCGGCTTGACGTCGGTGCGGTGCATCTGGTTCGCCCAGATTGTCCCCGTATAGTCGACGTAGACGTCGATCTCGCCGGCCGCCAGGGCGTTGAAGATCACGCTCGAGCCGAGGCCTTCGCGGCGCGCGGCGGAAAGTCCCGCGGCCGCGAGCCGCTGCTCGATCAGCGCGGCGAGCACGTATTGCTCGGTGAAGGTTTTCGCCCCGACCACGTATCGGGCGGTTGCCCGCGACCAGCCCGGGACCAGCGCGGTCGCCACGATCAGCACGATGCCCAGTCCGCCGAGTGCCACGCGGGCGCGGCGGCGCGCCGCAAGGCCGTTCTCCATCAGTGCCAGAAACTGGTCGACGGCGATTGCCAGCACCGCGGCGGCGAGGCAGCCGAACAGCACCGACACCGAGTTCTGCGTCTGCAGCCCGGAAAAGATGTAGTTGCCGAGGCTGGTCTGGCCGATCGGCGTGGACAGCGTCGCGGTGCCGATCACCCACACCGCCGAGGTGCGGATCCCCGCCATGATCACTGGCAGCGCCAGCGGCAGCTCGACCATGGTGAGCGACTGGCGCTCCGTCATGCCGACACCGACCGCCGCCTCGCGGATCGCCGGATCGACGCCGTCGAGCCCGGTCACGGTGTTCCGCAGCACCGGCAGCATGCTGTAGAGGGCGAGCGCCAGCACGGCGGGCAGGAAGCCGAGCGCCGAGAAGCCGACCCCGAACGTCCGCTCCGAGAGCGCGGCCAGCGCCAGCAGCAGCGGATAGAACAGCGCCAGCATGGCGAGGCCCGGAATGGTCTGCACCACGCTCGCCACGCCGAGCAGCAGCGCCCGCCAGGCCGGCCGCCGCCGCGTCGCCAGCGCCAGCGGCAGGCTCGCGGCGAGCCCGAGCGCCAGCGCGGTGACGCTGACCCGCACGTGGCTGCCGAGATAGTCGGGCAGGCGGGAGAACGCGTCGGCGATGCGCGGGTCGGTCATCGGTCCGCTCCGCGCTCCATCAGGTCCTTCAGGCGCTCGCCGTGGCGGCGCGGCGTCTGCATCAACTCGCGGACATAGGCGTTGGTCTCCTCGGCCATCAGCGCGCGCGGCGTTCCCTCGGCGATCAGTCTTCCGTCGTGCATCACGCCGATGCGGTCGGCGAGCAGCACCGCCTCCAGCATGTCGTGGGTGATCATCACGGTGGTGAGCCCGAGCGTATCGTGCAGCCGGCGATAGTCGCTGCCCAGCGCATCGCGGGTGAGCGGATCGAGCGCGCCGAACGGCTCGTCCATCAGCACGATCTTCGGCTCGGCGGCGATCGCCCGGGCGACGCCGACACGCTGACGCTGGCCGCCGGAGAGCTCGTCGGGAAAGCGGTCGCGGTATTGCGCCCGGTCGAGCCGTACCAGGTCGAGCAATTCGTCGACCCGCGCGGCGATCCGCGCCGGCGCAAAGCCGAGCAGTTTTGGCGTGATGCCGATATTCTCCTTGACCGTCATGTGGGGAAACAGGCCGACGCCCTGAAACACGTAGCCGATGCGACGGCGCAGCGCGATCGGGTCGACGTCGCGCACGTCCTCGCCCTCGACCCGGACGGTGCCGGAAGTGGGTTCCGCGAGGCGATTGATCAGGCGGAGCAGCGTGGTCTTGCCGGAGCCCGACGGGCCGACCATGGCGAAGAACTCGCGCGGCGCCACCGACAGCGTCACCCGATCGAGCGCGTTGCGCTGCCCGTCAAAAGCCTTGCTGACATCCTCGAACGCGATCGTCGCAGACGCTTGCGCCATGGCTGGTTTTGCGACTAACACGGGCGGCCGGAGGACTGAAGCGAAAAGGCGCGTCCGCCAGCGCCGCGGGGGAGGACATGGTCGGGCGCGACACGGTTGCGGCGAAGGCGAGAGTGCAAAGTCCGGCGGCGTCGGCGGTGAGCCTCGCCGCCGTGTCGATCGCGTTCCGCCTCGCCGACGGCGGGTCGTACACGGCGGTGGAGCAGGCCTCGCTCGCGGTCGCCGATGGCGAGTTCGTGGCGATCGTCGGCCCGACCGGCTGCGGGAAATCGACGCTGCTCAACGTCGCCGCCGGGCTGATCGCGCCGTCCGCCGGCGCCGCCGCCATTTTTGGCGCGCCGCTCGAAGGCCTCAACGGCGCGGCCGGCTACCTGTTCCAGGCCGACGCCCTGTTTCCCTGGAAGACCGCGCTCGACAACGTGGCGATCGGCCTCGAGGTGGCGGGCACGCCGCGTGCCGAGGCCGAGGAGCGGGCGCGGATCTGGCTGTCCCGCGTGGGGCTGGCGAGCTTCGGCGAACGCTATCCGCACATGCTCTCCGGCGGCCAGCGCAAGCGCGTCGGGCTCGCCCAGGTGCTGATCCGCGACCCGAAGATTCTCCTGATGGACGAGCCGTTCGGCCCGCTCGACGCCCAGACCCGGCAGATCATGGGCAACCTGCTGCTCGACCTGTGGAGCGCCGACCGCAAGGCGGTGATGTTCGTCACCCACGATCTGGAGGAGGCGATCGCGCTCTCCGACCGCATCGTCATCATGTCGGCCGGCCCGGCCGCGCGCATCATCGGCGACTGGCGGGTGCCGCTGGCGCGGCCGCGCGACATCGCCGAGGTCAAGCTCGAGCCCGCCTTCCAGGAGGTGCACCGCGACATCTGGCACACGCTGAAGGCCGAGGTGCTCAAGGGCTACGCCCAGACCGGAGGCGGGTGATGGGGAGGATGCCATGCCGCGCATGACGTCTCCTCATCCTGCAAATTCTCGTCGCCGTGGTTACGCTCGGCGCCTGGCACGTGCTCACCTCGCCGGATATCTTCGGCGAACCCGCCGCTGCCGCCGTTCTTCTTCTCCACGCCCGCTCGACGTTGCCGGGCGGATCGTCAAGTGGTTTTCCGACGGGTCGATCTGGCGCCATCTCTGGGTCACGCTGGTCGAGGCATTGCTCGCCTTCGCGATCGGCTCGATCGCCGGCGTGCTGATCGGCTTCTGGTTCGCCCGCAAGCCGCTCATCGCCGCGGTGTTCGACCCCTACGTCAAGATGGCCAACGCCCTGCCGCGCGTCGTGCTGGCGCCGATCTTCGCGCTGTGGTTCGGGCTCGGCATCGCCTCGAAGGTCGCGCTCGGCGTCACCCTGGTGTTCTTCATCGTGTTCTTCAACGTCTACCAGGGCGTCAAGGAGGTGAGCCAGACGGTGCTTGCCAATGCGCGCATGCTGGGCATGACCGAGCGGCAGCTGATGCGCCACGTCTACTGGCCGTCGGCGCTGTCCTGGATGTTTTCCTCGCTGCACACCTCGGTGGGCTTCGCGGTGGTCGGCGCGGTGGTCGGCGAATATCTCGGCTCGGCCGCCGGCCTCGGTTATCTGATCCAGCAGGCCGAGGGCGTGTTCGACGTCGCCGGCGTGTTCGCCGGCATGTTCGTGCTCGCCGTGTTCGTGGTAGCGATCGATGCCTGCGTCACCGTCATCGAGCAGCGCCTCCTGGTGTGGCGCCCGGTCGCGGCCGACACCCGGACCTGAGGCAAGGCTTGCGGTCGTGCCGGAATGGGGCCAAAACAAGCCCCGAAGATCATGGGAGGATATCATGCTCCGACGCATCCTGGCTTCGCTTGCCGCGCTGGTTCTCATGTCGAGCCTGGTAGTCGCCAAGGACAACCAGCCGCACGTCACCATCGCGGTCGGCGGCGCCGGGTGCCTGTGCTACCTGCCCACCGTGCTGGCGCGCGAGCTCGGCGAGTACGACAAGGCCGGAGTCGACGTCGAGCTGATCAACTTCAAGGGCGGCTCGCAGGCGCTCACCGCGGTGCTCGGCGGCAGCGCCGATGTGGTGTCGGGTTATTTCGACCACTGCGTCAACCTGGCGGCGAAGAACCAGGCGATGGTCAGTTTCGTCACCTACGACCGCTATCCGGGGCTGGTGCTCACCGTGTCGCCGAAGCACGCCGACGCGGTGAAGTCGGTGAAAGATCTCGCCGGCAAGAAGGTCGGCGTCAGCGCGCCCGGCTCCTCGACCGACTTCTTCCTCAAATATCTGCTGAGCAAGAACGGCGTCGACCCCAACTCGGTCGCGGTGGTCGGCATCGGCCTCGAGGCGACCGCGATCGCCGCCATGGAGCAGGGCATGGTCGAGGCCGCCGTCATGCTCGATCCGGCGATCACGCTGCTGCAGGGCAAGAACAAGGATCTGCGGATCCTCGCCGACACCCGCACCCAGGCGGACACGCTGAAAGTGTTCGGCGGCGAATATCCGGGCGGGGCGCTCTATACCCGCGCCGACTGGATCGCCAAGCACGACAAGGAGACCCAGAGCCTCGCCGGCGCCATCGTGGCGACGCTCAAATGGATCCACTCGCACAGCGCCGAAGAGATCATGGCAAAAATGCCGGCCGACTTCGTCGGCGCCGACAAGGCGCTCTATCTGGCGGCGCTGAAGAACACCATCCCGATGTACTCGACGACCGGCCTGATGGACCCCAAGGGCGCCCAGGCGGTGCTCGACGTGTTCAGCCAGTCGTCCCCCGAGGTGGCCAAGGCCCATATCGACCTGAGCAAGACCTACACCAACAAATACGTCGAGCAGGCCATCCAGAAACTGGGGATGCGGTGAGTTCTACGAGGTGAATGATCAAGTGCTGTCCGTGCCAAGCGCTCGGCGCGCCCCCTCTCCCCGCAAGCGGGGAGAGGGTTGGGGTGAGGGGCGCTTGCGGCGCTGAAGCTGCAGTTAGCTCTCGAGAGCGGCCGCAATCACCGTCAACACTCCCTCCAAATTGCCCAGAATATCATTGTTCCAGAAGCGCAGCACGCGATAGCCGCGGGCACGAAGCCACCGGTCGCGCCGCGCGTCGGCAGCGGACTCCGCGTGCTGCCCGCCGTCAGCTTCGACGATCAGACGCCGTTCCCGGCATACGAAGTCGCAGATGAATGGCCCGACCGGGTCCTGGCGAACGAATTTGTGCCCGGACAATCGGCGGTTTCGCAGATGGCCCCAGAGAAGACTTTCCGCGTCGGTTTGGGCGGCGCGAAGGCGTCGCGACAACCGTGTCTTGACTTGGCTGGCTCCGCGCATGTGGCGATGCCCCCTCACCCGCCGCGCTTCGCGCGTCGACCTCTCCCCGCACGCGGGGAGAGGTGGCGCTTGGTGCGCTGCCTGCAATAATCATGGAAGTTGCGGCCTGTTGCAAGAGTTAGGACCCCCAGCCCATCCGGCCCGCTGATTTGATACTTCAAGCGAATTCATTTGTAGCTCCCGCAGCAAGGCGTTACGCCTAGCGGAACGCGCGGGCCGCCCATGAACATCCTCTCCATCCAGTCGCACGTGGCCTATGGCCACGTCGGCAATTCGGCGGCGGTGTTTGCGCTGCAGCGGCTCGGCTGCGAGGTGTGGCCGGTCAACACCGTGCAATTCTCCAATCATCCGGGCTACGGCGCGTGGCGCGGGCGGGTGCTCGAGCCCGATCTGATCAGCGAGGTGGTCGCCGGCATCGCCGAGCGCGGCGTGCTGGGATCCTGCGACGGCGTGCTCTCGGGCTATGTCGGGACAGTGGCGACCGGCGAGGCCATCCTCGATGCGGTCGGACGCGTCAGGAGCGCCAATCCGGGTGCGCGCTACTGCTGCGACCCGGTGATCGGCGACGTCGGCCCCGGCGTCTATGTCAGCGCCGGCATCCCGGAATTTTTTCGCAGCCGGGCGCTGCCGGTGGCCGATATCGTGACCCCGAACCAGTTCGAGCTCGGAGAGCTTGCCGGATGCGCCACGCCGACGCTCGCCGCGGCGCTTGCGGCGATCGACATCGTCCACGCGCTCGGGCCGCGCGCGGTGCTGGTGACCTCGCTCGATGTCGAGGAGACGCCGGAGGACGCCATCGATCTCCTCGCCTCCGACGGCGGCGGCCGCTTCCGGCTGCGCACGCCCAAACTGCCGATTGCCGTCAACGGAGCGGGCGATGCGATCGCGGCGCTGTTCTTCCTCCACTACATGCGCACCGGCTCGGCCCGCGCTGCCCTGTCGTCGGCCACCTCCTCGGTGTTCGGCATCCTCCGCCGCACCGCCGACGCCGGCTCACGCGAGCTGTTGCTGATCGATGCCCAGGACGAGCTCGTGATGCCGTCCAGAAAGTTTTCCGCTGAGCCACTGTAGGCCCGGCAAACAGACAGGTGATCGCCATGCGCCGACGCTTCCTCACCCTCGACGTTTTTACCCGTCGCCGCCTCGCCGGCAATCCGCTCGCCGTGGTGCTCGACGCCGCGGCGCTCGACGGCGCCGCCATGCAGGCGATTGCCGGCGAGTTCAACCTGTCGGAGACGGTGTTCGTGGCTCCGCCGGCGGAGCCTGCGCACCGCGCCCGCCTGCGCATCTTCACGCCGACCGCCGAGCTGCCGTTCGCCGGTCACCCGACCGTCGGTACTGCGGTGGCGCTCGGCCGGCTGGACGGCGGCGCCGCCGCCCGCGACCTCGTGCTGGAGGAGGGCGTCGGCCCGGTCGGCTGCCGGGTCGAGCCGCACGACGAGGAGTTGGGGTTTGCCCGCTTCACCCTGGCGCGCCTGCCGGCCGAGACCGGCCCGGCCGCCGCCATCGGAAAAATCGCCGCCGCGCTCGGCATCGGCGTCGACGATATCGGCTTCGACGGTTTTGCTCCGGCGCGCTGGTCGGCGGGTGTTCCGTTCACCATGGTGCCGTTGCGCAGCCTCGAGGCGGTCGGTCGCTGCCGCCCCGACTCGGCGAGCTGGGCCGCGGCCTTCGGCGGCAACGCGCCAGTGGGGGCCTTCGTCTTCTGCCGCCGGACCATGGAGGCCGGCGACGGCTTCCACGCCCGCATGTTCTTCGACAGCGCGGGCCTCAGGGAGGACCCGGCGACTGGCTCGGCGGCAGCCGCGCTCGCCGGCGTCATCGCCAAGGTCGCGCCCCCGTCCGACGGCGAGCATGACGTCGCCATCGAGCAGGGCTGCGAGATGGAACGGCCGAGCCTGATTTGGCTGTCGCTGACAATGCGGGGCGGCTCGCTCGCCGGTGCGACGATCGGCGGCGATGCCATCGTGGTCGCCGAAGGTACGATCGAGGCTTGACCTTTCGCGTCCCGGCGTCGAGTAGAACGGGGATGACCGAAATCCCCGTCATTCCCATCGAGCGCCTGGACCTGCGCTTCGCGCCGCGGCCGTGGCGGTTCGCCGACGAGCGGCGGGAAGCCATCGACGCGCATTTCGTGAAATTCTGCCGCGACAAGCCCGATACCTGGAACGGCCGCGTGCTGGTGATGCACGAGCACCGCCTGTCGGGCACGGAGCTCTCCGGCGCCTATCTGGAGACCGATTTTGCCAGCTTCCTCGCTTGGCGCGACTGGGGCTGGCCCGACCGCAGCGTGCACAACTGCTTCGCGCTCGCGGCGCTGCGCGCCGCCGACGGCGCCTTCCTGCTGGGCCAGATGGGCGGGCATACCGCCAATGCCGGACGCATCTATTTTCCCGGCGGCACACCCGATCCGAGCGACGTGGTCGGCGGCAGCGTCGACCTTGCCCGCAGCGTGCTGCGCGAGCTTGTCGAGGAGACCGGGCTTGCCGGCGACGATGTCGTTCCCGAGCCCGGCTGGCATGCGCTGCTTGACGGCCCGCGCATCGCGCTCTTGAAGATTCTGCGGTCTCGGCTTGACGCCGAGGCGCTGCGCCGGCACGTCCTGGATTTCCTCGCCGGCCAGGAGGAGCCGGAGCTCGCCGATCTCCGTATCGTCCGCGGGCCGGAAGATTTCGATCCCGAGATGCCGGACTTTGTCACGGCATTCATGGTTCACATGTGGCACCTTGATCCTCGCGAGCCCGGCCGATGAAATCCGCAAAGATCGCCAGACGCTTTCGCATCGACAACCCGAAGAAATTCCGGCTCGACGATTACGATCCCGCCGACACGATGGGCCTCGACATCGGCAAGGACGAGGCGAAGAAGCTGCTGGCCGACGACGTCGAGCGGCTGGCCGGGATGCAGGAAAAACTCTACGCCGAGGATTCCTGGGCGGTGCTGATGATCTTTCAGGCGATGGACGCCGCCGGCAAGGACAGCTGCATCAAGCACGTGATGTCCGGCATCAATCCGCAAGGGTGCGAGGTCCACGCCTTCAAGGCGCCGAGCGCCGAGGAGCTCGACCACGATTTTCTCTGGCGCGCCGCGGCGCGGCTGCCGCAGCGCGGCCGCATCGGCATCCACAACCGCTCGCACTACGAGGAGGTGCTGATCGTCCGTGTCCACCAGGAGATGCTGCGGCGGGAAAAACTGCCGCCGCCGGTGCTGGCCAAGGGGATCTGGAAGGAGCGGTTCAAGGACATCTGCGGCTTCGAGCGCCATCTGGCGCGGAACGGCACCGCGGTCGTGAAGTTCCATCTGCGCGTTTCGCGCGAGGAGCAGAAGCGCCGCTTCCTCGAGCGCATCGACGATCCGGCCAAGCGCTGGAAGTTCAACATGAGCGACGTCACCGAGCGCAAGCTGTGGGACCGCTACATGGAGGCCTACGAGGACATGATCCGCCACACCTCGACACAAGAGGCGCCGTGGTACGTGGTGCCCGCCGACAACAAGTGGTTCGCCCGCCTGGTGGTGGCGGCCGCCCTGGTCGATACGCTCGACAGCCTCGACCTGCATTTCCCCCGGGTGAGCGGCGGTGCGCTGGAGGAGCTCCAGCGCGCCCGCGCCATGCTGATGAAGGAGAAGTGATCCATTTCGTAGGGTGGGCAAATCGCCCGGCACGGCCGGCGAGATTTGTTGATGCATGGCCGGCGATTTGCCCACGCGGTCCGACGCCGGTCCGACCGCGTGGGCAAAATCGTACGCGGGGTTCTGGCGAGCGGCAGCGCCGGAGCATCGATTTTGCCCACCCTACGAAACAGCCCGGCGCCAGCAAAGCGCGCCCTCTTGCGGTCGTCCCGCGGCCTCCGGTAGAACGCGGACTCGAGGGTCCCGTTAAGTCGCGGTTAACCATTGTCCGCGACTCTTGCGGTCTCCAAGAGGGTTGTTGCCGATGTCGACGCGCCGCCATCATCGCGCGATCGGACGGGCGGCCGAAAAAGCCGGGCCCGGCAATGCCTGCATTCTCGGTGGTCTCCTGCTTCTTAGCTGCCCCTGAGGGCCGGCTGGGCGATTGGCGCCTGGGCACTCGGGGGAGACGGAAGCCGGACCCCACGAGCGCCCGCCACGCGGCGCGACCGACGAGAAGGATTTTTCATCCATGAGCCAAGGTTCCGACCACGATCGCGTCGTCATCTTCGACACCACGCTGCGCGACGGCGAGCAGTCTCCCGGCGCCACCATGACCCACGAGGAGAAGCTCGAGGTCGCCGACTTGCTCGACCAGATGGGCGTCGACATCATCGAGGCGGGTTTCCCGATCGCCTCCAACGGCGACTTCGAGGCGGTGCGCGAGATCGCCCGCCGCACGCAGAATGCCGTGGTATGCGGGCTGGCGCGCACCTCCAACAACGACATCGACCGCGCCGCCGAGGCGATCCGCCCGGCCCGCCGCGGGCGCATCCACACCTTCGTCTCCACCTCGCCGGTCCACATGAAGTGGAAGCTGCAGATGGAGCCCGAGCAGGTCTACGAGATGTCGATCGCCGCGGTGACGCGGGCGCGCAACCATACCGACGACGTCGAGTGGTCGTGCGAGGATGGCACCCGCACCGAGCACGATTTCCTCTGCCGCTGCGTCGAGGCGGCGATCAATGCCGGCGCCACCACCATCAACATCCCCGACACCGTCGGCTACACGGTGCCCGACGAGTATTTTGCGCTGATGCAGATGGTGCGCGAGCGGGTGCCCAATTCCGACCGGGCGCGCTTCTCGGTGCATTGCCACGACGACCTCGGCATGTCGGTGGCCAATTCGCTGGCCGGCGTGCGGGCAGGCGCCCGGCAGATCGAGTGCACCATCAACGGCATCGGCGAGCGGGCCGGCAACACCTCGCTGGAGGAGGTGGTGATGGCGATGCGGGTGCGCAACGACGTGCTGCCGTACTGGACTGGTATCGACGCCACCATGCTCACGAGGGCCTCGCGGCTGGTGGCGGCCGCCACCTCGTTCCCGGTGCAGTACAACAAGGCGATCGTCGGCCGCAACGCCTTCGCCCACGAATCCGGCATCCATCAGGACGGCATGCTGAAGAACACCCAGACCTACGAGATCATGCAGCCCGAGGACGTCGGCGTGAAGCAGACCTCGCTGGTGATGGGAAAACATTCGGGCCGCCACGCCTTCGTGCACAAGCTCGAGGAGCTCGGCTATCGGCTGGCCGGCAACCAGATGGAGGACGCCTTCGTGCGCTTCAAGGCGCTGGCCGACCGCAAGAAGCACGTCTACGACGAGGACATCGAGGCGCTGGTCGACGAGGAGATCGCCACCGCCCAGGACCGCATCAAGCTTCTCTCGCTGTCGGTGATCGCCGGCACCCACGGGCCGCAGCGCGCCACCATGCGGCTCGACATCGACGGCCGCCTGGTCACCGAGGAGGCCGCGGGCAACGGCCCGGTCGACGCCACCTTCAACGCCATCAAGGCGCTGGTGCCCCACGACGTCGTGCTCGAGCTCTACCAGGTGCACGCGGTCACCGCAGGCACCGACGCCCAGGCCGAGGTGTCGGTCAGGCTGTCGGAGAACGGCAAGACCGTCACCGCCAAGGGCGCCGACCCCGACACTTTGGTAGCCTCGGCAAAAGCCTATCTCGGCGCGCTCAACCGCCTGATGGTCAAGCGCCTGCGCACCAAGCCCGAGGCCATGGTGGCGCCGTAGGGGCTGGAGCCCATCTCGCCGAGGTCGATCATTTCTGCGTCATGGCCGGGCTTGTCAGGCTTGTCCCGGCCATCCACGTCTTGTTTTGCTGTACGAAAGACGTGGATGCGCGGGACAAGCCCGCGCATGACGCCGAGACAATTCAACAAACATTACACGTCGGTAATCTCATCATTACATCTTTGTCATGACCAAACCTTAACTTGCCCAAAATCCGGCGCCGGCCTCTACTGCTCCCATCAAACATTTCCCCGAGGAGAGTTCCATGTGGAAGACAGTCCTGGCCGGCACGGCGGCGCTGGCCATCGCCGGTTCGTCGCTCGCCGTCGCCCAGCAGGCGGCCGCCCCCGATACGGCGCAGCGTCCCGATGCCGCCCAGCGCTGGCGGCCGTCGGCGGACGACATGGCGGCGATCACCGACGGGCGCATCGCCGAATTGAAGACCGCGCTCCGGCTCACCCCCGACCAGGAGAAGAGCTGGCCGGCCTTCGAGCAGGCGATCCGCGAGCGCGCCAAGGAGCGGGAGGCCCGCTGGGCCGAGCGCCGCGACCGGCCGCGCGGCGGCGACCTGATCGAGCGCCTCGAGCGGCGTGCCGACGCCATGGCCGGCGCCGGCGCCGGGCTCAAGCGCCTCGCCGAGGCGGCCAAGCCGCTCTACCAGAGCCTCGACGAAAGCCAGAAGCACCGCTTCGCCTTCCTGATCCGCCACATGGGTCCCCACCACATGGCGTTCCACGGTCCCGACCAGGATCGCCGCGGCCCCGAGCACGACCGTCGCGGGCCCGCAGGCAACCGCTGACACCCCCCAGCCCGCCCGCAAGCCCGGCGTTTCCGGCGAATTCCCGTCCCGGCTCGCCGTCGAAACGCCCAAAGGTCGTGCGAGCCGCCGGGTCCCCCGCCCCGGCGGCTCTTTTTCCTGCCGCTCCCCGCGAAAGGTGTGTGCGCACGGCAGGGGGGCTCGGGAGCCGAGCCCGTCGCGCCCCTCGCTGGACAGCCCGGCAGCGCCTTGCTAAACGACCCGCGCGCGCCTCGGCGCGACATTGGTGACCCGGGCGCATAGCTCAGTTGGTAGAGCAGCTGACTCTTAATCAGCGGGTCCAAGGTTCGAGTCCTTGTGCGCCCACCATTTTGCCAGCGAAAACAGATCGTTGTGCGAGCCGGGCCGGTTCGCGGCGGGTCACGTTCCGCCCGGTACCGGTTGAGCGGCCTCAGGCTTCGAGGGCGTCACCCAGCGTCCGTCGATGACGAGCCCCGAGTGCGCATACGCCCTGGCCGTGGCGCATCACAACGGCCCGATCGCCCCTTCGAAGCTGATCGTCTGCTGGAACTCGGGAGTGCCGACGCCGAGCGCCATCGGGCATTGCACGCCGGGCAGGACGCCGTCGGGTCATCGCCGGCCGATGATGAGCGTCGTCGCAGCGTACCCCGTCGCGTTCCCCGGTGTGTGCCGATCATGACGTGTCGAACCTCATGGCGATCACACCGGAGCGCGGCATCGTCCCGCGTTCGAAGATTTCGATAATCCGCATCGGACGATATCTGCTTGGTCACGGTGAACTCCTGTCGTGCTAACTGCTCATGCAGCGCCGACACCGTACCGAGCTGATCAGACGGCCGTGCAAATCCCGGTAGATTCGGTTAATGTCGGAGAAGTTATCTTGTGCGACATACGAGAAACGGCTCTGTTGGGCCATTCCCTGCCCAATGGCTAGGAGCAAGTGACATGTTGGATCACGTATCGATCGGCGTCTCTGACATTGAACGCTCGAAGGCGTTCTACGACCAAGCGCTCAAGCCACTTGGCATCGAGCGCCTCTATGCCGAGGGCGAGCACTCCGCCGGCTACGGACAGAACAGAAAGGCATTCTTCTGGATCGGCCTTCGCGAAGCAGTGCGGACCGGAACTCACATCGCCTTCGCCGCCATGGATCACGCCGCGGTGGACGCGTTCCATGCTGCTGCCCTGTCTGTTGGTGGTCGAGATAATGGCGCCCCGGGCCTTCGCCTCCGCTATCACGCCGACTACTACGGTGCTTTCGTGCTCGATCCGGACGGACACAACATTGAAGCCGTCTGTCGCCGTCCGGTGTAGCCGGGTCCATACCGCGATAGCGGTTTAGTGCAATATACATTTTGCGTCATCAATCGCCGTCAATGCGGTTCCTCCGGCCCCGAGGGTTCGAATCCTTGTGCGCCCGCCATTTTTGCCAGCGAAAACAAATCGTTGTGCGGGCCGGGCCGGCTCGCGGCGGGTCACGTTTCGCGCGGCACCGGCGGAGCGCACTCGAGCTTCGAGGGCGTCACCCAGCCTCCGTCGATGACGAGCCCGAGCGCGCATGCACCTTGGCCTTGGCGCATCACAACGGACCGATCGCCTCTTCGAAGCTGATCGTTTGCTGGAGCTCGGGAGTGCCGACACCGAGCGCCATCGGACATTGCACGCCGGGCAGGACGCCGACGTCGAACAACTCCTTGATGAACCCGACCAGGCGAATCCACTGGACGATATCGCCCGAGCGCAGGTCGACGACGCAGATCCCGCACCAGGGCTCGCCCTCGCGCTCCCGAATGTTGCTCTCCAATTCCAGCCCCTTGAAAGTGCCGTCGCGCGGCAGCGACACGGAGACGATGGCGTGTCCGTTGTGGATGGACAGGCCGCGCAAGAACCCCGGGCAAAAAGCAACGTTCTCGCGTTTGCCGGTGGCGGCATCCACGCGCACCAGGTAGCCGCGTCCCGAATCGAGCGCCCACAGCGTACCCGCCGCCATCCGCGGGGAATGCGGCATCGAAAGCTCGTCGGTGACGACTGCGTCGGTCTCGATGTCGATGATGACGCCGCCGGCATGACGCCGCTCGCGCCAGCCGTCAAGAACGTCGCTGCGGCTCACCGCCGTGACATATTTCGGGCGGCCGCCCACCATGGCGAGCCCGTTGAGATGGCAGCGGTCCTCGGCAGAAAGCTTGGACAGGAATTTGGGTTTCCACAGGGGCTTGAAGCTGTGCGTCTGGCTGAACGTCGCCAGGCAGGAATATTTCGTGTTGACGAAGATCACCCGTCCGTTGCGGTCGATCGCGATCTCGTGCACGTCGAGGTCACCGGTGACCTGCGCATTGCGCGGCACGTAGACCCGGTCGAAGTGCTGGTTCGCCCGCTCGGTGCGAAGCAGGATGTTCTCGAGCCGCCAGATCTGATCGACCGCGGCGACGTACACGCGATCGGTCTCGCACCACAGTCCCATGGCCCGCGTGAAGTTCTGCTGGTGCACGGACAGTCGGCCCTCGCCCAGCACGCCAACCAGGAAGAGCTGACCGGTCTGGTAGGAGCTGAAGGCCAGGCTGACCCGGTTCATCACGAGCCAATCCACCAGGCCGCGCGAGCAGGTGATCTCGGTCGTGGCATCAGGCTGCGGAGCTTGATCCGGCGAACCCGGTGCGGACGACGGGTTCTGGTCCGCCGCCGCGGAGCGGGAGACCTCGGTCGCCGGACGATCGGTTTTCTCTGTTCCCATTCAGGCCGGCTTCAAGGACGACAAGGCGGCAGCCGTTGCCGTCCCCCGGCACGGACACCCGTGTTCACCACGTATACCGCAACCTTGCCGTCCCGGTGTAGGTCTGCGAGCCTTGCCCGAACTCGCCGTCGAATCTCGCCATCATCGACCAGCCGTTGCTCATGCGCAGCTCCGCCCCCGCGGTCAGCAGGGCAAGATCCTGCGGCGGCGTTGCGCCGTTGACGACGAAGCTTACTGTCGGCAGGCCGAGGAAGGTCGGGGTCAGCGACGGGTTGCTGTTGCGGTCGTGCGCCCAGGCGGCGCGGCCGAACAGCGCGAGCGCTTCCCCGCTCGCGAACGCGAAGGTCTTGTTGATCCAGCTCCCGAGCTCGGCGCGCACGGCCGTCTCGTTCTGCGCATTGTAGGAGAGCGCGAACTGGGGTGAGCCCGCGACCGCGGTCTCGCTGTACGACGGCGCCTTGAAGCTCTGCGCCTGAATGGCCGCGTAGGGCGTCAGGTTGAACGGCGCCATGACGACCCGATAGCCAGCCTCCAGGCGCCCGGCGAAGCTCTGGGCGTCGAAACTTGCGGTGAGCTGGTCGGTGCCGGCGACCGTGACGGTACGGTTGGTCGAGGCCCAATAGTTCGCCGACGCGAGCGCGCCGGAGAGATAGGCCTGCCCGAATCGTTGCGATCCGTAGAGCCCGGCCAGGAACGCGTCGCTGCGCCCGCCGCCCAGGCCGTTCGCCAGGCCCCATGAGGTGGCGCCGCCGGCGAGCGAGAAACCGACGAGGGTGTCGGGCGAGACGCGGTAGTCGAGCCCCGCGGCGAAACCGCCGGCGCGTGTCGTGGTATCGTGGCTTCCGGTTCCGGTCGGGTCGCCGTCCGTACGGTTGCTGCCGCCGAACGCCGCGGCCCAGACATCGAGGCGCGGCGCAGCGCTGACCTGCGCCGGCGGCGCCTTCAGCACCGACGCGTAGGCGGCGGCGACGTCCGGCGGAAATCCCTGGCGCTCGGGCGCAAAGCCGATCGCCGGCCCAAAACCGCCACCGCGATTGTCGGCGAGCGGGTTGAGCAGGAGCGACAGGTACTGGTTCATCAGCAGGACGGAGGCCCGCTCGGTGCCGGTATTGTTCTCGCCGGAAAGCTGCGCCAGCGCATTGGCGAGCTGCGGCGGGGTCAGGTTGAACAGGTTCAGGAACCCCGCCGGCGGCGTGCTGCCGTTGGCGGTGAAGTTGTCGAGCGCCGCGGCGACGTTGTTTGCGTTTACCCCGCTGCCCGGCGGCAGCAAGGGTTGCAGCTTCGAGATCTTGAAGGTCAGAAACACGTCGTTCGGGTCGTAGCTGAGCGTGCCGGTGAATATGCCGAAGTTGACATTCGGGTTGAAAGTCCCGTTCACGCCGCCTGCGGCCGTCAGGATCGTGTATTGCTGGTTGACGACGATCTGGCTGCCGCCCGCCACGCTGACGCTGGCCCCTCCGGGCGCGGTCGTTCCGCTGACGTTGATCCTACTTGCATTCGCCCCGTTGATCGTAACCAGGTAGGTTCCGCCAGAGGTGAAGGTGAGGTTGCCGGTTAGCGCCGTCGTCGCAACGGTGCCGGCACCGCCCGGCGTGATAGTCCCGCTGTTGGTGAGCGTATTGCCCACGCCCAGGGTGACATTCGTCCCCATATTGAAGAGACCGCCCGCCAGATTGTTGAAAGCATTGCCGCCAGCGCCGCCCAGGATGACGTCGCCGGTGACGACTCCGGAATTCTGGATCGTGGCCGCGCCGCCGGAGAAGACCAGCGCCTGAGCGTTCGCGGCGCTGATGTTGCCGCTGTTCGCCAGGCTGGCGCCGCCGCCGGCGTTCACCGTAATGCCCGACAAGGTGCCGAAGATCGTCCCCGTCGTGTTGAGCGCCGCCGTGCCGGAGGTGGTGATGGAGATCGCCGAGGCGTTGGCGCCGAAGGCCTGGACATTGTTCGCGGTGATCGCAATGTTCGAAGCTACCGCCGGGGTCGTGATGCCCGTCGCCCCGGCGCCGTAGGTTTTCACCGTGCCGGTGCTGTTGATGGTGATCAGACCGGTGCCGCCGACATTGTTGGCGCGGATGCCGAAAGTGTTCGCGCCGTAGGTCTTGATCGTGCCGGCATTGTCGATGGTCAAAGAGCTGGTTCCGTAGGTGACCCCGCTAATGCCGCGTCCCGAGGCGCCGAGCACATTGATGCTTCCGTCATTGCTGATCACGACGTTGTTGCCCTGGGACGTCCCGACAATGCCTCGGCTTCCATCACCCTGCGTCGTGATATTGCCGGAATTCATGACCGTGACCGGACCCGTGCTCCCATTGGCGGTGATGCCGTTACTCGACGGTCCTTGGGTAATGATGTTGCCCGCGTTGCTGACCGTGGTGGTCGCACCGTATACGGAGATCCCGGCGGAAATGTCAGCTGCCGTCGATATCGTTCCGGTGGACGTATTGGTCACCGTGACAGTCCCGCCGGAGTAGACATTGACGCCGATGTTTCCACCCGCGTTGGCGGTATTGAGCCCTTGCGTCGTGATGCTGCCGGCATTGGTGATGACGACGAGACTGTTGGAGCTGTATGAGGGTATCTTGATTCCATCGCTGCCGTGATCGCCCTGCGTGACGATGCTGCCGGTGGCCGAGTTGGTGATGGTGATCGCGCCGCTGCTGCCCGAGTTGGCGCTTATGCCTACGTTGTAGCTGCTGGCAGCCGTACCGGAGACGATTGTGCCGTTGTTGGTGATCGAGAGGGCGCCCGACCCGGCCTGAACGACCCCGCTCACGCCCGTACTGGTATTGCCGGTATTGCTGATCGAGCCGTTGTTGGTGATCCCGACGCTGCCCGAGTTCGAATAGCCATAGATGCCGTGGGAAAACGTGTTGCCGGTGGTTATGCTGCCGCCCGCGCTATTGGTGATGACGACCGCTCCTGAAAACGAGCGGCCAATGACGCCGACCGACTGGTAACCGCTGGTGACGATGGTTCCCGCATTGTTGATCGTCAGGGTCGTGGTGTTGACGGCCCCGTAGACCCCGGGCGACTTGTATCCGGTCGTCGTGATGTGCGCGCCGCCACCGGGGCTGCCGCTGATATTGATCGTGACGTTGAAATCCGGCGCCGCCGCGCCGAGAGGCGCGACGTTGGGAGGAGGGGGCGGAGGAACCGCCACGCCGAAGGCGTGCGACACCGCAAAGATAGAGTTGTTATTGTTGGTGACGACGACGGTCGGGTCGAGCACGAGCGTCAGGTCGCCGCTCGGGACGTATCCAATGCCGTTGGGGTAGGGATTGCCGACCCCGGTGACCGAGGTGCACGTCACCGTGCCGGCGGCGGGACTTGCGACGCCGCACTCGCCGGCGGCATCGGCTGGCCGCGGAACAAGGAGCAGGCCGGCCAGAACGCCGGTGGCGAGCGCCGTCCCCATCAGGAGCGACGAGCGTCCCTGCAGGCTGGTGCTCAACCGCAATACCGGCGCGGTAGTCGGGGTCGCACGTGGACCCGAATTCGACCGGATTCGTCGAGATTGCTTTCGGCTGCCGCCTCGGCGATCCCGAATATTGCGCAACCCGAGTTGCTTCATTGTATGCCCCGGCCTCGCCAATGCGGCTCGACGCGCGCGATGGTTCAGGCCTTCCCGGAGTTTTTGCCGCCCCGATTCGAGGCTATCACGTAGCGTAAGCGCAGCGGTCGGAGACCCTACGTAGATTTACGGATTCTTAAGACCTGTGGCTTCGGAGCAACAGAGACCGGCAGGCGCGCGCCCGCTTTGCCGCCGCGCCACTCCCGCATGCGAGTCCGCCTGCGGGGGGAGGGCAATCGCCGAGCGCGAGCCGCTCAGTCCTTGATCTCGGGCTCGACGAGCATGGCGAGATGGTTGAGCGACTGCTGCCAGCCGAGATAGCAGGCCTCGAGCGGGATGGCGGCAGGCAGACCCTCCTGGACGATGTTGACCTCGGTGCCTACCGACACTGGCTTCAGCGCGATGGTGGTGATCATCTCGCCTGGCAGGTTCGGGTCCTCGAAATGGTCCGTGTAGCGGATGCGCTCGCCAGGCACGAGCTCGAGGTACTTGCCGCCGAAGGTATGCCCCTTGCCGGTGGTGAAGTTCGTGAACGACATGCGGTAGGTGCCGCCCACGCTCGCGTCCATCTGGTGCACCGTGCAGGTAAAGCCGTTGGGCGGCAGCCAGCGCGCCATGGCCTCCGGCGTGGTGAAGGCGCGGTAGACCTTCTCGGGCTTGGCCGCGAGCACCCGGTGCAGACGGACGGTGTTGGTCGAGGTATTTGCGGATGCGTCGGCCATTTCGGTCTCCTTCGATGCTGCGAGGCGAGCTCACCCAAGGACGAGCGTGCTAGCGCCCTGCCGACAGGCGACGCCAAAAAAATTTCTCGCGCGCGGCAGCCGGGCTGCCGACCCCGTCCCGCGGTCCGGCGCAGCGCGCACGTATGGTTTTGCCGTGCGCGGAGCGCCTGGCTCCCTCTCGGCGGGATTGCCGTGCCCGATCCGCGTTACGCCGGTCGCCGGTACGCGATCCGCGCGTGGCCCGCGCAGTACGACAGGCCGGCGACCGCGTGGTTGCCGCAGAAGCAGAAATTCTCCGAGCCGGGATCGTTGATCGGCCAACGGCATCTGCCGGTGGCGAGGTCGAGCAGCGAGCAGTGCACCGCGCCTGCGGCCGGATCCTCGACGGCCGGCGTGGGGGCGTCCGCGTACACCGAGCGCATGATCCGACGCCGCAAGAGAGTTGCGGACCGCCGGGTCGGCGTGCCGGGCCGTTCCGCCTGGCCCGCCGTCGGCCTTCCGCGTGACAGGCCCAGGCGATGGATCTTGCCGATGACCGCGTTGCGGGTCACGCCGATCTCGCGGGCGATCTGCCCGCATGAGAGCCCGGCCTCGAGGCAGCTTTTCAAGAGGTCCACGCGCTCCGTGGTCCAGGCGTCGTTCGTACTCTGGCTTGCGGTTCCGCTTGCGGTCATCTGATGGCCTCCCAACGCAATGCGTGCGGCCTGCCGGGCCGCCGACGGGGCGAAGGGCGCGACGAGAGACGGCAAGGTTCGCGCGCGGCGAGACCGCAATCCTCGAAGCGCAAATCCGGTGCGCCACGGCAGGCTCTCGCCCACCGGGATTTACCGGGCCGCATCTGCGCTTTCGCGATTTGCGAGCCCTGCCGTGCCGAACGAACCTTTGGCTTTCCTGCCCGAACCTTGGTCGGGGTGAGGTCCTCCTTCGCCGGAAGGAAACGTTCCACGATTTGGGTGGCCGGACAATCTCGCCAGGAAGGGGGTGAAATCGCGACGGGTCGGCCTTGCGATGCGTCCGACCGCAAGGGCTGTACCTTCATGAACACCCCGGGCTATCCTCCAGCGCCCGTCCGCGGAAGGAGACAACCATGGGGGAGCGCCCGGCGGTTTCCGACTGGACAACTGACTTCGATCACAATCACCCGGACTGGAGCGACGACCCCTACGCCATCTGGGACGATCTGCGCGGGCGTTGTCCCGTCGCCCATACCAAACGCTATGGCGGCGTTCATCTGCCGCTGCGCCACGACGACATTCGGGCGATCGCCTACGATACGCAGCATTTCTCCTCGCGCCGGATCGCCATCCTCGAGAAGCCTCCGATCTCGGCGCCGATCCCTCCGGTTACGACCGATCCTCCAAAGCATCGGGCGCAGCGCATGCTGCTGTTGCCGGCCTTCACGCCTGACGCGATCGCCAGGTTCGAGCCGGTGACCCGGCAGATATGCAACGAGCTGATCGACGGCTTCATCGGAAAGGGCAGGTGCGACGCCGCGGTGGACTATGCCAGCCACGTCCCGACGCGGGTGATCTCGCGCATGCTCGGCGTCTCCGAACGGGACGGCGACCGTTTCCGCACCTGGATCCACGATCTGGCCGGCGACGGCATCGAGGACGGCGGCGTGTTCGTGCGTGTGATCGCGGAGATCGACGCGTTCTTCGCGGCCGAGCTCGCGGCACGCCGAGAGAACCCGCGCGACGACCTGATCGGCTTTCTGATGCATCAAGCCATCGATGGAGAGCCGCTCAGCGAAAAGCACATGCTCGGCACGCTCCGGCTGCTGCTGCTCGCCGGCATCGACACGACCTGGAGCTCGATCGCGCACACCCTTCTGCATCTGGCGTGTACACCCGAGCATTGCCGGCGGCTCACTGCCGAGCCCGATCTGATGCCGACGGCGGTGGAGGAGTTTTTGCGCGTGCTCGCGCCGGTGTCGGTCGCGAGATTGGTGACGGAGGACCAGGAGGTCGGCGGCCACACCTTCACGGCGGGCGAGATGGTGCTGCTGCCCTACCCGGCCGCCAATCGCGACCCGGAAAAATTCGAGCGTGCCAGATGAGGTCCTGCTCGACCGCCAGGAGAACCGGCACACGACGTTCGGGCTCGGCATTCACCGCTGCATCGGTTCGAACCTCGCGCGCATGGAACTCCGGGTCGCGGTCGAGGAATGGCTGCGACGGATTCCTGAGTTCGAGCAGGAGAAGGATGCAGCCGCTCAACTGGTCGCGCGGGCTGGTGCGCGGCCCGCGCAGCCTGCGGGTGCGGTTCACCGCCATGCACTGAGCGCGGTCCGGCGTGCGAGGTCGCGCAAAAGCCGACGGGGCTGAACGAAGGTTCCGGCCCCTCTGGAGCTACTCCGCCGTTCATCGCCGGAGTCGTTGCCAGCGTGGCCCCAAGGCGGCTAGGATCATACCTGCTCGTGGACGACTCGGCCGCTCCGCGGGTCTCCCCGGAATGCCGGCCGCACCAGCGCTTGCAGGCTGCCCATGGTCCACGGCGTCGACGACCCGGGCCTCGGATCAGGCGAGACGGCCATTATCTACGAGGGCTTACGTCGCTTGGCGCTCGGGGTGCTCACCGCGGCTGAGCTCGCTGACATTGCCGAAAAGATGCAAAGGCATAGCTTCGCACCCGGCGATGTCATCATCCGGCAGGGCGATCTCGGCGAGACATTCTACCTGGTCAGATCGGGGACGTTGGACGTGATGCGCCGCGCCGCAGCTGTCGATCCGGAGCACCACGTAGTGACGCTCGGCCCGGGCACCTGCTTCGGCGAACGCGCGCTCATCGAGGACGAGCTGCGCAATGCCAGTGTGGTGGCCGCCGAGGAGGTCGAAATCTACGCGCTGGCCAAGACCGACTTCTGGAGGTTGCTCGGCCAAATCCCGAACTTCCGAGCCCTCATCAGAAAGATCGGCCCCAAACGACCATAAACCGCTCACTCTTGATGAATGATGACGATGCGATGGGGTGACGCATGCACTCCATAAGTCTTCAACGGCTGAGTGCCCAAGGCGCGGAACCAATGTCGAAGATCGGGAGGAATTACCAGCGTGACGCCCGGCATGAGCTGGATCAGACCATCGTGGCCTTCCATCCACGCCTCGCCCTCACCTTCCAGGACCGTGATGCATTCCATGTAGGGATGGGAGTGTAAGGGCGTCCTGTAGCCGGGCGGTGACGATTGAATTCCAAGCCGAACTGGAGTGGAGCCCAGTTGATCGCCGACCAGCGTCTGATAGGTAGCCCCACCACTGAAGGGTTCACCCGGTACATTCGCGTGAACAACGACTGGCATCATGTGACTCGGTCATTGGAAGAGTGGTGCACGGTCTCTAGAGCGCTTTCCGATTAGGTTGACCATGAAATCGGATGGGTCGTGGCCGGAAAGCGCTCTAGAATTGACACTTGTCGCATTTCCTTTCGGAAAACCCATAGCCCGCGAAGACGGGCGTGAACGCCCTTTTGGTCCACTTTTCCGGGAAATGCTCTAACGGCACATATTCCCATCACTTTACCATACATCTCGGCGTCATGCGCGGGCTCGTCCCGCGCATCCACGTCTTCCTTCTTGGCCAAGACGTGGATGGCCGGGACAAGCCCGGCCATGACGAAGAGATGGATCGAGCCGAGCAGGATGTGCTCTTGGCAACGATGATGCCTGGGAGTTGGCCGACGATTGTCCGCCTGGGCGGTCAATTCTTCTGGGCCATGCTCCTCAGTCCGTCGCCAAGCGACTTGATGACCTGCGAAAAGGCGTTGGAGAGTGCCCCGCCGGTAACGGCTTCGAGCTGGTCGTCCCGCAGGGCCTTGACGTTGGTTTCCTGCGGCTTCCGGGTCTCGACCTTGTCCGTCTTGTCCATGGCTCGTCTCCCTGACTGGCTCCGCGCAATGCCCGGCGCGGCCACGGGTGCCGCCACGTTAGCGGGACGCATCGGCGGCGACTGTGACTTGCGTCACAGAACGGGGTTGCGATCCGGCCACGACGACGCCCGCCGGGGGCTTCGGGACGGTGAATTTCAGCGGCGCCATTGCAATCTGCGAAATAGTACAAATATATACACAATTATCGATAGCATATCGCGGACGTGCTCGCCCGGAAAATGCTTCGCTGCTCTCGATTTGAGGATGCTTTGTTGATACATCCAGCTTGTAATCGGCAGGCTGCGCTGCGACGATCGGGTCGATCGGCTGCAGCAGCCGCAAGTGATTCCCCAGGACGCCATCATCTCTGCCGCGCGCACAGGGGTCGTTTCGGGCGGAGCCGGCCTGCGAGGCGGCGTCCGCTCCCAGCGCATGTTCCGGCGAAGTGGACCCGGTTCGCCGATGAAGAACATGCGCCACACAAGGAATCTAGAGCGCATTCATGCTCTGGCCTGTCGAGAAGTTGTTCAATATCAGCGGAATGCGCTCCAGGACTGATGAGCGCGGCGCTCGACAGTCTCATCGGCCTCGACAATGCGCCGGCTCGCGCCGGCAGAACATTGCACGCCATCCAGCTCCAGGTCGCGCCTTTGCGTCCGCCGGAGCATTCGAATCGTTACCACCAAGGAGTGAGCTATGCGCGACGGCCCAAGAAGAAACATGGGTTCCCGGCAACCCAGAGGGGACGCAGGATCCGCTCCCCGCCCGAAGCGATGGGCATCCGGTCCCGCGCGCCACGAGCCGCGGGTCTCGCAGAACGCCGAAAGGAACTATGAGCGCTACATGGCGCTCGCCCGTGCCGAGGCCCAGCTCGGCAACACGGTGGGGGCGGAGAACTACTATCAGTACGCCGAGCATTATTACCGATCGAGATGGTCGGAGCCGGAGGCGACATAGGCCCCGCAGCGCCGGCGCTCATCATATCAAGAGGCGGTTGACGGGCTGAGCCTGAGCTCTTGTGGCAAGTCGGCAGCCCGGCAAAAAATCCGACCTCGGCATCTCGACACGCAGCAAGAGTGGATGCCAAGTGCTTGCTCCGCCGACGGAGCAGCGCATGACAGATGCATCCGCCACCCGACAGAAGATCGTCGTTCCCGACGACATCAACGGCGCCTTCCGCTCCTCGCCGAGCCTCGCCCGGCTGCAGGGCGCGGCTGTCGAGATCCATGGCGCGCGCCCGGCGGGCGAAGCCGAACTGGTCGCGCGCATCCGCGACGCCCATGTGGTCCTGTCGTTCCGCCCTGCCTTCACAAGGTTTCCCAGGTCGGTTCTCGATGCGGCGAAAAATCTTCGCCTCATCGCCATCTCCGGCACCGGCACCGAGGACGTGGATGTCGCCGAGGCGACGGCGCGCGGGATTGCGGTCGCCAACGTGGTCGGCCCCTCCAACCGGGCGGTCGCCGAGCACTGCCTGGCGCTGATGCTTAGCGTTGCCCGCTCGGTGCCGGCGCAGGACCGGTCGATCCGCCGCGGCGAGTGGCAGGCGGCACAGGGGATCGAGCTCGGCGGAAAAGTTTTGGGCATCGTCGGGGTCAGCGGCATCTCGTCGGAGCTGGCGCCGCTCGCCCGGGCGCTCGGCATGACGGTCGTCTCGTGGTCGCGCAACAACGACCCGGCACGCGCCGCGGCCATCGGGTCGCAGGCGGTGGCGCTCGACCATCTGCTGGCGACCGCCGACGTCATCTCGCTGCACGTGCGGCTCAACGACACCACACGCCACATGATCGGCGCGGACGCGTTCGCCCGCATGAAGCCGGGCGCCATCCTGATCAACACGGCGAGAGGCGGCGTCGTCGACGAGGCGGCGCTCATCGGCGCCCTCGCGAGCGGAAAGCTCACCGGCGCCGGCCTCGACGTCTTCGCCCGCGAGCCGCTGCCGAAAAATCATCCGTTCCTGACCATGGACAACGTGGTGATGACGCCGGTTTCGGCATGGAGCACCGCGGATGCATCCGCCCGCATGATCAACCAGAGCATCGAGAACGTCGTGCGCTTCCTGTCGGGCACGCCGATCAATATTGTGAATCCCGGCGCTCTCGGCGCATAATCGTTTCCATTCGGGGGCAGGAAATCGCATGTGACTTCCCGCGCACTCGGCGCCTCTTCTCCGTCTCCCCGCTCTTTGCGGGGAGAGGGTCGGGGTGAGGGGCCCTTTCCGCAAGGCTCGGCGTTTGGAGAGGCCCCCTCACCCGACCGCCTTCGGCGGTCGACCTCTCCCCGCACGCGGGGAGAGGTGGGAGCCCGCGGCGAGTCCGCGGCATATGCGACGGCCCAGGGTGGGGGAAGACAGATGCGAATTGCGCGCTACTGGGACGCGGGTGCGAACGGCGCCCGCTACGGCGTCGTCGAAGGCGACACGATTCGCGAGCTCGCGGATCATCCGTATCGCGAGATCGTGAAGACCAGCAATGTCCGGCCGCTGGCGGGCACGCAGTTGCTCGCCCCCTGCGAGCCTACCAAGATCGTCGCCGGCGGCGCCAACTATCACGGGCATCTCAAGGAGATCGGGCTCCCCATCCCGACCGTGCCGGTGTTCTTTCTCAAACCCCCGACCGCGCTCATCGGGCCCGACCAGCCGGTCGTCTATCCGCCCGAGACGCACAAGCTCGAATACGAGGGCGAGCTTGCCGTCGTGGTGAAGAGCCCGATGCGCAACACCCCGCCCGCGCAGGTGCTGGAGAACCTGCTCGGCTATACCTGCGTCAACGACGTGACCGCGCGCGACATCCAGGCGATCGGTGGCAACCTGCTGCATCTCTGCCATTCGAAATCGTTCGACACTTTCTGCCCGACCGGACCCTGGGTCGAGACCGAGCTCGACGCGCACGCGCTCGACATCGAGCTGCGGATCAACGGCGAGGTGCGCCAGCCCGTCACCAACACCAGCGACATGATCTTTCCGGTCGAGGAGATGGTCAGCTATTTCTCCCGCGTCATGACCCTCATGCCGGGCGATCTCATCCTCACCGGCGCGCCTCCGGGGGTCGGGGGAATGAAGGTCGGCGACAATGTCGAGGTGGTCATCGCCGGCATCGGAACCCTGCGCCACACGGTCGTCGCGGGCGTGAAGTGAGCGTACTGGCGCAGTTCGCCGTCAACGGCATCGTCGCCGGCAGCGTCTACGCCCTCATCGCGCTCGGCTTCGCGCTGATCTTCACGGCAAGCCGCGTCTTCCACTTCGCCCATGGCGGCGTCTACACGTTCTCCGCCTTCGCCGGCTATACCGCGCTCGTCACCCTCAAGCTCGGTGTCGTCGCCGGGTTCGCCGCCGCGGTCGTCGTCGCCGCCCTGCTCGGCGTGCTCATCAACATGATCATCTACGAGCCGATGAAGGCCGGCGGGGTGTCGCCCTTCGTGGCGATGATTTCCTCGTTCGGCGTGCTCCTCATCATCACCCACGTCACCGCCATGATCTGGGGCTCGAATCCGGTGGTGCTGTCGCATGGCGGGCAGACCGCCGTGCACCGTCTCGGCCCGGTCTACACCACCGATGCCCAGCTCACGATCGTCGGCTTCACGCTTGTGCTCGCGGCGCTGCTCTGGGTATTTTTTCGGCGCATGCGCCTCGGCATCGCCATCCGCGCGCTCGGCAACGACTCCGAGCTCGCCGAGGTGGTCGGCATGCCGGCCAGAATGCTGCGCAATGTCAGCTTCGCGGTCGGCTCCGGGCTGGTCGGGGTGAGCGCGATGCTGATCGGCCTCAACGTCGGCATCATCGATTTCAACATGGGGATGGACGTCATCCTCATGGCGACGGTGGCGATGATCATCGGCGGGCTCGGCAATGTCGGCGCCGCCGGCGCCGGCGGATTCGTCCTCGGCATGATCCAGAACCTCGCGATCTGGAAGATCGAGTCGAAATGGCAGATGGCGATCTCGTTCGCCATCCTCATCCTGGTGCTGCTGTTCAAGCCGAGCGGGCTGTTCGGCGAGCGGCGCCCGGCGGCCGGCCTCTGACATGGAATACGCCATCTACCTCGGCACGCTGATCTCGATCTACGCGACGCTGACAATCTCGCTCAACCTGCTGGTCGGCTATACCGGGCTGATCAACATCGCCCAGGCGGCGATCTACGGCGTCGGCGCCTACGTCACCGCGCTGCTGGCGCTCAACCTCACCCATGACCTTCTGGTCTCGTTCGCGCTCGCCTCGACGGTCGGCGTGCTGGTCTCGCTGGTCATCGCGCTGCCGTCGCTCCGCCTGCGGAACGAATATTTCCTCATCGCCACCATGGGGTTCCAGAGCATCATCTTCAGCCTGTTCATGAACCTCGAGGTCACCGGCGGCGCCTCCGGCCTCTATGCCATCCCGCACCCCACCCTGTTCGGCCACGTGGTGCGCACCAGCCTGGAGAAATTCCTGCTCGCGCTTCCTGCTCGCCGCGGTCTGCTATGGGCTCGCCCGGCGCATCACCGGGTCGCCGTTCGGCCGGCTGCTGCGGGCGGTCCGCGAGGACCAGACCGCTGTCGCCGCGCTGGGAAAAAGCGTATTCCGCATAAAAGTCTCGATCTTCGTGTTCTCGGCGGTCTTCGCGGCGGCGGCCGGCACGCTCTACGTCTACTCGCTGACCGCGATCGACCCGGTGGCTTTTGCGCTCGACGAGTCGGTCTTCATCATCACCCTGGTGATCGTCGGCGGCACCGGCAGCCTCAACGGCTCGGTGCTGGCCGCCGCGCTCCTGATCCTGCTGCCCGAGAGCTTCAAGTTTCTCGCCATCCCCGAGGCGATCGCGCCGCAGCTCCGCCAGGTGCTTTACGGGCTGCTGCTGGTGTTCTTCACCCGGTTCCGCCGCCAGGGCTTGATCGGCGAGTATCGCGACGTGCTGAAATGAGAGACCGCATGAGCGCCGGCGAGCCCATCCTGAAGGTCGAAGTCCCTGTCGAAGTCCTTTGGCGGACTGCAGGCGGTCCGCAACCTCTCGTTCGACGTGAAAGCCGGCACCATCACCAGCCTGATCGGCGGCAACGGCGCCGGCAAGACCACGGCATTCAATCTCATCACCGGCAATCTCGCGCCCGACGCCGGACATATCTTCTTTCGCGGCAAGCGCGTCGACGGCCTGCCGCCGCACAAGGTCGCGCGCGCCGGCATCGCCCGCGGCTTCCAGGAGCTCAGGCTGTTCAACCGCCTCACCGCGCAGGACAACGTCGAGACTGCGGTGCCCGGGCAGCGGGGCGAGAGCATCGTCCTCGCGCTGGTCGGCGGGCGAGCATTGCGTGCCGAGCGCGCGGGCACGCGAACGCGGGCGACCGCCCTGCTCGGGGAGCTCGCCATCGGCGAGCATGCCGGCGCGCTCGCCGAGCGCCTGTCCTACGGGCAGCAGAAGCTGCTGGCGCTCGGCCGGCTGCTGGCGGGAGAGGGCGAGCTCATCCTGCTCGACGAGCCGACGTCGGGGCTGAGCCCCGGAATGGTCGAGGATTTTTGCGCGCGGATGCGCCGGCTGACCGAGGCGGGCAAGACGATCCTGCTGATCGAGCACAACGTCGATATCGTGATGCGGCTGTCCGACTGGATCGTCGTCATGCATCAGGGAGGTAAGATCGCCGAGGGCACGCCGGAGACGGTGCAGAGCGACGTCGACGTCATGCACGCCTATCTCGGCATTTCGTGAGAGATAAGAATGCTGGCCGTCGACAAGCTCGATGCGTTCTACGGCAAGAAGCAGGTGCTGTTCGGCATCGACCTTGCGCTCGCCGACCGGCGCATCGGCGCCGTGATCGGCCCCAACGGCGCGGGCAAGTCGACGGTGCTGCGCGCGGTGTTCGGGCTGGTGCCGCAGCGCTCCGGCGCCATCCGGTTCGGCGACAGTGATCGCAGCGCCGCGACCCCGGCCGACAACATCGCCGGCGGCATCGCCTTCGTGCCCCAGGGCGCCCGGGTGTTCCGCGACCTCACCGTGTCGGAGAATCTTCGGATGGGCGGCTACACGCTCACCGCGGCACTGCTGCGCGAGCGATCCGAGGCGGTCCTGCAGGTGTTTCCCATCCTGCGCGAGCGCGCCGCGCAGACCGCGGGCGCGCTGTCCGGCGGCGAGCGGCAGATGCTCGCCCTTGGCATGGCGCTGATGCTGCGGCCACGTTTGCTGATGATCGACGAGCCCTCGATCGGGCTGGCGCCGAAGCTGGTCGCCCAGGTGTTCGACATCATTACCCGCATCCGCGACGATCTCGGCACATCCGTGCTCATCGTCGAGCAGCAGGCGCAGCAGATCTTGCGCATCGCCGATGAGGTGCTGGTGCTGCGCGCCGGACGCCTCATCAGCCACGGCCCGGTCGAACACTATCGCGACGAGGACGTGCTGCGAAACATCTACCTCAGCGGAGAGAAACCGCATCAGCCGGAAGGGAGCAGATCATGGGACTGAAACAGGCATTGTGGGGCGCATTGCTGTCGGCCGGCATCGTGGCGCTTCCGCAGGCAGCGCTCGCCCAGCCGGCGCAGGGCGAGCCCTATCGCATCGGCATCATCCTGCCGATGACCGGGACGACCGCCGACTACGGCGCCGATTTCGATCGCGGCGCGCTGCTCGCCGAGGAGGAGATCAACGCCGCCGGCGGCATCGGCGGGCGGCCGATCAAACTCATCCACGGCGACAGCAAGAATTCGCCGAAGGACGGCGTTGCCGAGTTCAAGCGGCTGGTCGAGATCGAGAAGGTCGCCGCCGTCATCTCCACCATGACCGGGGTCATCGTGCCGCAGTTCCCGCTGTCGCGCGAGACCGGCACGCCGATGATCTGCGTCGGCGCCATCACGCCGGAGATCCGCAAGGGCGGCCCGACGGTTTTTTCCAACTACCCGCTGGCGGACGACGAGGAGAAGGAGATCGCCGAGTTCATCATCAAGACGCTGGGGCACAAGACCGCGGCGATCATCTCGGAGAACAGCTCCTACGGCAAAACTCTGAGCACGATCTTCATCGAGGAGTTCAAGAAGCTGGGCGGAACGATCTTGGCCGAGGAGGTGATCGAGAAGGGCGGGCGGGATTTCCGCTCGCAGATCACCCGCATCGCCGCGCAGAATCCGCCGGTGACCGTCGTCTATGCCTACTACGCCGAAGGCGGGCTGATCGTGCGCCAGGCGGCCGAGCTCGGCCTGAAAACCCAGTTCATCAGCCACGGCTCGATCCAGAACCAGTCGTTCGCCGACATCGCCGGCCCGGCGGCGGACGGCTTCATCAGCGGCTCGCCGCGCTGGGACGACGACGCCGCCGAGGTGAAGGCGTTCGTGGCGCGCTACCAGAAGCGCTACAACAAATCGCCCGACCTGTACGGCCCCTACTTCTACGACGCGGTGCGCCTCTACGCGGCGGCGATCCAGAAGGGCGGCTATTCGCGCGAAGGCATCGTCAAGGGTCTCAAGGAGCTCAAGGATTTTCCCGGCATCAACGGCCGGATGGGTTTCGATCATGGCAACGTGGTGCTGCTGCCGCTCCGCTTCGTGAAGATGGAGGGCGGCAAATGGGTGGCCTACAAGAAGTGACGGGTGCCGCCATGGTGCATTCGGACCGGATGATCGAGGTGCGCGGAACCCGCGTCCGCCTCGAGCGCGGCGGCAGCGGCCCGCCGCTCATCTTCCTGCACGGCGCCAGCGGCCATACCGGATGGCTGCCGTTCCTCGAGCGCCTGTCGCAAACTTTCGACGTGCTGGCGCCCGAGCATCCCGGGTTCGGCAGCTCCGACGATCCGCCCTGGCTCGATCGCCCGGCCGATCTTGCCTACTTCTATCTCGACATGTTTGACGCCTTGCAGCTCGACCGCGTCCACCTGATCGGAACCTCGCTCGGCGGCTGGATCGCCGCCGAGCTCGCCATCCGCAATACCGCGCGGCTGGCGAGCCTGACGCTCGCCGGCGCCGTCGGGATCATGGCCGGCGGCAGGACAATCGACGACGTCTTCCGCATGAGCCCGGAGGAGAATGCCCGGCGCTTCTACGTCGATCCCGCGCGCGTGCAGGCGCGCCTGGAGGCTTTGGGGCGTGCGGACGCCCGCACGCTGGCGCGCACCCGCAGCACCGTGGTGCGCCTCGGCTATCCGCGCTTCGTCAATCCGGACCTGGCGAAATGGCTGCACCGTATCGACGTGCCGACGCTGCTGGTCTGGGGGGAGAGCGACGGGCTGGTGCCGGTCGCGTTCGGGGAGGCTTACCGCAGCGCGATTCCGTCATCGCGGCTGTTGGTGATCCCGGCCGCCGCCCACGCGCCGTTCGAGGAGCAGCCGGGCGCGTTTCTGGAGGCGTTCGCGGGGTTCGTTTCGGAGCGGATGCGCTGAACGCCCGTGGACCTGGGCCGGTGCCAGTCGGCCTCGCCTCCCTGACGATGTCCGTATCCCCTTGACCGCAGCGCGGCCACACATGGGGCCGAGATGGCAAGGAAGCCCCTGGTGGCTGGCGCATACCGGCCTATGCGCCATTTTATGTCTATGCGCCAAAGTCGTGGCGCATAGATCTGAAAGATAAGAATAGCGAATGACCAGTCCGAAGCGCGGAATCGGCCAGTCACAGACGCCAGCCTTTCAGCTCGTCGTCGAGATGGATGTATTCGGCCGGCACCTCGGCCTTGGCGATCAGCGCAAGGTCCTCATCGGTCAGCTCGCCGGTCCGCACCACGCGCCGGTCTCGACGCTTCAGGCGGGCGTATTCGTCGGCGGACAGGACCACCAGCCAGTCGCGCCCATTCCTCGTGATGGTGACCGGCTCTCTCAAGGCATGGTCGGCCAGGGTGCCGTAGTTCTTGATGAACTCCGCGGTCGAGACTTTCATGTCGTATATTACTCTTTTCTCGTTCTGCGATTTTCATCACAGAACAGCGCCACGCTTCACAAGCCGCCTGTAAGGGAACTCACATTCTCAGGGTCATCGTCGAATAGTGAGTGTTGCGTCAAGGGGGGCTGGCAGGAGACAAGTCCGCCGTACATTCACGAGCGGTGCCGTTCGAATCGCCGGCGGTGGCATGACGCCGGGGCCACCGGACGGCCGGATACCGTTATCGGCCGTGCGAGGCATTCCTGTATGAACGCCTGCAATCCACAGATGTGATTGGCACCCGGTGCCACCCCGTTGGGGTGATCCGTCACTTGTCCAGCGATGCGCCCTAAATTATCGTGCCGCCGACCGCCGGCTCATCGGCGGGAATGGGAGGATGCCATGAAAACCCGTTACACGGTGGCACTATCGATGCTCACAGGCGTGGCGATTGGTGCTCTGGCAATTCAAGGCCTTCACGCTCAGGCCAAGCCGCCCGTCTACTATGTCGCCGAGATCGACGTCTCCAATCCGGAGGCCTACGCCAAGGAGTTCGCGCCGAAGGCTCAGGCCACCATCAGGGCCGCCGGAGGAAAATTAATCGCCATCGCCGGAGCCGCCGCCTCGGGAGCAAAGATAACGCCGTTCGACGGCGAAGCGCCGAAGGGGCGGGTGGTCATCCAGGTCTGGGACAGTCTGGAGAAGATCAAGGCCTGGCACAGCTCGCCCGAATACACCGAAGCTCGCAAGATCGGCGACAAGTACGCCAAGTTCCGCAGCTTCGCGATCGAGGGACAAGCGCAATAATCGTCGATCTCTTCACTCGGAAATCGGGTGGAGGAGTGTATCTTCGCATAACGCTGCATCGGGCCGGGTAGAGGCCGCATGAGTCGGCCTCTACCGACCCTTCGAATTCCCGGTCGACGAGGGATCCCAGGGACACGTTAACCGATGAGCCCATCGAGCTCCGGCATCAGGACGATGCCGTCCTGATCGCTGCCGGAGGAATGCACCACCAGCCACCTGCACCGCGCGCCGCTCTCGTTGCAGGGCGCGTGCGGCACGTCGGCCGGAATGTAGATCTGCTCGCCGGCGCGCATGAGCGCGCGGTGCTCCAGCTGGTCGCCGTAATAGACCGCGCATTCGCCCTCGAGCAGATATGAGATCGTCTCGATGCCCTGGTGGTAATGCACCTTGGCCCGCGCCCCGTCCGGCATCGGCAGCACGTTCATGCAGATATCTTTTGCGCCGACTGTCTCCGCCGAGGCGCCTGCGCCGTAGGTGAATCCCTGCTTGCCGACATAGGTCTGGCCGGGCTGGATCACCCGGACGCGCTCGGTCGCTGATGCCGCCATGGCTCCTTCCTCACTATTGAGCGGCCGCTATCGTCCTTGCGGTGTCGTAGAGCTCGAAGAACTCGACAGCCTTCCCGTCCTTGAATCGCCAGATGTCCACCTTGGGCGTGTCGACCGTCTTGCCGGTCCGCTTGTGGCGCCAGGCGCAATGCCCGATCGCCACCACCCGGTCGTCCTGCGCGATGTATTCGTGCACCTCGTAGGTGATCATCTCCCAGTCGGCCACCAGCTGCTCCAGATAGGCCGCCATGTCCGCGCGGGTCCGGCCGCCCGCGGTGAACTCCATCCCCGGCGCTCCGTCCGCCAGCGACCGCAGCGACAGGGTGTCGTCGACGAGGCTCAGCCAGCGCTCGGTGCTGGCGCCCTTGGTGTCATGCCAATGGCGGTAGGCGTCCTTGAGGCGTGCGACATTCTCGGTTTCGGTCGACATGATGGTCCTCCCTGAAGTCGCGCCCTGCAGGCCGGACATCCGTCCGGCGGATGCTCCGGCGCTGCCGCGCGGCGTTCTATCCAGGGGCGATGTATACCACACGCTCAACCGACTGTCCTGCCGGTCCGCTCATGCCACGCGCGCCCGTTCGACGCCCCTCAACAGCCCGCCCACCCGGGCGATCTCGTCCTGGCTGATCGTGTGTCCCATGCCGGGATAGATGCGCTCGGTGACCACCGCGCCCATCGCACCGAGCACTTTTCGCGACTCCTGGACCCGGTCGAGCGGAATATGCGGGTCGATGTCGCTGCAGCCGAGGAAGATTGGGGTACCCGACAGGGTGCCCCGATAGCTGCGCGGAACGCCCGGCGGGCCGATCAGGCCGGCGCTCAGTCCCGCCACGCCGGCGTAGCGTCGCGCATTCCGCGCCGCGAATTCGAGCGCCAGGCAGCCGCCCTGGGAGAAGCCGACGAGCACGACATGGTCGGCGGCAAAGCCTTGTTTGTTGATATGGTCGAGGATCGCCGCGACGGTTGCGAGCGACCGCGACAGGTACGGCTCGTTCTCATCCAGCGGCGCCAGGAAGGATCGCGGATACCACGTCTGCCCCGGCGCCTGGGGCGCGAGATACGCGACGTCATCCTGGCCGAGCTCACCCGCGAGGCTCAGGATGTCCTGCGCGGTCGCTCCGCGGCCATGCAGCATGACGACGGCGGCCCGGGCACTGTCGAGCGATGTGCCCGCTGCGGCAACCGACACCGTGCCGTTCGTCATCATGCCGGCTCCGGCGACAGCGCCGGGAGCACGGCCTCCAGCTCCTTCCGCCGCGGCTCGAGAAATTTCGGCAGCTTGAGCGCGGTGCCGAGACTTTCCACCGGCTCGTCGACGGCAAAGCCCGGCTGGTCGGTGGCGATCTCGAACAGCACGCCGCCGGGCTCGCGGAAATACACCGAGCGGAAATACTGGCGGTCGATCTGCTCGGTGGGGCTCAGGCGATGCGTCCTGACACGTTTCGCCATCGCGGCCTGCGCGGCATCGTCGGCGGCGCGGAAGGCGATGTGATGCACCGAGCCGCGGCCCATGGTGGCGTGCAAAAAATCACCGGCCTCGCGGATGTCGATCACGCTGCCGAACGCGGCGCCGTCCGCCCGATAGCGCACCAGCGAGTTTTCGCGCCCGACCTCGGAAAAGCCGAGCACGTCGGTCAGGATCGCGCCGGTCGGTGTGGCCTGGCCGAGCAGCAGGGTCACGCCGTAAAAACCGCGGACGGCATGCTCGGCCGGAATGTCTGCGCTGCTCCAGGCCGGCTCGTGCTCGGCGCCGGCGACACCGACCAGCGCCAGCCGCATCCCGTCGGGATCCGCAAAGGCGAGCACCGGCTCGCCGAAGCGTTTCTCGATCGCGCCATGCTCCACGCCTTTCTCGACGAAACGGTGGGTCCAGTAGCCGAGCGACGCGGCGGGAACCCGAAAAGCCGTCTCCTGCGCCTGGCCGACGCCGGCACGCCCCGGCGCCGCATGGTCCCAGGCAAAGAAGGTGAGGATGGTGCCGGGCCGGCCCTGCTCGTCCCCATAATAGAGATGGTAGGTGCCGGGATCGTCGAAATTGACCGTCTTCTTGACGAATCGCAGCCCGAGCGTGCGGGCATGAAAGTCGAGGTTCCGCGCGGCTTTTCCGCAAATCGCCGTCACGTGATGAATGCCAGCCATGGGATGTTCCTTCCTCCGCGCCGGGCGGGATACCGGATATGGCGAGGAATCCCCGCGGTTTCCACCTCTCCCCGCGTGTGGAGAGGTCGACCCGCCGAAGCGCAGCGAAGGCGGGGCGGGTGAGGGGGCCTCTCCAGGCGCCGTGGCCCGGAAAGAGCCCCTCACCCCGACCCTCTCCCCGCCAAGAGCGGGGAGAGGGAGAAGAGGCGCAGAGTGCTGGGTAGGATCACACGCGCCGATGGAGCGAAGATCGACCGATGACACATACGGCACTCGTGTTCGATTTCTTCGGGGTCATCTCGTCGGAGGTGGCGCCGTTCTGGCTCAGACGCTATCTGCCTGAGCCGGAAGCGGAGCAGATCAAAAGATCGATCCTCGACGATGCGGATCGTGGCCTGCTGTCGCAGGATGCGCTGTTCGCCGCTCTCGCCGAGCGCGTCGGGCTGACGGCAGCTTTGGTGGAGCAGGAATGGCTGTCCTCGGTCCGGATCGATTTTCGGCTCGTCGATCTCGTCGACTGCCTGCGCGGAAAATGCAGGCTGGCTCTGCTCACCAACGCGATGTCAAGATTCGTGCGCGGAATACTCGAGAGCCACGACCTCGAACGCCGCTTCGAGCGGATCATCGTCTCCAGCGAGCACCGCTGCGCCAAACCCGACGCTGCGATCTACCGATTGGCCCTGCAGGCGCTCGGCGTCCCGGCCGCCGAGGCGCTGATGATCGACGACAATCCGGCCAACATCGCGGGCGCCGTCGCCGTCGGGATGCACGGTTTGTTGTTCCGATCGACCGATGAGCTCGAGGCGGCGCTTGGCAGTTGATGGGTTGAGCCATCAGGGCGTTCACGCCCGTCTTCGACGGGCTATTGCGAAACCCATCAACGCCGATGCGCCGGGCTCGATCGTGATGGGTTTCGCCTTCGGCTCAACCCATCCTACAAACAAGCACCTCAGAACGGAACGTCGACGTGATGCCCGCCGAGCAGGGGAGTGCCGATGCTGAGCAGCGATCCTTCGGGGCAGGTGATCACTTTGAGGTAGACGAACCCGAGATTGACCCCGCCCTCGGTGCAGTCGCCGAACGGCCTTGCGCCCGAGACCAGGTTGAGCTCGGCGCTGGTCAACTCGCGGGGTGGTACGGTGGTGCCAGTGGTCATGATGTGCCCTGTGATGCGGTTGCGTCCGAAACCGGACCTCGTGTGTTCGGTCGCGGTCGCCGGACGATCGCGTTCATCATCCCGCGATGCCGCGTGACGGAGGTCACACCACAGTGAGGGCAGGGCCATTGCATATGACGGAGACCCCTGCCGAGGCTTGCTTTGTTTGGCTCCGTGCGTGCCACGAAATCCTCCCTCCCCCCGCTCTTGCGGCGGGGAGGGATGGGGTGGGGGGCGCCGCGGGCTCGGAGCAAATAATAGTCCCCCCACCCCGACCGCCTTCGCTTCGCGAAGGTGGTCGACCCTCCCCGCCAACGTGTATGGACCGGGGACATGGGGGACAGCGTTCGGGGACATGGGGGACACTGGTCCAGCGATGTTGTGCTGGATGGGGGGAGCCTCGATGCCCTGGCGGGAGCTGTCGATCATGGATCAGCGGGAGGAGTTCGTGAGGCTGGCGTTGGCGCCTGGAGCGAACAAGCGCGAGCTGTGCCGACGGTTCGGCATCAGCCGCTCCAAAGGCTACAAGTGGCTGGAGCGATATGCGGCGGAAGGGCGAGACGGACTTGCCGATCGCTCGCGGCGTCCGCATCGCAGCCCGCTGCGGACAGCAGCTGCGGTGGAGGCCGAGGTTCTGCGCATCCGGGAGGACAGCAACAACGCCTGGGGCGGGCGGAAGATCGCGCAGGTCATGGCGCGCGATGGCGAGGGTGTTGTGCCGGCGGTGAGCACGATCACGGAGATTCTCCGGCGCCATGGCAAGCTCGAGGGGCGGGCGAACGAGCATCCCGGGCCGTTTCAGCGGTTTGAGCGCCAGCACCCCAACGAGCTCTGGCAGATGGACTTCAAGGGCGACTTCGCCACCGGACGCGGGCGCTGCTACCCGCTGACCGTGATCGATGATCATTCGCGTTACGCTCTCGGTGTAGAGGCGTGCGGCACGCAGCAGGATCGGACGACGCGCGACCGTTTGGCTGCGGTGTTCCGGCGCTACGGCCTGCCGGACACGATGCTGATGGACAATGGCGCGCCGTGGGGGGACTCCGGCGGCCGGCCGCTGACGTCCTTTGCGGTGTGGCTGCTGCGGCTCGGCGTGCGGGTGACCCATGGCCGGCCCTATCATCCGCAGACCCAGGGCAAGGACGAACGCTTCCACCGCACGCTCAATGCCGAGGTTCTCAACGGACGGCACTTCATCAACCTGATCGAATGCCAGCGTGCCTTCGATCGGTGGCGGCATGTCTACAACCATCAGCGGCCGCACCAGGCCCTCGATCTGGCGGTGCCGAGCGAGCGTTACCGGCCGAGCGGCCGATCCTTCCCGGAGACTTTGCCGCCGATCGAATACGGGCCCGGCGACATCGTCCGCAAGGCCGACCAGGAGGGCGACATCCGCTTCAAGACCCGTCGCATCCGCCTTGGCAAGCCGTTCCGCGGCGAGCCGATCGCGCTGCGTCCCACGGCCGAGGACGGGGTCTTCAGCATTCATTTTTGCACCCAGCGGATCGGCACCATCGATCTCCGCGCAGTCGGCCCTTCGGCCTGTGGATTTGTGGACATCGCAAGCGCGATGCCCACAACCCCACAGGTTCAAAATCAGCAACACAGAAGCGAAACATGCATCTGAGAAGCTCAACCCGATGTGTCCCCCATGTCCCCGAACAGTGTCCCCCTTGTCGCCGGTCCATTCACAACGGGCGGGAGGGTGGACTCGCGGCACGGCTGTGCCTCGAACGTCATATGCGATAGCCCGGCGGTGAGAGCAGCCGCGCGACCTTGCTATTTTCGGCAGATGACCTTGATCGCCTTCCGCGCCAACGCCTCCAATTCGGCGCGCGGCGTTCCCGACCGCGCCCGGATGGCAATGCTGTGCAGCGTGGCGGAGGCGAGCAGTGCAAGGGCCGCGGGGTCGGCGCCCTTGCTTAGCTCGCCGTTCTCCCGCGCCGCGCGGATGCGCGCCTCGAAGACCTCGTCGAGCTTGCGCAAGCCATCCGCCAGGGCGACCCGGATTCTTGGATCCTCGACGGCCTCGGTGGTGGCGGTGCCGATGGCAAAGCATCCGCGCGGCCGGCCTTTTCCGGAAAAATACATCGCCAGCGCCCGGTCGTAGACCCGCATCAGCGCCTCATCGAGCGGCCGGTCGTAGACCAGAGCCTCGCGCATCGCCGCATAGCCCTGCTCCCAGTAGTGATCGAGCGCCTGCAGATAGAGCGCGCGCTTGTCGCCGAAACCGGCATAGAGGCTCGGCCGGTTGAGGCCGGTTGCGGCGGAAAGGTCGTCGAGCGAGGTGGCGGAGAAACCGACCGTCCAGAACGCCTCCAGGGCTTTGCGCAGCGCCGCCTCGGGGTCGTAGTTGCGGGGGCGGCCGCGCCGCTTCGGGACCGCACCCGGCTCATTTTGTACCATTTCGCAAAATAATCCTTGACGACGCTGATCGCTTTGGTAATTTATGCGGATCGGTACAAAATGCAATCCCGTGGAGGCTGTCATGGACATCTATTTCTCGCCGCTCGCCTGCTCGATGGCATCGCGCATCGCGCTCTACGAGGCCGGCGCCCCGGCGCGCTTCGTCGAGGTCGATCCCAAGACCAAGCGCACCCGCGACGGCGCGGATTTCCTTTCCGTCAATCCGCTCGGCCTGGTGCCGGCGCTCGCCACCGACGACGGCGAGGTGCTCACCGAGAACGCCGCCGTCCTGCAATACATCGCCGACGCCTTTCCCGAGGCGGCGCTCGCCCCGAAAAGCGGCATGGCACGCGCGCGCCTGCAGCAATGGCTGTGCTTCGTCGGCACCGAGCTGCACAAGGCGCTGTTCATCCCGCTGTTCGATCCGAAAATGCCCGCCGAGGCAAAGTCGCACACCTTGGCGAAGGGCGACAGTCGTCTCGCCTACCTCAACGACTATCTGAACGGCCGCGAGTTCCTGCTCGACCGCTTCAGCGTCGCCGACGCCTACCTGTTCACCGTGCTCAACTGGAAGATCGCCACGCCGGTGGATCTTGCGAAGTGGCCCGCCATCGAGGCCCATTACACGCGCCTGAAGCAGCGCCCGAGCATCGCCCGCGCGCTCGCCGAGGAGCACGCGCTCTACGCCGAGGAGCAGAAGCGCCACAAGGCCGCGTGATGCAGCGTAGGGTGGGCAAATCGCCGGGCACGGTGGGTGATATTTGGTGACGTGGTGCCGGCGATTTGCCCACGCGGCCCGGCGCCGGTGTGAGCGCGTGGGCAAAATCGCACGCGCGGTTCGGGCGAGACGCGCGGTTCGCGCATCGATTTTGCCCACCCTACGAGCGGGCCCGCAATTGTCCGCTCTCGATTGTCTCCGATGTACTTGTTGTTGCTCGCTTGATTCCGATGCGGCGCCCGACAGCGTGGGCAAAGCGGACCAGGAGCGGTCGACCTACCGATATGTCGGGGCCGCCTTTGCCCACCCTACGGGCTTGACGTCAAACCCCAAATAGGGTACACGCAAGGAGGCAGACCCCGACCGCGTGGGCAAAGGCGGGAGCCGGCGGGGTCGACGAGTTGACGTGTCCGGGGCCGCCGTTGCCCACCCTACGGTCACGATCCGAGGTTGCATAACAAGCGAACCAGGAGAACAAGCGATTTACAAGAGATTTACAACAGGCCCACGTCGAGGCAACCCGTCGAGGTTGCATAACAACGGGAGCGATGACAACAACGAATACAAGCGGCCTCTCATGGCTCCACGATCACCTTGCCGTAGGCCTGGCGTTCCTCCAGCACCCGCATCGCCTCGCGGCCTTCGGCCAGCGTGAACCGCCGCGGGTGCAGCTCGGGCTTCAGCGTGCGAGCCTTGACCATGCCGACGAGGTCGACGACGTCCTGGCGCGACCAGCCGTTGGAGCCGATGATGTTGAGCTCGAAGCTCCAGATGAAGCGGATGTCCTCGGGCGGGTCGTAGCCCGCGGTGGCGCCGCAGGTGAGCAGGCGGCCGTCGCGGCGCAGCACGCGCAGCGACTTCACCCAGGTGTCGCCGCCGGTGAAGTTGACCACCACGTCGACCCCGCCGCTGCCGCTGCCGCCGAATACCCGCGCCTTGCCGAAGGTTTTCTGGCACTCCTTGACCCAGTCGGTCACCGCATAGTTGATGCCGATGTCGGCGCCGAGCGCCTTGAGCCGCGTGAGCTTGTCGTCACTCGAGGCGCAGACCACCACATTGGCGCCGGCCTGCTTGGCGAGCTGCACCGCGCAGGTGCCGACCCCGCCCGAGGCGCCGAGGATCAGCACGGTCTCGCCGCGGGAAATCTTTCCGCGCGCCACCATCATGCGGTAGGCGGTGCCGTAGGCGACCGGCAACGCCGCGGCGTCGGCATAGTCGACCGCGGGATCGAGCCTGACCACCATGTGGGCGGGCACGCGGGTATACTCGGCAAGCCCGCCGTCCAGCAACTCGCCGAGCAGTCCGCCGTTGATCCGGTCGATCGGGTCGACCAGCACGCGGTCGCCGACCTTGAAGTCGGTCACCTCGGCGCCGACTGCCGCGATGTCGCCGGCCATGTCGTTGCCCATGATGATCGGCATCGGCACCTTGATGCCGGGCATGCCCTTGCGGGTGAAGACGTCGTGATAGTTGAGCGCGCAGGCGCGCATGCGGATCTTGACGTCGGCCGGCCCGATCGCAGGGTCGCGGTAGTCCGGCAGGTAGGTCAGCTGGTCGAGGCCGCCATGCTGATGAAGGACAAGTGCTCGCATCGAACGCTCCGCTGTACTGTCGGTTTGACTGGTCAGGCGCCGGACGCCCGGCCGCGCCGGCGCGCTACCGCTTCGGCCTGCTCGGTGAGCTTTCGCCGGTCCGGCTTGTTGGTAGCGGCGAGCGGGATGGCGTCGATCAGCTCGACCCAGCGCGGATGCGCGAACGCCGGGCCGTTGGCGAGCGCGAACGCTTTCACCGCCTGCTCGTCGATCTCGACGCCCGGCTGCGGCACCACGAAGGCGAGCGGCAGCGCACCCTTGATCTCGTCGGGCACCGGAACGACGATTGCCTGGTGCACGCCCGGAGCTTTCTCGATCAACCGCTCCACCTCGCCGGGCCAAACGTTTTCGCCGCCGACCACGAACATGTCGTCGGCGCGGCCGACGAAATAGATAGAAGCCTTGCCGGTCGCGCCGGGCGATGTCGCCGGAGCGATACCAGCCGCCGGCGAGCGCCTCCGCCGTGCTTTTCGGGCAGGTTGTGTAGCCCTCCATCAGCATCGGGCTCCTCATGTAGAGCACGCCCTCGTCGGGCGAGGGGCCGTCGCGCAGCTCGACCTCGCCGCCGGCCAGCGGAAAGCCCATCGCCAGCGCCGGCCGCGGGATGCCGTTGGGATGCGGACCGAACGGCGTCGGCCCGGCCTCGGTCGTGCCGTAGCTGTTGTTGATCAGCGCCTTGGGAAAGATCTCCTGCACCTTGTCGATCAGCGCCTGGGTCAGCGGCGCCGAGCCCATGGTGACGCGCTCGACCGAGGAGAAGTCGAGGCCACCGACGAGATCGCGCTCACGCGCCACCAGCGCCAGCATGGTCGGCACCGAGGTCAGCCAGGTGATGCCGAAGCGCTCGATCGCCTTGCGCGTAGCTTTTCGCCTCGAAGGCCGGCATCAGCACCAGGCTGGCGCCGAAGGCGAGCGCCTGCTGGACGCTGAAGGTGGCGTTCATGTGGAACATCGGCGCCGCCACGATGAAGCGGTGATGCGACAGGTCGCCAAACAGTGCCAGTGCCTGCTCGAGCGCCCAGCGTTGCGACTGGTGCGACAGCAGCACGCCCTTGGGCCGGCCGGTCGAGCCCGAAGTGTAGAGCATCATGGCGACCTCGCGGTCGCCGGGCTCGATCGTCGCGAACGGACCCGGCGATCTCAGCGCCGCATAGCCGGAATCGTCGAAGCCGATCGCCCGCACACCGGGCGGCACCAGGTCGGCGCGCTCGGCATCGTGGAAGATCGCCACCAGCCCGGCATCGGCGACGATGTAGTCCACCGTGTCGCGCGACAGCTTGAACGAGATCGGCACCGCCACCAGCCCGGCCCGCATGATGCCGAAGAAAGCCGCCAGCAGCTCATGGCGGTTGAGCGACAGGATGCCGACCCGGGCGCCGCGCCTGAGCCCTGAGGCGGAGAGCCCGCGCGCCACCGCGTCGCACTCGGCGTCGAAGGTGCGGTAGTCGAGGGAGACCGGATGCTCCCAATCGCGGATGTCGATGATCGCGATCTTGTCCGGCGCGACCCCGGCGTCGAAGCAGCGGCCCAAATTCTTTGAAGGGATTGCCATGGTCCGATCCGATAACTGTCAGCAAGCCTTATCCGGCGGCCGCTCGAATTTGCCGCCGCCCATTGCCTGCTCGGTCGACATCAACTCGAGGAAGGTGACGTCCACATGGGGCGGCGCCTCGATGGCGAACAGCACTGCCGTGGCGACGTCCTGCGACTGGAGCACGCGGTAGCCGTCGTAGAGCTGGCGCCGCACCTCCTCGGGCGAAGCGTTTGAGGCCTGGGCATGGATGCCGGTGGCGACGCGGCCGGGCAACACCGTGGTCACGCGCACCCCGGTGCCGGCGAGATCGTAACGTAAACCCTTGGTGAGGAAGTGCAGCGCCGCCTTGGCGCTGCCATAGAGCGCCATGCCGGCGAGCGGAACCTCTCCGGCCGCCGAGCCCACGGTGACGATGTGGCCGCGGCCGTGCCGGATCATGGCGGGCAGCACCAGGCGGACCGCATGGATGGCGGCGCGCAGATTGACGTCGATCATGCGGTCGACCTGGGCCGCGTCCATCAGGTGCAGCGGGCGCGCCCGCTCCAGATAGCCGGCATTGTTGACCAGAACGTCGGGCTCGATGGCGGCGAGCGCGGCGCCGAGCGCCGCGGTGTCGGCGATGTCCAGCGCATGCACGGCATGGATGCCGTGCTCGGGAAGACCCCGCAGCTCCGCCGACGGCCGGGCGATGGCGTGGACCTCGAAGCCATGCGCGGCCAGCAGGCGCGCGATCGCGGCGCCGATGCCGCGCGACGCGCCGGTGACCGCAGCGCGCCGTGTCGCTGCGGGTGTGCCGGTCACGACCGCGCCTCCGGCTTGGCGATGCGCGCGCGCAGCAGGTCGAGGGCAGACACCTCTCCGACGATGCCTCTTGGCATCAGCAGGATCGACAGAAACAGCACGGAGCCGACCACCACCATGCGCAGCTGGCCGAAGTCGCGGCCGAGCTCCGGCAGCACGATCAGGATCACCGCGCCGATGATGGCGCCCGGCAGGCTGCCGAGCCCGCCCACCACCACCATGGTGAGGATCAGGATCGATTCGGTGAGCCGGAACATGTCCGGGCTGATGAAGTTCGTCGCATGCGCCAGCAGCGCACCGGCGACGCCGGCGAACCCGGTGCTGATGCCGAACACGACGAGCTTCATCAGGCCGACATTGAGCCCCATGGCGCCGGCCGCCTGGTCGTCCTCGCGGAGCGCCCGCAGGGCATTGCCGTAGTACGAATGGGTGAGGCGGTGGATCACCCAGAGGCATGCCAGCATGGTAACGCCGATGATGTAGTAGGTGGGAAGCGCCCCGCTGAGGTCGATCCCGGCAAAGCCGAAGGCGGGGATTTCGCGGATACCCATGGGGCCGCGGGTGAGGTCGTACCAGTTGACGATGACCAGCGTGATGATCTCGCCGACGCTCAAGGTGGCGACCGCGAAAAAGATCCGCACCAGGCGGATGGTGGGCAGCGCCACCACGAAGCCGAGCACGCCCGCGACGAAATAGCTCGCCAGCACGTTGACCGGGAAGCCGGTGTGAAAGTTGGTCGCCAGCAGCGCGGTGGTATAGGCGCCGACGCCGTAGAACGCCGCATGGCCGAGCGACAAGAGGCCGGCGGTGCCGGACACCAGGTTGAGGCTTGCCGACAGGATGACGAAGATCATGGTGAGCTGGGCGATGCGAAACGGATAGCCGAGGCCGATGACCGACAGCACCGCCGGGATCGCGACCAGGACGGCGACCAGGAAGGCCGGCGCCGCCCAGGGCCGCAGACGTGCCAGGCCGGAGCGTGCCGCCATCACACGCGCTCCGCCCGGCTGCCGAAAATGCCGCCGGGAAAGAACACCAGCGTCACCAGCAGAAAAACGTAGGCGATGAGATCGATCCAGCGCGACGGCATGATCTCCGGCGCCAGACTCTCGCTCAAGCCGATGATCAGCGCGCAGATCACGGCCCCCGGAATGTTGTTGAGGCCGCCCATCAGCATGGCGATGAACGCCTTGAGCGTCGGCGTGAAGCCCATGTAGGGAAAGATCGCGCCGTAATAGAGGCCGACCATCAGCCCGGCGATGGCGCCGAACGCCGAGCCGATCATGAAGGTCGAGACGATCACCCGGTCGGTGTCGATGCCGACATAGAGCGCCCCGATCAGGTCGTCGGAGAGCGCCCGGATGGCGAGCCCGATGCGGGTGCGGTAGAGGATGATTTGGAGCACCACGAGCATCACGGCGGCGGCGGCGAAGATGTAGAAGTCGCCCCGCGCCAGCACCAGGGATCCAAGCACGATCGGGTCGTTGAGCATGGCGCCCGACGGGATCGGCTGCATGTCGCCGCCGAATTTGAGCTCGGCGAGCTCGCGCACCACGATGCCGACGGCGAGCGACGACATCAGGGTAGCCTCGCGCAGCGCCCGCGATTTGAGCGATGCCTCGTCGCGGGCGCGGCGCAACGGGCGGAACGCGATGCGCTCCAGCCCGAACCCCATCAGCGCCCCAGCGGCGCCGACCAGCAGCACCACCCCCACGAACGGCGGCGCGAACGCCTGGATGACGACGAGGCCGGCGAAGGCGCCCAGCATGTAGACCTCGCCATGGGCGAAGTTGACCGCCGAGAGCACGCCGAAGATCAGCGTGAAGCCGATCGCCACCAGGGCGTAGCACAGGCCGAGGCTCAGCCCGTTGACTACCCCCTGGAGCAGAATGGCGTCCATCGCGGATCCTGCGGCGTGCCCGGCGGCCGGTTCAATGCGTGAAAATGATCTGGCCGGCCTTCACCTGGACGATCGAGATGTCGCCGCGCGACACTTCGCGCGTTGCCGGATCGATCGTCATCGGGCCGTTGGCGCCCTGGAACGAGCCGGTGGCGGCGAGCTGGTCGCGCACCGCCTCGCGGGTGACGTTGGGCGAGGCGCGCTTGATGGCGTTCATCACCAGGGTGGCGGCGTCGTGGCCGTAGGCCGCCCAGACATCGGGGGCGCGGCTGCTGTGGCGCGTCTTGAACTCCTGGATGAAGGCCTTGACCTCGGGCGTGTCGCGATTGGGATCGAAGATGCTCATCGAGTACATGCCCTCGAAGGCGTCGTCGGCGAGTTTCAGCGAGCGCTGGGTCAGGCCGACGCCGGAATCCACCACCGGGGTCGCCGTCATGCCGAGCTGCTTGCGCTGCTTCATGAAGTTCGCCGCTTCCTCCTCCAGCATGGTGAGGAAGATGGCGTCGGGATTGGCGCGGCGCACTTTGTTGAGGACGGCGCGGAAGTCGGTGGTGCCCTCGTTGTAGATTTCCTCGGCGACCATCTCGCCGCCCAGTTCCTTGATCCGGCTGGCGTAGGTGCGGCCGACCGCGACGCCCCAGTCGGTCTGCACCTGAATGATCGCTACCCGCTTGGCGCCGACCTTCTTCACCGTATGGTCGGCGAGCGGCACGATGTAGATCGGGATGGTCTCGCTGGCGCGGAACATCCACTTGTTCATCTTGGTCAGCTCCGGATGCGACGCCGACGGGGTGATCTGCACCAGCCCACCCTTGTTGTAGGTCTCGGCCGCCGCCATGGTAGTGGTCGAGCTGAAGTCGCTGATCGAGGCGACCACGCGGGCATCGTCGACCAGTTTTTGCGCGATGTTGACGGTCTCCTTGGCGTCGCCCTTGCTGTCGTTGCAGGCAAGCTCGATGCGGGCGTTGATCTGCTTGGCGGCGTTGAATTTTTCCACCGCGATGTCGATCCCCATCTTGATCGGCTCGCCGAAGCCGACCAGCCGGCCGGACAGCGGCAACGAGCAGCCGATCACGTAGGTCTTGTCCTGGGCCTGCGCGGGCCCGGCCGAGGACGCCGTCAGCGCGAGGCCGGCGGCCAGCAGAAGCAGTGCACATTTGGTCATGTGGTTTCTCCCAGACAGCATGGCATCGAGAGCCGGGCGTGCCATGTCAATGCGTCCGGCCTCCCAGGTAGGCCGCGGCAATGCGGTCGTCGGCCTGCAGCTCGGCCGGTGTGCCGCTCATGAGGATACGTCCCTCGCTCATCACGTAGGCATGGTCGGCGACGCGCAGCGCGGCGCGCGCGTTCTGCTCGACCAGCAGGATCGCGGTGCCCGAGCGGCGGATCTCGCCGATCAGGTCGAAGATGGTGCGCACCACCATCGGGGCGAGCCCGAGGGAGGGCTCGTCCATCAAGAGCAGCTTCGGCTGCGCCATCAGGGCGCGGCCGATGCACAGCATCTGCTGCTCGCCGCCCGACAGCGAGCCCGCCTTCTGCCGCACGCGCTCGCGCAGGATGGGGAACAGCGCGAAGACGCGGTTGAGCGCCGGGGCGATCTCGGCGGTGGGCCGCGAGCTCGCGCCGATGCGCAGGTTTTCTTCGACCGTCATCGAGCCGAAGATGTGCCGTCCCTCCGGCGCCTGGCTCACCCCGGCGCGGACGATCCGGTGCGACGGCAGGTTGATGATCGAGCGGCCGTCGACCTTTATCTCGCCGCGGGCATTGCGATAGATGCCGCCGATGGTGCGCAGCAGCGTCGTCTTGCCGACGCCGTTGCTGCCGAGGATGCAGACGATTCCGCGTGCCGGCACCTTTATGTCGACGCCGTGGAGGATGGTCTGGCCGCCGATCGGCAGCACGAGGCCGGAGACTTCCAGGGCGGCGCTCATGCGTCGACCCCGAGATAGGCCTGGCGGACGCCCGGGTCGGCCTGCACCGCGGCCGGCGGTCCGTCGGCGATTTTTCGCCCCGCCGCCAGCACCACGACGCGCCGGCAGATGCTCATCACCAGCGGCATGTCGTGCTCGACCAGCAGCACCGTCAGGCCTTCCTGGTTGAGGGTGCGGATGAAACGGGCAAGCTCGTGGGTCTCGGTCTCGTTGAGGCCGGCCGCCGGCTCGTCGAGGATCAGAAGGTCCGGCCGGGTCGCCAGCGCGCGCGCGACCTCCAGATATTTGCGCCGTCCGTATGGCAGGTTGGCGGCGAGCTCGTCCGCCATCACGTCGAGGCCGACCCGTTCCAGCGCCGTCCAGGTGAGTGTCGCGATGTCGCGGGCGGCGAGGCGTCCCGCCGCGCCGATCAGCGCCCGCCACGGCGCAAACCCGATGCGGCCGATGGCGCCGACGCTGACATTGTCGAACACCGTCATGTTGGGAAACACGCGGAGATTCTGAAAAGTGCGCCCGATGCCGAGCCGGGCGATGCGGTGGGTGCCGCGGCGCACGATCGGGAAACCCTTGAACATCACCTCGCCGCGGGTCGGTGCCGTGAACCCGCTGATCACGTTGAACAGCGTGGTCTTGCCGGCGCCGTTCGGGCCGATCACCCCGGTGATCTCGCCGCGCTCGACCGCGAGGCTGACGTCGTCGATCGCGGTGACGCCGCCGAATTTCCGGGTGAGGTTGCGCACCTCGAGCAGCGGGGTCGCCGTCGCTTCCCTCATCGGAAAATCCCGGACGGGCGTCGGCTCATCGCGAAGGGCGTGCGCGACCGCCATCCTCACGCCGTCCGCCGCTGCTCGGTGTCGCGCAGCGCGCGGCGCATCACCTTGCCGACCGGGCTCAGCGGCAGGGCATCGACGAACACGACCTTGCGCGGCTTCTTGTAGCTTGCCAGATGCTCTTTGCAGAGCTCGATCAGCTCGTCCGGCGAAGCCTGTTGCCCGGCGCGCAGCACCACGAATGCCTTGATCGCCTCGCCCCATTCCTCGTCGGGCTCGCCCACCACCGCGCAGTGCTCGACCGCGGGGTGGCGGTAGAGCACGTCCTCCACTTCCTTCGGATAGACGTTGAACGCCCCGGTGATGATGATGTCCTTCTTGCGGTCGGCCAGATAGAGGTAGCCGTCGCGGTCGCGCCGCGCCATGTCGCCCGTGCGCACCCAGCCGTCGACCAGGGTCTCGGCGGTCTCCTTCGGCAGCCGCCAGTAGCCCGCCATGTTGTTGGCGGAGCGCACCGCGATCTCGCCCGCCTCACCGTCGGCGACCTCGTTGCCGTCGTCGTCGATCAGCTTGATCTCCATGGTCATGATCTCGCGCCCGCAGGAGGCGAGCCGCGGCCCAAGCGCGCTCTCGATCTCGAGATGCTCCTCCGGATGCATGATAGTGGTGATCACCGGGGATTCGCTCAGCGTATAGACCTGGAGAAAAATGTTGCCGTAGCGGGCGATCGCCTGGCGCAGCAGCGGCACCGGCATCGGCGCCGACGCGTACATGAACATTTTCAGGCTGGAGACGTCGACCGCCGGATCGTCCTCGCGCAGCAGCCGGTGGATCATGGTCGGCACCATGTAGACCCGGGTCACGCGATAGCGGGCAAAGTCCGCGAGCACCGCCTTGGGCTCGAAGCGCTCGCGCAGGATCTGCGTGGTGCCGGCCGCCCAGTAGGCCGGCCACGCATAGTTGAGGCCGTGCGACAGATGGCCGAGATGCAGGCCGACGTCGCCGTGGTCGAGTTTCAGCTCGCGGATCTGGTCGAGCGCGATGGCGACGAGGCTCGGCTCGGTGTGCACCACGCCCTTGGGCCGCCCTGTGGTGCCGCCGGTATAGCGGATCAGCGCCGGGTCGTTGCGGCCATAGCGGACGTGGCGGCGCATCGGCTCGCCGGTGGAGATCCCCCGCTCGTAGGACTCGAGCCCGTCCGAGGCGTCGACGCCGACGATGGCGCGCAGCGCAGGCAGGGTGGCGCGCTGCGGTCCGACGCTCATCGCATAGCCGCTCTCGCACACCAGCACGGTGGGCTCGCAGTCGGCGAGCGCGTACATCACCTCGTTGACGTGGAAGCGGATGTTGAGCGGCACTTTGACCGCGCCGAGACGGAGGATCGCGAGCTCGGTGACGATGAACGCAATGCCGTTGGGCAGGATCAGCGCCACCCGGTCGCCGGTGCGCACGCCGAGCTCGGCGAGGCGGCGGGCGAGGCGGGCTGCCTGCAGCTCGGCCTCGGCAAACGTGACGCTGCCGCGATCGTCGATCAGCGCCACGTGGTCGGGATAGCGGTGAGCGGCGTGGTCGAACAAATGGAACAGCGACACCCCGTCGGGCTCGGCGAGACCCGCGGACGCATCCGTGCTCAATGCGGTTGGCATCGCGATCTCATTGGCGCATCAGCAAGGTGACGCAGGTAGCACCGGCCTCGAGCCCGGTGCCGCCCTGGCTGTGGGCGAGCCCGATGCGCGCGCCCTCGGCCTGGCGGTTCTCCGCGGTGCCGCGCAGCTGCCAGGTGAGCTCGGCGAACTGGGCTACTCCTGTCGCACCCAGCGGGTGGCTCTTGGCCAGCAGCCCGCCTGACAGATTGACCGGACAGCGGCCGCCGAGCGTGGTCACGCCATCCATCACCAGGCGCGCCGCCTCGCCCTTGGGGCACAGACCCAGTCCCTCGTAGTGCAACAGCTCGCCGGCCGTGAAGGCATCGTGCAGCTCGATCACGTCGATGTCGTCCGGCCCGATGCCGACCGCCTCATAGGCGGCCTTGGCGGCCACGCGCGTCGCGCCAAAGCTGGTGAGGTCGCGCTGTTCCTTGTCGGCCATGACCGAGGCGAGGTTCGAGGTGACCACGCTCACCGTCGGCGCGCGGCCGCGTGCCCGGAGCCAGTCGTGCGCGGCGAGCACGATGGCGGCCGCCCCGGAGCCGTTGCGGCAGCACTGCAGCAGGGTGAGCGGCTCGGCGATCGGCCGCGATGCCAGCACCTCGTCCAGCGTCACCGGGTCGCGAAAGCGGGCATGGGGATTGCGGGCGGCATGGGCCCGGCTCTTCACCGCGATGCGGGCAAACGCCTCGGGCGTCGAGCCGAACTCGTGCATGTGGCGCTGCGCGGCGAGCGCGTATTGGGCCGGCGCCGTGTTGCCGAGCGCAAGCTCCACGTCGGGCGAGACGAAGCTGATCAGCCCGCGTCCCATCTTCTCGACGCCGATGGCGATCGCGACGTCGCACTGGCCGGTGCCGATGGCGAGCCAGGCCTCGCGCACCGCCGAAGAGCCGCCCGCGCAGGCGTTTTCCACGTTGAGCACGGTGATCTCCGGAAAGGCGAGCTCGCGCAAAATGCGCTGGCCAAAAACCTCGCCCTGATAGAGATGCGCCGCCACCGCGAGCTCGACGTCGGTGCGCTCGATCGCCGCGTCGCGCATCGCCGCCACCACCGCCTCGCGCCCGAGCAATTCGGCCGAGCGCTCGTCATGCTTGTCGAACGCCGTGAGCCCGACACCGATGATCGCAACGCCTCGCAGGTTCATGGGTCGGACTCCGCGGTCCCTGACGGCCTTGCCTTGAGCGCGACATAGAGCGGGCCGGTCAGCATCCTGCCGTCTGCGCCTTTGCGCAAGGCGACGATCGTCAGTGCAAGCTCGGTGCCAATCGTCAGCGTGGCAGGATCGCGCGCCAGATGCGCGAAGGCGCGCAACCCGTCAGCGAGGTCGATGTAGCCGACAGCCATCGGGGCGGAAAATCCTTCCGGCACCTGATGCATGACGGTGAAGCTGTAGAGCCGGCCGGTGCGCCCGACCGGGACGGGCTCCATCGCGCCTTCGCGCCAGCATTGCGCGCAGATGTCGCGCGCTCCGAGCGCGAGCGCGCCGCAGTGCCGGCAGCGGGAGCCCACCAGATACGGGCCCTGCGCATCCTCGCCGCACAGTTTCTCCCAGATCGGAAGATGCGGATGGGAGCTCGCATCGTTCACGTCCCGGACCTCCCGGAGAATGTCTTCAGTCCCCGCTGTGCCTCATCCGACTCCATGACCAGGGCGGCAAGCGCCCGCTCGAGACGCAGCCCCTGCTCGAGCGGACCGGCGAGACCTTCGCGGATCGCCTCCAAGGTGTACTGGACGACGACGCGGGAGCGCGCCGCGATCCGCCGCGCCAGGCCGATCGCCTCGGGCAGCAGATCCTGTCTGGTCGTGACGCGGCTCACCAGGCCGAGGCGCAATGCATCGGCTGCGCTCAAGGCATCGCCGGTGAGCAGCAGCTCGTAGGCCGCGCTCAGCGGGATCAGGCGGGGCAGGCGCTGGGTGCCGCCGGCACCGGGAAGATGATCGTGCCGGATCTCGGTCTGGCCGAACTGGGCGTTGTCCGAGCACAGGCGGATGTGGCACGCCATGGCGAGCTCGGTGCCGCCGCCGAACGCATAGCCGTTGACCGCGGCGATCACCGGGATGCCTGCCCGCTCGATGCGGCCGAGCGTCTCCCGCCAGGCCCGGGTGTCGCGGTCGGAGCCGAGCGCCGAGGTATCTTGCATCTCCTTCATGTCGCCGCCGGCCGAGAACGCGATGTCGCCGGCGCCGGTGATCACGATCGCGCGGATCGTCTCGTCTGTCTCCACGGCGGCGACGGCCTCGCCGAGGCGGTGCACGGTCGCCACATCCATGGCGTTGCGCGCCTGCGGGCGATTGATGGTGACCAGCCCCACCGGGCCGTCCCGCGCGCTCAGAATCGTGTCAGTGCCGCTCATGCGGTCTCCATGCCGAGGCTTCGGCGCGATCATACAGGCGTGACGGCGAATTCAGCAAACAGGTGCAGGAATGCGCTCCATCAGATATTGCATGCAATCCTCGGTGGCTTGCGCCGGTCCAGGTCCGGGCCGATTTGCCGAGGAGCCGCGGCGAATCCCACCTCTCCCCGCGTGCGGGGAGAGGTCGCCGCCGCAGGCGGCGGGTGAGGGGGCGTTGCCGCGAGTTCGAGTGGAGCGAATTCGCGGCAAGAGCCCCTCACCCCGACCCTCTCCCCGCAAAGAGCGGAGAGAGGGAGTGGAAGCGCCGAGCATGTGGTGAGGAGTCAAGCAGCGCGGCTCACCATTTGGTCACGTCCTCGGGCACCGAGATCCACTGCGGCGTCGCCAGCGTGTACTTGCCGTCCTTGACGGTCTCGATTTTGACCTTGCCGGTGAGCGGGAACGGCGCATCCCGGGTGAAGGCGACGCCGGACAGCACGCCCATCAGCTCGTCCTCGGTGAACTTGTGGTCGAGCAGCGCCTGGTAGATCGCCTCTCCGGTGATCTTGTCGGGCCCGACCTTGGCGGCGGCCTGCTCGACGGCGCGCACCGCCACCAGGCCCTGGCTGATGCCGAGCACGTTGAGCGGGTTCCATTCCGCCGGCAGGCCGTACTGCTTGCTTAGAGTCTGGTAGAATTCCCAGGCCTTGGTCGACTTGTCGGTGGTCGGCGCGATCCCGGTCACCACCAGATGGCCTTCCCACGGCGCATAGCTCTTCATCGCCTGGGCGAGCGGCCAGATCGTATGCCAGGGCGAGGCGATGGTCGGGATCGTGACGCCGTGCAACTGCTCGGCGCGTAGCGCCGCCGCTGCCAGGGTGGTGTTGGCGGTGCCCATGATGATGTCGGCCTTGGCGTCGACGATCTTCTTCATCGGGCTGGAAATGTCGACCGGCTGGATCTCCACCCATTCGGTGGCCACGATGGTGGCGAGACCCTTGGGCTCCAGCACCGTCTTGATGTACTTGGTCAAGCCGTTGACGATGTCGACGAAGGCGGGCGATGCCTGGGTCGAGAGGAACGCCACCTTGATCGGCCGCTTGTCCGGGTGCTGCTGGATGAACCACAGAAGCGCGGTCGCCCATTCGTGGGTATAGCTCGGCCGCACGTTGAACAGCCACTGGTCGGGCAGCCAGCTGTAGCCGTAGCCGGGCGGCGCATAGATCACCGGCACCTTGTCGCGCGGCAGCCGCTGCTGCAGGGCCGCGACGTCGGCGCCGCCAAGGCCGAGCGCCAGGATCGGCTTGTTCTCGCTCAGGATTCCCGGCCACATGCTCGCCACCACGGTGCCGTCGTAGCGGCTGTCGTAGTTCTTCACCGTGAGCACGATGCCGAGCTTCTTGCCAGTGGTGTCGTTCCACCATTTGATCACCGCGTCGCGCGCCACCAGGTGTTTTGTCAGATCGGCGAACGGCCCGGAATTGTCGACGATCCCGGGAATGCGATACTCGGTCTCCGCCGCGGCAGGGAGCGCCGCCGACATCAGGATGGCCAGGGCGGCCGCCAATCTCAGTCTGCTCATCGATTCCTCCGTTGCTTGTTGTCTGTTGACTTCAACCAAGCCAGCGCTTGCGGCGCTTGTAGTGCTTGACGTCGCGAAAGCTCTTGCCGTGTCCGGCAAGGCTCATGCCCAGATAGAACTCCTTGATGTCCTCGTTCTCGCGCAGCTCGGCGCCGGTGCCGGTGAGCACGATGCGCCCGTTCTCCAGCACGTAGCCGTAGTCGGCGATGCGCAGCGCCACCTTGGCGTTCTGCTCGACCACCAGGAAGGCGATGCCCTCCTGCCGGCGCAGCGTCTCGACCAGGTCGAAAATCTCCGCGACGATGAGCGGTGCGAGGCCGAGCGACGGCTCGTCGAGCAGCACGAGTTTTGGCTTCGCCATCAGGGCGCGGCCGATCACCAGCATCTGCTGCTCGCCGCCCGACAGATAGCCGGAAACCCGGCCGTGCATGGCCCTGAGCTTGGGAAAATAGCCGTAGATGCGCTCGATCGACTGGCGGCGCTCGGCGTTGCTGCCCAGGACCTTGCCGCCGACCAGCAGGTTCTGCTCGACCGTCATGTGCGGCAGGATTCTTCGGCCCTCGACCACCTGGACGAGCCCGCGACGTACCAGATTCTGCGGTTCCTCGGCGTGGATCGCCGAGCCGTCGAGCTCGATCGAGCCGGCGGTCACGGCGCCGTCCTCGGAGCGCAGCAGTCCGGAGATCGCCTTGAGCGTCGTGGTCTTGCCGGCGCCGTTCGCCCCGAGCAGCGCCACGATCTGGCCGGCGCCGACGTCGAGATTGATGCCCTTGAGCACCAGGATCACGTCGCTGTAGACAACCTCCACATTGTTGAGCTGCAGCAGCATCGGTCAAACGGGCCTCAATGGGGGAACGGCCAGATCCGCCAGCTTTCCTTGACGATGCCCCAGCGGTGCACCAGCCCGCGGGGCTCGAAGATCATGAACAGGATGATGAGCCCGCCGAGCACGATATTCATGCCGGCGAAGACGATCTGGCCGCCGAGCTGCGGCACCAGCTCGCTCAGCGTCGGGCCGACGCTGGAGATGAATTCCTGCAGCAGCCGGATCACGATGGTGCCGACGATGGCGCCGAGGATATGCCCCATGCCGCCGACGATCAGCATGCCGACGTACCAGACCGACAGCCACAGCGAAAACTGGTCGGCCTGCACATAGCGCACGTAATAGGCCCACAGGCCGCCGGCGACCCCGGCGTAGAAGGCGCCGATGAAGAAGGCCAGCACCTTGTAGCGGAACACCGGGATGCCGATCACCTCGGCGGCATTGTCGTTGTCGCGCACCGCCACGAAGGCGCGCCCGGTGCGGCTGCGCGCGATGCCCCAGGCTCCCGTCGTCATTACCACGACGACCGCGAGGATGAGGAAATAGATGCGGCTGTCGGTGTCGAAGGAAAATCCCGCCAGCGCCGCCGGCTCGAGCCGCAGCCCCTGCGCCCGGCCGAACCATTCGGGCGGCAGCTTCAGCATGGCGAAGGAGAAGATGTACTGGGCGGCGATCGTGGTCAGCGCGAGGTAGAAGCCCTTGATGCGCAGCGCCGCGAGCCCGAAGAAGGCGCCGAATCCCGCCGCGCAGACGCCGGCGAGCGGCAGCGTGATGAGGAACGAGGTCTGGTATTTCGACGCCAGCGCCCCGCACACATAGGCGCCGACGCCCATGAAGGCCGACTGGCCGAGGTTGATCTGCCCGGCGAAGCCGGAGGTGAGCTGCAGCCCGACCACGGCGACGAGGGTGATGCCAATGACGTTGGCGATGCCGATGGTGCGGCCCGACGCAAACGCCGGGAGCAGCACCAGGACCAACATCAGCGCGGCGAACCATGCCCACTGGCCGGGCGTGCGGATCAGCGCGCGGTCCTGCGCATAGGTCTCGGCGAACACACCGCCCGGCAGGGTCACGGGCTCAAATCCTCTCGATGGTCTTCCAGCCGAACAGGCCGGTCGGCCGGATGAGCAGGATCAGGATCATGATGAGGAACGGAAACACTCCCGCCACCCCGCCGTCGAACACCGGGTCGAGGAAGAAGGCGGCGAGGCTCGAGGCCACGCCGACGATCAGGCCGCCGAGCACGACGCCGCCGATCGATTCAAGCCCGGCCAGCAGCGCCACCGGAAGCGCCGCGAAGCCGATGTCGGAGGCCAGAAACGTCATGCCCTTGCCGTTGAGGAAGACGATCGCCGCCAGCGTCGAGAACACGCCGCTCATCGCCCAGGCAATGGCGATCGAGCGCTTCACCGAGATGCCGAGCGACAGCGCGGTCTGGTGGTCCTCGGCGACCGCGCTCATCTCCAGGCCGGTCTGCGTCTTGTTGAAGAACCACGAGGTGAGCGCCGCGATCAAGAGCGTCAGCGCCCCGCCGTAGAGCAGCGCCTGGTCGATCACGATCGAGCCGATACGCGCCGCCGCGACCGGGAACACCGCGGGAAAGAACCGCACCTCGGGTCCCCACACCACCAGCACCACGCCGCGGATCAGGATCAGCAGCCCGATCGTCGCCATCACGAAGGAGAACAGGTCCTCGCCGATCAGCGGGCGCAGGATCAAGCGCTCGATGACGAGGCCGAGCACCAGGCTCGACACCAGCGCCAGCGGCACTGCGAGCCACAGGTCGAGGTCGGCAAGCGCAAAATAGCTCCAGATGATGAAGGCGCCGACCACGATGATCTCGCCCTGGGCGAAGTTGAACACTTTTGCCGAGCGGTAGATGATGACGAAGCTCATGGCGATCAGCGCATAGAGCAGGCCGGTGAGCGCGCCGTTGATCGCGTAGGTGAGAAAGCTAGACATGGGCGGCCTTCAGTCCGAGCGGCGGTGCCGGCTCCGCCGCGGCATGCGGCGGCGCTCCCGCGACATCGACGACGTGCACCAGGGCGCTGAGCCGGCCAACACGGCCGTCCTGGTATTTGACCGGAATATCGGCCGTCACCTCGGCGTCGCCTCCGTAGATGGCGCCGACGAAATTGGCGTACTTGTCCTCCAGGTGCTTGCGCCGGAGTTTTCGCGTGCGGGTGAGCTCGTCCTCGTCGGGGTCGAGCTCCTTGGGGAAGTTCACGAAGCGGCGGATACGCGAGCCCTCGGGCAGCAACGCGTTGACGGCCTCGATCTCGCGGCGAATCAGGCCGCGGATTTTTTCGTTCTGCGACAGGTCCGCGAACGTCGTGAAGGCGAGACCGTGCTGCTCGGCCCAGCGCCCGAGCGTCGAGGCATCGATGTTGATCAGTGCCGCGACGAAGGGCTTGGCCTCGTCGCCGAGCGTCATCGCGTCCTTGATGAAGGGGCTGAAGCGCAGCCGGTTCTCGATGAAGCTCGGCGGATAGCGGTGGCCGCTCGCCAGCTGCCGCATGTCCTCGACGCGGTCGAGATAGACGACCTCGCCGGTCGCGGTTGCGTGCACGGCGTCTCCGGTACGGTACCAGCCGTCGGCGAGCTTCTTTTTCGTCGCCTCCGGGTCGTTGTAGTAGCCGGCAAAGCCGATGCCCCCGCGGACCAGCAACTCGCCGTCGGGGCCGACCCGGTGCTCCAGAGGGGTGCCGAGTCGCGGATGGACCGGCAACCAGCTGCCGACGGTCTCCAGGTCGTAGGCGCGGCCCTGATGGGCGGTGAGCAGGCCGATCTCGGTCGAGCCGTAGATGTTGCGCAACGGCACGCCCATGGCGTGGAAGAAGCGAAAGACATCCGGCGCCATGCCCGAGCCGCCCGACATGGCGACGCGGGTCGACTGCAGGCCGAGATTGTCGCGCAACTGCCGCAGCACCGCGAGCTCGGCCAGCACCCCGGCGCAGCGCCAGATGAGCGACGGCGCGCGACCCTCCAACGGCGCCAGGTTGACACGGCGGCCGACCGCCATGCCGGCGCGGTAGACGGCCCGGCGGATCGGGCCGGCGTCCATCATCTTGGCCTCGACCAGGCTCGACAGGCTTTCCCACTGGCGCGGGCTGAGCATCAGCGTCTCGGCGCCGATCTCGCGGATATTGTCCTGGACGGTCTCCGGCTCCTCGGGAAAATTGACCACGAAGGGTACGACGAGCGCCAGCGCGATGCCGAAGAGCTGCTCGGTCGCCCAGGCCGGCGAGATGTAGGACAGGTACTGGGTACCGGGCTTGAAATCGAGCGCGCCGAACAGGCGCCCGGGCGCTTCGAGCATGTAGCGTTGCGTGAGGATGCAGGCCTTCGGCAGGCCGGTGGTGCCGGAGGTGTAGCTCAGGACCGCGATGTCGCCGGCCTTGCCGGCGCGCACCGCCTGCTCGAACGCCGCCGGATCGACGGCGAGACGCTCGCGCCCGCGCCGGCGCAGTTGCTCGAGATCGATGAGCTTGGCATGGGCGTAGCTCCACATCCCGCGGCCGTCCCAGTAGACGATGGTCGCCAGCAGCGGCAACTTCGGCTCGAGCTCGAGCGCCTTGTCGACCTGCTCCTGGTCCTCGCACACGATTGCCACGGCCTCGGAGTGCTTCAGCACATACTCCATCTGCGCGGCGGTCAGGTCCGGATAGAGGCAGACCACCTTGGCGCCGATCGCGTTGGCCGCGTACTGGGTCCAGAACAGCTCCGGCTCGTTCTCGCCGACGATCGCCACCGTCTGGCCGCGGTCAACCCCGAGCGCCGCCAGCCCCATGGCGATCTCGCCCACGCGGGCGACGACGTCGTCCCAGGTGAAACGTTGCCAGATGCCGAAATCCTTGCGCCGGTGCAGCACCGTGCCGGCATGGCGCCTCGCCTGGTGGAGCAGGGCCTGCGGGATGGTGGCGACGCCGGCGGCGAGCATCGCGTCGTAGGCGTGCCAAGCGCCGGTCTGCGGCGAGAGCGCCGTCACTGCGTCTCCTCCCCGAGATAGGCGGTGATGACCGCGGGATCCCGCCGGATCTCCGCCGGTGTTCCTTCGGCGATGACGTGGCCCCAATCGAGCACCACGATGCGGTCGGCGATGTCCATCACCACCTGCATGTCGTGCTCGACGATCAGGATCGGGATGTCGAGCGCCTCGCGGATGTCGATGATGAAGCGGGCCATGTCCTCCTTTTCTTCCACGTTCATGCCCGCCAGCGGCTCGTCCATCAGCAGGATTTTCGGCTCCATCGCCAGCGCCCGGCCGAGGTCGACGCGCTTGCGCAGGCCGTAGCTCAGCGCTCCGACCAGACGGTGGCGGATCTGCTTGATCTCCAGGAAATCGATGATCTCCTCGACTTTGCGCCGGTGCAGAATTTCCTCGCGGTGGGCGAACGGCCAGTAGAAGAATCCGTGGAGCGCCCCGGTCGTCATGTGCAGATGACGGCCGGTCATCAGGTTGTCGATCACGCTCAGGCCGGCAAAGAGCTGCAGGCCCTGAAAAGTGCGCCCGACGCCGAGGCCGGCGATGCGGTGGGGCGGAAGCCCGGTGATCTCGCGGTCGCCGAAATAGAACCGCCCCTCCTGCGGATGGTTGAATCCGTTGAGGCAGTTGAGCGTGCAGCTCTTGCCGGCGCCGTTGGGACCGATCACCGCGAGAATCTCGCCGCCACGGACCTCGATCGACACGCCCGACAGCGCGGTGACGCCGCCAAACTTCAAGGTCACGTCCGCGGCGCGCATGATCGGCAGGGCGGCGGCGCTCGCCGCGACCTCAGGCATGCGCGTGCGCTTCCTTGACCTTGTTCCGGTCGATCGCGCCGCCGGATGTTTTCGCCAGGGTATCGACGAACACCACGTGCTTCGGTCGTTTGAAGCGCGCGATGCGGCCGGCGACGAAGTCGATGATCTCCTGCGCGGTCGCGCTCTGCCCCGGCCGCAGCACGCAGACCGCCTTGATCGCCTCGCCCCACTGGGGGTCGGGAACGCCGATCACCACCACGTCGGCGATCGCGGGGTGGGCGGCGATCGCGCCTTCCACCTCGGCGGGATAGACGTTCTCGCCGCCCGGCTTGATCAATTCCTTGGCGGGCGAGCGGCCCTTGTACCAGAGATAGCCGTCGGCATCGAAGGCGCCCATGTCGCCGGTGTGATGCCAGCCGTTGCGGAAGGTGAACTCGGTGTCGGCGTCGCACCGCCAGTAGCCTTTGAACACCCCCGGGCCGCGCACCACGATCTCGCCGGTCTCTCCAGCCGGAAGCGTCCGGTCGCGCTCGTCGACGACCGCCACCGTGCTCAGCCAGGTGGGTTGTCCGGCGGAGCCCGGGCGGTCGCGGAACGGCGCCATGGTGACGAAGCCCGACGTCTCCGACTGGCCGAACGCGGCCCAGAACCGCGCCTGCGGACACAGCGTCTCGAACCGCCCGATCGTGTCCGGCGTGTCGAGGCCGGTGACCGCGCGCAGGCTCGCGAGGTCGCGCGCGCCCGCCGGGGTGTCGAGGAGGTTGGCGAGGATCGGCGGGAACTCGGCGAGCAGCGTGACCTTCTCCTCGCGGATCAGCCTCGCCGCCGCCTCGGGCTCGAAGCGTTGCAGCACGACGGTGGTGCCGCCGGCGTGCTGGGTCGCCAGCAGCATGATCAGGCCGGCGAGATGAAACAGCGGCAGCACCCCGAGATTGACGTCGCCTCCGGTCAGCGACCAGTAGCGCGCAAGCTGCATGTTGCCGGCAATCAGTCCGGCCTGCGACAGCACCGCGCCGCGCGGCCGGCCGCTCACCGCGGCAGTGTGGAACATCACGAAGGGCGCGTCGGCCGCGATATCGGGGCGTTCCGCCGCCACGTCCTCGGCGTACAACGAGCCGAATGGGACGAACGGCGCGATCGCACCGCCAATTCCGTACCAATGTCGGACCGACCCGAGATCGCCCTTTCGCGCCACAAGCTTTTCCTGGTGCGCGCCGTCGGCGATCACCATTTTCGGCTCGGCGTCGGACGCCACGTAGGCGATCTCGTCGTCGCTGAGCCGCCAGTTGATCGGCACCACCATGGCGCCGAGCCTGGCGGCCGCGCCATAGAGCTCGACGAATTCCAGATTGTTGAACGACAGGATGACGATGCGGTCGCCGGCAGCGATCCCGGCCGCCGCGAGGCCGGCGGCGAGCCGGTCGACGCCGGCGAGGTGCTCGGCATGACTGACCCTCCGGCCCTCGAAGACGAAGGCGGTGTGCCCGGCGGCGAGCCGGGCGTTGCGCTCGACGACGTCGTACAGCGAAAAATCCCGCAGCCCCATCGTGGCTTCCTCGCAAGGTCCGGGGATTTTCTCCCTCTTGCTTACTCGACGGTAAGTTTCGCCCGCCGCCCTGTCAACGATCCCGTGACCGGCGCCTCTCTTGCCGCAGCGGCAGCGCCGAGGCCGTTGAGGAAATACTCGACGAACGATCTGCTGATCTCGGCCGCCGACAGGCGTGCGCGCGAGCGGTCGTACCAGAACGCCATCCAGTTGAGGCTGCCGAACAGCGCCGTGGCGGCGAGCGCCGGATCGCAGGGCCTGATCGAGCCGTCGGCGACGCCGCGGGCGAACAGGGACCGGACCTTGCGCTCCAGCAGGCTGCGCGCCGCATGCAGGCTCCTGGCGTTCTTCGGCGACACCTTGATGTTGTAGTGGCGCACCACGCACACGCCGAACTCGGTCGTCGCCCACTCGCCGTACCGGGTCAGCAGGATGACCAGCAGCTCGGCGCCGGTCCGGCTGCCCGCCATCAGCTCGTCGAACCCCTCGAGCATCCGCTCCAGGCCGCGGCGCTGGATGGTGATGAGGATCTCTTCCTTGTTGCCGACATAGTAGTAGAGCGACGGCTTGGTGATGTTGAGCAGGTCGGCGATGTCGGTCAGCCGCGTCGCATCGAAGCCGCGCTCGCGAAACAGTTTTGCCGCGGCGCGCAGGATGGCGAGCCGCTTGCGCTCCGGCTCGCCGTCGAGAAAGATCTCGCCGGCCCAGCGCGGACCCTTGGGACGCGCCGCCGGTCGGCCGCGCGGGCGGGGCGACGCGGATGTCCGGTCAGCCATCGGCCGGCTGCGCGGGATGGGCTCCGACCGGCTCAATGCTTCTCGTACAGGGTGACGACCGCCGCGCCGCCGAGGCCCAGATTGTGCTGCAAAGCGAGCCGCGCGCCGTCGACCTGACGCTCGGCGGCGCTGCCGCGCAGCTGATGGGTGAGCTCATAGCATTGCGCGAGACCGGTGGCGCCGAGCGGATGGCCCTTGGACAAGAGCCCGCCCGACGGGTTGGTGACCACCTGCCCGCCATAGGTGTTGCCGCCGTCGTCGACGAATTTCGTCGCCCCGCCCTCCGGGCAGAAGCCCAGCGCCTCGTAGGTAAAGACCTCGTTCTGGGCGAAGCAATCGTGCAGCTCGCAGACGTCGATGTCCTTGGGATCGACGCCGGTCTGCCGGTAGACCTGATCGGCGGCGTCGCGTGCCATGCGGGCGCCCACCAGATCAATCATCGAGCGGGTCTCAAAAGTGTCGGCGCGGTCCGTGGTCATCGCCTGGCCCCTGATGCGCACGTCGGTGCGCAGGCCGTGCCGGGTGGCGAAAGCCTCCGAGGTCACGATGGCGGCGGCTCCGCCGCAGGTCGGCGGGCAGGCCATCAGCCGGGTCATGGCGCCCGGCCAGATCACCTGGGAGCCGAGCACGTCCTCGACGCTCACCACCTTGCGGAACAGCGCCAGCGGATTGGCGGCTGCGTGGCGGCTCGCCTTCGCCCTGACCTTGGCAAAAAGGTCGAGCTCGGCGTCGTAGCGCTGCATGTATTCCTTCCCGGCGCCGCCGAAGAAGCGCAGCGTCAGCGGAATGTCGTTCTGCCCGATGACGTCGTCGGCCACCGCGTTGAATTTTCCCAGCGCCGCCGGCCGGTCGCGCCACACCTCGCCGAGGGCGCCGGGCTGCATCTGCTCGAAGCCGAGCGCGATGGCGCAGTCGACCATGCCGGATTCGACCGCCTGGCGGGCGAGGAACAGCGCGGTCGAGCCCGACGAGCAGTTGTTGTTGACGTTGACCACCGGGATGCCGCTCATGCCCACCTCGTAGAGCGCCCGCTGCCCCGAGGTCGAATTGCCGTAGACATAGCCCGCATAGGCCTGCTGCACGGCGCCATAGTCGAGCCCGGCATCGGCGAGCGCCAGCTTTGTGGCCTCGGCGCCCATCTCGTAATAGGCCTTGCTGTCGCCCGGCTTGCGGAACGGCACCATGCCGACGCCGGCGATCACCACGCTGCTGGTCATCTGAATCCTCAAGGTTGCGGGAAGCCAAAGCCGGGCGGGCCGCGGGGCGCAGCCGGACCTTCATCCTTGAACGGGGCTGCGGAAGCATTAAGCTACCCGCGGGTATGTTTCGTTGTCAATCGATGGTTGGGAGAGCGCCACCTTGGAAGACATCTATGTGGTCGGCGTCGGCATGACGCAGTTCGGGCGGATGCTCGACGTCGACATCAAGACCTTGACCCGCAACGCGACCGAGGCGGCGCTCGCTGACGCCGGGCTCGACAAGGCGCGCATCGATGCGGCGTTCTTCGCCAATGTGAGCCAGGGGCATATGGAGCGCCAGCACATGATCCGCGGGGAGATCGCGCTGCGCCACATGGGGATCGGCGGCATTCCGGTGGTCAACGTGGAGAACGCCTGCGCCAGCGGCAGCACCGCCTTCAACCTCGCTGTCAATCATCTCAAAGCCGGGCAGGGCGAGGTGGCGCTCGCGGTCGGCGCGGAAAAAATGTACTCGCAGGACCGCGAGCTGATGTTCTCGGTGTTCGACAGCGGCTGGGACGTCACCGCGAGCGACGCCACGGCGGCGCGGCTCGCCCGCATGGGCGAAGGCGTGGAGGTTCCGCCCGGCACCACCTCGCCGAAACCCTACAGCATCTTCATGGACGTCTACGCGGCGTTCAGCCGCTTCCACATGCGCCGCTTCGGCACCACACGCGAGCAGATCGCCGCGGTGGCGGCGAAGAACCATGGCCATTCGGTGCACAATCCGCGCTCGCAGTACCGCAATTCCTATTCGGTCGACGACGTGCTCGCCGCCCCGCCGATCGCCTATCCCCTTACCCTGCCGATGTGCTCGCCGATCTCCGACGGCGCGGCGGCCGCGATCCTGTGCACCCGGAGCGCGCTCGGCCGTCTCGGCCTCGACGACAAGCGCGCCGTGCGGGTGCTCGCCTCGGTGATCCGCTCGGGCGCCGACCGCGAGCCCGAGGAGGTGGAGAAGCACTGCAGTGCGCTGGCGGCGCGGCAGGCCTACGAGATCGCCGGCATCGGACCCGAGGACGTGTCGGTGGCGGAAGTCCATGACGCCACCGCCATGGGCGAGATCGTGCAGGTGGAGAATCTCGGCTTCTGCGCCTTCGGCGACGGTGGCGCGATCTCGGCGCGCGGCGACACCACGATCGGCGGCCGCATTCCGGTCAATCCGTCCGGTGGGCTGGAGTTCCAAGGGTCATCCCATCGGCGCCACCGGCCTCGGCCAGATTTTTGAGCTGGTCGCGCAACTGCGTCACGAGGCAGGCCTCCGTCAGGTGGAGGACGCGCGCATCGCCATCGCGGAGAACGGCGGCGGCATCCACGGAATTGAGGAGGCGGTCGCCTGCATCAACATTCTGGGCCGCTGACAACCGGAAGTCTGGCAAACAACCTGAGCGCGATCGGCCTGGCGCATAACCGCCTGCACAAGAAATCCGTACTGCGCTATATTGCGTTGCCGCCGCCGTGCGATTGATTTGGGTGCGTCCGTGACGGTCGACGGTCCGCGATTCGAGCCGCCACGGGGCGCCGTCGAGGGCACGCAGGATGCAGGGGGCAGCAGCGCAGGAGGCAAGCGGCGCCGGCCAGCCCGACCGCCCGCAGGGTCGGCCAGGCATCGGTGTTCCGGCCGCCGTTCGCGGCCTGATCGTTCTCGTTGCCGGCGCGCTGCTCACCGCCGGCATTGCGGCCTTCGCCCTGGCTCCCGGCTCCACCGGTCAGCCACTGTCCGATTCGTCCGCGGCAGGCGAGCCGACGCTGTCCGCGCTTCTGCCGGGTGAGATCGGCGCCGCGGTCGGAACCCTCGATCCGGCGACGTCCCAGCAGGCGGTGGCGGACGCCAAGGCCTGCAAGGTGCCGATGGCGACCGTGACCGTGGTGAAGCAGGTCGGCGGGCCCGACGGAACCGTGCGCATCCGCTCCGGATCCTATCTGTCGCCACCGTTTCGCGTGACCGATGTGGCGCAACGCATCGCCATTCCCTATCCGGCGCCTTATGCGACAGGCCACGGCGTCCTCTCGGTGGTCGGCGAGGCCAACGGGTTCGCGATCTATCTGACCCCCGGCTGGCAGCTCCAGGCGCTCAACGGTCCCGCCTCGATCAGCGTCGTGTGGACGCCCGGGAAGCCATGCTGAGCTCGAGGTTCGACTGATGAAGAAGTTCTTTGCCAATCGGCCGATGGTCGGCTTCTTCATCGTGGCCGTGGCGGCCGCGGTGGTCAGCGCCTGGATCCTCAATCCGCAATCCGGTCCGCTGGCACTGTTCTCGGGGGGCATGACCTGGGCGACGGCACTGCGGATCGCCGTGGTGCTGCTGATCTTCCTGGTGGGGGCCGCGCTCACCTATGTGGCGACGCGACTCGCCGGCGATCCGCAGGCGTTCGGGCTGGTTCCCGCGGCGCAGGCCTATACACCCGGCCGACGGCTCAACGTGACCTCCTCGGTGCGGGCCGTGCGCACGGCGGACGACGTGCTCGACGATCTCGACCAGATGGTCGGGCTCGCGCCGGTGAAGGAGGAGGTCAACAAGCTGCTGGCCGGCATCGAGGTCGAGCGCAAGCGCCGCGAGCAGGGCCTGCCGATGCCGACCATGAGCCGGCACATGGTGTTCACCGGTCCGCCGGGCGTCGGCAAGACCGTGGTGGCGCGCGCGATCGGCGAGATCTACCGGTCGCTCAACGTGCTGCGCAAAGGCCATGTGGTCGAGGTCCAGCGCTCCGACCTGGTCGCCGGCTATATCGGGCAGACGGCGGCCAAGACCCTGGAGAAGTGCAAGGAGGCGCTCGACGGCATCCTGTTCATCGACGAGGCGTATACGCTCGCCGGCACCCCCGGCTCGAGCGGCGATTTCGGCCGCGAGGCGATCGACACGCTGCTCAAGTTCATGGAGGACAATCGCGAGCGGGTGATGATCATCGTCGCCGGCTATCCGAACGAGATGCGGAACTTCATCGCCTCCAATCCGGGCCTCGCGAGCCGCTTCAACAAGACCATCGAGTTTCCGCGCTACCAGCCCGCCGAGCTCGCCGCCATCCTGCGGCTCATGGCCAAGCGCCAGCGCGACGAATTGCCTGCCGAGCTGGAGACGAGCCTCGTTCCCTGGATCGAGGCGCAGACCAGGCGCGAGGACTGGGGCAACGCCCGCGAGATGCGCAATCTGCTGGAGAAGGCAAGGGAGTGCCAGTCGCTGCGCGTTGCCAGCGATGCGTCGGCGGATCTCACCAAGATCGAGTTGGTGGACTTCGAGCACGCCGGGCTGCCGATCGTGGGCGTGCGCACCGGCCCCGGCGGGGCGCCGGCGGCGCCGTCCTACAGCGCCGGTCGGCGGCTGTCCGTCGTCTCCTCGGAGCCGCTGACCCGGACCATCGACCAGGCGCTGGACGACCTCGAGCATATGACCGGGCTCGCGCCGGTGAAGGAGGAGGTCAACAAGCTACTCGCGGCGCTCGAGGTCGAGCGCATGCGGCGCGGTCAGGGATTGGCGGTCGCGCCGACGAGCCGGCACATGGTGTTCACCGGCCCGCCCGGCGTCGGCAAGACAGTGGTGGCACGGGTGATCGGCGAGATCTATCACTCGCTCAACGTGCTGCGCAAAGGCCATGTGGTCGAGGTGCAGCGCTCCGACCTGGTGGCCGGCTATGTCGGGCAGACCGCGCCGAAGACGCTCGATGTGTGCAAGTCGGCGCTCGACGGCATCCTGTTCATCGACGAGGCCTACACGCTTGCCGGCACGGGCTCGTCCGACGGTTTCGGCCGCGAGGCGATCGACACTCTGCTGAAGTTCATGGAGGACAACCGCGATCGCCTCGTCGTCATCGTGGCCGGCTACCCGAACGAGATGCGGCACTTCATCGGCTCCAATCCGGGTCTCGCGAGCCGGTTCAACAAGACCATCGAGTTTCCGCGCTACCAGCCCGCCGAGCTTGCAGCCATCCTGCGGTTCATGGCCTCGCGTCAGGGTGACGAGCTGCCGGCCGAGCTCGAGGCGAGCCTCGTCCCCTGGATCGAATCGCAGACGAGACGCGACGACTGGGGCAACGCCCGCGAGATGCGCAATCTGCTGGAGAAGGCAAGGGAGTGCCAGTCGCTGCGCGTCGCCGGGGATGCTGGGGCGAATCTCACCAAGATCGAGATGGTGGACTTCGAGCGCGCCGGGCTGCCGATCGTGGGCGTGCGAACCGGCCCGGGCGGGGCGCCCGCCGCGCCGGCCTACAGTGCCGGTCGCCGGCTGTCGGTCGCCTCGGCGGCGCCGCCCGCCCGGACCATCGATCAGGCGCTGGACGAGCTCGAGCAGATGATCGGGCTCGCGCCGGTGAAGGAGGAGGTCAACAAGCTCCTGGCGGCGCTCGAGGTCGAGCGCATGCGGCGTGACCAGGGATTGGCGGTCGCGCCGATGAGCCGGCACATGGTGTTCACCGGCCCGCCCGGCGTCGGCAAGACAGTGGTGGCGCGCGCGATCGGCGAGATCTACCGGTCGCTCAACGTGCTGCGCAAAGGCCATGTGGTCGAGGTGCAGCGCTCCGACCTGGTGGCCGGCTATGTCGGCCAGACCGCGCCGAAGACGCTCGACGTATGCAAGTCGGCGCTCGACGGCATCCTGTTCATCGACGAGGCCTACACGCTCGCCGCCACGCCTGGGCTCGGCGCCGATTTCGGCAAGGAAGCGATCGACACGCTGCTGAAGTTCATGGAGGACAACCGCGACCGCCTCGTCGTCATCGTGGCCGGCTACCCCAACGAGATGCGCCGCTTCATCGCCTCCAATCCGGGCCTCGAAAGCCGCTTCACCAAGACGATCGAGTTCCCGCCCTACGGAACGAGCGAGCTCACGGCGATCCTGCGGGTGATGGCGAAGCGGCAAAACTACGGGCTCCCCGACGACCTCGAGGCGAAGCTCAAGCCGTGGCTCGAAAGCCGCATGCGCGGCGAAAGCTGGGGTAATGCGCGCGAGATCCGCACCGTGCTCGAGCGCGCCCGCGAGGCCCAGGCGGTCCGTATCTCGGCGAACCCGACCGCCGACGTCGCGAGGCTCGAGATGGCCGACATCGAGGCCGCCATCGGGGGGCTGCGATGAGCGCGCTCGCTGCCCGCACCGTCGGATTGCACGCCGCCTTCTGGCAGTACGATCGACGGTATCGCTGGGCATGGTTCGTCTGGCCGCAGGCGATGGCGCTGCTCATCGCCGGCTGGCTGTTTGCCGACCGGGCGGCGCCGATCGCCGGCGACTGGGCAAAGCCGGTCGACTGCGCGGTTCCGTCGAACGCGGGCTGCGCCGCCACGCAGCGATCGGTGCTGGTCTTCCCCGATGATGTGATCAATCCGACCCTCATCAGCCAGGTCACGGTCGTGGTGGATCCATCGGCCTTCAAGACCTCGTCGGCCGCCGACCAGCCGAGACTCTCGCGGCGGCACTGGCGGGCTACTACCGCCGGGAACCGCAGAAATCCCTGGATGTCCTGAAGCAGGCCGACGGCGCCGATCCGAACGTCCAGTTCGTCCGCGCCCTTGCGCTGCTCGGCGACAACACCATTGACAGTGCCCGCAGCGCGCAAGGCCTCTTGCGAACCGCGTTGGCGGCGGGACACCGCCAGGCCGGCGCGGTGCTCGGACGCACGTTGATGGGGTGGTTCGGGCTTCCCAAGGACGAGAAGGAGGCGCGCCGGCTGATCGAGGCGGGGGCCGCGACCGGCGACCCCTATTCGATGCGCGTCGCTGCCGTCGGATATCTCGGTCGCGAGTTCGGCGTCTATGACCCGGTGAAGGCGGCCGATCTCATGCGTCGCTCCGCCGACGGCGGCGATCCCGGTGCCATGATCCAGCTCGCCCGCTTCCTCGATACCGGTCTCGGCGGCATCGGCAAGGACCAAGAGAAGGCGATCGACTATCTCCGCCGAGCCGCCGAGGTGGGCTTCACCGGCGCGCAGAGCCTGCTCGGCGACTGGATCATGCAACGATACCGCGACCGGGAGATCGAGGATCCCTCCGAGGGGATGCGATTGTACGAGCGCGCCTACCAGCAGGGCTATTCCTTCCAGGCCCTGGTCAATCTCGCTTTCGCCCATCGGTCCGCCCGTGCCGCGCCATGGTTCGATACTGCGCGGTCGTTCGCGCTGCTCCAGCAATGCGCCCCTTACGCCTTTTCGCATTGTCACTACTGGCTGGCCGCCTCCTATCACGCTGGCGCCGGCACCGCGCTGGACTATGTCAAGGCCTACGCGCATTACGTGGTGGCGCAGCGGCTCGGGCGTACGGATGCGGCGACCTTCGTGCAGCAGCTCGATGGTGCCTTGCTGCCCGCCGCCAAGACTGCCGGAACCGAGCTGGCGGCCAAGATCTCGGCCGGTCTGAAGCCGGTACCGGCGCAGATCAGCCTGCAGACGCCGGACGCCATCGCCGGGCCGGCACCGTGGACCTCCAAGGAGCCGCCGCCGGCCAAGGTCGTGGCCGCGCGCCCCGCCGATACGGCGCAACCCGGGCAGGGGTCGCAGTCGTCGCAACCCGAGCAGGGGTCGCAGTCGTCGCAATCCTCGCAGGGGTCGCAGTCGTCGCAGTCGTCGGTGGCCGGAAAGGCGCCGACGACGGGGGCCCAGGCCGAGCCCACCCGATCCTCGGCGAGCGCCGCGGATTGGGCCGCCTGCAAGGGCAATGATTCCGGCCTCGCGATCGCCGCCTGCGCGCGCCTCATTGCCGGCGGCGGGCTCAGCGGCAGCGATCTGGGCTGGGCGTATTATTACAAGGCATGGACTCACAGCAACAAGGGCGAGCGCGATCAGGCGATCGCCGATTATACCGAGGCGATCCGCCTGCAGCCGAGCGTCCCGGAGTCCCACAACAACCGCGGCGCCGTCTATCTGGCTCTCGGCAAGCTCGATCAGGCATTCGGCGATTTCGACGAGGCGATCCGCCTCAACGCCTCCTTTGCGCTCGCCTATGCCAATCGCGGCGAGGTTTATCGCCGGCAGAACCAGCCGGAACGGGCGATCGCCGACGCGACGTCGGCGATCCGTCTCGACCCGAAGCTCGTGCGCGGCTACTTGGTGCGTGCGGGCGCATACGAGCACAAGGAGCAGTGGACAAACGTGGTGGCCGACTGCACGACCGCCATCGAGCTCGATCCCAAGAGCGAATCCTGCCTCGACAAGCGGGGTTACGCGTACAGCAGGCTGGCCAAGAGCGACCTCGCGCTCGCCGACTATGACCAATCGTTGCGCCTGGAGCCGCGCTCGCCCTGGACGCTGACCGCCCGCGGCAACGTCCGCAGGGACCGGCAGCAATTCGATCTCGCTTTCGCCGACTATTCGGAAGCGATCAGGGTACAGCCCAAATACGCCAATGCCTATGCCAACCGCTCCGACGTCCAATTCCTGAAGCGCCAATATCAGCTCGCCATCGACGACGCCGGGCGGGCGATCGAGCTCGACAGCAAGTCGGCCCTGGCGTTTGCAGTGCGCGGACGGTCGCATCTGGAGCTTGGTCATCCCCAGGAGGCCGAGTTCGACCTCACGTCGGCGGTTCAGCTGTCGCCGAAAAGTCCCAACTTCCGCTACTTTCGCGCGATCGCCGAGGCGAAGCTCGAGGACGCGCAGCACGCCAGCTGTCCGAAACCGGGGACACGGAGGCAAGATCTTGTGGGCGGCGGCGGTCCGCCCATCTGTATGACCGGCGTGCGCTACACATCGGCCTTGAGCGATCTGGACGAGGCGATCCGGCTCGATCCCGACTCCTCCGACGCCTATGCCTACCGGGGAAACCTCTTCCTGGCCCTGCACCAGCGCGACCGTGGCATCGCCGACCTGCGGCGAGCGCTGCAGATCAATCCCAACAATGACTACGCCCGCGGCGTGCTGCGCGCGCACAACGTATCCCGGTAGAACGGTTTCGCGTCCAGCCGGATGGCTCTCAAATCAGGAGCAACCGGCGGCGCTCCAGGGCGCCGGCCTCAACAGGCCGGTCACGCCGGCTCGATCGCCTCCGACGGCGCCGCTCCCTCGGGAAGCGGCGCCGGCGATTCCGCCGTGCTGCGCAGCGCCTGCTGGGCACGCCGGATGATGCCGCGCGGGGTCTCCGGCTTCAGCGCGAACAGCAGCAAAGTGCGCTCCAGCACCTCGTGGGCATGGTCGAAGTCGAACGGCCTGACCTCGTCCTCGTCGGGAGCATTGGTGTCGATCAAGAGCTCCCAGCGCGCGCCGCCGGCAACCTCGGGCAGCTTGAACTGCACCGGCTCGTGATGGGCGTTGACGAGCAGCAGAAGCGTCGCATCCGCGGCGGGTTTCTTGATGCCGGTCGCCTGGGCGCGTCCGTCGAACAGCGCGCCGACGCACTTTCGCTCCTCCCAGTCCTTCGGCGTCATCTCGGCTCCCGAAGGTGTCAGCCAGGTGGTGTCCTTGACGCCGAGATCCTCATTGTATTCCGCGGTGAAGAAGCGGCTGCGGCGCAGCAGCGGAAACGTGTTGCGCAGAGCGATGAGCTTGCGGACGAACTCGAGCAGCGAGCGGCCGCGCACATCGATCCCCTCCCAGTCGATCCAGTTGGTCTCGTTGTCCTGGCAATAGGCGTTGTTGTTGCCGTCCTGGCTGCGTCCGAACTCGTCGCCGGCGAGCAGCATCGGCGTGCCCTGCGACAGCAGCAGCGTCGCGAGGTAGTTGCGCTTCTGCCGTTCGCGCGCCGCGAGGATCGCCTCGTCGTCGGTCGGTCCCTCGACGCCGAAATTCCATGACAGATTGTTGGCATGGCCGTCGCGGTTGTCCTCGCCGTTCGCCTTGTTGTGTTTTTCGTTATACGAGACGAGGTCGTTCAGGGTGAATCCGTCGTGCGCGGTGACGAAGTTGACGCTGGCCCACGGTTTGCGGCCGCGCCTGTTGAAAAGGTCGCTCGACGCGGCAATGCGGGTGGCGAAGTCGCCGAGCTTGCCGTCATCGCCCTTCCAGAAGGCCCGGACGGTGTCGCGGAAGCGGTCGTTCCACTCCGCCCAGCCGGGGGGAAAGCGGCCGACCTGGTAGCCGCCCGGACCGCAGTCCCACGGCTCGGCGATCAGCTTCTTGGCGGAGAGCACCGGGTCCTGGCGGCAGCTGTCGAGGAAGCCGCCGCCCTCGTCGAAGCCGTAGGGCTCGCGGCCCAGGATGGTGGCGAGATCGAAGCGGAAGCCGTCGACCCGCATCTCGGTCGCCCAGTAGCGCAGGCTGTCGGTCACCATCTGGAGGACGCGCTGGTGGCTGAGGTTGAGCGTGTTGCCGGTACCAGTGTCGTTGACGTAGTGGCGCTTGTCGGGAAGCAGCCGATAATAGGTGGCGTTGTCGATCCCCTTGAACGACAGCGTCGGTCCCTTCTCGTTGCCTTCGGCGGTGTGATTGTAGACGACGTCGAGGATCACCTCGATGCCGGCGTCGTGGAAATGGGTGACCATCTCCTTGAACTCGTTGATGAAGGGCGACGACAGGTAGCGCGGATCGGGGGTGAAGAAGCCGATCGTGTTGTAGCCCCAATAGTTCTTCAGACCTCTTTCGAGCAGCTGGCTGTCGTCGACGAAGGCGTGGACCGGCAGGAGCTCGACCGAGGTGACGCCCAGGCTCCTGAGATAGTCGATGATCGCCTGGTGGGCCATGCCGCCGAATTTTCCCCGGATCTCCGGTGGCAGGGCCGGATGTCGCTGGGTAAAACCCTTGACGTGCGCCTCGTAGATGATGGTGCGGTCCCAGGGGATCGTCGGGGGTTGCGCCCGCCCCCAGGTGAAGGCCGGATCGATGACGCAGCACTTCGGCATGAAGGGCGCGCTGTCGCGCTTGTCGAACGAGAGGTCCTCGTCGGGAGACCCGATCTCGTAGCCGAACAGCGCCGGATTCCACTCCAGCCGCCCGATCATGCGCTTGCCGTAGGGGTCGAGCAGCAACTTGTTGGGGTTGAACCGATGACCCGCGGCCGGCTCGTAGGGACCGTGGACCCGATAGCCGTAGACCGTGCCGGGACGCGCGTCGGGCAGGTAGCCGTGCCACACCTCGTCGGTATATTCCGGAAGCTCGATGCGCTCGAGCTCCTTTTCGCCGTCGGCGTCGAACAGGCAGAGCTCGACCTTGGTGGCCTGCGAGGAAAACAGGGCAAAATTGACGCCGAGGCCGTCCCAGGTCGCCCCCAGCGGGTTCGGCCGGCCTTCGCGCAGCGCCGAGCGGACCACGGGGACCGGAGCCGGCGGTTGTTGTCGGTTCAGCATACGGTTCTCCCCCGCCCGGGCGGGAGCCACCGCCGGCGCATGGCGGACAACGGCGGCCCGGGTTCTTTGTTCCCGGGCGGGAGCCGCACATTCGCCCCCTGCCGCCCTTGATCCGGGACGGGTTCCCTGCCACATGCAGCACACCATGAACAGACCAGAACGGGCCGTGGCGCCCGATTCCGTCCTCTCGCCGCTTGCCGCCGAGGTGGAGCGCCGACGGACATTCGCCATCATCTCGCATCCCGACGCCGGCAAGACCACGCTGACGGAAAAGCTCTTGATGTTCGGCGGCGCCATCGAGCTCGCCGGCCAAGTCAAGGCCAAGGGCGAGCGGCGCAAGACGCGGTCCGACTGGATGGCGATCGAGCGCGCCCGCGGCATCTCGGTGGTCACCTCGGTGATGACCTTCGAGCATGCGGGTTGCGTCTTCAACCTGCTCGACACGCCGGGCCACGAGGACTTTTCCGAGGACACCTACCGGACGCTGACCGCGGTGGATTCCGCCGTCATGGTGATCGACGCCGCCAAGGGCATCGAGGCGCGGACCCGAAAACTGTTCGAGATCTGCCGGCTGCGCGACATCCCGATCCTCACCTTCGTCAACAAGATGGACCGCGAGAGCCGCGACCCGTTCGAGCTCATGGACGAGATCGAGAAAATCCTCGCCCTCGACACCGCGCCGGTGACCTGGCCGATCGGCCGCGGGGCGAGCTTCGTCGGCACGCTCGACCTGCAATCGGGCGGCGTGCGGCTGATCGACGGAGAAGCCGGCCGCGGCGCCGGCGCCCAGCAGATGGACATCGCGGCGCTCGCCGGGCGGTCGAAATTCCTCGACGCCACGGCGCTGGTGGAGGAGCTCGACCTGGTGCGCGAGGCCTGCCGCCGGTTCGACGAAAAATCGTTCCGCGAGGGCCATCTCACCCCGGTCTTCTTCGGCAGCGCGCTGAAGAATTTCGGCGTCGGCGACCTGCTCGACGGGCTCGCGGCGCATGCGCCGCCGCCGCGCGCGCAACAGGCCGACACCCGAAGGGTCGAGGCCGGGGAGGCGCAGATGACCGCCTTCGTGTTCAAGATCCAGGCCAACATGGATCCGAACCATCGCGACCGCATCGCCTTCGCGCGGCTGTGCTCCGGCAAGCTTGCCCGCGGCATGAAGGTCCGCCAGGTCCGCACCGGAAAGACGATGTCGCTCAACGCGCCGCAGTTCTTCTTCGCCCAGGACCGGGCGCTGGCCGACGAGGCCTTCGCCGGCGACGTGGTCGGCATCCCCAATCACGGGACCCTGCGCATCGGCGACACACTGACCGAGGGCGAGGAGCTGACCTTTCTGGGGGTGCCGAGCTTTGCCCCGGAGATCCTGCGCCGCGTGCGCCTGCTCGACGCCATGAAGGCGAAGAAGCTCAAGCAGGCGCTGCAGGAGATGGCCGAGGAGGGCGTCGTCCAGGTGTTTCGCCCGCTCGACGGCGCGCCGGCGCTGGTCGGCGTGGTCGGCCCGCTGCAGCTCGATGTGCTCAAAGACCGGCTCGGCGGCGAGTACGGGCTCGACGTCGGCTTCGAGCCCTGCGAGTTCCAGCTCGCCCGCTGGATCGCCGGCGATGACGACAAGAAGCTCGACGAGTTCGTCGCCGCCAACAATTCCGGCATCGCCGAGGATCTCGACGGCGACCTGGTGTACCTGGCGCGCAACCAGTTCTATCTCGACTATACCCGCGAGCGCGCCCCCGGCATCGTGTTCACCGACGTGAAGGACGTAAAGAAGCAGACGTAGCCGCCCGCCGCGCTCCACCCGGGCGACAGAGGTCGCGAACCCGGCATCGACCGCATAGATATGCGGGGATCTCGTTTCGCCGGGGAACCATCCGATGAAGCGTCGGAAAGCGCGCAAATCCATCCAGGCTGCCGGCGGCATCGTCATCCGCCACGATGGCGAGCCGCTGATCGCGATCGTCCAGCTGCGCAAGAGCGACGAGTGGGTGCTGCCCAAGGGCAAGCTCGATCGCCACGAGACCGCGCTCGCCGCGGCCCGGCGCGAGGTGCTGGAGGAGGTCGGCCACGAGGTCGACGTCCACGAGTTCGTCGGCACGATGGAATACGACGTCGGTACCCGCCCCAAGATCGTGCAGTTCTGGCGCATGCAGGTGATCGGCGAGCCGGCCGGCCGGCTGATGAACGACGTCAAGGCCGTCGCCTGGCTGCCGCTCGCCGCGGCGGTCGAGCGCCTCAGCCATCCGCGCGAGCAGGTCTTCCTGCGCAATGTCGGGCCCGCCGCGCTGGCGGCCCGGGAGTCCGCTCCAATGCAGAGCGGCCAACCGCCTGAGGTCGGCCGGCCGCTTCTCGAACGAATCCGTCTTTGGTTCCGGCGGATGGCGTTCGCGGGCACGCGGCGCCGTCGCTGGTTGAATGGACCGCGAGCGTCCGATGATTTCATGAACGATCGGGTGGACCCGCCCCCCCAACGGCGCGAGCCGCTGTGATGCCGCGATATCTGCCGGATACCGAACCTCCGCCGGCTCACGCTCCAGGTGGCGGGCTCTCCATCGGCCGCCAGTCATAGGCCAGCGCCGGCGGGTCGAGCGAGAACCCGAAGTGGTTGCCGCCGCCGGCGGGCTGGTCCTCGCTCCGCGCGATCGGCAAGCCGCCGCAATGGCATTTGAGCAGCGTCCCGACGCCGCCATGGCCGACGAGCAGCGTCGCGACGCCGGGGCGCGCCGCCAGCACGTCGCCGACGGCGCGCACGATGCGCCGCTGCGCCGCGACCGCGGTCTCCCAGCCGCGGATGCTGGTCGCCGGCTCGGCGAAGAACGCGTCTGCGAGGCCCTCGAACGCCGCGGGCGGCAGATAGCCGGTGGACGAGCGGTCGTTCTCATGCAGATCCGCGGCGGTCTCGACGCCGACGCCGAGCGCATCACCCAGGATCGCCGCGGTCTCGCGCGCCTTCGTCTCCGTGCTGGCGACGATGCGGCGAACGCCGCCGAGCCACGGCGCCTTCGCGAGCGCGCGCGTCCGCGACCGCCCGATCTCGTTCAGGCCCCAGTCGGGGACCGCAACATCGGGATCGATCAGCACCTGGGGATGGGACAGGTAGACGTGGATCATGGGTCACCCGGGCGACCGTGAGCGGCTTGGTGTATCGTGGCCGGCCGGCAACGCAATGACATCATCCGACAGGGGGAACCCATGCCCAAGCAGCAGATCGTATCGAAGAAGCTCGCGCAGCCGAGCGGCCATTTTTCCCATGCCACGGTGGTGGCGGCGGAGGGCCGGCTCGTCTTCATCTCCGGCATGACGTCGCGCCGCGCCGACGGCTCGATCGCCGGCATCGGCGACATCGAGGCGCAGACCCGGCAGGTCTGCGAGAACCTGAAGGCCGCGGTCGCGGAAGCCGGTGGAACCCTCGACGACATCTGCCGGGTCGACGTCTACGTGCGCAACATGGAGCATTTCGACAAGATCCATAAGGTCCGCCGCGAGTATTTTTCGCCCCCGGCGCCGGCCTCAACCATGGTGGAGGTCACCAAGATGGTCTCGCCCGAATATCTCATCGAGATCAACGCGATCGCGGTGGTCGCTAAGTAGCTTCGGCACTCGCCTTCGGCCCGCGGGGGAGTTTTGGGCGAAGGGCGGAATTGCCTTAACGTGGAAACTGAGCGGGCGACGGCGAACGCAGGCGCAGGAGGAGCATCCATGGCATTCACGGTGAAGAGCAACAGCTTCAAGGACGGCGACTATCTCGGCCAGTCCCACATCCTTTCGGCCGACTTCGGCTTCGGCTGCGCCGGCGGCAACCAGTCGCCGCATCTCGCCTGGTCGGGCGCGCCGGACGGCACGAAAAGCTTTGCCGTCACCTGCTTCGATCCCGACGCGCCGACCGGCAGCGGTTTCTGGCACTGGCTGGTCGTCAATATCCCGCACAATGTGACCGAGCTTGCCCTCGACGCCGGAAATCCCAAGGCGCCGAAGATCCCCGCCGGCGCCCTGCAGACCCGCACCGACTTCGGCGCGCCCGGATACGGCGGCCCGTGCCCGCCGCAGGGCGACCACCCGCACCGCTATCTGTTCACGGTGTTCGCGGTCGGCACCGACAAGCTGCAGGTCGCCGCAGACACCTCGGCGGCCATCATCGGGTTCCAGCTCAATTTCAACACCTTGGCCAAGGCGGCGATTATGGGGCTTTTCAAGAGGTGAGGTGTCGAAGGACAGCCCTTCACGGCGACGCCCGGATTGCGTGAGGATCTCGGTTCCTGGCCGAAGTATCCCGCGGACGGGCGGCATGCTAGGTTGCGGCATCGCCACCGCCTTCGGAAAACCACCATGCAACAGGCCTTCGACCGCGCCGCGGAAGATCTCGGCAATTCCATTCATCTCGAGCACGTCAACGTCCGGATTCCCGACCAGCGCCTTGCCGCGCTGTTCTACGCGGCCGGGCTCGGGTTGACGCGCGACCCCTACCTGATGGTGGGCGACGGCAACATGTGGATCAATGTCGGGCGCAGCCAGTTCCACCTGCCGACCGGCGCGCCGCAGGTCCTGCGCGGCCATACCGGCATCGTGATCGCCGGCCGCGCGGCCCTGCTCGAGCGGCTGGCCGCGGTGCGCGAGAGGCTGGCTGGAACCCGTTTCGGCTTCTCCGAGCACAACGACTATGTCGAGGCGACCTGTCCGTGGGGCAACCGGTTGCGCTGCTACGAGCCGGACGCCGCGCGCTTCGGCCGCATCCGGCTCGGCATTCCCTATGTGGAGTTCGACGTGCCGGCCGGCACGACCGCGGCCATCGCCGAGTTCTATCGCCGGGTGCTCGACGTCCCTGCTGCGGCGACGAACCGGGATGGACCGGTCGCCCGCGTCAAGGTCGGTCCGGATCAGCATCTCGTGTTCCGCGAGACCGACCGCCCGCAACCGGAATTCGACAATCATCACATCCAGATCTACATCGTCAATTTCTCCGGTCCATACCGGCTGCTCGGCGAACGCAACCTGATCAGCCAGGAGGACAACCAGTATCAGTATCGCTTCCGCGACATCGTCGATCTCGACAGCGGCCGGCACCTGTTCACGGTCGAGCACGAGGTGCGCAGCATCACCCATCCGATGTGCCTGCGGCCCCTGGTCAACCGCAATCCCGCGGTGAACAACCGGAACTACGCGAACGGCCATGACGAGGCCCTGTGGGCGATGGGGCCGGAGCAATACGACGGCGCCCGGATGTAGCTTGCGCCACGGTCATCGCCGCCTCTGCCGCCTGCACTGCGGAAGCCCGGCGATGCGGTCTTCCGCGAGAAGCGGGCAGCGAGATTTTGTCAACGAGGATCATGTCCAGCCGGGAATCGCACCATGGGCAAACGCGACATCGTGATTGCCGGGTATTCCGAGACGAAAATCGACTTCAGGACCGGACGCAGCGCCTACGACCTCGCCGGCGAGGCGCTGGCTGAGCTGCTGAAGAGCACCGGCGTCGACAAGAGCCTGATCGACGGCGTGTCGCTGTCGACGGCGCTGAGCGAATTGCCCAACCCGTTCTATCCGGTCTACATGTGCGAGGCGCTCGGCCTCGTCCCGTCATGGCTCAATGCCGGCGGCATCGGCGGCTGCTCGGCGACCGGCGGCGTGGCGCGCGCGGCCTCCGCGATCCGCGACGGCATGTGCCGGATCGCCGTGGTGATCTCCGCCGACGCGCCGAGCACGTCGTGGCGGGCGAGCTACGGCGCCTACCGCGGCGAGTTCCAGGACCCGGTCGGCGTGCAGGGGCCGCCGGCGACTTTTGGCCTCTTGATGAGCCGCTACATCCATCAATATGGGCTCAAACCAGAGGCGCTGGGCAAGATCGCGGTGACCCAGCGCAACGGCGCGCTGGTCAACGACAACGCCTGTCCAAAGTTCAAGAAGCCGCTCACCATGGACGACTACATGGCGTCGCGCATGGTGGCGGACCCGCTGCGCATCCTCGACTGCGTGATGTTCTGCGACGGCGCCAACGCGTTCCTGGTCACCTCCGAAGAGGTCGCGAAAAGCCTCGGGCTCGGCAAGATGGTCCATCCGACGGCTTACGCGGAGGTGACCAATCACAACGGCGACAAGGCCTGTCCCGACATCACCGAAAGCGGATTCTCCCGGATCGGCCCGGCGGTGCTCGCCAAGGCAGGCCTGAAACCGAAGGACGTTCGCCAGTTCCACCCTTACGACGACTTCACCATCGCGATCCTGATGAAGCTGGAAGCCTTCGGCTTCTGCAGGATCGGGCAGGGCTCCGACTATATCCTCGACACCGACCTGTCGTTCTCCGGCGACCTGCCGACCAATACCGGCGGCGGCCAGATCTCCGCCGGCCAGCCGGGGCTTGCCAGCGGCGGGCTCAATCTGGCGGAGGCGGTCCGCCAGATGTTCGGCGAGGCCGGCCCGCGCCAGGTCCGCGACCCGAGGAACGCGCTGGTGACCGGCATCGGCGTCATCCCCTATGCGCGCAATTGGGGCACCAGCACCGCCATGATCCTGGAGGCATGACGATGACCGACAAGGTGAGCCGCCCGACGCCGAAGCCCGACGTCTATGTCGAGACAAAGCCTTTCTGGGAGGGCGCCGCCGAGGGAAAGCTGATGCTGCAGTATTGCCGCGACACCGGCCAGTTCCAGCACTACCCGCGGCCGGTCAGCATCTATACGGGCAGCCGCAATCTCGAATGGCGACAGGTGTCCGGCAGGGGCGTCATTTATGCGAGCACCACGGTGCGCATTCCTGGCCCCGGCGTCGAGGGGCGGATTCCGCTCGCCGTGGTCACCGTCGAGCTCGACGAGGGCGTGCGCATCATCGGCAACATTCTGGGCTCGCCGCCCGAGGAGGTCGCCATCGGCAGGCGCGTCGAGCTCGCCTGGGACAAGCTCGACGACGGCACGAATTATCCGGCGTTCAGGCTTGCGCCGTAGGATGGGTTGAGCCCTGGCGAAACCCATCAAATGACTCGCCTCATCACGATGGGTTTCGCGTTCCGCTCGACCCATCCTACAAACAAGACATCAGCTCGCGCGCTTGCGCCCCGATCCCCATTCGCGCATCTGGATGGCGATCGCCACGTAGTCGGTCAGCACCGCCTTGACGCGCGGATCGTGCGCCGGGTCGGTCCACTGTCCGGCCCGCTCCGGCCGCTGCAGGATCGACAGGCCGAGCTGGCGCGAGCGCGCCACCACCCAGTCGCCGAATTCCCGGCGTGCGATGTCATACTGTACGAGGGCCGTGTCGATATCGCCGCCCGCATCCCTGATGGCGTCGGCGAGAAACAGCGCATCCTGGCCGGCCTTGGTGACGCCGGCGCCGACATGCGGGCGCGCCACGAAGGCGGCGTCGCCGAGCAGAACCACCCGGCCGAACGCGATCCGCGGCGAGGCGAGGTCGTAGATCGGCTGGAAGAACGGCTGTGCGCAGCTGGTGAAGATGTCGGCGATCGGCCGGGCGAGCAGCGCATGCGCCGTCTTGCGGATGTCGGCGACCACCTCGGGACGTACCAGCGGCGGCGGGATGCCGATGTCGTGATGCCGGCCGGTGGCGTCGGTGCAGAGATCGCGCAGCTGCTCGGTGTCCGTCGTGCGATACCAGACGATGTTGGAGTTGCGCACGCCCGCATTGCCGTCGCGCGCCGGCACCGGGTAGGACACCGCAATCTCCCCGTCTGGCAGGCAGAACGCGTAATTGCCGAACACGGTTTTCCGCACATCCGGCGGGACATCGGTCTCCGGCACCATGGCGCGCCACGCGATATAGCCGACGTAGGACGGCTTCAGTGTCGGCAACAGCTGCTCGCGCACCGTGGAGCGCAGACCGTCGGCGCCGACCAGCAGATCGCCGGTCTCCCGCGTGCCGTCGGCAAAGATCGCCGTCACGGTTCCGGCCGACTGCTCGATGCGCTCGAGCTGCCGGCCGGCATGATAGTTTTGTCCCGGCAGCGTATCGCGCAGCGGACGGTAGATCTGCGCCCATGCGGTCATCAGCCGCTGCATCGGCGTCTCGTAGATCACCCGGCCGGCCCGATCGAGGCAGATATAGGATTCGATCGGAATGCCCTTCGAGCGGTCGAACGGGATTCCGATCCGCCGCGCCACGTCGAACAGGCCCTCATGGGTGCCGAGCCCGGCGCCGCGGCTGGCGAGATCGTCCGGCACGCGCTCGAACACGTCGGCCTGCCAGCCGATCGAGCGCAGCGTGTGGGCGGCGAACAGCCCGCCGAGCGATCCGCCGATGATCAGCGCGCGGGGCGTTGTCATGCTGTTTCAAGCGCCGCGAATTTGCCGAGGACGCGCCGCGAACTCCACCTCTCCCCGCGTGCGGGGAGAGGTCGACGCGCGTAGCGCGGCGGGTGAGGGGGCCTCCCCACGGGCCGAAAGCGTCGCAAGAGCCCCTCACCCCGACCCTCTCCCCGCTCTGGCGGGGAGAGGGGGAAGAGGCGCCGCATACGCGGCAATTCCGAAGACAACAACAAACAATTCACCGCTTGATCTCCGAATAAGGATATTTGAACTCGCCGGACTTCCACTCAGGCGGAAACACGATCACCTGCTTGCCCGGCTGCTTGAACTGGTCGACCGCATTGCCCTCGATGCCCTGGTACTGCACCAGCAGGACGCGCGAGGCCGGCTGCTCGCCGGTCGGGCCGAACGTCATCGGGCCGGCGACGGTCTCGAACGTCGTCTTGTGGATGTAGTCGGCGAGCAGCTTCTGATCGAGGCTTTTCGTCGCCTCCACCGCCTGTGCCATCACCTGCATGCGCGCATAGGCGAACGGCGGGGTGTAGAAGCCGAGCGGATCGACGCCCTCAGCGGCGGCGCGTGCCTGGTAGCGCCCGAGAAATTCCTTGATCCCGGCGAATTTGAGCGTGGGCTCCGGCACGTAGGTGTCGAACGTCGTGATGCCGTTGAGCAGCGGCCCGAGCTGCTGCTTGATCGCCGCGTATTGCAGCCCGATCAGGCCGCCGCCGAACATTTTTGTCTTCAGCCCGACCTCGTTCACCGCCCGCACCATGCCGACGCTGTCAATCGGATAGGAGGCGAGAAAGACGAGGTCCGGGTTGGTCGCCTGGATGGCGCGCACGATCGGCACGAAGTCGACGGTCGCCGGCGGATAGGTCTTGTCGTAGACGATCTTCAGCCCGAGCTTGTGCGCGTTCTCGCGTGCCCCGTCGGTGGCGATGTGGGGATACTCGGCGTCGGCGCCGACGATGGCCACCGTCGTCGGCTTGGGGTTCATCGACAGCGCGACCTGGTAGAAGGAGCGGGAGAACTCCAGCCGCGCCTCGGTGCCCTGGGGCACGATGGCGAAGTAGCGGTCGTATTTGAACTGCGCGTTGACCTCGAGAGCGTAAAGGCTGACGAAGACGAAGCCGTGGCGCGTCACGATCGGCATTGCCGGCGCCACCATGTTGGTGGCGTAGCCCGATGCCACGAGGTCGACCTTGTCGACGTCGATCAGTTTCGTATAGATGCCCGGCACCGTCGACGGGCTGCTCTGGTCGTCGTAGTAGATCAGCTGCACCGGGCGGCCGATGATCCCGCCCTTGGCGTTGACGTCCTCGACCCACATCTGGGTGGCGAGCAGCGCCGCCTTGCCGGTGCCGGCGAGCGGCCCGGTCAGCGCCATGCTCATGCCGATGCGGATCGGCTCGGCGGCATGGGCGACCACGGCCAGGCACAGCGATGCGATCAGCGCCGCGATGCCGGACCAGTGCCGTCCATTCATGCGCGATGTCGGCCTCGACCGCGTTGTCATCGGCTCCTCCTCGTTCGCTTCGGCTCGTTGCCCGAGCCTGTCCGACGCCATCGTCTTACGTCGCGCACGGTGACGCAACATCGGGCGACGCGCGAACACTTCGGTGCGGCAGCATCGTCAACGGCAAGCGATACCGAATCGCTGGCCGGCAGGATCATCGGAATCGTCTCACATCCGGCCGCGCAACAGCGATCGGATGTAGTCCGGGGTCAGCGGCTGGCGGTCGGCCACCACCCCGAACGGCGCCAGCGCGTCGTTGACCGCGCTCATCACCACGCCGACCGCGCCCATGACGCCGCCCTCCGACATGCCCTTGCTGCCGGTCGGCGTCTTCCGGTTGGGGGTATGCGCCGAGATCACCTCGATCGGCGGGACCTCCACTGCCGTCGGCAGCAGGTAGTCGGCAAAGCTCGCCGAGCGGTTCTGGCCGTTCTGGTCGTAGACGATCTCCTCGAGCAGCACGCCGCCGATGCCGTGCGCCACCGCGCCGTGCTGCTGGCCGTGGACGATCATCGGGTTGAGCACCGTGCCGCAGTCCTCGACCACCAGATAGCGCTCGAGCGTGACGCCGCCGGTGCGGGTGTCGACCACCGCTTCGCAGAGATGCGTGGCGTTGGAAAAGGTCAGCGGCGGCGGATCGTAGGCCTTGTGCGCCTCGAGACCGGGCTCCATGCCGGCCGGCAGTCGCAGCGGGTCGAGATAGGCGACGTGCGCAATGTCGGATATTCCGAGCCCGGCATCGGTCCAGGCGCCGCCGAGCCGTCGCTCGACCCGTCCGCCCTTCAGCCGCAGCTCGCCCGGCGAGTTGAGGCCGATGAGCGTCGCGGCGATCGCCAGCATCTTGTCGCGCACCGCCTGGGCGGCGATCAGCAGCACGCCGCCGCCCGCGGTGCCGCCGCGGGCGCCGCGGCTGCCCATGCCGTAGGGAGCGGCGTCGGTGTTGCCGAGATGGATGCGGACGTGCTCCGGGTCGACGCCCAGCGGCTCGGCGACCACCTGGGCGAACGCCGTCTCATAACCCTGCCCGGACGACATCAGGCCGACCGAGGCATTGACAGCGCCCGACGGCTCGACCTTCACCCAGCCCGCCTCGTGGCCCGACCCCGGAATGCCGGCCGCCTTGTAGAAGGCCGAGCCGTAGGTGGTCGATTTCGACGACGCAGCAGACCCCGAGCCCGCGATGGATTCCCCGCTCGCGATCGGCCTGCTGGCGGGCGCGGAACGCCCCGACGTCGAATGCCTCGAGCGCCTGCTCGAGAGTCTCCCGCGGGGTGATGTCCTCGATCACCTCGCCGGTCGGCATCCGGTACGGCAGCTCGGAGGCGGTGACCATGTTGGTCCGCCGCACCGCCAGCGGATCGAGGCCGAGCTGGCGGGCGATCGCCTCGATGGTGCCGTCCATGATCCAGCTGACGATCGCCATCGGCGCCCGCATCGGGCCGTTGCCGCATTTGTTGGTCAGCGCCACCTTGACGTCGAACGCATAGTCGGAGACGCGGTACGGGCCGGTGAGGATCATCGCCACCACCCGGGCCAGGTAGTTGGCCGGATAGAAGCAGTAGGCGCCGAAATCCTCCAGCACTTCCAGCTCGAGCGCGAGGATGCGGCCGTCGCGGTCGACCGCCGTGCGGGTGAGGGCGCGGTCCTCGCGGGCATGGCTCGACGCCAGCAAATTCTCCATGCGGTCCTCGCGCCAGCGCACCGGGCGCCGGAGCGCGCGGGCGAGCGCCGCCACGGTGAGCTCCTCGCGATAGAGCGCGATCTTTTGGCCGAAACCGCCGCCGATGTCCGGGCAGATCACCGTGACCTGCGCCTCGTTGAGCCGCATGCGGCGCGCCAGCTGGGTGCGGTAGGGATGCGGCACCTGGTTGCCGATATGCATGGTGAGATGGCGGCGCCCTTCGTCCCAGACGGCGCAGCAGCCCCGCGTCTCGATCGGCGCATGGGTCTGCCGGCCCTGGTGGAAGCGCGCCTCGACCACGTGGGCCGCCTCGGCGAAGCGCCGTCCCGGGTCGCCGGCGACGAAGTGCTGATGCGAGATGAGGTTGGAGGTCAGCGTCTCGTCCACCAGCGGGGCCCCGGGCGCCAGCGCGCGGTCGAGGTCGGGGACCGGCGCGAGCTCCTGGTACGCGACATTGATGAGCTCGGCCGCGTCCTCGGCGAGATAGCGGTCGGTCGCCACCACGCAGGCGACCGGATCGCCGGCGAATCGCACCTTGTCGACTGGCAGCGTCGTCATCTCGACCGGCTGCAGGCCGGGAATCGGCGGCGCCATGCGCAGCGACGTCGTCCATTCGTTGACCTCGCGGCCGGTCACCACCGCGATCACGCCGGGCGCCGTCCGCGCCGCCGCGACATCGATCGACACGATGCGGGCATGCGCCGCCGGCGAGCGGAGGAAATGGGCATGCAGCGCTCCCGGTACCACGACGTCGTCGAGATAGCGGCCCTGGCCGGTGAGCAGCCGATAGTCCTCCTTGCGCAGCAGCGGCCGGCCGATCACGGATTCGTCCGTCATGGGGACTCCCTGCGGCGCCGCGCCGTCGCGGCGACCGCGGTGACGATGTTCTGATAGCCGGTGCAGCGGCAGAGGTTCCCCGACAGCGCCTCGCGGATCTCCGCCTCGTCCGGCTCGGGATGCTCGCCGAGCCATGCCTGCATGGTGACGACGATGCCGGGCGTGCAGAAGCCGCATTGCAGCCCGTGCGCCTCGTGCAGCGCCTGCTGCAGATCGGTGAGCCCGCCGTCGGGCCCGCACAGGCCTTCGATCGTGGTGACGGCGTGGCCGGTCATCTGCACCGCATAGATCAGGCAGCTGCGCGCCGGCCTGCCGTCGACCAGCACCGTGCAGGCGCCGCACACGCCGTGCTCGCAGCCGACATGGGTGCCGGTGAGGGTGAGATCCTCGCGCAGCACGTCGCACAGGAGCTTTCGCGGCTCGGCCAGGACGGCGTGCTGGCGGCCGTTGACATTGAGCTCGATTACCACCGACTGCCCGGTCATCGGCTGCTCCCCAGCGCATCGTTGAGTGCGTCCTCGGCGAGCACCGCGAGCAGCTCGCGGCGATATTCCTTCGGCACGCGTTCGTTCTCCTCGATGTCGGCCGCGCGGGCGACCGCGGTTGCGGTGCGCGCCGCCCATCCCGTCTCGTGCGGCGGGGTGGATGGTGCGAAAGAATCGAGCCGCACCGGCACCGCGGCGATGCCGCCGGCCGCAAGACGCAGGGCAGGGGATTGTCTCGTCAGCGAGGCCGCGACCAAGGCGAACGCGAAATCGCCGGCGCGCCGGTTGAACAGCCGGAAACCCCAACCGGTTCCGGGAGCCAGGCAGGGGAAGCGGACCGCCACCAGCAACTCGTCCGCCGCCAGCGCCGTGGTGAAGATCGAGAGGAAGAAGTCCTGCGCCGGCACCGTGCGCCGCCCGGTCGCCGAGGCGACCTCCATCTCGGCATCGAGCAGCACGGCGATGAGCGGCAATTGCGCCGCGGGGTCCGCGTGGGCGAGGCTGCCCCCGACGGTGCCGCGCTGGCGGATGGCGTAGTGGCCGATCGTCGAGGCGGCGCGGGCCAGGATCGGGCAATGCGTCTGGACCAGCGCGTCGCCGGCGAGCGCGGCGTGCCGCGTCAGCGCGCCCACGACGAGGCGATCGCCGTCGAGGCGGATACCGGCCAGCTCGGCGATGCCGTTGATGTCGACCAGATGCGCCGGCTGGGCGAGCCGCATGTTAATCATCGGCGCGAGGCTCTGTCCGCCGGCGATGATTTTCGCCTCGTCCGGCCGCGCCGCCAGGGCGGCGAGGGCCGCGTCGAGCGTCGCCGGAGCCTCGTAGGAGAACCGTGCCGGCTTCACGCGGCGCCTCCCGCGAACACGCTGTTGCCGCTCGCCTTGTCGAAAAGATGCAGGCGGTCCGGCACCAGGCCGAACCGCACATGGTCGCCCTCGCGATGGCCGGAATGCTTGTCGACGCGTACGAACAGGTTGAGGTCCTCGACCTTGAGATCGAGAAAACGGTCGGATCCGATCGGCAGGACGGTATCGACGACGCCGGATATCGCCGGAGCGTCGGCGCCGACCTCGCCCGCCACCACGTCTTCCGGCCGGATGCCCAGCGCCAGCTCCCCTTCCACCGCGGACAGCCGCGAGAACACCGACTGAGGGAGCGCGATCTTCAGATTGCCGCGGCGAAAGACCGGGTGCCGTCCGAGAATTTCGATGCCGCCCTCGATCCAGTTGATCGGCGGGTTGCCGAGGAAGGAGGCGACGAACATGTTGCGCGGATGCTCGTAGATCTCGTCCGGGGTGCCGATCTGCTGGATGACGCCGTCGTTCATCACCACGATGCGGTCGGCCAGCGTCAGCGCCTCGGCCTGATCGTGGGTGACGTAGACGAAGGTGGTCTGCATGGCACCGTGGAGATGTTTGATCTCGGCGCGCATCGAGATGCGCAACGCCGCGTCGAGATTGGACAGCGGCTCGTCCATCAGGAAGACCGCGGGCTGGCGCACCATGGCGCGGCCGAGCGCCACGCGCTGGCGCTGGCCGCCGGAGAGCTGGCTCGGCTTGCGCGCGAGCAACGCGGCCAGCCCGAGCTTGCCCGCCGCATCGCGCACGCGGCGGTCGATCTCCTCGCGCGGGCACTTTGCGCATGCGCAGACCGAACGCGATGTTCTCGTAGACGGTCTTGTGCGGATAGAGCGCGTAGCTCTGGAACACCATGGCGACGTCGCGGTGGTGCGGCGGCAGCGCGTTGACGATCGCGTCGTCGAACCACAGCTCCCCGTCGGTGATCTCCTCGAGCCCGGCGATCATGTTCAGCGTCGTCGACTTGCCGCAGCCCGAGGGCCCGAGCAGCACGACGAACTCCTTGTCGCGGATCTCCAGATCGAGGCCGCGCACCGCGACGACGTCGCCGGCGTAGCGCTTGGTGACCCCATGGAACCTGATGCGCGCCATCGCTTTCAGCCTTTGATGGCGCCGGCGGTCAGGCCGGACACGATGTAGCGCTCGAACATCACCGCAAGGATCACCGGCGGCACGATGGCCAGCACGCCGGCGGCGTTGATGAACGAGAAGCTGATGGTGAAGTCGGAGGTGAACGACGCGATGATGATCGGCAGGGTCTGCGATCTCGGCGTGTGAGTGAAGACCAGCGCCAGCAGGAACTCGTTCCAGCTGGCGAGGAACGCGAACAGCACGACGGCGACCAGCGATGGCAGCGCCAGCGGCAGATAGACCTGGGTGAGCGTCTGCAGACGCGAGCAGCCGTCGACGCGGGCCGCCTTGTCGAGCTCGTCGGGCAGCGACTCGAAATAGCTCACCAGGATGAACACCGAGAACGGGACCGTGATGGCGAGGTAGGTGATGATCAGCGACCACGGGCTGTCGAGCAGCCCGAGTTTGCGGATGAACAGGAAGAACGGCACCACCAGGGCGATGTCGGGGATCACCCGGGTGGCGAGGATGCCGTAGATCGACGCCTGGCGGCCGCGGAAGCGGATCTTCGCCATCGCGTAGGCGGCGGGAACGCCGACCAGCAGGTTGAGCACGACCACCGCGCAGGCGACGATGAGGCTGTTGGTCATCGCCGGGATGAGATTGCTGGCGGTCGACGGGATGAATCCGCCGCTCGCCGGGTCACGGCTGGTGCGCGTCTCGTAGGTCACGGTCCTGCCGCTCGCCGAGAAGATCGCGGAAAAGTTCTGCAGCGTCGGCTGGTGCGGGATCCAGTGCGGCGGCTTGGAGACGGTCTCGCGTTCGCTCTGCACCGAGGAGGAGACGAGCCAGGTGATCGGTGCCAGCACGTAGCCGAGGAACAGCAGCGATGCCAGCGCCAGCCCGACGCCGCGCGCGGCCCGCCCCAGACGTGCCGTCCGCCGGCGCGGCGCGACGACGGCGGCGGAGGACGCCGGGATCTCGCTCATGTCAGATCCTCTGCGCCAGCGCCCGGATGACGCCGTAGGCGAGCGCCAGCGTCGCCAGCGCCAGGATGTAGGACATCGCGGCGCCGGTGCCGAACGAGAGATTGCGAAAGGTCTCGACATAGATGCGCCAGGCCACGACGTGGCTGGCATCGCCCGGGCCGCCTTCGGTCAGGATGAAGAACAGGTCGAAATGGCGGATCGCCACCATGGTCTCGTAGACGATCACCAGCGCCCAGCTCGGCTTGAGCGCCGGCAGCGTGACGTGGAAGAAGCGCTGCCAGGCCCCGGCGCCGTCGACGGTCGCCGCCCGGTAGAGATCGGCGGGAATCGTCTTCAGGCCGACGAGAAACAGGATGGCGGCGAGCGGCACCTCCTTCCAGACGAACGCATTGGCGATCAGCGCCAGCGTCTTGTCGGCGTCGCCGAGCCAGACCATGTAGGTGTTGATGAAGTCGAGCTGCCAGAGCAGGCCGTTGAGCGCGCCGTAATTGGAATCGTAGATCCATTTCCACATCAGCCCGTTGGCGACGTAGGGGATCGCCCAGGGGATCAGCAGCAGCGCGCTCAAAATGCGCCGGCCGGGAAAGTCCTCGTTGAGAAACAGCGCGATCGCCAGCGCGATGAGCGAGGTGGCGATCACCGCCATCAGAGAGAACGCCACGGTGCGCTCCACCGCCTGCCAGAACACCGGATCGGACAGCACGGTCGCGTAGTTGTCGAGCCAGACGAACGGGACCCGCTGCGGTCGCGTCAGCTTGAGGCTGTAGAGGCTGACATAGAACGAGTAGAGGATCGGGAATACCGCGACCGCGAGCAGCACGGCGACCAGCGGCAGGACGAGCAGATAGGCGCTGCGCTCGTCGTAGGACAGCCCGAAGCGCGGCCGCGACGACGCCCGGGTGCCGGCACCCGCCGTCATGCGAGGAACCGCCGCGGGCTCCCACCTCTCCCCGCGTGCGGGGAGAGCATAGGCGGCCTTCGGCCGCCGTTCTTCAAGAACGCCGATGCGAAGCATCGGCTATGGCGCATAGCGCGGCGAGTGAGGGGGCTTCTCCAAGCGCCGAGCCCGTGGAAAGAGCCCCTCACCCCGACCCTCACCCCGCGAAGAGCGGGGAGAGGGAGAAGGGGCGCCGAGCGCGAGGCAAGCTCAGCGCCGATCATCCGAAGTCCACGAAGACGCAACCCGATCATGCCTGCTTCTTGAGCTCGGCCCATTTCGCTGCCGACGTCTTCAGCGCCTGCTCGGGCGTGACCTTGCCGATGACCGCCTGCTGCCAGGCCGAGCCGTTGACGTCGTTCCATTCGCCGAACCACGGCGTGACCACGTCCTTCTTGCGCGCCAGGCCCTGCTGCTTGCTGATCAGGTCGACGTCGCCATAGGCCTTGTAGAGCTCGCGCATGTCGGGGTCCTGGAACAGCGGCTTGACGCCGAACGCGGCGCCGACGTCCTTGAACAGCAGCTTCTGGAACCGGTACTCGCCGTCGGCCTTGCCGCCGAACCATTCGATCAGCTTGGCGGTGCCCTCCGCGCGCGCCGCGTCGGCCTGGGCGCGCGGCGTCATGCCGTAGAACCGCATCCAGCCGACCGTGGCGTGCGATCCCTTTTCGCCCTTCGGCATCAACGCCAGGGTGGCCCGGCCGGCCACCTGGCTCTGGGCCGGATCGTTGAGGGTGCGCAGCCGGTATTTCGGGATCAGCCCGAAGGCGTGCGCTCCCGACGAGAAGGATTTCAGGCCCGCGAGCTCCCCCGTCTCGACGCAGGACGGCGACAGGATCTTGTGCTTATGCACCGCGTCGACCAGCCATTTGATCGCCTCGAGCGCGCCGCCCTCCTGCATGGCGGCATTGCCCTTGTCGTCGGTGAATTTTCCGCCATGGGAAAAGACCATTGCCGAAAGGAACTCGATCAGCCAGGTCTCCTGCGCCATGGAGACGAGGACCGGCCATTCGGAGAGCCCCTTGCTCTTGATGATCTTCGCCTGATCGGTCACCTCGGCCCAGCTCTGGGGCGGCGCCGCGATGCCCGCCTTCCGCAACAGCTCGGCGTTGTAGATGAACCCCATATAATCGGTGTAGTAGGTCAGTCCGTATTGCCGGCCGTTATAGGTCATCGACTGGTTGCAGAAATCGTCGACGTCCCCGTTATAGGCGGTGAGCTGCTTGTACTGGTCGATCGGCACCAGCCATTTTGCCTCGGCCCATTCGGGCAGCCAGCTGTCGGACACCCACAGGGTGTCGACCGGGGCACCGCCGACGAACTTGGTGATCATGGTCTCGCGGAACTGCGCCCATGGCGAGTTGGTGTAATCGACCTTGAGCCCGTATTTCGTCTCGAACGCCGCGACGTGGCTCTTCACCGTGTCGACCGCGGCCGACCAGGTGGCGAAATGGATCGGCTCGGCGGCGAGCGCGCCGCCCGCTCTGCCGATGACGGCGGCAGCCGCGATGCCGGAACCGGCGGTCTTGAGAAAGCTGCGGCGGCTGAACGGGCTTGAACGGTTCACGGCTCGGTCCCCTGACTGTTTCCTCGACACGGAATGCTAGCATCGGTCCGCGCCGATGGTAAGTCGCCGATCGGCACCTGGAAGTGCAATCGGGACGTGCGAATATCGTTCCGTAATCGTTGCGTTGATTCGGCGTCGGCGGCATGGCAGGTGAGATGCGGACGGCGGTTTGTCGCCGACGCATCGCCACCCGGAGGCAGAGTTGAGCGCAATCCGAATCACTGCGAGCTCGTTCGTCTTCACTGCGCGGCTGGAGACGTCGGCGGCGCCGGCGACCTGCGCCAGGTTCTGTACGCTGCTACCCTACCGCCAGCGCATCATTCACGTGCGCTGGAGCGGCGAGGCGTGCTGGATCCCGCTCGGCGCGCTCGATCTCGGCCTGCCGTTCGAGAACCACACGAGCTTCCCGGCGCCCGGCGAGATCATCCTCTATCCGGGCGGCATCAGCGAGACCGAGATCCTCATCGCCTATGGCGGCGTGCGCTTCGCCAGCAAGGTCGGCCAGCTTGCCGGCAATCATTTCCTGACCGTTACCGAGGGACGCGAGCACCTGCGCGCGCTCGGCGAGCACGTCCTGTGGCACGGCGCGCAGGACATCCTGTTCGAGGCGGCATGACGCCCACGCCCTCGGCGCAAGCGGATATCGGACCGCGTGGCCGCGCGTGAATCCCTCCAGACGAAGAATCCGTTCGCCGAGCCGACTTTTTTCTTGCCAGGAATCCGCTCCCTGGTTTATCCAGCCTTCCTTCGCCGACCGTCCGCGTCGCGTGCCTGATCCGGTGTAGAAAAGCGCCTGGGTTCCTTCAGGATTCCCCCTCCGCGGAGCACAGCGATGGGTTCCCTGCTGTTTCGTTGCCCGAACACGGACCGCGAGATCGACGGCGGTATCTGTATCGACTGGCGCAGCCTGTCGCTCGACCCGTTTTTTACGCTCCGGCGACATTGCCCGGCATGCGGGGACGTCCATCACTGGCATGCGATGGAAGGGCGGATCGACCCGGCCGGCCCGGAGGGGAAGGAGCGGCGCAGCGACGGCCGCAGCGACGAGACGGTGCTCCAGGGCGACCTCGGCCCGCAACCCGGTCCCGCTGTCGGCTTTCTCGACCATGTCGCCCTGAGAATGGCGGTGGCGTCGACCCAGCAGAGATCGCGACAATTGCGGCTGCGGGCCGCCGAGCGGATCGGCTCGCTCCAGGCAGTCGGGATGGAGGCCGCGAGGATCGTTGGGGAGCTCCAGGGGAAACCCTCGGATGCTCTCTCCTCTGGCCACGAGGCGCCGCGAGCGAGCGAGCAGCCCGCCGCCACCGGGGTGAGCCCGGAACGACGCGAGCTCGCCGACGAGCTCGTGGCCCTGCTCACCCAGGTCGGGGTGGATTGCGAGCTGTGGATCGGGGGCCTGCCGGTCGGGTCGAAGACTTGGCATTAGGTCCAGGGTGCCGATGGCGCGGCCCTGTGAGCTGACCGCCACCGAGGCGCGGCGGCTGATCGGCCGCAGGGAGCTCTCCCCGGTCGCGCTGCTCGAATCCTGCATCGCGCAGATCGAGGCGGTCGATCCCGCGGTCAACGCCATGGTGACGACGGCCTTCGATCGTGCCCGGGCGGAGGCGCGCGAGGCCGAGGCCGCCGTCCTGCGCGGCGATCCGCTGCGGCCGCTGCACGGGCTGCCGGTCGCCATCAAGGATATCCAGGATACCGCGGGTATCCGCACGACTTACGGATCGCCGCATTTCGCCGCCAACGTGCCGGCGGCCGACCAGGAGATCGTCGCGGCGGTGCGGGCGGCCGGCGGCATCGTGGTCGGCAAGACCAACGTTCCCGAGATGAGCATCGGCGCCAATACGGTGAACCGCCTGTTCGGGGCGACCGGCAATCCGTTCTCGCTCGAGCTGACCTGCGGCGGCTCGTCCGGCGGCTCGGCGGCGGCGCTCGCCGCCTGCATGGTGCCGCTGGCGACCGGCTCGGATCACGGCGGCAGCCTGCGCATTCCCGCCTGCTATTGCGGCGTGGTCGGGCATCGCGCCAGCGCCGGCGTGGTGCCCAACGAGCGAAGAATCCCGGCGCACTCGGTCTACAGCGTCCAGGGGCCGATGGCGCGCACCGTCGCCGATGCCGCCCTGCTGCTGTCGGCCATCGCCCGGCGGTCGCGGCGCGACCCGATGGCGTTTCCGCTCGATCCCGCGCAATTCGCCACGCTGGACGAGATCGATCCGGGCCAGCTCAAGATCGCCGTCACCGAGGATCTCGGCGGTGTCATGGTGTCGGAGACGATCCGGCAGACGTTTCGCGAACGCGTCGGGCGCTTCGCAAGACACTTCGGCCGTTGCGAATGGTCGGACGTCGATCTCAGGCAGGCGACCGACGTCGACTGGAAGCTGCGAAGCGAGATCTTCGTGGCGCAATATGCCGACGAGGTCGCCACCTGGGACGAGGATTTCAACCCCAATATCAGGCGCAACGTCGAGGCGGCGACCCGGATGTCGATGCAGGACATTGCGATGGCGCATCGCCGGCAGATGCAGCTCTACCAGCAGTTCCAGGAGATCTTCGACGAGTTCGACCTGCTCATCTGCCCCGGCGTCTCGGTCCCGCCGTTCCCCTGGAAGGAGCTCCATCCGACCTCCGTCGATGGCAGGCCGGTGCGCACCTACATGGAGTGGCTCGGGCTCACTGCCGCGCTGACGGTTGTGGGGCATCCGGTCACCGCCCTGCCGTGCGGTCGCGACCGGAACGGCACGCCGTTCGGAATCCAGCTGGTCGGCGCAAATTTTTCCGACCGTTTCCTGCTCGGCGCCGCCCAGGCGCTCGAGCGCGTCTTCGCCGCCGACCCCGAGCTCGTGCGTCCGGCGCCGGATTTTTCCCGCCTTGCCGCTGCGCCGGCGATGACGCGGGCTTGAGCACGAGATGCCGAGTTGATGGGTTTCGCTGCCGCTCAACCCATCCCACGATCGCCGAACTCTTGTAGGATGGGTCGAGCCCTTGCGAGACCCATCGCCGGAGACCTGCCATGAGCACCCGAAACATTCTGCGGACCATCGTCATGGCGGCGCTCGCCGCCGCGAGTTTCGCCTCGACCGGCCCGGCGCGGGCCGAGGAAAAGGTCCTCAAGGTCGTCATGCATTCGGATCTCAAGGCGCTCGATCCGGTGTGGAGCGGCGCCTACATCACCCGCAACCACGGCTATCTCATCTACGACACGCTGTTCGCCGTCGACGCGAATTTCCAGGTGCGCCCGCAGATGGTCGATACGTGGCGCACCAGCGAGGACGGCCTCACCACCACGATCAAGCTGCGCGAGGGGCTCTACTGGCACGACGGCCAGGCGGTGACCGCGGAGGACTGCATCGCCTCGCTCAAGCGCTGGCAGGCGCGCAACTCGATGGGGCAGAAGCTTGCGGAGTTTCTCAAGGAATACCGGGCGATCGATCAGCGGACGTTCGCCATCGTGCTCAAGGAAAAGTTCGGGCCGCTGCTCGAGGCGATCGGCAAGCCGAGCGTGGTGGTACCGTTCATGATGCCGAAGCGGGTGGCCGAGACCGATCCGTTCCAGCAGATCAGCGACTATACCGGCTCCGGCCCGTTCATCCTCAAGCAGGACGAATGGAAGCCCGGCGAGAAGGTAGTCTATGTGAAGAACCCCAAAATATCGGCCGCGCGACGAGCCCATCTCCGGTCTCGCCGGCGGGAAGGTGGTGAAGCTCGACCGCGTCGAATGGGTGTGGATCCCCGACGCGCAGACCCAGGTCAACGCGCTGCTCGGCGGCGAGATCGACATGGTCGAGAGCGTCGCCCACGACCTGCTGCCGCTGCTCGAGCACGACGACCGCGTCGTCATCCAGAAGGGCAGCATCAGCAACCAGTATGTCTTTCGCATGAACTGGCTGCAGCCGCCGTTCAACGACGCGCGGATCCGCCAGGCCGCCTTCATGGCGTTGCGCCAGCAGGATTTTCTCCAGGCGGCGGTCGGCGACAGCCGTTACTGGCGCCCCTGCAAGGCGCTGTTCACCTGCGGCTCGCCGCTCGCCACCGAGGCCGGCATGGAGGGGCTGCTGGAAGGCAATTCCGCCAAGGCGCGCGAGCTGCTCCGCGCCGCGGGCTACGAGGGGACCCCGGTGGTGCTGCTGCAGGCCGCCGATCTCGGCGTGCTCACCAACCTGGCGCCGGTGGCGAAGAGCCTGCTCGAGCGCGCCGGCTTCAAGGTCGAGATGCAGACCATGGACTGGCAGAGCCTGGTCAACCGGCTGCTCTCCAAGAAGGGGCCGCCCTCGGAAGGCGGCTGGAACGCGTTCGCCACCAGCTGGGTGCAGACCGACATCCTCGATCCGCTGACCACGCCGTTTCTCACCGCCACCTGCGAGAAGGCACGCGCCGGCTGGCCGTGCGACGCCGGCATGGAACGGCTGCGCGAGCTCTACGCGCGCGCCGTCGAGCCGGAGCAGAAGCGGAAGGTCGCCGAGGAGGCGCAGGTCCTGAACACCAAGGTCGTGACCCACATTCCGCTGGGCGAATGGTTCAGCGTCTCGGCCACGCGGCGCAATATCGAGGTGCCGAGCCCGCCGCCGCCGGTCATCGTGTTCTGGGGCATCGACAAGAAATAGGCTCAGATCGGCGGCAGGCGGTCGAACCAGGGCTGCGCCGTCTCGATCTGGGCGGCGAGCTGGAGGAGGACCGCCTCCTCGCCGTAGCGGCCGGCGAAGTGCACGCCGACCGGCAGGCCGTCGGCGGTCCAATGCATAGGGACGCTCATTGCCGGAGTGCCGGTCGCATTGTGCAGCGGCGTGATCGACAGATAATCGGTGATCCGGTCGGTGAATGTCTTCACGTCGCCGTTCATGTCGAAATAGCCGAGCTTCGGCGGCGGAGCCGGCAGGGTCGTCGTCAGGATCATGTCGTAGCGGTCGAGGAAGGCCGCAAGCCGCCGGCCGGCCGCATGCGCGGCGGCGATCGCCTCCACATAGTCGACCGCAGTGATCTCGAGGCCGCGGTTGAACACCGCCCAGGTCACCGCCTCCACGTCCCTGGGGTCGGGCTTGCGGCCGAGCGCCTTCCAGCGCAGGCCGAGCGCGCGGGCGACGTTGGCCGCTGCGAGGATGGAGTTCTTCGGCCGAAGCTCCACCAGGCTGACGTTGGGGGACGCCTCCTCGACGATGTGGCCGAGGCTTTCGCACAGCCGGCCGGCCTGCTCGACGGCGGCGAGGCATTCGGAGTGCAGCGCGGCGCCGCGGTGATCCTGGCGCATCAGCGCGATTCTCAGCCGGCCGGGAGGACGGCGGGCGAGCTCGAGGAACGGACGCTCGGGCGACGGTGCCGTATAGGGATCGCCCGGCTCCGGCCCGCAGGTTGCGTCGAGCAGCGCCGCCGAATCGCGCACCGACCGGCTCACCACGTGGCCGATCGACAGGCCGCCCCATCCCTCGCCGGAGTCGGGTGCGAACGACACCCGGCCACGCGACGGCTTCAGGCCGAACAGCCCGCACTGCGCCGCCGGAATGCGGATCGAGCCGCCGCCGTCGGTCGCATGTGCTACCGGTAGAATGCCGGCGGCGACCGCCGCCGCCGCGCCGCCCGACGAGCCGCCCGCCGAGTAGGCGAGGTCCCACGGGTTGCGGCAGGCACCGTGCAGCCGCGGCTCGGTGTTGGGGCTGAGCCCGAATTCCGGGCTGGTGCTGCGGCCCATGATGACGAGGCCAGCCTGCTTGCAGCGCACCGTATAGGCGCTGTCATGGTCGGGCACGAAATCCGCATAGAGGCTGCTGCCGAAGGTCACCTTCTCGCCGGTCTCGAACGTGGAAAGATCCTTGAGCAGATAGGGGACACCGGCGAGCGGGCCGTCCGGCAGGCCGGCCTTGATGGCGGCGCGGGCCTTTTCGTACTGCTTGTGCACGATGGCGTTGATCGCCGGGTTGACCTCCTCGGCGCGCGCGATCGCGGCCTCGAGCACCTGCTCGGCGGACACTTTCCGGCCGGCGATCAGCCCGGCGAGCGCCACGGCGTCGTGCTTTCGGTATTCGTCCAGCCGCATGTCTACCCCCGTCGTCCGGTTGTCTCGTCAGGCACCGGACTTCTACCAGCAATTTCGCCGTGCCGACATGGCATTCCGCCTTGGCGGAACCCCGGGGTTGGAGCAATGTTATCGCAAGCGTAGCTTGAGCCCGCGTTTGCTCCACGAGAAACCGTAGCCCGGACCGGATGATCGTCCGCTGGATCGTTTTCGCCGCATGTCTCGCCCCGACGCTGGTGTTCGCATCGGACCGCCAGCCGTGCCGGGACCCCGGGGCCGCGGATGCTGCCGCTCCGCCGTGCCTCCTGGCGGCGGCCGAGGAGCAGCGAAGCCGGGCGAGACGCGCGGCGCCGCAGAGCGGCGAGGTCGACGTCAATCCCTACGGCGACCCGATCTGGCAGCAATCCGGCTCCCCGCCCGAGGCGGCCGAGCCCCGCCCGCGCGTCAAACGCAGCCAGCTCAAGCGGGCGCACGCGAAGAAACGCCTTCATGCCAAGCCGCGCGCGCGGGCGAAGGTCAAACGGACAAAATCGCGGCACCCGCGGGCTGCCCCGGTCGGCCGGCCGCTGAACATCAGCCCGACCTCGATCAATCGGCGCTAGACAGGGCGGACAATCGACCAATGAGAGTGACACGATCGAAATTTCTGCTGCTCGCGGCGGCCCTGCTTGCCGGCTCGACCGCTCCGGCGGCGGCCGAGGACAGCTACCCGAACCGGCCAATTCGCCTGGTCATCGGGCTCGCGGCGGGCGGGCTCGGCGACATTACGATGCGCATCCTCGCCGAACGGCTGGGCGAGCGTCTCGGCCAGCGCGTGGTCGTCGACAATCGCCCGGGCGCCGCCGGCATCCCGGCCGCGCAGGCGGTGATCAATGCCCAGCCCGACGGCTACACGCTCGCCACCCTGTTCAACGGCACGGCGATCAGCGTCTCGTTGTTCCAGTCGATGCCGTTCGACCCGGTGAAGGATTTTGCCCCGGTCTCGACGGTCGCGCTGTTCGATCTGCTGCTGCTGACCAAGGCTTCCTCGCCGGTCCGCTCGATCGCCGACCTGGTGGCGGAGGCCAAGGCGCGCGGCGGACGCATGAACATCGGCACGATCAATCCGGGCAGCACCCAGCATCTCTCGGCCGAGCTGTTCAGGGCGGCCACCAAGATGGACGCCACCATCGTGACGTTCCGCAGTTCGCCGGAGGTGCTGACCGCGCTGCTGCGCGACGACGTGACGGTGGCGATCGAAACCTACGCGGCGCTCAAGGGTGCGATCGATGTCGGGCAGGTGCGGGCGATCGCCTCGTCCGGACCGAGCCGGTCGCTGCCCGACGTTCCGACCGTCCGCGAGAGCGGGGTGGCGGGCTTCGAGGTCATCGGCTGGAACGGAATATTCGCCCCCGCCAAAACCCCGCCGGCGATCATCGAGCTGCTCAACCGGCACATCGTCGAGATCGTCGCCACGCCGGACGTGCGCAAGCGCATCCTCGATCTCGGCACCGAGCCGCGCGCCAGCACGCCGGCCGAGCTCGGCGCCAGGATGCAGAGCGACATCGCCAAGTGGGCCACCGTCATCGACGAGGCGCATATCGAGAAGAAGTAGCGCCCGGCGCATGTTCCGGCGAAGTGGACCCGGTTCGCCGATCAAGAACATGCGCCACACAAGGATTCTTGGAGCACATCCCGATCAGACTTGATCGGGATGTGCTCTTATCAGGCGGCGCGTGCGCTGTCCTCCGCGGCCGCTGCGGGCTGGCTCTCCAGCCCGGCGGCGATGGCGTCGTCGACGTGCTCGAGGAAGACGAAGTCCAGCTGCTTCTTCACCTCGTCGGAGACGTCCTCCTTGCTGCGATGCAGGACGTGCATGGCCGGGACAAGCCACAATCCCCTTCTCACCCGCGGCAAAGCAGCCGATAATCCTGGCCGACGGCCAGCTGAGATTCCATCCCCTGGACCAGAAAATGGGAGGATGCCCGTGAAGCTGCTGTGGTTCCATCTGATGCCCTATACCGAGCTGCCCGATGATTTCCGCGACCATCATCGCTCGGTCTGGGTCGACATCCATTCCTCGCTGTTCGACCCGAAGCGCGCCCATCTGATGTACAACGACTTCATGGACGAGCTCGAGTTCGCCGCCGAGTGCGGCTTCGACGGGATCTGCGTCAACGAGCACCACTCCAACGGCTATGGTCTGATGCCGTCGCCCAATCTGATCGCCTCGGCGCTGGCGCGGCGCACCACCGACACGGCGCTGTGCGTGATGGGCAACTCGCTCGCGCTCTACAACCCGCCGACCCGGGTCGCCGAGGAGTTCGCGATGATCGACTGCATCTCCGGCGGCCGGCTGATCGCCGGCTTCCCGGTCGGCACGCCGATGGACACGAGCTACGCCTACGGCCAGAACCCGAGCATGCTGCGCGACCGCTACTACGAGGCCCATGACCTCGTGATGCGAGCGTGGACCGAGCGCGACACCTTCGCGTTCAACGGGCGGTTCAATCAGCAGCGCTACGTCAACATCTGGCCGCGGCCGATCCAGAACCCGCACCCTCCGGTGTGGATCCCGGGCGGCGGCTCGGTCGAGACCTGGCAATGGTGCGCCGCAAAAGACTACGTCTACTGCTACCTCTCCTATTTCGGCTACCAGGCCGGCCGCGCCACCATGGAGGGTTTCTGGAACGAGATGACCCGGCTCGGCAAGGACCGCAATCCCTACCGCGCCGGGTTCCTGCAGTTCGTCGGCGTCGCCGAGAGCCGCGCCGAGGCGATGAAGCTCTATGCCGAGCCGGCCGAGTATTTCTATGGCCGCTGCCTGCATGTCGGCGCCGAGTTTGCCGCTCCGCCCGGCTATGTCAGCGAGGCGACGCAGCGGGCCGGGATCGAGAGCCAGGTGCAGCGCGCCGCCGGCAGCGCGCCGCCGCGCTACCAGGACAAGTTTCAGACGCTCGGACGGCAGATGGATGACATCGTCGAGCGCGGCTACGTGATCGTGGGCTCTCCCGACGAGGTGGCCGAGCAGCTGCGCGAGGTCGCCGTGAACCTCAATGTCGGCCATCTCATGCTGCTGCTGCAGTTCGGCAACATGAGCAAGGATCTGACCCGCTACAACACCGAGCTGTTTGCCCGCCGCGTGATGCCGCAGATGAAGGACCTGTTTGCCGACTGGGAGGACCGCTGGTGGCCGCAGCCGATGGCCGCCACCGCGCGCGCCCAGCCGGCGCCATTCCATCCGCACGTCACCGCGGCCGAGTAGCCGGATCCAGACAAATGCTCGTTCGGCCCCCGGAGCTTCCTCCGGGGCTACACTGCACATGACGAAATCACAGAGGAATCAATGTCGCTTGATCCGGACGCCGAGACCCTGCTTTCCATGATTCGTGCGTCGGGGCGGCCGCCGTTCGAGGAGCTCACGCCCGACGAAGCGCGCGAGGCCTTCCGGAAGGGCCGCGCCATCACGCAGCCGCCGCCGCAGGAGGTCGCCGAGGTCCGCGATATCGCCTGTCCGGGTCCGCTCGGCGAGATCGGGCTGCGCGCCTATCGGCCGCTCGACACCGCGGCCGAAGAGGTTCTCCCCGCGCTCATCTATTTTCATGGCGGCGGTTGGCTCGTCGGCGATCTCGATTCCCACGACGTGGCCTGCCGGCATTATGCGAACGGCGCGCGCTGCCGCGTCGTGTCGGTCGACTATCGCATGGCGCCCGAGCACAAGTTTCCTGCCGCCGTCGACGACAGCGCCGCGGCGACGAAATGGATCATCGCGCAGGCATCCGCGCTCGGGATCGATCCTGCCCGGGTCGCGGTCGGCGGCGACTCGGCCGGCGGCAACCTCGCCGCCGTGATGGCGCTGATGGCGCGCGACGGCGACCTGCCGCCGCTCACCTTCCAGCTGCTGGTGTATCCGGCGACCGACATGGGCATGACGCACGCCTCCTACCGGCGCATCACCGAAGGGGCGCTGCTCACGGCAAAGACCATGAAGTGGTTCGTCGATCATTATCTCAGAGGCCCGGAGGATCGCGCCGACTGGCGTGCCTCGCCGTTGCGGGCGGAAAACCTGTCCGGGGTGGCGCCCGCCCTGGTGCTGACCTGCGCGTACGATCCGCTGTGCGACGAAGGCGCCGACTATGCGCGCCGCCTGGAGAGCAATGGCGTGCGCGTGCTGCACCTGCACTTCTCCGACCAGCTCCACGGCTTCGTCGGCCAGGGCAAGATCGTCCGCGTCGGCAACACCGCCCTCGACATGATGTCGGCGGCGCTGAAGAAGGCGCTGTGGCCGCCGCCGCCGGTGTGATGAGCCGATGAGCCGTCATGCCCGGCCTTGTGCCGGGCATCCACGCCTTGGCGCCAAAGAAAGACGTGGATGGCCGGGACAAGCCCGGCCATGACGTTCAATCAAACATCGATCGAACCGAGACTCAGCCCTCGCGCGGAATAAACTCCGCCAGCCGGTTCTTCTGCAGCTTGCCGGTCACGGATCCAAACACGAGAGCTTCTGTTCTCACAGCGGAAAGGCGCTCCGGTCTGCCGGCCCGTGGGTCAAGAGAGTGCTTCGCCCTCGCCTGACCGATCCGCAGAACAGGCGCGACACTGATGCGCCGGTTATCGACGTCTCCGGGGAGACTGTGCGGCCCGACTTGTCGCAGGCCTCGTTGGCATGCCGCAGAAGGGGTTGGGTCATGCCGCCCGGGCGCTGCCCTCAACCTGCGCGGCCGCTGCGGGCTCGCGCTCCAGGCCCTCGCGGATCGCATCCTCGACGTTGTCGAGAAATACGAACACCACCTGCTTCTTCACCTCCTCGGAGACCTCCTCGAGATCCTTCCGGTTGCGCGCCGGCAGCATGACCCGGGTGAGACCCGAGCGCGCCGCCGCGGCGGACTTCTCCTTCACCCCGCCGATCGGCAGGACGAGGCCGCGCAGGCTGATCTCGCCGGTCATCGCGGTGTCGCGGCGCACCGTGCGGCCGGTGAGCAGCGAGACGAGCGCGAGGAACATCGCCACCCCGGCGCTCGGGCCGTCCTTCGGGGTCGCGCCCGCCGGGACGTGGATGTGGATGTCGCTCCTCTCGAACGCGGCCGGGTCGATGCCGATCGATGCCACGCGGCTCTTCACCAGGCTGAGCGCGGCCTGCGCGCTCTCGCGCATCACCTCGCCCAGCTGGCCGGTGAGGATCAGCTTGCCGGAGCCCGGGATCCGCGTCGCCTCGACGAACAGGATGTCGCCGCCGACCGGCGTCCAGGCAAGGCCGGTCGCCACGCCGGGCAGGCTGACGCGCATCGCCACCTCGTTCTCGAACTGCCGGGCACCGAGAATGTCCGGCACCTCCGGCGCGTCGATGCGCATGCGCGAGACCTTGCCCTCGGCGATCTGCACCGCCACGGCGCGCAGCAGGCGGCCGATCTCGCGCTCGAGATTGCGCACGCCGGCCTCGCGCGTGTAGGAGCGGATGACGTCGCGCAGCGCCGCGTCGGCGATCTCCACCTGCTCAGGCTGAAGGCCGTTCGCCTCGAGCTGGCGGCGCACCAGGTAGCGCCGGCCGATCTCGAGCTTCTCGCTCTCGCTGTAGCCGGCGAGCGAGATGATCTCCATGCGGTCGCGCAACGGCCCCGGAATGGTGTCGAGCATGTTCGCCGTCGTGATGAACACCACGCGGCTCAAGTCGAACGGGACGCTGATGTAGTTGTCGCGGAACGTGCCGTTCTGCTCGGGGTCGAGCACCTCCAGCAGCGCCGAGGCCGGATCGCCCTGGATGCCGGAGCCGAGCTTGTCGATCTCGTCGAGCATCATCACGCAGTTGCGCGTCCCGGCCTTGCGGATCGCCTGGATGATGTTGCCGGGCAGCGCCCCGATATAGGTGCGCCGGTGGCCGCGGATCTCCGCCTCGTCGTGCACGCCGCCGAGGCTCACCCGCACGAACTTGCGGTCCATGGCGCGGGCGATCGACTGGCCGAGCGACGTCTTGCCGACGCCGGGCGGGCCGACGAAGCACAGGATCGGCGCCTTGCCGTTGGGCGCGAGCTTGCGCACCGCCAGATACTCGACAATGCGCCGCTTGATCTTCTCCAGGCCGAAATGGTCCTCGTCGAGGATGCGCCGGGCCTCGCCGATGTCGATCGGCTTCTCCTCGGGCAGCTCCCAGGGCAGCTCGATCAGCCAGTCCAGATAGGTGCGCACCATGCTGTATTCGGGTGAAGCCTCGGGCATGCGCTCGAGCCGGCGCAGCTCCTTGCGCGCCTGGTCCTCGACCTCTTTCGGCATGTGCGCCTTGGCGATCGCCTCGTCGAGCTCCTTGATCTCGGCGCCCTTGCCGTCGCCCTCGCCGAGCTGGCGCTGGATCGCCGCCATCTGCTCGCGCAGCAACACCTCGCGCTGGCGCTCGTCGAGCGAGGCCCGGGTCTGCTTGCCGATCTCGTCGGACAATTTCAGCACCTCGATGCGCTGGGCGAGCAGGCCGGCGACCTTCTCCAGCCGCGCCCGGATGTCGATCGTCTCCAGGATCTCCTGCTTCTCGTTGGGTTGAAGGTCCATATAGGCGGCGATCAGGTCGGCGAGCTGGCCGGGCGCGGTCACCCCCTGGATGGTACCGACGAGCTCCTGCGGCACCTGCGGCAGCAGCTGCAGAGCCTCGATCGCCTGGCGCTGCAGGTTGACGAAGCGCGCCTCGATCTCCGGGGTGCGCACGTCCTCCTCCTCGATGCGCTCAACGCGGGCGACGAAGAACGGCCAGCCGTTGAGGAACTCGACGATGCGGAAGCGCTGCACGCCCTGGCAGATCAGGTGATGGGTGCCGTCCTGCCCGGTGACGTAGCGCACGATGTTGGCGACCGTCCCGACGCGGTGCAGGTCGATCGCCGCCGGCTCGTTCTGCTCGGCGTCGCGCTGCATCACCACGCCTACCTGGCGCTGCAGGCGCACCGCCTCCTGGGCGGCCGCGATCGAGGCCGGCCGGCCGATGGTGAGCGGGAACACGATGCCGGGAAACAGCACGAAATTGCGCGCCGGCAGGATGATCAGCGCGTCCTCCGGCAGCTCCGCGATGGGTCTGCCCGATCCGGCCTCGGAGTCGGGCGCGCGCAAGAATTCCTGTCGCATGGGGGACATCCACTGGGGGTACATCTTCACTCGGCCTTCTGCAGGGTGATCACCAGGCAGCCATGGGCGGCGGCGCTGCGGACGGCGGAATAGCGTCCGGCCGGCAGCGCCAGGCGGCGCTCGAACCGGCCCTGCGGCAGCTCGAGCCGGTGGATCGCGGCGCCATGGAGCTGCGGCGGCAGCGCACGGATGCCGGCGATCACCAGATGGCCGTCGTCCAGCGCGATCTGGACGCCGTCGGGGTCGATCCCGGGCAGCGCCACGATCACCGCCACCTCGTGGGCAGTTTCCAGCACGTCGGCGGGCGGCTCCCAGGCGGGCAGGCGTTTCGACGCCTGCAGCTGGAAGAACTGCCGATGCATGCGCTCGGCGCGCTCCAGCATCCCGCAGGCCTCGGCCCACATCCACATCTGCATGTTGCGCGCAGCCATGTCGCTCGATCCGCCCTTGGCAGAGCCGGCCCGTGGGCGGCCCTGCATGCAACGCCAACCTCCGCTCCGATGTCGCGGCCCGTCACCGGAACCCGCGGGGCATCGGATTGGTTCACCCAAGCGCATAGATGGGGACCGCACGGCGGAAAGGCGACCCCCCATCCCGGGACGAATTCGTCTCGGGATACCGATGCTCCATCCAACCAACCCGCAAGGGAGGTTCAAGTGCTACAGGTTCCCTTGGAGATTGCCTTCCACCACGTCGATTCCTCGCCGTGGATCGAGGACGTCATCCGTGCCCGGGTGGCGAAGCTCGAGAAGATTTTCCATCGCCTGAACTCCTGCCGGGTGCGCGTCGAGCGGCGGGCCGTCAACCCGACGCTCAAGATCCCGCCGGTGGTGCGCATCGAGATGGGGCTTCCCGGCCACGGGGAGCTGGTGGTGAGCCACGAGCCCGACCGCCTGATGCGGAAATTCCAGTCGCCCGATCTGCACAACGCAATCAACGAGGCATTCCGCCTGGCGGAGGACCGGCTGGCGACGTTCAAGGACCAGCTCAAGGATCACGGCAAGGAGCATGCCGGCGAGGGAAGGGCATCGCGCCACGGCCAAGTCGCCGAGATCACGCCGGAGCGGGATTTCGGCTTCATCCTCACCGAGACCGGCGGCCTGCTCTACTTCCACCGCAACAGCCTGATCGCCGGCGATTTCGACGCCCTGTTGCGCGGCCAGGAGGTCGACTACGTGGAGGGAGCCGGCGACACCGGAGCGATGGCCACCCGGGTGCGGGCGCGGGCGGCTGCCTGATCGCGCGTGCGATCCGCAACCTTGCGGTCAGAACTTGCCGAAGAACGCCGAGATGTCGAAGAAGATCGTCTTGCGGTCATCGCCGGGTCCGGTGAGCTCGAGGCGATCGTAATGCCGGCCGCCCGGGCCGTTCAGCAGGGCCTGGCGGTTGATCTTCCACCCTGGCAGGTTCTTGGCCACCCACTCGCGCTCGGCCGCCACGCCCTGCCGCTCGTCGGCGGCCTCGATGACGATCGCCTTCTCCAACGAGCTTCCGTCGGGCGCGTTCTGCGCCGACACCGGCCCGCCGAGCGAGCCGAGCACCAGGGCGGTGACGAGGCAGATCCTGCAGGCAATGTGGTGCATCTGATCTTCCATGGTGGCGCGCTTGTTGCCATCCCGGGTCGCGGATAAAGTTGCCGGACCAGGGATCGTCAACCGGGAGAGTGGAATGCCGTACGCGCAGTCGGGCAATGTGAAACTCTACTACGAGGACACCGGGACCGGATACCCGATCGTCTTCGTGCACGAGTTCGGCTCGGACCTGCGCGAATGGGAGACCCAGGTGCGCTGGTTCTCCCGCGAGTACCGCTGCATCGCCTTCAATGCCCGCGGCTATCCTCCGTCGGATGTTCCGGCCGACGGCGAGGCCTACGGGTACGAGCATTCGGTCGCCGACATCGCTGCCGTGATGCGCCACCTCGGCGTGGCGAAGGCGCATGTCGTGGGCCTGAGCATGGGGGCCTACGCGACCCTCCTGTTCGGGCTGCGCCATCCCGCCATGGCGAGCGCGCTGGTGGTGGCGGGCTGCGGCTCGGGCTCGCCGAAGGAGGTGCGCACGGCGTTCCGCCAGCAATGCGAGGCCAATGCCGACGCCTTCCTCGAGGCCGGCTCACCCGCGATGGCCGAGACCATGGGACTGAGCCCGACGCGCGTGCAGCTTAAGATCAAGGATCCGCGCGGCTGGCAGGAATTCGTCGATCACCTGGGCGCGCATTCGGCGCAAGGGTCGGCGCTCACGCTGCGGCGATATCAGGGCCTGCGGCCTTCGCTCGTCGACTTCACCCCGGAGCTCAAGGAGCTGAAGATCCCGGTCCTGCTCGCGGTTGGCGATGAGGACGAGCCGTGCCTGGAGACAAACCTGTTTCTCAAGCGCACCATCCCGTCGGCCGGACTGTGGATGGCGCCGAAGACCGGGCACGCGATCAACCTGGAGGAGCCGGCCGCCTTCAATCGCGCCGTGCAGGATTTCTTCGGTACCGTCGAGCGCGGCCGCTGGGCGCTGCGTGATCCGCGCACGATCGGTGGCAGCGTGCTCGGCGCCGTCCCGGCGCAGACCGCAGCGCCGAAATCGACGGCGGCGTGATGGCAGGAGCTCGGGCGAGGGTTCTCGGTGCCGCAGTCGCCGCCTGCTGGATCGGCGCGGCATCGGCCCAGGAGCTGAAAATCGGGCTTTCCGCCGAGCCGTCGGCGATCGACCCGCACTTCCACAACCTGTCGCCCAATCACTCGCTCGCCAAGCACATCTTCGATGCGCTGACCGACCAGGACGAGACCCAGCGCCTGAAGCCCGGCCTTGCCGTATCGTGGCGCACGGTCGACGACAGGACCTGGGAATTCAAGCTGCGCCCGGGCGTGAAATTCACCGACGGCAGCGATTTTTCCGCCAACGACGTGATCTACACGTTCTGCCGCACGCCGCGGGTGGAGAACTCCCCCTCGTCGCTGGCGCTCAACGTGCGCGCCGTCACCGGCATGTCGGCGCCCGACCCGCTCACCGTGGTGATGACGACGGAGAATCCCTATCCGCTGCTGCCCTCCGACATTGTCAATGTCCGCATGCTCTCGGCCAAGGCGAACGGCGCCGGCCAGGTGATTTTCGACCGCCAGGACTGCCTCAACGTCGGCACCTATCCGAAGACGGAAAGCTTCAATTCCGGCCAGGCGGCGATCGGCACCGGGCCCTACCGGCTGGTGCGCTACGCCAAGGGCGACCGCATCGTGCTGGAGCGCAACGACGCCTACTGGGGCGACAAGCCGGACTGGCAGCGCATCGTCTTTCGGCCGATCACCAGTGCCGGGCCGCGGGTGGCGGCTTTGCTCTCCGGCGACGTCGACCTGATCGAGAATGTTCCGATCCAGGATCTCGAGCGGGTCAAGGCCAATCCCGCCTTCAAGGTGGTCCAGGGCCTGTCCAACCGCATCATCTTTCTGCACTTCGACTATATCGACGACGTGCCGCCGGGTGTCGCCGGCACCGAGGGCAAGAATCCGTTCCGCGACCGGCGTGTGCGCGAGGCGATCTCCAAGGCGATCGACCGCGACGCCATCGTGGCACGCATCCTCGGCGGCGTCGCGGTCGCCGCCGGCGAGATGCTGCCGCCCGGCATGTTCGGGTCGAATCCCGATGCCAGGCCGGTGAAGGCCGACCCCGAGGCGGCGCGAAAACTCCTGGCCGAGGCCGGCTATCCCAACGGCTTTTCGCTCACCCTGGCGACGCCCAACGACCGCTATGTCAACGATTCCCAGATCGCCCAGGCAGCGGCGCAGATGCTCAGCCGGATCGGGCTCAAAGTCTCGATCGAGGCGATGACCCAGAGCACGTTCTTCGCCAGGCGCAACCGCCGGGAGTTCGGCTTCTGGCTTTCCGGCTGGGGCTCGGATTCGGGAGAAATGTCGAGCCCGCTGCGCTCGCTGCTGGCGACGCCCAGCAAGGAGAAGGGGCGGGGCTTCAGCAATTCCGGCGGCTACTCGAATGCCGAGGTCGACGCCCTGATCGACAAGGCGCTGGGCACGATCGACGACGGGCAGCGCGCAAAAATCCTCGCCGAGGCGAGCCGGACCGCCATGGCGGACTACGGCGCCATCCCGCTGCACTTCGAGATGACCACCTGGGGGTTCCGCAAGGATCTCGACTACAAGCCGCGCGCCGACCAGTATACCCAGGGCGCGCTGGTGCGGCGGGCGCGGTGAGGCGTGCCGCCGGCGCGTCCCGCCGGCGGTGATCGTCCGACGCCCGAAAGGTCAGGCCATGCTCGCCTTTCTGTTCCGCCGGATCGGCCAGGGTTTCCTGGTGCTCGCCGTCATGGCGAGCCTGGTCTTTGTCGGCGTCTACGCGATCGGCAGCCCGATCGACATCCTGATCAGCCCGGAGGCCGACCAGGTCGAGCGCGAGCAGGTGATCCACCGACTCGGCCTCGGCCGGCCGCTGTGGATGCAGTTCCTGATCTTCGTCAAGGCGGCGGCGACCGGCGATCTCGGCACCTCGTTCGTGCACGGCGTCCCGGCGGCGGGGCTCATCCTCGAGCGCATGCCGGCAACGCTCGAGCTCGCCTTCGTGGCGCTGGTCATCGCCGTCGGTCTCGGCATTCCGCTCGGCCTCATCGCCGGCGCCGCGCCGAAGTCGCTTCTCTCGCGCGGCATCATGACGGGATCGATCTTCGGCTTCTCGCTGCCGAATTTCTGGCTCGGCCTGATGCTGATTCTCGCCTTCGCGGTCGAGCTGAAGATTCTTCCGGCCGGCGGACGCGGCGAGACCCGGGAGATTGTCGGCATCCAGTGGTCGTTCCTCACCGTCGACGGGCTGCGCCACCTCATCCTGCCGGCGCTGACGCTGGCGATCTACAAGGCCTCCCTGGTGATACGACTCGCGCAAGCCGGCACCCGCGAGGCGCTGCTGCAGGATTTCGTCCGCTTCGCCCGGGCCAAGGGCCTGTCGCGCACCCGCATCATCGGCGTGCATGTGCTCAAGACCATCCTGATCCCGGTGGTCACCGTGATCGGCCTCGAGCTCGGCTCGATGATCGCGTTCGCGGTGGTGACCGAGACGGTGTTCGCCTGGCCGGGCATCGGCAAGCTCCTGATCGACTCGATCTATCGGCTCGATCGGCCGGTCATCGTCGCCTACCTGATGATCGTGGTGACGATGTTCGTGGTGATCAATCTCGTCGTCGATCTGATCTACACGCTGCTCGATCCACGGGTGCGTCTGGCGGGGCAGGGGGCCTGACCATGGTCGACATCCCGCTCGCCGGCCAGGAGATCGCGGTCGAGGAGACTCGGTTCGGGCGCGCCTGGAGCGAATTTTCCGAAAGCCCACTCGCGGTTGTGGCGCTTGCGCTCGTCGGGGTCCTGATCGGGCTCGCTATCGTGGCGCCATGGGTGGCGCCGCAGAACCCCTACGACCTCGCCCAACTGTCGATCATGGACAACATGCTTGCCCCCGGCGCCCGCAGCCTGGACGGCAAGCTCTATCTGCTCGGCACCGACGACCAGGGCCGCGACCTGCTCTCCGCCATCCTCTACGGGCTCAGGCTCAGCCTCTTCGTCGGCATCGCGGCGACCGCGATTGCGCTGGCGCTCGGCACCGCGGTCGGCGTCCTCGCCGCCTATTTCGGGGGACGGGTCGACGGCGTGCTGATGCGCCTCGTCGATATCCAGCTGTCCTTTCCGACGATCCTGATCGCCCTCATCCTGCTCGCCATCCTGGGAAAGGGCGTCGACAAGGTGATCATCGCGCTGATCTCGGTGCAGTGGGCCTACTATGCCCGCACCATCCGCGGCTCGGCGTTGGTCGAACGCCGCCGCGAATATATCGAGGCCGCGCGCTGCCTGGCGCTGCCGCAGTGGCGCATCATCTTTCGCCATCTGCTGCCCAACGCCTTCCCGCCACTGATCGTGGTGACCACCGTGCAGGTCGCGCACGCCATCGGCCTCGAGGCGACGCTGTCGTTCCTCGGGGTCGGCGTGCCGATCACCGAGCCCTCGCTCGGCCTGCTGATCGCCAACGGCTACGGCTACATGCTCTCCGCCAAGTACTGGGTGGCGTTCTATCCGGGGCTTGCGCTGCTCGCCGTGATCGTCGCCATCAACCTGGTGGGCGACCGGCTGCGCGACGTCATGAACCCGCGGCTTGCGCGGTGATCGCGTGCCGCCGGTACTCGCAGTCGACGATCTGAAGACCCATTTCTTCGCGCGGTCCGGGGTGGTGCGCGCCGTCGACGGGGTGAGTTTTTCGGTCGATCGCGGACAAGTGCTCGGCCTCGTCGGCGAATCCGGGTCGGGCAAGACCGTCACCGGGTTCTCGCTCCTCGGCCTCGTCGATCCGCCCGGCCGCATCGTCTCAGGCTCGGTCCGACTCGACGGCGAGGAGCTCGTCGGCGCTTCCGAGGCGGTGTTGCGCGACTATCGCGGGCGAAAAATCGCGATGGTTTTTCAGGACCCGATGATGACACTCAATCCGGTGCTGCGCATCGATACCCAGATGATCGAGGCGATCGCCGCGCACGAGAAAATCTCCCGACGCGCCGCCCGGGCGCGGGCACGCGAGGCATTGAGCGCGGTCGGCATCGCGTCGCCCGAGGCGCGGCTCAACGACTATCCGCATCAGTTCTCCGGCGGCATGCGCCAGCGCGTCGCCATCGCCATCGCGCTGCTGCACCGCCCGCTGGTGCTCATCGCCGACGAGCCGACCACCGCCCTCGACGTCACCATCCAGTCGCAGATCCTTGCCGAGGTGCAGACGCTGTGCCGCGAGCAGGGCACCGCGCTGGTCTGGATCACCCACGACCTCGCCGTGGTCGCCGGCCTCGCCGACCGCGTCGCCGTGATGTATGCGGGACGAATCGTCGAGCAGGGCGCCGTCGATCCGGTGCTCGACACGCCGCTGCATCCCTATACGCGCGGCCTGATCGGCTCGGTGCCGAGCCGCAATGCCCGCGGCGTGCCGCTGCGCCAGATCCGTGGCGCCGCGCCGTCGCCGCTGCATCTGCCGCCGGGCTGCGCCTTCGCGCCGCGCTGCGCGCGCGCCGACGCCGCCTGCCTGGTGATGCCGGCAATGGAGCGCCATGCGGCCGACCACGCGGCGCGCTGCTGGCATCCCCACATGGCGGAGACCGTCGCATGAGCGAGCCGATCATTGCGCTCGATCATGTGAGCCGGACCTTCGTCCGGCCGCTCGATCTCGCGGAGCGCGCCGCCAACCTGTTCGGCGCCGGTTTGCAGACGACCGCGATCCGCGCCGTCGACGACGTGAGCCTGACGATCGATCACGGCGAGGTCGTGGGCCTCGCCGGCGAGTCGGGCTGCGGAAAATCCACGCTCGGCCGCATGGTGGCGGGAATCATTGCCCCCAGCGCCGGGGCGGTGAGGTTTCGCGGCATCGCGACCGGGGACCTCGACCCCAAGGGTCGGCGCGACGCGGCGCTGAAAATCCAGATGATTTTTCAGGACCCGATGTCGTCGCTCAATCCGCGCATGCGGCTCGGCGACATCGTCGGCGAGGCGCCGGTGGTGCACGGCATCGTCGGCAAGGCCGGGCGCGACGCCTATGTCGACGCCCTGTTGAGACAGGTCGGGCTCGATCCCGGCTACCGCAGCCGCTATCCCCATCAGCTGTCCGGCGGACAGCGTGCCCGCGTCGGCATCGCCCGGGCGCTGGCGGTCAAGCCGGATTTCCTCGTCTGCGACGAATCGGTCGCCGCCCTCGACGTCTCGATCCAGGCGCAGGTGCTCAACCTGTTCATGCAGCTGAGACAGGATCTCGGCCTCACCTATCTGTTCATCAGCCACGATCTCGGCGTGGTCGAGCACATTTCCGACCGCATCGTCATCATGTATCTCGGCCGGGTCGTGGAGAGCGCCCGGACCGCGGAGCTGTTTACCCGCCCGAACCACCCCTACACCCAGGCGCTGCTCGCCAACGTGCCGCGGCTCGACGCCCGGAAACGCGCATTTTCGGCGGTCAAGGGCGAAATCCCGTCGCCGCTCGCCCCGCCGCCGGGCTGTCATTTCCACCCGCGCTGCCCGCACGCCATGCCGCGCTGCCGGACGGAGCAACCTGTGCTCAAGGAAATCGCCCCGGGGCATTTTTCGGCGTGTCATTTGAACCCGTAGGGTGGGCAAAATCGATGCGCGAACCGTGCGTCTCGCCCAGACCTCACGTGCGATTTTGCCCACGCGGTCCACCGCACCCGCGTCGGACCGCGTGGGCAAATCGCCCGCAACACATCACCAAATATCACGCGCCGTGCCGGGCGATTTGCCCACCCTACTCCGCCGCCGCGCGCAGCGCCGGGCGGGCGTCGATCGAGATGTCGGTGAGCAGCGGCTCCTGCGTCAGCGCCACCTCGTTCTCGATCAGCGTGCCGCAGCCCGGGCAGAAGAACTGGCGAAATACCGGAATGTCGTCGATGAAGCGGCCGGGATCGCCGATCAGCGGGTTCGAGGACGAGATCGGGTGGTCCTCGCGGATGCAGTGCTCCTTGTAGTTTTCCGCCGTGCCGCCGAGATCGCTGGCGCATTTGGCGCAGCAATGGTGCGGGGCGCCGCCCGCGCCCTCGCGGATGTCGAGCGCAACCGTCGCATGGATCAGCACCGCGCCGGACAGTTTTCGCGCCGGCTTGCTGTGGCGGCGCACCCGCTCGACGCGTGCATCGCCGCGCAGTTTTTCGGTCGCCGCGGCATCGACGGCACCGGTCGCCTTGTCGAGCACCACGCCGTAGATGTCGCGGGCCGCCGCAAGGGTCACCGCCAGGTTGGCGAAATCCTTGGCCACGGCTTCTGGATCGCGATCCATCGGGTCGCCGAACCCGCCGGCCGCCGACCAGGCGACCGCGTAGACGTCGCCCGGTCCCTGGGAGACGTTCATCTGGCGGAGCGGCAGCGTCACCTGTTCGCCGGCCAGCTCGTCGCAGTCCTCGATCATCCGGCTCGCGGCGAACCGCTCGGCGATGTCGGTGTCGCGCACGAACTTGTAGTAGTTGGTGGTCGCCGGATAGCCGCCCATCATGCCGGTCGAGGTCGGGATGGCGTTGCCCGACGACACCGCGTCGTAGGTGATGCTTGGCGTATTGTGCGGGATGAAGCAGGATTCCGCCGACTGCCCGCCGCGGTACTTTCCGGCGCCGCCGGAATCGGGAAGCTCCTTGCGGTAGAGATAGAGCAGCGGAAACGTCTGCTCGGTGTGCTCGACATTGGCAATCTTGCACAGCGGCGTGCGCGACTGGCCGCCGGTATTGATGCCGTCGCCTTGCGCGAACGCCCCGATGGCGCCGCCCAGGGGATCGATCACCGGATAGCCGAAACGCTCGCCCCACTGGTCGATGCCGCGCAAGATCGTGGTGGGAAACTGGCTGGTCCCGCCGATGCACATGATGTCGCGGCGCATCTCGGGATCGCGAGTAGATCATTTTCGAGATCACGTTGTAGGCCGGATAGAGCGAAATCTCCATCGCCTGCACCGGCGCCGTCGACACCGAGGCCGGATAGGTGGCGCAGTTGAGCGTGCCCAGCGTCGGATCGAAATCGATGTGGCGCAGCGCCCCGCCCGAGCGAGAAGAACTGGTCCCAGCACAGCAGCTGATTGAGCGCCACCATGATCGAGCCGCGCCAGCCCGAATAGGTGGCGTTCATCGCGCCGTCCTGCGGCGCCGTGCCCTCGTTCTCGAAGATGAGCCGGTCGCCCTGCTTGCGCAGCGTGAGCATCACCCGGTAGGTCCTGCGGTCGCCGGGCCGGCAGCATTCGACGTAGGTGCGGTCGCTGCCACACCCCGTCGGGCAGCCGCTCCAGTTTTTTCAGGAACGCGACCTCGCCGTTCGCCACCACGCGCTTCATCACGCCCTTGACCACCTCGGGGCCGTAGCGGCGGATCAGCTCGAGGATGCGGTTGCGCGCCGTCATGTTGCCGGCGAGCTGGGCGCGGAAGTCGAGCGCCACCATGTTGGGCTTGCGCGAGGAGCGCAGATAGAGCTCCTCGAGGTCGCGGCGGATCTCGTTGTTCTCCACGATCCGGATCGGCGGGATCATGATGCCTTCGTCGAACACGCTCTCCGCCGACGGGCAGAAGCTCGACGGCGTGATGCCGCCGATGTCGTACTGGTGCAGGCAGTTGGTCACCCAGCAGAACAGCTCGCCTTCCCAGAACACCGGGCAGATCAGCATCACGTCCTCTGGTGCGCGGCGCCGACCCAGGGGTCGTTGGCGAGAAACATGTCGCCGTCGCGGATGCCGGGATTGTCGCTGCGGTACTCGAGGATCCATTTCACCTGGGTGTCGGTGACGCCCGACATGTACTGCATGTAGGGCCCGAAATAGACGAACTCGGCGTCCTCGGTGAGGATCGAGGGGTTGAGGTCGAGCGCGAAGATCGCGACCGGCGAGCCGGAGATGCGCTGGATGGTCGCGCCGTGCTCGAGATTGATGTTCCACAGATTGTGCCGGATCACCTCGTAGGTCACCGGATCGATGTTCTCGGCGAAGTTCTTGTGCAGCCTGAGCTTCGGCGAGATGTTGAGCGTGGCGCCGGAACGTAGCGGATTGACCACGCCGTCGAATTTGGTACCGGTCAGCTCGCTGATCTTTTTCATTGCCGCTCAACCTCTACGAAAACGTGATCTGGAAATTGCCGAAGGCATCGACTGAGAGCGTGCGGCCCGGATGCACCACCACGGTGGTCGCCGTGGTCTCGATCACCGCCGGGCCGGCGATGCGGTTGCCCGGCCGCAGATGCGCGCCGTCGAAGATCGGGGTGGCGGCCATGCCGGCCAGATCGGCGAAGTAGATCGCCCGGGCGGGACGTTTCGCCGCCGGGTCGATGTCCACGGTCAGCACGCCTGCGGCCTTGAGCTGCGGCCGCGGGGTCAGCGCGCTCGCCCGCAGGCGGAATGTCACGATCTCCAGCGGGGCGCCGCGGAACGACGCGCCCTGGCCGTAGAGCCGCTCGTAGCGCTCGTAGAAGCGTTCGGCAAGCGGCGCCTGAAAACCCTCGCTCACCCGGTCGGCCGCGAGCGCGATCTCCACCTCGTTGATCTGTCCCTTGTGCCGCATGTCGACGCGAGAACGCGAATATCTGCCGCTCCGGCGCGACCTTGTCCTTTGCCAGCTGCTGCCGTCGCCGCCTCGGCGAGCCGTGCCAGGTTGTCGTTGACGCGGTCCGCCGCGAACGGCGACACCATGATGTCGACCTGCTCGTAGATGTGCAGGATGTCGGCGGTCGCCGCGCCGAACGCGCACCAGCATCGAGGCGGTCTCGCCCTGCGGCACGATCACCTTGCTGACGCCGAGCTCGCGGGCGAACACGCCGGCATGCGCCGGGCCGGCGCCGCCGAAGGCGAACAGCACGAAGTCGCGCGGGTCGAAACCCTTCTCGATGGTGATCTTGCGGATGATGTCGGCCATCTGGAACTCGACGATCTTCGCGATCCCGCTGGCGCATTCCATGAGGCCGAGGCCGAGCCGGTCGGCGACGTCCTGGATCGCCTGCTCGGCGCGTCTTGTTGTCGAGCCGGATTTTTCCGCCGGCGAAATTGTCCGGGTTGATATAGCCGAGCACCAGGTCGGCATCGGTCACCGTCGGCGACTGTTCCCGCCTTGCCGTAGCAGACCGGCCCCGGATCGGCGCCGGCGCTCTCCGGGCCGACCCGCATGGTGCGGGTGGTCTCGTCGATGCGCACCAGGCTGCCGCCGCCGGAGCCGATCGCCTGCAGGTCGACCCGCGGGCATGAAGTACTCGTACTGGTTCACGTCGAGCTCACGAACGAGATACGCCGGCTGGCCCTCGAAGATCACGCCGACGTCGAACGAGGTGCCGCCCATGTCGGTGGTGATGATGTTGCGGCAGCCCATCAGCCGGCCGAGATAGAGCGAGCCGGAGACCCCCGACACCGGCCCGGAATCCAGCGTGAGCAGCGGCGCCTCCATCGCCTTGTCGACCGAGATCGTGCCGCCGCCGCACTGGGTGATCTGCAGCGGCTGGCCGTAGCCGAGCTCCTTCAGGCGGCCGATCGAGATTGGCGAGGTAGCCGGCCATCAGCGGGCCGATATAGGCGTTGAGCGCCACCGCCGTGGTGCGCTCGTACTCGCCCCATTTCGGCACGATGTCCGACGGAGCAGCTGACAAACACGTTCGGCGCGATCGAGCGGATCATCGCCTTGACCCGCTGCTCGTGCTCGGGGCGCTTGAACGACCACAGGAAGCACACGGCGATCGCCTGGACGTCCGTGCGCGACGAGGCGGCGGATCGCCGCCTCGGCCTCGGCCTCGTTGAGCGGCGACGATCACCTGGCCGAAACAGTCGACCCGCTCGGAGACGCCCTCGATCAGCCGCTTGGGAACGATCGGCATCGGGCTTCTGGCTTTCGGGGAAATGCACGACCTTGCGCATGTCGCGGGCGTCGAGCCCGCGCGAGCCGCGCATGATGTGGATGCACGTCCTCGTGGCCCCGGGTGGTGATCAGCCCGACCTTGGCGCCGCGCTTCTGCACCAGCGCGTTGGTGCCGACGGTGGTGCCGTGGGAGAGCACCGCGATCTCGCGGCAGAACGCTCCGCAGCTCGACGCCGAGCTGCTCCGCCGCCCCGCCGAGCGCCGCCAGCATGCCGTCGGCGAAATTCCCCGGCGTCGACGGCGCCTTCGCGGTCGTCACCCGCCCGTCGCCGTCGACCACCACGCAATCGGTGAACGTTCCGCCGATATCGACGCCGACCAGATAGGACTGCATGCGGCTCGCGCTTCCTCCGGAATTCTTCTGTCCCGACTGTAGCAACCCGCCGGGCGGATCAGAAGGGCCTAATCGTTGCCCGCACCGCGTCGAGTTTCAGCCGGCGATCTCCGCGCGGGAGGCCGGCGCCGTCGCCGCCTCCCGGCTCTTCTGCTTGTACCAGGACAACAGCTTGGCCAGCGCGATCATCAGGGCAATGCCGGCGAAGTTGACGGCGAGCTGCATGGCGAGCGCGTGCGAGATCGAGTTGATGATGAAGCGCCCGAGCACCGAGAGCAGGATGCTGAGGCAGAACACCTGGAGCGAGTGCTGGCCGCACAGGACCACCAGACGGGCGGCCGGGTGGCGGAGAAAGGCGCTGTCGCGCCGCACGAAATGAACAGTGGTGAGCGCCAGCGCGAAGAAGCTCAGCAGGCGCAGTGGCGACAGGTTGGTCTTGTCCTCGGAAAAGTCGTCGAGCTCGTCGTGCAGCAGCGCGGGAATCGCCTCGATGTACTCGTGCAACATCCAGGTGATCTTGATGACGGCGATCACCAATGTGATTCCGAGCGCCGCCCGCCACAGCCAGTGCGTGCGCGGCAGCGCCGAATGCCCGGCGCTCTGCGCATAGCCGGCGGTGGCGCCGATGACGAACAGGAACTGCCAGGCCAGCGGGTTGAAGAACCAGCCGTCCTCGGGCGGATAGCTCTTCGGCTGCAGGTCGAGATGCAGGGTCAGCGCGTAGATCACGGCGGAGAGCATCAGCGGCACGATCGGCCAGCGGTGCTGCAGCAGCAGGATGACGGGAAACACCGCCAGCAGCACGATATAGAGCGGCAGGATGTCGAGCAGCTCGGGCTGGTACTGCAGCATCAGCGTCTTGATGATGGCGACGTGCGGCTCCTGGAGGAAATTGGTGAGCCGCAATTCCTCGCTGTAGGTCTGGGTCTTGAGCTTCAAGGTCGCGTACGACACCTCCGCCGTGTAGATGACGAAGATGAAGATGTGCGCCGCATAGAGCTGCCAGACGCGGTGATAGATCTGCACGGTGGCGAACAGCGGCCCGCGGCGGACCAGGTACTGGCCGTAGACCAGCGCCGCGGTGTAGCCGGAGATGAAGATGAAGACTTCCGCCGCGTCCGAGAAGGCGATCGAGCGCAGCGTCACATTTGACAGGATGTTGTCGGGGATGTGATCGATGAAGATGAAGAACAGCGCCAGCCCGCGGAAGAAGTCGAGCCGCAGGTCGCGCTCGATGCGGGCGGGCGGCGAGGCGCTCGCCCGGCCGCCCGGCACCCGCGCCAGCCACTTGTCGACGAGGTCGAGCGGCGCTCGCGCCCACGCGGCGATCGCCGACCATCGCCACGGCTCGGCCTGGACGTTCTGCGGGCTCATGACGATCGCCTTGCTTCTTCCCCGGTTGACAATTCTATAGCATGTCCGGTTCCTAGGAATCCGCACACGCTCAAGTCCAAATCCTGCCGCAGGTGTGCCCGGCCAGGAGCGAGCCGCAGGAGCCCGGAATGCCGCGTGCCGTCGTATGTCGCGAACCCGGGCCGCCCGAGCGTCTCCTCCTCGAGGAGGTGCCGAGCCGCTCGCCGGGTCGCGGCGAGGTGCGGGTGCGCATCCATGCCTGCGGCATCAATTTCCCCGACCTGCTGATCGTGCAGAATCTCTACCAGTACAAGCCTCCGATGCCGTTCACGCCGGGCGTCGAGACGGCCGGGACCGTCGCCGAGGTCGGCCCCGAGGTGACCGGCATCAGGGTCGGCGACCCGGTGATCGCCCGCATGCGCACCGGCGGCTACGCCGATGAGGCCGTGGTGCCGGCAGGCTCCGCGCTGCCGCTGCCCCGCGGCTTGAGCTTCGCCGAAGGCGCCTCTCTCATGGTGGGCAGCCTCACCGCGATGAACGCGCTGGTGCAGTGCGGGCGCCTGCAGCCGGGCGAGGTGCTGCTGGTCCACGGTGCCGGCGGCGGCGTCGGCCTCGCGGCGGTCGAGATCGGAAAACATCTCGGCGCCCACGTGATCGCCACCGCCGGAAGCGACGACAAGCTCGCGGTCGCCAAGACGCGGGGGGCCGACCACGTCATCAACTACCGGGAAAAATCCTTCGTCGACGAGGTCAAGCATCTGACCGCCGGCGAGGGCGCCGACGTGATCTACGATCCGGTCGGCGGCGACGTCTTCGCCCAGTCGCTGCGCTGCATCGCCTGGGCGGGCCGGCTCCTGGTGATCGGCTTCGCCAGCGGCACCATTCCGCAGGTCGCGGTCAACCGTATCCTGCTCAAGGGTTGTGCGGTGATCGGCGTGCGCGCCGGCGAGGCCGCCCGTCACGATCCCGAGGTCGGGCGGAAGAACCTGGCCGACATCATGGCCATGGTCTCGCGCGGGGCGCTCAGGCCGCACATCTCGCACGTCGTTCCGCTCGACCGCTTCGTCGACGGCATGCGGCTGTTGAGCGACCGCAAGGCCGTCGGCCGCGTGGTGCTGGCCGCCGACGGGGACGCGTTACGGGTACCCTGACAGCCCGGTACGAACCGGCTCGCGCGACCGGCGGGGCGATCACGCCGCCTTCCGCCGCCGCTCCCTCGACGCGCCGCGGCGCGCCGGCCTCGCCTTGGCGCGCCTCCGGGCGGCGCCGCGAGGACCTTTCAGGCTGCGTCGCAGCGCATCCATCAGGTCGATCACCTCGCCCTTCTGCTCGGGAGGCGCGGCGACCTCGATCTTCCTGCCCGAGGCCTTGCGCTTGACCAGCGCCTTCAAGGCGGTCTCGTAGCGGTCGTCGAATTTTTCCGGATCGAAGTGGCCGGCCTTGCTGTCGAGAATATGCTCGGCGAGGTCGACCATGTCGTTGCTGATCTTCACCGACGGAATGTCGGAAAAGTACTCGCGCTCGTCGCGCACCTCGTAGGCGTAGCGCAGCGTCGTCGCCAGGATCCCCTTGCCCAGCGGCTCCAGCGCGATCACGTGCTCGCGATGTGCCACCACGATCCTGGCGAGCGCCACCCGATCCTTGTTCTTCATGGCGTCGCGGATCACCGCAAAGGCCTCGGCACCGAGCTTGCCGCCCGGCGCCAGGTAATACGGCTTGTCGAGATAGCGGTTGTCGATCTCCGACCTCGGCACGAAGTTCTCGATGTCGATCGTGTGCGTGCTCTCGATTTCGACCGCGGCGAGCTCCTCCTCCTCGACTTGCACATAGCGGTTCTTGCCGAGCTCGTAGCCGCGTCCCTTGTCCTCCTTGTCGACCACGTCACCGGTCTCCTCGTCCACCATCTGCTGATGCAGGCGGTGGCCGGTCTTGCGGTTGATCATATGGAAATGGGTTTTTTCGCTCTGCGAGGTCGCCGGATAGAGCTCGATCGGGCAGGTGACCAGCGACAGGCGGAGATAGCCTTTCCAGTAGGCGCGGCGGGCCATGGAAGAAGCTCCCTTTTGCGAGGATGCTGCGGAGGGTCTTTCGACGGGCTTGGACCTTGCAGGGCCTGCCGCCCCTGAGACAACGGATACCTGTGCTGTCCGGTTCCGTGGCCGGGATGGCAGACCCAACCTGATCTATTTGGGCCGAACCTCTTTCAATCCGGCGCCCGGCTCCTTGAGCTCGCCGCGCCGCGCCAGCGTGACCGCATCGACCAGGCTGAGCGCGGCGTTCCGCACTTCCTCCTGGAAGGCCTGATCCTGATCGAGATCGTCGTGGCTGGTCGCGTAGGGCCGCAGATAGCCCAGGTACCTGCCGATCTGCGCGTGGCGGCCGGCGCCGATCAGGCCCATGTCGGTCAGCCAGTCGGACAGGATCCGCTCCAGCGTCTCGACGCCGGCGGCGTCGCCGTGAACGACGACCGAGAAGGTGCGTCCCGCCAGATGCCGCGGATAGAGCCATCCAGAAAGCTCGATCTCCTTGGCGAGCTCGGGCCTCTTTCCCTGGGTGCTCGTCGGGTCCGGGTTGCCGCCGTCGGCGCAGACCAGGCGATCGATCATCAGCTTCAGCGTGCTCGGTGCCTGATACCAGTTGACCGGACAGATGATCATGATGCCGTGCGCCGCCACCCACTTGGGATAGATCCCGTTCATCCAGTCGCTCGCCTGGCCGAGCGAGTGGTTGGGATAGCACGAGCACGGCCAGTGGCAGAGCGGCATGGCGGTGGAGACGCACGCCTTGCAGGGATGGATCATTTTTCCGTATTCCGAGGTGAGGCGGCTGAGATCCAGCACCTCTACCTCGAAGTCGGGAACCGCGGCGAATATCTGCTCGGCGGCCGACGCCATGCGGTAGGTCTTCGACATCTCGCCCGGGCAGGTCTGGTCGCTGCGCGACGATCCATTGATCAGCAGGATGCGCGAGGGCTGCTTGCCATCGTCATGCCGGGCCTGGGCCTCGGTGATCCGCTCCCGGGTTTCCAGCCATTCGACCGAAAGCTCGTAGTCGGGATCGGCGAAACCGGGACCGGCCCGCCGGGTCCGCGGGCTCTTGCGGGAATGGGCGTAGCCGTCCCACGCGCGGGCGAGGAGCGCGTCGATCTCCTCGGTCGCGTCGGCGAAGACCGGATCGTAGAATTGCCGGCGGAAGCGCTCGGCGAATTCTTTTCGGTCGAGCCGCACCTCGGGCATTCCCTTCCTGGCTTTGGCTGTCATCACAGGCCTTTCGCCCGTCGGGCACCCGCATAGTCCCCCGGCTGCGGATCGCCGCCACCCGCAGGACGCGCAAAAGCCCCGGTCGTACATCCGGACCGGGGCTTTGCTGAAGCGCCGGCGAACGTCGCCTGGCCTCCATCAACGCCGGTTGGCGAGGCAAAGTTCCCGCAGGATGGGCGCAAGCTCAGGGGGAAACGGCCGCCTTGCGCCCGTTTGTCGGATGGGAGACGCTGCGATCGGGCCGGTGCAAAGGCTTTCCGGGAGCCACAACGGAGGCTTGGCGACCCTGCCGCCGGTTTGGTAGCATGGTGCTGGCGAGTCCGCGCAACGGTCCACGGGTCCGAGGCAGAGCCCCATGACGACAGCCAGATGGATGCTCCTCGCCCTTGTTCTGGCGCCGGCCCCGGCGCTGGCGCTGGAAGAGCCGCAATGCCTGTCGCAGAGCGAGGTGACGGGCGGCTACAAGCGCTACCACATCGTCAATGGCCGGCAGTGCTGGTACGCCGCGACCCAGGGCGCACCGGCGAAGCCAAATGCCGAAAAGCCTGCCCCGGGGGCCCAGTCGGCCACCACCGAGGCCGACCCCTATGGCGACCCGATCTGGCAGGCCGAGAGCAAGCGGACGCCGGCCAAGCCGCGCCAGGCCAAGCCCGCCCCGGTCGGCGGGCCGTTGATCCTCAACCCGTCGTCGGCGTACTCGCGTTAGGCATCGTCCGGCGCCGGCTCGACGACGCGCGCGGCTGTCCGCGACAATTGTCCAGCCGCTTCCGAGGGACGACCGCGATCATGAAGATTCCCGCCAATCCCTTTTCCGTCACCACCTGGGCCGACGAGCCGGCCACGCGCTATGCCGGCGAGAGCGGCCACGCGCTGTGGCGCACCGTCAACATCGGCGACGTCCGGGTGCGCATGGTCGAGTATTCGCCGGGCTATCTCGCCGATCACTGGTGCGATCGCGGGCACATCCTCTACGTGCTGGAAGGCGAGCTGAAGACCGAGCTCAAGGACGGCCGCTCGTTCACGCTCGGCCCCGGAATGAGCTATCAGGTATCGGATCTCGGCGACGCGGCCCACCGCTCCTCGACGTCGACCGGAGCGAAGCTGTTCGTGGTCGACTGAATTCGCCATGGACGGGTTCGCCGAGCTCGAGCGAAACAATTTCCTCGCCGAGATCGACGGCAGGCCGGTCGATCTCTTCACCCTGCGCAACGCCGGCGGGATGGTGGTCAAGGTCACCAACTACGGCGCCAAGGTCGAGCAGATCCTGGTGCCGGACCGCAACGGCGATCTCGGCGACGTGGCGCTCGGCTACGACACCATCGACCAGGTGGTGAACGGCCAGACCTCGATGGGCGCCTTCATCGGCCGGTTCGCCAACCGCATCGCCGGCGGAATGTTTCGCCTCGGCGGCCAGACCTATCGGCTCGCGGTCAACAACCCACCCAACAGCCTGCATGGCGGCCGCAAAGGCTCGCGCTTCGTCGTGTTCGATGCCCGCCAGCTCGACGGATCCTCGGTCGAGATGCGCTACACCTATCGCGACGGCGAGGAGGGTTATCCGGGCAACCTGGACTCCCGCGTGGTCTACACGGTGACGGCGGACAATGCGCTCGACATCGCCTACGAGGCGGTCACCGACCGGACCACCGTGGTGAATTTCACCAGCCACATCTTCTTCAACCTGGCGGGGGCGGGCCGCGGCGACATCCTGGACCATGTGGCGATGATCGCCGCCGACCGCTTCACCGTGCCCGACGCCACCCAGATCCCGACCGGCGAGCTCCGCCCGGTGCAGGGCACGCCGTTCGACTTCACCCAACCGCGGCGGATCGGCGAGCGCATCGACGCCGACGATTCCCTCCTCGCGGGCCCGAAGGGCTATGACGTCAACTACGTGCTCGCCAAGGCGCCCGGAGAGTTTTGCCTTGCGGCGCGCGTCTGCGAGCCGACATTGGGCCGCGTCCTCGAGGTTCTTTCCACCGAGCCCGGCCTGCAATTCTATTCGGGCAACGGCCTTGCCGGGCAGGTGCCACGCGACGTCGGCAAGGGAGGCAAACCCTACGGCTTCCGCTCGGGCTTCTGCCTGGAGCCGCAGCATTTTCCCGACTCGCCGAACCGGCCGGAATTCCCCTCGACCGTGCTCGAGCCCGGCGAGCGCTATGCCGGCCGCATCGTCTACCGCTTCTCGGTCGACAAATAGCGCTCAGCTCGTCTTGGCCTGGCCGAGCACGCGGAACCAGTTCTCGCCGGTGATTTTCCGCACGTTCTCCGGCGGTTGAGCGCGGCGACCAGCTCTGGGTAGCCGCTGGCGTTCTTCGGCACCGCGCTGCAGCCGCCCACCATGTCGAGGCCGATGGCGACATGGTCGGCGCCGACCGTCCGGATCACGTAGGCGACCTGCTCGGCCCATTCGTCGGCAGCCGGAATGGCGGGCACTGCCTGCGGGTCCTCCCTCCACTCGCCGAGCGCCCGCCAGCGCTCGCGGGTCTCCTGGTCCATGCGGGCGATGTATTCGCCGTGATCGCCGGGCGTCCGCGGGAACGGCGGCTGGTAGCCCACCATGCCGAGCACCGCCCGGCCGGCGCTCGCGGCGTTTTCCGGCTTTTCCGCCATCCAGGCGCGATAGCGCCTGCCGATCACCGCGGCGCCGCCGTGGATGCCCACCAGCCCGCCCTTGGCGGCGAGCGCCTTGAGCACCTCGTCGGAGAGCCCGACGCCGGCCACCGCCTTCAGCGTATCGTGGCTCGCCACCACCGGCGCGCGGCTCGCCTCGATGAGCTGCATGTGCACCGCCTCGGTGCCGTGGGTGATGTCGATCAGCACGCCGAGGCGGTTCATCTCGGCGACCAGCGCGCGGCCGCGCTCGTTGATCCCGCCGAAATGCTCCGGCTTCTGGCCGCCCTGGACGGGCGCCAGCGCGCTGTCGGAAAAGGCGTTGAACCCCGTCTGCGTCGCGAACTGGATGACGCGCAGGCCGAGCCGGTGCAGGGCGGCCAGCACGTCGGGGTCGCCCTCGTGATCGAAGCCCGAACTCGCTGCCGAGAAACACCGCCATGCGCCCGCTGGCGATGATCGCGCGGGCGTCGGCGACAGTGAGCGCGACGCCCATCTTGTCGGCATGATTTTCGGCGAAGCGGTGGAACGTCTCGATCAGGCGCAGCGCCTGCTTCGGCGTGTAGTTGTAGTTCCAGTAGCCGTAGGTGCCGATATTGTCGACGATGCAGTTGACCCCGGCGGCGCGGGCGCGGGCATAATCCCAGCCGCCGTCATGGGGCTCCCAGGGATCGATCTTCTCCCAGTACACCCGGTTGATGACGTGGACATGGCCGTCCATCAGGATCGGCGGTGCCGCGGCTTGCGCCCGCACCGGCGAAAACTTTGCCAGGACGGGCGGCGCCAGCGCCGCCACCGCGCCGGCTCCGAAAAACTTCAGCGCATCGCGGCGCGATCGACGGACAGGCGAGCGGGTCACGGCGCATCCCCCTTGTCTTGTTTCGTGGCGTGCCCAGTCTAGAGCATGTTCCGTCGCAGTGGATACCGGTTCGCCGATAAGAACATGCGCGTTCGGCCCTGCCCGCTCGCAACGATCGGGAATCTACTCGATATAAAATTTAACGAATGGCTAAACCGCATTGCAGCAAATCCTGCATCATCATACCTGAACGGACGGATGGGTTCCGCAGGAGATAACGACCATGACCAGGATCCTCGCACGATTTCTGAAAGACGAGTCCGGTGCGACCGCCATCGAGTACGGGCTGATCGCCGCCGGCATCGCGGTCGCGATTATCGCCGCCGTGCAGGGTCTCGGCACCGCGCTCAACACCACCTTCTCGAGCGTCTCGACGGCCCTGTGAGGCCGGCTCGACCGCATCTGCGGCTCCGGATGGGAACGGCGCTATGCGCCGCGCCCATCCTCGGGCTGTCGCAGGACGAGCAAAAAATCTGCGGGCCTACGCGCCGAGCGACCTCGGCACGGCCTCGCGTGAGCTGGCGCCCCGGCCCGGCTTCAGCGTGAAGCCCGTGTAGCCGGCGGCGGCAATCTCGTTGCATTTCTCCACATAGGGCGGAAAGCCGATATAGGGCATGAACACCCGCGGCTTGCCGGGAATGTTGGCGCCCACGTACCAGGAATTGCACGAGGGAAACAGCGTGCCGGCGGCAATCTCGTTGACGTGGTCGACCCAGGCGTCCTCGGCGGAACGCGTCGGCTCGATGCAGGCGATGCCGTTGCGCCGCGCATGGTCGATGAGATCGGCGATCCACTCGACATGCTGCTCGATGGTGGGCAGCATGTTGGTGAGCACCGATGGGCTGCCCGGTCCGGTGATGGTGAACAGGTTGGGAAAGCCCGCCGTGGCGACGCCCAGATAGGTGCGCGGGCCCGCGGCCCATTTTTCCCGCAGCGTCAGCCCGCCGCGGCCGCGAATGTCGACCCGGAGCAGGGCGCCGGTCATCGCGTCGAACCCGGTGGCAAGCACGATCGTGTCCACCGGCCAAACCTTTCCCGCGACCGCGATCCCCTCCGGCGTGATCTCCTCGACGGGCGAGCCGGAGATGTCCACCAGGGTCACGTTGTCGCGGTTGAACGTCTCGTAGAAGCCGGTGTCGATGCACAGCCGCTTGCAGCCGAACGTGTTCTTCGGCGCCAGCACCTCGGCCACCGCCGGATCGTGCACGACCTCGCGGATCTTCTCGCGGACGAACTCCGCCGCCGTGTCGTTGGCGCGGCGGTCGAGCAGCAGGTCGGCGAACGAGCCGAGGAACGACAGGCCGCCGCGCTGCCACCTCGTCTCGTACTGGCGCCGCAGCTCCTCCTCGCTCGCCTCCGCCGCCGAGGCGTCGTTGATCGGATACTGGATGCCGTTGCGCATGGTCTTGGCGCGGGCGCGCAGGCCCGCATAGTCGGCCTTGACCTCGCGCTGGAAATCCGGATCGAGCGGCGCATTGCGCGCCGGCACCACGTAGTTGGGCGTACGCTGGAATACGGTGAGGTGTTTTGCCTCAGCGGCGATGATCGGGATCGACTGCACCGCCGAGGACCCGGTGCCGATGATGCCGACCCGCCGGCCAGTGAAGTCGACGCCGTCGTGCGGCCAGTTGCCGGTGTGATACCAGGTGCCGGCGAAAGTCTCGAGGCCCTTGAAACGCGGCAGGTTGAACGACGACAGGCAGCCCGTCGCCATGACCAGGTGCTGTGCGGTCGTTCGGACGCCGTCGCCGGTCTCGATCCTCCAGCACTCGGCCGCCTCGTCGAACGCCGCCGCCGTCACCCTTGTGTCGAACCGGATGTCACGGCGCAGATCGAAGCGGTCGGCCACGTGGTTGGCATAGCGCAAAATTTCCGGCTGCGCGGCGTAGCGCTCACTCCATTCCCATTCCTGCTGCAGCGCCTCGGAGAACTGGTAGGAATATTCCATGCTCTCGACGTCGCAGCGGGCGCCCGGATAGCGGTTCCAGTACCAGGTGCCGCCGACGCCGCTGCCGGCCTCGAGCACCCGGGCCGAAAAGCCCGAGCGTGCGCAGGCGATGCAGCATGTACATCCCGGCGAAGCCGGCGCCCACGATCAGCACGTCGAGATCCATGAGCGGCTGGCTCCGCCTCGTGTCGACCGACTGCTCGTTCATGCTGAGTTCCGTCCCGATGGGTTTCCTTCAGCATAGAGCATTTTGCCGGCGCCCGCGCCCCGGAATGGGGTCTCGGCGCGTCCTTCCGAGGGCGATCGAGGCCCCTTGCGGGGGCGCCGCCCCCCGCTGTAATCAAGGCCCTCAATCAACACGCGAGCGAGCGGCATGACGACCGAAGCCGAAACCGTTGCCCAGACCCACCCCTTCCAGGCCGAGGTGGCCGAGCTGCTGCGCCTGATGGTCCATTCGGTCTATTCGGAGACCGACGTCTTCCTCCGCGAGCTGATCTCCAACGCCTCCGACGCCTGCGACAAGCTGCGCTACGAGGCGATCGCCGCGCCGGCGCTGCTCGACGACGCCCCGCTCGCCATACGCATCCGGCCGGACGCGGCGGCCGGCACGCTCACCATCGCCGACAACGGCATCGGCATGGACCGCCAGGAGCTGATCGACAATCTCGGCACCGTGGCGCGATCGGGCACGCGCGCCTTCGTCAGCCGGCTGGCCGAGGCCAAGGACGGCGCCGGCCTGATCGGCCAGTTCGGCGTCGGCTTCTATTCGTCCTTCATGGTGGCAGATCGCATCGCGGTGACCAGCCGGCGGGCGGGCGCCGCCGAGGCCTGGACCTGGTCGTCGTCGGGCGGCGCCGGCTTCGACATCGCCCCGGCCGAGGAGGCTGCGGCCGCCCGGGTGCCGCGCGGCACCGAGATCGTCCTGCATCTCAAGGAGGAGTCCAAGCGCTACCTCGAGGGCCACGCCATCGAGCGCGTGGTGCGCACCTATTCTGACCACATCCTGTTTCCCATCGAGCTCAAGGACGGCGACAAGGAGCCGCGCCAGATCAATGCGGCGAGCGCGCTGTGGCAGCGGTCGAAGTCCGAGGTCAAGCCCGAGGAATACAAGGAGGCCTACCGGACGCTCGCCGGCGCCTTCGACGAGCCGGCTCTCACCCTGCATTACCGCGCCGAGGGCCGTCAGTCGTTCGCGGTGCTCCTGTTCTCGCCGTCGAGCCAGCCGTTCGACCTGTTCGATCCGGCGCGCAAGGGCCGGATCAAGCTCTACGTGCGCCGCGTGTTCATCACCGATGACGCCGAGCTGCTGCCGCCCTGGCTGCGCTTCATGCGCGGCGTGGTCGACAGCGAGGACCTGCCGCTCAACATCTCGCGGGAGATGCTGCAGAACAATCCGCAGGTCGTGCAGATCAGGAAAGCGCTCACCGGCCGCGTGGTCACCGAGCTGGAAAATCTCGCCGACAAGGAGCCGGAGACCTACGGAAAAATCTGGGAGGCGTTCGGCCGCGTGCTCAAGGAGGGCATCTACGAGGACCGCGAGCGGCGCGATCAGCTGCTGGCGCTCGCCCGCTTCACCACGACCAGCGGTACGATGCGCTCGCTCAAGCAGTATGTCGCCGACCTCAAGTCGAATCAGACCGAGATCTACTATCTGGTCGGCGACAGCATCGATCGCCTGAAATCCAACCCCAAGCTCGAGGCGGCCCGCGCCCGCGGGATCGAGGTGCTGCTGCTGACCGATCCGGTCGACGCGTTCTGGACCGCGACGCCGCTCGACGTCGGCGGCAAGCCGCTCAAATCGCTGAGCCAGGGCGAGGTCGATTTCAGCCTGGTGCCGCTGGTCGAGGAGGTGAAGGCCGAGACGCCGGAGCCGAAGGAGGGCGAGCTCGACGATGCGGCGATCATCGCGGCGGTGAAAGGCGCGCTCGGCGAGAAGGTGTCCGAGGTGCGCGCCTCCAACCGCCTGACCGACAGCGCCGCCTGCCTGGTGGCGGGCGGCATGGGACCCGATCGCGAGCTCGAGCGCCTGCTCGCCCGGCAGAGCCGCGGCCCGGCCACCAAGCCGATCCTCGAGCTCAACATGCGCCATCCGCTGATCAGGCTGCTCGCCAAGGCGAAGTCCGACACCCACGAGGAGGACGTCGCCGACCTGTCGGCGCTGCTGCTCGACCAGGCCCAGATCCTCGACGGCGAGGTCCCGGACGATCCGGCCGCGTTCGCGGCGCGGCTCAACCGCCTGGTCGTGCGCGGGCTTGCGGCCTAGCGCATGTTCCGGCGAAGTGGACCCGGTTCGCCGATAAAGAACATGCGCCACACAAGGAATCTAGAGCGCGTTCACGCCCCGACCTGTCGGCAAGTGGTTCAACATCAGTGGAAGGTGCTCTAGAGTTCATGCAAGCCTTCGATCTCGGCGATCCTGCCGTCAACGCCGATCCGTTCCCGGCCTTCGCGCGCCTGCGCGCCGAGGACCCGGTGCACTGGTCGCCTGCCATGAAGGCCTGGATCGTCACGCGCTACGACGACGTCAAGCGCATCGCGCTCAACAATCTCGACATTTCGGCGGACCGGCTGACCCCGTTCTTCCAGGCCGATCCGGAGCGCCGCGGCCTGGTCGAGAGCCTGATGCGTTATCTCAATCACTGGATGGTGTTTCGCGATCCCCCCGACCATACGCGGCTGCGCCGGCTGTTCAACAAGGTGTTCACGCCGCGGGCGGTCGATGCGTTGCGCCCCAACATCGAGGAGATCGTGGCGCTGCTTCTCGACGCCATGGCGACCAAGGCGGCCGCCGGCGAGCCGGTCGACTGGATCTCCGACTTCGCCTATCCGCTGCCGGCGACCGTGATCATGGACCTCATCGGCGTGCCGCGCGCCGACCTGCAGCGCGTGCGCGTGTGGTCCGACGACATCGCGCTGTTCATCGGCACCGCCCAGGTCGCCGGTGACAAGTACCGGCGCGCCGAGGCGGGCGCCCGCGCCATGGCGGCCTATTTCGGCGAGCTGGTGGTGGCGCGCACCGCCGCGCCCGGCGACGACATGCTGAGCGCCCTGGTGCTGGCGCGCGACGAGCGCGAGGCGCTCACCACCGACGAGATCATCGGCACCGCGATCCTGCTGCTGTTCGCCGGCCACGAGACCACGACCAACCTGATCGGCAATGGTTTCCTCTACACCATGCGGTTCCGCGACCAGTGGGAACGGCTGAAGGCCGATCTCACGCTGGTCGATGCCGCGGTCGAGGAGTGGCTGCGCTACGACGGCCCGAGCGGGGCGCTGGCGCGCGTCGTCGCCGCCGACGTCGAGTTCGGCGGCCGTCAGCTGCGGCGCGGCCAGCGCGTCTTCGCTTTCATGAACTCGGCCAACCGCGATCCCGCGCAGTTTGCCGATGCCGAGACCTTCGATCTCGGCCGCAGCCCCAATCCGCATCTGACTTTCGGGCACGGTATCCACTTCTGCCTCGGCGCGCCGCTTGCCCGCTTCGAGGCGCAGATCGCGCTCCGTCGCGTGGCGGAACGATTTCCCGACATCCGGCTCGCCGGCGGCGGGCCGCCCGAATGGCACGACTCGCTCATTCTCCGCGGCGTCAAGTCGCTGCCGATCGTGTTGCGATAACCGCACATCGGCGGAGATTCTGCCGGCATCGCGCGTCCGCCACCTTGGTTCCTCCCGCTCGCCACAAAGCGCCGGCATCAGCGCCGCACAGGAGGACCCCATGAACAAGAAGACTGCTGTTGCGTTGATTGTGCTCGTTGGCGCGCTCGCGACCCCGGCGCTCGCCGAGCGCGGCACGCCGAGGGAGCAGGACGCCTGCCGCCGCGACGTCGTGCGCCTGTGCCGCGCCTATCCCAAGGAGGATGGCCCCATCCTCGACTGCCTCAAGACCTTCCGGGCCAGGCTCAGCCACGGCTGTCGCACCGTGCTGGAGAACCACGGCCAGTAGGTCTTCCGTCTGCCCAACCGACGGACCGCCACACCTTGCGCTTTGCTCGAATCCCGCCTCCGTGCCAGCATGGGCCGGAATGCCACGGGGGTAGAGCACGATGACCGTTCGAGCGGGCCGCGAATTCTTGGCGATTCCCGGGCCCACCACGGTGCCCGACGAAGTCCTGCAGGCGATGCATCGCCCGGCGGTGGACATCTATGCGGGACCGCTGATCGCGCTCACCGACACGCTGCACGCGGATCTCAGCCGGCTGTTCCGCACCGTGGGACGCTCGTACATCTACATCGCCAACGGCCATGGCGCCTGGGAAGCCGCGCTCACCAACGTGCTGTCGCGCGGCGACAAGGTTCTGGTGCTGGAGAGCGGCCGTTTCGCGCTCGGCTGGGGCGATGCGGCGGCCGGCCTCGGCTGCGAGGTCGAAGTGCTCAAGGGCGACTGGCGGCGCGCGGTGCGGCCCGACGAGGTCGAGGCGCGGCTGCGCCGCGACACCGCCCGCGAGATCAAGGCCGTCCTGGTGGCGCAGATCGACACCGCGTCCGGTGTCGTCAACGACATCGCGGCGATCGGCGCCGCCATCAAGGCCGCCGGCCACGACGCGCTCTACATGGTGGACGCGGTCGCCTCCCTCGGCTGCGTGCCGTTCGCCATGGACGACTGGGGCGTCGATGTCGCCATGTCGGGATCGCAGAAGGGCCTGATGACGCCGCCGGGCCTCGGCTTCGTGGCCGCGAGCCCGCGCGCCCGCGAGATCCATCGCACCGCGAACCTCAGGACCCCCTACTGGGACTGGACCGCGCGCGAAGGCGAGGTGCACTACCAGAAATATGCCGGCACGCCGCCGGAGCACATGATGTTCGGCCTGCGCCGCGCCCTCGACATGCTGCTGGCCGAAGGGCTCGACAACGTCATCCTGCGCCACCGCCTGCTCGCCGAGGCGGTGCGCCGCGCGGTCTCGGTGTGGTCCGAGGGCCAGGCGTTCGGCTTCAACATCGTGGAGGCGGCCGAGCGCTCCGACACAGTGACCACGGTGCTGATGAGCCAGGGGCGCGATCCGAAACCGCTGCTCGACTACTGCAACCAAAAATGTGGGGTGGTGCTCGGGGTCGGCATTGGCGAGCTCGGCGGAAAAGCGTTCCGCATCGCCCATATGGGCCACGTCAACGCCCCGATGGTGCTCGGCACGCTCGGTGTCGTCGAGGTCGGCCTCGATGCGCTGAAGATCCCGCACCGCAAGGGCGGCGTGCAGGCGGCGATCGACTGGCTCGGAGAGAGCGTCGGCGCCTGACGCTCACCGCGCATGCGCGGGGCGCAGGCGCTTCAGCGGGTCGGGCAGGCGGGCGTCGAGCCAGGCGGTGATCGCCGCCTGATGGCGGTGATAATAGAGGCCCGCCACGATGACGCCGACGCCGATCAGCGACAGCGCGAAGGGGAATACCAGCGAATCGCGGAACACCTCGTTGGCGAGATTGCCGAGGTAGAGCGATATGCCAATCACGCCGAACACCGCAAAAACCCGCCGCGCCAGGAACACCGACAGGAACAGGAAACCGACATTCATCGCGCAGTAGAGCGCCTTGTCGAGCTGGCTGCCGCCCGAGCTTGAGGTGATGCCGCCCCAGAACGCCAGGAGCCCGAACAGGTAGAGCCAGAACGCGAAATCGCCGCTGCGCTGGCGGTAGTCGGTGAGGTAGGCGACAGCAAGCACCGCGAGGCCGAACCACACCGAAAGGCGGCGCTGCGTCTCCCAGTCGGCATGCTCCGTGCCGGCGATCCACGGCGCCAGGTCCATCGACATGAACCACAGCGCCACCGCGATGATCGAGACGATGAAGGGGAAGCGGTAGAGGCTCAGCGCCGCCACCGCCGCGACGATCGCCGCCACCTCCATGAAGATCCAGCTGCCTTTGATCCAGACGTAGAATCCCTGCACCGTACCGGGCCGACCGAACTGTCCCCACCAACCGAGCGCGTCCTGGATGCCGTAGACCGCGAGCGGCGCCATGCTGACCGCGATGGCGATCAGGAGGCCGCCGGGCGTGCGCAGGTTGCGGTGGTGCCAGAGGAAATGGCCGGCGGCGCCGAATACGCCCGCATAGACGAAGGCGGTGATGGCGAGCGCCTCGCCGCCCATCTGCGAGAAGGCGAGCGTCGAGAACATCCCCATGGCGCCGATGACGATGAGGGCGCCCGCGTACCACAGCAGGTGCGCCACATCGAAGGTCGGCGCCGGAGCGGCCTGGCGCGCCACGGCGGCATTGGCCCGCTGCTGGGCGCCGAGGAAATCGAGGAGGCGGGCAAGCTGCGGCGGGTCGATCACGCCGGCCGCGGAGGCCTCGCGCAGGTCGCTGTCGGAGAACTGCATGGCAAGCTCCCTCGGGCGCCCGCCAGGGCGCCGTGTGATCGTTAGTCGGAAGTCCGGGCGGAAAGTTCAAGGCGGGAGACTGTCCAGGTCGGGTGTCCAGGTCGGGATGACGGCGACGCCTCATCCGGGCTACGCTCTCGCTGGCGCGGGGACGTGACTTGCATGGCGTGGCGGATCGGGGTCGACATCGGCGGGACGTTCACCGACGTGGCGCTGGTCGACGATGCGAGCGGCGAGATCGGCGTCGCCAAGGTGCCGACCACGCCGGACGACCTCGCCCAGGGCGTGCTCGCCGCGCTCGACATCGCGATGCGCCGCTACGCCGTGATGCCCGCCGAGGTCGGGCTGATGTCGCATGCCACCACGGTGGTGACCAACGCCATCCTGGAGGAACGCGGCGCCCGCGCCGCCCTGGTGACCACGCGCGGGTTCCGCGACGTGCTGGAGCTCAGGCGCTCGGCGCGCGCCGACCTCTACGACCTCTTTCAGGACGCGCCGTCGACGCTGATCCCGCGCCGGCGCCGCTTCGAGATCACCGAGCGGGTCGGCGCCGACGGCGGCGTGATCACGCCGCTGGCGGAGGGCGAGATCGACGCGCTGATCGCGGCGCTCAGGGCGGCGCGGGTCGATTCCGTCGCCGTGGCGCTGCTGTTCAGCTTCCTTGAGCCCACGCACGAGCGCCGTCTCGGCGCCCGCCTGCGGGCGGCGCTGCCGGACGTCAGGATCTATCTGTCGTCGGAAGTGCTGCCCGAGATCAAGGAGTTCGAGCGCTCGAGCACCACCGCGGTGTGCGCCTATGTGGGGCCGATCCTCGCCTCCTATCTGGAACGGCTGGAGCAGGCGACGCGGCGCCAGAACCTGCCGTCGCTCTACGTGATGGGATCGAACGGCGGCATCCTGGAGGCCGCCGAGGCAATCGCCATGCCGGCGATCGTCGTGGAGTCCGGGCCGGCGGCCGGCGTGGTCGCGGCGGCCCTGATGGCGCGCCAGACCGGGCGGCGCGATCTCATCTCCTTCGACATGGGCGGCACCACCGCCAAGGCGAGCCTGATCCGGTCCGGCCAGTACGAGACCACGCCGGAATACGAGGTCGGCGGCGGCGCCAGCGGCACGCGGTGGATGAACGGTACCGGCCATCCGATCCGCGTGCCGGTGATCGATCTCGCCGAAGTGTCCGCCGGCGGCGGGTCGATCGCCTGGGTCGATCGCGCCGGGGCGCTGCGGGTCGGCCCCAAGAGCGCCGGCGCCGTTCCGGGCCCGGTGTGCTACGGGCGCGGCGGCGGCGAGCCGACGGTGACCGACTGCAACCTGCTGCTCGGCTATCTGGACCGCTCCTCGCTGCTCGGCGGCGAGCTGCCGATCGATCACGCCGCCGCGGAAGCCGCGGTGCAGCGGAGGCTCGCGGAGCCGCTCGGGGTCGATGTGCCGACCGCGGCGGCCGCCGTCATCGACGTCGTCAATCACGCCATGGCGGAAGTCTTGAAGATCGTCTCGGTGCAGCGCGGCCACGACCCGCGCGACTTCGTGCTCGCGGCGTTCGGCGGCGCCGGGCCGCTGCATTGCACCGCGCTCGCCGAGGAGCTCGGCATCGCCGAGGTCGTGCTCCCGCCGATTCCGGGCGCGTTTTCGGCGCTCGGCCTCATCGGCAGCGACCTCAAGCGCGACTATGTGCGCACCGTCTATGTCACCACCGCGACCGCCGATCCGAAAGACCTCGAGGCAGCGTTCGCGGGCCTGGAGCGCGAGGGCACCGCAATGCTGGATCGCGCCGGCACGGAGCCCGGGCGGCGCCGCTTCGAGCGCTCGGTCGATGCCCGCTACCAGCGGCAATCCTACGAGCTGCCGGTGCCGGTGCCGTCGGGCGCGCTCGACGGCGCGGCGCTCGCGGCGATCGCCGAGGCTTTTCACGATCGCCACCGCCGCACCTACGGCCACGACAATCGCAGCGAGCCGGTGCAGCTGGTCAGCGTTCGCCTCACCGCGATCGGAGAAATCCCGCCGCTTGCCATCCGCGACCGGCCGGCGGCTTCCGCGACTGGCGCCGTGAGATCGCGGCGCCGGATGTGGTTCCGCGCCGGCGGCACGGTCGACGCCGCGATTCTTGATCGCCGCAGCATGCCGGCCGGATATCTGGTGGCGGGCCCGGCGGTGATCGAGTTGCTCGAATCCACGATCCTGGTTCCGCCCGGCTGGCAGGCCGCGATGGATCAGGACGGCTTCGTGCTGCTGACGCGACCGGAAACCGGGAACAGACAATCATGAACGACGCGGTCCACAAGGCCGATCCCGCCACCTTCGAGATCGTCAAGAACAGCTTTTACAAGATCGCCGAGGAGATGCGGGTGGTGCTGGCGAAGACCGCCTACTCGCCGATCCTCAAATCGGCCGGCGACTATTCGTGCGGCGTGTTCGACCGCCGGGGCGACATGGTGGCGCAAGGCCCCGACCTGCCGATCCATCTGGGATCCATGCCCGATGCGGTGCGCGCCGTGGTCGCGGCCTTCGCCGGCGACGTCCACGACGGTGACGTCTTCGTCCACAACGATCCCTATTTCGGCGGCAGCCATCTGCCCGACGTCAACGTGGTGCGGCCGGCCTTTCACGAGCAAGAGCTGCTCGGCTATGCGTGCCTGCGCGCGCACTGGCCGGACGTCGGCTCGGCGACGCCGGGCAGCTACGGGGCAGTGACGGAGATTTTCGGCGAGGGTCTGCGCATGCCGCCGCTGCGGCTGGTCAGCCACGGCGTGACCAACGTGGATCTGGAGAAGCTGATCTTCGCCAATGTGCGCACGCCCGACGAGCGCCGGGGCGATCTCGGTGCCCAGCTCGCCGCCACGCTGCGCGCGACCGAGCGCCTGCAGACGCTGGCCCGCCGCTACGGCAGCGGGCGTGTGGTCCGCTACATGGCCGAGGTGATGGATTATTCCGAGCGGCTGATGCGCGCGACCCTGATGGACCTGCCGGACGGAGAGGGTCTTTTCGAGGATTTTTGCGACGGCGACGGCATCGCCGATGATGCGGACGGCAACGATGCGCGGTTTTGCATCCGCATGGCGGTGCGCAAGACCGGCGATCGGCTGATCGTCGACTTCGCCGGTACCGACCCGCAGGTGAAAGGCCCGATGAACGCGCCGCTGTCGGTCACCGCGTCGGGCGTCTTCTGCGGGCTGAAGACCGCGGCCGACCCCGACAATCTGGTGCCGCCGAATTCCGGCTGCTGGCGCAGCATCGAGATCAGGGCGCCGCGAGGTTCGGTGGTGAACGCGGAATTTCCCGCACCCGTCGTCTATGCCAACCACGAGATGTCGCATCGGGTCGCCGACATGGTGATGGGGGCGCTGGCGCATTTCTGGCCGCGTCAGGTCATGGCCTGCAGCCAGGGCACCTCGGCGATCCTGACGCTCGGCGGCGTCGACCCGCGCAACGGCCGCCGCTACGTCTCCTACGAGACCGTGAAGGGCGGGTTCGGCGCGCGGCCGGACAAGGACGGCATCAATGTCGTCGCCAGCGGCATCTCCAACACCATGAACACGCCGGTGGAGGTGCTGGAGATGGCGTTTCCGGTGCGCGTCGAGCGCTACGAGATCAATCCGGATTCCGGCGGCGCCGGCCGCTTCCGCGGCGGCTGCGGGGCGCGACGGGTGTGGCGTATGCTGGCGGGCGCCGACGCGACCGCGGCGCTGTGCATGGAGCGCATGACCTCGCCGCCCTTCGGGCTCCTCGGCGGCGCGGCCGGATCAGCCGCCGTGGTGACGCTGACGGCCCCTGACGGCGCTGCGCGTGAGTTGCCCAGCAAGGGCGCCTTCTCGGCGCCGGCCGGTTCCGTCATCGACATGGCGACGCCGGGCTCCGGCGGCTTCGGCCCCGCGTCCGAGCGCGATCCGGCGGCGATCGGCCGCGATCTGCGCGAGGGCTATGTGAGCGCCGAGGCCGCCAGACGCGACTACGGTGTCGCGGATCCGGAGGCGCTGCGGAGTGCTGCCGAAAGTGAGGATGCCTGAACCGTAGGGTGGGCAACGGCGGCCCCGACGTTTGTTTGATGCGCGGCATGGCATCCCGCCGTTGCCCACGCGGTGAGGCGCCGGTGGGACCGCGTGGGCAAATCGCCTGCAACGCATTATTCCAACAGCGCGGTCATCGCGGGGCGATTTGCCCACCCTACCGACTGCTACTCCAATCGGCGCCGATAGAGCGCGATGAGCCGCTCCCAGTGCCGCTCGGCGGCGGGCTTGTCGTAGCACCAGCGCTGCGGGAAGGCGAAGCCGTGATGGACGCCCGGATAGAGCTCGATCTCGCCCGCGGTGCCCGCCTTGTCGAACAGACCTTTCAGCTCGTCGACCATCGGCAGCGGCGCGAGCTTGTCGTGCTCGGCGCAGGCGATGTAGGCCTCGCCCTTGATGCTTCCGAGCGTGAGATGCGGGCTCTCCTCGGCGTCGCTGACGAGCCAGGTGCCGTAGAACGAGGCGGCGGCCGCGACGCGGTCGGGATAGCGCGCCGCTGCGGCGAGCGCATAGGGGCCGCTCATGCAGTAGCCGTGGCAGCCGACCAGGCCGCGCTTGGCATCCCTGTGGCGATCGACGAAGGCCAGCATGGCGGCGATGTCGTCCATCACCGGCGGAATGGTCATTTTGGTGCGCACGGCGCGCATGCGCTCGCGCTCGGCGCTTCCCTCCACCAGCACGTCCGGCCCGTAGATCGTGTCGCGGCCGGCGCGGTAATAGAGGTTGGGCAGCAGCACCAGATAGCCGACCGTGGCGAGCCGGCGCGCCATGTCGCGCAGCTCCTCGCGGATGCCCGGCGCATCCATCAGCAGGAATACCGCAGGGAACGGCCCGCCGCGCTCGGGTCGGCAGACGAAAGTCTCCATCGCGCCGTGGGCAGTGGCGATGTCCAGTGTCTCCTCGATCATCGGTTTGTTTTGCGGTGGTTGTTTGGATCGTAGGATGGGTCGAGCGCTTGCGAGACCCATCGGCGGCGGTGTGGGCGGGCACGGTGTTGATGGGTTTCGCTGACGCTCAACCCATCCTACGGATTTGCAGCCTGCGGCTTTTGCGCCGACCGGCCCCAGGCGGGGTGGCGGATCAGCAGCACGACGAGAACCACGGCGCCGAGGAGCGCGACCAGGAAAATTCCCAGCAGCACGGTGAGGCTGACGATCGACACGCTGATCACCACCGTGCTGCCCTCGATCGCGACATCGTGCAGCGCGGCTTTCAGCATCACGCCCTTGACGTCGTCCTTGAAGCGATAGACCGGCCGCGCCGCCAGATAGGTCTTGACGCCCGCCGAGATCAGGTTGCCGGCATTCCCTTCGAGGCGCTCCTTGAGGGTGTCGCCGACGCGCCCGCCGAGCCGCGCGCCAAGATCGCCGAGGCGACCAGTGGGGTTGCCGCTCTCGACGGAGAATTTTTCGAGCTTGACGTCGTCGGCATCGAAAAACACCTCGCCGCGCTCGGCATCGTAGCGCGGGGTGCCGCGGGCGAACGCGGTCGCGGAAAATGTCTGGTTCAGCGCGGTGGCGTGGACGTCAATGCGGAGCGCGATGCGGTTGTCGGCGACCGTGACCGCCGTGCGCTCCACCGTGACGCCCTTGACCTCGCGCGGGAGCTGGCGATTGACCCGCTCCTGAATTTGCGGCTCGGTGAGCACGATGCGGTTGGTGCCGAGCACGCTCCACAGCGCGCCGGCCGCCCCGACCGCGCCGACAATCCCGAGAAAGATCCACGCCAGCCGTCGCCTCGTCATGCGGGTGTCCGTTGCCGATGGCCGCCAATGCCGGGGGCCTCCCGCGGCGGCACGCATGATAGCGCATGGCCCCGGCTGCGGGAGAGGAATTCGCGCAAGATCCGCAATCGTCGATTGCCGTGTTGCCGGCGAAGCCGGGTAGGGGGCTTTGCCTACGGAGTTCTGTTTAGTCAATGGTAACGATGCCCTGATAGTCATGGTTTAGGAATGGTTTCCGGGGGATTTTCTCGTGGCTCGCTCGATCTGGTCGCTGAAAATCAAGGTGAGCGTTGCCGCGGCGGCCCTCCTGGTGGTTGGGCTCGGGACGACCGGCGGCCTGTCCTACCTGGCGATGAAGGCCGTCAGCGAGCAGTCCCACGATGATCTGACAACCCGGGCCGTCAAGGAGGGCATCGAGGCGTTGCGCGATGTCAGGGCCCGGATGGGCGTCTATACCAGCGTGCTCGCGCGCCATCCCGACATCGTCGCGGCGGTGCGCAACAACAATCCCGCCGAGCTCGAGGCCGTCCTCGTCCGCGAGTTCAAGTCGCTTCACGCCGCCGACCCGACAGTCGCCTCGCTCGAAGCCACCGACGCCAAAGGCGTCATCATCATGCGCGGCCACAATCCGCCGAAGAAAGGCGATGCCAAGGGCGGTCTCCCGCAGATCAAGGCGGCGCTCGCCGGGCAACCGGCAGGCGGCCTGACCGTGTCGCCGACCAGCGGCGAGGCTGCCGAGGACAGCGTCCGTCCGGTGAGATCCGGCGACAGCGTCATCGGGACCCTGAAGATCGGTTCCTATTTCAAGGCGGCGACCGCGGAGGAATTGAAGAAGAAGACCGGGCTCGAGGTGGTGTTCGTCGCCGGCGGCAAGGTCACCGAGTTCACCTTCGGCAAGGACGTGGTCGTTGCGGCGCCAGCCGAGTTGATCGGGGCGGCGCGATCCGGCGCCCCGGTCGCGTTCGCGACCGAGATCAACGGCATTCCTTTCGCCGGGCGCTTCGTGCATCTGCCGGGCGACAGCGGCGACGGCATGGTGATCGGTTTCTTCGCCGACCGTTCCGGCGTCGACGCGGCGAAGAGCGCGTTCCTGTCCTCCCTCTCGCTCAAGGGAGCATTGGCGCTGGCGCTGATCCTGCCGGTCGTCCTCGTGCTCGCCCACCTGGCGACACGCCAGCTGCTGCGCCTCGCCGCCGTCATGCGGCGCCTCGCCGACGGCGACATCGCGGTCGCCGTGCCGTACGCCGGGAATGCCGATGAGATCGGCGTCATGGCGAGGACCATCGAGGTGTTCAAGGCCAACGCCGCCGAGCGGCTGCGCCTCGAATCCGGGCAGCGGGAGGCCGACGCCCGGTCCGCGGCCGGGCGCAAAGCCGAGCTGCACCGTCTCGCCGACGATTTCCAGGGCGTCGTCGGCACCATTGTCGAGGCGGTGTCGGCGGCGGCGACGGAGCTCGAGGCCGCTGCCGCGACGCTGACGCAAACCGCTGCGACCACCCAGAGCCTCTCCGCGACTGTCACCCGAGCCTCGGAGGACGCCTCGGCCAGCGCCCAGTCCGTGGCCTCGTCGACCGATCAGCTCACCGGCTCGGTCGACGAGATCGCCCGCCAGGTGAACGAATTCGAGCACCATCGCCGTCGAGGCGGTGAGCCAGGCGGAAAGGACCGACGCGCGGATCGCCGAGCTGTCGCAGGCGGCAGGCCGGATCGGCGACGTGGTCAAGCTGATCGCGGCGGTGGCCGAGCAGACCAACCTGCTGGCGCTCAACGCCACGATCGAGGCGGCGCGCGCCGGCGAGGCGGGGCGCGGTTTTGCGGTGGTCGCCCAGGAGGTCAAGGCGCTCGCCGCGCAGACCGCAAAGGCGACCGGCGAGATCGGCACGCAGATTGCCGGCATGCAGACGGCGACCCATGACTTGGTCGCCGCGATCCGCGAGATCGGCTCGACGATCGACCGCATCTCGCGGATTGCCGTGACCATCTCATCCGCCGTCGAGGAGCAGGGCGCCGCAACCGGGGAGATTGCCCGCAGCGTCCAGCAGGCCGCACGCGGAACCGCCGAGGTGGCCGCCAGCATGGCCGAGGTGAACCGCGGGGCCGTCGAGACCGGCTCGGCCTCGACCCAGGTGCTCGCCTCGGCGAGGTCGTTGTCGACCGAGGGCGCCCGCCTGAAGACCGAGATCGAGAAATTTCTCGCGACCGTGCGCGCCGCCTGACCGGTCAATTCGGTCGGCTCGAGGCTCTTTCGCGAACCTGCCAGAACCGCAGCACGCGTTGCGCTGTCGCCGTGGACAGCTTGGCATATTCGAAGTTCTCGCCTGCTCGAGCTCGTGATCGGATACCGAGCGACCGGCGCACTTCATCTTCAGGATGACGCGGACGGTCGCCCAATCGAGACCGGCGGCCTTGCAGGGAACCAGCAGCGCATCGATCCTGCCCCCATGGATCAGTCGATCGATCAGCTCGAACGGCACCGAGCACAGCAACGGCAGGGCCGCGACCACCAGATCGTACTGTTCGGAGACGGCAAACTGAACGAGCGTTCCCTCGTTCAGCGTGCCATGCCGATGCATCATGCCGACCGTCTCCTGCGCTTCGGCCTGGCTGCGGCCGACCTGTTGTCCGACCTCGTCCGAGACTTTCGCCAGGACGCGACGAATTTCGGCTTGTCTCTCGGGCTGGGCGGCCGCCAGCAGGCGCTCCCGCACCGCCTCGGTCGCGCGGGACAAGAGCGCGCGCAGCATGTCGAGCGGCACGTCGATGCGCCGCATCAGCCATTCGGCCAATCCGACGTCGTCCTCGGCGCGCTTCGACATGGTGGCGAAGCCGTTCTGGGAGAACGAGGCGCCGGAATTGTTGGCGAGCCTGTGGACCACCTCCTGATTGCCGCGGTCCGCCAGCACGTCCGTGACCTCCTCCTCGATCCGGGCGCGGCCGGAGATCGCGAGCAGGTGCGATTGGCTCTTGGTCCGGGCGATCTCCACCAGATCCGACGTTGCGAGCCGCGTCGAGCAGGCAAGCACTGGGCCAGCCACGGTGATCTCGTCGTGGTGCGCCAGGCGGCGGATCGCCTCGATCGGAGCGGCGTCGACGGGCGCCAGCCGCTGGCTGAGCTCGCCCAGCGCCCTCGTCTCGATTCTTTCGATCAAATGCACCAGCACGTTGTCGAATACGCCGATCTGCTCGTCGTTGAGCTGGTCGGCGGTGCCGAGGAAAAGATCGGTGACGCGCCGCAGCGTGGCGACCCGCTTGCTCTGTGACCCCGTTCGCACCGCATCTTCGAGCTCGGAGATCAGAGAATTGTAGGCCAGCATGATGGCTACCGAACAGCTGTGAAGTTGGTCGTCGTCTATGGGGTTGCCTGCCGATACCATGAAAACTTGGAACAAATTCTTAAGTGCAATTGCGTAGTTGGCGGGAACCGGCGACATGGCATCAGTATAAACACCTAAAAGATCCTATCCGTATTACTACGTAATCAGGAATGATCTGCATTTGATCTGCATTAGGCTCGAAGATAAGGCCCTATTTGCAGGGCAAAGTCTCGTTCGGAACACTTGTCATCAAATTCAAGAGGACCGAATTGTTTGATCTGCTCCAGGGAACTGCGTTACTATTCGGTAAGTACTTGCCCGTATCTTGCCGCGACGTCAGTACCGGAGCCCCCGCCGCGCCTGTCGGCTGATCGCGAGGACACCATGTCGCCAAGCAAGCGAAAGAGCCCGCGGCGCAAGATCAACGTACCGGTATTTCTCTATACGACCGACGGCTGGCCGCTGGGGGAATGCAAGATGCGGGACGTCTCGGAGAGCGGTGCGAGATTGGCTCTGCTGCCATCCGACCCATTGCCTGACGACCTCCTGCTGTCGCTTTCCAGGGACGGAAGGGTCAGGCGCCACTGCAGCCTTGTCTGGCGCAATGAGGAGGAAATCGGCGTACGGTTTCGGCTTGCTGAATCCGGCTGATTGCCGGATCTCTCACCCGGCTTAGAACAACACTCCCAGGCGCCGTCCCGACTTCCAGACCACTTTGCACGTCTTCTTCGTCCCGCCGGCGAAGAACTCGAATTGCTTGGGGACGGCGGCGTCGCCGGAAACCTCGAGGCAGGCACCGCTGGCGGACTGGTCGATGATCCGGCATTCGATGCTGGGAGTTTTCCGATCGACGACGATGCGGCCGACTTTTGGTGGAAAGGCCGGCATTTTGACGCGCAGATGTCTGCGGTTCTCGCTCATGGCGGTGACCCTCGAGGCGATCTCGCCGAGGCTGTCATTGATGTGTTAATGCCCTGTTACTGCGACTGTAATCCAGAATGCCGCTCGATCTCGCGCCGATCCGGCATGCCCTCCTGGGCGCCGGGATGCCGGCAGGCGAGGGACGCCGCGACGGTCGCGCGGCGCAGTGCGTCGGGCAGGGATAGTTTCTCGTCGAGCATCGCGGCGAGCACGCCGACGAACGTGTCGCCGGCGCCGGTCGTGTCGACGACGTCGACCGCGAGTGCCGGCATCGCCCAGTCGGTCGCGCCGTCCGACGCGCGGACGCCCGCCGGCCCGAGGGTGAGGATGCAGGCGGCGCCGAACGATCGCGCCAGGTGCCGGGCGATCTCGTCGGCTTCGCATTGCGTCGCATCGAGGCCGAAGTGTGCGGCGAGCCTGGTGGCCTCCTGGTGATTGACCACGAGGACGTCGACCGACTGCCTGACGGCGTCGAGCGCGTCCCCGTCGAGATCCCGCGCCGGCGCGAAGTTCAGGACCGTGCGGATTTTTCCGCTCCGCCGGGCGCGCGCCAGCAGCGCGAAAGTCTCCGGTGCCGGCACCTCCATCTGGCAGACCAAGGTCGTTGCCCGCGCCAGCAATGCCTCGTCGACGTCGTCGGCGCGCGCAAGCGCATTGGCGCCGGAGGCGACGTAGATCACGTTCTCGCCGTTACGGTCGACCGCGACACTGGCACAGCCGGTCATCGCGCCGGCCGTTCGCCTGACCCGTGACGCATCGAGCCGGTCCGCCGCGAGGCGCGCGATCAAAAATGTTCCGAGCGCATCGTCGCCGACACGGCCGACCATGGCGACCTCGGCGCCCGCTCGCGCCGCCGCCACGGCCTGGTTGTTCCCCTTGCCGCCGGGGCCGAGCGCCGAGGCGTCGCACACCACGGTCTCGCCCGGCCGTGCATGCTCCGTGGCGGACAGGACCAGATCGGCGTTGAGCGATCCGAACACGATAATCATCGGGACTCCTGCGCCTGCGGCTGCCCTTACGAGCCGGTCGCCGCAGCGCGCCCTCTCGGGAATAGCCTCGGGTTACTCTTTCGTAAGTATTTTCGCGTATTCGTTCTCGTTCTCGCAATGGGTGAATGCGGAGTTCCCCGCAACTTCGCCATGCCCGCGGGGAAAGCATGCCTTCGACCGCACCAAAGACCTACCAGCGTCCGCTCGATCTTCCGGCGTTCCTGTACACGGCCGAGGGCCAGCCCCTTGGCGCGTGCAGGATGCGGGAGGTTTCCGGGGCAGGTGCCACCTTGGCGTCTGCTCCGTCCGGCGACCTGCCGGAAATGCTTCTCCTGTCGCTGTCCAGGAACGGCAAGGTCAGACGCCGTTGCCGCTTGATGTGGCGGAACGAGGACGAGATCGGCGTCCATTTCCAGCCTGATTGAGGATTGTCGGTCAACTGGGTTTGCGCTCATGGTCATCGAAAGCATCGGCCTCGTCCAGGAATGCCTGAGCAATCTCCCTGAGCTCGCGTGCAATGTCCGGGTCGGCGATTCTCTCCGCCACTCGCAGGCAGCGCTCGGCCTGCCGTCGAAGAAAGCCCGGGTGGTCATGCGGCATTTGAAGGTCTCCCCTCTGTCCCGGCAGTTTCCTGCGGCAACTCGTGCCCGCATTGATCTAGTTCGGATCGAGCTTCGTGGAATGAAGGAATTTCCCTTCGCTTGGTTCCTCCGGACGCCCGAAACCCCTGTTGTGGGAGGGCGAAATTGCAGGCGAGTTTGGGTGCAGCGCACCCAAAGAATTGGGGGTCGATGGACTATCGGAGGGTTGCGCCGAACGCCTCGAAGCCTAGTATTCCGCTGCGGTAAGCACCCTTGGGAGGGGATGGGGATGGATCGGGGAACGTTGAAGATCATCGACAGGCTGTTGAGCCTGGCGAAGGTCTGTCCGGATGACGTACAGATCGAGCTTCTCGGCATCGCGGCGGAAGTTCTCGACGCCGAGCTCGATCGCGAATCCGAGCCCGGGCGAAGCGCCGTGCCCGCGCCGAAGCCTGCAGCCGAGTGGGGACACGCGAACTGACACTTCCTGCTCGCCCGCTCGGCAAGACCGGGCTCGACGTCAGCGTCCTCGGATTCGGCGGAGCGCCGCTCGGCGAGCTCTATGCCCGTCTCGACGAAGCCGAGGCGGTCGGCGCGGTGACGACCGCGATCGCGCGCGGCGTCACCCTCATCGATACCTCGCCGCATTACGGCCATGGCCTGTCCGAGCACCGCATCGGGTCGGCGCTGCGTCAGGCCGGCCGGCCTGACGTGATCCTCTCCACCAAGGTCGGGCGCGTCATGGATCCGCGGCGCGCCCGCGCCAACGAATCGCGGTTCGTCGGCGGGCTGCCGCACGGGGCGCGCTTCGACTATTCCCACGACGGCGCGCTGCGCTCGCTCGACCAGTCGCTCATCCGCCTCGGGGTCGATCGCGTCGACATCGTGCTGATCCACGACGTCGATGTCTGGACCCATGGCGCCGCGATGATCGAGCAGCGCTTCGCCGAGGCCATGGACGGCTCATACCGGGCGCTCGAGCGGCTGCGCGGCGAGGGCGTCGTCAGGGCCATCGGCGTCGGCGTCAACGAGGCCGGCATGTGCGAGCGCTTCGCCCGTGCGGGCGATTTCGACGCGATGCTGCTGGCCGGCCGCTACTCGCTCCTCGAGCAGCCGGCACTCGCCTCGTTCCTGCCGCTGGCGCTGGAAAAGCGCATCGGCGTCATGCTGGGCGGCGTGTTCAATTCCGGCATCCTGGCGACCGGCGCCACGGCGGATGCCAGATACAACTACCGGCCGGCGCCGCCGGAGATTCTCGACAAGGTGCGCTCGCTCGAGGCGGTGTGCGCCGGCCACGGCGTGCCGCTGCGGCGCGCGGCGCTGCATTTCGCGCTTCTCCACCCAGCCGTGTCGGCGCTGGTGCTCGGCGCGGTGAAGCCCGCCGAGGTCGAGACCCAGGTCGAGGACTTGTCCACGCCGGTCCCGGCAGAGTTGTGGGCGGATCTCAAGGCCGGCGGCCTGATCGATCCCGCGGTGCCGACCGGGTAGCAAGCGCATGTCCCGGCGAAGTGCGCGCGGTTCGCCGTCAAAGGACATGCGCCACACTAGGATTTATGGAGCGTATCCCGATCACCTGATCGGGATACGCTCCAGCTCGATCAAACTTGCTCGGGATGCGCTCCGGTGGCCTGCTCTCGTTCCTTCGCTTCGTAATATTCGGCCGAAAATTTGATCGACCAATGCCGCAGGGACTCGCTCATTCTCTGGCTCGCCGGCTTGCGATGCTGGTGAGCGCCGTCATAGTGCTCCGAGTATTTTCTGACGACCGGGCCGATCAGCGGAGCGCTGGACAAGGCTTCGACCGTGCGCCTTACCGCCGCGCGCGCCACCGCGCCGGTGCGCGTGGCCCCGGTCGCGAGGCCGGCAAGCAGCACATGGGACAAGGCGCCGAGGCCGGCAGACGAGGCGGCTCGCCCCAGGGCGGCGGCCGCCGCCGCGGCGACCTGCTCCGCCTGCCGGTAGCGATATCCCGCTTTCCGCACCAGGCGTAGACTCGTCAGGTATCGACAGAACCGGGCAAGCCCCTCGACCAATGGATGCTTCTTCGCCTGGGGCCAGGCAGCGGGGTATGCGGGCAGGACCAGAAGCTTGGTCTTGGCGATGATGGTCGCGACAGGGTGCAGCAGTTGCATCCATGCCGGCAGCGTTGTTGCTCCCGCCAGCAGCGCAGCGTGCATGGCGGTCGCCGCCCCGAACGACAGGGGAAGCCAGAGCGCCGCGCCGACGATGACCAGCAACGCACCACCCGGGGTCAGGGACCGGCATTTTCGAAATACCCAGGCCATCCCGGATTCGAATGCATGATGCAGGGCCTCCTCGAAGGCCTTGTAGCTGATCTTCTGCCTGAGCCACGACCACCGCCGGCTCACCTCCTCGCGCCAAACCTGGCGCTTCGTGGCGGACAGCGGCAGATACCTGACGGCCCCCTTCAGCAGCGCGGCGACGCCGTCGCCGACGATGCGGGCGGTGAACAGAGGAAATCTCACAATCTGCAGCAGGATCGGAAAGGCATAATCCAGGATATCGATCAGGATGGAGAAGATGGCGTGAAGCAGCTTCCTGATGGCCAATGCGATCAGAACCACCGGCAGGATGACCAGGTCGTCACTGCCGGCAGCGAAACGGTCCGGCGCGATTCCGGGAGGGGGACCGTCGTGCTGGTCGTTCAATGTTCGCTCCGAGCCGGCGTGCGGTTCTGCGTGCGGCACCATACCCATCGCGAAAATCCGCAGCAAGCAGCCCTGTAGCGTGGGTTGAGGCGGCAGCGAGACCCATCGACGGCTTCTCGCCGGAAACCTCGCGACAGGTCTCGCAACAGCTCGACCCATCCTACAAGGAACAATTAACCTCGCCCATCCACCGTTTGGAGATAATCGTGAGCTATATCGTCGCCCCCAACAAGGGTTGCGGGGGAAATCGGATCGATGAAGAAGATCCTGGCATTGGCGTGCGCGGCGCTCTCGTGGGCATGCGGGGCCGGCGACATCCTGGCGCACGAGCGGCTCAAGGTCACCTTCCTCAATCCGGGCAAGACCGGCGAGGTTTTCTGGGACCTCGTCTCCGACACGATGCGGGCAGCCGGCCGGCAGCTCGACGTCGACGTCGAGATCCTGTACGGCGAGCGCAATCACCGCACCCTGCGCGAGCTCGGCCTCGGGGTCGTCGCCCGTCCGGTCCGGCCGGATTATCTGATCATCGTCAACGAGGAATCCGCCGCCACGCCGGTGATCGAGGCGGCGAACGCCGCCGGCATCAGGACGTTCCTCTTGTCGAACGCCTTCACCGGCGCCGAGGCGGCGAGATACGGCGCGCCGCGCACTGTGCTGCCCAACTGGATCGGCAGCCTCATCCCCGACATGCACGCGGCGGGCGCCCGCATGGCGCGTGCCCTGATCGATGTCGCCGAGCGCAGCGAATGGGCCAGCGCCGACGCAAAGGTCCATCTCCTGGCGCTCGGCGGCGACGAGCGTACGCCGAACTCGATCGCGCGCACCGAGGGCTTGACCTCGTTCGTCGCGACCCGGCCCGGCGTGGTGGTCGACCGCCTGCTGTTCGCCAACTGGAACGCCGCCGAGGCCGAGACCCTCGCCGACCGCTACCTCGCTTGGGCGCGCCGCGCCGGCATCCGTCCGGCGGGAATCTGGGGCGCCAACGATCCGATCGCGCTCGGCGCCATCAAGGCGATCGAGCGCAACGGGCTTGCGCCCGGCCGCGACATCGGCGTCGTCGGCCTCAACTGGTCGCCGGAAGCCCTGGCGGCGGTCGAGGCCGGCCGCATGATCCTCACCGACGGCGGGCACTTCTTCTCCGGCGGCTGGGCCATCGTGATGCTGCGCGACCATGCGGACGGCTGCGACTTCGCCGGCGACGGCGCCGCCAGCAGGGTGTTTCCGCTCGCCGCGATCGACCGTTCCAACGTTGCCGATCTTGCCGATCTGGTGAAGGGACGGCAGTTCGACCGCATCCGGTTCGCGCCGTTTCTCGCCGCGACCGAGGGGCGCTGCGGGCACTATGATTTCTCCCTCGACGCCATCCTGCGCATGTCCAGGCCGCTCCCGACCAACTGACGAGTGATGACGGGATGCCTCGCCAAAACGCGGAGGGAGCGATGAGCCTCGAGGCAGCGGATGCGCCGCCGGTTGCCGCCGCCTCGGCGGCGGCCGATCCGCCGGCGGCGCGCCCCGCGTCGCCGGGACGACCCTCGCGGTCGGTACTCTATCGCCTGCTTGCGGTCGCGGTCGCCGCCGTCGTCGTCGTCCATCTGTTGAGCGCCCTGGTGATCGCCACCGCGACCTCGCGCTCGCTGGAGCGCCGCCTCGACGAGCGCCTGTCGGCGATCCTCGATTCGCGCGCCAAGCTGATGGCGGCACCGCTGTGGAAGATGCAGTACGAGAACCTGATCGCGGTGCTCCAGGAGATGGTGAGCGACCGCACCATCGTGTCGGGCGTCGTGCGCGACGACGTCGGCGCCATCGTGGCGGCCACCGATCCGCCCGGCGCGCCCGGCCGCACGATCACGCGCTCCCGTCAGATCGTCTACCGCGACGGCAATATAAGGGCGCTCGCCGGGCGGCTCGAGGTCACGTTCACCCGCGCGCCGATCGCCGCCGCGTTCTGGCAGAGCCTGTGGGAAGCATTGCTGATCGCCCTGATGGCGACCTGCGCGATCAGCGTCGGCATCTGGATGGCGACGCAGAAATACATCGGCGAGCCGCTGACCCTGATCGCCGATGCCATCGAGCGCAGCCGCCTCGACGGCAAGCGCCACCGGGTGCGCTGGAAGAGCGACGACGAGTTCGGCGCCGTGGCCAAGGCCTTCAACGCCATGCAGGACGCCGCCGAGCGCAGCGAATATTCGCTGCACGTCGCCAACCGGCGTCTCGACTTCCTGGCGCTGCACGACGAGTTGACCGGTCTGCCCAACCGCCGCTCGTTCGAGGAGCGGCTGCGCCGGGCGGCGAACGCCACCGACGGCGCGACCGGCACGCTCGCCGTGCATTTCATCGACCTCGACGACTTCAAGGGCATCAACGACACCCTCGGCCACGCCGCCGGCGACAAGGTCCTGCGCCAGGTCGGCGAGCAGCTGCGCGCCGTCGTGCGCGAGGACGATTTCGTCGCGCGCTTCGGCGGCGACGAGTTCGTGGTGCTGCAGACCCGCGTGCGCACCGAGGAGAATGCCCGCGCCTTCGCCGAGCGGCTCATCGAGGCGATCGGCAACCCCTGCACGGTGCACGACCATACGGTGCGCACCGGCGCGTCGGTCGGCATCGCCATGCTCGAGGGCGACGCCTCGGAGGTGGTCCGGCTGCTGTCGCTCGCCGACATCGCGCTCTACGACGCCAAGCGGACCAGCCGCGGAACCATCTCTTTTCTCACCAGCGCGGCGCGGGAGGAGCACAACCGGCGCCGGCGCATGGAGGCCGATCTCAAGACCGCCCTGGATGAAGGCCAGTTCGTGCTGCACTTCCAGCCGCAGGTCTCGCTGCAGTCGGCGAGGACCGTCGGCCTCGAGGCGCTGGTGCGCTGGCGCCATCCCCTGCATGGCCTGATGAGCCCGGCAGAATTCCTGCCGCTGGTCGAGGATCTCGGGCTCGGCACCCGGCTCGGCGCCCAGGTCATCGACGCCGCGTGCCTCGCCGCACGCGAGCTGCGCGATCGCGGCCATCACCACATCCGCGTCGCCGTCAACCTGTCGGCGGCGCAGATCGTCGACCGCGACCTGGTGACGCTGTTCGAGGACAGGATCGCGGAGTTCCGGCTGCCGCCGAGCGCGCTCGAGGTGGAGATCACCGAGGGCGCGCTGATCCGCGATCCGCACAATGCCGAGATTGTGCTGACCGCGTTGCGCCGGCTCGGCATCTCCACCGCGCTCGACGATTTCGGCACCGGCTATTCGTCGCTCGCCTATCTGCGGCGCTTCCCCATCGACCGCATCAAGCTCGACCGCTCCTTCGTCCGCGAGCTTCCCGAGATCGAGGAGACGGCGGCAATCGTGCGCGCGATCCGCGGGCTGGCGCGTGCGCTCGGCGTCGAGATCTGCGCCGAAGGCATCGAGCGCGACGTCGAGACGACCTTCCTGCGCGCCGAGGGCATCCAGGCCGCGCAGGGCTATCTGTACTGTCGCCCGGGCCCGCTGCCCGACATCCTCGCCTGGCTCGGCCGGCGGGAGAGCGTGGCGTGGAAGGCGGCGTGAGGCGGCGAGCCGCCCACCATCCGGTGGCGGTTCGGCCATGGTGAAAGCTTCGTTCGGGTGCATCGCGAATACTTCGCGATCCACAGGCATTACGTCTCACGCATGGGCCTCGCCTCGTCCCATTGCGTCGCCAGCCTCGGTCCGGCGTGCCCATGACGCCGCTGCAATTCGGCAGCAGCATGGCCGCCGACCCGGTCGGCAGCTGCGCCGGGGCCTTGTCGCGCCCGCTCGTCCTCCATCAGCGTCCTGTAGGCGACCTTGCCGAAGCGCGTTTTCGGCAGCTCGCGGCGAAACTCGATGTCGTGTGGGCACGACCGCTCAAGTTGCGCGCGGCAGTACGCAATGAGCTCGCGCCTGGTGTCGGGCGTGGCCTGGTCCTGGTCCTTGAGCACCACGAACGCCTTCACCCGTTCCGCCGGTGTGGCGTCGGGCACGCCGACCACGCAGGCGTGGAGGACGAGCGGATGCCGGTAGAGCACGGCCTCGACCTTCGCCGGGAAGACGTCGAGACCCGAGGACTTGATCAGACGCTTGAGACGGTCGGTGAAATAGAAGAAACCATCGGCATCCATGCGACCGATGTCGCCGGTGTGCAGCCAGATGCGGCCGTCGTCATGCCGGCGCAAGGTCTCGACGGTCGCCTTCGGATTGTCCAGATAGCCGATCATGACGGCCGGTCCCGCAAGGCAGATCTCGCCTTCGCTGCCCGCCGGCAATTCCTCGGCCGTGCCCGGCTTGCAGATCATGGCCAGCATTCCCGGAAGGGGAACGCCGATGCTGCCTTCGCGATACTCGTCGAGCGGCATGGCCATGATCGCGCTCACCGCTTCGGTGAGACCGTAGCCTTCCCGCAGCTTGACGTTTCCGCCCTGCCGCGCGACGAACTGCTCGAATTCCTCCTTGATCGGCCGCGGCAGCGTGTCGTCCCCGGAGAATGCCGCCCGCAGGCATGAGAGATCGGAGTTTGCGAGCGACGGGTCGCGGGCCAATGCCTCGTAGAGGGTCGGTACGCCGACGAGCAGGCTCGGCCGCTTGCGGCGGATGAGCCTGGCGACGATCGCGGGGCTGAAGATCGGCGCGAGGATCGACTTGCCGCCGGTCATGAACATGGCGTTGACGCACACGCCGAGACCGAAGCCGTGGAAGATCGGCATGATGGCGAGGATCGAGTTGCCCTCGCGCACATGGCCGAATGCGGCGACCTGCACGCCCTCGGCGATGAGGTTGCGGCTCGACAGCACGACGCCCTTGGGTGGCCCGGTGGTGCCGCCGGAGAACAGGATTACCGCGGGATCGTCGGTGGTCGTGGGCGCCCGCGGGGCCACCGGTTGCTGCCCGCTCACCAGCGCGGTCCACCACCGTACCCGTTCGTCTGCCGGCACCTTCGGCAGGCGGCGACCCTTGGTGAGCCGGAAGACGAGCTTCTTCAGGGGCGGCAGATAGTCGGGAATCCGCGCCAGGATCAGCGTCTGCAGCGGAACACGCGGGCGGACCGCAGCGAAGCGGTCGTAGATCGCATCGAGCGTCAGCACGGTCCGCGCGCCGGTCGCGTCGAGGTAGTGCTCGAGCTCGGACACCGACGAGAGCGGATGGACGAAGGCCGGCACCGCGCCGAGCTTGTTCGCCGCGTAGAGCGCGATGACAGCCTGCGGTGCCGTCGGCATGGCGATGACGATGCGGTCACCCGCCCTTACGCCGAGCCCGGCGAGCCCGTTGGCGCAGGCGTCGATCGACCGGAGGAACTGGCGATAGGTGGCGGTCGCGTCCATGAAGTCCCAGGCCGCCGCGTCCGGCAGGCGCTGGGCCGTCGCGGCCACCGCCTCGTACAGCGTGACCTCGGGATAGCGCAGCGTCGCGGGAACCGAGCCGTACCAGCGCAACCACGGGCGCGCCTTCGACGCCGGCTCCTCGGCGGCAGCATGGATTTCCGCGAGGTCCACCGGAATGCCCTCCGTGGTCAGCAGATACCGACCACGAGGGCGGTGCCATGATTCAGATCAAGCGGGCACCGTAATGGGCGCACGAGAGGATCAAAGCGAGCGGAATGGTTAGTTTCCGCCAGCCGGGCGCGGCCACATCTCACGTATGGGCTTCTCCGACGACCCGCCTCTCACCCCATTGCGTCGGCGACCTCCGCTTCCACCGCGGCCAGCAGCGTCTCGACGAAATCCCGCGGGATGTCGCGCACGATGAAGACGAGGCGGCAGGTGCGGTCGGCGGAGGGCCAGCGCTCGAGAAAGGCCGGCGGGTGAAAGACATGCTGCACGCCGTGGATCACCGCCGGCCGCTCCGGGTCTTCGGCGATCGCCACGATGCCCTTGAGGCGCAGCAGGTCGGCGCCGCAATGCTCGGCGAGGATTTCCAGAAAGAGCGTGAGCGCCACCGCGGGGATCGGCTCACGGCGGATCAGCGCGAAGCAAGAAATGGCGTCGTCGTGGCGACCCGCATCGTGTGCATGATGGGAATCGGCGGATTTGGCGAGCCAGGCGGCCGGATCGGACGCCGCGCCTGACGAAGCGCCGGGCCCGCCGACGAACAGGTTTGCTGGATCGATGTCGCCGAACGACGCTTCGATCACCGGGGCCGACGGGTTGAGCGACGCAAGGCGCGCGCGCAGGGTTTTTGGCGCAACGTCGAGCAGATCGGTTTTCGTGAGGATCAGCCGATCGGCGACCGCTACCTGCTTCACCGACTCGCGCTGCCGGGCGAGGGTCGCCGCGCCGTTGACCGCGTCCACCGTCGTCACCACGCCGGCGAGCGTCAGGCGCTCGGCGAGATTGTCGTCGCTCATCAGCGCGTGCAGGATCGGCGCCGGATCGGCAAGCCCGCTGGTCTCGATCACGATGCGCTCGAACGGCGTGACCGTGCCGGCGTCGCGCCGGCACAGGATATCGTCGAGCGTGCGCACCAGGTCGCCGCGGATGGTGCAGCACAGGCAGCCGGTCTGCAGCTCGACGAAGCTTTCGTCGCCGGTCTCGATCAATTCGTGGTCGAGGCCGACCTCGCCGAACTCGTTGATGATCACGGCGGTGCGGGAAAAGTCGGGCGACTTCAAAAGGCGGGCGAGCAGCGTGGTCTTGCCGCTGCCGAGAAAGCCGGTGAGCACGCAGACCGGGATCATTGGGGATCAAGCGGCAGCGGCGCGATGCGCAGGCGCACCGGCCGATGCTCCGGATCGACCGTCGCGCGCACTGCGCGCATGAGGCCGGCGATCGAGGTGACGCCGCGCGTGCGTCCATCACGCGTCACCATCCAGCGGAACGGCAGATCCTTTTCCGCGCGCGTCACCCGGAGCGTCGCGCTTGCCGCGGTCACCACCAGGGCGCCGTCCGGCCCCTCGGCCACCGTGCCGGCGACGTGCCAGGCACGCAGGCTGGCGGCCAGGAGATCGCGAACGAGCCCGGTCGGCGTCACAGCGCCGGGCCGGCGAGGATGTCGGCCGCCATCTTGCGCTTCAGATATTTGCCGGAGCCGGGCGCGCCGAGGAAGTTTCCGTTCTCCACCATCGCCTTGCCGCGCAGAATGGTCACCACTGGCCAGGCGAAAATGTCGTGGCCCTCCCAGGGCGAGTAGTCGGATTCGTGGAGATCCTCCTTGCGGACTTTTCCGCGCCGGGTGGGATCGAGGATCGCGATGTCGGCGTCGCTGCCCGTAGCGATCGCGCCCTTGCGCGGATAGAGTCCCATGATTTTTGCCGCATTGGTGGAGACGAGGTCGACATAGCGCTCGAGCGGATAGCGGCGGCGCTCCACCATCTCGGTGTACATGACGGCGAGCCGCGGCTCGACGCCCGAATTGCCGCCGGTGGTGTCGTCGATGCGCCGCCCGGCCGTCTTCATCTGCAGCGAGCAGCACAGCTCGTCGGTGGCGACGCAGTTGATCGCGCCCTTGAGCGTGCCGTCCCACAGCGCCTTCTGGTCCTCGCGCGATTTCAGCGACGGATAGGTATGGTAGATCTGCCCGTTGGGGCGGCGATAATCCTCCGCCGAGTACAGCATGTACTGATGCAAGCTCTCGCCATAGATCGGAAGCCCTTTGGCGCGCGCATCCGAGATCGCGGCGACGCCGGTCGCGGCGCTCACATGCATCATGTAGAGCGCAGTCCCCGGCACGCTCTCGGCGAGACGCATCACCCGGCGGAAGCTCAGATCCTCGGACAGCTGGTTGTGCACCTCGGCGAGATTCTCGAAGCCGACCCGGCCCTCGCGGATCAGCTTTGCGTACATGTGCATGACGATGTCGTTGTCCTCGGCGTGGATGACGCCGAGGCCGTTGTTCTTGGCAATGACCTTGAAGATCTCCCAGATGTCGCCGAAGTCGACCATGCGGCCCTGGCGGCTCGGCAGGATGTTCGTCGTGAAGATTTTGACCGTCGGGTAGCCCGCCTGGATCGCCTCGGCGAGCTCGCCCATATGGGCGTCGGGCGGATCGGCCGACGCCATGAGGTGATAGGCCCAGTCGCAAGCGCTCTTTCCGACGAAATCCTGGTCGCGCGACTCGATCGCCGCCTGGATGCTGCGCTCCGGCCGCCAGTAGGCGAAATCGATCAGCGTCGTGGTGCCGCCGTAGAGCGCGGCCTGGCCCACATGGTCCGGCCCCTTGGTGGTGAGCGTGGTGCCGTCCGGCAGGATCCACGGATGATGCATGTGGACGTGCGGATCGACGCCGCCCGGCATGACGATTTTTCCCGCGGCGTCGATCGTGCGTGCCGCGGTGGCGTCGGCGAGCGTGCCCGGGGCCGCAACCGCCGCGATGGTCTCGCCGGCCACGGCGACATCGCAGCGCACAACGCCCTGCGGCGTCACCACGTCGCCGCCGCGAATGATCAGGTCCAGCATGTTTTTCCTCCTGCCCGGCCGCAGCGTAACCCGGATGGAGCGCGAACGAAATCCGGGATAGGTTAGCGCATGTTCCGGCGAAGTGGATACCGGTTCGCCGACTAAGAACATGCGCCACTCAAGATCACGCGTACCCCATCCGACAGGAGAGCATGGCTTGACCAACGTTCCGCAGCAGCAGGTTCCGGGCGTCTATCACCGGAAAGTCGGCGACATCGTCGTCACCGCCATCAGCGACGGCTTTCTCGACGGCTCCCTCGACGTCCTGCGCAACATTGCGCCCGAGGAGGCGAAAAAAATCCTCGCCGAGTTGTTTCGGCCGGCCCGCCGCACCGCGGTCAACGCGTTCCTGGTCTATTCGGCCGGGCGGCTCGCCCTGATCGAGACCGGCTCGGGCAACTACCTCTTGCCCACCGCCGGAAAAGTGCTGGCCAACCTGGCGGCGGCCGGGGTCGATCCGGCCGCGATCGAGGCCGTGCTGCTCACCCACATGCACCCGGACCATTCGGCCGGCCTGTCGGACCCGGCGACCGGGCGGCGCTATTTTCCCAATGCCGAGCTCGTCGTGCACGAGAACGAGCCGAAGCACTGGTTCGACGACGCCAAGATGGCGGTGGCGACGGAGCGCGCGAAAAAACTCTACTTCCAGTGCGCCCGCGAGCAGACCACGCCGTACCGCGACCGCACCAAACTGTTCCGGGAGGGCGAGGTGTTTCCCGGGGTCACCGCCATTGCGTGCCATGGCCACACGCCCGGCCACACCTCGTTCCTGATCGCCTCGGGCAACGACCAGCTCTTGGTCTGGGGCGACACCGTGCACGTGCCCGAGGTGCAGACCGCGCGTCCGGAAGTGTGCATGGAGTTCGACACCGACGCCGATGCGGCCGCCGCCACCCGGCGGCGCGTCTTCGACATGGTGGCGACCGACCGGCTGGCGGTCACCGGCATGCACCTGCATTTTCCCGGCTTTTCCCATCTGGTGCGCCGCGGCTCCGGCTATCAGCTGATCCCCGAACCGTTCGAGCAGGTTCTGTAGAAGCCTCGCAAACTCCAACCGAGGGTGCCTCATGCCCGTCAGCGCCAAATACCTGTTCATCGCCAGCATGGATGTCGACCCGGCCCACGAGGACCTGTTCAACGAGGTCTACGACACCGAGCACATCCCCAATCTCATGAAAGTCCCGGGCGTGCGTGCGGTGACCCGCATCAAGGGCGAGCCGTTCGCGTTCGCGATCGGCGGCGAGGAGAAGAAGGTCGCCCACGAGGGCCCGCGCTACAGCGCGCTCTACGAGATCGACGGCCCGCAGGTGCTCGTCAGCCCCGAATGGGCGAAGGCGGTCGAAGCCGGGCGCTGGCCGGGCCAGGTGCGCCCGCACACCCGCAACCGCCGGCATGCGCTCTACCGGGTGAGTTGAGGACAAGCATGCCGATCACAGCCAAATATCTCTTCGTCGTCAGCATGGATGTCGACCCCGCCAAGGAGGAGCTGTTCAACGAGGTCTACGACACCGAGCACATCCCCAACCTGTCGAAGGTTCCCGGCGTCGTTTCCGCCGTCCGCATGAAGGGCGAGCCCTTCCTGTTCAGCATCGGTGGCGAGGAGAGGAAGGTTCCGCACGAGGGCTCGCGCTACAGCGCGCTCTACGAGATCGACGGTCCGCACGTCCTCGCAAGCGCCGAATGGGCGAAGGCGGGAGAGGCCGGCCGCTGGCCGACCGAGGTGCGCCCGTTCACCCGCAACCGGAGACACCAGCTGTTCAAGCTGCGCTGACGCGGTAGGGTGGGCAACGCGGCCCGGGCATTTCGTCTGATGATCGGCCAACGTCCGCGCCCACGCGGTCGGACTTTCCATCGGACCGCTTGACCGCGTGGGCAAGGCGGAAGTCAGACCGTGCCTGTTTGCTGATGCGCGGGCCGCCTTGCCCACCCTACGGAACTACGGAACGACGTTACTTTGCCTCCTCGACGCGCGTCGAGGTGGCCGGGCCCTCGCCCATGATGAGGAGGATCGTCTCCTCGTCCTTGGCGCCGTCCCAGTGCACCTGCTTGCCGAAATGCGTGACAAAGGTGCCGGCCGGCATTGGCACCGTATTGGCGGGGTCGAACTTGTTGCCGGTGCCGACCCACCAGGTTCCCTTGATCACCGTGATGAAGCGGTCGTTGGGATGGAAATGCGGACGGCTGAAATTGTTGGGCAGCCATTTGGTGAGCACCGCGTACATGCCGGGTTTTGACGGATCGCCCACCAGCACCGCGGTCTTGGCGCCCGACGTGCCCAGCGGATCGCTCCATTTGATCTGGTCCGGCAGCTGATAGATCACCGCCGCCGGGTTGAGCTCGACCGCCTGCGCGGCGCCAATCGTCGCGCCGAGGGCGATCGCGACGAGCCGAAGACGTCCTGCAATCGAACGGGTCATGAGTTCCTCCCTGGCAGCCTTGCCGAGACCTCGCATGTGCTGCGACAGCCGCGCGGTCGTCCCACCTTAGATCATGTCTCGTTCCCGCGGAAATCGGGCCGTGCACCGGAGTCATTGAAGCGGCGCGTGCTTCCGGCAACGCACCCACATTCCGCGTCCGTGTGCCGTCGACGCCGGAGCACGGCGTCCTGACCCGTCCGGCTGTTCATTTTGCAGTTGCACGGGCCCCGTTGTCATGTGCTATCCACAGATGCATGGGCCGCGCACGTGCATCGCGCGCGGCGGACCAGGCCGGAGAGAGCAAGTCATGGACACGGACACGAAGAATCCGGAGCCGCCCGGACCCGTGCGGCCGGCGCGGGTCAAACCCACCGTCGATCCGGAGACTTTCGGCCGGCTGGCGAAATACGCCGTCCTGCTCGTCCTTGTCCTGGTGAACCTGCGCCTCGTGTTCGACGGGTATTCCTTCTATATCGCGCGGCGCGATATCGATTCCGAGCTGCAATCGAAGCGCATCTCCAGCCTCGAATATCTCACCGTCCTGTCGCGGCGTGAGCGCGCGCTGGCGCTCAGCACGCTGGAGGCACGCTGCCTCGAGCGTGCGCAACTGACCTTGTTCCGCCTCTTCGAGGTCGAGAACGACGCGATTCAGAAGGCCTACTCCGCGTTGATCGTGCAGAAGAACGCGATGATCAAGATCCTCGAGGAATCCGGCCGCGATCCCGTCAAGGTCAGGAAGGTGACGGATTTCATCGATGGTATAGGCTTCGAGCTCACCAGGCTCGACGAGCAGCTCAAGGTGCTCGAGGACGGCACGGGCGGCTCCGACGATTTCGAGAAGCTGAAGGCGCGGCTCGCGGAGCCGCGCAAGAAATACGTCGAAGTCGCCATGGCCAATGCACCGCTGCGCCAGCGGGTCGAGGAGCGCATCCGCGACAAGGATTCGCCACCCGCATCCTACTGGACCATGGATGCGATCAAGGCCGTGGTCGCCCGCATCGACCAGCTGCGCGCCGAGCAGAAGGCCAACCGTGAACGCCTCGGCAACATCGATGACCTGATTGCGCGCTATACGGTGTGGACCCGGGCGCTCACCGGCAGCGCCGCCGACATTCTTGCGCTCGACGACGTCGCCTACCAGATCGGCCAGGATGACCGGCGCCTGCTGCGCGAAGCGAAATGCGACCGCTTCAAGGAGTATTACGCGGCGGTCAACGGGCAGGCGGCCAACTCGTCGGATGTCACCAGCTACTACAGTCAGTTTCTGTTGCGGTATTTCGAGCAGCCGCCGTCGGCTCAGAACTCTGTTCGTGACGTTGCTGCTCGGCGCGCTCGGCGCTCTGACGCTCAACGTGCTGCGCATGTCGAAGGTGGGCTGGTGGGCCGATCACCCCGATCCGCTATGGGGCGAGATCGTGGTCGGTCAAGTGCTCGGTGCGCTCGCTGCTTTCGGCATCTTCCTGGTCGGGAGCGCCGGATTGCTGCTGACCAGCGACTCGCACGGCGCCCAGCCGCTGTCGACCTATTTCATCGGCCTGCTCGGCTTCCTGTCGGGCCTGCTCTACGACGAGGCTTTCGGCCGCGTACGCCGCATCGGCATCCAGATGTTCTCGACGACGTCGGACGTGCAGATCGCCAATGCCCGCGCCGAGGACCGCACCCTCGCCGAGGCGCTCAAGAGCGCAAGCGCCGGGCGCGCCGCCGGTCTCGTGCTCAAATACGGCATCGGCACCAGGCTCGGCATCGAAGGCGAGTTCACGATGTTGATCCCCTCCGACGAAGCGATCGGGGAGCTCACGCTCGCCACCTGGACCAGGCTCAACGACGAGCCCACCGCGTTCGAGCGCTGGTACCATCACCATCACGCCGGCAAACGTGTCACCCGCGCCGACGTCGCCGCCGCGCCGCCCGTGAAGGAATTGGCCACCGATGACGGCGGCGTCCTCGCCCTGGAGGTCAAGGACGACGCCCTGACCATCGCCGACATCCGCGTGGTGATCCCCGACGTCAAGTGGGGGAAAGGCGTGGTGCATATCCTTCAGCGCGATCTCGGGTGAGCCGACAACTCGGAATTTTGCGACCCGGTGGAACGCCGGTGAATTTCGCGCAGCGCATGTTCTTTATCGGCGCACCGGGTCCACTTCTCCGGAACATGCGCTAGGGTCCGCGGACCTTCAGCCGTCGGAGAAAGATCCCGCCATGGCCGCCAGGACGAAGCCGCGAGTCATCACGCTCGAGGAGCATTATGTCGACGCCGATATCGCGGCGCAGTTCGGACCGCGCGACAGCACGCGCGCCCCGCCCATCGTCGAGCGGCTGCGCGATCTCGGCGAGTTGCGGCTGAAAGAGATGGACGAGGCCGGCATCGACGTGCAGGTGATCTCTCACGCCGCACCGGCCGTGCAGAAGCTCGACGCCGAGACCGCGGTCCGCCTGGCGCGCCAGGCGAACGACCGGCTGCATGCGGCGGTCGCGCTCCATCCGGCACGCTTCGCCGCTTTCGCGGCGCTGCCGACGCCCGACCCCAAGGCCGCCGCCGACGAGCTCGAGCGCGCCGTGACCAAGCTGTCCTTCAAGGGCGCCATGGTGCACGGGCTGACCAACGGCCGCTTCATCGATGAAAAACAGTTTTGGCCGATCTTTGCCCGCGCCGAGGCGCTCGACGTTCCGGTCTATCTGCATCCCGGGCCACCGCATCCGACGGTGATCGAGACCTACTACAAGGATTACGCCGAGGACTATCCGCATATCCTCAGCGCCGGCTGGGGCTACACGGTGGAGACCGCCACGCAGGCGCTGCGCATGGTGTTGAGCGGCGTCTTCGACGCCCATCCGCGCCTGAAGATCATCCTCGGCCATCTCGGCGAGGGCCTGCCGTTCCTGGTGTGGCGCATCGACCATTCGTTCGCCCGGCCCGGCAACCGGCCCGGCCTGTCGTTCCGCGACGTGTTCTGCGGGCATTTCTACATCACCACCAGCGGCAACTTTTCCGATCCGGCGCTGCTGTGCTCGGTCATGGAGATGGGGGTCGACCGCATCCTGTACTCGGTCGACTGGCCGTTCGTCGCCAATCCGCCGGGCACCGCCTGGATGGACAACGTCCCGCTCTCCGCCGAGGACAAGGCAAAAATTCTCGGCGGCAATGCCGCCCGCCTGCTGCGGTTGTGAGGCCAGGCGGCTGGCCGGAGGCCGACGCATGGCTCCCATGTCGGGGCGGGCCACTCGCCGAACCGCGGCGTTTGCGCTACGAACGCCGTTGCGATGATGCAGATTCCCGAAGGTTTCCGCGCCGGCCTCGACGCTTGAGCGAAGCCGGGCAGGGTGCTCCTGCCCGCCAACCGAGACTTCCCCGACCACGATGCAGGAATCCATCCAACCGAGATCGCAGGCGGGCATCGCCCAGAAAACCGCGATCGGCGTCCTGCTGGCGCTGAGCTTCTCGCATCTGCTCAACGACGTGATGCAGTCGCTGGTGCCTGCGATCTATCCGATCATCAAGGCGAGCTACGGCCTCGACTACGGGCAGGTCGGCCTGATCACCTTCACGTTCCAGCTCAGCGCCTCGATGTTCCAGCCGCTGGTCGGCATGTATACCGACCGCAAGCCGCAGCCCTATTCGCTGGTCGCCGGCATGGGTTTTACGCTGATCGGCCTGATCATGCTGGCGCGGGCGGCGAGCTATCCGCAGCTCCTGGTCGGCGCCGCCCTGATCGGCACCGGGTCGTCGATTTTCCATCCCGAGGCGACCCGCATGGCGCGCATGGCCTCGGGCGGGCGCCACGGCTTTGCCCAGTCGGTGTTCCAGTTCGGCGGCCAGACCGGAACGGCGCTGGGGCCGCTGCTTGCCGCCTTCATCGTGGTGCCGCTCGGCCAGGGAAGTCTTGCCTGGTTCTCGCTGGTCGGCCTCCTCGCGGCGCTGGTCCTGTTGCAGATCGGCCACTGGTACAAGCGCCGCGCCCCGGCTCCCGCCTCGTCCAAGTCGGGCGGCGGGCCCAAGCTGCGGGCGAAGGAGGGCGCCGCCTTCGCGGTCACCATCCTGATCCTGCTGATGTTCTCCAAGAGCGCTTACTCGGCGAGCCTTTCCTCCTACTACACCTTCTATCTGCTCGGGCGCTTCCACGTCACCGTGCAGACGTCGCAGATCATGCTGTTCCTCTTTCTGCTGGCCTCTCCGGTCGGCGCGCTGATCGGAGGCCACCTCGGCGATCGCATCGGGCGGCGAAAAATCATCTGGTTCTCGATCCTCGGCGCGCTGCCGTTCACCCTGGCGCTGCCCTATGTGGATCTGGTGTGGACCGGCGTTCTCACCGTGATCATCGGCATGATCATGGCGAGCGCGTTTCCCGCCATCCTGGTCTACGCGATCGACCTCCTGCCGGGTCGGCTCGGCATGGTCGCCGGCCTGTTCTACGGCCTCACCTTCGGGCTCGGCGCGCTCAGCGCGGCGCTCCTGGGGAAACTCGCCGATATCACCAGCATCGCCACGGTCTATCACGTGTGCGCCTACCTGCCGCTGATCGGCCTGCTCACCTGGTTCCTCCGCGACATCGAGCACAACCGCATGCCGTGATCTGGTAGGGTGGGCAACGGCGGCCCGGTCATCGCCGCATGGCACGATGTGCCTTCCGTCGTTGCCCACGCGGTTCGACCGCGGTCCGACCGCGTGGGCAAATCGCACTCCGCGCCGGTGCCAGATCGATTGTTTGGTGCGGGCGATTTGCCCACCCTACGATCTGATGCTATCCGCAGGCCACGCAATAGATGTCCTTGACCTCGCCGGGCAGCGGCAGCGCCGCCCAGGTCTGGCCGCCGTCCTGCGTCCCGAACACCTCGCCCTTGTAGCGCGCCCCGATATAGACCTGGGCCGGGTCGCGCGGATGCAGGCCGACCGACATGATGGTGCCGTGCACCTGCACCTTGTCGAAGCGGCGCCAGGTCTTTCCGGTATCCTGGCTGCGGTAGAGCCCGCCGTCGTGGCTCGACGCGGCGACGCTGAGCGCCGCGTAGAGCGTGCTCGGGTCCTGCGGCGACACTCTCACGTCGCGCCCGTAGGTCACCGGCGAGAATTTCTTCATCTCCATGTCCTGCCAGCTTTTGCCCCCGTCGGCGCTGCGGAACAGGCCCATGCGCGCCGCCAGGATCACCGCGTCGGGATCGGCCGGGCTGATGGCGATGGCGTGCCCGTCGAGCATGCCCTCGGCAAACGTGTCGCTGACGATCTTGCTCTTGAGGTGCGGCAGGTCGGAGAGCCGGATCAGGTCGTCGCTGCAGTCCTGCCAGGTCTCGCCGCCGTCATTGGTGCGGATCACGCCGTTGACCTCGAGCGCCGCATAGATCTCGGCGGGCCTTGCCGGATGCTGCGCCATGCGCATGACCCGCGAGGCGAACGGGGTCTTGGCGCGATCCGCCACGCCCGGATTGGGCAGGCGCCGCCAGCTTTTTCCGCAATCCTCGCTGCGGTAGACGTCGATCGGGGAGGCCCCCGCATAGATCCGGTCGGGGTTGCGAGAATCCACCAGGAACGACCACACCTGCCGGCCCTGGTCGGGAAAATCGGTGCGCCGGAACGTGGCGCCGCGATCGGTGCTGCGCCACACCCCGTCGGCGGTGCCGGCGAGCACCACGGCGGGATCGCCCGGGTGGACGGTGACGTTGAAGGTCTCCAGATCGGTCAGCACGTGCTGCCAGTCGCCGCCGTCGGCGGCACGGCGAAAAACCCCGACATGACCCTTCTGGTCCGGGCGACCGACATAACCGGCCAGGCCGGCATAGATGTTCGTCTGCTCAACCACGGCGGTTCCTCCTGCTCGTCAGGCCTTCGTCTCGAGGCCTTCGCGTAGACATGTCCGTCCGGGCCGGATTTCGCCCGGCCCGGGGGTTATTCTGACGGACCTAACCCTTCTTGGCGAACGGGTTCTGAGCCGGCTTTGCCAGCGACGACCCGACCCCCGACGACGGCGCGGGCGTGGCGCCCTTCTTCTTCTTGTTCCACTCCGCCTTCGGTTTCTTCTTCTCCTTGTTGGCTCTCATCTGACCCTTGGCCATGGCGATCATCCTGCATTGGTTGCCGACAACGCACCAATTATAGCACGAGCAGAGCCCGTGCGGCGCTCCGGCATCCTCAGCGGTCGCCGGTCTGGCGGCGGACCACGCCGCTGGTGATCCCGCCGTCGATCACGATCTCGGCGCCGGTCATGTAGCTCGATGCGTCGGAGGCGAGAAAGAGCACGCCGTTGGCGATGTCCTGCGCGGTGCCGGCGCGCGCCAGCGGCGCGCTCGCCCGCGCCCGCTCCTCGACGTCGATCGGCGCGTTGCGCCCCGCCGCCATGGCGCTGGCCGAGATTTTTCCCCAGATCGGCGTATCGATGATGCCGGGATGGACGGAGTTGACCCGGATGCCGTCGGCGGCCGATGCGCATTCCATGGCGACCGCCTTGGCGAACAGCCGCACTCCCCCCTTGGTGGCGCAATAGCCGGACAGCGCCGGTGCGCCGCGGATGCCGGCAACCGACGACATCATGATGATCGAGCCGCCGCCTCCGCGCCGCATGGCGGGTATGCAGTATTTCACCGCCAGGAAGACGCCGTCGAGGTTGATCGCGGTCTGCCGCCGCCAGTCGGCAAGGCTCATGTCGACGATCGACGGCACCATGATGCCGATGCCCGCATTGGCGACGGCGACATCGAGCCGCCCGTGGCGCTCCAGAACCTCGGCGACCACCTCCTGCCAGCGCCCCTCCTCGGTGACGTCCTGCGTCAGATAGGCGGCCCGGCCGCCTCCCGACTTGATCTTTTCGGCCAGATCCTCGCCGCGCGCGTCGTCGATGTCGGTCAGCACCACGATGGCGCCCTCGCGCGCCAAAGTCGCCGCGCAGGCCGCCCCGATGCCCGACGCGCCGCCGGTGACGATCGCAACCTTGTCCTTTACCTGACCCATTCGGTTTCCCCCGATGCCGGTGCTGCGTTTGGGTAAGCGTAACCCGGATGTGACGCTGGTGAAATCAGGCGCTGCGGCGTGAGAGCCCAGCGCGGTGGCGCGGCGCGGCGCGCGACTTATATCCGGGTTGTCGGGGCGAAACGCATGTCGCCGAGGGCCAGCCGGCATCGCTACGGCAGGCTCGAACGGAGTTGATCGATGAAGACTCTCCCCCTCGCAGCCCTTGCGCTCGGGCTGGCGATCGTCGCCCCTGCGGCGGCCGCGCCGCTGGGTGTCCCCCAGCCGGTTCCCCCGCTGCCGGTCCCGCTGAATACACCCCAAATCAACAATCCGGGGCCGCAGATCGTGCCGGTGCAGCCGCCGCCGCTGCGGCTCTCCCCGATCCGCAGCACCGATCCGCAGTTCCAGCAGCAGCTCGCGCCTCAGGTCGGCAGCTCGCGCCTGTCGATCGACGTTCGCTCCAGCGACAGCTCCTCGGTCCGGCGCGCCAATTCCTCCTCCAGGCGGGCGACGTCGCGAAAGAGGCGCTCGGTGGTGAGCCGCAGCAGGTAGAATCCGAACGTCGGGTTCTGGAAGTAGAGCTGCTTGACGTCGCCGTAGCTGATCGTCAGCACCTCGCCGTCCTCGATGCATTCCAGCGTACGGGTCCGGCGATTGTCGGGGGCGAGCAGGCCGAGCTCGCCGATCACCTGGCCGAGCGGTATGTCGGTTGCGGTCTCGGTCAGGCGAAAACGGCCGCTTACCGTGTAGAACATCCGGTCCGCCGTATCCCCCTTGCGGAACAGGATGGCGCCCTTGCGGCAGCGCTCCCTGGTCATGAACGGCTTCAGCCAATCCATCGACAGGTCGCCCTGGGCTGCCTCGCGCACCTTCTTGACCAGCTGCGTCATCTGGAACAGCCGGGTGACGTTGAGCGGAAACAGCACGACGTGGAGGATCAGGGTCGGATAGACCCCGGCGAAGAACCCGAACGCGATGTTGAACGCGTTGGCCATGACGCCGGCGATGCGCAGCGGGATCATGGTGCGCATCGAGTACATGGCAAGCGTGCACAGCGCCGCCATGTAGCCGAGCAGCTCGAACCAGCTCGTGCCGATCGTGTGCCAGATCCGCTCCATCATGGTCGATGTCTCCGAGCCCGAGCCCCTCCTGGGACCTGAGCCCTCTGGGGGCCTCGCGCCCCTGTGGATCGCCCGCCGCCAGCATGGCGGGGGGAGACACCGCTTGTCACCCACCTCGCGGCGCCTTTCTGCGGTATAGTTCGCAAAGTCGTGGGTGCAGCAACCGGGGGCGCGATCTTTCGGGTTGGGTCGCGCGCAGAACGATCCGAACCGCCATGGCGGATTATGTCCGTTTGATCTCGCGCGGCGTGGCCGAGCTCCCCTCCAACAAGGAGGATGGGCGCCGCGCGCTCTACGACCGCATGCGGGCGGTCCTGCTGGGGCGGCTCGAATCGCTGGATCCGCCGCTCGACGCCGTCAGCCGGACCCGGGAGCGGCTTGCCCTCGAGGAGGCGTTCCGCCGCGTCGAGGCCTCCGTGGAGACGGCGGCCGAGCTCGGCGTGCCGTTTGCGGAGTTCGACCACCATGGGCGGATCGTCGACGCGCTGGCCGGTCTCGCCGATCGCCTCGAGCAGCAGCCGCACGGCGCCAGGATCGCGCTCGCCGCGGACGGCGTCGTTGCCTTCGCCGCCACGGCGTCGGCGGCGGACCGCGAGATCGCCGCCGATCCGCTGATCCGCCACGTCTATGCGCAGATCGGCTCGCGCAGCGTCGCGCTCGACGCCTGCGCGGCACAGCTCTCGCGGCGCGGGCGCTGGGCCGGGCTCGCCCGCGCGATCGACCTGATCGGCACCCTGCTCGAGCAGCCTGCCGCGGATGCCGCCGCCCGGATCGGGTCGCTGTGGAGCCTCACGGTGTCGCTGCGCGCCTACCTGGAGCAGAGCGAGGATGTCCGCTGGAAGGCCGGCGGCACCGAGGATCCGCTCGACGCCGAGGTGCTGCGGGTGGTCAAGGATTTCGTGCTCGCCGCCGGTCCGTGGGTGCGCCGGTTTCCCACCGGCCGCCACCTCGACAGCGATGTCGCAACCTGGACCGGGCAGGAGGGCGACGAGGCCCCGGCGGTAGCCCTGCTCGGCCGCGTCGAGCGGGCAAAACTGTTCGGCGGTGACGACGCCGTGATCGTCGCCATCGCGCTCGACGCCGGGCGCGGCGAATCGGTGCCCGCCATCAGGGCACGCAGCTGGGCCAATGCCACCATCCGCAACATCGCAGTCGTGCTGGTCCAGGCGCAGGTGGCGCTGTCGCGCACGCGGATCGGGGCGGCGGACGCGAATTTCCGTCCCGACGCCGACCACGCCCGGGCGATCGCGGCCGTGGTGATGGGCAGCCGCGAGGAGCTCGGCGCGCTGCTGGCGTCTCTCGGCCACCAGATCGACGCCGAGGCGGTGCGCGAGGCGCTTCGCCAGCTCGGCCCCGCGCCCGCGGGCGGCTGAGCGCGGTGGCGCACGCGTCGATCTGCTGCAGGGACGTCATGCAACGGCAACATCCGTTAGTTAGCAGCAATTCCCGATCAAATGAACGCGCGATGAGCCGCGTACAGGGTGGGCAAAATCGCCTGCTCGGGCGAACAAGTTTGGGCAAAGCTTCGCTGGCGATTTTGCCCACGCGGTAGAGCGCAAAATCCGCGTGGGCATTGCGCGCGAGGCGGTGAACTGCGCAAGGCCAGTCAGGCGCAATGCCCGTAGTCCGGGTTCTGCCGCTCCCTGGCGTTGAGCGGCGTCGCGATCATGCCGGGCGCGATGCCCTCGCCGATGCCCGAGCCCGCCCCGGTGATCAGCGCGATCCGGCCCGCCAGCAGACCGCCCATGCCGGGCCTCAGGCGATATTGCGGTCGAGCAGCTCGATCGACACGCCCTGCGGACCGCGGATGAAGGCGATGCGCACGCCCGGGCGGATCGTGGTGGGCTCCATGGTGAACACCGCGCCCTTGGCCTTGAGGTCGGCGCAGATCGCGTCGATGCCCTTCACCGACAGGCCGAAATGATCGAGCCCCTGGTAGGGCGTGACCGGCGGCGGGTTGACGCCGCTGTCGGGCGCAACCGGAGCGATGAAGACGTTGGCGCCGCCGATCTTCAGATCGATCCTGGGCTTGCCCTCCTGCATGCTGCGCAGCACTTCCGCGCCGAACATGGCCTCGAAGTATTTTGCCGTCGCCTCGGGGTCGGGACTGCGCAGATGGATGTGGTCCCAGGTGAACGTCGCCATGGTCGTGCCTCCCGTCGTCGTTGTCATTGCCCCCGGTATGATGTGATCATCCGCCGGGAGACGCAACAGGGAGGAGTTTTGACGATGAAGCTCGGGATCTCGCTGCCGCTGGTCGACATCCACGGCGACCCCGCCACCGTGCGCGACTTCGCGCAGACCGCCGAGGGGATGGGTTACCGGCACCTGGCGGCGCCCGATCACGTGCTCGGCGTCAACGTGGCGAGCCGGCCCGACTGGGGCCAGCGCAACACCTCGAAGGATTTTTTTCACGACCCGTTCGTGCTGTTCGGGTTTCTTGCCGGCTGCACGCAGAAGATCGATTTCTCGACCCAGGTCCTGATCCTGGCGCAGCGCCAGACCGTGCTCGTCGCCAAGCAGGCCGCCTCGCCTCGACGTGCTGTCCGGCGGGCGCTTCCGGCTCGGCATCGGCGTCGGCTGGAACGAGGTCGAGTTCGTCGGCCTCAACGAGAATTTTTCACAACCGCGGCCGCCGCTCGGAGGAGCAGGTCCGCGTCATGCAGGCGCTGTGGGCCGAGCCGCACGTCACCTTCAAGGGCGAATGGCACACGATCGAGGATGCCGGCATCAACCCGTTGCCGACCCACCGCGCGAGTTCCCGTCTGGTTCGGCGGCCACGCCGACGTGACGTTGCGGCGCATCGCCAACATGGGCGACGGCTGGATGATGCTGGCGCACGCCATGGGCGCCGAGGCGGAGACCGCCTTCGCCGCGCTGCGCGGCTATGTCGAGAAGGAGGGCCGCGACTTCTCCACCATCGGCCTGGAAGTATGGGTGTCGACCGGCAACGGCGGCCCCGACGACTGGCGCAAGGAATGTCTCTACTGGAAGTCGGTCGGCGTCACCCACGTCACCGTCAACAGCACTTACGCACGAGGACCGCACAAGCGCATCGCCGGGCGTACGGTCGCCGCTCATCTCGAGGCGATGAAGCAGTATCACGACGCAGTGAAGGATCTTCTGTAGGCGGCCGGGCCGGCCGACACAGCTATCGCTCGCCATCAAACAAACAAAAGCAACAGCGCAAAATGGACACTTTCGACTATGTCATCATCGGGGCCGGCTCGGCCGGCTCGGTGCTCGCCAACCGCTTGACCGAGGACGCTGGCGCGAGTGTCTGCGTGCTCGAGGCGGGACCTGCGGACTACCATCCCTATATCCATCTGCCGGCCGGCTTCATCAAGACGTTCTACAAGAAGAGCGTCAACTGGTGCTACACCCAGGAGCCGGGAGAGTGGACGGCGGGGCGGAGCATCTACGCGCCGCGCGGCAAGACGCTGGGCGGCTCGAGCTCCATCAACGGCCACGTCTACAATCGCGGCCAGCGCCACGACTACGACACCTGGGCGCAGCTCGGCAATCGCGGCTGGGGCTATGCCGACGTGCTGCCGTACTTCAAGCGCCTGGAGCGCAGGATCGGGGAGGGCGATGCGACCTATCGGGGCCGCGACGGCGCGCTCACCGTCACCGACATCGACTGGTATCACCCGCTGTGCGAGGCCTTCATCGAGGGTGCCGTCGGCCTCGGCATTCCGCGCAATCCCGACTACAACGGGGCGATCCAGGAGGGTGTCGCCTATGCGCAGCGCACCATCCATCGCGGGCGCCGGGTGAGCGCGGCGACCGCCTTCCTGCATCCGGCGCGCGGCAGAAAAAACCTCACGGTGCGCACCAAGGCGCACGCGACCGCGATTGTGCTCGAGGGCCGGCGCGCCGTCGGCGTGCGCTACAGTGTCGGCGGCCGCGGCGGCGCCGCGCAGGAAGTGCGTGCCCGGCGCGAGGTGATTCTTGCCGGCGGCACCTACAACTCGCCGCAGCTCCTCCAGCTCTCCGGCATCGGGCCGGCGCCGCTGCTCGCCTCGCTCGGCATCGAGGTGCGCCATGTGCTCGCTGGCGTCGGCGAAGGTTTGCAGGACCATTACGCCCCGCGCACCGTCGCCCGGGTAAAGAACATCTCCACCATCAACGAGCGGGTGCGCGGCATCAGGCTCTTGGGCGAGATCGCCAACTGGGCAGTCAACCGGCGCGGCATCCTCGCCCAGTCGCCGACGCTGGTCTATTGCTTCTGGCATTCGGGCGAGACCGCGGAAAGCTCCGACCTGCAGCTCACCTTCACGCCGGCGAGCTACATGGAGGGCGTGCAGGGTCGCCTCGAGGACGAGCCCGGCATGACCTGCGCGGCCTGGCAGCAGCGCCCGGAAAGCCGCGGCTACGTCCGCGCCCGATCGGCCGACCCGTTCGACCCGCCGCTGATCCAGACCAACTATCTGGCGGCCGAGCACGACCGCCGCGTGATCGTCGCCGGCATGAAGCTGGCGCGGAAGCTGCTCGCCGCTGAGCCGCTCGCGCCCTGGTACGCCCACGAGGACTGGCCCGGCCCCGCGGTCAGGAGCGACGACGAGTTTCTCGCCGCCGCTACCCAGCGGGCGACGACCACGTTCCATCCCGGCTGCACCTGCCGGATGGGTCCGGCGAGCGATCCCGCCGCCGTGGTCGACGACGAGCTCAAGGTGCACGGGCTCGAGGCCTTGCGCGTGGTCGACGCCTCGATCATGCCGAAAATGATCTCCGCCAACCTCAACGCCGCGACCCTGATGATCGCCGACAAGGCCGCCGACCTGATCCGCGGCCGTACCCCGCCGGAGCCGATCATCATCAGGTCGTAGGGTGGGCAAATCGCCCGGCACGTCAGGCGAGACTTGCTGATGCATTGCCGGCGATTTGCCCACGCGGTACGACGCCGGTCCGACCGCTGGGCAAAATCGTACGCGTAAACTCGCGCGAGCAGGACCGTAGGTACATCGATTTTGCCCACCCTACGGTTCATCTATAGTTCATCATACAAGCACCAGGAGACCCCGCATGAAGCTCGGCATCTATCTCAACCTGCAGCATCCCGAGAGCGACGATCCGGCGCGGCGTTTCGCCGAGGCGGTCGAGCAGACCCGGCTGATCCGCTCCCTTGGTTTCGACTCGCTGTGGGTCGGCGAGCATCACGTCACCCCGGGCTTCCATTATTTCCCGCAACTGCCGGCGCTGCAGCGCCTCGCCGCCGAGGCCGAGGGGCTGATGCTGGGCACCAACCTGATCCTGCTGCCGCTGCACAACCCGGTCGAGCTTGCCGAGATCGGCGCCTTCCTCGACGTGATCAGCGGCGGAAAGTTTCTGCTCGGCGTCGGGCTCGGCTACCGGCCTGAGGAGTTCGCCGTCTTCGGCGTGCCGCTGTCGCAGCGGGTGAGCCGGCTCACCGAGGGCCTCGAGATCATCCGCCGGCTGTGGACCGAGGACCACGTGACCCACAACGGCCGCCACTGGCAGTTTTCCGACGCGACGATCCGGCCGCGTCCGCTGCAGTCGCCGCGCCCGCCGATCCTGGTCGGCGCCCAGGTCGATGCCGCGATCGCCCGGGCGGCAAGGATCGCCGACGGCTGGCTGCTGGTCCCGGTGCCGACCCTCGACGAGATCGCCAAGCAGATGACGCTGTTCACCTCGGCGCGCGTCGCGGCCGGCCTGCCGCCGAGCCGGCACCTCGTCCGGCTCATCGAGGTCGGCTGCGCGCCCGACGAGGAGACGGCCTACCGCCGCATCGCGCCCTATCTGCTGGAGAAATACGCGGCCTATGCGTCGTGGGGGCTCGGTGGCGTCACCTTCGAGAAGGAGGCTGCCCCCGAGGCGCAGCTGCGCCGGCTGGCAAAGGATCGGTTCTGCATCGGCACGCCGGCACAGGTGGTCGAAGCGCTCGTCGCCCAGCACCGCGCCGGCATCGGCCATCTCACCATGCGGATGAGCTGGCCCGGAATGGGCCAGGCCGCCATCCTCGAAAGCCTCGAGCTTCTCGGCCGCGAGGTGCTCCCCGAGGTCAGGCGCAGGACTGCCTCGTAGACCGCCGCGTCAGTCGCGTCCGGTGAGATCGCGTCCGGTGAAATTGTTGTCCGGCCCCTGGCGCGGCGGGACCCTGAAGCCCTGACGGAACGCGAAGATCACGAACGCGATCACCGCGATGAGGACTGCAATGCCCAACAGCTTTTCGCCCATCGGATCCTCCGGCTGGTGAGCCGACACGATACCGCCTAAGCTCGCGGCGCGAAATGGCGGAGACGTGCCCGCCCAGGACCCATTCCGTTGGAGCGGACAGATCCGCCATGACCAATCAAAATCTCCGCATCCGCGATCTCCGCGCCCGCGCCGTGATGGTGCCGATGCGCCGCGTGCTCAAGACGGCGAGCGGCGAGATCACCCGGGCGCCGCTCATCCTGATCGATCTTGCGACCGAGGAAGGCCTCACCGGCATCTCCTATCTGTTCAGCCCGAATCCGCTGGCGATGAGGCCGCTGGTCGCGCTGATCCATGAGATGCTGTCGCTGATCCGCGGCGAATGCGTGGCGCCCGCCGCCATCGAGCAGCATCTGCAAAGCCGCTTCTTGCTGCTCGGCGGATCGGGGCTCGTCACCATGGCGATCGCCGGCATCGACATGGCGGCCTGGGACGCGCTGGGCAAGGCCGCCGGCCTGCCGCTGGCGCGGCTGTGGGGAGGAGAGCTCGACCAGATCCCCGCCTACAACAGCACCGGGCTCGGCCTGATGGGCGCCGAGCGCACCGCGGCGGAAGCCCGCGAGCTCCTGGAGCTCGGCTTCCGCGCCATCAAGCTCCGGCTCGGCTATCCGCGCCTGGAGGAGGATGTGGCGGTGACCCGCGCGGTGCGCCGCGCCGTCGGCGACGACATCGTCGTGATGTCGGACTACAACCAGTGCCTCGACGTTCCCGAGGCGGTGCGCCGCGGTCACGCGCTCGACCACGAGGGCCTCTCATGGATCGAGGAGCCGGTGCGCGCCGACGATTTTTCCGGCAGCGCCGCGATCGCCCGCGAGCTGCGGACGCCCGTGCAGATCGGCGAGAATTTCTGGTCGAGCCGCGACATGCACAAGGCGGTTGTCGCCGGGGCCTGCGATCTCGCCATGCCCGACGCGATGAAGATCGGCGGCATCACCGCCTGGCGGCGCGCCGCGGCCATCGCCGAGGGTGCCGGGATGCCGATCTCCAGCCACCTGTTTCCCGAGATCAGCGCCCATCTGCTGAGCGTCGCGCCGACCGCCCACTATCTCGAATGGGTCGACTGGGCCGATCCGGTGCTGCAGGAAAAGCTGGTGATCACTCAGGGCAGGGCGGTCATCCCCGACCGTCCCGGCCACGGCATGGCCTGGGACGAGACTGCGATCGCCAGGTTTGCGGCTACTCCTTGAGGCTGATCCCCTTTTCGGTGATCAGCCGCTTCCAGTACGCAAGATCGCTCTTCACCAACTCGCCCAGCGCCTCCGGTGTCCCCGGCGCCGGCACCGCGCCGGCCTCGATGAGCCGCCTCTTCACCTCGGGATCGCCGAGCGCCTGCGCCATCATGGCGTTGATCCGGGCGATCACCGGCGCCGGCGTGCCGGCCGGCGCCAGCAGGCCGTACCAGTTGTCCGCATAGACCCCGGCAAAACCCTGCTCGTCGAGGGTGGGCAGGTCGGGCAGCACTTCTGTGCGCTGCCGCGAGGCGGCGGCGAGCGCCCGGAGCTGGCCGGAGAGAATCTTCGGCATCACCACCGGCAGGTCGGCGAACATCGCCTGTACCTGCCCGCCGAGCAGGTCGGTGATGGCCGGTGCCGCGCCCCGATAGGGCACGTGCAGGATTCTTACCCCGCCGGCCGACTGCAGGAGCTCCAGCGCGAGGTGCGGCAGCCCGCCGACCCCGGTCGACGCCATCGCGACGCCGTTGGGCTTCTGTCTGGCCAGCGCCACCAGGTCGGCGACGTTTTTCACCGGCACGTCCGGATTGGCGACCAGAATCTCCGAGGTGTTGACCAGCAGCGTGACCGGGGCGAAATCGCGCACCGCGTCGTACGGCATGTCCTGGCGCAGGTTGGGGTTGATGGTGAGTGCGCCCGACGTGGTGAAGAACAGCGTGGTGCCGTCGGGCTCGGCGCGCGCCACCATGGCGGCGCCGATCGCCGCATTGGCGCCCGGCTTGTTCTCGATCACCATGGCCTGCCCGGTCTGCGCCTTCACCTTGTCGGCGAGGATGCGGGCGACGAAGTCGGTGGGCCCGCCGGCCGGAAACGCCACGACGAGCCGGATCGGACGGGTGGCGTCCTGCTGCGCCCGGACACCGCTCGCGGCGCTGATGGCGAGCGCGAACAGAAAGGTGAGGCGCAACGTTATCGGCACGGTATCCTCCCGTTTGCCGCATGGTAACGCCGGTGCGGCGAAAGCGAAATCGGGACGAAGGGCGAAGAACATGCGCCGCATCGGCGTCATCTCGGATACCCACGGGCTGATCCGGCCGGAGGCGCTGGCCGCGCTCGCCGGCTGCGATCCGATCATCCATGCGGGCGATGTCGGCCGGCCGGACATCCTCGACGCACTGGGAGAGATCGCCCCGGTCCACGCGGTGCGCGGCAATGTCGACCGGGGCCCGTGGGCGGACGAGCTGCCGGAGATCGCGATCGTCGAGGTCGAGTCTTGCCTCCTCTACGTGCTGCACGATCTTGCTGCGCTCGACTTCGATCCGGCAGTGGCTGGGTTCCGCGCGGTGATCGCCGGGCATACCCATCGCCCGATGATCGAAACGAAAGACGGCGTGCTGCGGTTCAATCCGGGCGCTGCCGGCCCGCGGCGCTTCACCTTGCCGGTGACGGTCGGCCGGCTCATCCTGGCGGACGGCAAGCTCGCCGCGGAGATCGTCGATCTCGGGTTGGCGTGAGCCCCTCGGTTTCCTCCGCCGCCCGGGTGTTGTAATCACCACCGATGAGCTTTGCCTTCGACGACGAATTTCGCCGCCAGCTGGCGCGCCGCTGCGCGGAGTTTCCGCGCCTTCCCGGGAACGAGGCCGCGGTCGGCCTCAAGCGCGCCGCCGTGGCGATAGCGCTCGTCGAGACCGCGGACGGATCGGGCGAGGCGGGCTTCCTGCTCACCCGCCGGGCGGCGCGCCTGCGCGCCCACAGCTTTCAGTGGGCGCTTCCCGGCGGGCGCTGCGATGCCGGCGAGACGCTGGTCGAGGCGGCGCTGCGCGAGCTCGACGAGGAGCTCGGGCTCCGCCTCGGCGCCGACAGCGTGCTGGGCCTGCTCGACGACTATCCGAGCCGATCCGGCTACCTGATCACGCCGGTGGTGGTGTGGGCCGGGCTCGGCCCGGAGCTTCGCCCCAACCCCGACGAGGTCGCCTCGGTGCATCGCATTGCGCTCGCCGACATCGCGCGCGCCACGGTCGACTTCGTCAAAATCCCGGAAAGCGAGCGGCAGGTGATCCGCATCCACCTGTCTGGCGACCGCATCCACGCGCCGACCGCCGCGGTGATCTACCAGTTCCGCGAGCTCCTGGCCGGCCGGCACATCCGCGTCGCCGATCTGGAGCAGCCGGTCTTCGCCTGGAGCTGAGCGGTACCAATTGCCGCTCCCCCGTCGGCCGTGCTGGCTTCCGCGCACCGATATTGCTATCCAGGATCATCAGACGACGGCGCGATACGAGGCAGGATGAACCGCGACAACAGGACCCGGAGACCGAACGACCCGCGCCAGGCGGCCGAGGCGGCGTTCAAGGCGGCGACGACCAGGCCGGTCGAGCCGCTGCCTGTGCCGAAGAAGCCCGTGGTGCCCGGCGCCAAGGAGCTCGTCTCGTTGCGCATCGACCGTGACGTGCTCGAGCATTTCCAGGAGGCCGGGCCGGGCTGGCAGGAGCGGATCAACGACATCCTGAGACGCGCGGCGGGCAAGTAGGGCCCGGTGAGCGCGCTCGCCGAGGAGGGCAAGACCATGGCGAACCGATCGAATCAAAGGTCAGACCGGGGCGGCTCCAAGACATTGTTGCCGTACGAGGCCGAGGCCCGGGCGATCGAGGAGAAGACCGCGCGCCTCAGGGCGCTCCGCCTCGCCCGCGATGCGGCGGAAGCCGCCAGCGCACCGCCTGCCACCGCCAAGCGCGCTCCGGCCAAAAAGTCCGGCAAGAAGCCGTCCGCGAGCGCCGCCAGCCTGTCCGACTGGCTCGCGACCCAGCAGAAGGAAGGCCGCCGCAGCTGATGATCATCGGGGGCCCGGCTGCCGCGATGACTTTCGCCAGCGACCTGTTGCCGATTTATCACGGAAGTTGATTTTCTGCCACATGTGGCCTGGGCGCTACAGCTTGGCTCCGGCGTTCGGCTTATAGTTCGGTTCGTTCGCATCGTTCGAAGTCGGAGCCAGCAAGTGCACCACATCGCACAGACGAGCGCAGCGGTCTTCACCGACCTGCTGCAAATCGGCGAAGCGGCCCGCCATGCCGGGCAGCACCTCACCGCCCGCATCGCGACGCTCGCGCATGAGCTGCTCCACCCCTACCGGCCGGAGCTGCATTACATGCGCGGCCCCGGGCCGAAATGGCGCGAGAAGCACGGCCTGTCCCACCGCGAACGTCGCTGATTCCCCTCACGTTTCCGCAATAATCGACCGGCACCGGGCGCGGTGCCCAGTCGACTGGCGCCGCCCGCGGCGACCTCTGACCGCCCGCGAGCCCGGTCGCGTCATGCCGGCGGCTCGCCCGCCGCGGCGTCCGGCGTCCGCGGGTCCATCATATAGATCTTCGAGTGGCCGCAACGGCTGCAGGTGAACGTATGGGTCTCCAGCCCCTTGTCGGCGAACTCGGCGTGGGGGTCGATGCGCTGAAGCGTCATCTGTCCCTCGCAATCCGGACAGACCGTCAGCGTGGCCGTTCCGGAGGGCGTACGCTCGACGCTCATTTGCGCTCCTTTTTCGATCGACGGGAGGTAACGGCAAGACAGACAGGCGAACCCGGTCGCCCGGACGGATCGATCAGCCGACCCGTCCGCTCAAGTCGTCTCCCCGCCGGCGCTCAGCAGGCGCCGGCCAGGTTCTGCTCCCTGTAGCATTCGGAATAGGGGTACGCTCCGTAACCGGGACCGTAGGCCGGCGCATAACCGTAGACCGGCGCATAACCGGGACCGTAGGCAGGGTAGCTCTCGTAGCCATAGTACGCCGCCCCGTTGTCCTGGGCTGCCCTGGCGGCGACCGCCCCGATGATGCCGAGGGCGCCGATCGCCACCGCGGCACCCGGCACGAACCCGCGTCCGCGTCCGCCGCGGCCGCGATAGCGCACGTCGATGACGTCGTTGGCCGCCGCCGCCGTCACGGCGGTCGAATGATGCAGCGCTGGCGCGGCGAGCGACGGGGTCGCGAAAACCATCGCGCCGGCGATCGTCGCGGCGAGCGCTTCTTTCATGGTGATGTTCATCGTTCAGATCCCTTGGTGACCGTGCGAAGCACGGAAAGATGTCTGGCCGGCCGGCGGAGCGAGCAGGGCAGAGAATGAGATTGACGCGACTGTCGGGCGGCCCCCAAGCCTCCTGACGGCACGCACGAGGATGCGTCGGCGGTTTCGCGCCATCGGGGAGAGCGTCGCTCGTTCAATGCATCGCCGCGGCTTTGGTTCCATCATCCTTGCCGACCCGGCTGCCGGCGTTGTGTCGATGGTGCGCCGCATCGGCGGCCTGATGGTCGATCGTGGGGGGACCGACGCATCCGGCGGTTCCGGAGTTTCACCTTGGCAGCATGGCGGGAAATGGGTATGTGTCCCCGGCAAAAGGCCGGTCATTTGCGTGTCGGAATGATCTGCCCGCTTGCGAGTAGCCCGCGCCGCCGCGCGGCCCGATGCGTTCTTCGGTGGCAAGCAGATCTTCCCCGTCATCCGTCGCAACTCGAGGAGCTTTCCATAAATCTGAAGCTGATGGTCGCCGTCGCCGTCTCGGTTCTCGCCGCTTCCCCGGCCTTGGCCCAAGGCCAGCGGCCGGCTGCGCCGAGCGGACCGAAAACGACCAAGGCCGATATCCAGAAAGTCGTCCAGATCATCACCGCCGACAAGGCGAAGGTCACGGCGTATTGCGAAGTCACCAAGATCGACGATGAGATCGCCGAGGCCGAGGAGAAGAAGAACACCAAGAAGGCCGAGGAGCTCAACAAGAAGGCTGGCGCGCTGGCGCAGAAGCTCGGCCCCGAATACCAGAAGATGATGGCCGGGCTCCAAGGGGTCAACGCGGAATCCAAGGACGGCAAGGAGCTGTTCGCGGCGTTCGAGCCTCTCGACAAGCAGTGCCCCAAATAAGCGTTCGGCCGACGCCTTGATCTCGTGAGGGGTTGCGGGCATTTCGTGGATGCCTGGGGCCCCGCCACGGGGATCAAGCCGCTTTCTTCGTCATGGCGGGGCTTGTCCGGCTTGTCCCGGCCATCCACGTCTCGGCCTAGAAGGAAGACGTGGATGCGCGGGACAAGCCCGCGCATGACGCCGCGCTTCGACAGCACCGGTAAATGTTCAACGCGGCGCGCGAAAAATCTCCGCCAGCGCGATCGCCGCCGCGACCCCGGCGTTCAGGCTCTCCAGGCCGGGGCGTCCGCCAGGGATGCGGACCAGCGCGTCGCAGTATTTTCGCGTCTTCGGCCGCAGGCCCGGGCCCTCGGCGCCGATCACCAGGATCGTCTTCTTGGCAAACGCGGTCTCGGCGAGCGTCTTGTCGCCGCGCTCGTCCAGCCCGTAGGCCCAGAAGCCCAGCTGCTTGAGCGCCTCCACCGTCTGCGACAGGTTGGTGACGCGGAAAATCCTGACGAACTCCGCCCCGCCGACGGCGAAGCGCACCACCGCCGGCGACACGTCGATCGAGCGGTTGCGCAGCAGGAAGACCGCGTCGGCACCGAAGAACGCCGCGCTGCGCAGGATGGTGGCGAGGTTCTGCGGATTGGAGATCTGATCCAGCACGAGGATCGTGCTCGCGTCGCTCACAAGATCGAGATCGTTCTCGCCGTGGATTTCCCGGTCCTCGGCGAAGACGCAGATGCCCTGATGCTTGTCGTCCTCGGTGAACTCGCCGATCCGCAGGAAATCGCCCCACTTCATGAACTCGGGCTTGATGCCGAGCTGATGGGCCTTGGCGATGAACTCCTGGTGATAGTCCTCCTTGTCGGCCAGGATCAGCCGCCTTATGTCCTCCGGACGCTTGAGAAAGATCGCGCGCACCGAATGCTTGCCGAAGATCTTTTCCACGTGCGACCTTTCCAGGAATCAGTGGTCAGTAATCAGTAATCAGAGCTGCAGCTACTCATCTGACTGCTGATTACTGACCACTGATTCCTGGCTACCGCGCCGCCTGCAGCGACAGGCTGGCGACGCCGAGCGCCAGGTTGGCGCCGAACCGTCCCTCGAGCGACAGCGGCTGCAGGGCGGTGGTGCGATCCGATCCGCCGACCAGCATCTTGGCTCCGATCCCGATCCCGACCGTGATGTCGCCGCTCGCCCCCACATAGGTGCCGGCGAGCGCGCCGGCGGCAAGGCCGGTGGTGGGCGAATACACCGCCCAGGCGAGTTGGCCGCCGGCGGTGATGCCGATGTCGAGGCCGATGCGGTCGATCGCGCCGGTGTAGCGCTCGGCCGCGCCCCCGTTGTCGGGCATGAAGCGGCACGCCAGGTTCTGGTGCGAGCCCAGGATCAGGCCGATGCTGGGCGACAGCTCGCATTGCAGCAACCCGACCTTGGCCTCCCCCGGCATCGGCCCGCCGGCGAACGCGGTCAGGACCGTGGTCTCCTGGTAGATCACCCGGTCGCCCTTGTGCAGCACCTCGAGGTTCCTCGTCTCGGGAGCGATGGCGACGCGAAAGCTCCCGCCGCCCGGGCCCTGCAGCCTGAGCGCCCGGCGCCGGTAGTCGACGGTCACGACCCTGCTGGGAAATTCGGCGGTGTCGCCGTCGAACGAGCCCGGCCGTGGCGGCGGGGCGTTGCCTGGCACCACGGTGATGACCTGCCGGAACACGAAGCTCACCGCGACGGCGTCGTCGGCGCGGACCCGATCGAAGTTCGCGACCTCGGGCCCGACCGGCAGCGTCACCCGGTTGCCGCGCGGTCCGGTCAGCGTCACCGTCCGCCGCGCCCGGTCGACCGCCAAAATCGTCGTGGTGATCCCCCCGGCCTCGGTATTGACGACCACCGTCCGGCCCGCCGGCCTTTGCGCCGCGGCGGGCCCGGCGGCGAGCAGCACCAGAACCGCCAGGACGAGCGTCGATCGCGCCTGCTGCATCGAAAACCTCCCCCTCGGATGAAGCTAACGGCGCATGGCAGGGGGCAGTCAAGCCTTGTCGTGGCGTTCGACCGCTGCCCAGCCGACACCCCCACGAGATCTTCCCCCGGCAAGCGGCCGACCCAGTCCTCCGGCGGCTTTAGAACGTTCAGTTCGCGAACGTGTTACCCCAGAATTCGGGTGCTCGTCCGGTTTCCGTTTTGAAGATGCCGTACTCGAGCGACGTCGGCCGCCAACTTCGATCCGTATAGAGAGGACGGATGAAACAGAACGTTCCAGGATTGCGCGAGCAGTAGTTCTCCATTTGACGCCACAGGCCGCCTCTGTTGACCCGAATTGCCTGCGGAAAGAGATTGATGTCGAGGCCACCGCCCATGGTGTGAGCAAAGAAATGACCGCGGTCGTCCTGGTCACCGGCCCACTTGCCCTGAAGAAATCCTTTCATCCTCGCTTGTCGCGGGTGGCGGAGTGTTCCCGGCGCGACGTTCCCCAAACCGCCGCAACCCTGTCATCTGTCGGATCTTCCGCACTGTCACCGGTCTGTGCCGGGTCGCTGGCGTAGTCAAAGAGATATCGGCAGAAATGGCCCTCGCCACCGTCATCTCCGAAGGTCACCGTGAGGAGGTTGCCGGTCGCGCCGGGCATTCCGAGATAGTCCTTGTCCCACAAGCCGGGGAGGATGCGGTCGAGTTGCCGGGCTACGGCCTTTCGATCGGCGTGAACGAGGTCGCGGGCGATGGTCTCGTAGCGGCAAAGCATGGCTCGACGACTTCCTTCGAGATCGCGCTTCCGGCGAAACAAGGATCTACGGTTTCAAAAGCAGGTTACATGACTACCCCGCGCCAGGCCTCAGGAACGCGCGTCACGGTCAGGTCCCTCGCGCCGGATTCCGGTGGCTGCCGCGACCCGGTAGACGGCTTGCATGAGTGGCGTGATCTGGTCGAAGACCTGATTGCTGACTGCGCTTTCGTATGCGTCGCTCAGTTCGCGCACCGCAAGAACCGGGTGGCCGGATTGCAGCAGTGCCAGCGCCAAGCGCTTCCGGGCGCGGATCGCGAAGGTGGGACTTCCGGCGCTTTCCAGGCCAGCAACTCCCTCGCGAAGCAGCCCCAATGCCAGCCGCCGGTTACCCAGGCGCATATGGGCGTATCCGAGGTCCGCAGAGGATTCCGCGACGCCCTTGAGGTCGCCTGCGGCGTGCCTCAGGCGGCGCACCAATTCGAAATCGACGAGCGCCTCCGCCGGCCGACCCTGCATGAGGCGAATGTGACCCCTGATGGCGAGATAGCCGGAAGGTTCGTCCTGCAATGCCCGCAGCGCGTCCTCTACATCGCGCTCGGCAAGATCGAGGTACGACTCACGTTGCCGTGCGCTCGGGAGCAGCTTGGCGATCGAGTAGTACTCGCTGGCGCGAGCACCCTTGGTGCCCTGGATGTAATGCGCGCTGTCGTGTGGCGCGTTGCGCCAATCCATCCTCTCGCGGATCGCGAGCTGGCTGTTCACGGCGGCCAGCCGCCCGGCGTACAGATGCCCGTGCAAACCGTACCAGGCTGCAGCGCTCGACCATACGCCTAGCGCTTCGTTCCACAGCGGCAGGTATTCGGAAAACCCCGGCGCGTCGTAGGGGGCCGCGCAAAGCTCACGCAGCGCGATCCAGGTACGGGTAAGTCGTCGCTCGATGCTTTTTTCGTTCGCGAGCTCGTTCAGCAGCGCGCGGATGCGGTCGCGGTCCGGCTTGGCGGAGACCGGGCGGAACACTTTGTCGAGGAACTCGACGTCCCCAATTCGGGTGGCCACGCCGCATTGCCAGTCCGCCCACCAGCCTTCTGACCGGTATCGCCCAGGGCGGCGTGACGACGGCGTGACGTCGAGCTCTCGCTTGATCTGGTCGAGGATCGCGACCTCGGATTGGATCTTGTCGGGAACGATGCCGGGGCGGATCGCGCGAATCACGTCCAGCAATCCGCGCAATTTGGCGTCCGGCTCGAACGGCTCCGTCACGAAAATACGGACGTTATTGTGGAACAGGGCGGCCTGGTAGATCTCTGTCTCGAGAACCGACACGGACTCGGTGTCATCGAAAATGCCGTCCCCGTAGCGACCGCCCAGAACGCAAATGAAAAGACGAGAGCGACGGACCTGGGCCATGAGCTCGTCGATCATGGCAAAAGGCGGAACTCCGGGCGTGGCAGCAAGATCCTTGCCGTGAGCCTCCGCAGCCCAGATGCGCGTCGGGTCGATGGCACGTATCTTCCGTCGGACTTCCATGAAGCCGCGGAACGACGAAGCAAGGAAGACATCCGGCTCGTGCATGTTCATGGCGTCGACGCGCCGGCCCGATCCAAAGAGACAACGTTCAGGGCAGGGGCCTGCAACTCATGCTTGGTAATATCATAATTCGCGTATAAATTGTCACTGACTTCCGCCCGCGAATTCCAACCGCGCTTGCCCGGAGGCACGATGGATCGGCGCAGGATCGTGATGATCTCGAGCACGGCGCGGGACCTGCCGGAGCATCGCGACAGGATCCGGCGCGGCTGCGAGCGCGCGGGATTCGAGCCGCGCATGATGGAGAACCTGCCGGCGCTCGACGCCGATGCCATCGCGGCGTCGCTGCGCATGGTCGAGGAGGCCGACGTCTATGTCGGCGTCCTGGCGTATCGGTACGGGCATGTGCCGGAAGGCCACGACATCTCGATCACCGAGATGGAGTACGACCGGGCGGTCCAGTTGAAGAAACCGCGGCTCATCTTCTTCATCGACGAGAGCCATCCGGTCACCGGGAAGGATTTCGAGACCGGGCCGGGCGCGATCAAGCTGCAGGCCCTGAAGGACCGGATCGGCCAAGCGCGCGTCGCTGCGTTCTTCAGGTCGCCGGATGAGCTGAGGGCGCATGTCGTCGAGGCACTGACCATACTGGCCAAGCAGCTCGACGCGGCCGAATCGGGCGACGCGACTGCGAGCATGGTGGCCAAGCTCCACCGCAAGACCTCGATCCCGGCGCCGCCCGAGCCCTACATCGCCCACCCGTATACGCTGCTGCAGCTCCACGACCTCGTCGGCCGCCAGGCAGAACTCAACGCGCTGTCCGACTGGGTCGCCAACCCGGCTTCCCTGGCATTCGGCGCACGACTGTTCTGCCTCGTCGCGATCGGCGGCATGGGCAAGAGCGCGCTCGCCTGGAAATGGTTCAAGGAGATCGCCCCCAACGAGATGAAGCCGCTCGCCGGCCGCCTGTGGTGGAGCTTTTACGAGAGCGATGCGACCTTCGAGAATTTCCTCAATCGCGCGCTCTGCTACGTCAGCGGCGAGAGCGAGGACGCGGTACACGCGCTGCCCTGGGCGGAACGGGAGGCGCAATTGCTGCGGCATCTCGACGAGGCGCCGCATCTCCTGGTCCTCGATGGGCTGGAGCGCATCCAGATCGCCTACCACCGCATGGACGCCAGCAACCTCGCCGACGACGACTACGACCGACAGACCGCAAATTGGGTGGTCGGCGCCGTTGGCCTGCGATCCTCGGCGGCACAGTCCTTCGTCGGCCAGCATCGCCTGCGCCAAACGATCGATCCGCGCGCCGGCACCTTCCTGCAGAAGGTCGCACAGGCCGCAAGATCCCGCATCCTGATCACCACAAGGCTCTATCCGAGCGAGCTGCAAATGCCAACCGGTGGACCTCGCCGGGGATGCTTTGTCTGGTTTCTCAGGGGATTACGGCGAGGATGATGCGCTCGAGCTTTGGCGCGCGCTGAAGGTCGCGGGATCGCGCGCGGAACTGCGGCCCATCTTCCGCAGCGTCGAGGGTCATCCCCTGTTGTTGCAGGCCCTGGCGAGCGAGGTCGCCAACTATCGCAAGGCTCCCAGCAACTTCGCTCAGTGGCGGGCGGATCATCCACGGTTCGACCCGACTTCCTTGCCCCTCGTTCAGTCGCGTACGCACATTCTCGAATTTGCCTTGCAGGGTCTTTCGATGGCGATCCGCAAGGTGCTGCGGACGCTGGTCGGCTTCCGCACGCCCGCGAGCTACGCGACCTTGGAGGCATTGCTGGTCGGGGCGGGCAATGCCTGCGCCTCGGCTGGTGAGCTCGACCGGACGCTGACGGAGCTGGAGGATCGCGGGTTGATCGGCTGGGACCGCGGAGCCAACCGCTATGACGCCCACCCCATCGTGCGCGGCGTGGTGTGGCAAGTTACGAGTGCCAAGGACCAGCATGCCGTTTACACCGCCCTTGAGGCTCATTTCGCGCCCATGGCAACTCCTGAATGGCCAAACGTCGAGACTCTCACGGATCTCACACCGGCGATCGAGTGTTATTACACGCTCGTGGGCTTGGGGCGGTATGATGACGCATTCGTCCTGTTCAGGGACCGGCTGGACCGCGCAACGCTCTATCGCCTTGCCGCGTATCGGGAGCGCATTGTTTGGTTGGAAGCGCTATTTCCTCTCGGCACAGATGGCTTACCTGCTCTAAAGGGCGAACGTAAGCAGAGCACCGCGCTCAATGCGCTGGCACTTAGTTACGATTGTTGCGGCCAGCCTGCCCGAGCAGTGCAATTCTACCAGCGGGCAGTCGAAATGCTCGCAGACGATGCCAGCGAGCGGCAAGTCCTTCTTTCCAATCTTGCCGAAGGACTTTACGAAATTGGCCGCTTACGCGAGGCAATTGGCAATTTGCGACAAGCGGTAGCTTTGAATCGAGAGCTTAAAAACAGGTTTCAAGAAGGCATAAATCTGCTACTTCTTCGCTATTTACTCAGTATAACTCGAAATGACGCTATTGGTCATATTGTATTGAGAAGGAGTTTGCATATCTTCTCAACGCATGGTTCTCGTCAGTGGGAAGGCTACTTAACTGCTATCCTTGCGGAACGGTCATTCTGGCTGGGTGAGTTCGCCAAAGCCAGCTCTTTGGCACAGCGGGCATGGGAGCTAGCGGCATACGAGAGGCTGGAGCGGGATTTAATCAGGGCCGCAGTGCTACAAGGTCGGGTTGCGCTTGACATCGGCGGCGTCGCGCATGCGGATGAGCGCTTGCACCACGCTCTCACCCGCGCGCGAGCTGTCAACTTGGTCGAGTTTGAGCTCCCGGCTCTAATCGGGATAGCACAGCTCAAGCTTCAGCACGGCCATCCACCAGAGGGCAGAGCCCGCCTCGACGACGTCTGGGAGGCTGCCGAGCGCGGTCCTTATCCGCTGCTGCAAGCCGACGCCTATAACGTGCTGGCCGCTATCGCCCGAGCAGAGTGTGACAAACCGGCTGCTATTGCTGCCGCCACCAAGGCTTTCCAAGCCGCGTGGTGCGACGGGCCGCCTTATGCCTATCATTGGGGTTTGCAAAAAGCGAAAGCGCAGCTCGTGGCGCTCGGCGCGCCGGAACCGGACATGCCGCGCTTCGACGAGAGCAGGTTCGAGCCGCTGCCCGAGGTCGAGGTTAACCCCAAGGACGAATTCTGGGTCGATCCCGACAAGTTGGATTGACCAATTGATGGTCCACCTGCCGGCACTAGACATGCCGCCTTCAAACAAACATCGGCCGGCGCCTCCGCCCCCTCAAAACCCGGGCGGCGCGACGAAACCGCCGAACTCCCGCTCCATCGCCATCGCGAAGGCGATCGGCGTGCGGTCCTCCAGATAGGGGCCGATGATCTGCACGCCGATCGGCAGGCCTTCGGGCGAGCGGCCGATCGGGGCGGCGGTGGCGGGGAGGCCGACGAGCGTCGCGATGCCCGCCCACACGATCTGGTCGAGATAGGGATATTCTGTGCCGTCGATCCTGATCCGTCGCTGGCGCTGCTCCGGCGAATGATCGTGCGGGAACGCCGGCGTCGGCGTCACCGGGCAGAGCACCACGTCGAAGGTGCGATAAAGCTCGCGCCAGCGCGCCGCCAGCCCGGTGCGCATGCGGTCGGCCTTGACCCAGTCGCGATGGCTGAGCGTGAAGCCGCGGGCGCGCAGCGCGTCGAGGCTCTGGTCGTCGGGGCCAAGCGCGGCGGCACGGCTGCGCACCCGTTCATAGGTCTCGACCGGGGTGTCGACCCCGAAGATCGAGGTGAGCAGCGACGTGTAGGTCCGAGCCATCAGGGTCAGGTCGGGCATGAGCGGGCTCGCCCGCTCAATCGTGGCGCCGGCCTTGGCGAGATTGCCGGCGAGCGCGTCGAGCGCGGTCCGCGTCGCCGTGTCGGTCGGAATGAGCGGATGGGTGTCGATCATCAGCGCGCGGAAATTCTTCAGCTCCGTCTGCCGCGGTGCCGGCAGCGCCAGCCGATAGGCGACAGCCTGGGCGTCATCGGGGCCGGCGATCACGTCGAGGGCGAGCGCGAGGTCGGCGGCGCTGCGCGCCATCGGGCCGATGACCGCGAGGTCGGTATTGTTGGGCAGCCCCGGCAGACCCGGCGGCACGTGCCCGCGCGACGGCGCCAGCGCGTAGGTCGGCTTGTGGGCAAACACCCCGCAGAAATGCGCCGGCGCCCTGAGCGAGCCGCCGATGTCGGAGCCGAGCTCGAGCGCCACATAGCCGGCGGCGAGCGACGCCGCCGAGCCGCCCGACGACCCGCCCGGCGAGCGCGCCGGGTCCCACGGATTGTTGGTGGTGCCGTAGATGTCGTTGTAGCTCTGCCAGTCCGCCAGGAGCAGCGGTACGTTGGTCTTTCCGACGATCACCGCCCCCGCCGCCTTGAGGCGCTGGACCGCCAGCGCATCCTCGGTCGGGGTGAAGGATCTGCTCGCCACGAATTCCCAGGTGGTCGGCAGGCCGGCGACGTTGAAAGCCTCCTTCACGGTCATCGGCACGCCGAGCAGCGGCTTCGCCCCGCCGCGGGTCAGCGCCGTGTCGGCGGCGCGCGCCGCCGCGCGGGCACGGTCGTAGTCCTTGACCACCACCGCGTTGAGCTTTGCGTCGAACTTGTCGATGCGCGCGATCGCAAGCTCGGTCAGCTCCGCGGCCGACACTTTTCTCTGAGCGACGGCTACGGCCTGCTCGCTCGCCGTGCGAAACTCGAGACCCGCCATGCTGCGTGCTCCGCTGTTGTCCTCAGCCGACGCCGTGCGGCCGTGCATCGCCGCCGCGGCTGCGACCGCACCCGCCGCGATCAGGACATCGCGCCTGCCATAGCGATCCGTCACCGACGCACCCGAGCAACCGGTTTCCGCGGGCGATCCTGCTCCACGCCAACCCCGGCGACAAGCTTTTCGGCCCGGCGCGCCGAGGGCCTTGATCCGGCGTGGGCGCGTCCGCCCGAGGCACACGAATTTAGCTCCCACCGGGTCGGCCCGCGGCTCCTCGCCGGATAGGAGTTGCCCCGGCAATTGTGGTAGCTCTACCGGCGATAACAAAACTCCATTCGGCGGGCACTGCGGCCGCAACCCGGCCGGCGCAGCCCGCGTTCCATCATGACCACAAGCACCGGGGCCCCACCCTGAACCCACGGAAACGATGATTCTTCGCACCGAGACCGTCACTGTCGTGTTCACCGACCTGGTCGGATCGACGCCGCTCGCCAGCCGGCTCGGGCACGAGGCCTATGAGGTGCTGCGGCGCGCGCATTTCGACGCGCTGCGGGCAGCCGCTTCCGACCTCCGGGGGGACGAGATCAAGAGCACCGGGGACGGCCTGGTGTTCGCGTTCGGCAGTGCCGACGACGCCGTCTCCTGCATGATCCGGATGCAGCAGGTGACCGACCTCGCGGCGCGGCGCAATGGCGGTGACCCGAAGATCCGCATCGGCGCCTCGTGCGGCCAGACCAACCGCGACGGCAACGACATTTTCGGCATCTGCGTCGTGGAGGCCGCCCGGTTGTGCGCGGTCGCCGAGCCGGAGCAGATTCTCGTGGCGGATCTCGTCCGTGCCCTGGTCCGCGGGCTCGGCTACAAGTTCGGCGCCTCGAGCGAGTTCACCCTCAAGGGTCTTCCCGAGCCGGTCTCGGCATCGACCGTCGCGTGGGAGCCGCGCCCGGCGCCCGACGGCAGCATCCCGCTGCCGCCGAAGATCCTGGCGGTCCGCCACCTTCGGGCTCTTCGGCCGCGTCGCCGAGCAGGCGGCGATCGCCCGCCGCTGGGCCAAGGCCAAGGAGGGCCAGCGCCAGGTGGTGCTGCTCGCTGGCGAGCCGGGGATCGGCAAGACGCGGCTCGCCACCGAGGCGGCGCGGTCGGCCATCGCGAGGGCGCCGTCGTGCTGTTCGGCTCCTGCGACGAGGACGTCGGGCCTGCCCTACCAGCCCTTCGTCGAGGCGCTCCGGCACTACGTCGCGCACGCGCCCGACGAGGTGCTCGCCGCCACGTGCGCGAGCACCAGGGCGAGCTGCTGCGCCTCGTGCCCGAGCTCGGCGCAGCGCGTGCCCGACCTCCCGCCGCCGCAGGTCGCCGAGGCCGAGACCGAGCGCTACCTGCTGTTCGAGGCGGTCGCCGGCCTCCTCGCCGCCGCCTCGCAGCAGAGCCCGGTCGTGCTCGTCCTCGACGACCTGCACTGGGCGGGCGCGCCGGAGCTGCTGCTGCTCAAGCACCTCGTGCGCTCGGCGATGCCGATGCGGCTCCTCGTCATCGGCACCTATCGCGACACCGGATCTGTCGCGCACCCACCCGCTCACCGCGGTGCTGGCCGACCTCCGCCGGGAGGCCGGGCGTCGAGCGCCTCGCGCTGCACGGCCTCGACGAGGCGGCGTGATCGCCCTCGTGACGGCCGCGGCCGGCCACGACCTCGACGCACGCGGAGCTCGCGCTGGCGCGCGCCATCCGCCGGGAGACCGAGGGCAGCCCGCTCTTCATCGGCGAGATCCTGCGCAACCTGACCGAGTCGGGCGCGGTCTTCCGGGAGGGCGACCGCTGGACGCTACCGCGGCGACATCGGCAGCCTCGGCATTCCCGAGGGCGTGAAGGAGGCGATCGGGCGGCGGCTGGGGCGGCTCTCGGAGAGCGACCAACAAGGTGCTGAGCCTCGCGGCGGTGATCGGCCGCGCAGTTCGACCTGGCGCTGCTGGCGGAGATCGCCGAGGATGCCGGAGGACGCGGTCCTCGACGCGCTCGACGAGGCGACGGCGGCGGCGCTGGTCGCCGAGGTGCGCGGCGACGTCGAGCGCTTTGCGTTTCACCCACGCGCTGATCCGCGCCACGCTCTACGAGGAGCTCAGCGCGGCGCGCCGCGCGCGGCTGCACCGACGGTCGGCGAAGCGCTCGAGCGGCTGACCGGCGCCGACCCGGACGCACGCATCGACGAGCTGGCGCATCACTGGCTGGCGGCGACCACGTCGGCGACGCCGCCAAGGCGATCGGCTACGCGCGCCAGGCGGGCGAGCGGGCGCTCGCCGGCCTCGCCTTCGAGGAGGCGGCGGCACACTACGAGCGGGCGCTCGGCGTGCTCGAGCCGCGCGACCGCGACGGCGAGCTGCTGCGCTGCGACCTGCTGCTCGCGCTGGCGGATGCGCAGCGCCGCGCCGGCGACGCCGCGCTATCGCGAGACGGTGGCCGAGGCGGTCGAGCTGGCCCGCGCGCTCGGCGACCGCGAGCGGCTCGCCCTGGCGGCGCTGGCGAGCGCCCGCCCCGGCGGGGTGGTGGCGAACGCCAACGTCGTCGACGAGGCGCTGATCGCGCTCTACGAGGAGGCGATCGCCGCGCTCGGCGACGAGGACGACGACACTGCTGCGGGCGCAGCTGCTCGGCCAGCTGGCGGCGGAGCTCATCTACACGCCGCGAGCGCGAGCGGCGGCACGCGCTCTCGCGCGAGGCGGTGGCGATCGCGCGGCGCTCGGCGACCAGCAGGTGCTGGCCTTCGCGCTCTACGCCTATGCGGTCGCCATCAACGTTCCGTCCACGCTCGCCGAGCGGCTCGCGCTCACCGCCGAGATGGCGGCGCTCGCCGAGCGCTCGGCAGCATCGAGACTCGCATGGTACGCGGCCTACCACCGCTTCGGCGCGCTGCTCGAATCGGGCGACATCGCCGGCGCGGAGCAAATGCTCGACCGGCTCGAGGAGCTCACCCTCAAGCTGCGCCAGAACTACTTCAGCTGGGCGACCGCCATCGCACGCGCCATGCTCATGGTGATGCACGGCGCGCCCGACGCCGAGCAGGCGGTGCAGGCGGCGTTCGCCTCGGCAATGCCGGCGGGCAGCCCGACGCCCAGCTGATGTATCTCGGCCAGCTCTTCGTCATCCGCCGCGACCAGGGCCGCTACGGCGAGCTGCTCGGCCCGCTGCGCCAGTTCGTCGAGGCGCAGCCGCACATGTCGGTGTGGCGGGTGGCGCTCGCCGGCCTCTATTGCGAGACCGATGAGCTCGACGCGGCGCGCGCCCAGATCGGCGTCGCTCGCACGACCGGATTTCGGCATCGCGCGCGACTGGACCTGGCCGTCCTCGATCATGAGCCTCGCAAGCGTCTGCAGCGATCTCGGCGACCAGGCGATCGCCGCGGCAATTCTATCCGCAGCTCCAGGCGGTCGCCGGCCAGGTCGGCGTCACCAGCATCGGCATCGTCTGCTACGGGTCGCTCGCCTATCCGTGCGGCCTGCTCGCCGCCTGCCTGAAGCGCTTCGCGGAGGCGGAGAATTATTTCAGCCAGGCCGCCGAGATGAACGAGCGCATCGGCGCGCGCTCCTATCTGGTGCGCACGCGCCGCGCCTTTGCCGCCATGCTCATCGAGCGCAACGCCGCAGGCGACGCCGCCCGTGCCGCCGCGCTGATCGCCTCAGCGCTCAGCGATGCCGGCGAGCTCGGCATGCAGCGCGAGCTCGTGCGCCTCGAGCGGCTCGGCCAGGCGATGAACCCGTAGGGTGGGGCAAAATCGATGCTGCGGCGCTGCCGCTCGGCAGAACCCCGCGTACGATTTTGCCCACGCGGTCGGGCCGCCGTCGGACCGCGTGGGCAAATCGCCGGCCATGCATCAACAAATCTCGCCGGCCGTGCCGGGCGATTCGCCCACCCTACGGTTCTGCCCGTGGGCATCGCCGATGATCTCGGCGACGACCGCCGCCATCACCAGGGCGCCCCCGACAAGCGCGCGGGGAGCGGGAATCTCTCCGAACGCCAGCCACACCCAGAACGGCATCAGCGGCGTCTCCAGGGTCGCGATCAGGGTGGCTTGTCCGGACGGCAACAGACGGGAGCCGAGCACGAACAGGGTGAGGCCCATCCCCACCTGAAGGACCCCGAACGACGCCAGGAGGATGACGTCCGTTCCGGTCACGCTGACGATGTCCCGCGCGAACGGAATGCTGACCACGGCTCCCAGGAAGTTCGACGCGGCGGCCGCAGCAACCATCGGCGTCTGCTTGTGCTGGCGGACGACGACCGTCATCGCCGCGATGGCGACAGTCATCAGGCAGGTCAGGCCGATCCCGCGAATATCGGAGACCGCGTGCGCACCGCCGACGATGATGGCGACACCGCACAGCGCCGCCGCGCTCAACAGCATGGTCCGCAGCCGCGCCGTCTCGCGGAGCCAGATCCACGCCATCGCCGCGGCGACGAACGGCCCCGCCGCCATGATGACAGCGACATTCGCCACGCTGGTGAGCTGCAGCGCGGGGATGTACGTCACCATGCCCAGGGTCGACAGGGAGGCGACGAGCCAGCCGCTCCTTCCCAACCTGGCAAGATCCCGCAGCCCGGCGCGACCCTGGGTCAGAACCAGGAAGGCCGCGATGGCGGCACCGCCGAACAACCCGCGCCAGAACAATATCGTCCACGAGTTGAAGGCAACGAGCCGGGTGAAGAACGGCGCCGTGCTCCAGGCCACGGCGGCGGCCGCCACCAGGGCCATGCCGATGCGGCGTTGGGAGCGGGCATCCGCCATGAGGAACCGTTGTATCAGCCAACGGTTCGCGGCTCCAGGTCTGCATGGCCCGGGCGCTGGCGCCTTTGCCGTCACGCCGGCATGGCGCTTGAACAGGCCCCCGAGGAACGCGACGTCCATCAGCACGACCGTCACCTCGAGCACCGCACTGCTGCGTCCCGCCGGTGCCACGAACGGGTGCGGAGACCAGTCCGATTTGTCGAATTGACTTTTCTGCCTGCACGAATGCTCGTCCACGAGGCGCCGCCGACCGGACCATCCGGCGCGGGGCCGCTCGATGTCAGGACTTCGCTTTCGTCGGATCGATCACGGTCTGCACCTCGGTGATCCGGTTCGCGGATAGCCGCTCGGCCGGCGCGCTCGCGAACCAAGTGCTCGCCGTCGACGAGATAGATGAAGGTCCGCGTGATCATGAAGATGCGGCGGCGCGCACGTTTGTGTGATCGACCCTCCTGCCGTCAGGCTGCAGGCAACAGGCGAAGACCCCGCCGCGGTTTGTGTGATCTGGCTCACATAGTCTGCTGCCGGAGCGCACTATTGCTGCGCCCCGCTGCATGCTCGTGATCGGCTGACGCCAGCTGCACGACAGCGATCCAATTCTTCATTCCGGGGTTCCGGCCGCACCGAGGATGGTGTCGGAACGACGAACGCAGGTGACTCTCAAGATGCCGGCATCCCAGGACTTGGCACCAGTTGCATCTGCGCCGTCGCGGCGCAGTCGCCATGACAGGACGACGGTGGTGGCGCTCACGGACGTGCGGAGCCGTGGTCCGCATGGAGGAGCTGATCGAATGAGGGCAGACAGTATTGCGTCGAACCCGGGCCGGCCCGGCCACGGAGAGAACGCCACGTCCGGACCGACGGAGCGGCGGCTGATGGCGATCCTCGCCGCCGACGTCGCCGGCTACAGCCGCCTGGTCGGCGCCGACGAGCAGGGGACGTTGACCCGATGGCGGGCGCACTGGGACGAGTTGATCGCGCCGGCAATCCAGGAGCACCACGGACGGATCATCAGGATCACCGGCGACGGAATCCTGGCGGAGTTTGCCAGCGTGGTGAATGCCGCGCGCTGTGCGGTCGCCCTGCAGCGCGGCATGGCCGGGCGCAACGCCAAGGTTTCCTCCGACCGGCGGATCGAGTTTCGTATCGGTCTCAACGTCGGCGACGTGATCATCGATCGCGGCGACATCTGGGGCGAGGGCGTGAACGTGGCGGCACGCCTGGAGACGCTCGCCGAGCCCGGCGGGCTCTGCGTGTCCGGCCGCGTCCAGGAGGACGTGCGGGGCAAGCTCGACATCGCGTTCGAGGACATGGGCGAGCGAGTGCTCAAGAACATCGCGCATCCGGTGCGGGTTTTTTGCGCACGGCCGGAGGCGATTGCCATTCGCTCCGCGCCGTTGTCCGATGACGCCTCGCTTCCGGCGCCAACCAGCGGCGCAGCGCATCCCGGCGGCAGGAAAGGGCTGGCGCCCGCCGGCTCCGTTGCCGGGCGACCGTTGCGGCGCGCCCGGCGATATCTGCTGTTTGGAACAGTGGCGATCGGCTTGGCCATCCCGCTCGTCGCTGCCTCGTGGTGGGTGGCGTCGCGCCATCCTTCGGCGCCGTCCGGCGAGGTCGCGGCCGGATCGACGGTGGAGCGGGCAAAGCCGCCGGTCCTGTCGATCGCGGTGCTGCCGTTCGTCAATCTCGGCGGCGACGCCCGCCAGGACTACCTGGCCGACGGCATCACCGACAGCCTCACCAGCGATGTCTCGCGCGCGCTGCCCGGCAGTTTCGTCGTCTCGCGCGGCACCGCCTTCACCTACAAGGGCCGGGTCGTGGACGCGCGGCAGATCGGCCGCGAGCTCGACGTCCGTTACCTGCTCGGCGGCAGCGTCCTCCTCGACGGCGAGCGGGTGCGCATCAACACCCATCTGGTCGACACGACCGAGGACAGCCAGCTGTGGGCCGAGCGCTTCGACGCCGAGCGCAGGAGCATCCTGCAAGTGCAGGACGAGATCGTCGGCCGCCTCGTGCGCGCGATCGGGCTGAAGGTCATCGACATCGAGGCGCGGCGCAGCGAGCGCGAACGGCCGAGCAGCGCCGAGGCCATCGACCTCGTGATGCGCGGCAGGGCGATCCTCAACCGGCCGTCGTCGCCGTCGACGATGGTCGAGGCGCGCGGCCTGTTCGAGCAGGTGCTGGCCGTCGAGCCCGACAATGTGCACGGCCTCGCGGGCGTCGCGTCGACGCTCGTCTTCGAGTTCCTCAACGGCTATTACGAGATCGGAGGCGAGGAGCGGCTGCGCCGGGCGAACTCGCTCATCGATCGCGCGCTCGCTGTCGAGCCGCGTCACCTGATGGCCTTGAAGGCGAGGAGCGCGCTGCTGCGGGCGCAGGGCCGGTTCGACGACGCCATCGCGACGGCGGAGGCGGTGATCGTGGAGAATCCCGGCGAGCCGTGGGCCTACAAGGAGATCGGCCTGTCGACGCTCTACCGCGGCCGCCCGCAGGAAGCCCTCGACTGGTTTGCCAAGGCCGATCGGCTGGGACCGCGCGACCCCGGGCGGTGGACCTGGCTGGACGGTCGCGGCCACGCGCTCATTCTGCTCGGGCGCGAGGAGGAGGCGATCCGGTCGCTCACAGCCGCCCTGCAGGCCAATCCGAGAAGTCTCGACTCGCGGGCCTTCCTCGCCGCCGCCTATGCGCTCATCGGTCGCCCCGGCGAGGCACGCGAGGCGCTCGCCCGTTACGACCAAGTCCGCCCGGGCACGCGGATCTCGACCTTCCGGAGCCGTTCGCCGGTTCCGCTGGCGTTGACCAGCCCCGGCTACCGGCAGCAGCTGGAGCGTCTCAAGGAGGGTTTGCGCAAGGCGGGCATGCCCGAGTAGGTTCCATAAGGCTCTGCCGCCGCGATTTCAGCACCTCGATTTCCATTTGACCGGGAGAACCAAATGATCAAGCGATCCACAGGCGCGAGGTTCTGGCTCCCGTTATTGGCTGTCCTGCTGGCCGCCACGTCGGCGCATGCGCAGGCGGGCGACGATCCCGCCGCGCTCGACCGGCAGGTCGATCAATTGGTCCGGGCGGCCAAGTACGCGGATGCGACCGAGGTTGCCCTGCGCGCCGTGGCGCTCGCCGAGCGCCAGTCCGGCGCCGATCACCCGAACGTCGTCCAGCCGCTGAGCAAGCTCGCCTGGCTGTACCAATATCAGGGCAAGCACGATCAGGCGGAGCCGCTGTACCGCCGCGCCCTGACGATCAGGGAGAAAGCGCTCGGGCCCGATCATCTGGACGTGGCCATCAGCCGCGACATTCTCGCCAGGCTCTACCGCATCCAACGGCGTTATGCCGATGCCGAGCAACTGCTGAAAGCCTCGCTCGCGGCCCGGGAGAATGCACTCGGGCCCGATCGGCCCGGGCTGTGCGAAAGTCTTGGCGACCTTGCCGTATTGTATGAAAGCCAGGGCCGATATTCGGACGCCGAGCCTTGGCGTGCCCGTTGTCTCGACATCCGGGAGAAGGCGCTGGGGCCCGACCATCCGGATGTGGGCCAAAGTCTCCACGAGCTCGCCAGGCTCTACCGCAAGCTCGGCCGCCGGGACGAAGCGGAACGGTCGTTCGCGAAAGCGGTCGTGGTGCTCGGTCCCAACCATCCCGAGGCGGTTCTCGCCGCCATCAATGCGGGAGAGCTCGAGAAAGCGGCGCGGGCGCTCAATCTGCCGGTCGGGGACCGGGAGGCGACCGCCGCCGCCGTGCGGCGCACGTTCTACGGCCAGGTAACCGACCTGCGCTGGACCGGCTATCGCTCGAGCATCGGCCCCGCCGCGGGCACGATCGTGATCGAGGGCGAGGCGACCCACGGAAACCAGCTGTGGCAGGCGTTCGCCGCCCAGATGGTGCGTGACGGTACCGAGTGGAAATTGCGCGCCATCAGCCTCCTGGGTCTTGCCTGGAAATAAAGCGGTGCCCGGCAGCGGGCCTGCCGCGCCGAAAATCAAGTTTCGATCGTCGGCTATCTATGCGTCGGAATTTGCCGGCCCCGCCGCAGGGCCTGCGGCCGCCCGCATGGCGTGCATGTCGCCCGTCCGCCAGCCGATGCGGATCTCGGCGCCCTCGCGGACAGTCGCCGGCAGTTCGCCGGAAAAGCGCACACGGAACGGCAGCCCAAGGACCCGGCCGATGCACAGGATGCTGCCGCCGTAGTTGATGATGGTCTCCACCGTCATCGCGGTGCTCGCCTCGCAGGCGGCCGCCTCCTGGCCGACCTTGATGCGCTCCGGGCGCAGCAGCAAGTCGAGCGGCGTGCCCGGCGCCAACACGGTCGGCGTGTCGAGGCGGACCTCGCCGAGACCCTCGATCCGCGCGCGGAGCGGTGCGCCCGCCGTCACCGTCGCGGCGAGAAAATTGCTTTCCCCGACGAACTCGCCGACAAAGCGTGTCGCCGGCCGGTGATACAGGTCGAGCGGCGAGGCGATCTGCTCGACGCGGCCATGATTGAACACGGCGACGCGGTCGGACATGGTCATCGCCTCGGACTGGTCGTGGGTCACCGAGATCATCGTGATGCCGACCTCGCGGTGGATTTTTCGGATCTCCACCTGCATCTGCTCGCGCAGATTCTTGTCGAGCGCGCCTAGAGGCTCGTCGAGGAGGAGCACATCGGGGCGGAACACGAGGCCGCGGGCGAGCGCCACCCGCTGCTGCTGGCCGCCGGAGAGCTCGCGCGGGCGCCGCCGGGAAAACGCCGCGAGCCCCACCATCTCCAAGAGCTCGGCCACGCGCCGGCGCACCTCGTCGCGGCCGACGCGGCGCATCCGCAACGGAAAGGCTACGTTTTTCTCCACCGTCATGTGGGGAAACAGCGCGTAGTTCTGAAAAACCATCCCGATGTTGCGCTGCCAGGGTTTCAGGCGAACGAGATCGTGCCCGGCCAGCATGATCGAGCCGCTGGTTGGCGTCTCGAATCCGGCGATCAGGATGAGCGTGGTGGTCTTGCCCGATCCGCTGGGCCCGAGCAGGGTGACGAACTCGCCGCGCGCGATCGCAAGCGACACGTCGTCGACCGCGTTGACGGCGCTGTCATAGGATTTCACTACGCGGGCAAGCGTCAGGTAGGGATCTGGCAAATTCACTCCTTGAACTGGTCCCTTCGCCATTTCAGCGCCGCGGCCAATCCTTCCCGCGTCGTGATCTCGTGAAACTGCTCGCCGGCTTCGGTCTTTGCCGCATAGAGCGGCGCCACGATGTCGAGGCCCGCACGGAGCGCATTGCGGAATCCCGCCGCGTCGGCGCCGCGATTGATCGAGAGTTTGGTCGCGACCAGCGCCTCGGGCGAGATCAGCGCCAGGCGGTACGCGTATTTGAGCGAAGCCTGCTCCAGCTCGGCCAACGGCACGATGCGGTTGATCATGCCGAGGTCGAGCGCGGTCGGGGCGTCGATCATGTCGCCGAAATACATGAGCTCGCGCGCCTTCTTGAAGCCGATGATCCACGGCATCACGATCACCGGTCCGGAGTTGGAGAAGCGCACCTCCGGCTCGCCGAACTGGGCATTGTCCGCCGCGATGGTGAGATCGCACAGCATGGCGAGCTCGCAGCCGCCGCCGAGCACGTGGCCCTGCACCGAGGCGATCACCGGCTTGCGCATGTCCCAGGGCGCCATCTCGAAGGTAAGCGACCTGCCGAGATGCTCATGCCAGCGCAGCGCGTCGTGGCGCCACTTGTCGCGTTCGGCGTCGCCGGCGCCGATGTCGTAGCCGACGCAGAAGCTGCGGCCGTTGCCGCGCAGCAGCACCACGCTGGTGGACGAATCCTCGTCGGCGCGCTGGAATGCGGCGACCGCCGCTGCGCGCAGATCCCGGCTGATGGCGTTGAGCTTTTCCGGACGATTGAGCGTGACGATCCCGACCTTGCCGTCGGTCGCGTAGAGGACCAGCTCGCTGCTCATATGGGCGTACCTCACACGGTCTTGCGCGGGATGATGAGAGCGTCCACGACGCGGCAGCCGCGGCCTGCCGGAAGGACGATGATCGGATTGAGGTCGATCTCGCCGAGCCATTCGCGCTCCGCGTCGGCGAACGCCGCCAATGCCTCGATGCACGTCACCAGGCTGTCGACGTCGTAAGGTTTTGTCGTGCGCGCGCCGTCGAGCAAGGCGGCGCCGCGGATGCCGCGGATCATGGCACGGGCGTCGCCCGCGCGCAGCGGCAGCGCCCGCAGGGAAAAATCCCGCATCACCTCGATGGCGGTGCCGCCGAGCCCGAAGGCCAGCATCAGGCCGTAGTCGCGATCGCGGGTGACCCCGGCAAAGACCTCGATCCCGTCGCGCACCAGTTCCTGCACCAGATAGCCGGCGATGCTCGCCTTGGGCGCATGATCGGCCACGCGCGTCTCAAGCGCCCGCCAGGCTGCCCGCAGGCTCTCCGCATCGTTGATGCCGGCGATCACCAGGCCGTACTCGGTCTTGTGCGCGATGTCGTCGGAGACGATTTTGAGCACCAGCGGATATCCGATCGCCGCCCCGGCCTCGACCGCCTCCTCGATAGTGCGCGCAAGGCTTTCGCGGGCAACCGGCAGGCCCGCCGTCGTCAGCACTTTTTTCGCGTCCGCCTCGTTGATCGTCGCCCGCGTTCCGTCCGCCAGCAGTGCCGCCAGCGTCTCGCCGCCGCCCTCGCGCGGGTTCATGATCGCCGCCGGCGATGCGGCCCATCGTGCCAGGCGGGCGATCGCGCCGAGCCCCTGACGGATGCCACCGATCACCGCGATCCGGTGCTGCCGCATGAGCGCCAGCTGCGCGCTCGACATCACCCCCGGCCGCATGCCCATCAGAAAATGCGGCTTGCGGCTGCGCGCCGCCGCGTCGACCAGCAGCTGGGCGTATTCGAGCGAGCGATCGGCGCGGCCCATCGGATTGTGATCGGATGCGTCGCTGCACAGCACGACGGCGTCGCACTCAGGATCGGCGTCGAGGGTCGCCAGCGCATGGGGAAAGTTGTCGCGAAAATTGCCGCTGCCCCAGGCGTCGAGCGGGTTGCCGTCTCCGGTCAGCGGGCCGATGACGCGCTCGGCCTCGGCGCGGACATCCTCGGGAAGCGGCGGCAGATCGAGCCCGCAGGCCTCGGCGAGATCGAGGATGAGCTCGGCCTGTCCGCCCGAGGCGGTGACCACGCCGAGGCGGGCGCCGGACGGCACGACCGTGCCCTGGCAGGCCGCGATGACCTCGGCGAATTCGTCGAGATCGTCGACCTCGATGGCGCGATGCGCGCGCAGCACCTCGGAAAAGACCTGCGACTCCCCGGCGAGCCCGCCGGTATGCGACGTGATGGCGTTGCGGGTGCGCGCCGAGCGTCCGACCTTCAGCACGACCACCGGCTTGCCGGCGGAAGCCGCGCGATCGAGCGCGGCGACGAAGCGCTCCGGCTCGCGCACCGATTCGACAAACAGCGCGATGACCTCGGTTTCCGGCTCGGCGATCAGCGCGTCCAGATAATCGGCGAGCCCGATGACCGCCTCGTTGCCCGACGAGATGACGTGGCTGTAGCCGAACCGCCGGAGGTCGGCGAGCATCCCGATGCAGATCGAGCCGCTCTGCGAGATCAGCCCGACATTGCCGGCAAGTGCGCCGGCCTCGCGCACCTCGTGCAGATAGAGCGTGCTGTTGTTGAGCGGATTGAGGATGCCCATGCAGTTCGGCCCGGCGAGCGCCATCCCGCCGGCCCGGCAGATCGCCACCACCCGCTCCTGCAGCGCCCGGCCCTCGGGCCCGCGCTCGGCAAACCCGCCGTCGTAGATCACGGCGGCGCGCGCGCCCTTGGCGGCCGCGTCCTCCAGGCCGTCGAGCACGCGCGCATGGGAGACGCAGAGCGCCACCGCGTCGGGCGCGGCCGGCAGCGCGGCGACCGAGGGGTAGCAGCGCCGCCCGAGCACCTCGGTGTAGCGCGGATTGACGGCAAACACTTTTCCGGCAAACCGCATGCGGTCGAGGGATTCGACGAGCGCGCGCCCGATCGACGGCCGGTCGGAGGCGCCGAGGATCGCGATCGATTTCGGATCGAGCAAGCATTCAAGCGGCATGTCGTTGCGGGCTCCGCCAGAGGAACGAGGATAGCACGCCGATGCTCACCGCGGCCGCGAGCAGCGTCGACACCACGGCGATGACCGGGTCGGATTCGAGCCTGATGCTCTCGAACATTTTTTTCGGCAGCGTGGCGCCGTCGCGGCCGGCGATGAAGATCGCGATCACCGCCTCGTTGAACGAGGTCAGGAAGGCGAACAGCGCCGCCACCATGAGGCCGGGGCTGAGCACCGGCATGGTCACATGCCAAAAGGTCCGCCACGGGCCGGCGCCGGAGCTCATCGCGGCGCGCTCCAGGTTCGGGTCGAGCCCCTTGAGCGATGCGGTGACCACCAGGAAGACCACCGGAACGGCGAGCGCCGTATGGGCGATGACGACGCCCAGCGGCGTCCCGACCAGGCGGATGGCGCTGAGGTAACCGTAATAGCCGGGCGCCGCCACCACTTGCGGCACGACCAGCGGCAGCATGATCAAAAGATTCACGACGCCGCGGCCGAAGAAGCGGCGGCGCACGAAGCAGAAGGCCGCCGGGACTACCAGCGCCATGCTCAGCACGGTGGTGCCGGCGGCCGCGACGAAACTGTTGAGCAGCGGCTCGAGCCAGTCCGGGTCGGCGAGAAATTTCCGGTAGTAGCCGATGCCGTAGCCGGGAGGCGGGAACTCGAAGGAGATCGCGGTCGAGAACGACATCGGCACGATGATGACGATCGGCGCGATCAGGAAGACCGCCACCAGCACCGCAAGGACGACGGCCGGCATTTCATCCCCACAGCCGGTCGAGCCCGGCGACCCGGTTGAAGGCCGCGAGCAGCATAAGGGTTGCGACGAGCAGCACGGTTGCCAGCGCGGCCGCCATGCCCCAGGCCAGCATCTCCTCGATCTGCTGGCTGATCAGCTGCGAGATCATCATGTCCTGGGGCGAGCCAAGCAGGATCGGCGTCACGTAGAAGCCGAGGCAGAGCGTGAACACCAGCAGGCATCCGTTGACGACGCCGGGCAAGGTCAGCGGCAGATAGACCTCGAGAAAGGCGCGGCCCGGCCGGGCACCGAGGCTCGCGGCGGCGCGCAGGTGGCTTCCATCGATGCAGCGCATCACCGCGTAGAGCGCCATGATCATGAACGGCAGCAGGATGTGGACCATGCCGATGATCGAGGCCAGCGAGGTGAACAGCAGTTGCGGCGGCGGCCCGAGCCCGATCAGCGCCGCGAGCGCCACCATCACCCCCTTGTTGCCGAGAATGACCAGCCACGCATAGGTGCGCACCACGAAGCCGGTCCAGAAGCTCATCGCCACGACGGCGAGCAGGATCCGCGACAGCATGTCGTCGCGCCGCGCCATCGCATAGGCGAATGGGTAGCCCAGCGCGAGGCAGCACAGCGTGACCACCAGCGAAATCGAGAACGTGTGGAGCAGCACCTTGAGATAGACCGGGACCGCGAAGATGCGCCGGAAGTGCGCCAGCGACAGGGTCGGATCGGTCACGCTGAGGACCAGTACATAGCCGACCGGCACGACGAAGCAGACCAGCAGGAACAGCACGGCGGGGGCGAGCATGGCGGGAGCGGCCCAGCCGATGCGCGGCCCCGTGGCCGATCCCTCCCTCATCTCCGGCCCGCGGACGGGGCGCTCACCGCCTCAACCCGCCAGCCATTGGGTGAAGCGCTCCTGGATCTTTCCGGCATTGTCGGCGAACCATTCGGCATCCGGCATGACCGCGACTTTTGCATTGGCCGGATAGGTCGGCATCTGGTCGGCGACCGCCGGATTGACGAACTTGAACGCCGCCGGGTTTGCCGGTCCGTAGTACAGGCGGTTGCAGAACTCCGCCTGGGGCTTGGCCTGCACGGCGGACTCGATGAACTGCCAGGCAAGGTCGCGATTGGGCGCGCCCTTGGCCACGCACCACATGGTGGTGTGGATGGTGGCGCCATTCCATACCAGCTCCACCGGCACCCCTTGCGCCTTGAGCTCGCTCGCCCGCGCGTTCCAGATCGCCATCATGTGGACCTCGCCGTCGCGCAGCAGCTGCTGGGACTGGTTGCCTTGCGTCCACCATACCTTGATGTGCTTCTTGACCTGGTCGAGCTTGCGGAAGGCGCGATCGACGTCGAGCGGAAATATTTTGTCGACCGCGACGCCGTCGGCGGCCAGCGCGAACACCAGGGCGCGGACCGGATTGTTGATCATCGCCCGCGGCCCGGGAAACTTTTCCACGTCCCAGAAGTCCGCCCAGCCCTTGGGGCCGCCGTTGGGAAACTTGTCGGCCCGATAGGCGAGATTGGTGCCGAGCGCGCAGGCCGCGATGCCGTCGGCGTAGTCGGCGCCGGGAAACAGCTTTGCCTTGTGCACCATGTTCCAGTCGATCGGCTCGATCAGGCCTTCCTTCTGCGCCCGCCGCAGCTCGCCCTGCTCGATGACCGTCACGTCCCATTCGTAGGACTTCGATTCGACCTGCGCCTTGAGCTTGGCGTAGGACACCGGCGCGACGGTGCGGATGCGGATGCCGGTCTGCTCGGTGAACGGCTTGAAATAGGCGGCCTCCTCGGCCGCCGTCCAGCTGCCGCCCCAGGTGTTGACGTAGAGCGTCTTCGTCTGCGCGACGGCTGCGCGGATCGTGGCCGGCGCCGCCAGGCCGGCGGCGATCCCGCCGAGGAACCGGCGACGCGACAATCCGGCGCGATATTTGGTCATCTCAACTCTCCTCGGGCATCACGACCTGCAACGTCCCGTGATGAACCCGCCAAATGCACGCAATGCGGGCGAGCGCGACGGTGCCCTTGGCCGTTCGTGCGCTGGGGGTGCCGGATCGTCTCGATCAGCATTTCGGCATCGCGCCCGGAAGTCAAGGCGATGGCGCCTCGCCCTCGTCTGTTGTCGCCGGGCGTTGGTGCCGCAAAGGTTCTCGTGCAGCCGTTGTTGCTGACTCAAATCGTTTGGTTGCACCGGCACGCGCCGCGCCAAGCCAGGAATTTCGACATCGGCAGTTCTTATGCTAGGTGTGCCGGCTTCCAACTTTGGGTGACGCACGATGAGCGCGCTTGCACCGGTCGATGAAGTCGAGATTCAGGTTCTGGTCGACAACGCGACGGACGGCCTTTCCACCACGCCCGCCAATGTCGAAACCGAGTTCGGCTATGCGACGCGCAGAGGCTTGCGAGCATCGTCAGGACGCTGTCTCTGCTGTGCAGTCCACGGTCTCTCGTGCCTCGTCACGGCTCGCCGCGGCGGCGTCGGTCATTCGGTTCTTTTCGACAGCGGACCGGAAGATTACGCCTTCGAGCGCAATACCACCCGTCTCGGAGCCGACCTGGGCAAAGTCGAGAGCATCGTTCTGTCGCATGGGCACTGGGATCACTCCGGCGCAATGCTTCTGGCACTGGGTGCCATTCGCGCCAGAAATGGCGGCCGCGAGGTCCCATACTACGCCCATCCGGGCATGTTCCGCTCCCGCGGCATGATGCTTCCGGACGGGAGCGTGCGGCTCATGGACGACGTGCCGGGCATCGATGATCTTGCGGCTCACGGCGCGCGGGTCATCTGCACGACCGAGCCGCGGAGCTTCCTTGGCGACATGTTCTTCGTGAGCGGCGAGATCCCGCGCGTCACCTCTTTCGAGCGCGGATTGCCCGGACAAGTATGCAGGAGCGAGGACGGAAGGAACTGGGTGCCGGACGAGTTGCTCATGGACGAGCGCTGGCTGGCCATTCACGTGAAGGGAAAAGGCCTCGTGGTGCTGAGCGCCTGCTCACATGCCGGGATCATCAACGTTCTCAGGCATGCCGGCGCGAGCTTCCCCGGCATCCCAGTCCATGCCGTCATGGGTGGTCTTCATCTGTCGGGCGCCAATGAGAAGATCATCCCGCAGACCGTCGAGGCCATGAAAGAATTCCAGCTTGCGACGATCGCCGCCGGACACTGCAGCGGATGGCGGGCAATGTCGGCGCTTGCCGCCGCATTCGGCGACAAGGTCGTGGCTCCGTCGGCGGTCGGCAAGCGTTACAGCTTTTGACGTGATGCGCGCCGCGGCCGGGCGTCCGATCCGACCCCTGCCGCAACGCTCGGTCCGCAAGCAGGCTGACTTGGACGATCGATCGCTGTCGCACCGGCGCCGATCCGGCCTCAAACCGCGGTCTCGGCATCCGCCTTGAATCTTACCGGAATTTTCAGATACCGCACACCGTTCGCTTCCGCCGCCGGAAATCGCCCCGCCCGGATGTTCACCTGGATCGACGGCAGCAGCAGCGTGGGTGCGGAGAGCTTCGCGTCGCGGGCGTTGCGCATGGCGACGAAGTCTCCCTCGCTCGCGCCCTGCCCGACATGGATGTTGTTCCGGCGCTGCTCGGCCACGGTCGTTTCCCACGCGTAGTGGTCGCGACCCGGCGCCTTGTAGTCGTGACACGTGAAGAGCCGCGTTTCCGGGGGAAGACCGAGGAGTTGTTGGATGGAACGGTAGAGCTGGTGCGCATCGCCGCCGGGAAAATCGGCGCGGGCGGTGCCGTAATCGGGCATGAACAGCGTATCGCCCACGAACGCGGCGTCCGCAATCTTGTAGCTGATGCACGCGGGAGTATGGCCGGGCGTATGGATGGCCTCGACGTCGAGAGATCCGATCGTGAACCGCTCGCCGTCGGCGAACAGGCGGTCGAAGTCGCTGCCGTCCGTCCTCAGATCGGTCGCGTTGAACACCGGCCGGAAGATCCGCTGCACCTCCTTGATATGCTCGCCGATGCCGATCGCGGCGCCGGTCTTGGCCTTCACGTAGGGTGAGCCGCTCAGGTGGTCGGCGTGCGCGTGCGTCTCCAGCGACCATTCGACCGTATAGCCCGCCTCCTCGGCGGCCGCGAGCATCGACCTGACCGAGCGGACATCGACCGTACCCGATTTCGGATCGTAATCCAGGACCGGATCGATCACGGCGGCTCGCCTGGTCCGCGGGTCGGCCACCAGATAGCTGACGGTGTTGGTCGGCTCGTCGAAGAAGGCACGGATGACGGGTGTCCCGCCCATGAGTCTCTCCCTTTCCCTCCCGCTCGGCCTTGTCTTATATGTTAGCATACGCTAAATTACCAGTGCCGAAGAAGCGAGATTTCTCATGAGCGCACTAGCTGTCGCCGAAGGGAGAGCACATGCCCGCGCAAATGGTGCAGGATGCGCTCGGGACGTTTTCGGGCTCCCTTGTCGGTTTCTCGCTCGGCCTGGTGGGGGGCGGCGGCTCGATCCTGGCCGTGCCGCTGATGATCTACCTCGTCGGCGTGCCCAGCGCGCATATTGCCATCGGGACGAGCGCGCTCGCCGTCGCGGTTAACGCCGCCGCCAATGTCGTTTCCCACGCCCGCATGGGAAACGTGAAGTGGGGCTGCGGCGGCGTATTCGCGGCGGCCGGTATCGTGGGCGCATTCGGCGGCTCGAGCCTGAGCAAGCTCGTGGATGGGCCCCGGCTTCTCTTCCTTTCTCGATTCTGATGGTGATCGTCGCCGCCGTGATGTTCGCCCGGCGTTCGGGCGTCGGAGATGCAGGTGTCCGGCTGAACCGCGACAACTTGCCGAAGCTCATTCCGATCGGATTCATGACGGGGGCATTTTCCGGCTTCTTCGGCATCGGTGGTGGTTTTCTCATCGTTCCGGGCCTGATGCTGGCGACCGGGATGCCGATCATCAGTGCGGTCGGCTCCTCGCTGGTCGCGGTTGCGGCATTCGGCGCTACGGCGGCGCTGAACTACGCGGTATCGGGATTCGTCGATTTGCGTCTCGCCATCGTGTTCATCGGCGGAGGCGTGGTGGGCGGACTGGTCGGCGGGCGGATCGCGAAAATACTCGGCGCAAAGCGGGGGGCGCTCAATACGATCTTTGCCGCAGTCATCCTGCTGGTCGCGATCTATATGCTCGCACGCAGCACCGTCTTGTGACATATGCCTGCGAGCAGGCCGCGACCTCGGGGAGCCGTTGCGAGCATCCTCACGGCTTGTCGCGTTTGAATTGGGCCTGCTCCAGCTCCAGATAGATACGATAGGCGTTGCCCCGGTTGTTGCTGGCGAACGCCGGCATGTCCTTGTAGCGGGACCAATCGGCCTGATCGTAGGCCGCGTCGAAATCCGTCCAGCTTTCCACGGCCTTGCCCATGGCATCGCGCACGTGCCCGATATAGTCGCGGGTGAAGACGATCGCCTGTCCGGCGTCGCTCGACGGACGGCCGTGGCCCGGAACGATGAACTTCGGGCCGAGCTTCTCGACCTCCGCCAGCGCGCGCAGCCACTGCGCCGTGTCCACGTCGTCGCTGTTCATGAACGGAATCCGGCCGTTCTGGACGATGTCGCCTGCGAACAGGATGCCGTCGGGCTCCACCATCATCATGATGTCGCTGGAGGAGTGGGCCGGGCCGGCATCGAGCAGCAGGAAGCGCTTGCCGCCGAGAACGATGGTCATCCGCTCCTTGAAGGTGATGTCGGGAGGGACGACCCGGGTATTCCGGTTGACCCAGGGCACCAGCGCTTCGCGCCGTTGATCGAGCCGCTGACGCGCCTTCTCGTCGGCCGTATCCTCGTTTTCGGTGTATTCGCCGGCACGCTCCTGCGCGACGATCACCGCGTCGCCGTGGTCCTTGAAAGCCTGCAGCCCGTAGATGTGGTCGGCGTGGTAATGGCTGGCGACGACGTAGCGAACCGGCTTCTGCGATCGCTTTGCGATCTCCTGCAGCAGCGCCCAGCCGAGGCTCGGGGTGCCCAGGGCATCGAAGACGACGACGCCTTCGGGCGTCACGACGAAGCCGGCATTCGACGTGTTGCCTTCGTTGGCATGGCCGGGGATGCCGGGATTGCCGATGCTGTAGTAGGCGGATTGGCCGGGGGCACGCTCGATCGTGAGCCGCATGCCGAGCGGCGGATAGGGCGACGCATCGTCCGCCCGGGCGAGCCCGCCGAGGAGAGCGGTCGCGACAAGGACGACGATGGCGACACGTCGCGTCACGCGAGACCTCCGCAAAACATCTCCTTGAGGAGATGCAGGACCCGCAGCGTGCGTTCGTCGGATATCCGGTAGAACAGCGTCTGCGCGTCCCGCCGGAATATGACCAGACCGTCCTCCCGCAGCTTGGCCAGATGTTGCGACAACGCCGATTGGCTGAGCTCGACGGCCTCCACGATCTCGCCGACGGTCATCTCTCCGCGAACGAAGAGAAAGCAGAGGATAAGCAGACGGTTCTCGTTGCCCAGGAGCTTGAGGAACCGCGCCGCGACATCCGCCTGCTTCGTCAGCTTCTTCAGCGCCGCGGTTTCCGCCCGCCGCAATTTCCTCGGCGCGGCATCCAGAGTGGTCATCGACGCTCCTTCGCTGGCTTCGGCGGTCCCATTCCGGATCGCGATACGTCATTCTGCATCATTTCACCAACTTTAGCATTGACTAATTTAGACATCGACGATACGGCTCGGTCAAGACCGCGAGACGGCGGCCTCGAACCGTCGGGAGGATGCGTGCGAACGGCTTTCTGGCGTGACCGGAATGCGCGATCTGTCCGATCCGGGCGCGCGGGCGCGACCCTGGGTCGCCGGACCTTCATGGGCATCGGCGCGGCCGCCGCCGGAGCGTTGGCCTTCGGACGAAGCGAGGGTGTCGCGCAGAAGGTGGAGCGCTCGCCTCCTGCCGATGCCCCGTGGTCTCAATCGATGGGGCCCGGGGTGGTCGATCGCCCTTATGGACGGCCGGCGGACGCCGAGGCCGGAGTCATCCGGCGCAACGTTCCCTGGCTCACCGCCGGCACGGAATCCTCGATCAGCTTTTCGCCGCTCCAGGATCTTCACGGCATCATCACGCCGAACGGGTTGTTCTTCGAGCGCTACCATTCGGGGCGCCCCGACGTCGATCCGGACCGGCACCGTCTGATGATCCACGGGCTGGTCGAGCAGCCGCTCGTGCTCACGATGAGCGACATCGTTCGCTTCCCGGCCGTATCGCGCATCCACTTCATCGAATGTCCCGCCAATGGCGGGATGGAATGGCGGTCCGCCCAGCTGAATTCGCTGCAATTCACCCACGGCATGATCAGTTGCGCCGAATGGACGGGCGTCAAGCTCTCGACGCTGCTGGAGGAGGTGGGGCTGAAGAAGGAGGCGAGGTGGGTCATGGTCGAAGGCGCCGACGGCGCCCACATGAGCCGGAGCCTGCCGCTCGACAAATGTCTCGACGACTGCCTGGTGGCCTATGCGCAGAACGGCGAGGCGTTGCGGCCGGAGCAGGGCTATCCGCTGCGTCTCGTCGTGCCGGGATGGGAGGGCAACGTCAGCGTCAAATGGCTGCGCCGGATCAAGGTCGGCGACCGGCCGTGGTACTCGCGCGAGGAGACCTCCAAGTACACCGATCTGATGCCCGACGGCACGTCGCGGGGCTTTACCTGGGTGCTCGACGCCAAGTCCGTCATCACGTTCCCGTGCCCGGAAAAGCCGCTCGCCGGAGCGGGTCTCTACGAGATTCGCGGGCTCGCCTGGAGCGGCAGCGGCAAGGTGAAGCGGGTCGACGTCTCGCTCGACGGCGGCGTGAATTGGCAGGCGGCGGAGCTCGAGGAGCCGGTGCTGTCCAAGGCATTGACGCGATTCTCCCTGCCGTGGCGGTGGGACGGAAGGCCGGTTCTGCTGGAGTCGCGCGCGATCGACGAGACCGGCTACGTGCAGCCGACCATCGAGCAACTGAGGAAAGCTCGCGGATCGAGCTCGGTCTACCACAACAACTCGATCCAGACCTGGCAGGTCAAGCCGGACGGGAGCGTGTTCGATGTCCAGCTCGCGTGACCGCCGTGCTCGGCTGATGGGAGCGGCTGTGGCCCTCCTGGCGTCGGCGGCTTGCGCGCTTGCCGGCGAGCCGCGCCGGCACGGCTACGGCACGCCGGCCACCGCGGAGGAGATCGCGGGCTGGAACATCGACGTGCGCGGCGACGACGGCGTCGGGCTTCCGCCGGGCAAGGGCAGCGTCGAGAGCGGCGCCGCGGTCTTCGCGGAGCAGTGCTCGGCCTGCCACGGGACCTTCGGCGAGGGGGAGGGGCGGTTCCCCAAATTGGCGGGCGGCCGAGGAACCCTCACCGCCGATCGGCCGGAGCCGACCGTCGGGAGCTATTGGCCGTTCGCGCCGACATTGTGGGACTACGTCAACCGGGCGATGCCGATGTCGTCGCCGCATACGCTGCCGGCGGACGACGTCTACGCGCTCACCGCCTTCATTCTGAACCTCAACGACATCGTCCCCGGCGACTTCGTCGCGGACCAGGACAGCCTGCCGAAGGTCAAGATGCCCAACCGGGATCATTTCATCTGGCAAGACCCGCGTCCCGACACCGCCGCGGTGGCCTGCATGAAGGCATGCAAGGACCCCAAGGACGTCAGGATCGTGTCCACCGCGGAAGGCCTTGATCTCACCCCACGAACAAAGGGGCCGCTCGATGACATGCAGCCAAAGTAAGCCGTCGAGCGCAGCGAGCCGGCTCTCCGCGCGACGTTTGTGCGTTCACGCGCTTCTCCTCGCCGCAGCTCTGCTCGGCATGTCGCAGCCATGGACCAGCGCTCGCGCGCAACCCGCGAGCGCCGACGGACGTGCGCTTGCGTTCGACCGCGGCAAGGGCAACTGCCTGTCGTGCCACGACATCAAGGGCGGCGATCTGCCGGGGACCATCGGGCCGCCGCTGGCCAACATCAAGAGCCGATTCCCCAGTCGTGACGAGCTGGTCGCAATCGTATCCGACGAGACCAGGCGCAATCCGCAGACCGTGATGCCGCCATTCGGCCGAAACCTGATCCTGACCGACAAGGAAATCGACGCCATTGTGGATTTCCTGCTCACGCTTTAGCGCATGTTCCGGCGAAGTGGACCCGGTTCGCCGACAAAGAACATGCGCCACACAAGGAATTCTGGAGCGCATTTACGCTCTGACCTGTCGAGAAGTGGTTCGATATCAGCGGAATGCGCTCTAGGGCGGCCCCTGGAGCGGACCTGACGACAAGGAGACTGGCATGAGAGAGCCCGACACCGAGATCGATGCGACGCGCCGCTTGATCCTCAAGGCCGCGCTGGCCGGAGGCCTCGTCGGCATCGGCGCGAACGGCCTTGCCGGACCCGCGCACGCGTCCGACGCCTCGCAGTGGCCGGAGGAGGCATTCCGGCAGAAAAGCGAGGCGGACGCCATCAAGGCCCTTTACGGAAAGGCCGCCGAGACGTCGGACAAGATCAGGCTCGACGCGCCGACGATCGCCGAGAATGGGGCCGTGGTGACGATCGCCATGAGCAGCACGCTCGCCGACGTGACGTCCATGGCGCTCCTGGTGACGGAAAATCCCTTCACGCTGGCGGCCATGTACAAGATCCCGGCGGGAACCATGCCTGCCGTGGCGAACCGCTTGAAGATGGCGAAGACCAGCATGGTGGTGGCGGTGGTCGAAGCCGGCGGCAAGATCTACAGCGCCAGCAAGGAAGTCAAAGTCACGGTCGGCGGCTGCGGCGGCTGACGACCTGCGACAGGAGGAGATCGAACATGGCATCGACCATTCGCGTTCGCGCCATCGCCGGCGCCGACACCACGGAAGTGCAGACGCTCGTCCAGCATCCGATGGATTCCGGCTTCGTCAAGGACTCCAAGGGCGAGCTGGTCCCCCCGCATTTCATCCAGGTGGTCCAGTTCGAGCATGACGGAAAGTCGGTGTTCACGGCGCTCTGGGGGCCCGCGGTATCGAAGGACCCCTACCTCAAGTTCACCTTCAAGGGCGGCAAGAAGGGCGACGACCTGAAGATCAGCTGGGTCGACAACAAGGGCGCCGGCGATTCGGTGACCGCGAAGATTTAATAGGCCGCACCGGCGCCGCAGGGAGGTGAGGACGATGCTGCGAACGATGTTCTGCATGGTTGCGGCGTGCTGCATCGCCGTGGCGCCTCCGGCATCGGCGTCCGAGGCGGTCAACCCGGCCGCCGATTTCAAGGCGTTCCGGGACTATTTCACCAAGCGATTTCCCAAGGTCCGGCTCGACGATTTCGTCAACGGGCCCTATTCCATGAATGAGGATATGCGCCAGCAATGGGAGGACAAGGAGCAATTCCCGCCCTACGACTTCGCGGTCGAGCAGGGAAAGGAGTTGTTTGCGACGCCCTTCCGCAATGGCAAGACCTACGCCGATTGCTTTGCTGACCGGGGCGTGGGCATTCGCCAGAACTACCCCTATTTCGACGTCAAGGCAGGCGAGGTCGTCACGCTCGAGCTTGCGCTCAACCGCTGCCGGGAAGCGAACGGCGAGAAGCCCTACGCCTACGTGAAGGACGAGATGGCGGCGCTGACCGCCTACATGGCCTTCACGTCGCGCGGCAAGCCGATGGACATCAAGATACCCGACGATCCGCGTGCGCTTGCGGCCTACGAGAACGGCAAGAGATATTTCTATCAGCGCCGCGGCCAGCTCAACTTCTCCTGCGCGAGCTGTCACGTCCAGAGTCCGGGCGAGCGCATTCGCGCGGAGGTGCTGGCGCCGGCGCTCGGCATCCTCAATGCGATGCCGATCTACCGCTCGGAATGGGGCGGCATGGGAACCATCAGCCGCCGCTTCACGACCTGCAACAGCCAGGTGCGCGCCACCCCGCTCGCGCCGCAGGACGTGCTCTATCGCGATGTCGAGTACTATCTGTCCTATATGAGCAACGGCCTGCCGATCTCCGGGCCGGGCTCGCGCCCATGAGGAGCCGCAGCAATGTCCATGCGCCGCGCCGCGCTGCTGTCGATCGTGACGTTCTTTGTCCTCCTCTCTCCCGGGATGGCGGCAGACGACGAAAAGGAATTCGCAGCCGCCTTTGCGGCAGCGGAAGCGGTGAATCACAAGGCGGCGCTGCTGAAGAACCAGTGGACGCCGACCGCCGCCGCTCTCGCCGCCGCCAAGCAGGCCGCAGCCGCCCGGAACTATGCCGCGGCGATCGCCCACGCCCGGCATGCCGAAGCCCTCGCGAAGGCTCAGATCGCGCAATCCGAGCAGGAAGCCGACGCCTGGAAGGCCGCGGAGATCCGCTGAGCCGGCCGGCGCCGGCCGGGATCGTCATATGACCATCCGCCGCCGCGATCTCCTCAGAGTCATGACGGCGGCGGCGCTATCGGGCAGCCTTCCGCGCGCCGCGCGATCTGCCGACGAAGCCGAGATCTACAATCTCGGGAAATTCGGCAATGTCCGCGTGCTCCACATGACCGACACGCACGCGCAGCTGCTGCCCGTGCACTTCCGCGAGCCGAGCGTCAACCTCGGCATCGGTGCGATGCAGGGTCGGCCGCCGCACCTTGTCGGCCGCCATTTCCTGCAACGGTTCGGCATCGAGCCCGCCGGCCGGGACGCCCACGCCTTCACGTATCTGGACTTCGAGGCGTCGGCCAGGCGCTACGGCAAGCTCGGCGGGTTCGCCCACATCAAGACCCTGGTCGATCGCTTGCGCAGCGAGGTGGCGCCCGGTGCGTCGCTGCTTCTCGACGGCGGCGACCTGTGGCAAGGCAGCGGGCTTGCCAACGCGACGCAAGGCGCCGACATGGTCGCGGCGGCAAATCTTCTCGGCATCGAGGCGATGACCGGCCACTGGGAGTTCGCCTACGGAGAGAAGGTGCTGCGCACCAATCTCGCCGCATTCAAGGGCGAGTTCCTGGCGCAGAACGTCTTCCTGACCGAGGATGCGGCCTTCAACGACGCCCAGGCGTTCGATGCCGCGAGCGGGCGGGTCTTCAAACCTTCGACGATCAAGGAGATGGGCGGCTACCGCGTTGCCGTCATCGGCCAAGCCTTTCCGTATGTACCGATCGCGCATCCCAAGCGCTTCGTTCCCGACTGGACCTTCGGCATCCGCGAGCAGGAGCTGCAGAAGCTCGTCGACGGGCTGCGCCGTGATGACAAGGTCGACGCCGTGATTCTGCTGTCGCACAACGGCATGGATGTCGACCTGAAGCTCGCCGGGCGCGTGAGCGGCATCGACGTGATCCTCGGCGGGCATACCCACGATGCCGTGCCGCAGCCCATCGGCGTCGAGAACCAGGGCGGCCGGACCCTCGTCGCCAACGGCGGGTCGAGCGGCAAGTTCCTGGGGGTGCTCGACCTCGATCTGGCGAAGGGCCGCGTCAAGGATGTCCGCTATCGTCTGCTGCCGGTCTTCGCGAATCTTCTGAAGCCGGATGCGTCGATGCAGACCCGGATCGACGATATGCGAAAGCCGCATGCCGAAGGATTTGCCGAACCGCTCGCCGTCGCCGATCGCCTGCTCTATCGGCGCGGAAATTTCAACGGAACCATGGATCAGCTGATCTGCGACGCGCTGCGCCGGGAGCTCGATGCGGAAATTGCACTGTCGCCGGGCTTCCGCTGGGGGGCGAGCGTGCTGGCCGGCGAAACCATCACGGCGGAGGATCTGCTGAGCGGGACGGCGATGACCTATCCGCAAGTCTACGTTCAGACCATGACGGGCGAGCAGATCAAGGCCATCATGGAGGACGTCTGCGACAACCTGTTCAATCCCGACCCCTACTACCAGCAGGGCGGCGACATGGTCCGCGTCGGCGGCATGACCTATGCGTGCGCGCCGAACGAGGCGGCGGGCAGCCGGATCTCCGACATCAGGCTCGCAGATGGACGAGCGATCGAATCCGGCAAGGCGTACCGGGTTGCCGGCTGGGCCTCGGTGAACGAGCAGCAAGGCGCTCCGGTGTGGGATGTGGTCTCGAAGTTTCTGCACTCGGGCGGGCAGGGCGGTGCGAGCCGGGGCTCGGGCGTGACCCTCAGGGGCGTCGACGGCAATCCGGGCCTGGGGGAAACCGGATGACGGGAGGCCGCATGCGGACCCTCGGCTGCCGCGCGGCCGTTCTGATCTCGGCGGCTCTTGCCACGTCCGCGAGCGCGCAGACGGCGCCGCCGGCGGACAAGCCCTTTGCCGAGCATCGGCTCGTCCTCCAGCTGTCGGACCGGGATCCCGGCAAGCAGGCTCTGGTCCTCAGCGTCGCCAACAACCTCCTCGCGGTCTACGGCCCCGACAAGATCGCCGTGGAGGTCGTGACCTTCGGCCCGGGTATCGACCTCTTGAAGGCCGACAATGCCAACCGGACGCGGGTCGACAGCCTGATCGCACAGGGAGTTCAATTCGACGTCTGCCTCAACACGATCGATACGATCGAGCACGAGACCGGCAAGCGGCCGCCGCTCAATCCGAGAGCCGTCCCCGTGCAAGCCGGGGTGGCGCAGATCCTGATTCTGGTCGAGAACGGCTATAGCCTCGTGCGTCCCTGAGAGGAGCTTTCCATGCGTGGCATCCTGCGCGGCCTTGCGCTTTTCGCCCTGCTTTTCGCGTCGTTCGTTTCGGCGAGTCCGGCCGCGAGCGCCAGAAACCACAAGGTCTCGATCCAGGTGGATCAGAACGACCCCGACGTCATGAACCTCGTTCTCAACAATGCGAGCAACGTCATCGAGCACTATCGCGCCAAGGGGGAGGACGTTCAGGTCGAGATCGTCGCCTATGGCCCCGGGCTCCACATGCTGCGTGCCGACAGCTCGCCGGTGAAGGATCGCATCGGCCAGCTCGTCGGGGCGAGCTTTCCATCCAGCATCAAATTCTCCGCCTGCAACAACACGAAGGAAGGGATGGAGAGGCGCGAGGGCCACGCGATCACGATCATCCCGCAGGCGTCGCTCGTCCCATCCGGCGTCGTGCGCCTGATGGAGCTGCAGGAGGACGGTTGGAGCTACGTACGCCCCTGACGCTTGCGAATCTTGGAGGGAAAATCGGTGAAGCCATTTCACGGGATCGTGGTTGCCGCGTTGCTGTTTGCGACGGGAGCGCCGGTGCGTGCCGGCGACGCCATCGTGACCTACCAGTCGTTGTCGCCCGATGTCGCCCTCGAGCTCGCCCAGGCGGCGTTGAAGCAATGCCGGGACGACGGATTCCAGGTCGCCGTGGTGGTGGTCGATCGGTTCGGGCAGCCGCTGGTGATGCTGCGTGACCGCTTCGCGGGCCTCCCCGCGCCCGACACCGCCACCGGCAAGGCCTGGACCGCCGTCGGCTTCCGCGCAAACACCGGCGATCTGGCAAAGTCGGTGGAGACCGGACAGCTCAACGCGGGCCTCGCCCGCCTGCCTCGGGTCGTCATGCTCGCGGGCGGCGTGATGATCGAGTCCGGCGGTACGCTTCTCGGGGCCGTCGGCGTATCCGGCGCGCCCGGAGGCGACAAGGACGAGGCGTGCGCCAGGGCCGGTCTGCGAGCCGTCCAGGACAAGCTGGATTTCTAGCGCATGTTCCGGCGAGTCCAGCGCAGCGGTGCGCCAGCAAGAACATGCGCAACTCGACGACTTCTCGGCGCGACGCGCCGGCGGGCGCTCGGCCGTTCTTTTCAACGTTAGGCAAAGGGGGAATCAATGTCGAACGGGAAACATCATCAGGTACTCATCGTCGGCGGTGGCACCGCCGGCATCACGACGGCGGCGATCCTGCGGCGCCGTGCCCGCAACCTGGATATCGCGGTCGTGGAGCCGGCCCAGGACCATTACTACCAACCGGCGCTGACCCTGGTCGGGGCCGGCGTCTATCCTCTGGCCAAGACCCATCGTCCGCAAGCGAGCGTGATGCCGTCCGGCGTCGCCTGGATCCGCGGCGCCGTCAAGGCCTTCGAGCCGGAGAAGAATACCGTGCGCCTGGGGAATGGCGATGCGCTGACCTACGACTATCTCGTGGTCTGCACCGGGGTGAAGCTCGACTGGGGCAAGATCGCGGGTCTGGACGAGACGCTCGGCCGGAACGGCGTGTGCAGCAACTATTCCCCCAGGACCGCGAGCTACACCTGGGAATGCGTGCAGACGCTCAAGGCCGGCGACAAGGTGGTGTGCACGCAGCCACCATTGCCGTTCAAGTGTCCGGGCGCCCCGCAGAAGATCGTCTATCTCATCGCCGACCGCTTGCGCCGCCGTGGCATCCTCGAGGGTTGCAAGCTCGACTTCTTCACCCATGCGCCCGCCATCTTTGGCGTCGCCTATTTCGCCCGCGCGCTGGTGAAGGTCGCCGCCCGCTACGGGATCGGCGTGCGCTACCAGCAGAACCTGGTGGCGGTGGACGGCAGTGCCAAGACCGCGACCTTCGAGTTCGTCGGCGACGCCAGGAAAGGCGAGCGCGAGACCGTTTCGTTCGACCTGCTGCATGTCTCGCCGCCGCAGAGCCCGCACGACGAGATCAAGTCGAGCCCGCTCGCCAACGCGGCCGGCTGGGTCGAGGTCAACCAGAGCACCATGCAGCACGTGCGCTTTTCGAATGTCTATTCGCTCGGCGACGTGTGCTCGACGCCGAACTCGAAGACCGCGGCGGCGGTGCGCAAGCAGGCGCCGGTCGTGGCCGGCGAAATTCTCTCGGCGCTCGCCGGCAAGCTCATTCCCGGCGCATACGACGGCTATGCCTCGTGCCCGCTGACGACCGCAATGGGCAAGGCGATCCTCGCGGAGTTCATCTATGGCGGCAAGGTCACGCCGACCTTGCCGCTCGATCCCGCCAAGGAACGCTTGCTCGGCTGGTGGGTCAAGCTCACCGGCCTGCCGCTCATGTATTGGCATTACATGCTGAAGGGATATGTGTGGTTCCCCCGGCACAACACCGATTTCAAGGAGGACGCGGCCTGAGGCCTGCTCGACGAAGGGGTCGTCAGAGCCACATGTCGTCGTGGCCGTGCCGCGCTCAAGGGCGGCTGCCGGCGGCGACCTGCAGCGCCGTGTCGGTCCAGGTCGCGCCGAGCAGCATCGCTTCGCTCGCCACCTGCGCGCCGGCCGGGATGCGTACCGCGGCGAGAACATCGGGAGAGCCCGGCTGGGTGCCCGTCACGGTGCCGCCGCGCTCGTCGTCCGCGACCAGAAACCACGCCTTGCCCAGGTTGCGGGACTCCGCCAGCCAGTCGATCTCGTCGCGTACATGGCCGCTGCCGCTGCGCACGTCGACCACGACCACCGGGACGAAGCCGACCAGTTGCCGGACCGTCGGCACCCACAGCCCGGGACGGGTGCGCAGGCTCCACACCCGCGGAGCGCCGGGGTCGAAGAAGAGCCGGCTGGCAAAGGATCCTCGGCTGATCCTGAGCTGCGCGTCTGCCGTATAATATCGGGCGCCGTGCGGACCGTCGCGGTCGAGCAGCGTGACCCCGGTGTGACCGCGCCAACTCTCGCGCAGCTGATGAAACACGCCGAACGCATCGAATTGGCTGACGCCGAGATACAGCCACATCGGCGGGATCATGATGTCGAGCGCCAGAACGGCGGCGATGGCGAGCAGCAGGCCGGGTATCGCCCAGGCGAGTGCCGCGATGGGAATCGTCGCCTTCAGCGCCGCAGCGGCCGCCAGCCACGGCATCCAGCTCACTACCGGAGCCTGGAAGAAGAAATCCCGGCGCGGCTGCCGCAGACGCAGGAACGCCATCATCAGCATGCCCTGGAGCACGCGCCGCACGCCCATGGCGCGAACCGACATCGCATATTTCGCCGCCGTCACCGGGTAGATCAGCGCCAGGTACCGCAGCATCGCGCCTCCCAGCGCGATCAGCAGCACTGCCACGAGCCACGTCGGCAGCATGCCGGGCGATTGGGCCGCGGCCGGCGGCACCGGGACGTCGCTCCACCGCGACAGCAGCTGCCAGGCGTGGTCCATGAGCCAGCTCGCGGCCCACAGGTACGACGCAAGGCAGACAGCGAGCACGGCGCTGATGACGAGGATCAGGCGAATCACGAACGGATGATTGTATTCCCGCCGCGCGTGACGAACGATCATCCACCAGAGCTCGACGACGAGGAGGGCCCCCCAGCCGAGCGCCAATGCGACGAGCAGCCAGGCCGCGCGCGCAAGGGTCGGACCCGGCGTCGAGAGCAGATGAAACTCCCCCGTCCGGAGGAATTCCCAGACCACCGCCGCGCAGACCGCGACCGCCGTCCAGTCCCGCAGGTAGAGCAGAGCCCGGATGAGCGGATGCCACTCCAGCGGACCTTGCTCGGCATTGCTCTCGGTGGCGCGGCCGTCCGTCGCGTCGGGTGCCGTCTTGGTCATGCCTTCCCTCCGGCGACGCAACGCCGCGCCCTGCGGACGCTGCCTCTGGCTCTGGCGCGGGGCATGGCCGCCTTCCGGCTGGTCTGATTGACCGGCAGCGCGCTGCAATTTACGATTAGCTCCTGCGCCTGTTTCCCGCAACAGGGTCGGCGCGAATGCGCAACCGTCGAGGGAGCCGGGGAAGCCCATGATCATCTTCGACTGGCGCCGCCGCGAGCCCCGGGACCTGCACGAGGAGCGCTGGCCGTCCGTCCTCTCCGCCAGCCTGCGCGAGCGCTACGATCCAGCTCCGGCCAGCCACGAGGTGGAGGCGAGGGGCCGCGGGCTCTGGCAGGATCTCGTGGATCATCTGCTGCGCGAGCTGGGTCACATGCCGGAGGGACCGGCGCTGGAAAAAGCTTGTCTGGTGGCGCTCGACTTCTTCCTCGACCAGGTCGCCGGCTTGATGCTGCCGCCCGAGAAGAAACCGACCCGCGTCTTCATCTCGCACCAGCGGGCCGACGCGGCCCGCGGCGAGCGCGTCGCCTGCCTGGCGGAGCACCATGGGCTGGCGTGCTGGCTCGACGTCCATGATCCGACTCTCGCGCTGGTCAACCGGCTGCCGGCCAACGATCCGCGGCGATCGCTGCTGATCGCCGCCATCGTCGAGATCGCGCTGCTCAACTGCTCGCACGTGATCGCGCTGCACACGTCGAGCAGCAGGTCGTCGCGGTGGGTGCCCTACGAGCTCGGCCGCGCCAAGGCGCACCGGATCGTGTCGCGGCAGGCCGCGGGCTGGTTCCAGCAGGGGCAGACCGTGGCGGGCTGCGGCGACTACGTGCAGCTCGCCGTCATGACCCACGACGAGATCGAGATCGGCGCCTGGCTGGAGAAGGACGCCGGGGGCCGGGCGGGCAATGTCCCGTTCGGAAAGGACTGCACGGTTTGCACGCCCACGACCAGGGTGCTCACGTAGCGGCCTGCAGCCGGCATCGTCACGCCGAGTCATCCGGCCACAGATAGTTCCACTCCTTGTAATCGTGATCCGGTGGCACCAGCATCAGCGCGGCAGGGTGCTCCATGGAGGGAAGCTGCCTCTGTAGGGCGATCGAATGCACCATCGTTTTCGGCAGGTCCTCGGCCGACAGCCAGGAGGCTTGTCCGCGGGCGAGGCTTCCCGGCCCGAACAACGCAGCCGCGACCTCCTCGATGCTTGTCCGGGCATCGTGGACCGCGACGAATTTCCAGTGCAGTTTCATCCTGTTGACGATGCCGATCTCGGTCTCCAGCGAGGGCGTCAGCTCTCTCACGTCCATGATGATGAGAGGGATGGACACCAGGATATTCTCTATCCACGCCTCCCATCCCTCGCTGCGGATCAGCCGGTTGCCGTCCAAGGCCACCAGCTTGATCTGGTCTCTCCTCCCGCGAGCGGCTTCTATCGTCTCGATATTGAGGAAGTTGATGATCCTCAACGGGAATATGCGGCGCTGCGTGTCGCCGCACAGCTTGATCTGGTCGATTTTGCTCGCCGACAGGAAGATCGCCAGGGGCGGATTCAGCTGCCTGCTGGTCACAAACCATAATCTCGACAACAGAAGAATTGGGACGGCCCACCAGTTCATTCCAAGATAAGCCGCGACGCACGCATAAGGGATGCCGATCAGCAGGAGCTGCCCGTTGCAGTGGGAGTATGTGAAGGTTCTTGTATCGAAAAATATTCTGGATGCCGCTGCCCGCAATCTTGCCAGGTCGTCATGCTCCAAGGCGTCCGTCATGAAATGCTTGATGACTTTCATATGGTGAAACGTTCTGGCGACAAGAACGGCAGAGAAGATGAGCAACGCGACCCACGCAATGGTCACCATGATGGTGTCGCGAAGAAGATAGAAGCCCGCGATCAGGATGACCAGGGGTACATCGGAAACGAGAAAACGCGCTGCTCCCACCATGACGGCACCCCGATGACCGGCGTCAGATCAGTCTTCAACGACCCATCGGCTTGGTCGCCACCGCCTTGGTGAGGCCGGTGTCGGATTCCACAATACGTCTTTGGTTGTGAACGTAAAGGATGGCTCCCGGCGACCGCCGGCCGGCCCGTTCAGGCCCTACTTCGCGGGCACGAAATAGAACTCCCGCTCCAGCCGTGACAGGCGTTCTGGCTGCTGCTTGCCGCCGGTGCTCGCCGAGACCGCCGCCGTCACCCGCTTCATCAGCACCTCGATCTCGACGCCCGGGGTCGGGAGATGCCGGAGAAATGCCTCGGTGAAGGGGCTGTTGCGTCGGTGCCCGTCGGCCGCGATGGCGTTCGGCCGGGTGGCGTAGACCACCATCATCTGCGGCGCGTCGACGTTGACCCGGGCAAGCCCGCGCGTCTCGGCGAAGGCGCGGCCTTCCGCCTTCAGGCGCGACCTGAACTCGTCGGCGATCGGGTTGTTGCGGCAGGCATCGAGAAAGATGAGAGTGGTTTTGGCGCGGGTCTCGACCTCCGTCATCAGGTCCTGCAGCGACACGCTGGAATGGCGCATATCGAACGCGTTGGTGATCCGCGCGTCGACGGGCAGGAGCCAATTCGTCTCCTCGAACTGCATCGCATGGCCCGCATAGTAGATCAGCGCGACGTCGGCACTCTTCGCCTTGTCGGCGAAATCGGAAATCACCCGCGAGAATCCGGCGAGCGCCAGGTCCTTGCCCTCGATGACATCGAACCCGACCTGGCGAAGCGCAACCGTCACGTCGTCGGCATCGTTGACCGGGTTGGCGAGCCGGGCGGCGCCCGGATAGGCGCCGTTGCCGATGACGAGCGCGACGCGTTTCGCCGGGGCGGCGGATGGTGAAGCGGTTGCCCCCTCCGCGGCAGGCGGCGCCATCGCGGCCCTCAGCCCGATTCTCAGTGTCCTGCTCTCCTCGTTGCCGCGGCGGACCACCGTGGCCGAAATCTCCTTGCCAGGCGGCGTATCCGCCAGCATGCGCGGCAGGTCGCGGAACTCGTTGACGTCCTTGCCGTCGAATCTCACGATCACATCGCCCGGCTCGATGCCGGCCGATTTCGCCGGGCCGGCGGCGTCGACGCTGATGACGAGCGCGCCGCGCGCCTGCTTCATTCCGAGCCTCTGGGCAGTCTCATCGCTCACGCGCTGGATGCGCAGGCCGATCCAATGGTCGAGTTTCGGATCGAGCCGGATCGCCTCGCCGTAGTCGGCGGCGGCACGGTCCTGGTCCCCTTTGGCAATGTAGGCCATACCGCGTTTGGAGAATGCCGCGGCGTTCTTCGGATCCAGGTTGATCGCCTCGCCGTAATCGGCGATCGCCCGGTCATGGTCACCCTTGGCGTAGTAGGCATTGCCGCGATTGCGGAACGCCATGGAGGATTTCGGATCGAGGCGGATCTGCTCGCCATAGTCCGCGATCGCGCGATCGTGGTCGCCCTTGGCGTAGTGGGCATTGCCGCGCGAGCCGAACGCCGTCACGAGCTTCGGATCGAGCCGGATCGCCTCGCCGTAGTCGGCGATCGCGCGGTCCTGGTTGCCCGTGGCGTAGTAGGCATTGCCGCGCGAGTTGAACGCCGCCACGAGCTTCGGATCGAGGCGGATCGCGTCGCTGTAGTCGGCGATCGCGCGATCAAGGTCGCCCTTGGCGTAGTAGGCATTGCCGCGGGAGGCGAATGCCGCCGCGAGCGTCGGATCGAGCCGGATCGCCTCGCCGTCGTCGGCGATTGCCCGGTCGTAGTCGCCCTTGGCGTAGTAGGCGCTGCCGCGGCCGCGCCACGCTGCGGCTGATTTCGGATCAAGGCGGATCGCCTCGCTGTAGTCGACGATCGCCCGGTCGTTGTCCCCCTTGGCGCGGTAGGCATTGGCGCGGTTGCGGAACGCCACGGCGGACTTCGGATCGAGCCGGATCGCCTCGGCGTAGTCGGCGATCGCGTGGTCGTGGTCGCCCTTGATGTAGTAGGCATGGCCGCGGCTGACATGGGCCTTGGATAGACCGCTGCCCTTGAGCGCCGGGGACCCGATCGCGCGCGTGCAAGCGGCAATGGCCTCTTCGCCCGATGCGCGTGCGCAAGCGTCGCGGTCGTCAGCACTGGCGGGTGCGCTCACCGAGCAGCCGACGATCAGAACGAACGCGACACACGAAGGCCAACGATCGATCCGCATGGCGCTTCTCCGCCGCCGAGCAGTCTCGGCATCATGGCTTTCGGCCTTGATCCATCGCAAGAGGAGTCCGCGTCAACCACCCGCCGGCCTGGTCGCGACCGCGCAATGCAGCGCGTGGGCCTGCATCAGCACGCCGTCCGCGCGCGCAGCCGCCTGCGCGGCCTGCCAGGCGGCGGTCTCGGCGGCCGAAAGCTGCGACAGGATGTGGTCCTCGCGATAGCGCCACATCGGCCCTTCGGGCGTATCGAGCGTGGCCAGCGCCGGGAACGCCACGAGATCGACGAGGCCGGCGCGACGCATGCGCGCGTAAAGGCTGGCATCGGCGACGCCGCCCGGACCGACCGACTGCGGGGGTTTTTCGGCCTTCGCCCGGATCTCCGCGGGCAGCGCCAGGTTCCACCACTGCGGAATGTCGATGGCGCGCACGACGAGCCCGATGCGGGCGCCCGGCCGGGCGACGCGCACCATCTCGGCGATCGCCCGGTCGGCGTCGCACTCCTCGAGCACGGTGACGGAAAAGATGCAGTCGAAGGTTTTGTCCGCGAACGGCAGCGCCAGCGCGCTGCCCGGCGCGAACCGGATGCGCTCGCCGAATTCCGCGGCGAGCTCGGCCGCCTCGCGCATGAGGAACGGATTGACGTCGACCGCATCGATCCGCGCCGCGGGCCCGAGCCGGGCGGCGAGCAGGCGGTCGAGCGCGCCCGAGCCGCAGCCGACGTCGAGGATCCGGCTTGCCGCCTCCGGCGCCATCAGGTCGACCAGGGTGCGGAACATTGCCCGGTAGGTCTTGGCGCGGGCGCGGTCCTCGAGAGCAGCCACGCCGCCGATATGGGCGCCGCCGAGCCGGATCACGGAAAAATGCCTGGCGAGTTTCGGGACCGCCGGATCCCATTGCGACGGCGCCAGGAAGAACGGCAGCAGAATCAAGGCCGGGCCGCTTCCCTCGATGCGATAGCTGAGGCCCGCATGGGTGCCGCTGGCTGGGGCGAGCGCCGGGCTCGCCGGATTTTCTCCGAGAGCGGTGGTCAGGAACCGGACGATGGCATCGGTGACCTCCGCGGTCCGGTCGGCGGCGACGTCGGACCAGCCCACCGCGTCATAGCCGCGGAGAACATGCCGTGCCGCCTCCGGGAGCCGCTCGTGCGCGCGCCCGGTTGTCTCGGCGCTGAGCCCGGTCTCCCCCGAGATCATCATCAGGCGCGGCGCCACCCGCTCGAACGGTTTCGCGTCGAGGCGCACCGGCACGGTGAGCACGATGCCGTTGATCCGCTCCGGCAGTCCCGCGGCAAGGCCGGCCACGTCGGCGGGCACCTGGGTGGCGAAACAGGCCGCCGCGAGCCCGAGATGCTCCATCAGCGCGTTGAGGCGCTCGGCTGTCTGCATACTTCCCTCGCTGTCCGTAAGCAGGGACATTAGCTCAAAACAGATCGAGCGGTATCGGGCTCGCGGCGGCTGACATCGTGTCGCCTCTCGCGCGGCTTGACATCGGGTCCTGGTGCGGCAGGGTTCTGGGCGCCGCGGCGCGACGCCCAGGGGCAGGGGCTGTGAGGATCGTCGCCGCACGGGAGGCGCGCATGCTCACCCGACGCCATGTTCTCGCCGGAACCGCGATCGTGCCGGCCCTGTTGCCGCTCGGCGGGCCGGCCACCGCCGCGGCGCCCGAATCCGGCACGCAGGCGCCGAGCCTCTACCGCTACCGGATCGGCGCCTATGAGCTGACCGCGCTCTATGACGGCGTGTGGTACCGCCCGATCGACGAAAAGTTCATCCGCAACGCCGACTACGGCGAGGTGCGTCGCGCCATGGCGGACGCCTTCATGCCGGCCGAAAAGCTTGCGACCCCGTTCACGACGCTGCTGGTCAATACCGGATCGAAGCTGGTGCTGCTCGACACCGGCACCGGCGGCCAGGTGGCGCCGACCGCCGGCACGCTCACCGACAATCTGGCGGCCGCCGGGATCGATCCGAAGACGATCGACGCCATCGTCATCTCGCACTTTCATCCCGACCACATCAACGGCATCAAGGACAAGGACAACAACCGGGTTTTTCCCAATGCCGAGATCATGGTGCCGGCGCCGGAGTGGGATTTCTGGATGGACGACGCCAACCTGCGCGCGGCGTCCGCCACGCTCAAGGGCGTGTTTCTCAATTTCCGGCGCATCTTTTCCGACATCGCCCATGACGTGACCCGCTACCAGCCGGGCGTCGAGGTGGCCGGCGGCATCGCCACGATTCCGGCCTTCGGGCATACGCCCGGACACACGGTGTTCGCCATCCAGTCCGGGGCAGAATCCCTCATGGTGCTCAGCGACACCACCCAGCATCCCGCCCTGTTCGCCCGCCATCCGGACTGGCAGCCGCAATTCGACATCGACGGCGCCCTCGCCGTGGCGACCCGCAAGAACCTGCTCGACCGCGTCGCCGCCGACCGCACGCTGGTGACCGGCTATCATTTCCCGTTCCCGGCCTGCGGCCACATCGTCAAGACCGGCGGCGGCTACGAGCACGTGCCGGTGCTGTGGCAGGCCAGGCTGTGAGACTGGCCGCCTGGCGCGTCGCGCCGAAGCCGACTTCGCTGCAGCGCGGAAAACCATCGGGCCGTGGCCGATCGTCAGGCGCTTTGAAAAAGTGAATGCCGCGGCGGACCTTGCCTGAAAAAAATTTGAACCTTTCCCTGGGCTGGCGCGACCGATCCCTAAAGAGCGGCCGCTTGTTCAGTCGCGGACATGCTCACAGGGAACGTCAACATGGAAAACTCCTTCGGCAATCGCCGATTGCTTTTGGTTGATCCGGCGTACTTGGCGTTGTTTCTTTCGGGCATTGTGCTCGGCGCCATATTCATCCTGCTCGCCTGATCGACAGCACCGGCCAGCTCGCTATCGGCTCTGCCCGACACCGGACGCCCGAGCGCGTCCAGTCATCGAGACCTTGGATGCCGACCATCCGCGGCGCTTCATCGCGCGCGCGTTCCAGACCGATACGTCAGGCCCGAGCGTGATCGCGGATCAGTTCCGCTACGCCGTGCCGCCGGTCGAGGCCCGTGAGAATTTCGACGTGCGTTATTCCACCTCTCCCGACCGCTTCTACTCGCCCGCCATCGGCGGATGGGCGGTGCCGGTCAGGTAGCGCGAGGGCAGGGAGCCAAGGCCGCGGCGATTCCCGCGTTCGCGGCCCGCGTTCCCTACCCCCGCCGAGCCGGTCTCGCGTCACGCCGATCGGGCGATCAGTGGAACCAGATCGTTCCGCCGTGCCAGGGTCCGTCGCCGATCTTGATGCCGCCGGTGAAACCGTCCTTGGTGAGGCTGGCGCAGATCTCGAACAGGCCGAAGTTGAGAGTGCCGGCCATGCCGCCGCCGACGGCCTCGAGCTCGGCTGCCGTCAGCTCGCGGAGGTCGGGGGCGGTCGCCTTGGGATTTTGCATGATGCTGCCCGTCTGATGTTGCACGATAGAGCCCGGTATTCCGGGCCGTCCTGCCCATTGGTCGGACCGGCCGGCGATCGCGTTCCGGACCGGCCGATGGCCTCGTGACCCCGATCACAAACCGCATTGGCGTTCGCCGCTTCGCCCGTGCTGCTCGACAGCATTCGTCCCAGGAGTTGCCGCTCGATCGCCGCCATATGGGGCGCCTTGCGGCTTCGCAGGCATTGCAATTTTCTTCTTGCAGTATTCCATTAATGGGCTGGATGAGCTGGAACGTCGAGCACACCGACGAGTTCGCTGAATGGTGGCAAAGCCTCAGCGAAGCGCAGCAAGACGACGCAACGGCCGTGGTGCTGCTCCTGATGGAGCAGGGGCCCCAACTGCGTTTCCCGTTCTCGTCGGGGATCACCGGCTCGCGGCACGCGCACATGCGCGAGCTGCCGGTGCAAAGCCGCGGGCATCCGATCCGGGTGTTCTACGCCTTCGATCCGCGGAGGTCGGCGATCCTGCTGATCGGCGGCGACAAGACGGGCGACGACCGGTTCTACCAACGCATGATCCCGGTCGCCGATGCGTTGTATGATATCTACATCGATGAAATCAGAAAGTAAGGGTTGATCCCATGACTGGACATCGGCCTTTCAAGGAGCTGACCAGAGGCTTCACACCGGAGCGCCGAGGACGCGTGGCGGCAAAGGCCGCTGCGCTGCGCGAGGAGATGACGCTGGAGGAGCTGCGCAAGGCGCGTGACTTTTCGCAGGAGCAAATGGCCGAGACGCTCGAGGTCGGCCAGCCCGCGGTAGCCAAATTGGAGAAGCGCACGGATATGCATGTGAGCAACCTGCGCCGATATGTCGAAGCCCTCGGCGGGACGCTGGAGATCACCGCGCGCTTCGCCGATACCACAGTGGTCATCAGCAACCTCGGCGACCCCTCGGCGTCGCGATAGAGCGCATTGGCGTTCGCCGGCTTCGCTCACGCCCGTTCGTGCGTGGGATTTGCTGGACTCACACGCTTCCGTCGGCGCCGGCTTGCGAGCAGGCCCGCCCGTCCCGTCAGTTCGGCTTGGCGGCCTTCGGGCCCGGCGGGAAGGCCGGGTTGACCTCCGTGCCGAGGATGAGCGCATAGGCCTTGGCCAGCGCCTTGTCGTCCTTGGCGTCGGCCGGCACGAAGGATTGCGAGCCGGTCTCCTCCCGGCCTTCCCCTTTGAGATGGCCGCGCAGCCCGGCCTCGCTCGCCGAGCTCGCCCGCGCCTTCAGCGCGTCCGGCACGTCCTGCAGCACCTCGATATCGGGCGCGATGCCTTTGGCCTGGATCGAGCGGCCGGCCGGGGTGAAGTAGCGTGCGGTGGTCAGCCGCAACGCCCCCTTCTCCGGTCCCAGCGGAATCAACGTCTGCACCGAGCCCTTGCCGAACGATCTTGTGCCCACCACGGTGGCGCGCTTCTGGTCCTGCAGCGCGCCGGCGACGATCTCCGACGCCGAGGCCGAGCCGCCATTGATGAGCACCACCACCGGCTTGCCCTTGGCGAGGTCGCCGGCGCGGGCAGTGAAGCGCTGGGTGACCTCGGCATTGCGCCCGCGGATCGACACGATCTCGCCGCGGTCGAGAAAGGCGTCCGCCACCGCGACGGCCTGATCGAGCAGTCCGCCCGGATTGTTGCGCAGGTCGAGGACGTAGCCCTTGAGCTTCTCCGCCGGGATCTGTCCGGCGAGGCTGTCGAGGGCGGATTTCAGGCCCTCGCTCGTCTGCTCGGAAAACTGGGTGACGCGGATGTAACCCACCTCGCCGTCGAGACGCGCGCGCACCGCGCGCACCGTGATCGTGTCGCGGGTGATCGGCAGCTCGATCGGCTTGTCCTGGCCTTTGCGCACGATCTTCAGCCGGATCGTGGTGTTGACCGGCCCGCGCATCTTCTCGACCGCCTGTTTCAGTGTCAGACCCTGCAGCGGCTCGTCGTCGAGCTCGGTGATCACGTCGCCCGCCATGATGCCCGCCCGCGCCGCCGGCGTCTCGTCGATCGGCGCCACCACCTTGAGGAGACCGTCCTCCATGGTGACCTCCAGGCCCAGCCCGCCGAACTGACCCCTTGTCTCGGTCTGCAGGGCGCCAAAGCCTTTCGCGTCCATGTAGCTCGAATGCGGATCGAGGCCGTTGAGCATGCCGGCGATCGCCGCCTCGATCAGCTTGCCGTCGTCGGGCTTGTCCGGATAGTTGGTGCGCACCAGCTCGAAGACGTCGCCGAACAGCGCTAGCGGCCGGTAGGCGTGATCGGCGGCGGACGCCAGCGGTCTGGCGCCGACCTCCGCCAGATGCGGCTGGACGGCGAGAAGCGTGAGCGCCGCACCCGCGGCCGCGCCCGCCAGGGGGAAAAGAGCCGTTCGCATGGTTTTGCACCCCGCTCGGCAGGGGTCGAACGAAGGACAACGCGCGAGCCGCGCAAATGTTGCCTTGGCCGATCGCCGTCCAAGCCGTCCGACCCCGGCCGCGCCGACCGGCCCGGATTGTCGCCGCAGTCCCGATCCTTGTCGCTCCGGTCCAAGAAGGTCGGGGCCGCTTGCGTTAATGGAGCCGCCGATCGGGCAAACAGGCACCGTTGCGCCGCGTGGCGAACGGCAGGAGGAGCACATGTCGGATACCGAGAATTTCGGCGCCGCGGAAACGTCCTCTGACACCTTTCGCGAGACCACCAGCACATCGTGGCTGAGCCGCATCGGCGAGGCGATCAAAGGCGTGCTTTTCGGCCTCGTCCTGGTGATCGGCGGCTGCGTCGGCATCTTTTGGAACGAGGGACGCGCGGTGCAGACCGAGCGTTCGCTCCACGAGGGGCAGAGCCTCGTCGTCGATGTCGATGCGACGAAAATCGATTCCGCGGTCGACGGCAGGCTGGTTCATGTGACCGGCGAGCTGAAGACCGGCGCAAAACTCGGCGATCCGGAGTTTTTCGTCACCGCCGAGGGCGTGCGCCTCGTCCGCACCGTCGAGATGTATCAATGGAGGGAGGAGAGCAGGAAGGAAACCCGCAAGAATTCTCGGCGGCTCCGAGGAGACGGTCACCACCTATTCGTATGTGCGCGAGTGGTCGGACCGGCAGATCGATTCGGCGAAATTCCGCCAGGCCGCCGGCCACGGCAATCCGCAGATGCGCTATGGCCGCTTCGAGGTCGCGGCGCAGGACGCCACCCTCGGCGCCTATCGGCCGGGCGAGCGGGTGCTGGCGCTGCTGCCCGCCGACCGGGAGCTGCGGCTCGATGCCGCCGCCGCCGACGCGGTGCGGGCGAAGCTCGGTGCCGTGCAGGCGATCGACGGAAAACTGTTTGTCGGCACCGATCCGGCGCAGCCGCGCATCGGCGACCTCAGGATTTCCTGGCACATCGCGCCGGCCGGGACGGTGAGCCTGGTCGCCCGCCAGGCCGGGACCGACCTCGATGCCTACCAGACCAAGGCGGGCGACCGGCTGTTGATGGTGCGCACCGGCGTGGTGTCGGCCGCCGACATGTTCAAGGCCGCCGAAAGCGGCAACCGCGTTCTCACCTGGATCATCCGTGCGGTGGCGGCGATCTGCATCTTCATCGGCTTCTGCCTGGTCTTCCGGCCGCTCGCCGTGGTGGCCGACGTGGTGCCGCTGGTCGGCGATATGCTCGGCGCCGGCATCGGCGTGGTGGCGCTGGTGCTCACCGCGACCGTCGCGCCGGTGGTCATTGCGCTCGCCTGGCTGTGGTATCGACCCCTGGTCTCGATCGCCGTGCTGGCAGCGGGCGGTGCGATCGCCTTCGCCGTCAGGTATCTGGCGTCGCGAAAAACCGTGCGCACCCCTCCGGCCGCCGCGCCGGCGTAATGGTAGATGGTGTAACGGGCCGGCGGTACCGGGAAGGCGGCAGCAGCAAGCCGTTTCCGGGTAACCGCCGGGGCCAGCAGGCCCCTTCGCTCGCTACAGCGCTGTTGGTGGCGCGCTCGCTACGGGGCCTGCTGGAAAGAAGGGCGGTCGTCCCTCAGAATGATGAGCTGGAAAGCGACGGAGTTGGGCGAGCCCGCTCCACATCACGGAGAGACGACCATGGACCATTATGCAGGAATTGACGTTTCGGTGCAAAAGTCGTGCGTGTGCGTTGTCGATGCGGCGGGCAAGGTTGTGCGGGAGAGCGAGGTCGCGAGCGAGCCGGAGGCAATGATCGCCTGGTTTGCCAAGCTCAAGGTGAAGGTGGTTCGGATCGGCCTGGAGGCTGGGCCGCTGTCGCAATGGCTTTGCCGGCACATGCGGGCAGCCGGGCTTGCGGTCGAGCTCATGGAGACGCGGCACGTGAAGAACGCCTTCCAGACGATGCCGGTGAAGACCGACCGCAAGGATGCGCGCGGGATCGCCGACCTGGTCCGGCTTGGCTGGTATCGGCCGGTGCACTGCAAGTCGCTGGAGGCGCAGGAGACGCGGGCGCTGCTGACCGCGCGCAAGCTGGTGCAATCGAAGCTGCACGACTTCGAGATGAGCCTGCGCGGCATATTGCGCAACTTCGGGCTCAAGGTGGGGAAGACGGCGGCGAGGGACTTTGCGTTCCGGGTCAGGGAACTGGTTGCCGGCAATGCGACGCTGGAGATCGTCGCCGAGGGGCTGTTGAGCGCCCGCGAGGCGTTGTTGCGGGAGTTCAACAACTTCGAGCGGCGGGTTCGCGCGATGGCGCGCCGCAACCCGCAGGCCAAGCTGTTGATGACGACGCCGAGCATCGGGGCGATCGTGTCGCTCACCTTTGCGGCGGCGATCGACGATCCCGGACGGTTCCGCTCCTCCAAGCAGGTCGGCGCGTATTTCGGGATGACGCCACGGCGATACCAGTCCGGGGAGACCGACCGCAGCGGCCGGATCTCGAAGATCGGCGACGAGGGCGTGCGCGAGGCCCTGTACCTGGCGGCGCACGTCCTGATCACCAGGACGATCAAGGGCGGTCCGCTCAAGAGCTGGGCGATGCGGCTGGCCAAGCGCGCCGGCATGAAGCGGGCAAAAACTGCCCTTGCCCGCAAGCTCGCCGTGATCATGCACCGCATGCTGGTCGACGGCAAACCGTTCAACTTCGCCGCCGCAGCGGCGGCATGACGAGGAGCTCAATCCTTTTCGGGCGGCGCTGAGCCTTCCCGAAGCGAAGTCCCTCGCCGGGACGACGGACAAGGTCAGACCGCTGCCCACCCAGTCGGATTTACGACCACGTTCTCGTAGATAGGTCGGCCTGTCCTCTTCGAACACCATCTGAAGGCGGCCTTGCGCCGACCCCGTATAGAAGCGAGTACCCGGCGAGTGTGATGACGCATCGAGAAGCCGCTGGCCCGCCAAACCACAGGAGCGATAGCCACGAAAAAAGTGAAGGACGACCGAAAGAGCCCTTGACGAGAGGCCCGTTATAGAAGGGTGGGCAAATCGCCCGGCACGGCCGGCGAGATTTGTTCACGGATTGTCGGCGATTTGCCCACGCGGTCCGACGCCGACGCCGGTCCGACCGCGTGGGCAAAATCGTCCGCGGGGCTCGGGCGCGCGGCAGCCTCGGAGCCTCGATTTTGCCCACCCTACGGCGCCTCATCGCATCAGGGCATCGGCGTCCACGAACCATTTGCTGCCCTGCATCCGGCCGGTCGTCTGCATCTCCACCTTGACCTGGTTTGTCGCCGGCTCATAGCCGAGGATTGTCACGGTGGTCTGGTTGATGAACTGCCATGCCTCCCGCCGGCGCATCGTTTCCTTCTGATAGGACTTGAATGCCGCGGACTTGCCGCTCTTCTTCAACTCCTGCCAGCGCGCCAGCTTGTCGGCGTCCTCGTACCAGATCGAGTTGGCCTTCACCTCCATGGTAGCGCCCCTGCGGATCTCGACCGCATGGGCGCCGTGACCGAGCGCCGCCGCAAGCGGCAGCGCCGCCGCTCCCGCAATGAAGGCACGCCGTCGCATCCCTTGATCCTCCAACGTCGTTGGCCGGAACAGCCTATCGTCATCCAGGCTGGATTGAAACGGGCGTCGGCGGAGATCGACCGCAGGGCCAGTAACGTTGGGCGAAAGTTAGGACTCATCGTAGTGCCGTGCCCACAAACACAATCCTCAGACTGAGGCTGCGAGAAGGAGTTCGCAGGTCAGTCATCACGACAGACCCTGAGCCCATCGACAGGCAGAGCACGTCGAGACGGCCGGCGCGACGATGCCTTGCTTTTTTCCATAATTCGACGATTATCGAATGATCGGTGACCTGCCGGGGGCGACATGGCGACGACGGCATCGGGCGGCGTATCGGCCAGAAGACTGGTCGCGCTCGTGTGCGCCGCCCAGGTGCTGGTGCAGCTCGGTGCATTCTTCTGGCCGGCGCTGCTGCCGGGCATGGTCGTCCGCTGGGGCCTGACCTACAGCGAGGCGGGCTGGATCACCGCGGCGTTCTACGGCGGCTATATCGCGGCGGTGCCGGTCCTGGTGACGCTGACCGACCGCGTCGAGGCGAGAAGCGTCTACCTCTTCGGGGTGGCCTTGACGATTCTCGGCCACCTCCTGTTCGGCGCTCTTGCCGACGGTTTCTGGTCGGCGATGATTGCCCGCACGCTGACCGGAATCGGCTGGGCCGGAACCTACATGACCGGCCTGAAGCTGCTCGCCGACCGCGTCGAGGGCAAGCTGATGTCCCGCGCCACCGCGGGGCACGCGGCGAGCATCGGGGTTTCCGGGGCGCTGTCGTTCGCCTGCGCCGATCTCGTCGCCAGCCTTTTCGGCTGGCGCGCGGCCTTCATCGTAGGCTCCGCCAGCGCCGCGCTCGCCTGGCTGATCGTCGCCGGGGCGGTGCGCAGCCCCGATCGGCCTCCCCGCGCCGCCGCGGGCGAGCCGAAACTGTTCGATTTCCGGCCGGTGCTGCGCAACAGATCGGCGATGGCCTATGCGATCGTCTACTGCATCCATACGCTGGAGATGAACGCGCTGCGGGGATGGGGCGTGGCGTTCCTCGCCTTCGTGGCGGCCAGCACAAATACGTCGACGACGGCATTCTCTCCGGCGACGACATTGACGCTGCTCGGCCTCGCCGGGACGCTGGCGAGCGTGCTCGGCAACGAGGCTGCCATCCGGCTCGGCCGTCGCCGGCTTATCGTCGCCGCCCTCATCGCTTCTTCCGTGTGCGCCTGTCTGCTCGGCCTGGTCGGGCCATGGTCCTACATCGTGGCGGTGGTGCTCTTGATGATCTACGGCCCGCTGGTGTGGCTCAACTCCTCGTCGCTCACCGCGGGCACCGCCGGCACCGCCGAGCCCGCCCGCCGCGGCGCCACGCTCGCGGTCCACTCGATGCTGGGTTACATCGGCGGCTTCGTCGGGCCGCTCGCCGTCGGCTGGATCCTCGATGCCGGGGGCGGCATGTCGCACGCCACCTGGGCGGCTGCCTTCGCGATGATCGCTTCGCTCTCCGTCATCGCGCTCGCGGCATTCCGGCTGATGCGGCCGCGCGAGCTCGCCGGAGATCGCGGCGACGGATTGTAGATGGGTTGAGCGCAGAACCTGTAGGGTGGGCAAATCGCCCGGCACGGCCGCGAGATTGTGTTTGATGCATGGCCGGCGATTTGCCCACGCGGTCCGACGCTCAGTCCGGTCCGACCGCGTGGGCAAAATCGTACGCGGGGTTCGGGCGAGCGGCAGCCTCGGAGCAACGATTTTGCCCACCCTACATCAGAAGCTTCCGCAGCGGCTCCGGCAACAACCATCCCAGGCCCGTCCGGGAGCTCGGCGCGGTCGCCAGATGCTCGACGACGACGAGCCGGTCGATCTCGCCCTTCATGAAGGCGTTGAGGAACGCCGGATAGTTGCTGACCGACATGCATCCGTTCGACTGGCCGTTGGGGCCGAGCATGTAGGAATGCGCCAGTATGCCGTCGCGGCCGTACATCTCGCCGTCGCCGACCGGAATGAGACGAATAGCGCGGACCCCATGGAAAAGCCGCTCGCGCATGGCGAGCTGATAGACGTTCGGCGGCGTCGGCCCGCGACCCTTGAGGCTGACCTGGCGCGGATCGTCCAGATGGCTGCCGAGGCCGGAATGCGCCTCGAGCTTGTCGCCGTTCGGCAGATAGACCGCATGGGCCGAAATATCATAGATCGCGGTGCGGCTGTCGTCGGCCGGCGGGGTCGAATCGTTTGCGTATGCGGTGCGCACAAGCTTCCTGGACGCCGATTCCGGCGCGGGCTGGCCGGCGGCCGGAGAAGCGGGCTTGTGCCGCAAAGGGTCCGGCACCGGCACGCGGTGCGCGCGCGGCCGGGCCGGCGCGGACGACGGTCCCGTCGCGCCCGCGGGCGGGTTCATCGTGACCAGGCTCGCCCGCACATGGGAAACGGCCGCGCCTCGCCCGTCGAAAAAGGAAGCGAACCGGTCCTGGAAGGAGGCACGCTGCCTCGCCGCGGCGGCGGCCCCGGCCGGCATTCGCTCCGCGGCCGTCGCATCGGCCGGCATGTCCAGGCTCGCCAGCCGCACGCCGCGACCCGTCGGCATCTGCGATCCGACCGGATGCCCGACGGCGAGCAGCTTTGGATGAATCGTTCCGAAAACCGAGATGCCGGGACGCCCGCCCTGCAATCCGGCGTCGGCCGGACCGGCGGGCATCGCTCCCGATTTGACGGCGACCCCCATGCCCAGCGCCGCAATTCCTGCGGTCACCGAGCGCAATATCACGCGAACCAATTCCCCACCCGTCCCTTGCGTACCGCGTTCGGCTCAGGCCGGAAGCCTCCGGCAATGACGGGCGGAGAAGACATATCGATTGCGGCAACAATCGTTCGGCGGCGCGGCCGTTTCCGATCATCCGGGTCCGCAATTTTGCCCCGAAGTATTGCTTGAGCGGTCCAACGCTGGTGCCGGCAATCAACGCTGGCCTCCATCGGGCAGGCCAAACGCATTGACACGTTTGCCTCGCGGGAAGAGGCTGACCGGCGAACACCGGCCGGCGCTCCGGCGTTTTCGTCCATCAGGAACGGCGTGAAGCGGGTTGCGACATGACGAACGGCGGGCAGCTCAGGACGGTCATAGTCGCGGCCCTGATGGTGTTGGGGATGGCCGGCAAGGCGGGCGCCGCGCAGTGCGGCAGCTCGGCGGCGGGTTTCGAGGCGTGGAAGCAGCAACTCGCCGATGAAGCGAGGGGAAGGGTCGGCGGCTCCGCCGTCGCCGCCCTCATGGGGACCACCTACTCGACCGCGACCATCGCGGCCGACCGGGGCCAAAGAAGCTTCCGTCTGTCGCTCGATCAGTTTCTCGCCAAGCGCGGCGGCTCGGCCATCGTGGCGCGCGGGCGCGCGCTCAAGCAGACCCATGCCGCGCTCTTCGCCTCCATCCAGCAACGCTATGGCGTCCCGCCGGGGCCGCTGCTCGCCATCTGGGGAATGGAGACGGGTTTTGGCAGGTCGCGCGGAAATCAGAACGTCCTGTCGGCAGTGGCGACGCTCGCCTATGACTGCCGGCGGACGGAATATTTCACCGAGCAGCTCTACGCGGCTCTGAAACTGATCGATCGCGGGATTCTTTCGGCGGGATCGCGCGGCTCCATGCACGGCGAGGTCGGCCACACCCAGTTCCTGCCGAAAAACATCCTCGCCTACGGCACCGGCGGGAGTCTCGACAATGCGGCCACCGCGCTGACCTCGACGGCCAATTTCCTCAAAGGTCATGGCTGGCGCGCGGGCGCCGGATATCAGCCGGGCGAGGCGAATTTCGCGGCGCTGGAGGCCTGGAATGCCGCTTCGGTCTATCAGCAGGCCATCGCGCATGTCGGCCGGCAGATCGACGACTGAGACATCAACGAGGAGCAGCCTCGCTGGTTCTATTCCTTGTATATCAACTGGACACGTCCGGCCGGCTCCCCAATTCACCAGTGATCATGTCGTGATCATGCGAGGTCAGAGGGTTTCTCGACCGACCTCGCGAAGCCGCCGCAGCTCGGCTTCCAGCGCCTCGATCCGCCGGTCGCGCTGGGCGAGCGCCGCGGTCACGTCGGCGGCCTCGAGACGCTGCGGAATATGCTGGGAGCAGTTCGCGCTCCAGGTCGAGACGGCGAAGAGGATCGCCTGCTCGGGACGCGCCTGACAGCTCTCCGGCATCAGCCGCGCGATCAAGGCGGCGTCGTCCTCGACCACGCGCGCCTCGCCCCAGATCTTGACGCGCCGCCGCTGCGCATAGTCGATCAGGAAGAGATGCGCCCTGGGATTGTCCGCCAGATTGCCTTGGGTGATGTATTGCCGGTTGCCGGAAAAATCGGCGAACCCGAGCGTCCTCTCGTCGAGCGGCCGCAGGAAGCCCGCCGGGCCGCCGCGGTGCTGGATGTAGGGCTGCCCCGCGGCGTTGGCGGTGGCGAGAAAGATGCTCGTCTGCGCCGCGACGAAGAGGGCAAGATCGGGGGTGATGCGGGTCTCCCAGGAGCCGCCTTCCTCCATGCGTCCGTAGGAGCGGCGCGAGCCCTTGCGGGCCTGCACCGCCTTGACCGACGGCGTAAAAGCGACGTCGCTCGCATAGGGGGCGTCGGTCATTCGCTTCGCGGAGCCCTGTTGCCCGAGCCGACTGCTCATCTCTTGCGGGGGTCGTCGGCGGGATTGACGTAGGTGACCGACCACGGCCCGGTGCTGTGGACCTGGCCGATCGTCTCCTCGCTGGTCCACACGAAGTGGTGGGTTCCCGGCGGCATGATCGCGACGCTGCCCGGGGTCAGCGCCCGGGTCTTGGCCGGGTCGAACGTGTCCCCCATGCCCATGTTCAGCGTGCCCGAGATGATCGTGATGTGCTCGATTCCGGGATGCGAATGCGGCGGCACCTTGTAGCTCGCGGGAAACTTGAGCCGGAACATGATCGGGCCCGGCTCGGTGAGCGGCCCCTCGATCACCGCGATCTTCACGCCGGGCAACGACGGCAGGTCGTTCCAGACGAGCTCCGCCGGAGACATCATGACGTGCGAGTGTTGTCCGAAGGCTCCGGCAATCGTGCAGAAGCCTGCCAGCAGGATAACGGCAATGCGCTTCATCGTGTCCTCCTCGCTGTGGTGACGTGAGGTACAATCGCCGCGCCCGAGGCATCCGCCGTCGGGCGCGGCGGCTTTGCGGTCTCCTCCGCCCGGGCTCGCATGACGGCGAGGCCGGCGGAGCAGCGTATCAGCGCGGCGGCGCCGCTGCCGCGAGCTTTGCCGGCTGCATGCGGCTCTGCACCACAAGCTGGCCGATCTTGCGTCCCATGTCCTGGCCGACGCGGGTCGAGAACCGGTAGTGGAACCCGGCCCAGATGCGGGCGAGCGACACCTCGTCGGCATAGACCCACAGGTTGGTCCAGCGGTGGGTGACCCCCGGCGCGGCCGCGCTCGTCATCACGACCTCCGGCACGTCGGCGCTCCCCAGCACCGTCTCCGCCACGGTCGCGACGGCGGCGCTGGTGATGCAATGCGCGCACGGATATTCCGGGTGCATCGGCGTGTTGTCGATCGGCTGCCAGGCCGCGTCGCGCTCGGTTGCCGGATTGTCGTCCATATCGCCGTTGCGGATGGCCGTGATCGGCCGCCAGAAGTCGTAGTGATACTTGGCGTCGAACACCGCGATGTAGGCGTCCGCCGTGGCGACCGACACCAGCGCCATAAATCGCGCGCCGTCGACGAGGTTCATCTTCTTCGCCGCGACCAGCTGGCGCACGATCGGGTAGTAGCTCTGCGGCCCGGTGATCAGCCAGAAGCGGCCGTCCTCGCTCTGCTGCGCCGACCGTGCCGTGCTGGTCTTCCCGCCCAGGGTCTTGATCTCGTTGTACTCGGTCGCCCATTGCGCGCCGGTGATCGGGATCGGCGGTCGCGGCCGGAACTGCGTGGGGCTGGTCATGGCAAACGGCGTCACGTTCGGCCACATCGACGAGGCCGTGATGGGCGTCGGAACGTAGACCCCGGGCCTCGTCTTCGGCCGATAGGCGTCAGCCGCATTCGCGCCGTCCCGGCTGCGTTCCGCGACGATTGCTGCCGCGACCGCCTCGCCGAGCCTGATCCCGTCGTCCCGGGCGGTGCCGGGCGAGATGGTCGCCAGAGTGGCCGCCAAGGCGGCCTTCATCTCGTCGGCCGCGTTCGGATGCAGCCCGGCCAGCACGGCCGCTGCGGCGGCGGCCGCGGCCGCCTCCTGCGAGGTCTCCTTGGCGGCCGGCAGCTGCAGCATGTAGGGCCGGTAGCGCCGATCGATCGAGTTGACCGCATCGAACATCGCGACGTGGACCGCCGCCATCACCCGTTCCGCCTGGGGCGGCAGCATCGCCCGCGTGGTCACGAAGGCGACGGTTTTCTCGTTCCAGTCCGTTATGACGTCGGCGGAAACCGGGCCCGCCAGGCCGGTGAGGATGATGACGGGCATGACCCAGCGCAGGTTTTGCAACATGGCAATCTCCATCGTCGGCAAGAGGGCGACGCGGCGTCGATCACGACACGCTCCGGGCCAGGGGTCCTGATGCGGCTTGCGCAGCTCAAGAGTCGTGGCCCGGCAACGGCACCTCGCGCCATTCCGCGGATGAAATAAATGGGGCGAGCGGCAGTAGACTATTGCAAATTCCGGAGTAATAATCGCCCCATGGACAAGTTGAACGCGATGACCACGTTCGTGCGGATCGTCGACGCCGGCAGCCTGACCGCCGCCGCGGACACGCTCGATACCTCGTTGCCGACCGTGGTGCGGACGCTCGCCGCGCTCGAGCGGCATCTCGGGGTCTCGCTCCTCAAGCGCACCACCCGCCGCATCCATCTCACCGATGAAGGCGCGCACTATCTCGAGCGCTGCCGCGTCATCCTGTCGGCCCTGCAGGAGACCGAGGAAGCGCTGGTCTCCCGCCGCAGCGAGCCGGCCGGCAAGCTCACCGTGACCGCCTCGGCGCTGTTCGGCCGGCGCTACATCGCGCCGATCGTCTGCGATTTCGTCCGCCGATATCCGAAGGTCAGCGCCGACCTGCTGTTCGTCGATCGCGTCGTGAACCTGATCGAGGAAGGCGTCGACGTCGGGGTCCGCATTGCCCATCTCAGGGATTCGTCCATGGTGGCGATTCCCGTCGGCCGCACCCGGCGCGTCGTGTGCGCGAGCGAGCCATATCTGCGCCGCCACGGCGTTCCCCGGACTCCGGACGACGTGCGCCGGCACGCCTGCGTCCGCCACGTCGGCCTGGCGCCGCGCAGCGAATGGCAGTTCCGGGTCGGCGCCCGCACCCGCCACGTATCCGTGCCGATCACCAGCGTGATCACCTGCAACGACATCGACAGCGCCGTGAGCGCCTGCGTCTCCGGCCTCGGCCTCGGCATGTTCCTGTCCTACATGGTGGCGCCCGATAGGAAGGACGGCCGGTTGAAATATGTGCTGGAGAAGTTCGAGACCGAGCCGATGCCGGTGCAGGTGGTCTATCCGCAGTCGAAGCTGCTGTCGGTGAAGGCGCGCGCGTTCATCGACGAATGCGTCGGCAAGCTTCGCGGGCTTCGGTTCGATTGAGGGGAAGAGCGGTCGCCGAAAACTGGACGGCGACCGCCGTCGATCAAGCGGCCTTGAGAAGGCCGAGCTGGGTCAGGGCCTTGACACCGTCGTCGAGACCGATCTCCTCGACGATCCTGCCATTCTCGAGACGCAGGACCGTGGTGCCGGAAAAATGCATCTTCCGGCCGGTCGCGGCGGGCAGCGCGCCGATCAAAAAATCGCCGAACGCCGGACCGGTATGGGTGCCGCCGCCTTCCCACCGGCCGACCACATGGTCGCCTTCGGCCATCAGGTCCGCGGTGCCCGAGAAATTGAGATCCGGAAACGCCGCGCGGAAATCGATCATGAACGCCTTGATGTCGTCGCGACCGCGGCGCGGCGCGTGCAGCGAATACTGCAGCAGCATGTCGGGAGCGGCGAGCTCGTCGACGATGCCGAGCCTGCAGCTCTTGCCCCAGAAGTCGGTGAACCACCGGCCGACGATCGCCTTGTTGCTTTCCTCTTTGGTCATGCGGATATCCTTTCTGTCGTGTCGAAAGTCACCGACTTTGGTCGATGACCTGAACGACGGATAATCCGGGCCGGCACCGCATGAACTCCGGTTCTTGCCGCGCTATCGAAAACGATCGCCGCAGATGCACGCGCTCCGGCCTCAACTCAGTCGAGGATGAAGATCGTCGCCCCATTATCGGAGCGAACGCGATGGGGTGGCCCTTCGTCGTCTGCCACATGCCAGCTCATCCCCGCGGACAGCGCGCAAGCGGGCCGGTCGTTCTGATGCTCAATGGTGAGGGTGCCGGCGACGACATAGATGATGTGGCCCTTTGAGCACCAATGATCGGCGAGGTAGCCGGGAGCGTACTCGACGAGCCGCAGCTGAATTTCTCCGACCTGATGCGTCCGCGCGTCTGCAGCACCGGATGCGCCCGGTATCCTGATCGCCGGTATCCGTGACCAGTCAGTCACCCCCTCTGGCATGTTCGTCAGCTTCATGGTCGTTCCTGCACCCGCAGCAGCCCCGCTGCAAACCGCCGCGGCAGCACCCTGCAGCAGCGAATGGGGCTCCTGTCTCTACGCCTTGCCGACCGACCTTTGATAGAGCGCCTCGACGTGGATCTCGGCGCAGTCGATCACCGGAAACCCGCAATCCTGTCCCGCGAACGCGAGAAACAGGTCGGTGCCGCCGAGGACGATCGCCTCGGCACCCTGTACCCGGCACAGATGCTGCCCGATCGAGAAGAACGCGCGCCGCTGGGCATCGGTGACGCGACCCGCGATCGCCATCTCGATGTAGCTCGTGTGGACCTCATCGAGCGCCTCGCCTTCGGGCAGCACGATCCTCACCGAGGAGATCCCCCCGTAAAGTCCGGATTGCATGACCGTGCGGGTGCCGAGAATGCCGATCGTCTTCAGATTCCTCCGGCGAATGGCAGCGGCAACCTCGGGGAGGGCGTTGACGATCGGCAACGGCGACATCGCCTCGAGCTCGCCAATGCAGAAGTGTCCGGCCATCGACGTGACGGCAGCCGCGCCTGCGCCCGCCGCGGCCAATCGTCGAGCCAGGTGCACAAAAGTGTCCGCCTGTTTCCGCGCATCATGGCTCGCGAGATTTCGGGCGAGCTCGCGCACATCCGCGTGCACGATCGTCAGCTCCAGGGAGGTGCCGGAGCCGGCATGCCGCTCGATCAGGCCGCGATAGTAGTACTCGGTCGCGGCCGGGCCGATGCCGCCGATGAGCCCGATGTGCATCGAGATGTCTTTCGCGGATTGTTACCGCTCGCCGGCGTTGCAGGTTCCAGATTACGCGGCAGGCGTGCGACCCGCCAGGATTTCTGCAAAGACCGGCGCGTCGATGTTGCTGCCGCGGCATATCGCTGTGGCGCGTTTGCCGCCATACCGCCCGCGCTCGCGCGTGAGGACGGCGAGTGGTGCCGCGCCCGCACCGTCGGCGATGCTACCTTCCGACCGGCCTCCGCCCGAATGTGCCGGAGGGGCCTGGCATCTGCCCGGTCGAAGCCCGGGTCGGCCGCGGCTCTGCGTCTGCGCCCGTCGGTTTGCCGGCCTTGCCGGCCAGGTAAAGACTGGCAAGAAATCCGACCGCGAAAAAAATGCTGCCGCCGACGAACAGATTTTCCAGCCAGCGCAGGAATTCCAGGTTGGCTCCATCCGGCTCCGCGCCGGGGATATGGAACCAGTACGGGTTGGACCTGACGTAGGTCACCGGAACCGGATTTCCCACATTGTGGCGATCGAAGTCGGAAACAGCGACGCGGAAGGACTGCCTGGATGTCGACCCGTTCGCGGCGGTGAACGAGACCTCGAGATCGTAACCGATCGGAGATCCGTTCGACATCTCCTTGTATTTCCTGGTGACGGTGCCCGTGGCGGTGGCGCGATCCGAGGCAAAGCCGGCCAGTTTCTCCCGCTCCTGTTTCATCGCCATGTAGCCGCCGCCCGCCATCAGCAGCGAGACGAACAGCAGGCACTCGAACGACAGGGCAATCTGCCCGGTTGTCGACAAGTTGTAGCGCGGCAGTTGATGGTTCGTTAGCATTGTACGAGCGCTCCCTTGGTCGGCCGGGGCGCCGTTGTAGCGACCAGGTATTGATGACGCGCTATCCGGTTGCCGATCCTGCCTTTGCCGGCCCGCTCTTTGCATGGTCTGGTTACCATTGGGAAAACGAAAGCTCGCGCCTTTGCAGGAACGGATGCAGGCAGGAGCCGGACCTGAGCCGGCGACCTGCGTGCTTAAAGGCCTTGGCAAGGATTTTTGCGCCAGATTGACCGCATCCCAAAGCCGAAAGGCAGGCACCGATGCGATGGACGACCGAGCAGGATAAGGGCGAGCTTCACCACGTGCTGGTACTCGAGCCGGACGAGCCGCTCGCTTTAGCTTTTGTCGAATTGTGGAAACGCATCCTTTGTGACGGCCTTGCGGCCGCGGCGGAGGTCGACTGGCGATCGCTCGGTTTCGACATCTGGAGCCGCGAGGTGCCGGGCGACAGTCAAGGCTCGCTGCACGCCGTCTTCTGCGATGGGCGCAAGCGACGTTGCGAGAGCATCGGACACTACTACGTGCGCGGCGATTCTTTCGATCTCCATCAAGATCGCCACGAGGACAACAAGGCCTTCAGCAGGCGGCAGTTGCACTGGCTGTTGGGGCACTACGGCCTGCTCAAGCAGGCGGTGACGAGCGCGGAAGTCCTTCCGGCGTGGCAATGCATCGCCCAGATCCGTCCGCTGCATGTCGAGGCGGCGACCGCCTTCGGGTGGTTCGACCTGCAGATCGGCCAAAATTCCTTCGGCCCGCTGCCGGGCGAGGATCAGGACATGCTGGCCGGGCTCGATCCCCGCCCCGCCGATCCGCTGGCGCATTTGACGGCCGGCCTGCCGATGGATCTCGTCCGCGAGCTCAACGCCGCGCTGATCGCCTACACGCCGGCCCATTTCGAGGTGATCTGCTGCGAGATCACGCTCGCGACCGAGGGTGGCAAGCCCGCCTTGTATTATCAGATCGAGTGCCCGCAATTTCCCCAGGAAGGTACGACGAGCCCGAACGATCGCGTGCACGCGGCGGCAACCCGGGTGGTCCAGGCGATGACGACGCGCGGCCGCGACTTTCCGGGCATTGCCATCCGCCTGGAGCTGCAGAAAGACGGAGAATGGCGGGCCAATCTGAGGCTGCTGACAGCCGCGACGGCTTAGCGCGGCGGAGCGAAAGTCTTGACCTCTTTACAGCCTCATCCTGAGGAGCGAGCGTGAGCCGAGCGTCTCGAAGGATGGCCAAGTGCTCGTGCCATCCTTCGAGACGGCCGCTTCGCGGCCTCCTCAGGATGAGGCTGGATTTGGGGCGACCATTACGGTGAGTCCCTGACTTTCGCCTCAGGCCGCCGACTGCAGCGGCGGTCTGGTGAGCACCCTCATCGCTTCCTCCAGCTCCTTGGCGGTGGCGCTCAGCTCCGCTTCGGATCGCACCATGATCTTCGCGACGCGCCCGCAGCAGCGCGACAGGAACTCGGCATTGATGTCGCGGAGCGCGTCGAACGCGATGCGGAACCGTTCCACGTCGGCGCCGACGAGACCCGGCCCCAGCACGGTCTTTCCGTCCGCGGCCAGTCCCAGGGTCTTGTACATTTCCCGCTGCACCACGCGATAGTAGCCGAGCAGCCGTCGCATCCGCTCGCCCTCGCTGTCGTCGAAACCCGCCAGCAGGTCGTCGATGCTGATGTTGCCGCGCGTTCTCGATTCGACCGTCAGGTCCTCGATGATGCGGGGAATTTGCTCGATGCGCGCCAGGCGCTCGTCGTCGGAGAGCGCGTCGAAATCGTTGGGAAATTTCTGGATCAGCTCGGACCGGAAGCGGTATCCCATCCGGATGCTCGTCAGCAGCGACAGTTGCTGGCTGGACAATCCCACAGGGGGACCGCCGACCTCGTCGATCGCCAAGAACTCGCAAACAAAGGTTCCGTCCCCCTGGATGCGGGCAAAATGCAGGAGGGTGCGGTAGCGTCTGCCACCGCGGCCGATCAGCACGGTCTGCGGCGCGATGAACTGGGCCTTCCGTGCCGCCAGGATGATCCTGGTGGTCTCGTCGAGCCACTTGCACATGAAAGTCTGCTCGGCAGCGGGGTTACCGGCCATCGCCGCGATGTCCGCCCATGACACCTGATCCGCGCCGATCGTGAAGAGATTGCCAAGGACGTTGTCGTCCCCGCTGACCACGGCGTTTGCCGGGATCACGGCCTTGGCGCCGAAATCGGCGTCCTGCGCCGTGAAACTGAGCCGCGGATAGCCCTGGAATTCCCGGAGCGCCCCGAACAGGCCGCTTTCCAGCGCGCCGACCAGACGGCGCAATCCGACGGCATCGAAACGGATGTTGTTCTCGCGGTAGAGGTCGATCAGCTCGTTGACCAGCTGGTCCTTGCCGGTGACCATCTGCAGATGGCTGAGCGGACCCGGCGCCGGGACCTTGGGCCGGGTGATGCAGTAGATGCGCCGCGCAGCGTCCTTGGGCGCCACTGCGGAGAAATAGCCGGTCTCGTAGAAGCACCAGGACCAGTCCTCGTAAGGTGCGCCGTAGATGAGGAACAGGCTTCCGGCCTCGCGCAGATGTTTTTCGATGGACTCCCGCCACTCGATGCCGCGAGGTATGTCCTCGGAGATGAATACCTCGATCTGTCCGCCTGACGCGTCCTGGATGGCCTCCTTCAGCTCGCGCGCCACCCGGCCGTATTCGGCCCTATGACTTATGAAGATTGGTGCGTGGTCTGCCATTGCCGCCTCCCGGGCTATGCCGGACCTCCATCCGGCGCCGATCCACGCGCCCAGCATGAAGGAGAGCAACCGGAGGTTCCGTGAGGAAGATCACACTCTCTTTGAGATTCGCGTTCGCCCAGATATTCGTCGGCTTCCCGCTCTTGCGGCCTGTCGTATTGTGGCCGGCACAAGACCGCTGGGCCCCGGCCCGGCCAATCGGACCATATGAAAGAGACGTCCATGGACCCCACTCGCATCGCCGCGGCCGCCTCCCTGCTGGCCGCCGCCAGACAAACGCGAGCCCGTATCGGCCCGCTGCCCGAGGCCTGCCGCCCGCGCAGCGTCGCGGAGGCCCATGCGATCCAGGACGCCGTGACCGCGATGCTCGGCGCCGCGGTCGGGGCCTTCAAGGCCAATGCTTCGGCGGGCGGCAATCCGGCGCCCGCCCAAGGCGATTCGCCGGCCGCTCCGGCGATGGATGGGCCGTGGTCGATCGCCGCGGGCGTGCGCGCCCCGATCTATGCGCCGACCATCCGGGCCACGCCGGCGCGCATGTCCGTGATGGAGACACCGCAATGCGGCGTCGAGGGCGAGGTCGCGTTCCGTTTCCGCCGCGATCTGCCGCCCCGCGCCGCGCCCTACGGACGCGAGGAAGTTGCCGCCGCCCTCGATGCCTGCGCGGCGATCGAGGTCGTGACCAGCCGCTTCGCCGATCCCGACGCCGCCGGCTTCCTGGACAAGCTCGCGGACTGCGTCAGCAACGGCGGCTTCGTCCATGGTGCGCCGACCGCAAGCTGGCGCAGCCTGGATCTCGGCAAGCTCGAGGTCACGCTCACCGTCAACGGCGAGACCGTGGTGGAGCAGATCGGCGGCCACCCGACCGGCGATCCGCTCGGCATCGCGGTCGCGCTCGTCGAGATGATGCGGTCCGCCGGCGGCGTCAAGGCGGGCCAGTTCGTCACCTGCGGGTCGTGTACCGGGCTGCGCTACCTGAAGCCGGGCGATGTCTGCGGCGTCCGTTTCGATGGGCTCGGCGCGGCAGAGGTTGCGTTCGTGGAGTGACGGGCGCGGAGCGGAACCCGCGATCTTCAGGTTATGAGAGTTTGCCGATAGAGGAAATACCGATGACATTTCAATAATGCTCCTCCCACTTTGCGCCAGTTTTGTGCGGCGGAACGCTTGCAGGTCCGGCCGTCTTCGCGGTCCATCGACGCATCTTCGCCGTGGCGGAACGGCGGATCTGAATCCCGCAACCGTTTCCGATTTATTTGATTGGTGAGCCGAAGGCGCGACTTCGCGCCCCACCCACGCGGATCGCGCGACGTTGGTAGAACTGCGTAGGTGCGTCTTGTCTGCTCTGTCTTGCCCAATCGCATATCGCTGATCATCAGAAGACTGCACACTCCTGCCTGGACGCGCATTCTAAATTTACCTTTGTCGGTTAGGAATGGCAGTTCGGATGCACTCCAGTTGCCATGGATTGAGCAATGGTGGACCTGATAGACAGGTTCGTTCGCACCGCGGGCGGTCGTCTGTCGACCGGCCATGCTGCTGAGAACGCCGAAGATTGCGACATCACCTTCCAGTCCTTGGTGGCGTTCAGTCTGCTGCATCGCGGCGAGTCCGACGTGCTCTCTGCGGTCATGCTCGATTCGGGAATCGCGCATAGCGTGTTTCAGCGGGGCGCGCCGCTGGTCGCCGCGTTGGCGCGGTGCACGCCCGACATCATGTTTCTCGACGTCACTCCCGACACGACCGAAACCATCGACGCGATGTTCGCGCTGGCCAACGCGCGCTACCCCGGCGCCGTACAGCTGATCTGCGATCGCGACCTCGCGATGATCGACGGCGTCAGGCTGACGGGCCAGCGCCTGGGCCTGCAGATGCTGCCGGCGCTGGTGCGGCCGTTCGATGAGGCGGCCGTGGCCGCGATCCTCGAGGCCGAAGGGCTCCGCATGCCGCGCGACGCGCCGCCCGCGGACAGCCTCGACAACGTGTTGCGGAACGGCTGGATGGAATTCTGGTATCAATCGAAGATCGATCTTCGGAAGAAATGCCTTGTCGGCGTCGAGGTGCTTGCCCGTGTCCGCCATCCGCGGCGTGGCGTGCTGCCTCCCGGGCCGTTCCTGGTGGGGGCGGACGAGAAAAGCCTGATCGCCCTCAACGAGCAGGCGCTCGTGAGCGCGCTCAAGGCAGCGGCCAGTCTCTCCGCGATGGGAGCGAGGCTGCGGCTCGCCGTGAATGTTTCCGTCAATGCGCTGCGCACGTTGCCGGTTCGCGACATTATCCAGGAACACCGACCCAGCGCGGCCAACTGGCCCGGTCTCCTGTTCGATGTGACCGAGGAGCAGATCGCGAGTGACATCGCCCTCGTTCACGACCTCATCTCGGACTTCCAAGATGTCGGCGTCAACCTCGCGATCGACGACTATGGGCGCGGCGGCCTGTCGCTGGGCCAGCTCAGAGCCCTGCCGTTCGCCGAGCTCAAGCTCAATCGTCCCTTCGTTACCGATTGCAGCACGCACCGGACCAAGGCGGCGATCTGCCAGAGCGTCATCAATCTCGTGCACAGCATCGGCAGCGTCGCGGTCGCCATCGGGGTCGAGAAGGCTAGCGAACTTCAGGCCCTGCAGCGCATGGGATGCGATATCGGTCAAGGGTTCCTGTTCGGGCAGCCCATGCCCCACGATCGGTTCCTGGCGTTGGTCGAGGAACGCGCCATCCGGCAATTGCCGCGCCGTCTCGGCGACCGCAGGCAGGCATAGGGCCGGGCCGAGGTGGCACGCATGTCGCAAATGGCGGGTTTTCGGCAGCGCTCAGTCGCTCGCGCGACGCCGATGCGCGGTCAACCGGCGAACTCCGAGGAAACGGCATGCCACTCAGATCGCTCAATGACGACCCCGGTTCTGCCGGCGCGACGCTCGACGACGACGGCCGGTACCCGCAGGATTCATCCAATGATGTCCGGCATCAGCAGGCCGTTCTTCAAAGAGCATTCGGGCGGAGCGCTACAACCGAGCACAGCGACAAGAGAGCGACGCAAATGCTCCTGCTCGAGGGCGTTCACGATCGAGCCGTGAGACTCTTCGCCGATGCCGGGTACACGCACATCTCGCGCATCAAGGAAGCATTGGAAGGAGAGGTTCTTCGCGAACGGGCCCGCGGCGTCTCGATCATCGGCGTTCGATCGCGCACGCAGCTCAGAGCGCGAGACATTGCCGCGTTCGATCGGCTCCTCGCCATCGGTTGCTTCAGCGCCGGCACCAATCAGGTCGATCTCGAAGCCGCCAGGGATCGCGGGATTCCGGTCTTCAACGCGCCATTCGCCAATACGCGCAGCGTTGCCGAGCTCGTCATGGGAGAGATCATCATGCTGTTCCGCGGGATCTTTCCCCGCTCGGCGGCGGCGCATCTCGGCGAATGGCGAAAGAGCGCGGCGGGCAGCCATGAGATTCGCGGGAAGACCCTGGGAATTGTCGGATATGGAAACATTGGAAGCCAGCTCTCGTATATGGCGGAAGCCCTGGGTATGAGAGTGATGTACTTCGACATCGTCGAAAAGCTGAGATACGGCAATGTCATTCGCGCGGAAACTCTGACGGAGCTCCTCGCGCTCAGTGACGTGGTGAGCCTTCATGTTCCCGGCACGCCGTCGACGAATCGCATGATCGGGCGGGCGGAACTGGCGGCCATGCACAGCGGTAGCTACCTTATCAACAGCAGTCGGGGATCGGTGGTCGATCTCGAGGCGCTGGCCGATGAGCTGGGCAGCGGGCGTCTGGGCGGAGCAGCCGTCGACGTGTTTCCGGTCGAGCCGTCGTCGAACGTCGAAGTTCTTCTCACGCCTCTTCGCGGCCTCGCCAATGTGATCCTCACGCCCCATATCGGGGGATCGACCGGGGAAGCGCAGGAGCGGATCGGCGAAGAGGTCGCCAGGAAGCTGCTCGACTTCGTCGTCCGCGGATCTACCGTGGGAGCCGTCAATTTCCCGCAGGTCCAGCTGCCGGGGCAAGCATCGGGCGTGAGGTTCATTCAGGTGCACCGGAGGGCGGCGGGGATGATCGGGCGCCTTTGTGACGTATTTGCTCGACGGAATATCGGCATCGCCGCCCAGTATTGCCGGACCGACGGCGAGATCGGCTACGCGGTCATCGATGTGGCCGACATCGACGAAGGCAACGCGGCCATCCTGGACGAGATCAATGCGCTCGAAGGCACGATCCGGGCGCGAGTCGTCTGATCGGACCAACTGCCTGCGAGCGCGACGCCCCCCGACGCTCGAGCGTGCTGCCGGCGGGCAAGCAAGGTCGGCAAGCCGCCGGATGCTCTCCCCCTGTCGGCATCAGACCGCGCCCACCCGGGCGTCCGCTCTCGGTGCGACCCCGGAATCGACATCCCAATTCATGCGACCGAACGCTTCGAGCCACAACCTGATTGCGGACGCGGGCATCGGAACGCCGAACAGGTATCCCTGGGCCTCGCTGCATCCCATGGCCCGGAGTTGATCGAGCTGTTCGAGCGTCTCGACCCCCTCCGCGATCGTCTCCATCCCGAGAACTCCTCCCGAGCCCGGCAACCGCCCGGACGATGCTTGCGCAGTCCCGACGTTCGGACAGCCTTCCCACGAAGCTCTGATCGATCTTGATCCGGTGGAAAGGAAAGCTCTGAAGATAGCTCAGGCTCGAATAGCCGGTGCCGAAATCGTCAAGAGAAATGTGTGCGCCGATATCTCTTATCCGATGCAACGCGGCGAGGACCGGTTTGCTCTGCCGCAACGGCACCGACTCGGTAATCTCCAGCTCGAGCCGATGTGCCGGCAGCCCGGATTTCTCCAGCGCCGAAGCGACCGTCTGCGGCAGATCGGGGCCATAGAACTGCCCCGGCGAGAGATTCACCGCCACTCTCGTATCCCCGGGCCAGCGCATCGCCTCGGCGCATGCGCGACGCAACGCCCACTCGCCGATCGGAACAATGAGGCCGAGCTCCTCGGCCACCGGAATGAAATCGGTCGGCGGTATCATGCCGAGCTCGGAGTGGCGCCACCGCAGCAGCGCCTCGAACCCACTGATCTTGCTTGTGCCGATCGCAATCTGCGGCTGGTAGTGCAGGCTGAACTCATTGCGATCGAGCGCGCTCTGCAGACCCAATTGAAGGACACGGCGCGCTTGCGCGCGGTGATCCATTTCCTGCTCGAAGAAACGAAAACCGCCGCGTCCCTCGGACTTTGCCCGACACAGCGCCAAATCGGCGCTGCGCAACAATCGATTGGCATCCGTGCCGTCCCCGGGCGCAACCGCAATGCCGACGCTTGCGCCGATCAGCACCCTCTGCTGACCGATCTCATAGGGTTCGCGAAGCGCTTCTATGATCCGCTCGGCGACCGAGCCGGCGTCTTCCGGCCGCTTGAGCGACGCCGCGACCATGGCGAACTTGTCCCCGCCAAGTCGGGCAATCATGTCGAGTTCGCGACAGGCAGCCTGCAGTCGCTTCGCGACCATCACCAGCAGCTCGTCGCCGGCCGCGTGGCCCAGTGCGTCATTGACCGCCTTGAAATGGTCGAGGCCGAGGCAAAACACCGCAGCGATCTCGTCGGCGCCACGCAACCGGCCAATGCACCGGGCCAGGGCCTCGGATAGACGACCGCGATTCGCGAGACCGGTCAGAGCATCGTGTTCGGCCAGAAACCGGATCTTCGCTTCCGACCGGTTCCGCTGCGCGATCTCGCCAACCAGCTGCTCGTTCACCGCAGTGAGCTCGGCCGTACGGGCGCGCACCCGCTGCTCGAGTTCCTCATTTGCCCGGCCGAGCGCCTCGTTCGCCCGGCTCAACTCTTCGCGGGCGCGGCTCGCCTCGTCCTCGGCTCGCTTGCGCGCAAGCTGGGTCTCGACACGCGCGCAGGCGACGGCAAAATCGACCGGTTTCGTCACGTAGTCGTTCGCGCCGAGCTCGAGCGCCCGGACGATATCCGTACTTTCACTCATGGCGGTGGCCATGACGACCGGCAACGCGGCCGCGGAGTGGCGTTCGCGGATCTTCGCGAGGACCTCGAGCCCGTTCATATCCGGCATCACGACGTCGAGCAGCACCAGGTCGAACTTTTCCCGTTCGATCAGGTCAAGCGCCTCGTGTCCGCCGCCCGCCGCGACGGTGCGGAAGCCGCGGGATCGAAAGCGACGCGCCAACACATCGCGGTTCGCCGCGATGTCGTCCACGATCAGCAGGCTGTGTCCCACATCGCTCATGATCTTTCGCGTGCTGCCCGGACCGAGCTGACTTCGCTTGGTCGCAGCATCCGTGTAACTACTCATCAGGATCGCTCCATCAGACCCGAACGACGTTTGATCCGGAAGCATTTGTACGTCTCAGTGCATGTTATTCATGTTGAAGTCGTCCATTGGGCACAGCCAATTCGTATCTGTTGGTTAATCGCGGCGGCGAGCGGAATCATCGGATTTTCATCATACAATTTAATCGCATCTTATCCCGCAGGCGACATCGTTATTCATGAAGTTCGCAATCAGCGATCGGCGCTGTCACAGACGATCGCGGTCGCAGGAGAGAGCGTGATATGTCCGCGTTGCCAGAACAGGCCCGCTCGGATCAGGCCGACGGAGTGCACGAGCAATCCCGGCCCAAGGTGCTGCTCGTCGAGGACAACGCCGCCAATCGCGACATGTTGACGCGCCGCCTTCAGCGGCACGGCTTCGATGTATGCACCGCGATTGACGGCCCCGGCGGCGTTGCGCTCGCCCACGACGAGAGCCCCGATGTCATTCTCATGGATGTCGCTTTGGGTGCAATGGACGGATGGCAGGCGACCCGCCTGATCAAATCGAGACCGGACACCGCGCACATCCCCATCATCGCGCTCACCGCCCACGCGCTCCAGACCGACCGGGAGAAGAGCGTCGAGGTCGGATGCGACGATTTCGATACCAAGCCCGTGGACCTGGCGCGGCTCATCGAAAAGATCCGCAAGTGCCTCGCAAAGGCGAATGCGGCGCAGTAGTCGGAAACCGGGTCGCCGCCCTCCTCACTCAACTTGTCGCCAAGGAAGGACATCACGATGTCAGATAACACTATCTGTGCCGACCCGGTGGAAGCCCTGACCGGCAGCATGCGCGACTTTCGCGAGTTGAAGGGCACCGACGTGCTGGCGCGCGTCGAGCCTTTCTATAGCTGGCAGGATCGCCGGCGTCAGTGCGGCCTGTGGCCCTACTCGAAGTCGACCGAGGAGGCACCGCTCGCGGACTGCACGGCGATGGATGACACCGGATCGAGCTTCAAGGGAATCAATTTTTCGTCGCAGGACTATCTCGGTCTATCCTCCCACCCGACGATCAAGGAGACGGCGAAATCCGTGATCGACGAGTATGGCGTGCACAGCGCCGGCTCTTCGGCGCTGTCGGGAAATACCAAATATTCGCTCATGCTCGAGCAGAAGATCGCGCAGTTCCTGGGACTGAAGCACGCCGCGCTCTACCCTACCGGCTGGGCCGCCGGCTATGGCGCGATCAAGGCGCTGGTCGGCAAGAATGATCACGTCGTGATGGACGGCCTCGGCCATGCGTGCCTGAACGAGGGCGCGCGTTCGGCCACCGGCAACGTGCATCTGCACGGCCACCTGGACCTGGAGTCGGCGCGACGGCACCTCCAGCGCATTCGCGGCAGGGATACGCAGAACGCGATCCTGGTTGTCACGGAGAGCCTGTTCTCCATGGATTCCGATACGCCGGATCTGGCCAGGCTGCAGAGCCTGTGCCGCGAATTCGACGCCACGCTCCTCGTCGACGTCGCTCACGACCTCGGATGCATCGGAGAAGGTGGCCGCGGCTTCATCGGCAAGCAGGATATGTGGGGCAAGATCGACATCGTGATGGGCAGCTTCTCGAAGACCTTCGCGTCCAACGGCGGCTTCGTCGCCTGCAACTCGCCGGCGGTGAAGCAGTATCTGAAATTCTACGGTTGCTCGGCGACGTTCTCCAACGCGCTTTCCCCGATCCAGGCCGCGGTCGTCGCCAAGGCGTTCGACATCATCCAGTCGGACGAGGGCCGCGATCTGCGCTGGCTGCTCATGAAGCGCATAAAGCAGCTGCGGACCGCATTTTCGCGGGCCGGCGTCCAGCTCGTCGGCGATCCATCCGCCATCGTTCCGGTCGTGGTGGGAGACGAGGCGCTCGCCCGGATGGTCAGCCGCAGGCTGCCGGCGCTGGGCCTCGTCGCCAACCTGGTCGAGTATCCGGCGGTCGCCAAGGGCAATGCGCGCTTTCGTTTCCAGGTCATGCCGACCCATACGCTCGAGCACATCGAGCAGGCGGTCGCCCGGTTCCGCGCCGCAGTGGACGGCGCACTGCCCGAATATCAGAGCTATCGCGGACATCCGGCTGGCGAGATCGAGCCGGACCGCGCAGTCGTCGGAGCGTAGTCGCGTCCTGTGAACCTTCAGGGGCCGTACGATGCAGATCGCAGGACTTCTCAGGATCATCGACTGGTTCGTCCCGGACGAGCTTCGTACCAATACCGCGTCGCTGTGGCGAAGCCGGATCTTCGCCTTCAGCCACCTGTCCGGCCCGCTCCTCGGCGCGGTGATCATGATCTATCTGTTCCACGCGGAGGCGCAGCCGGGAATTCCCTTCTATACCATCTGCATTCTCGTCGTGGCGTTCCTGGCGTTGCCCTTCGCCATGAAGCTGACGGGACAGTTCTTCTGGGTGGCGCTGTTCTCGATCTGCGATCTCGCCTTCATCGGCGTGTTCGGCTCGTTCTTCTATGGCGGCGTGAGCTCTCCGTTCATGCCGTGGTTCCTGGTCGCTCTGCTTCTCGGATTCTTCTATCTGGGCGAACGCCCGGCGCTGGTCCTCGGCATTTTCGCGGTGGACCTTCTCGGGTTCGTCGTCGCATACGCGGCCAACGGGTCGTTCCCGGAAATCGTGCCGATCGCCGGACTGTCGGGGGTGGGGGTGACGTCCGTTTGCGCCGCCACGGTCTACACGTCGATGATGGCAATCTATTATGCGAACGTGCTCACGGCGCAATCCGAGTTGCGCCAGGAGATCGAGCGGCATCTCGTCACCGCCGAGAAGATGCGGCAGGCCAAGGGAAGGGCCGATCGAGCGAGCGATGCCAAGGCGGCCTTTCTCTGCAAGATGAGCCACCAGTTGCGGACGCCGCTCAATGCCGTGATCGGCTACAGCGAGATTCTGCTGGAAGAGGTCGAGGGCACCGGCGATGCCGAGCAAATGGCCGATCTCAACAGGATCAATCTTGCCGGCAGGCACCTGCTTTCCCTGGTGGCCGACGTCCTGCACATGCCGAAGATCGAATCGGACAATATCGAGGCGCAAATTCAACGCTTCGATCTGGCGCAGTTCGTCGACGATGTCGCATCGACCTGCCGGAGTCTGGTGACGCAGAACGGAAATGAGTTCATCGTCGAGGTTCCCCCGGACCTCGGTGGAGCGTTTTCGGACGAAACGCGCCTGCGTCAGATCCTGATCAATCTGCTCAGCAACGCCGGGAAGTTCACCCGAGCCGGAACGGTAACCCTGCGGCTCAATCGCCTCGCGGATGCCGGCCGGGAAGCGATCGTCATGTCGGTCGAGGATACCGGCATCGGGATGTCGGCGGCGACCCTCCAGGCCTTGTTCACCGACTTCAACCAGGCCGACGCCTCGACATCGAGCGTCTATGGCGGCACCGGACTGGGCCTCGCGCTGAGCAGAAAGCTGTGCCAGCTCCTGCGCGGGGAAATCACGGTGGAAAGCGAGCTCGGCTGCGGCTCGAAGTTCACGGTCCGGGTTCCTGCCGATGCCCAGCCGATGGTGGAGGCCGCATGATGTCGCTCCCGGGTTCGGCGCACGCCTTCGAAGCAACGCCGGCGGACCCGCCGGGGCCGGCGACCGGCGCCCTGCGACGTCCGTCGGCCCCGTCACGATCCATGCAGATGGAGACCAGCGTGAGTCCTTCCTCGCATTCCGGCAGAACGGCGATCGACGGGGACAGCCCCCTGAAGACGGTGTCGCGGCGCCTCTACGCCTTTGTCGACTGGTTCATTCCGCCGGATCTGCGGGCGAATGCGGACGTCGTTCAAGGCGTTCGGATGTTTCTGTTCAGCCATATCTTCGGGCCTTTCCTCGGTCACACGATATCGTTCTGCATCCTCATCGTTCAGGGCCAGGCCGATCTGGCATGGTGGGTCTTCTTCGGGGCCGTCACGTTGTTCTGGCCCTATACCATCGCGCTGCGTCTCACCGGCCTCTACGTGCCGCTCGCCCTCATGTCGATCGAGAACCTGATATTCTGCATCCTGTGGGGGTGCTATCACTACGGCGGCATCAGCTCGCCGATCCTTCCGTGGATGATCACGGTTCCCCTCCTGGCTTTCTTCTATCTGCCGACCAGCAGGACGCGGATCATCGTTTCGCTTCTCATCGTCGCCAATCTGATCGCGTTCTTCGTCATCTATGACTATCTCGGATTTCCCGACACCTTTGCGCCGACCGATCTCGTCGGGCTGGGCATCGTATCGACCTTCTGTGCCGGCGTGTACGTCTCGATGATGGCGCTCTACTTCAGCAACATCGTCTCGTCCCAGTCCGAGCTCGAGCTGGAGGTCAGACGTCACGAGGCTACCGAACGGCAGCTGCGCGAGGCGACCGAGCAGGTCGAGCGCGCCACGCGGGCCAAATCCGAATTTCTCGCGAAGATGAGCCACGAGCTGAGAAACCCGCTCAATGCCATCATCGGTTACAGCGAAATGCTTCTGGAGTTCTCGCCTGCCGAGGATCCGAGATGCGCGGATCTCAATTCGATCAAGGGGGCCGGCTACACCCTGCTCTCGCTCGTCAACGATCTTCTCGACCTTTCGAAGCTCGAGGCCGGCAAGATGCAGATCCTGCCCAAGCAGGTCTCGTTTCCCGCCTTCATGAGCGAGGTGGAATCCAGGTGGATGGAGCGGGTAGCAAGGGACGGCGGCAATACGCTCCGGGTGGATTGTCCCGCCGACCTCGACGACATCGTCGTCGATGCGGGAAAGCTGCGGCAGGCCATCGACAATGTCATTCTCAACGCGATGAAGAGCGCGAAGGATGGGCAGATTGTCGTCACTGCGTCGATTGAGGCCGACTTTGCCGTCGTCTCCGTCCGGGACACCGGACCCGCATTGAGCCCCGATCGCCTGGAGGATCTGTTCGAGACCTTCGGAAGCCAGGAAAACGAGACGTCGAGCAATTACAGAGAGGACCCCGGCCTCGGCCTGCCGCTCAGCAGAAGGCTTTGCCGGCTGATGGGCGGCGACATCATCGCGGAGAGCCAGCCCGGCGCGGGATCGTGCTTCACGCTGCGTGTTCCATCGGATTTCGCCGCGAGGGACGACGACAATGCCGTGAAAACGATCGGGCAGCGTTCCGGACGCAAGCCGGTGAAACAGCCGATTCTGGTGATCGACGATGATCCCGCGGTGCTGGACCTGCTCGCCCGTATTCTGGCGAAGGAAGGGTTTACCCCGGTGCTCAGCGCAACTGGAGAGGACGGGCTCGCGCGCGCGAGAGAGATCAAGCCCCCCATCATCATCCTCGATGTCAGGCTGGCGGAATCGGACACTGGCTGGCACGTGCTGCGGGAGATCCGGGAGGATCCGGACCTGCTCTCCTGCAGAGTGATCCTGCTGACGGTCGATGACGATTTCGCGAGAGGCGTGGCGCTCGGCGCCGATGCCCACCTTCTCAAGCCCGTTGCCCGCGATGTTCTACTGCGCAGCATCGAAAAGGTCCGCGTCGAGGCGCCTCTGGTGCCCGACGATCGAAGTTTGGATGCCGCGGTGCGCGGCCGCGAGCCGATCGCAGTCCGCGCCTGAGGCTCGGTTTGTGGTGCTCGGCGCGGCGCGGAGCGAAGCTCACAACTCTCGCGCCGCGAGCTGCGCCGCGAGTGCTGTATCGCAAGGGTCACGACACGAGATGGAGGGGAGAATGTCGAACAAGCATTGGCTCGCTGCCTACGGCGAGCGCATTCCGGCCGAGATCGATCCGGACGCCCATGCCTCGGTGCTGCAGATGCTCGAGGGCGCCATGCGGCGCTACGCCGACAAGCCGGCATTTCGCTGCTTCGGCCAAACTCTGACCTATGCCGACACCGACCGCCTGTCGCGCGACTTCGCCGCCTTCCTGCAGGGCAGTCTCGGCATCGAGAAAGGCGACCGTATCGCCGTGATGCTGCCCAACATCCCGGCCTTCCCGCTCGCCATGCTGGGCATCGTCCGCGCCGGCGCCGTCCAGGTGAACGTGAACCCCCTCTACACGCCGCGCGAGCTCGAGCACCAGCTCAACAACTCGGGTGCCAGGATCATCGTCATCCTGAGCGGCGTGTCGGCGACGCTTGCCGAGATCATCGGCAGGACCGCGATCGAGACGGTGATCAGCGTCGCGCCCGGTGACGGCACCGGCGCCGCGCTTGCAAGTCCGCCGGTGGACGCCCGGCTCGAGAACGTCGTCTCGTTTTCCGATGCCCTCGCACAAGGTGCGCAACTCGCCTTCACGCCCGTGGCGTTGAGCGGCGACGATCTGCTGTTCCTGCAATATACCGGCGGGACCACAGGGGTCGCCAAGGGCGCGGCGCTGTCGCATCGCAACCTCGTCGCCAATACCGAGCAGTTCGTTGCGTTCATGCCCGACGTTCTGCGCCCCGGGGAGGAAGTCGTCGTCACGGCGCTGCCGCTCTGCCACATCTTCGCCCTGATGGTGAACTTCATCGTCTACTACTCGCGTGGTGCGGAAAACTGGCTTGTTCCCAACCCGCGCGACATGGACGGTTTCGTCGACATCCTCCGCAAGGCGCGCTGCACCGTCTTCACGGGAGTGAACACGCTCTATGTCGGGCTGCTCATGCATCCGAGAATCGGGGAAGTGGATTTCTCCGGGCTGCGCGCCCCGATCGGCGGGGGCGCCGCGATACTGCCCACCACCTCGGCGAGGTGGAAAGCGCTGACCGGAAGGGACATCCTCGAAGGCTACGGCCTGTCCGAGACCTCCCCGGTCCTCACGCTCAATCCGATGACGAAGGACGGGTTCTCGGCGACGGTGGGCCTGCCTTTCTCCTCCACCGACATCAAGCTGCTCGACGGCGACGGCAAGGAAGTGGCGCTCGGCGAGACCGGCGAGGTCTGCGCCAAGGGCCCCCAGGTGATGAAGGGCTACTGGCAGAAGCCGGAAGCCAACGCCGCCGCGTTCACCGTCGACGGCTACTTCCGCACCGGCGACATCGGTGTGTTCGACGAGAGGGGGTTCCTCAGGATCGTCGACCGCAAGAAGGACATGATCATCGTCTCCGGCTTCAAGGTCTACCCGAACGAGGTCGAGGCGGTCGCCTCAGCCTGCACCGGCGTCGCCGAGTGCGCCTGCGTCGGCGGGGCTGACGAGAAGACCGGCGAGGCGGTCAGGCTCTTCGTCACCAAGGCGCCGGGCGCGACGGTGACCGAGGCGGATGTGGTCGCGCACTGCCGGCGGGATCTCACCGCCTACAAAGTGCCGAAGGAGGTGCGCTTCCTGGAGGCGCTGCCGAAGTCGAACTTCGGCAAGATCCTCCGCAGGGACCTGCGCACGCTTCCGTAACGGGCGCGGACGGGCACGTGATCCGTCTCCTGCCCCCTCAGGCGGCGTAGCCGCTGAGGTAGCTCCGCAGGATCGCGATCGGCGTGTGGCTCGGACGCATCGGCGCCGGCTGACGGGAACACCCGCTGCTACCGCCCCTCCCGCGCGTTCAGGCCGGCGCCTGCAAGCTCGCCGCGGAGGCGGCAGCGCGACGGCGACGAAGGCTCGTCGGAGCGCTGAATGTCGTGCATGATCACGCCGAATGCCGGATCCATCACCTCGATCGCGGCCGGCGTGCTGACCAGGAGATCGGCGGTCTCGCCGTCCGCCACCCGCTTGGCGATGGCGCCGGACGCCGCAAACACGAGGGTGAGCTTGTGCCCGGTCGCCTCGAATTTCGGAGCGAGCTCGTGCCACGCCTCGGTCAGGGCCGGCGTTGTCAGGATCTTCAACTCGGCGGCCGGCGCGACGACGTAAATGATATGGCCCTTTGAGCACCAATGATCGGCGAGGTAGCCGGGAGCATACTCGATGAGCCGCAGTTGAATTTCTCCGACCTGATGCGTCCCTCGAGTCCCCGATGTGATATTCGTCGGCTTCCCGCTCTTGCGGCCTGTCGTATTGTGGCCGGCACCAGACCGCCGGGCCCCGGCTCGGCGAACCGGACACTATGAAAGAGACGTCCATGGACCCCACTCGCATCGCCGCGGCCGCCTTCCCTGCTGGCCGCCGCCAGACAAACGCGAGCCCGCATCGGCCCGCTGCCCGAGGACTGCCGCCCGCGCAGCGTCGCGGAGGCCCATGCGATCCAGGACGCCGTGACCGCGATGCTCGGCACCGCGGTCGGGGCCTTCAAGGCCAATGCTTCGGCGCCCGGCAATCCGGCGCCCGCCCCAGGCGGTTCGCCGGCCGCCGCGGCGATGGACGGGCCGTGGTCGATCGCCGCGGGCGTGCGCGCCCCGATCTATGCGCCGACCATCCGGGCCACGCCGGCGCGCATGTCCGCGATGGAGACACCGCAATGCGGCGTCGAGGGCGAGGTCGCGTTCCGTTTTCGCCGCGATCTGCCGCCGCGCGCCGCGCCCTACAGACGCGAGGAGGTTGCCGCCGCCCTCGATGCCTGCGCGGCGATCGAGGTGGTGACCAGCCGCTTCGCCGACCCCGACGCCGCCGGCTTCCTGGACAAGCTCGCGGATTGCGTCAGCAACGGCGGCTTCGTCCACGGTGCGCCGACCGCAGGCTGGCGCAGCCTGGAGCTCGGCAGGCTCTAGGTCACGCTCACCGTCAACGGCGAGACGGTGGTGGAGCAGATCGGCGGCCACCCGACAGGCGATCCGCTCGGCGTCGCGGTCGCGCCGGTCGAGATGATGCGGTCCGCCGGCGGCGTCAAGGCGGGCCAGTTCGTCACCTGCGGGTCGTGCACCGGGCTGCGCTACCTGAAGCCGGGCGATGTCTGTGGCGTCAGTTTCGCCGGGCTCGGCGCGGCAGAGGTTGCGTTCGTGGAGTGACGGGCGAGGATCGGAACGGGCGAGCTTCAGGTTATGAGGGTGACGAGCGTAAACAGGTAGTCACCCTGCTCCCGAAGATTCGCACCGCCCCGGCAGCTGACGACCGATGCGTCGACGAGGACATGCGCCATCCCGATCGGGATGCGCTCAAGATGCCTTCGCCGGCGCCCCCGCGGCCGCCGGCTCCAGTCCGTGCTTGCTGATCACCGCGGCCAACTCCGGCGTCTGCAGGAACCGGATCACTTGACGCCCATCAGCTCGGGGATCTGCTGGATCGCCAGATCCCGAGAATCGAAGCTGTTCGCGGGTTGGCTGTTGGGTTGGTCAGAGGCATTCGCCCTTTCCGGAAGCGGGCGATATACCATGGGGGCGATTAAATCTTCGTACATTATTGAATATTATTGAATTTTCATTGCAAGATGTCGGATTTTTGCATATATTGAGTGTCGGGTTTTTGCAGGAAGACTATCATGCCTCGGCGGAAGACGCTGCGAGAGAGAATCGAGGGCCGGATGGCTCGCCGGGCAGGCGAGGACGTATTCCTCACACGCGAATTCACTGACCTCGGCGGGGAGGATCAGGTCCTACGCGTTTTGCGGCGGCTCATGGAGGACGGGCGGCTGGTGCGGCTCGGTTACGGCGTCTATGGCCGCGCCTTCAAATCGCGCCTGTCAGGCAAGCCGGTCCTTCAGAGCTCAAATGGCTTCATCAGTGCGGCACGGCAAGCTCTCGACAAGCTTGGCGTCGAATGGGAGCCGACTAAATCCGAAAGGGCCTACAACGAGGGGCGGTCAACGCAGGTCCCCGTCAATCCCGTCGTGCGCGTCAAGGGACGTTTTTCGCGGCAACTTCGGTACGGCAAGTCGGAGTTGGTTCTTGAGCGATAGGCCAACCCTGGAAGAGCTGATCGAAGTCAGCGAGCATTTTGGGTTGCCGAGCCCGGCACTCGCCGAGAAAGATTGGCATGTCGTCAAGGCGCTTGCTGCTATCGCTGCCGCCGACACAGCACCGTTCACGCTGGTGTTCGGCGGCGGGACAGCGTTGAGCCGCGCGCACGGCCTTATCCGGCGCATGTCGGAAGATATCGATCTCAAGATTGTCCCCAAAAATCTCGCAACCCGCGGGAACCTCCGCAAACTTCGCAAGACCATCACGGACGCGCTCCTTGGTGCGGGGTTCGTGTTCGATCCGCAAAATCCCGACCATCGGAAAGCGATGTATGAGGGGCGCTACACGCTGTACCAGTTGCCTTACGACGCGATCGTCAAGGGTGAAGGCGTGTTGCGTCCGGAAATAAAGATTGAAACCTCTGCGTGGCCCGTGCGGCGGCCCTCGACCGAACAATCTGTCCGCTCCTTTGTTGCCGAGGCTTTCGATCGCCCGGCCGAAGTTGTGGCCATCGCTTGCGCCGCCATCCCGGAAACCGCAGCGGAGAAATTGGTCGGCCTCACGCGCCGCGTCGGTGCCGAGCTTGCGGGGTTGCGAAAGTCACGCGATCCGACGCTCATACGTCATGTTCATGACTTGCATCTCATCCGGGAGCAATACGACCTCGCCGACGTGGCAAGCTTGGCTCGCGAGATTATGGTTGATGATGCGAAGACCTACGGCCGGGACTTTCCCGCCTATGAGGCTGACCCGCTTGTCGAAACGCTGAAGGCGATCGATGGCATCGCGGCAGATGAGACGTGTGCACAGAATTACGCTACGTTCATCCGCGATATGGTGTACGGCGATCAACCAGATTTTGCGACAGCCCTTCAAACCTTGAAGAGTCTGTCGCAAGAGCTCAAAAAGCCTCCACCTGGGGCCAAGTGAACGCGCCAATGCCAAGGTCCCACAGCAACGCGATCATCGCGCAATATCCCACCGTGGAGCAACTGCTCGCGGCGCCGGTTCGGGAGATCGAACGAATTCTCCTCCGCCACGTCGTCGAATATTGCGCGGACGGCTTGCATCCCATGGTGACGCGTGACGCAATCTCCAATGGGCTGTTCGAGACCAACGGCTACCCGTACAGCATCCAGGCGAGAACCGACCTTCAGCGCCGTATCGCCCGTGCATGGAAGGGGCTCGAGGACGGCGGGTTCATCGAGGAGCCCGACCCAGATAATGGAAAGAACGGCTACCGCGTGCCCTCCGCGCTGGGAAAAAGCGCGCATGCGGGAACGGATTACGAGGGGGCGCGCATGCGATCCAAATTCTCCCGCGAGATGTTTCACCCAGCCTTGCCGGATGCTGCATGGAACGCCTTCACCGGCGGTGACTACGACACAGCGGTTTTCGAAGCCTTCAAATCGCTCGAAGTAGCGGTGCGGACGAAGGGTGGCTTCGCCAGCACGGATTTTGGCGCGGCGCTCATGAAAAAGGCATTCGATCCCGATACGGGTCCGTTGCGGGACAAGAGTGCACCGCGTCCAAGGCAGAAGGCGCGCTGCGAGCTATTCACCGGAGCCTTCGGTGAGATACGGAATCCGAAGGGCCACAACGACCCCACGATCACGGATGTATTGGTCGCGACCGAAGAAATGATGGCCGCCGGAGTCCTTCGCCGGATTGTCGACAACGTCTGAGGGTGCCGGTTTGAATAACAAAGTTTGCCGGAGGCGGACTATTTCATTGATATTGCTAAGAAAAGATGGCTGCCGGATGTGCATTTGAAGCGCCGACCTTCAGATTTTGAAGCACCTGCTTCAGATTATGAGCCTGACGGGGTACCGGGCTGCTCCACCTTGCGCAATGTTATAATCCAAGCTCTTTGCTCAAGAACGGGATTCAAAAAATGGCCCCCCTGTGCGCCCAAGAGATTGACGTCTCGATAGAATTCCGGTTTAGCCCGTAGCGACCAGGAAGGCAGGAGGACACAGCACTTGAGGAGAGCGATCGTACTGTTCGGGGCCGGCGCCTCGGTCGAATACAAGGCACCCTCAACCCCTGCGCTTACCGCAGCCATTGAGCAGGCGGTGCTGGCGGACAGTTGGATGCAGCGCACAGGCGGGGACGCTGCGTTCAGGGAAATCAAAAGACGGCTCGGCGGGTACCTCCAGGGGCCGGTGAATTTCGAACACATCTACCACGTCGCACATGAGCTGCGGTTCGCCTTCGGTCCCACGCCGGGCGCGGCCGACGAGTTCAAGCCGATCATGCATCCGTTTCTGTCCGACACGACCGGCCTGCCAAAAGCTGCATTGGACGCGCTCTGCGGCAAGATCGCAGAGGTCATATACGGCGAGGTCTCGCGCTCGTGCGGCGGCAACCCGATTGGACTGGGTCCGCTCTCGAACTCTGTGGAGCTTCTGCGCTCGCAATACGTCACGCGCCTCTACACGACGAACTACGACGACTTCATCCTTCAGGCCGTTCCTGACCTCTACACAGGCTTCGGAAGGGTTCATGGCACGGGCAGGCGCTTCGACCTGGAGCGGTCTTGGTACCGGGAGCGTCGCGATGCGGTCGCATACCTGCACGGCTCGGTGCATATGGGCTTTCAGGCCCCGCCCTATGGAGACATCGGGGAACTCTTCTGGTTCGACGACCGCGCAGAGGCTCTGAAGCACTCGTCCTTTTCCGGCAGTTCCCAGTCCCGGATGGACGGCACCTCCGTTCTTCTGACCGCGGTGATCACCGGCCTTGAGAAGCTGTCTCGCGTGCAGCAACGTCCCTTTGCCCATTACTATTCGATGATGGCCCGCGACGCGATGCGGGCCGACATCATCTTTGTCATCGGATCGGGTTTGGCCGACCTGCACCTCAACACCTGGCTTGGCGAGGCTCGATCGCGCGCACGGCAGCCACCTGTGCTTGTCGTCGACTACTGGCCGAAGGGCTTCGAGCACGACATGTACTCTCCCTACCCCGAGGCAAAGACCGTCCAACTGTTCCACAAGCTCCAGGTTCATATCTCGGAGCGGCAACGCGGAACCCGCATCGGGAACTGGATCGTCTCGCAGGATCGGACCGCCGCCGTCTGGGATACGGGATTTCAGGCATTCCTCAACGCGCCGGATGATTTGCAGCAAATCCGGGACGAGCTAATTGGAGCAAGACCGAGCGGGCTTCATCTGCTTTCGCGTCGTCTTTATCGGGCCGGACACCGCCTCCTCGGCCCGCCATTAACCCATCGGAAAAAAGTGGCGCCCGCTCGCGGGCCGTAAGGCGCGGCCCTGCTGCAGAAGGGGACGACGGCTATGCCCGCGCCGCATTGGCGCGCCGCTCAATGTCCCTGCACCGCTCAATCAGCTTCGCGCGGCTCGGCATCATCGAGCAAGACACCATCATCGGCCATCTTCTTCGAGCACTTTCACCAATGTGGGCCCCGCTAGCGACGCCGGGGCGGCCAAGATCATCGGGGGGCCGGCCTGGATCGGATCGATACAACTGGGCCGACGGTGACGGCGGCTCGGTTCCGCTACGATGTGCCGCGCGTCGAAGCCCGCGAGAATTTTGGCCTCCGTCATTCCGCGTCTTCCGACTGGTTTTACTCGCCCGCGATCGGCGGATCGGCCGTGGGTCTCCGTTCTCGGCGTTCTGTGAGCAGGCGTGCCAAAGCCGAGCCGTATCGATCAAGCGCCTGCGTCGTGACTACATCCGACGCTAGTCGGCGTGACGAGAATTTCGGTTACGTTTCCGGCCTGTTCGCGAACTGTCGAGCACACTTTTGCTTTGGACGGCTGACCGACGGCGAACTGCCTTAGTTTTGTCAGTCGTGGCGACCCGCCTTTGCTTGGGCTTTGCACGCTTAGTGGTCTCGTGTGATGCGGCGCCCTTGGTGGCAACATCGCCGCACTTTGATACATCGATCACCGCGATCTCAGGTTGCGGCGCATCGGTATCGGCACCCGCAATCTCACGTGCTTGCTGGCGCAAGAACTCGACAACCTCAGCGAATGTCAGACGTCAGCTCGTTCGCGGGTCGCTCCATCCGCGTGGCCGCGCGTTTTGGTGCGCAAGAAGCAGGATGCCGTGCTTGGCATCCCGTGCACGCAGATAGCGCGCACAAAGCTGGACACGGAGGGCGTCGTGTAATTGCTCCAGAGTTCAGCTCTCGGCTACTTTTATTTCGATGGGTACGCTCGCGTCCGTGGCCGACCGGGCCCGAATATCCGGTTCCTTTTCGTCTGCGACATGGGGCTCACGTTCAATGCCATAGGATCGGCCCTGCACACTTCGCAGACGGTGGGCCAAGAAGTTCTGAACGTCACGCTCGCGAGGCAGCGAGCGTAACACAGCGCCTTGGCCAAAGTCGCCGTGGTTTAGGTCCTGCTGAAGATCTTCGAGCCGTGACAGCAGAAGGCGCTGGAGGTCCACGGACGTGCGTGGCAAGGACTCACATTTCTCCTCGTATGCGCTGGCCTCGCCCGGCGGCCACGGGGCCGCCTCAGAGTCTTTCGCGGCTCGCTCGCGCGCCAGCGCACGCAGGTGCGCCGGCGCTATCGGAAAATCGCCAACATCGGTAAGGGCCATGAGCGCATTCAACGTCGCGAGACCGGGAATCTCGGTTAGCTGATTAAAGGCCGCACCGCGGGCGTCTTCCGCGTGGTCGCGAGAAATCTGGCGAGTAGACGACACCGCTTGGCCGGTTGCGGTCGTCTTCGATACGGATCGTTCGGTACGCCACGCGCACCAGCCTTTCAAGGCTGCGCAGGTCGATGTTGGGCCGTTTGCGCTCGTGCGAGAACCGCGTGCCGAAGACGGCAGGTAAAACACCTTGCACTAGCGCAGTTTGGTCGCGCGCGTCGAGACCGTCGATGCGCTTCAACAGCGCTTCTGTCGCGACAATCGAATCAATGCCAAAGGCGGTCCCAATATAGAGGCTGGCAACCGACGTGTTGGCCGCAACGGAAAAACGGTCCGTGCATAGGTTCAGCAGACACGCCCGTGCCTGGTCATCCGCCGTTTGTTTGAGCACGTCGAAAATTGGCTCAAGGACCGCCGCCGAAAGATCGCTGCGCGTTTCAAATTCCTGAAGCAACGGCGCGGTCATGATGCTGACGGTCCGAGCGTCCGTTCGACTGATTGCGTACAGCAGACCATAGCGCTCGTTTGTGTCAAGCTCGGCCTTCACCTCCGTAAGCAGCACCGATGAAACTTCGGCGGGCCAGTGGTCCGAAAGATCGGCAAGCCACGCCGGAAGCCCATTGATTTCCATGGTAGCATAGAGCGCTGCTCGCCTCGCAAGGTTGCTGTCAAGGTTCTCGACCCAACCCGGTCCCGAGTTCGGCCTCCATCGAGACACCAGCGATACCCATTGCGTCGAGCGAGTTGATCGTGTTTCGGCTGTCCGCTGGCCGCGTGCTCTTCGCAACCGGCTGCCATGTGCGCCAATGACGGATGAGACCGTCACGGAACGCGGCAGCCAATTCAGGGCCCAGCGCGGGCTCGATCGAGCGTACGGTCCCGACCGCGTAGCGCGCGTTGCTGACGACGGCGTTGCTGAGTAGCTGCCAAAGGTGATAGAGTCGGGGGTCTACGCCTTGTGCTGTCGCGGGCGGCAGATGTCGGAGCTGTTCTGGATCGCGGCGAAGCTGCTGGATGAGGTTCAGCCACGATTGGTCGATACGGCGTCGTTTGGCCTCGTTTCGTCTTACAACGCGCCTGAGTTCAGCTTCGCTCGCCGTAAGCGCCGGGTCTGGTGGTGGTGGGTTTATCCAAAGGTCAAGCGCGGCGTGCATCGCAGGATCGCCGGCCGCGATCGCCCGGATTTGCTGAAGTGTTGGCTCCAGCCGTCCGGCCTTATTCCAAATGTCCATCAGCGCGTTGATCCCAAGCCGACGCTCATTGTCGGCGGCGCGAAGCGGCGTATCCCGGAGCAGCCAATCGAGGTCTTCGTTCACGAGGCCCGGCGACCATCCAAGGACTTCGAGTTCCATGGCGATTGGATTGCTCTGCCTTGCAGGAAGCGGTGGCCTGACAGCTTGTCCGCTGCACGCCAGAAGGCCGCGCGGCGTCGTTCGGCGGTTCGACGAAGCTCGGCGCCAACGTCGCCTACCTTTTCCCACGAAGTGTGGCCGCCAAAGCGCAAGTAACGCCCGACACGGAACGCGGCATCTATTGCCGCGACAGGAGCAGAGTCGTCAGGCGCTTTAGATGCAAGTTGGTGGGCCGTCGCCGCTATGGCGGCGATGAAGGCTTCCCCGCGCTCATCGGTCCGGGCTCCTATGTCTCTTGGCTCGTCGCCTGCGATCGCGACGAGGCCTGCGAGCAGGCGCTCAAGATGCGGCGCCAAATTAACACGTTTGACGAGGTCGGGAGCCTTCCATTTGAAGCCAACGCCACCGTCCGTGTCCACGACATCGACTCTCCTGAGTATTGTCAGAAGGTCGTCGACCCCGAGGACATCGGGAAATAACTCCTCGACGGCATCCCATACGACCGTCGGCGGGAGCGTAGATGAGTCCCTGACGACTTGCGCAGCGTAGTCGCTCTTGCCCGCGGGGTCCGTCACAGCGACGAACGCGCGACCTGCGACAATACGATCAAATCGGTCGGCGGTGGCGGCAGCCAGGCTCTCCACCGTGATGTCCTTGCACTCGGTGATGGCGCCAAGCCAAATGATTCGAAGCAGCAAATTGCGCGTGTCCTTGTGGCTTTTGTGAACGAGCCATTGCTGCCGGATGACTGGCCCCAGATCAGGCTTTGCGAAGCGCTTCACGCTGTCATAATCTAGCAACGGCAAGCGTTCGTCGTTCGCGACCGTGCGTTCAATCAGGCGCGTCAGCACCGCGGCGCGCGTTTCGGTGGAAAGACTTCCCGGGTCGCCAGCCGTGAGAAGAAGATAGGGCTCGCGTTGAATCACTTCACGTGCAATCTCGGGGACCCACAACGCAAGCCATGCGGCCGTCTCCTGCATTGACGGCTTCACAAGCCTGTACCCGTAAGTGTCGGAGAACAGAAGATCAAACAGGCGGCGGCGCGATAGAGTTCAATTCGTGCAACCGCAGAAGCCAGCGCGCTGCGAGATATGCACGCACGACGCCTTCGTTGTCGTTGTGCAGGCGTACTCGTCCGAATGTCGCGGGGTCGAAGACCGGAAGGTTGAAAAAGCGCACTCGATCGGCAGCCGGCCAGTCTGGCAAGATATCTCCCAGGTCCAGGGCGTTGCTATCTCCGGTCAGAGCAATTTCGTTATCGGGAATGGTGATGGTCACCGCGCGCCCAAACACGAGAGCCGCACCGACGCGTTCAAGAGCCGCAAGGGTCCGGCCAGGTTCAATCGGATCACGTCGCACTCGATATGGGTCTGTCTCTTGCGACCGTTCATGGAGGCTCGTCGCCAGCATTTCCGAGAGAGAACCCATCCGGCCATGCGTTCTCCAAAATTGGACGAGCCAATCAAGGTCGAGCGGGCGCCTCGCGAATCGCCAAAGGTTGAGCGTTTCGACTTCGGCGAGGAAGTCGTCCACGTTCGGAGCACTCTTTCCCATCGCAAAGCGACGTACACGATCTTTATCGAGCGACGCCAACACGAGCACGAGGGGCTTCTCGGCTTCGACCGTATTGTCCTCGGTATGCTCGTGACGCAGGACCTTGATGAGAAGCGCTTCGGGATCGGGCGCCGGAGGCGTCTCGACATCGGGCCGAAGCGGCAGGATTTGCTCAAGTCGTTCCAGGTCCCGGCAAAACTCCCAGTCCGTGTGTCTTCCTGAGAGAATGACATACGCACGGCCCTCTGCACCGTGGATGCACGATGCGACGGCTCGTAGCGCACGGTCAAGCCGAATGTTGTCGAGCTTCGCTTCGTCGATGGAGTCGACAAAGAACCACGCGGATTTGTTAGATGCCTGCCACCGTACCAATGCGGTTTGGTCATCAGTCGAAAGACAGGCTTTAAGGCCTTCACGCCCGACATCCTGAACGGTGGCGTAAAAGGCAAACTTTCCTTCGGCCGCAACGGCCCGACGACACTCTTTGAGTTCTTCCGTCTTACCGCTTCCAGCTTCGGCGAGGATGACGACTTGGCGGCGTTTCAACACCGCATCCCAGGATTTCGCGCCATCGGAAAGACCGAACCCGCTGAGAACGTCAGGATCGGATAGTTCGTTGTCTTCGCTTCGCCATTCGAAAAAGCGTCGATCGAGCGCGATAAAGGGCAAGGGCGTCCTCTGGGTGTTTTGTTGCCTCGACGGCGACAACTGGGTCGCTGCTGAGTTGCAAGATATGGATCGCGATGGCGCTTCGCAGCGGCAGCGTACCGCCATGTTCCATTTATGCTCCATGGAGAATATGGCGGCGGATGGAAGCGGATCGTAGGACGTTCCGTAATCTTTATGACGCTGGTACCAAAGTGGAAAGCACCTAATAGCAGGATAAGCAGTTGAAATGATGCATAAAGGTGGTTGTACGAGTAAGATTTGAATCTGAGATCTTCAGGTTATGAGCCTGACGAGCGTAAATAGGCAGCCACCCTGCTCCCGACCGGAGATTTCGCACGCGCCCCGGGAGCTGACGACCGATGCGTCGACGAGGGCATGCGCCACCCCCATCGGGATCGACGCTACGGCGCCTTCGCCGGTACCCCCGCCGCCGCCGGCTCCAGCCCACGCTTCCTGATCACCGCCGCCGACTCCGGCATCTGCAGGAACCGGATCAGCGCCTTCGCCGCATCGCCCTGCGCCGATCCCGCTCCGATCCCGGCGGCGAACATGGTGACGTTCTGCAGGTCGCCGGGCAACGGGCCGACGATGTCGACGCCCTTGACGCCCATCAGCTCGGGGATCTGCTGGATCGCGAGGTCGGCCTCGCCCTTCAGCAGGAAGGTCGCGGTCGGAACCCCGCGCCCGAGCTTGGCCTTGGCGTTCACCTCGTTGGCGATGCCGAGCCGGTCCAGCACTTTCACCATGTGGGCCCCGCTGGCGCCGCCGCCGGCGGGGTCGGTGTAGGCCACGGCCTTGGCGGCGAGCAGCGCGCGCTTGAAGGCGTCCGGGGTCGAGATGTCCGGCTTCCGGGCGCCGGCGAGCACCGCGACGCCCATGCCGGAGCTTGCGACCGGCGTATTGGTCCCGGCCGTCACCTTGCCGTCCTTGATCAGGCTGTCGATCCCGGCCGGTGTGCTGACCAGGAGATCGGCGGTCTCGCCCTCCGCCACGCGCTTGGCGATGGCGCCGGACGCCGCAAACACGATCGTGAGCTTGTGCCCGGTCGCCTCGAATTTCGGCGCCAGCTCGTGCCATACCTCGGTCAGGGCCGGTGTCGTGAGGATCTTCAATTCGGCGGCCGCCGCCCACGCCGTCTGCGCCACGACGAGGAGCCCGATGGCGGCGATGCGGCCGAAATGCAGGTACGGCATTTTTTGTGTGCTCCCGATGCGAACTTGCGTCCGGAGATTTTTCGCCCGGCACTTTAGCACGGATCGAATGGCCGCCACCGGAGGCCGGGCGACCGGCGAACGGCGCCGATTGCGCTTCCCGGGAACGGGCGAAGCTTGCCATGTCACCCGGGGCACGCCGCGTGGCCGGCGCTCGGGCCGCATCGAGCGGCACGTCAGCTTCGCCATGTGTGCAAGCAAAAATACCGGCGACCCACCCGGGTGAGGCACCGGGTGGGTCGCCAGGACCGTGATCCACGGGGAGGGGCGTGGATGCGGTCGAATGCGGTCCGTGCCTGCCTGGGGCAAAGCAGGCTCGACCGTTGTGCCCATTGGTTGCGCGAGCCTCCCGGGAGGTTCGGGCGTGGCCGTGACTATCGGGTTTCGGCGAAGCAACAATGTAATCGGCGAGAAACATTTGGCTCGCTTCCGTCCGGAGCATTTTTTCGCCCGAGGCGGACGCTTACTCGGTGCAGGGAAAAACCATCGACCTGTCATATATTCAGAGTATATAAAAAAGGGGTATTGACGCACTCGGAAATGGGTTATAGATTCCTCCGAAACGACGCAGGCGGCCGAATCCCCGGCCGTCCGCCTCGCCAACCGGAGCCCAGGAGCCTCCCATGTCCCACACCGAACGCAACCCCGACGGCCGCTTCCAGCCCGGCCGCAGCGGCAATCCGGCGGGCCGCCCGCCGGGCGCGCGCAACCGCATCAGCGCCGCGGTCGACGCCATGATCGAGGGCGAGGCCGAGGAGGTCACCCGCAAGGTGCTCGAGCTCGCGAGCTACGGCCATGTTGGGGCGCTGCGCATGTGCCTGGAGCGCGTGGCGCCGCGGCGCAAGGGGCGGAGCGTCGCCTTCGCGCTGCCGCCGATCGAGCACGCCGGCGACGCGGTCGCGGCGGGGGCCGTCATCCTCGCCGCCATGGCGAGCGGCGAGCTCAGCCCGGACGAGGCCACCGAGCGGCTGCGCGCCATCGAGGCTTTCCAGCGGGTGTGCCAGCACTCCGAGCTCGGCGAGCGGGTGGCCGAGCTCGAGGCCCGGCTCGCCGAATCCGAGGCCGCGCGCTGGGCCATGGACCCGACCTCCCTGAACCCCGGCGGAACGTCGGCCGGGGAGGGGATGAACAGCGCGCGGAGCCGAAAAAACCCGCCTGATAATACAGGTGATCTACACGCCTACCGCTCCACCAACGCCTACTGGCTGGGGCCCGACGCCCCCGAGGCCGCGGCGGCCGCGCCTGATAATACAGGTGAAATACAGGACGCCTCCCCGGGCGGTGCGGACGGGCCCGGCCGGGCAGCGGCACAGCGCGCCGCGCCGGGTCGCCCGGCCGAAAATCCGCCGGGCGCGCACCGGGGCGATGCGGCAGGCGGCCCGCGGATGACGCCGGAGAGTCCCGGGCCGCGGGTCTGGCGCAGCGGATAGGTGCGGCCCCGCCAATCATGCTAATCAAAGGCGAACGCCGTTCGGGAGGTTTTGTCCATGACCGAGGCCGCAGCCCTGGCCAAGAAGCCCGTCACCCTCGACGACAAGTACGCGCTCGAGGCGGGCCGGGTCTACATCACCGGCATCCAGGCGCTGGTCCGCCTGCCGATGATGCAGCGCCAGCGCGACCGGCTGGCGGGGCTGAACACCGGAGGCTTCATCTCCGGCTATCGAGGCTCGCCGCTCGGCATGTACGACAATGCGCTGTGGCGCGCCGGAAAATTCCTGAAAGACAGCAACATCCATTTCCAGCCGGGGGTGAACGAGGATCTCGCCGCGACCGCGGTGTGGGGCAGCCAGCAGGTGGGGCTGTTTCCAGGCGCCAAGGTCGATGGGGTGTTCGCCATCTGGTACGGCAAGGGCCCGGGCGTCGACCGCTCGGCCGACCCGATCAAGCACGGTAACGCCGCGGGCTCGTCCAAGCACGGCGGCGTGCTGCTGCTGATGGGCGACGACCACGGCTGCCAGTCCTCCACCCTGCCGCACCAGAGCGAGCAGATTCTGGTCGCCGCCATGATGCCGATCCTCAACCCGGCGACCGTGCAGGAATATCTCGACTTCGGCATTCTGGGCTTCGCGCTGTCGCGCTATTCGGGCTGCTGGGTCGGCTTCAAGGCGATCTCCGAGACGGTGGAGAGCGCGGCCTCGGTCGAGGTCGATCCCCACCGCATCGAGATCGTGACGCCGACCGATTTCCTGCCGCCGCCGGGCGGGCTCAACATCCGCTGGCCCGACGCACCGATGGAGCAGGAGCGAAGGCTGCACGGGCCGAAGCTCGCGGCGATCGCCGCCTTCGCCCGCGCCAACCGGATCGACCGCACGGTCTTCGATGCGCCCAACGCCCGCTTCGGCATCATCACCACGGGCAAAGGCTATCTCGACGTCCGCCAGGCGCTCGACGATCTCGGCATCACCGAGGCCAAGGCCAGGGCGCTCGGCATCCGGCTCTACAAGGTGGGGCTCACCTGGCCGCTGGAGCCGGAGGGCGCGAAGAAATTCGCCGAAGGCCTCGAGGAGATCCTGGTGGTCGAGGAGAAGCGGCCGCTGATCGAGGACCAGCTGACAAAGCTCCTCTACAACATGGAGCGGCGGCCGCGCATCATCGGCAAGCACGACGAGAATGCTTCTCCCCTGCTGCCGACCGAGGGCGAGCTCGACCCGGCCGGTGTCGCCCAGGCGATCGCCGGGCGGCTGATGCGCCGCGACGGCGAGAGCTCCGAATTGCGCCAGCGGCTCGCGCGGCTTGCCGCCAAGCAGCAATTGCTGGCGGCGCCGCCGCCGAAAATTTCGCGGCTGCCGTTCTTCTGCTCGGGCTGCCCGCACAACACTTCTACCAACGTGCCGGAAGGCAGCCGCGCCATGGCGGGCATCGGCTGCCACGGCATGGCGATCTGGATGCCCAACCGCCGGACCGCCACCATCACCCACATGGGCGGCGAGGGCGTCACCTGGATCGGCCAGGCGCCGTTCACCGACGAGCCCCACGTGTTCCAAAATCTCGGCGACGGCACCTACTATCATTCCGGCCTGATGGCGATCCGCGCCGCGGCGGCGGCGAATGTCAGCATCAGCTACAAGATCCTCTACAACGACGCGGTGGCGATGACCGGCGGCCAGCCCCATGACGGGCCGCTCAGCGTGCCGGAGATTTCCCGGCAGGTCGCAGCCGAGGGCGCCAAACGCGTCGTGGTGGTGACCGACGAGCCGGACAAATACCCGGCCAATGCCGGGTTCGCGGCCGGAGTCCAGGTGCGCCACCGCGACGAGCTCGACGCGGTGCAGCGCGAGCTGCGCGAGATCAAGGGTTTGACCGTGCTGATCTACGACCAGACCTGCGCGGCGGAAAAGCGCAGGCGGCGCAAGCGCAAGCAGTTTCCCGATCCGCCGAAGCGCGTCTTCATCAACGACGCGGTGTGCGAGGGCTGCGGCGACTGTTCGGAGAAATCAAACTGCGTCTCGGTCAAGCCGCTGGAGACCGAGTTCGGCCGCAAGCGGCAGATCGACCAGTCCAACTGCAACAAGGACTTTTCCTGCCTCAAGGGCTTTTGCCCGAGCTTTGTCACCGTGCATGGCGGGCAGGTGCGCAAGAACGCCAAGCTCGGCCTCAGGCTCGTAAAGGACCCGTTCGACGCGCTCCCGCTGCCCCAGGTGCCGGCGCTGACAGAACCGTTCGGCATGCTGGTGACCGGGATCGGCGGCACCGGCGTCATCACGGTCGGCGCGCTGATCGGCATGGCGGCGCATCTGGAGGGGCGGGGCTGCACGGTGCTCGACTTCACCGGGCTGGCGCAGAAGAACGGCGCGGTGATGAGCCACATTCGCCTCGCGCCCCATCCGGAGGACATCCACGCGGTGCGCATCGCCGGCGGCGGCGCCCATCTGCTGCTCGGCTGCGACATGGTGGTGGCGGCGGGGCCGCAGGCGCTCTCCCGGGTCGAGGCGGAAGTCACCAAGGCGGTGATCAACTCCTATGTCCAGCCCACCGCCGCCTTCGTCGCCAACGGCGACATCGACTTCGAGGCCGAGGGGATGCAGAAGCAGATCCGCGAGGCCGCCGGCGGTGCCGCGAGTTTTGTCGACGGCACCGGGCTCGCCACCGCGCTGCTGGGCGATTCCATCGCCACCAACCTGTTCATGGTCGGCTACGCCTGGCAGAAAGGGTTCATTCCGCTGAGCCTCGAAGCGCTCCACCAGGCGATCGAGCTCAACGGCGTCGCCGTCGAGGCCAACAAGCGCACCTTCGACTGGGGCCGCCTCGCCGCCCATGATCCCGCCGCCGTGGAGGCCGAGGCAAAACCGCTGATGCGCGAGGAGAAGCGGGTGGCCCCGACGCTGCGTGAGCTGGTCGCCCACCGTGTTGCTTTCCTCACCGACTATCAGGACGCCGCCTGGGCCGCGCGCTACAAAACCTTCGTCGCCGAGGTCGAGGCCGCCGAGCAACAAAAAGTCCGCGGCCGCACGGCGCTCGCCGAGGCGGTGGCGCGGTCGCTGGCAAAGCTGATGGCCTACAAGGACGAGTACGAGGTGGCGCGGCTCTACACCTCTGGCGACTTTGCAAAAAAGCTCGACGCCCAGTTCGAGGGCGACTACCGCCTCGAGTTCAACCTCGCCCCGCCGCTGTTTGCCCGCCGCGATCCCAGGACCGGCGAGCTGATCAAGCAGAAGTACGGCCCGTGGATGTTTTCCGCCTTCCGCCTGCTGGCAAAACTCAAGCGCCTGCGCGGCACCCGATGGGACATCTTCGGCCGCACCGAGGAACGCCGCACCGAGCGCCGCCTGATCGAGGAGTATTTGACGCTGATTCGCGAGGTGTTGGCGAACTTGTCACCAGACAATCACGCCCTCGCCGTGGAGATCGCAAACCTCCCCGACCAGATCCGCGGCTTCGGCCACATCAAGGACAAGAACCTCGCCAAGGCAAAGGCACGCGAAGCCGATTTGCTGAAGCAGTTCCGCAGCCCGATGGCGCCCGCCGCGCGCGCCGCTTCGTAGGGTGGGCGACGGCGGCCCGTTCATCACCGCGTGGCACGATGCGCCTTCCGCCGTTGCCCACGCGGTCGGATCCCGCCTCGTCCCCCGCACCATCCGACCGCGTGGGCAAGGCGGACCATGCGCCGGCACCAAACAAACGCGCAGAGGCCGCCTTGCCCACCCTACGGTGGCGCGGCCCGCTCATCACCGCGTGGCAGGATGCGCCTTCCGCCGTTGCCCACGCGGTCGAGCCTTGCCCCGCACCGTCCGACCGCGTGGGCAAGGCGGACCAGGCGCCGGGCACCAAACAAACGCGCAGAGCCCGCCTTGCCCACCCTACGAGCGTTCGGGTCAGGTCTTCGGCGCCGGGCCGGCGGCGACGCCGGTGGAAAGCCGCAGCCGCGTCCCCATCGTGAAGGCGGCCGCCGCGGCGATGAACACCGGGACGGCGCCGGCGAGAAAAATGGTGGGCGTATGCCACTGCAGCGCCAGCATGAGGCCGCCGAGCGTCGGGCCGATGATCGAGCCGATGCGGCCAATGCCGAGCGCCCAGCCGACCCCGGTCGAGCGGATGAAGGTCGGGTAGAACGTGGCGGCGAGCGCGTTGGAGCTGGTCTGCGCGCCGACCACGCAGAAGCCGGCGCCGACCACGGTCGCCATGATGAGATCGGGGTTGGCGCCGGCCGAGCCGATCGCCGCGATGAACAGCCCGGCGGCGAAATAGGCCGGCGGCAGCACGCGGAAGAAGCCGAAGCGGTCGATCAGCCGCGCGAAGGTCAGGACGCCTGCGATGCCGCCGACCTGCAGCATCGCGGTGGTGATCACGGCGCGCTCCACCGAGAGGCCGGCATTGTTGATGACGGTCGGCAGCCAGCTCGCCAGGAAATAGAGATCGAGCAGGTTCATGAAGAACATGGTCCACAGCAGCACCGTGTTGAGCGCGCGGCCCTCGGCAAACAGATGACGGACCGGGAAGCCGGGCGGATGCTCCTCCGGCGCGACGAATTGGGTGTTTTGGCCGAAAACCCAGGCCGGATCGATTTGGGCGAGCAGTTTGCCGACCCGCTCGCCCGCGGTGCCGCGCAGCGTCAGCAGGCGGATCGACTCGGGCAGCCACAACACCAGCACCGGCACCAGCAAGATCGGAAAAATGCCGCCGAGCACAAAGACGCTGGTCCAGCCGAGATGCGGCACGATCTGCGACGCGATGGCGCCGCCGACCGCGGAGCCGAGCGAGAAGCCGACGAACATCGCCATCACCATGGTGGCGCGGCTTTTCTGCGGGCTGTACTCGGTGGTCAGCGCGATCGGGTTGGGCATGGCGCCGCCGAGGCCGAGACCGGTGAGGAAGCGCCACACCATGAGGCTCTGCAGCGAATCCGCCGTCGCGGTCATGAGCGAGCAGACGCCGAAGGCGAGCGTGCAGGCGACGATCACCGGCTTGCGGCCGATCCGGTCGGCGAGCAGGCTGAAGCCGAGCGCCCCGATGGCGAGCCCGACGAGGCCCGCGGCGATCACCGGGCCGAGCGCGCCGGGTTTCAGGCTCCACGCCTTGCTGATGGTCGGCGCCACGTAGCCGATCGCCTGGGCGTCGAACCCGTCGAGGAAGACGACGGCCGCGCACAGCAGCGCGACGCGCACCTGAAAGGGGCTGATGCGGTGGCCGTCGATCAACGCCGATACGTTGACCTCGTTCACCGCGCCTGCGGCCTCGCGGCTCATGCCCGTTCTCCCGGCCGGCGCCTGGTTGGCTGTCGCGGCGCCGTTTTCTCAGACGTCTCACCATATCACGCGCGCGGCGCGGGCGGCCAGCCGAAACGCCGGTTTGCCGCGGCGCCTGCCAGCTTGTATGGTCGGCCGCCTGATCAACGGAGCCCCCGCGGTGCCAAAGTTTTCCATCGCCATCGGCAATTACGGACTGACGAAAGCGTTCCGGGAAGGCACCGTCAAGCCTGGCCAGCTCGATCTCGAATGGGTGAAGATCGACCCGATCGTCGCCGCCATGCGCCGCATGGTCCGGGGGTTAGAGTTCGATATCTGCGAGATGGCGATCACCACCTATCTGTGCGCCAAGGCGGCCGGCAAACCGTTCACCGCGATCCCCGTCTTCCTCACCCGGAATTTTCACCACTGGGCGATGTTCCACAACGTGAATGCCGGGATCGGGACGCCAAAGGATCTGGAAGGCCGCACCGTCGGGGTCAATCGCGGCTACACGGTCACCACCGGCCTGTGGGCGCGCGGCGTGCTGGCGACCGAGTACGGGGTGGACCTGAAAAAGATCACCTGGGCGGCGACCGACGACGAGCATGTCGCCGAGTACGCGGCGCCGCCCAACGTCTCCTACGCGTATCGCGGAAAAGCGCTCGGCGATTTTTTGGTCTCGGGCGAGCTCTCCGCCGCGGTCGGCGACGTCAAGGTCAACTCAAGTTCTGTCCGGCCGCTCATTCCCGATGCCCGCGAGGCGGGTTTCGCCTGGTTCCGCAAGACCGGCATTTTTCCGATCAACCATGCGGTGGTGGTCAAGAATTCCGTGCTCGCCGCCGAGCCATGGCTGGCGGAGGAGCTGGTTCGGGCGTTCGCGGAGGCCAAGCGCGCCTACCTCGCGCATCTCGCGGCCGGCGAAAACCTGTCGGCGGCCGATCAGGCGGCGGTCGAGCTCGGCAAGGTGGTGGGCGATCCTTTTCCGTTCGGCATCGCCGCCAACCGCAAGGCGCTCGAGGCCGTCGTCGCCTTTGCGGTCGACCAGCAGGTCATCCCCAAGGCCGTTGATGTCGACGGGCTGTTCGTTCCGAGCACGCGGAACCTCTAGCCCAACTTCGCCGATTGGAGGGGTACGAAGAGGCTAAGTGATTGATTTATCACGGGTGGCCCCCCGAAGGTCGGCACTACGCGAGGGTTGGCGGATCGCCGGGGGCGGCGCTGATTTTGGGCGGCGGTTGAGCGGGCAGATCGAGCTTGAGCTTGTCGAGCAGCAAGGCGAGCTCGGGCTCCGGCTGGGTATAGCGGGTGAGCACCAGTTCGCGTCCGTCCGTAGTCGGGACATGGACGTCGATCATCTGCACGGCGGAGAATTTCTCGAGGACGCTGCGTGGGGTCAATCCTGGAGCCAGAGCCTGCAAGCGGCGCCTTAAGGTGGCGTGCAAGCAATAGGCGAGGAACGCGATGAAGATGTGCGCCTCGATCCGCTGCTCATCCTGGTGGAAGATCGGGCGGATCGCGAGATCGCCCTTGAGGTCCTTGAAGGCCTCCTCCACCGTCACGAGCTGGAGATAATAGGTCCACAGTTTGGCGGGATCGTGCTCGGTGAGGTTGGTGCGCAGCAGGTAGCGGCCTTCGCGCCGCCGCGCCCGGCGCAGCTTTGGGCGATCGATCCGATAGGTGAATGCCGCGCTGCCGGGCTCCACCGTGACCTCGACCAGGCGCCAGGCCGTCGGGGCTTTGGCGCGCGCGGCGCCGAGCTTCATGAGCAGTTCCTCGCGCGTGAGGCTCATTTGCGCCAGTTGCGCCAGGCGTGCCCACAGCCACTTGAGCTGCCGCCGGCGCATCGCGCGTTCCTTGGCGACCCGATCGGTGCTCTGGGCGAACACGTAGAGCTCGCCGTCCTGCGGCAGCAGCTTCACCTGGACCCCGGGCTGGGCCTCGTGCCACGGGCGGGCGATCAGCTGCTGCTCCAGTCGGTTCAACCGTCCCTTCGGGGTGCCCACCAGATACGAGACTGGCGGATCGGATTGCTGCATCACCTCGAGCACCGCCTCGGTCGGTATCCCGCGGTCCATCACCCAGATGCGGCGCGCCTTGCCGTACTGGCTCTCGATGCGGTCGAGAAAGCCGCGCAGCGTCGTGCTATCCGCCGTATTGCCGGCCATGACCTCATAGGCCAGCGGCAGCCCCTCCGGCGTCACCACCAGCGCAATGACCACCTGCACGCAGTCCGACCGGTGATCGCGCGAGTAGCCGTAACGACGCTTGTCGCCGTCGGGAAACGGCGGGCTGGCCTCGAAATAGGTGCTCGTCAAGTCGTACAGCAGAACATCGAAGCGGGCATTGAACAGATCCCGCCAGCGCCCCACCAGATGGTCGAACACCGCCTGCTTGTGCGCCAGCAGCCGGTCGTGGCAGCGATAGAGCTTGTGACTGTCGGCAAGCGCCGCGTCGGCGCCCAGCAAGTCCGCCAAGGCGCTGCGGCCGTACCACTCGCGATGCAGATGCCACTCCGCTCCCGGCGCAATCAGCCGGTACGCCGCCAGCACCACAAGCACCTGATCCCACCGCGTGCCTTTGCGGCTGGGAGAAAGACGTTCGGCCCAGAAGCGATCGAGCCGCAGCTCTTCCCACAGCTTGAGCGCCAGCCAGCACGCTCCCCATTGCCGCGGGCGGTTGAGCCGCAATTGCGACAGCTTCAGCCGCACGACCGAGGCGTCCGGCAGCACCCCTTCGCAGCGATCCTCCGGAAACAGCGCCAGCGTCACCGGCCGATCGGCGCCGTCTTCCAGCACCTCGATCGACTTGCGCCATGCCAGTTCCTGCGACGAGTTGATCTCGCCGAGATACAGCACGTGGCGCTGGACCACCCGACCGCCGCTGACCCGCTTGTTCTCGACAAGGCTCCAGTAGCGGTGCTCCTTGCCGTCCTTCCGCCAAATCTTGGCGCGCAAGAACATGGCCGGTGATTATCCGCAGAAAAACAACCATGAAAATAGACTTGGTCGGCACTACAGCGCTTTTTGCCCAAAAAGGCGCGCTCCAATCTCACAAAATCAATGCCTTAGATACGCAAAAATCTCGCAACGCCCTCCAAATCGGCGAAGTTGGGCTAGCTGCCGGTCAGGCCGATCGCCGCGCCAGCGCCTTGTCGAGCCGGCTGAACACTCTTCGCGCATTGCCCTCGAAGATTTTTCGCCGGTCGTGGTCGGCCAGCGTCAGCTGGTCGAGATAGCGCTTGGTATCGTCGAAATAATGCCCGGTCTCTGGATCGATGCTGCGCACCGCCCCCACCATCTCGGAGGCGAACAGGATGTTGTCCGCTGGGATCACTTTGGTCAGAAGCTCGATTCCCGGAAGGTGGTAGACGCAGGTGTCGAAGAAGACGTTCTGCAAAAGGTGCTCGGCGAGCGGCGGCCGCTTCATGTCGATGGCGAGCCCGCGATAGCGTCCCCAGTGGAACGGCACCGCGCCGCCGCCGTGGGGAATGATGAATTTGAGGGTCGGGAAGTCGCGAAACAGATCGGAGGTGAGGAACTGCATGAACGCGGTGGTGTCGCCGTTGATGTAGTGGGCGCCGGTGGCGTGGAAATTCGGGTTGCACGACGAGCTCACATGCACCATCGCCGGGACGTCGAGCTCGACCATCGCCTCGTAGAACGGGTACCACCAGCGGTCGGTGAGCGGCGGGTCGGTCCAGCGGCCGCCCGACGGATCGGGGTTGAGGTTGCAGCCGATGAAGCCGAGCTCCTCGACGCAGCGCCGAAGCTCGCCGATGCAGTTTGCCGGCGGCACGCCGGGCGATTGCGGCAGCTGGCAGACCGCGACGAAATTGGCGGGAAACAGCGTGCAGACCCGATGGATGAGATCGTTGCAGACCTTCGACCAGGCAAGACTTGTCGCCGCATCGCCGATGTGGTGCGCCATGCCGGCGGCGCGCGGGGAGAAGATCGTGAGGTCGGTGCCACGCTCGCGCTGCAGCTTGAGCTGGGCGTTCTCGATGCTCTCCCGGATCTGGTCGTCGCTGATGGCGGGCGCGCTCCGGGGCGCCTGCGCGGGGTCGCTCAGCGCGGCGATCTGGGCCTGGCGAAACACCTCGAGCTCGCGCGGCGCGGTCGTGTAGTGGCCGTGACAGTCGATGATCATGAGTGCTCTCACAGGAAGGAATGACAGCGGCATGGCCGCCGTCCCGCCGCCCGTCGGCGAAATCGTAACGAGGCGGGCCGGTCCTCGTCAAACCGCGGCGCGTCCGGCTCGCGTCAGCGGCGGGCGGCGGCGCTGTTTCGCGCGCGGCCCGACGGCGCCGCATGTCCGTCCAGCTTTTCCCGCGAGCGGTGGGCCTCGAGCGGCACGCGGGTGGAGTCGTCGAACCGGCGGGTGAATTTTTGCAGCAGGCGAAGGAACTGCGCCCGCTCGCGGGCGTCGAAGGCCGACAGCACGCGCTCCTGGGCGGCGCGCGCCGGACCGGCCAGCCTGTCGAGCATCCGCTCGCCGGCGCGGGTGAGCTGCAGCGTCCGCCGCCTTCGGTCCGCGCTGCCGACCCGGCGGCCGATCAGCCCGGCGTCCTCCAGCTTCTGCAGCACCATCCCGGTGGTCGACCGGTCGAGGCCGAGCAGCTTGGAGACCGTGATCTGGTCGATGCCCGGCCGGTGCCGGAGCAGAAAAAGGATGCCGTATTGCGTCGTGGTGATGCCGAGCTCGCCGGTCTGCTCGAGAAACAGCGATACGGCGATCTGATGGGCGCGCCGGATCATGAAGCCGGGGCGGCCATAAAGCTCTTCCAGCGGATTGGCGGGCAAGGTCTCTCTCGCGGGCTTGGGCGCAATCAATTTACGCGAAATATATACGCGATTCTAGCCGTGCTGCGGCGCGAAAACCTATCGGGAGATGTCGGAGAGGGAAAATCCGGCAATCCGCTTGTAATTGTCCGACAATGCACGCAACTCGTCCTGGGAGATGTAGTCGGCGAGATTGTCGAACGGGCGGTCGCCGACGAGCTCCTCGACCTTGATGTTGATGAAGTCCGGCGGATGCTCGCGATTGGTCCGCACGATTCGCGCGGTCGCCTCCCGGCGGAGCGCCTCGTAGGCGCGGAACGCGTCGACCGGGTCGGCGTGGGAGGCCAGGCAGTCGGCGAGCGTGCGGGCATCGATCACGCCCTGGGCGGCGCCGTTCGATCCGCGCGGATACATCGGATGGGCGGCATCGCCCGCCAGCGTGACGCGGCCGAAGGTCCATTGCGGGACGGGATCCTTGTCGACCATCGGATACTCGAAGATCTGCTCCGAGGCCGCGATCATCGCCGGCACGTCGAGCCAGTCGAACCGCCAGTCGCGGTAGATGTGGAGAAAGTCGCCGATGCTGCCCGCCTTGTTCCACTCGTTGCGCTCGAAACTGTCGCGCTGGATCTCGGCGACCCAGTTGATCAGCTGCTCCGCGGTGCCGTCGACCCGGTCGACGATCGGATAGATCACCATCTTTCCGGTCAGGATCGAGCCGATGCGGATGTAGCTGCGGCCGGTGAGGAACGGGCGCCAGCGGCTCACCCCGCGCCAGGTATTGATGCCCGCGAAGGCCAGCCGCTCGTCCGGATAGTGCTGGGCGCGAATGGCCGAGTTCACCCCGTCGCAGGCCACCACCACGCCGGCGCGCACCGGCTCGCAGAGGGCCCCCGAGGAGGTTTCCTTGAAGCGCAGCGTGACGCCGGTCGGGTCCTGCTCGAGCCCGAGGCATTCGCGGTCGGTGTGGACACAATCGGCACCCAGGCGATCGCACGCCGCCCGGTAGAGCGCCATGTGCAGCCGGCCGCGATGGATGCCGATCTCCGGATACTTGTAGCCGGCCGACTTGCCGCGCGGCTCCTGGTAGATGAGCTGGCCGAAACGATTGAAGAAGCAGCTCTCGGCATTCTCGATGCCGGCGGCGATCAGCTCGTCGGCGATGCCGAGCGCGGAAAATTCCCGCATCGCATGCGGCAGCAGCGTGATGCCGACGCCGAGCTCCCGGAGCTCAGGCGCCCGCTCGTAGATCCGGCACCGCAATCCGCGCTGATGCAGATGAAGCCCCAGCGACAGGCCGGCGATCCCGCCCCCGACGATCGCGATATCGGCGGCGGCCGACCCCGGCTGTCCCTGGTTCATGAGCTCGACTGGTCATCGGCGAATGCGCTGCAACCAGCGAGACATCGCAGACGCTCAGTGCTCTGTCAATCATCCGACGCCTCCACCACACGCGTCTGTGACCGGCCGGCAAGAGGCAGATCGCTGCCAATTGCCGGCCGGAAATCATTGTAGAAGCGTGGCGTCAGTCGCAGCGGCGCGTGCGGCGCTCCACGATCTCTCCGTCGCGCCGCTCGCGCACCGTGACCTCGCGACAGCCTTCGGACTCGCGGTGGCGATAGCGGTACTCGTCGCGATCGCGGACGCCCACGCAGGCCGGGCCCACGCAGAACTCCTCGGCAAGAACGATCGGCCGGTCCGCGGAAGCCGGCGACCCGGCGAGCGCCGGCGCGGTCGCGAAGCAGGCCGCGGCGGCGACAAACAATGCAAGTCGTCTCATCTGGTCTCTCCCTGATCTGGCCACTTGGTCAAGAAACAAGGGTCCGGTTTGGTTCCGGGATCGGGCGGTATAATGCTATCCAAATCCGTTCGGGAATCCGCCACGCGCGAGGCGCTCGCCACCATGCCGAAGAGGCACGACATCCTGATTGCCGGTGCCGGGATCGCCGGGCTCGTCGCGGCGCTCGCGTGCCGGCAGCGTGGGCTCAGCGTGCGGGTCATCGAGCAGGCCGCGGCGTTTTCCGAGGTGGGCGCCGGTCTTCAGCTCAGCGCCAACGGAACGCGGGTGCTCATCGCGCTCGGTCTCGAGCAATCGATGCGGCGGATCGCGGCCGAGCCGAGCGGCAAGCAGGTCCGGCTGTTCAGCACCGGGCAGAGCTGGAAGCTCTTCGACCTCGGTGCCGAATTGATCGGGCGGTATGGCGCGCCGTACTGGACGGTGCATCGCGGCGATTTCCACCGCGTGCTGGTCGACGCGCTCCTTCAGGATTATCGACAGGCGGTGGTTCTCGACGCCCGCTGCACGGGCTTCGACCAGTCCGGGCGCGGCGTCACCCTGTCGATGGCCGGAGGCGCCGGTATTGCCGGGGAGGTGCTGGTCGGAGCCGACGGGGTTCACTCCGCGGTCCGCCACCAGATGTTCGGCGACGGCCGGCCGGCGTTCTCCGGCATCGCCGCCTGGCGCGGCCTGGTCCCGATGGAGCGGCTGTCCGGGCGCCTGCGCCGGCCGGTCGGCACCAACTGGATCGGGCCGGGCGGGCACGTCATCACCTATCCGCTGCGGCGCGGCGAGATCCTCAACTTCGTCGGCGTCGTGGAGCGCGCCGACTGGCCGGTCGAGTTGTGGACCGAACGCGGGACGGTCGAGGAATGCGCCGCCGATTTCGCCGGATGGCACCCGGACGTTCAAGAGATCGTCCGCAACATCGACATCCCGTACAAATGGGCGCTGCTGGCGCGCGTGCCGCTCGGCCGCATCGTCGACCGCCGGGTCTGTCTGGTGGGCGATGCCGCCCATCCCGCCCTGCCGTTCCTGGCCCAGGGGGCCAACATGGCGATCGAGGACGGGATGGTGCTGGCGCGCTGCCTGGAAGCCTATGACGATCCGGTCATCGCCCTGGAAAAATACCAGGCGGCGCGGCTCGATCGCACCACGGCGATCGTCATGCGCTCGTCGGACAATGCCCGGCGCTTCCACAATCCTGCCCTTGCCGATGCGGCGGGCGCGGCCGACTACGTGACGCGCGAATGGCATCCGGACCGGGTCAGGGAGCGATACGACTGGTTGTTCGACTACGACGCGCTGACCGCGGAGATCTGATGTCGGGCGCTACGCCTGTCAACGAAGCGACTCCGAGGCCAGCAGCGCGAGGGCCGCAGCCGGCGCGCAGCACGACGCGGCACCGCGTGCATCCGGCGCGGCATCGATGAGCTCGGTGAACGCCACGTACGAACGATCAAGCCGCCGCGCCAGCTCGCGCAGCACCGCCTCGCCGATTCCCGCCCCCGCGACCGGGGCATTCGGGGGCAGCGTCCCGCGCGAGACGACGAGCATCGCGGCGTCGGTGATGGTGCGAATCTGCGCCTCGGCGAACCAGCGGGCGAGCTCGCGCCACTCTGCGTCTTCGCCGTCGGACGCGTCCCGGCCGACCATGCGGGCGAGGCGCGCCCGCGACGCCGCAAGACCCTTGTCGCGCCCGTCCGCGGTCGTCATCTGGTCGGCGCCCTCGGGAAGGGCTTCGAGGATGCGATGCACGTCCGCCATGGTGGCGAAGTGCTCGTTGATCAGCGGCGTCCTGCGGCCGGCAACCGGCGCATCGCGGGTGATCGTCATCACCGAGCTGCGCACCAGTCCCGTATAGGCGAGCTCGCCGGCAGCGAGCCGCTCCGCATCGGTGTAGCCGCTGGCAACGATCCGGCCATCGCGGACCGGGACCAGGTCGGTCGTGGTGGAACCCATGTCGGCAAACAGCGCGGTCTGCCGGACCCTTGCGACGAAGGCGGCGCTCGCGTGCCAATTGGCCGAGGCGATGTCGTCGACGTGGCGCGAGGCCTCGCCGGCCGCTATGAAGCCGGCCCGCCCGGCATAGAGCCTCAGCGTCGCCGCATCGAGCTCGCGGGCCGCGAGCGCGGCGAGCGCCTCGACGCCCTCGCGGCGCGAGGCAAACGTGTCGGCAAGCTCGCCGGTCATGGTGACGGCGTGAAGCTCCGGCGTTCCCAGTGTGTTTCTCGCTTGCGCAAAGGCTGCGGACACGCTGGCAATGCCGAGACGCAGCGGCGAGGCGATCTGCATCGCCGCGACGATGCGGCCGTTCTCCGCGCGGGCGGCCTTGAGATGCGCGCCGCCGATGTCCCAGCCGATGACGGCTACCATGACCTGTCGAACCGATGTCCGGATGATAGGCTGTAAGCGCTGCGCATGCCCGCGGGGTCCTGCCGAAGACGAGGCCGAGCAATGGAAATCATACCGGTCATCGATCTCATGGGTGGGGCGGTGGTCCGCGCCCGCATGGGCCGGCGCGATCAGTACCGGCCGATCGTCACGCCGCTTGCTCCCAGCAGCGATCCGGTGGATGTAACGCGCGGGCTGCTGGCGGTCTATCCGTTCGCCACGCTGTACGTCGCCGATATCGACGCCATCGAGGGGCGGGGCGGCAACCGGCAGGTCGTGCGCCGGCTGCAGGACGAGTTCCCCGGTCTCGCCCTGTGGGTGGACAGCGGCATTGCCGACCTCGACGGCGCGGTTGCCTGGCTCGCCGCCGGGCTCGGCCATCTGGTGATCGGCAGCGAGAGCCAATCCGACGTCGGGCTGGTGCGCCGGCTCGCCGCCGACACCCGCGTCGCCCTGTCGCTCGACTTCGACGACCAGTCATTTCGCGGACCGGCGGACCTGCTGGTCGAGCCGGGCGCGTGGCCGCGCCAGATCATCGTCATGACGCTGGCCCGCGTCGGCAGCAACGGCGGCCCGGATCTCGCGCGACTGTCGCAGATCCGCGAGCGCGCAGCGGGCCGCCAAATCTACGCGGCCGGCGGGGTGCGCGATCTCGACGACCTCGCCACCTTGCGGCGCGCCGGCATCGCCGGCGCGCTCGTCGCGTCGAGCCTGCATGACGGCCGCCTGAGCGGCGCCGGGATTTCAAGCTTGCTGGACCGACCCGCTTGAGCCCAACGGCAAAAAAGGCGATGCGCCCCGTTCGCCACATCGCCCCAGCGCGTCGCTTGTCGGCCGGATGTCACCCGGCCGACAAGTTCCGCGCGGCCGCGGCCGGATCAGTTGGGAGCGAACGGATGCTTGGCCGAATCGCGTTTGGCAACGACCTCTGCCGGCTTCGGATCGCCGTTGACCGCGCGCGTGATCGACTCCTTCGTGGCCTTGTAATTGTACTCCTGGATCTTCTTGTCGTCGGCCGCATCCCAGTGGATGAAAACGCCGACGCAGATGAACAGGTCGTCGGCCTCGGCCACCGGAATCGTGCCGTCGGCGACGCTGTCGGCGACCGCCTTGGCGACCGCGTGCTGCGCCGGCCCGAACATCTGCACCGCCTGCTTGGCACCCTTGATCGTCACCTTGTTGAACATGACGGTCGCGGGCTTGGTGATCAGGTTGGGCGCGACCACGGCGAGCAAGGCCGTGAACCCGTCCTTGTTGTTCGTCAGACAATTCGCAAACGCGGTCTCGGCAGCGCTGCCCCGCGGCCCGATCAGCAGATCGATATGAGCCACCTCGTTGCCCTCGCCGACAAGCGATTCACCGACACAAAGCTTATTGATCTTCGCCATCGCCAACTTCCTCCCAAGGAAATGAGACACCTGTCTGCCGAGGCGGACGCCTTCGGCAAAACGGCTATCCTTGTTGACAGCGTCCGGGGACAGGCTCCGGACCGGTTAGCCAGATAGCAGCGGGTATTGTTTCCGCTTGGTGCCGAGTCAACCACTGTTGGGCGCCGACGGCAAGGAGTTCGTTAAGCGATGGGCAAAAAGTGTGGCGACGGTGAGGTCGGCGCTGGTCCCGGGATTGAGACCGTGGTCCTTCAGCACCTTGTCCCAGGCGATGAGATCGCCCAGCAGCGCGGCCGGGCGCTCGGCGGCGAGGAGGCGGCGATGAAACGCCGACGCGATGCGGCGAACCTCATCGGCGGCGGCGATGCCGTGCTCGCGGACGACGTGGCTGTCCGGATAGGCGGACAGGAAATCGAGGTAGACGGCGAGCGTCGCCCATTTCGGGTCGTCGCTCCACCGCGAGAGGGTGCGGGCCAGCAGGCCGTCCGACCGGTCCAGAACATCCTTGAAGCCGGTGACGTATTGGTGCGCGATGCGGTCGCGGTTCGCCGCCTCCGCCATGGCCTGGCGAAGCGTCACGATCGCAGGCTCGGAGACATCGTGCCGGTCGGCCCGGCCGAGTCCCCCGGCGAGGCGAGCACGATGGCGCGGAACGCCAGCTCCGCGTCCGCGACATCGAGCGTGTCGAGAACGCCGGCGAGAGCGTCGCGCAGCCCGGCCGGCCGCGCTTCGGCCGCGGCGGCAAGCGGCGCGCACAACAGGATGATCCCGAGATTGGTGTTGCTGCCGACGGTGGCGAAAGTCGCCTCGACGGCGGCCAGAATGCGCGCGCCGACCCGCGCTCCCGGGGCGGCGAGCGCCGGGGCGGCGGCCTCGGCGCTGCGGACGAAGTCGGCGGCGGTCTTGCGGCGGCCGGGGGCGAAATGATGAACGTTGCCCGGCTTGGGCGCGTCGAGTTCGTCGCGACACGCCGCCGTGAAGGCGGCCGCGATGTCGGCGGAGCCGGCGGTCAAACAGCCGCTCCGCGCCCGACCCCGGCGCGAAGCGCGGCGAGGAGGTCGGCAGCGAGCACCGACGCGATGCTGGTCGGCGTGACTTTCTGCAGGCCGGACCACGCCGGCATGCTGTTGACCTCGAGGACCGCCGGTCGTCCATCAGCGTCGTAGACCACATCGACGCCGGCAAAATCCGCGCCGACGGCGGCGGCCGCACCGGTGGCCAGCTCCCTCATCGCCGGGTCGGCCACGGCGGCCACCGGCCGCCCGCCCTGCTTGAGATTGGTGATCCAGCCGGTCGAATGCCGCGCCATGGCGGCGATGACGCGGCCCCGCGACACCAGAAGGCGGAAATCACGAAAACCGTCGCGCTCCACCGCGACGAAGCGCTGCAGATAGTAGACGCCGGCGACGCGGTCGGGCGGTGGCAGGTCGTCCTCGGTGCGGATCAGCTTCAATCCGCGCCCCTGCGAGCCGAACAGCGGCTTGAGCACCAACGGTCCGCTCGCGGCCTCCCGACGGACCATGCGGCGTGCCGCATCGAGCGATTCGGCCGCCCAGGTCGGCGGGGTCTTGATCCCCGCGCGGGCGAGCAGGAAGCTCGTCGTCGACTTGTCGACGCAGCGCTCGATCGCGCGTGCGTCGTTCCACACCAAGACGCCGTTCTGGCGCAACGCATGAAGGATTCCGAGCCGCAGCGTGACGGCCTCGAAGGTCCCGCCCGACATCGAGCGGACGATCACAGCATGCGGCAATTCCTCGCCGAATTGGTCGAGGTGCAACCCGAACCTCGCCTCGGTGGCAAATCCGCAGCGGTCGAGCCGGATCGGCGTCGCCGCAGCGCCGAGCCGCGACAGCGCCGCGGAGAGCTCGCGCGCATGCCAGTCGAGCCGGTCGACGACCAGCGCCACGCGCGCCGACCGAGTGGCGGGCTCGGCCGCAATGCGATCAGGCGAAGGAGGCATCGAGCAAGATTCAAGTCCACACCGCCCTGTCGGAAACTCTCGCCGGCATCGATCGCCGTGACGATGACCTGCGCGGGGCTGAACAACATGGGATCGATCGCGTAAAAGTCGCCCTTGAAGCCGCGGAAAATGTCCGCGAACGGCCGGCCGTAGTCGCGCGATCCGCTGCTCGGCAGCTCCATGGCGAGCGAGCGCGCATCCGCGGCGGGCCCGGTGACGAACAGGTGGACGCGGCCAGCATAAATGATCGCATCGTTGGTGCGGCCCATCGCGGTGACGAAATCCGGATGGGGAGGCGACAGCGGGGCGGCGCCCATGCCGTCGACGATGCGATCCAGCGGGAATTTCAGCTCGTGCGCCTTGTGGAGCGCGACCTCGAGCACACGGGCGACCACCTGGGTGCTGCCGGCGAGGCTCTGGGTCGGCGCGTAGATGACGGTCAATCGTCCGGGCTCGATTCCGCAGTCCTGGGCGACCTTGGAGGTGACCGATGCCGGCGGCGCGCGGCTGCTTTCGAGGACGAGCGTCGCCGTGTCGGCGCTGTCCTGGTAGCCGAGCTGCTCAAACAATGGCTCCTTGCGGGCAAGCGCCCTTGCCGGTCCGGAGCCCAGCGCGACGAAGCCGCTGCCGCCCGCCTCCTCGGCCAGCCGCCAGCCGGCGTATTGGCTGGCCAGGCACGCGATGACCGGAGCGGACGATCGGACGGCGAGCGTCCACGGCCAGCGGGGGGTCAGCGCATCCGGGACGAGCTCGACGGTCCCGAGACCGGCCATGCAGATCTCTGCGATCCGCAGGCCGGCCGCGATGCTGCCTCGCTCTCCGCTTCCGGCGTTGATCAGGGTTTCTCCAAGCGGTCCCTGCGAGACCGCGATCCGCAGCTCGGCAGCCTCGCGCTCGAGGCGCTCCACCAGCTCCTTCGCGCGCCCGTTGACGCTGACTGGTTGCGAGCTCGTCATGAGATCCACGTGTTCGCGAGTGCGAGAAATGCCGTCATGCGCCGGTCGAGCAGGTTTCTCGCCGACGCCGCCGTGGTGGCCGAGGCAAGGACGGTGCACAAGGGCTCATCGGCCTTCACCGTCGTTCCGGCGGCCTGGCGATCGGCGGTCCAATCCGGCCAGTCGAGATCGGGCACCGAGGGAATGTCGCGGCCGGCATAGACGATGGCGGCCGCCGTTGCATCGTCCGTGGCCGGCGGGATCTCGACGGGCCGGCCTTCGCAGGCAGCCACGTGCGCCGCAAAAAGCGAGCCGCCGCCCGGATCGAACACATCAAGCGCGGCGCCGGGTCTCGGGTTCACCTCGAGCAGCGAGATGTCCGTGCCGGCGACCAGAAAATCCAGGCTGTTGAGCCCGACGAGCGGCACCACTGCGGCGAGCCTCAGCGCCGCGTCCCGCAGCGCGGCCGCGGTCTCGTCGCCCAGCATGGCCGGACGCACGGCTCCGCCATAGCGGAACGGGTGTGCCGGCAGCGGCGACGACCATTGCGAGCTCGATCCTACGATCGCCGTGCCGCGGCGGTCGGCCAGGATCAGCAGCGAGACCGCCATGCCGTCCAGCCGACGCTGAAAATAACTGCCGGTCCGACCGGTGTCGGCGGCAAGCGCCGGTCTCACATGCGTTCCGCCGGCGCCGCCCCGACGTTTCACCAGCCATTCCGCCGGCCGTTGCGGCGGGGTGAGCGAAACTTCTGGATGCGGAATGCCGCAGGTGGCGCACAGCTCGGAGAAAACGATCGGATCTTTCACGCGCGCAACCGTTTGCGCCGTGTTGCCGAGGAGCCTCCAGTGCCGGGCCATCTTTTCCAGCAGTTCTGGCCGATCCTCGAAGCCGCTGCCGTACACCACCCCGACCGGCTCCTCGGCGTCGGCAAGCGCATCGAGCGCATCGAGAACGTCGACCTCGTTCATGCCACGGACGAGCCCGTCGCGGAGACGAATGTGGGCCCGCGCCGACGCGACCGTGTCGCGGTCGCCGAAATAGTCCGCTACCAGCGGCGCATAGCCGGCGCGCCGCGCCGAGGCGGCGAGCGCGCGGCCTGACGCCGCAACGACGAGGACGGTCGGCACGCTATCCATTGAGGTCGCGAGCGAGCCGGAATGCGTCGCGGAAATCGAAGGTGACCGCTTTCGTCGCCTCGATCATCTTCTTGAACAAACCGAATTCGGTCTTGTACTTGAGGTTTCCGATAGCGAGCGGCCCGATGCCGAGCGTGCCGTGCGGCGTGATCTCCACGCCGTCGGCCTTCATGTCGAGATTCTCGATTCCCGACGGTGGAACCGCGTTGACGTCGGCGACCACAAGCAGGTTGGGCGCCGCCGCGAGCTGGGCGGCGGACAGGACGCGAACGCCGGCCCGCCCGGCGCACAGAACGGCTTCGGCCGGGCGCAGGATATCCGCCTTCTTGGCGTCGTCGCTGCCGTCGGCGGCGTGGACGTCGGCGGCGAAGCGCGATTTGATCTCGCGTGCCGCATCGCTCACCCGCTTGATCCCGTCGTAGCCGACAAGGGTCACCTCGGCGCCTTCCAGCGCGGCAATCACCGCGGAGGAGAACCCCACCACGCCGGTGGCGCCGAATACTGCCGTCTTCAACCCTTTGAGCTCGCGCTGCCTCTTCTGTCTCAACGTCCTCTCGACGCAGGCGAGCATCGCGGCGGCGGTGGTGAACGATCCGGCCGGATCGGCGAACAGCGACATCTCGAAAGGCGGAAACAGCGCCTTCCTGGCGGCTCCCAGCATGTCGAGGGCCAGCACCGCGTTCTTGCCGCCGATGAAGACGCCGGTCCTCACGCTCAGCTTGGGCGGGCGGGAGAACATCGCGTCCTGGACCAGGCTCGTCACCTCATCGAGCCCGACCTGCGTATAGGTCAGCACCGCATCGTAGCCGGCGTCGACCGCCATGTTCGCATCGAACGGGCTCATGTGCTTGAGCGGAGTCAGCATGTGGAGAATGTGCTTGTCGGCCATCGTTCCTCCCTTTCGGACCGAACTATTGATCTTACGCGTCGGTTCCGGCACCAATCGTGATGTCCGCTCCTTGATTGAGCGCCCTGCAGGCGCGGATGTCCAGACCCCGGCCCGCGGGATGCTGGCGCGCGATCGTCACCAGACGTTCGGCCTCGGCCTCCGACGGCGCGAACGCAAACCCGGTCGGCCCCCACGAGCTCTGGCCGATCCCGAGTGCTCCTTCCCGGTCGAGGGCATCGAGCACCGCCTCGACGTCCGGGCTGGTGAAGCGGCTGCCGCCCTGGACCGGAGCAAAATAGTCGCCGATTCGCGCCTGCAGCTTCTTGATCGCCGCTCCGAAGCTCGCGCAATCGGATTCGACCACCGCAGGCAAGACATTCAACAGAACCAGCGCACAGAGCTCGGCCGCGTCGGCGGCGGCAAACGGAGTGAGCGTGGCGAAGGCCGCGCGCTCGTCCGCTCCGTGCGTACCATGACGCGCCGGATCGAGCGCGACCACCACGCGCCAGCTTTCGGGAAATGCCATGCGGCTGATGACCGGCGCGACGGTGGTGACCGGGCCATGCCCGCCATCGACGACGAGGCCGCCGCCATCGAAGAGGCCGATGCCGATGCCGGAGCGGGCGCCGCGACCGAGCCTGATCGCGTCTCCGCGAACGTCCAACGGCATGTCGTGCAACCGACGCAGGCCTGCCGCCACCGCCAGCGCGATCTGCGTGCCGGAGCCGAGCCCGACATGCGCCGGCACCGCCTCCTCCACGGCGAGGTGATAGGTCCCGGCGAGGCCGAGAATCCGCCGCATCGTCGCGAGGTGGCGTCCGGCGCGATCGCTCTCGCGTCCCTCGATCCGATCCCGCTCGGCCGGCCTGATCGTGATCCGCGTCCTGAATGCGTCGATCGCCAGTCCGATGCTTCCGAAGCGGCGGCCGAAGGTCGCGCTCGGGTCGAGAAACCCCAGATGCAGACGTGCCGGAACCGTGACCGTCACGCTCGCCGGAAAACCCGCAGAATGAATGTTCAACCGGCGACTCCCGATGCTTTCCCGGCGGGCTTTCCAAACAAGATACCGACCGGAGCACTTTTCCGATCGATCGATCCGAATGTGCTCTGGTATCGTGGCTCGCTCATGTCTATCGGCGAACCGATGCTTCTTCGCCGCAACATGCGCTAGACTGGGGCACATAACGTTGATTGGCAATCGGGCCAAGAGCGTCGAATGATGTCGACGCACCAGCAGGGAGGATCGCGCAATGGCGGAAGGCGACAAGGAACGCACCTATACCGACGACGAGATCCAGGCGCGGCTTCAACGCGAATTGCCGCATTGGTACCTGGAGGGCGGGTGGATTCGCCGCAAGTATCGCACCCACGGCTGGAAGGGCACGCTGATGGTGATCAATACGGTCGGCCATCTCGCGGAAGCCGCCTGGCATCATCCCGACATCACGGCGTCCTATGCGTGGGTGGAGGTCCGCCTGCAGAACCACGCCGCCAAGGGAATTACCGACAAGGATTTCGATCTGGCGAAGAAGATCGAGGACGTCGTGCATTGGCAACCTGGAAAGGCCGGTGGGGCCCTGGAGGGAACTCCGGAAAAGGACCAGCGGTTTGCCTATATCAAATACGATGCCTGACCGGCTCGATCGCCGGTCCCGCTGACAGGTGACAGGTGTCTTGATGGGCGGTGCCTGGATCGATGGCCGGCCGGTGGCGCGCGAGTCCGCGGTCGCGGAGGCGGCACGCATGCTCGGCGCCAGCCGGTTCGCGGTGATCGCGGGTCTCGGTACCGACGTGTCCGGCGCGCGCGCCGCGGTCGCGCTTGCCGAGCGGGTGGGCGGCGCGATCGATCACATGCATTCCGGCGCGGTGTTGCGGAACGTCGACGTCCTGCGCGAAACCGGCATGATGACAACCACGCCGAACGAGGCGGGCCTGCGGGCTGACGTGCTGTTGCTGGTCGGCCCGGGCCTCGAGACCGCTTGGCCCGAGCTTGCGCAACGCGTCGTGGCGCGAAATCCCGGCCGCGAGGCAGAGGAGGGATTTTCGCGCCGCGTCATTCGGCTTTGCCCCGGACGCAATTCGAAGGATACGGGCAGTCGCATCGTCGGCCGCGGCTTGGCGGATCTCCCCGCGCTGCTCGCCGGCTTGCGCGCACGCATCGCCGGGCGACCGGTCGGCAGGGCGAGCGTGAGCGCAAAAGTCCTCGACGAGCTCGCGGCCGACCTGCGGTCCGCCCGGTTCGGCGTTGCCGTCTGGTCGGCAGGCGATCTCGACGCGCTGACGGTCGAGATGCTGTGCGGTCTGGTCAAGGACCTGAACGCGACGACCAGGTTCTCCGGATTGCCGCTCATGGCCGGCGACAACGCGGCGGGCGTCCTCCACGCATGCGGTTGGATGACCGGGTTCCCGATGCGCACCGCGTTCGCGCGGGGATATCCGGAGCACGACCCCTGGCGCTTCGACGCCGCCCGCATCATGGAGGCGGGCGAGACCGATTGCGCTGTTTGGATCTCGGCCTACCGGGCGGTTGCGCCCAAATGGTCCGGCCGGGTGCCGATGATTGCGCTGTGCGCCGAGGAGACGAAATTCGAGGATCCGCCACGCGTGCAGATTGCCGTCGGCCGGCCGGGCCTGGATCATGACGGCGTGGAGTTCCTGGCCGCCACGGGCGCACTCGCGGCGGTCGCGGCAGCCAATCCGACCGGCGCGATCTCGGTTGCCGACGCCATCGCCCGGATTGCGGCGGCCCTGCCCGACGGCCGGGTGTGGCCATGCTGACGCGGATCACAGGCGGCCGTGTCGTCGACCCCGCCAATCATCGCGACGAGATCGGCGATGTCTGGTTTCGCGATGGTCGCATCGTCGCAATCCCGGCAGCCGGCGTCGAAGCCGACGAGACGCATGACGCCGCCGGCCAAGTCGTCATGGCGGGAGCGATCGACATCCACTCGCATATCGCCGGCAGCAACGTGAACCTGACGCGGCTGCTGCTGCCCGAGCTGCACCGGGCCGATACCGCCGCGCCGCCCGCGGCGCCGCTGTCGACGGCGCCCTGGTCCACCTTCGACACCGGCTGCCGCTATGCGGCGATGGGCTTCACCACGGTGGTCGAGCCTGCGGTGCCGCCGCACCACGCGCTGCAGGCGCATCTCGAGCTCGCCGATATTCCGATCATCGACAAGGCGACGCTGGCGGTGCTCGGCAACGACGATTACCTGCTCGGCCTGATGCGGGCGCGGGAGAGTGCCGACGCGATCCGCGATTACGTCGCCTGGGTGCTGGCATCCTCGCGTGCGCTCGGCATCAAGGTCATCAATGCGGGAGGCGCCGCGGCCTTCAAGTTCAATGCCCGCGAGTTCTCGTTCGACGACGTCGTGCCGTTCTACGGCGTCTCGTCGCGGGCGATCGTGAAGATCCTGCAGCGCGCGGTTCACGAGCTCGGCGTGCCGCACCCCCTCCACGTCCACTGCAACAATCTCGGCATGGCGGGCAACGTCGAGACGGCGCTGGCGACGATCGATGCGGCCGAAGGGCTGCCTCTGCATCTGGCGCACGTGCAGTTCTACGGCTACGGCCGCGAGGGCGAGCACGGTTTCTCGTCGGCTGCCGCTCGCCTCGCCGAGGCGGTGAACGGCGCCGCGAGCGTGACGGTCGATGTCGGCCAGGTCATGTTCGGGCAGACCGTGACCAATTCGGGCGACGTGCTGCGCCAGTTCAACGCCCGCAACCAGGCGCGCCCGCGCAAATGGGTGATCTTCGACGGCGATGCGAACGGTGGCGGCATCGTCCCCTACAACTACCGCGCCGACAATTTCCACAATGCCGTGCAATGGGCGGTCGGCCTCGAGCTTTTTCTGCTGATCGACGATCCGAACCGTGTCTTCTTCACCACCGATCATCCGAACGGCGCTCCGTTCACCACCTATCCGGACATCTTTGCGCTGCTGATGAGCCGCGATCTGCGCGCCGAATGGATGGCGCGATTGCCGCCGGCCGCGCTGGCAGTGACCACGCTCGCCTCGATCCGGCGCGAATATTCCCTCAACGACATCGCCGTGATGACACGTGCGGCGCCCGCAAGGCTGCTGGGCCTGCGCGACCGCGGGCACCTCGGGGCGGGTGCGGCGGCCGACATCGCGGTCTATGCCGATGGCCGTGACAAGGCAAAAATGTTCGGCGCGGCGGCACTCGTCTTCAAGGACGGCGAGCTCGTGGTTCGTGACGGCAAGGTGCTGCGTTATCGCTTCGGCCGCGCTTTCACCGTCGAGCCCGGGTTCGATCGCGCCGTCGACCGACTGATGAGCAGCTATTACGACGAGCGTTTCGGCGTTGCGCCCGATGCGCTCAAGGTGCCGGATTGGGCCGTCCCGAGGCCGCAGCCGTTCGAGTGCGTGTCATGCGCCAGATGATCGTCAAGGGCGTGCGAATCGATGACACGTTTGCGGAGGCCTTCGGCATGCGCGCCACCGCGCTGACCATCACGGCGGACTCGCTGCGGTGGGCGCGCCAGGCGGCGCTGACGATGACCGGATTCGCCACGTCGGTGATCGGCTGCGGCTGCGAGGCGAGCATCGATCGCCAGCTGGCATCCCGGGAAACGCCGGACGGACGGCCCGGCGTGCGCGTGCTGCTGTTCGCCGTCTCCACCGCCGAGCTGCAGAAGCAGTTGCAGGGCCGCGTCGGGCAGTGCGTTCTCACCAGCCCGGGATCGGCGTGCTATGCCGGACTTCGCGGCGAGGAGGCCCTGCGGCTCGGCAATGCACTGCGCTACTTCGGCGACGGCTGGCAGATCTCGAAGCGGTTGGGTGACCGGCACTATTGGCGGATCCCCGTCATGGACGGCGAGTTCGTCTGCGAGGCGACGACGGGGCTGACCAAGAGCGCGGTCGGCGGCGGCAACCTGCTGATCATGGGTCGCAGCCCGCAGGCGACGTTGAGCGCGGCCGAGGCCGCCGCCGCCGCCATCACCCGCGTACCCGACGCCATCATGCCGTTTCCCGGCGGCATCGTGCGGTCGGGATCGAAGGTCGGCTCCAAGTACAAATCGGTTCCCGCCTCCACCAACGACGCCTATTGCCCGACGCTCAGGGGCGCGGTGAACAGTGCGCTGGACGACGACGTGGCCTCGGTGCTCGAGATCGTCATCGACGGGTTGACGCCGGATGCGGTCGCCGCCGCCATGCGCGCCGGGATTGCCGCCATCGTCAGGCTCGGACCGAAGCACGGCGCCTCCCGCATCGGTGCCGGCAACTACGGCGGCAAGCTCGGACCCCACCATTTTCACCTCAAGGACCTGCTGCCGTGAAGCCGCTGGTGCTCCGCCTCGAGGCCCGGCCCGACCAACGGCTCGATCTCTCGCCGCTGACCCCCGATCGGCTGGCGGGCAAGACCGCCGCCGAGATTTGTGCGATCGAGCTGCAGACGACCCGGGCGCGCCTGACCGTGGGCGACGTCTTTCGCCTGGCGATGGGCGACGCGCGCGACATCCGGATCGAGGGCGCCTGCGACCGGCTCGACCAGGTCGGTCAAGGAATGACTGGCGGCACCATCGTGGTCGATGGCGACCTCGGCGCTCAGGCCGGGCGTTGGATGGGCGGCGGGCGGCTCATCGTCGCCGGCAGCACCGGTCCGTGGGCAGGCTCGGGCATGACCGGCGGACATCTGGAGATCAAGGGGTCGACCGGCGATCGGCTGGGAGGCCCGCTGGCCGGCGAAATGTCCGGAATGCGGGGCGGCGTCATCGTGGTCCGCCGCGACGCCGGAGAGCGCGCCGGCGACCGCATGCGCCGGGGCACGATCATCGTGGAGGGCAGGGCCGGTGGTTACGCCGGCAGCCGCATGATCGCCGGAACATTGGTCGTGCGCGGCCGCGTCGGCTCGCATCCGGGCTATCTGATGACCCGCGGCACCATCGTGCTCGGGGAGGGGGCCGATGCACTGTCTCCGACATTCGTCGACTGCGGCGTACACGATCTCGTGGCGGCGCGGCTGCTCGCCTCGTTCGTGACGCCGTACAGCCGCCAGGCCGCCCGGCTGTTTGGCCATCCGATGCGCCGCTTGGCCGGCGACATGGCGGTTCTCGGCAAAGGTGAAACTTTCATTGCGGTCGCCCGTTAGTGCAAGTCGAGGCCGACCCACGTGCTGCTATGCTAGGTTGGCTGAGTTGGCCAGCGGAGGTTCCCCATGGGACTGATCGAAGTGATCCTGACGGTTTGCGCCGTGTCGCACCCGACCAAGTGCGAAGAGCAGCATCTGCAGTTCGCCTCCAGCGGCTCGCTCAAGCAGTGCGTGATGAATGCGCAGCCCTATATCGCGCAGTGGATCGGCGACCATCCGAAATGGACCGCGGTGCGCTGGCGCTGCGATTATCCCGGCCGCCGGAATGATGCCGCTTGATGCGGGACGAGGCTCGCGCCCGGCGTGACGCATTCCTCGAGGAAGCCCGCAGACGTCCGCTCGTCATGGGGATTCTCAACCTGACGCCCGAACTCGTTCTCGGACGGCGGGCTTTTCCAGGACGTCGAGGCGGCCCTGGTGCGTGCGCGCCAGATGGCGGCCGACGGCGCCGACATCATCGACGTCGGCGCCGAATCGACCCGGCCGGCCGCCACTCCGATCTCCGAATCGGAGGAACTCGCCCGGTTGGCGCCGGTCCTTGCCGAGCTGGCGCGAGCCGTCGGGGCGCCGCTGTCCATCGACACCTACAAGGCGGCCGTTGCGGCGCATGCCGCCGAGATCGGCGCGGTGGCGATCAACGACGTCGGCGGATTGCAGCGTGATCCCGCCATGGCCGATGTCGTCGCCCGGGCCGAGACCGCCGTCGTCATCATGCACAGCCGGCCCGAGAAGGACGAGGCGGTCGACATCATGGCCGATATCCGTCGCTTCTTCGACCGCTCGCTCGCCATCGCGGCTCGTGCCGGCATCCCGCCCGGGCACATCATCCTCGACCCCGGCATCGGATTCGCAAAAACCTCGCGGCAGAATCGGGAGGCGGTCGCGCGAATTTCCGAGCTTAAGGATTACGGCCATCCCGTCATGGTCGGGGTGTCGCGCAAATCGTTCCTCGGATCGCTGGTCGATCGCCACATCGAGGCGAGCCTGGGCGGCACGTTGGGCGCGAGCCTTGCGGCGGCAGCCGCCGGCGCGAGGATTTTTCGGGTCCACGATGTCGCCGAGCACGTCGCCGCGCTGAAAGTCTTTCACATGATCCGCGGCGGCAGCCGGGCTTGATCTGGCCGGGCGGACGAACGTCACTTGCTGCAGTCGGTGAGGTCCTTGTCCTGGACGGAGAACACGCCGCCGTCCTTCACCTCGACATTGCGGACCGTGCAGGCGCGACCGTCCTTGTAGGCGAGCCGCAGGTCGTAGCGCCCGGGACCGATCCCGGTGATGCGCAGGCGCTCGTCATGGTCGACCGTACCGTCACGGTCGTTGCGGCATTGATCCGGTCCCCAGGCCTCCTTGCCGGCGGGAGACAGCTGGAGCTTGGTGACGGTCGCCGACGTCAGGTTCCAGAACCGGATGCCCTTGCCCTCCGCGGCGGCCGCGACCGAGAACGCGAGCCCGAGCATCAGGCAGGACAGCAGGATCTTGCCCATCAGGTATTCCTCCTTGGACGATGTCGTGGCCGATTGGCCCGCGATCATTGATCGCGCAAAGCGCGTTGCAGATTTTCCGCCTTGTCGAGGTTCTTTGCCCGATCGAGCCCGATCAGCGCAATGAGCCTCGTCGAAACCAGGTCGGCGCCGAGGAAATCCGCGCCGATGACGGTCGCCCCGGTCAGGTCGGCGCCTCCCAATGCGGCCCCGCGCAGGGAGGCGTCGGTCAGGTCGGCTCCCTTGAGCGAGGCGAATTCGAGGTCCGCCCGGGAGAGGTCGGCGCCGCGCAGGTTCGCTCCTTCGAGCCGGGCCGATTTCAGCACCGCCCGCATGAGGCCCATCGACTGGTTCTTCATGTCGGCGCCGAGGTTGGCGCCGGCGAGCGATGCGCCAACGAGGCTCGCCCCGGTCAGATCGGCGGCGATACGCGCGCCCGACATGTCGGCGCCGTCGAGTTTCGCCCGCTGCATCTGGGCGGCGAACAGGCTCGCCCCTGTCGAGACTCGCGTGGCAGAGATCGGCTTCGAGAAGCCAGGCCTGATCGAGGATCGCCCGCTCGAGTTTCGCCCCGACGAGCTTCGACCGGTTGAGCCGCGCCGCCCTGAGCACAACGCCCGAGAGGTCGATGCCGGACAGGTCGAGGCCCGACAGCTTCTTGCCGGTCAGGTCTGCCGGATGCGCCGGCGTTGCCGCGGCCAGCATGCCTTCGAGCTCGGCGCGCGTCATCTCTGCCGAGGTCATGTCGGGCGAGGAGAGGTCGATGTGGCGCATCATGTCCTGGGCAAGCGCCGGCGCCGCGGCGAGGAAGCCCCACATCGCGAGCACCGCGGCTGCTGAAGTCTGACGGGTCACCACGCGTCTCTCCCGGTCTGCATCGCTCGGTCCGATCTCCGCCGGAGCCACCGCGGTCACTTTGGTTGGTGTGGTCCGGCTGCGATCCGGCTCGCCACTTCGGATCTTATCGATGCGATCACCTCGTCGGTCCGCGCGTTGCGCGGCTCCCTGATGCTGAGTTCGGCCGCGATCCGCGCCGGACGTCCGGCCAGCAGAAAAAGCCGGTCGGCCAGCCGCGCCGCCTCCTCGACGTCGTGGGTGACCAGCAGCGTCGTTACCGGATGGCTGTCGACCAGGGTGGCCAGCTCGTCGCGCAACCGCGCGGCAAGCGCCTCGTCCATCGAGACGAACGGCTCGTCGAGGATCAGCAGATCCGGGTCTATCGCGAAAGCCCGGGCGAGCGCCACGCGCCGCGCCAGCCCGAGCGACAGCTCGCCCGGATAGTGCGACCGGTGGGGGGTCAGCTCCAGGACATCGAACAGCGCCGAGAGTTTTGCCTCGTCGGCGCCGGGGGCGACCAGCCGGACGTTGTCGTCGACGGTTCGCCACGGCAGGAGCCGGGGCTCCTGGAACACCATGCCGAGTTTCAGCGCCGTGCCGCCGCCGACGCTTCCGCGATAGTCGGTGTCGAGGCCGGCGATGATCCTCAGCATCGTGGTCTTGCCGCAGCCGGACGGACCGATGAATCCGCCGACCTCGCCGCGGCGCAGGATGAAATCGATGTCGCTGAGGACGTCGAGACGCTCCCCGGAGGGCCGCGCAAAAGCCTTCCGCGCGATGCGAACCTCAAGCAGTCCGGATTCGCCAACGGGCCGCGTGTCGTTCAAGGGGCTGCACCAACAATGTCTCGATGACCAGCATGACGCCGACGAAGACCAGCGCGTAGGCGAGGATACGTGTCACATCGAACAGCTGGAACGCAATCCCGATCTCGAAACCGATCCCGTTCGGCCGTCCGAGGAACTCGACCACGAGGACGATCTTCCACACCAGCGACAGGCCGGAGCGCCCCGCCGCCGCGATATAGGGACCGAGCTGGGGAAGCACCACGTGACGAAAGGTCTTCCATCGCGGCATCGCGAAGACCCGCGCCATCTCGTCGAGACCGGGATCGAGCGCGCGCGCCCCTTCGCGCACGGTCACGATCGTGTTCGGCAGCTTGTTGATCGCGACCGCGGCGATGCCGGCGATTTCCGTCAGTCCGCCCCACACATAGGCCAGCACGATCACGACCAGCGCCGGCAGATTGAGCAGGACGACGAGCCAGGGATCGCCTAGCCGGTCCGCGAGGATCACCCGCCCCATCAGGAGGCCGATCGCGGTCCCGACGATCATCGCCAGCGCGAAGGCCAAGAGGACGCGGGCGAGCGTGGCGACCAGATGCAGGAACAGCGCGCCCGATCTCGCCTCCTCGACGATGGCGGCAAACACCGCGATGGGGCCCGGCAGCATGCGCTCGCCGGCCATGAGCGCGGCGACGTACCAGGTGAGGATGAGCAGCACGAGCGATGCCAGCCGGACCATGAAGGCATCAGCTCCCCGGTATGGCGCGATAGAACGTCCCGGCCTCGAGCTCGCCGGCCGGCCCGACGAGCTCCGGCCCGGCCAGGCGCGCGAGCACCCGGTAAAGGATGCGGGCGTCGGCCTCCTCGTCGGCGATCGGCCGCCGGGGGATGCCTTCGCGGTAGCGGTCGCGATAGATCCTCAGCGTGGCGGCATCGCGCCCGCCGACCAGCGGCGCCATCCTCTCCCATTCGCCGTCCGACGTGGCGAGAATCTCCTTCGCCTTGCGGGTGGCGGCGATGAAGCGCGACACGACGTCGCGGTTCTGCGCCGCCCACGCCTCGCCGAACACGTAGCCGACCATCGCGGGACGTCCGCTGACGCCGAACCGCGGCAGGATCGCCTCGATGCCGGCGAGCCGGCGAAAGCCCTTGGCCTCCAGGGCGGCGCAGAAGTTCCAGTAGTTGAGCGTCGCATCCATCTCGCCCTGCAGCGTCTTTTCCGCGAGCAGCGCCGGAGCGCCGTAGACGATGGTCGCGGCCGTCTTGAGCTCGATGCCGTCCTGCTTCATCGCGCCCTGCAGCAGAAGCCAGCTCTTGTCGATCGCCCCGCCGGCGACCGCGAGCTTGCGGCCCTTGAGGTCGGCCAGCTGTTGCAGGGGAGAGGCGGCCGGAACCATCACGGCGCCGAGCGCGCTCGAATAGGGATAGAACACCAGCCTGGCGCCGAGATGGCGCTCGCGCGACACCCATAACCAGTCGGACACGATGATGTCGGCCGAGCCGCCGCGCAGCGCGATCTTGCCGGCCTCCGGGCTCGCCAGCTCGACGGCCTCGATCTTCAGATCGAGCTGGGCGTCGAGCCCGTGAGTGCGGATGACGTCGAGCTCCCAGGCGACCGTGCCGGTCTTCTGCACGGCGAGCCTGATCGTGTCGGCGGCAAAGGCCGGTGCGGCGATCAGCCATGCGGCGGCAACAGCCCATACACCCGTCCGTCGCATGACGTTCCTCCCGCGTTGCGTCCTGGTCGATCTGGCGCCGATCATTGCGGTCACTCTACGTTCGTTTTCCTCGCCGAGCCACTGCGCCGGCGTCACGGGTGGACGGGAAGATCAGGCAAATGATTCCGGCAGCGGGGGTTGCGGTATTGACCGCGCCGCATTGGCATGCTGCTTCGCCAGCCGGCCCATCCGCAATGGCGTCGTGTCGGGAGCCCCTCGACATGCACGCTGCCCCCTTCGAGCCGGACCGAAACCACCAGGAACGACCATGAGACCCACTGCGATATTTGTTGCGCTTGTCCTCCTCGCCTCGGCGGAGGGGGCGGCGCTCGCCCAGGACGCCGAGGCCGGCGAGAAGGTGTTCGCCAAGTGCAGGATCTGCCATCAGGTCGGGGAAGCGGCGAAGAACCTGATCGGACCGACGCTCAACGGCCTGATCGGCCGCAAGGCCGGATCGGTCGAAGGCTACAGCTACACCGACGCAAACAAGAGTTCCGGGCTCGTCTGGGACGAGGCGACGCTCAAGGAATACCTGAAAAATCCCAAGGCCAAGGTTCCCGGAACCAAGATGATCTTCGCCGGCCTCCCCAAGGAGGAGGACGCCGACAACGTCATCGCCTATCTCAAGCAGTTCGGCCTCGACGGCAAGAAGCACTGAAGCGCCCTTGCGCCGTCGCCGGGTCGTTCCGACATTCGATCAGGATCGAAGGTGCTGCCCATGAGGTTTAGTCGCATCGTCTGGACGTTGGCGATCGTGCTGGCCGGCCTGGCGTCCGGCAGGGCGGCGACGATCGGCGCTCCCCTGAACGACTACCCGACGACGGCCAGGGCGGACTATGTGTTCGCCTGCATGAAGGTCAACGGCGACACCCGCCAGGCGCTTGAGCAATGCTCCTGCTCGATCGACATCATCGCGTCGATCGTGCCCTACGATCGTTACATCGCCGCCGAGGCCGTGCTCAGCCTCGCGCAGGTTCCCGGGAGATTCGGCGCCATGTTCCGCTCCACCGAGCAGTCCAAGGGCGCTGTCACCGAGCTGCGGCGGGCCCAGGCGGAAGCCGAGGTGCGCTGTTTCTAGCGCGGGTGCAGGCGGCCGATGTCAGTTCCGCCGGCCGATCAAGTTCGCGGCGCCTCGATCGGCCACTCGCTCTTGAACACGTGATTGTCCGTGTCGACGGCCTCGACCCGGAACATCGCGGCGCCGTTCGGGACATAGTCGAAACGGATGTTCGGATCCTCGGAGATCGAGATTCCGCCATCCATCGACAGCATCAGATCGTCGCCCTGCCAGACGCGCAGCTCGCGGACGAAGAAGACCGGCGTGTAGAGGCGGGTCACCTGATCCATCTGCAGGCCGGAATTGTTGGGATGGCGCACCATGACCTGCGCCTCCGGCTTGCCGCGCGCGGTGACATGCACGGCGTCCGCGAATTGTCGCAGCTTCATCTGGCCGATCTTGGCCTTCGCCTCGTCGGCATTCTTGAGGGCGGGTGCGGAGCAGCCGCCCGAGGCCTTTACGTAGACCGCCACGACATAGAGCTTGCCGTCGCTGAGCTCGGCAACCGCATGGACGTTGGTATAGGAGTCCACGCGGACCCGGGTCGAGATCGAGGATATGCCGGCGCTGGGTCCGAGCGCGAAAGTCGCGGCGACCGGCGCCGGATTTTCATCGATCACTAGGGTGACGGTCTTCAGGCGGCGCTGGTCGCCGGAGGGCAAAGTCGACCGAATGGTGACGGGAACGATCGCCGCATCCTCGGCGCGGACCGGCATGTCGAGCGCGATCACGCCGCTGCCGTCCGCGAGCGGACGACCGTTGAAGACGTCGCGGGCAAGGTCGAGCCAGGGATCGCGCAGCACCGGAGGATCGGCGACCGCGGTCCGGGCGCTCATGCCGGCGGCAACGGCAACCAAACCCGCGTGACAGAATGTTCGGCGGCTGACCCGGCGCATTGGGCGGCATCCCAGCTTCGGCCTTTGCCCGTCAGATTGGGCAGGCCTGATTGTCCGATCCGCATCCCGCCGGCGGCGTCACTTCCATTCGAGTTCCGCAAACGCGGCGGTGGCGTTGCGGGCATTATAGTCCTCGAACAGCTCCCAGGCACGCTTTTCCGATTGGCCGGCCGTCCTCACCGCTTCGGCCAGCGGCGTGCCGCGGGAAATCTGGCTGCCGACATCCTGCGCCAGACGCTCCAGATAGCGGCGCTGGCCGCCGAGCGCCGACGGCCAATCGCGGACCAGGCCGCCGTGCCCGGGCACGATCCGGCTGGCCGGAATCCGCTCCAGCGCGGTCATGACGTCGAGCCATCCCGCAATGCTGCCGTCGAGCACGGGGATGTGCTGCGTGAACACCAGGTCGCCGGCGAACAGGGTGCCGCTGGTTTCGTCGAGGACGGTCAGATCGCAGTCGGTATGCGCGGTGGGCCATGCCCTGAGCGCCAGCATCCGGCCGCCGAGATCGAGCCAGCTTTGGTCTTCGACGAAACGCGTGGGTGCAACGATTTTCACCTCGCCCATGATCTCGTCGCCCATCAGCTTGCGAAACGCGTTGATGTAGAACTGTCCGCGCGCGGCGAGCGCCCTCGGAAGGTTTCGGTGGCCGACGAACACCGCTCCTTCCTGCTCGAATGCTGCACTGCCAAAGACATGATCGGGATGCATGTGGGTGTTGATGACGAAGCGGATCGGCTTGGCGGTGACCTGGCGAATCGCGGCGAGCATCCGTCGGCCCTCGCGCACGCTTCCGCCGGTATCGATCACCGCGACCGCATCATGACCGACGACGAAGGCCACATTGGCGACTGCGCCTTCGTTCTCGCGGGTCATCAACGCAACGCGTCCGACGTGAACGAAGACCCCGTCCGCCACCTCGGTGAACGGCAGCGTGGCTCCGGGCTGCGGCTCGCCGGCTGCGCGCCAACCCGCAGCGATGAGAAAGATGATTATTGCGCTGCAGCATACAGCGCGACCCCGGAGCGAGACGCGCAACCATCCGCTCCGACGGCGTTCCGCCGTCGGAGCGTCATGCTTTGGCCCCGTGATTCCAGGGGCAAACAATGGCATTCGCGTGACCATTTGCCGGCCGTTATCGTCGCTCCTGCAAATACATCGCAATGGTCCGTGGGCCTAAATGTTTCGCAAGCCGCCGTCGCGGCCTAAATGTTTTGCTTGCGCAGTTTGAATTGCCGGCCTAAAATTTTTTCAGGTTTCCGGCTTCAAGGGCGTCAGTTCAACGGGAATGCTGGCGTTTCTTCGAAGGCTAGGCGGGGCATCGAGAGATCGCCCCTCATGCCGCGCTGAAGCTGTGACACGCTGTCGGAAACTCTTCCCATGGCAAGGGTCGGTGCCGCGGCGCCGCTTTTAGGCGCGCCCGCGTCCGCAGGCCCACGACAACGTCGGAGGGAGGACTCGTGATGCGCAAAATTCTGCTCACGACCTGCTTGGGTGCGGTGGCAGCGTTTGCCGCCGGTGCCGCGAGCGCGAATGACGAATTGATGAAACTGTCGCAGGACGCCAAGAACTGGGCGTTGCCGACCGGTGACTACACCAACCAACGCTTCTCGACGCTCAAGCAGATCACCGCCGCCAACGTCAGCAAGCTGCAGGTGGCGTGGACGTTCTCCACCGGCGTGTTGCGCGGCCACGAAGGCGCCCCGCTGGTGATCGGCGATGTCATGTATGTGCATGGCCCGTTCCCCAATCCGGTCTATGCGCTCGACCTCGCCCACGAAGCCAAGATTCTTTGGAAATACGAGCCGAAGCAGGATCCGAACGTCATACCGGTGATGTGCTGCGACACGGTCAATCGCGGCGTCGCCTACGCTGACGGCAAGATCTTCCTGCATCAGGCCGACACGACGCTGGTTGCCCTCGACGCCAAGACCGGCCAGGTGGTGTGGTCGACGAAGAATGGCGATCCGTCCAAGGGCGAGACCGGCACCTCGGCGCCGATGATCTTCAAGGACAAGGTCGTCGTCGGCATCTCGGGCGGCGAGTTCGGCGTTCGCGGCTCGGTGACCGCCTACGATCTCAAGACCGGAAAGCGCGTATGGCGCGGCTACTCGATGGGCCCGGACAGCGACACGCTGATCGACGGGCAGAAGACCACCCATCTCGGCAAGCCGGTCGGCGCCGAATTCTGGAACCAACACCTGGCAGGGCGATCAGTGGAAGATCGGCGGCGGCACGACGTGGGGCTGGTATTCCTACGATCCGCAGCTCAACCTGATGTACTACGGCTCCGGCAACCCCTCGACCTGGAATCCCAAGCAGCGCCCCGGCGACAATCGCTGGTCGATGACCATCTGGGCCCGCGACGTGGATACCGGACAGGCCAAGTGGGTCTACCAGATGACGCCCCACGACGAGTGGGACTATGACGGCGTCAACGAGATGATCCTTGCCGACCAGCAGATCGGCGGCCAGGCGCGCAAGATCCTTGTTCACTTCGACCGCAACGGCTTCGGCTACACCCTCGATCGCACCAACGGCGAGCTCCTCGTCGCCGACAAGTACGATCCGTCGGTCAACTGGGCCAGCAAGGTCGACATGGACAAGAGCTCCAAGACCTATGGCCGGCCGCTGGTGCTCGACAAGTACTCGACCGACCACAACGGCGAGGACGTGAACTCCAAGGGCATCTGCCCGGCCGCGCTCGGATCGAAGGACGAGCAGCCGGCGGCCTTCTCGCCCGACACCGGCCTGTTCTACGTGCCGACCAACCACGTCTGCATGGACTACGAGCCGTTCAAGGTGAGCTACACGGCCGGCCAGCCCTTCGTCGGGGCCACGCTCTCGATGTACCCGCCTCCGGGCGAGTCCAACATGGGCAACTTCATCGCCTGGGATGCCCGCACCGGCAAGATCGCCTGGTCGGTCAAGGAGCAGTTCTCGGTCTGGTCCGGCGCGCTCGCGACGGCCGGTGGCGTGGTGTTCTACGGGACGCTCGAAGGCTATCTCAAGGCGGTCGACGCCAAGACCGGCAAGGAGCTCTACAAGTTCAAGACTCCGTCCGGCATCATCGGCAACGTCATGACCTACGAGCACGGTGGCAAGCAGTTCGTCGCCATCTTGTCGGGGGTCGGCGGCTGGGCGGGAATCGGCCTCGCGGCCGGCCTGACCAAGCCGACGGACGGCCTCGGCGCGGTGGGCGGCTATGCGGCGCTGAGCAACTACACCTCGCTCGGCGGGCAGCTCACGGTGTTCGCACTGCCGAGCAATTGAGCCTCGCAAGGCTCTGAACGAATGGACGTCCGGCGCGTTTAACCAACGCGCCGGATCGTCCTTTCGCCGCTTCGGCCATCGTGACCCTTCAGCCGCTGAGGATCAGGCTCGTGCGTAGCAGACCTGTGGCCGTGGCGCTCGCCGCCATGGCGGTATTGATCGGCGGGCGCCTGGCGCTGGCCGATGGTTCCGGCGACCCTGCCGCCGTCAAGAAGGAAGACGGGCGGTATTTCGACAAGGAGGGAAATCCGACCTTCAAGGTCGGTGCCGACGGTACCGTCGACTGGTCGACCTATTCGGGCTTCCGCCGCTACCACTCCGAGTGCCACGTCTGTCATGGCCCGGACGCGGAAGGCTCCACCTACGCTCCGGCGCTCAAGGATTCGCTGAAGACGTTGAGCTATGCGCAGTTCATGGAGATCGTGGTGAACGGGCGCAAGAACGTCAACACCGCCCAGGAAAGCGTGATGCCGGCGTTCGGCGAGAACTCCAACGTGATGTGCTATCTCGACGATATTTTCGTGTACACGCGCGCCCGCGCCAATGAGGCGATTCCTCGTGGGCGACCGGCAAAGCGCGAAGACAAGTCCGAGGCCGCCACGAAGGCGGAAGCGAGCTGCTTGGGTCAGCATTAGCGCCGTTGCCGACCGACACGCCGGGAGCGCGCACCCGTCGCACGGACAGCGTGGCCGAGCCAGACAGGCGGATCGACACCATGGTCGGCATGCGCAGAGCATCGATATTCGCCACGGCGTGCGCCGCGCTCGCGCTCGCCCTCACGGCAAGCCCGGCGTCGGCACAGGGTCGGGGCGGCAACAGCGGCGATCTCTCGATCGAGCTGATCGATCCCAAGGTGCTGCGGGTCTGTGCCGATCCGCACAACCTGCCGTTCTCCAACCAGCAGGGCGAGGGGTTCGAGAACAAGCTCGCCGAGCTTCTGGCGGAAAAGCTCGGCAAGAAGCTTGCCTATACTTGGTACCCGCAGGCGCCGGGCTTCGTCCGCAATACGCTGGGCAGCTACAAATGCGATGTCATCATGGGGTTTCCCCAGGGCAATGACCTCGTCCAGAGCACCAATCCGTATTATCGCACGTCGTATACGCTGGTGTTCAAGGCCGGCAATGGCCTCGATGGCGTCGATACGCTGGGCGATCCGCGCCTGAAGGAGAAGCACATCGGGATCGTCGCCGGGACGCCGCCGAGCAACACGATCTCGGCCAACGGCCTGATGATGAATGCCAAGCCCTATCCGCTGGTGGTCGACACGCGGTTCGATTCCTCGGCGGACGCGATGATCAAGGATCTCGCCGCCGGCGTGATCGATGCCGGCGTGCTGTGGGGGCCGATGGCAGGCTACTTCGCCAGGCAGGCAAGCCCGCCGATGACGGTCGTGCCGTTGACCAGGGAGGCCTCGCCGCTGCCCCTGGTCTATCGCATCGGCATGGGGGTTCGGGGAGCCGATCAGGAGTGGAAGCGGTCGCTCAGCCGGTTCATCGAGGAGAACCAGCCGGCCATCAACGAGCTGCTGCTCGGCTACGGCGTGCCCCTGCTCGATGAGAGCAATCGGCCCATCACCAAAGCGTCGGCGGCGACGAGGCCATGAGGCGCCGGCTCTCGAGCGTTGTCGCGCTGGGCATCCTGGCGCTGAGTTTCTTGCCGGCGCGTGGCGGCGGCGCCGACGTGCCGGAGCCCGACGGATATCGCACCGCGGACTACCGGTCGCCCACGCCGAATTCCCTGAAAGGCGCCCGCACCGTCTCGACCGGAGACGCGGAGGCGATGTGGAGGTCGGGCAGCGCCATCTTCATCGACGTGATGCCGCATCCGCCGCGTCCGGCGGGACTCCCGCCGGGGACGATCTGGCGCGAAAAACCCCGCTCGAACATCCCCGGAAGCGTCTGGCTTCCGGATACCGGATACGGCGCGTTGGCGCCGGCGACGGAGGAGTATTTCCGCGCCGGCCTCGAGCTGGCGACCGGCCGCGACCATACGCGGGTCCTCGTGTTCTATTGCCTGCTGGATTGCTGGATGTCGTGGAACGCCGCCAAGCGGGCCATCAGCATCGGCTATTCCAATGTCGTCTGGTATCCGGAGGGCACCGACGGCTGGCAGATCGCCGGGCTCGCGCTGGAGGATGCAAAGCCGGCCCCCCGCCCCGCGGAATAGCGGGCTGACGACTCGAGTTGAGGGCTGGCAAAAATCAGTCCAGGCTCTGCGCGATGGCGCGCGCCAGCGCGAACAGCCGGCGCTCGATGATGATCGGCACCTCGCAGACGTAACCGATGGTCTTGCGCCGGTCCTCGAAGATCCGCGTGTTCCACTCGATCTCGTTGGCGGCCGGATCCGCCTTGGCCGGGTCGGCATCCGGCGCGTTCTGCTCCTCGCGCAGCCGGAGCGCTTCCGCCCGAACCTTGGCGGCGAGCTCCTTCTGCTTGCGCGAGAACCGCTCGATCGCCGACATCACGTCGGAGCGCTGCCGGTTCAGCGTGTCGAATAGGCCGGCAAACAGCAGCTTGGCCCTGTCCTGCCTCTCCGCCGCCGGGCCGGCGAGGAATTCGCCGATGACCTTTTCGGCCTCCTCCAGCGGCGTGCGCCGCTCGGCAAGCCGGGGCACCAGGTCGCGGACATCCGGATCGGCCTCCCACGTGCTGCCGATGTCGTCGAGCGGCGGTCCGCTCCACATCGCGGCGATGGAGAGCTCGGGCACCTTGACCTGGTTGCACGGCCAGTCGGGATAGCGGGCATCGGCGGCGAGCACCGGGCCGCCGCAGGCAATGCAAACGGCCGTGATGGCGAGGAAGACGAGGGAGCGCATCATGCTCCGCCTCCGGGCTCGCCGCGACGCGCCAGGAACCCGCGCGACGGGTCGTATGCCACGATGGCGCCGACCATGAACACCATCATGCATCCGGCGACCACCGCAAGCGAGGTCCACTCGATCTGGCCGTAGAGCGCAAAGCGGATCAGCTCGACCGCGTGGGTGAACGGGTTGAGCTCACAGACGTAGTAGAGCAGCGGGCTCGATTCCTTGACCCGCCACAGCGGATAGAGCGCGGAGGAAGCGAAGAACATGGGAAAGATCACGAAATTCATCACCCCGGCGAAATTCTCCAGTTGCCTGACCACCGACGAGATCAGCATGCCGAGCGCGCCCAGCATCAGCCCGGACATCACCAGCGCCGGCAGCACCGTCAGGTAGCCGATCGGCGGCGGCTCGATCTCCCAGAACCAGGCGATCGCCAGATAGGTGTAGACCTGCAGCAGCGACACCGCGGTCCCCGCCAGCAGCTTCGACGACAATAGATACCAGCGGGGCAGGGACTCACCAGCAGGGTGCGCATGTTTCCCATCTCGCGATCGTAGACCATGGAGAGCGACGACTGCATGCCGTTGAACAGCTGGATCATCGCCATCAGGCCGGGCGTGATGAACACCTCGTAGAGAACATACACCTCGTAGGGCGGAATGATCGAGACGCCGAGCGTCTGGCGGAATCCCGCCGCGAAGATGAACAGCCACACCAGCGGCCGCACCAGGGCGGCGACGAAGCGCTCGCGCTGATGCAGGAAGCGCAGCGCCTCGCGCCAGACGATGCCCTTGAGGCAGATCGCGTACTGGGCGGCCGAGAAGCCCGGCATGGACGACGACTGCACGCTCATGGCACCTCGCTTCCCGCCGCCGACGGAATCTGCGCGAGCTTGACGAAGGCGGCGCGGATATCGGGCGTGCCGGATTGCTCCACCACCCGGGGCACCGCGCCGTGGGCCAGGATTTTTCCCCGGTGCAGCACCACCACGTCGTCGCTCTCCGCGATCTCGTCGACCAGATGGGTCGCCCAGAACGCGCTGACGCCTTCTTCCGCCACCAGGCGCCGCACCTCGCCGAGGATGTCGGCGCGCGCCCGAATGTCGAGGCCGACGGTCGGCTCGTCGAGCACGAGCAGGCGCGGGCGGTGCAGCAGTGCCCGCGCGATCTCGACGCGCCGCATCTGCCCGCCGGAGAGATCGCGCGCCTTGTCGCTGGCGCGGTCGGCGAGGCCGATGCGCGTGAGCGCCGCCTCGGCGCGCCGACGGGCGTCGCGGCTACCGATGCCGTGCAGCGCCGCGTGATACAGCATGTTCTGCATCACCGAGAGGTCGAGGTCGAGGGTGCGCGACTGGAACACAACGCCGAGCCGCCGCAACGCCTCGCCCGGCATCCGCCCGACCTCGTAGCCGAATATTTCTATGCGACCCTGCTGGGTCGCATAGAGCCGCGTGACCAGCGCGAACAGCGTACTCTTGCCGGCGCCGTTGAGCCCGAGCAGCACCGTGAAGGTCGAAGGCTCGATCGCAAAGGTCACCGCCTCGAGCGCGCGTCGCGCGCCGTAGGAATGGCCGAGGCCCTCGACGCGGAGCGCCGGCGCGTCGCCCGATCTGGTGCCGTGCATCATGGCCTGACCGGCCGTCGTTGCCCGCGGGCCGTCATTGCCGCGACATCGCCACGCCCCAGGGAAGCTCGCCGACCGCGATCGTCTTGATCACCTTGAGGGCGGCGACGTCGATCACCGAGACGTCGTTGGAGACGCCGTTGGTCGTCAGCAGATATTTTTCGTCGGGGGTGAACGCCATATGCCATACGCGCTGGCCGACCAGCAGGTACTTTTTCACCTGATGGGTGGTGCCGTCGATGACGGCGATGCGATTGGCCGGGCCCAGCGCGACGAAGCCGGTCTTGCCGTCCCGGGTGATGGCGATGCCGACGGGCTGGATCGCCTCCTTGCGCAGGCCGGCGACCTCGAACGTGATCTTCTTGGTCACCTCGTGCCTGGCCGGGTCGATCACGCTCACCGTCCCGCCGACCTCCGCCGAGACCCACAGCTCGGTGGCATCCTGCTTGAACTCGGCGAACCGCGGCCGGGAATCGACCAGCACGTTGGCGACGATCTGGTTGGTGGCGGTATCGATGAAATGCGCCATGTTGGTGGTTTCCGAGGTATTGACCAGGATTTTTCCGTCCGGGCTCAATCCCAGCCCCTCGGGCTCGACCCCGACCGGGACGTCGCCGATCCTGGTCCGCTTCTCGATATCGACGACGGTGACCAGATTGTCGTTCTCGTTGGCCACATAGAGAATCCTGCCGGTCGGGTCGAGGACGAACAGCTCCGGGTCTGCGCCCGAGGGAAGGTTGCCGACGACCTCGTTGGTCGCGACGTCGATCATCTGGATGGTGTCGTCGTCGCCGACCGCCACCAGCACGAACTTGCCGTCGCGCGTGACCTCGATACCGCGCGGGCGCTGGCCGACCTTGATGGTCTTCACCGCCTCGAACCTGGTGGTGTCGATCACCGTCACCGTGTTGCTCTTCTCGTTCGACACATAGGCGGTAAACGCGTGCGCCGGGTGGGCGAGCGCCATGGCGATGCCGGCTGCGAGCATTGTCGTGCCCGGACGCTTTCTCATCCCCATCGGCTACTCACTTGAGGCTGCATTTGGTTTCCGGCCGGTCCATCCCCAGCGTATCGAGCTCCGAGACCTGGTGCAGAAAACCTTCCTGCGGGGAGACCGAGACGACAGTGCGGCCGTCGACCAGCAGGATAGGCTGGCGGAGCTGGAGATTCCAATCGCGCAGGGTCAGCCGTTGTCCCTTGAACGCCGCGAGCGCGAAGTCCGGACCCTTGAGGAATGCCAGCATGGACTTGGGGTCGGCCGAGCGGGTGCGCGACGCGGCTTCGCCGATCATGCGCGCCGCCGTCCACGCCTGCATGTCGAGCGCGGTCATCCGCCGCGCGTTGAGCTTGATGAAGCGGTTCTGCATCTGCACGGCGCCCCACAGATCGTGCGCCGGGTCCCAGCTGGTCGGAACCAGCCCGGCCGAGCCGGCGACCGGCCGGGCATCCCAGGTCCGGTACGGCAGATAGGCGGCAAAGACCTCGCTTTCGTCCGCCGCGACCAGGACGTCGTAGGCCGGAGCCTGCTGGGTGAACAGCGGGATCTGCCGCTGCGTCTGCACGATGCCGCTGTCGGTGCGCCGCGCCCCACCCGCATCCTCGAAGACCCGCTCCTGCACGATTTTTCCGCCGAACCGGGCGGCCGCCCGGCGCAGCGCGTCGGCAAAAAGCTTGTCGGCCGGATGGGAGCCGACCACCAGGAGCCAGCGGCGCCACTGCTTCCAGGCGAGATATTGCGCCAAGCCGTCGGCCAGCATCGAGCGGGTGGGGGCGGTATGGATGAGATTGCCGCGGCAGTCGGCCTCGCGCAGCCGATCGTCGGTCGCCCCCACGTTGAAGACGAGCTGCCCGCGGTCGCGCCCTGCATCCGCCGCCTTGATCAGCGCGTCGGCCGGCAGGTCGGCGATGACCAGCGAGATCCCGCGGTCGGCCAGGCTCACGGCGGCCGCCGCCGGATCGTCGGTCTCCTTGAGACGCATCTCCTCCAGGCCGAAATGCTGGGAAAGAAATTTTCCGGTGGTGTTGTTGTCGTCGATGGCAAGCTGCGCGCCGGCGATTCCGTCGTTCTCGGTCGGCAGGTCGAGGAGCGAGATCGTGGTCTTGTGCTGGACCCCGCGCAGGTAGCCGATCCGGATCTCGGTCGGGTCCGCCGCCTGCGCCGTCGACAGCACGATCAGCAGCATGGCGAAAGCGCTCGTCGGCCTGATCAATGTGTCGCTCCAGGCGAGGTCGGACCCTGACCCCCGAGCCCCCGTTTCTTGTTTAAATTAGCCGTCCATCCTACGTACGCTGATGGTAGAAAATGCCTGTCCGGGCGGCAAGCGCGATCGATGCTGCCGGTGACATCATGACGCGGTGACCCCGCATCCGTGGCTCGCCGTTCGCACTGCACCAGGAGCGCCGCGATGACCTTGTTTCTTGCCAGCGTCGACGGGCCGGGCGAGGCGGCGATCGCGCTCGAGCACGGCGCCGACATCATCGACCTCAAGGATGCCGGCAAGGGCGCGCTCGGGGCGCCGGCCGCCGAGACCGTGCGTGCCGCCGTCGCGGCGGTCGCCGGCCGCCGGCCGGTCAGCGCGGTGACCGGCGATCTTCCCATGGAGCCGGACGTCGTCGCGGCGGCGGCCGTCGCCATGGCGGAGACCGGGGTCGACTATGTCAAGGTCGGGTTGTTTCCCGGGCAGAAGCGCGAGGATTGCCTGCGTGCTCTCGCCGCGCCGGCCCGCGGCACGAAGATCATCGGCGTGATGTTCGCCGATCGCGGCGCCGATCAGGCATTGCTGCCGTTGATGGCGGAATGCGGCCTCGCCGGCGTCATGCTCGATACCGCGCACAAGGGCAGCGGCGGCCTGCTCGAGTGCATGGATATCACGGCGCTCGCCGAGTTCATCGCCGCCGCCCGCGCTCACAGCCTGCTGGTCGGTCTTGCCGGATCCCTGGAGATTCCCGACATCCCGCGGCTGCTGCCGCTCGCGCCGGACCTGCTCGGCTTTCGCGGTGCGCTTTGCGTCGGGCAGCAGCGTACCGCTGCGATCGTCCCCGAATCCGTCCGCCTCGTCCGCGAGCTGATCGCCCTCGACGAGCGCAGTGCCGGCTTTGCGGGAAGCGGCTCCGACCGGATCGACTACCGGCTGCTGGCGGCGCGGGGCTATTCGGTCGATGCCGACCGGCAGGGTGCGCCGGCCGACCGGACCTTCGTGCGCGATTTCGTGCTGCCGGTGCGCATCGGCGCCTATGCGCGGGAGCGCGACAAGCCGCAGCGCGTCCGCTTCAATGTCGACGTGCAGGTTCTTCGTCCCTCGCACGCCGCCGAGGACATGCGCGACGTGTTCTCCTACGACGTCGTCACCGACGGCATCCGGATGATCGTGGCGCGCGAGCACATCGCCCTCCTGGAGACACTCGCCGAGCGCGTCGCGGCCCTGGTGCTGGCGCACGACAGGGTGCTGCGCGTGACGGTGCGCGCCGAGAAGCTCGACGTCGGGCCGGGCGGGGTCGGGGTCGAGATCACCCGCGAGCGGCCGCCCGAGATCGCGCGCGTGCATCAGCTCTATCCGGCCGCGTCTCCGGGCGCGGCATCGAAAGCCGCCGAGTGATGGGCAGCCGGGGCGGCCCGATCGTCGTCAAGCTCGGCGGCAGTCATGCCTTCGCATCCCACCTCAGGCAATGGCTCGATGCGGTCGCGGGCTGTGCCGGCCGCGTGGTCGTGGTCCCGGGGGGAAAGCCGTTCTCCGATACGGTGCGCGCCGCGCAGCTGCGAATGGGTTTCGACGACCGCGCCGCGCACCGGATGGCGCTGCTGGCCATGGAGCAATTCGGCTGTGCGCTGGCGAGCCTGGACCGCAAGCTGACGCTCGCGGATTCGGCTGCCGCCATCCGCCGCGCGCTGCGCGCCGGAGAAGTGCCGGTCTGGTGCCCGGCGCGGATGACGCTGCGCGCCGAGGACGTGCCATGGTCGTGGGACGTGACGTCGGACAGTTTGGCGCTCTGGCTCGCCGGCCGCATCGGCGCCGGCCTGGTGCTGCTCGTCAAGCAGGTCGAGCCGCCGGCCTCCCCGGTCAGCGCCGAGGTTCTCGCGGCGCAGGGCATCGTCGACGCCGCGTTCCCGCGCCTGATGGGGACGGCGCAGGTCCATATGGCGGGACCGGGCGATCACGCGATGCTCGCCGCCGCCGTCCGCGGCGGAACGATCGCCGGCACCCGGATCATCAGCGCATGTTCCGGCGAAAGTGGATGCCGGTTCGTCGACAAGAACATGCGCCACTCGATGATTCGCTAGCAATCAACCGCGGTCGGGATCCATCAGATGGCCAAGGTCAAGACGCCGCGCTGGGGTTGGGCGCTCACCGGATCCGGGCACTTCTTCAAGGAGTGCCTGGCGCTGATCCGCGATCTCGAGGACGTCGACCTCTTCGTCAGCAAGGCGGCCGACGAGGTGGTGCGCATGTACAAGCAGAAGCTTCTCCTGCCCAGATCGGCGCGCGTCTTCCGCGACACCACGGCGAGCGCCCCGCCGGTGGGCAATTTCTACTACGGCGTCTACCACACCCTGGTGGTGGCGCCGGCCACCTCGAACACGGTGGCCAAATGCGTGCTGGGGATTTCCGACACTTTGGCCACCAACGTGTTCGCGCAGGCCGGCAAATGCCGCGTGCCGGCGATCGTGTTCGCCTGCGACACCGCGCCCGAGCTGGAGACCGAGGCGCCCAAGGGAATGGTGAAGGTGTTTCCGCGCCGCATCGATCTGCAAAATACCGAGCGGCTGAAATCGTTCGAGGCAACCGATGTCGTCGAGGAGCTGTCCGCGCTCGAGGCGGCGCTCACGCGCCGCAGGCGCGAGCTTGCCGGCCATGGCTGAGCGCATCGCCTTCCTGACCGGACACCTCGCGCGGCCGCGGCTCGAAAGAGTGCTGGGCGGGCTTGGACGGAGCGATCTCGAATGCTCGGTCGTCGACATCGGCGTCAAGGTCGCGGCGCTGATGACCGAGGCCATCATCCTGCGCCGCCTGCCGCGGCCGGTCATGGCCGACCGCGTGCTGCTGCCCGGCCGCTGCCGGGCCGATCTCGCCCGCCTCGCCGCCGAGTTCGGCGTGCCGTTCGAGCGCGGCCCCGAGGAGCTGCACGACATTCCGGCCTATTTCGGCGCGCATGGTCGCAAGCTCGACCTGTCGCGTCACGACATGCGCATCTTCGCCGAGATCGTCGATGCCTCGGCGCTTCCCGTCGACGCCATCCTGGCGCGGGCCAACAGGATGCACCAGGCGGGCGCCGACGTGATCGACCTCGGATGCCTGCCCGACACGCCGTTCCGCCATCTCGAGGACGCGGTCCGCGAGCTTGCCCGCGCCGGGCTTGACGTCAGCATCGATTCCGGCTCGGCCGACGAGCTGCGCCGCGGCGCCGCCGCCGGAGCCGGCTTTCTGCTGAGCCTGACCGAGGACACGATCGACATCGCGGCCGACACCGGGGCCACGCCCGTGCTGGTGCCGAAAAGCCACGGCGACATGCCGTCGCTCATCCGCGCCGCCGAGCTCGCCGCCGGACGCGGCATCGCGGCGATCCTCGACCCGGTTCTCGATCCGATCCACTTTGGTTTTATGGCGTCGCTCGCGCGCTACGCGGAGTTGCGCCGGCGATTGCCGCAAGCCGAGATCCTGATGGGAACCGGGAACCTGACCGAGCTCACCGATGCGGATTCCGGGGGCATGACCGCGGCGCTGCTTGGCATCTGCTCGGAGCTCAATATTCGCAATGTGCTGGTGGTGCAGGTGAGCCCGCATACGCGACGCACCATCCAGGAGCACGACGCGGCCCGCCGCATCATGTTTGCCGCCCGCGAGGAGGCGAGCCTGCCGAAGAATTTCGGCGGCGCCCTCCTGCAGCTGCACGACCGCTCGCCGTTCCCCGGCACAGCGGAGGACATTGCGGGCCTGGCCGCGGTGGTTGCCGATGCGAACTTCCGTATCGAGACCGCGGAGGACGGCATCCACGTCTACAATCGGGACGGTCACCACGTGGCGCAGGAAGCATTCTCGCTCTTTCCCCGGCTCGGCGTCGACAGCGACGGACCGCACGCCTTCTATCTCGGCGCCGAGCTGATGAAGGCGGAGATCGCCTGGCGGCTGGGCAAGCGCTACGCCCAGGACGAGCCGCTTGGCTGGGGCTGCGCCACCGATCCGGTGGTCGAGGACGTCACCCGGCTGCGCCAGGCCGGTCATACGCTGCGCAGCCGGAAATCAGGTGGCTGACCGATGCCGCTCATCCGCGAGACGATCGTGACGACGATGAGCGCCGACGGCGACGTGCACATCGCGCCGCTCGGGATCATTGCCGACGGGCCCGGCTGGATCATCGCGCCGTTCCGGCCGTCGACCACGCTTGAGAACCTGCGGGCGCAGCCCTTCGCGGTCGCCAACTACACCGATGACGTCCGCATCTTTGCCGGCTGCCTGACCGGACGTCGCGACTGGCCGACGGTCGCCTCCGAGCGCGTGCCGGTGCCCCGTCTTGCCGCCGCTCTCGCCCATGCCGAGCTCGCCGTCGCCGAGGTGACCGAGGACGAGCAGCGGCCGCGTTTCCATTGCCGGGTGGTGCACAGGGCCTCGCACGCGCCGTTCGAGGGTTTCAACCGCGCGCAGGCGGCGGTGATCGAGGCCGCGATCCTGGTCAGCCGCGTCGACATGCTGCCGCGCGACAAGATCGAGCGCGAGATCGCCTATCTGGAGATCGCGGTGAGCAAGACCGCCGGCGCCGCCGAGCGGGAGGCGTGGACCTGGCTGATCGAGAAGATCCGGACGCGCCAGACGCGAACGGCGGCATCCTGATCGATCTCGTCGCCCGCGGGCCCGGGCGACCTTCGCCCGGACGCCCGATTACATCTTGACTTCGCTGATCTGGACCAGCGGCTGAACGTCGGTGTAGTTCGGGACGTCCGCCATGATCTCCTTCGAATGCGGCCCGAATGCCTGCTGGAACGCCGGCACGGACTCGAAATAGAGATGGCAGGCGGCCGCATAGGTCGGTCGCGATCCCGGAGAGCCGCCGCTGATCCCTTGCTCGACGTCGACGCTCTTCAATGCCGGTCCGACCTTTTGCTGAACCATCGGAATGTGCTTCTTGCAATAGTAGTCGATATCGAACTTGCTGCCCTCGGTGTTCGGATAAAGCACGCTCACCTTGATCATCGATCTGCCTCTTTGGTTTCACCCGGATGAGTTAACGCAACCGCCCCCCGGCGCTCGAGCGAACCGGCGTTGCGTCTCGACGGGCAATAATCCCTCTGCCCGCGCTCGGCACATCCCGAGCGCGGCCGACGAGACGCCGCAATATCGGATTGTTCGACTTAGAACTCGGCCGGCAGGTAGCCGTTGATCTCGAGGCCGATGCAGATTTCGACGAGGGTCGGGGTGGTCCAGCTCATGGTGAATCCTCCATATGCGGCTTCGCAGGAGCCGCTCCTGGAAATATAGGTCAGCCGGTAGGCCGCCGCAAAGCACATAGTTGTGCAGGAACCTCTACGCTCGAAGCGTGAGCGATGCTGCCGTTTTGCCGACGGCCGCCTGCTCATCGGAGGCGGAAGTTCACCGGAGCCGATATGGTCATCGGGCGGCCCCCGGGCGGGGGCGGGAAGGGCGAGGCACGGCGGACCATTGCCTCCGATTCCCGGTCGAGGCTCGCGATGCCGGTGCCGCGGACGAGGGTCACCCTGGTGACCCGTCCGCTGCCGTCGAGGGAGAAGCTGACCACGCTGGTACCCTGCTCGCCGCGACTGCGGGCGTCGGCCGGAAACTGCTTGAAGCGGGCAAGATGGGCGGCGGCCGTGCCGCGATAGTTGCTCTCCGAAGCCGAGCTTCCGGGTCCTGCTCCGCCGGGCGCGACCGCGGCCACGCGTCTGTTGTCGGGGCGTGCGTCGGCTGCCGCCGGACGCGCCCGGTTGGCAGTGTCTCGATGGGCCGGCTTCCTGGCCGGGGCAGGCGGCTCCGCGACTGGTTTCCTCGGCTTCTCGGGTCGTCGCGGCTCGGGTTCTTTCGGTACGTCCGGACGAGGCGGAGGGACGACTGCGACCGGATCGGCTGGCTTCGGCGCCGGCGTCGGAGGTGCGGCCTCGATGTTCTTTTCCGGCGGCGGTGCCGGTTCAGGCTCGGCTGTCGGCTGCGGAAGTGCCGCTTCCTGATGAGGCACTGGCGGCTCGGGTTGCGGTTCGACCGCGACCTCGGCGGGAGCCGGCGGCTTGGGAGGCGATGGGTCTTCCTGCGACGGCGGAGGAATGGTATCGGGCGGAACCTCCGCCGGCGCCAGCGCGGCCTCCTGAGGGGCGGCTGCCGGTTGTTCCGGCTCGGCGGGAGCCGGCGAAGTCGTCGGAGGCGATTGAGCCTCGCTTGCGGTGGTTGCTGGTCCGGCGTTGCTGTTGGCTCCCAGCACGAGCTCGACGGAAATCGCCTCGATCCCGATGCTCGCCATGGGCGGCGGCTCGCGGTTGAGCGCCGCCAGGAGTCCGCCATGGATGAGCGCCGAGGCGAGCGCAAGAGCCGAGATCGCGAGTTTCGTATCGCGCCGCGCGGGTGCGGGCGCCGGCCTCGCGTCATCGCCGAGAACCAGCTTGGTTGCCGCGTCGCCGCTGTCGTTGTCATGGCGCAGTCGGGTGAACGGAATGACGTTGGTGAGATCCGACCCGTCCTGGAGGGCGCTCGACGCATCCGATGCCGCGCCCATCTCGCGATGGGCGACGACGCTCTCGCGCCTGGGAGGGCCGACCAGCTCGCCAAGTCGAATGATGTTGTTGGTCTGGCTCATCGGACCGGTCGACCATCGATGACGCAAGCGACGCGGCGGATAACCCGCCGCCCGCAATATAACCGGTTCCACCGGCGTTGGGCAGGCCTGCGCGGCGGCAGCGCCGGCAGCGCCGTCCGCCCGGACCGCCGGTCTTGTGTCAGGCTCCGGCCGTCGTCCCGACGGCGCTTCCGAGCTCGTCGGCAATGCGGCGGCGCGCCATCATGTGGGCACGGGCGTCGTTCACCGCGTCGACCGCGATGAGCCGGCCGGATCGGCGGTACTCGACGGAGAACCGTATCTCCGGATCGCCCACCGTCTCGGCAGCCTCGTAACCGTCGGCGAGCCCGGCGATCTGCAGCTTGGTGTCGTATTGGTCCGACCAGAACCATGGCACCGGGTCGTAGCTCTGCGGCGTTCCTGTGATCGCCGCGGCGGCCGCCTTGGCCTGATCGATCGCATTCTGCACGCTTTCAAGACGCATGAGCCGGCCGTATCGTCTGCTGGGAAACCGCGTGCAGTCCCCGATCGCATAAATGGCCGGGTCGCTGGTGCGGGCAAATTCGTCGACCAGTATCCCGTCGTTGCAGGCGATGCCGGCGGCCGCCGCGAGATCGTCGTTGGCCCGCGCTCCGGTCGCCACGATGACCAGATCGGCGGGGAGATGGTCGCCGTTCGCCAGCCGTGCGCCGGAGACCTGACGGTCCCCCTCGATGGCGGCGAGCTGGTTGCCGAGCCTGAACGTCACGCCGCGATTGCGATGGAGCCGGTCGTAGAACGACGCCACCACCGGACCAGTGACGCGCTTGAGCAATCGCTCCTGGGCCTCGACGATGGTGACGTCGCGCCCCTCGCTGCGGATGACCGAGGCAACCTCGAGGCCGATATACCCGCCGCCCACGATGACGATCCGCCTGGCGGAATCAAGGGCAGCACGCAATCCAAGCGCGTCCTCGATTCCACGCAGCGAATGGACGCCGGCGAGCGCGGTCCCGGGAACCGGGAGCCGGCGTGCCGAGGTGCCGGTGGCGAGCACCAGCGTCGCATAGTCGATCTCGCGCCCATCGATGAGGCTGACCCGGCGGCGCGTGCGATCGACCGCGGCGACCGCCGTGCCGAGCTCGAGTGTCACGTCCTGGCCCTGCCAAAAGCTGTCGGGACGCAGGAACAGCGTATCGGCGGCTCGCGGCTCGCCGAGGAACTTCTTGGAGAGTGGCGGGCGCTGATAGGGAAGGTAGGGCTCGTCGCCGATCAGCACGATCGGGCCCGGGAACCGGGCCTGTCTCAGGCTCATGGCGAGTTGCGCGCCGGCCTGCCCGGCACCGATGATCACCACCGCCTCGGTCATTGGGCCCTGCTCGACATCGATACCATCCCGGATTCTGGTGCGGCGGTTGACGGATTTCCCGACCGACCATTAGCGATGCCGACCGCCGTTGGGTAGCGGGAGGACGTCGGGTCGCCGGATTGATCGATGCCTTCGAATGCTCCTTTTCCGCTGGCCGGACGACGGCCTTGCGCCGCTTCCGGAGGGCTCCCGAAGGGTTGCCTCGGTCGGCAAAGGCCTGCTATTTGCGGCGCAAGCCTGCACAGACGGCATTGCGCCCGAAGCGGGATGCTATCAAGATACCGGCCGCCGGATGCCCGGTCGAACCCGTTAACCAGTTGCGTCCCTTGCGTTTCCGGCTTTGGTGTGGTGATTGCGAAGCCGAAACGTGGCCCCCGGAACTCCAACCTCGCGGTCGAGTTAGTCAACATGCATGTGATCCTGGCCCAACCTCGCGGCTTTTGTGCCGGCGTCGTCCGCGCGATCGAGATCGTCGAGCGTGCGCTGGAGAAGTACGACCACCCGATCTACGTGCGCCACGAGATCGTGCACAACCGCCATGTGGTCGACGGTCTCAAGGCGAAGGGAGCGAGGTTCGTCGAGGATCTCTCCGAAGTGCCGCCCAGCGCCGTGACGATCTTCAGCGCGCACGGGGTGTCGCGGACCGTCGAGGAGGAGGCGGCGGCGCGCAATATCCCGGTCATCGATGCGACCTGCCCGCTGGTCACCAAGGTGCACAACCAGGGCAAGCGCTATATCGCCCAGGGCCGCACCCTGATCCTGATAGGTCACGCCGGCCACCCCGAGGTCGAAGGCACGATGGGCCAGGTCTCCGGACCGGTGTTCCTGGTGCAGAACGAGAATGACGTCGAGACGCTCGACATCGCCACCGATGCCCCGGTCGCCTACGTCACCCAGACCACGCTCAGCGTCGACGATACCCGCGGCATCATCGCGGCGCTGCAGCGGCGCTTCACCGATATCGTCGGCCCGGAGACGCGCGACATCTGCTATGCGACGCAGAATCGGCAGACCGCGGTGCGCGAGCTCAGCAAGCTCGTCGACGTGATCCTGGTCGTGGGCGCCAACAACAGCTCGAACTCCAACCGGCTGCGCGAGATCGGCGCCGAGGCGGGCGTTCCGAGCTACCTGATCGCTGACGGCAGCGAGCTCAAGGCCGAATGGGTGGCGGGCGCCGACACGGTGGGAATCACGGCGGGCGCCTCGGCACCCGAGGTGCTGGTCGAGGATGTCATCGCGGCGCTGCGGCGCCTCGGTCCGGTGGACGTCGCGACGCTGCCCGGCCGGCAGGAAACCATCGAGTTCCGGCTTCCCGCCGAGCTCGCCGAGAGTCGCTAACCGATTGTCGCGACCCCGCGACGTGAGTTTGCAATAAAGGAGCCCATTGTGGGAATCCCGTTGTTACAGAAGGCCGTGGTCGGCGGTTACGTGGTTCGCCAGCATTTCATGCGTCGCAAGCGTTACCCGCTTGTCCTGATGCTCGAGCCGTTGTTTCGCTGCAATCTGGCGTGCGCCGGTTGCGGGAAGATCGACTATCCGGACGAGATCCTGAATCAGCGGTTGTCGGTCGCCGACTGCCTGCAGGCCGTCGACGAGTGCGGCGCGCCGGTCGTGTCGATCGCCGGCGGCGAGCCGCTGCTGCATCGCGAGCTCGCCGCGGTGGTCAAGGGGATCATTGCGCGCCGCAAGTTCGTCTATCTGTGCACCAATGCGCTGCTGATGGAGAAGAAGCTCGATCAGTACCAGCCGAGCAAGTACTTCGTGTGGTCGGTGCATCTCGACGGCGACAAGGAGGCCCACGACGGCTCGGTCTGCCAGGGTGGCGTCTATGATCGCGCCGTGGCGGCGATCAAGGCGGCGAAGCAGCGGGGCTTTCGCGTCAACATCAACTGCACGCTGTTCAACAATGCCGACCCCGAGCGTACCGCGAGGTTCTTCGACAGCGTGCGCGACATCGGCGTCGACTGCATCACGGTGTCGCCGGGCTACGCCTACGAGCGGGCTCCGGATCAGCAGCATTTTCTCAACCGGGAAAAGACCAAGCAGCTGTTCCGCGACATTTTCCGTCGCGGCCGCGGCGGCCGCGACTGGTCGTTCAGCCAGTCCGGCATGTTCCTGGATTTCCTCGCCGGGAACCAGACCTATCACTGCACCCCGTGGGGGAATCCGACGCGCACCGTGTTCGGTTGGCAGCGCCCCTGCTATCTGCTCGGTGAAGGTTACGCCAAGACGTTCCGCGAGCTCATGGAGGAGACCGACTGGGACGCCTATGGCACCGGCAACTACGAGAAGTGCGCCGACTGCATGGTGCACAGCGGCTACGAAGCCACCGCCGTGCAGGACGTTATCGCTCATCCGATGAAGGCGCTGGGCGTCGCCATTCGCGGCGTGCGCACGGAAGGCGCGATGGCGCCGGAGATTCCCCTCGATCGCCAGCGTCCCGCCAATTACGTGTTTTCACGCCACGTCGAGCTGAAGCTCGCCGAAATCCGGAAAGCTGAGCCCCGCTCCAAGCAGCCGGCGGCCGCGGAGTAGCGCGCGCCGCGCCGCATAGGCGTCGACCGCGGTGTGCAGCAAGGCGGGAATCTGGCCCGGATGCCGGGCGAGCGAGCGCAGGACCGACGCGGCATCGGAGGTTCCGTCGGCGCGCAGGCCGCTCAATGCGGCGGGCGGAAGCGTGCGGTGCGCCGGGTCGATGATGACCCGACAGGCCGCGAAGGGAAGGCCGTGGGCCTTCGCCACCCGGGCCGCCACGTGCGATTCCATGTCGACGGCGACGCTGCCGGTGGCCTTGCCCAGGCTGAGCTTGCTGGCGGATTCCATCACCGGGGCATCGACGCCGGCAATATCTGCGTGAATGGCGCCTGGCAGGGCGCGCAGCAGCCGCTGCGACCACGCCCAGTGGGTGGAAAAATGCCCCGCCGCCGATATGACCTTCGATGCAACCACCCAGTGGCCAGGTGCCAGATCGGGTGCGAGCCCGCCAGCGATTCCGAAGCTCATGATTCCGCTGCTGCCGCCGGCAATCGCCGTCTCCACCGCGGCGGCAAGGCGATCGGCCTCGCCGCACAGCACCGTGACACCGGGTCCCGAGGCGATGCGCGCCTCGAAGGACAGGCAGGTCACTGCGACGATGGGTGGAACGCTGTACATGCAGTCTGCAATCCGGCTCGCGTTTCTGGCGTCACCGCCCCGAGGTGTTGTGAATTTGCCTCCGACCATCAAACAGAATGGTTCGGTCGCTCAAGTCCAAACCAATCAGTTGAATCCCCGACGACGACCTGACAGGTACGTCGAGCCACCTGGCTTGGTTTCGCTCGCCATGCGATTGGTTCAGGCACCAACCATCCCGTCCGCGCGCCAATGCGCTGATGCAAGCATCAGCCGCCGTGGCGACGGTGCAGACAGCCGGATTTCCAATATGGCGAGCCGCCCCCTGCGATGACCCCCTTCCCCCTCGGGCTCCCATCGCACCTGTACACGGCAGGTCGTTCCCCCGAACGATGCCGCTCAAGCAACAGGCAGCATAAGGAGAAATGCTGAGCATTGGCAATACAAAGTTCCTCAGCTGGTCGGAAACCCGACCTTGCGTTGCTCGCAAGCCACAGCCGGTCTGCTTGGCCGTCCGCCCCGGGATGCCGGCTCCGCCAAGAGGCACGCCGCTGAGTGCCGTATCGGCGCAATTGGCGGTCTGCGTTTGATCGCCATGGGCAATCCTCCGCGCGGCCTCAGGGTCACGCGCTGCAGTGGCCAGCCCGCGTGGCCGTCGGCCAGCGCCAGCTCGAAATTGGCGAGGATCGTGGCCAGCACCAGCGTTGCTTCCTGCAGCGCGAAGGCCGAGCCGATGCAGATGCGTGGCCCCGCGCCGAACGGCAGGTAGGCATAGCGATCGCTCTTGTCGCAGGCGCCGCCGAGGAAGCGATTGGGATCGAAGATGTCGGGCCGATCCCACAGGCGGCGATGCCGATGCAGCACGTAGGGCGCGATGACCACCACTGTGCCTTGCCTGATCGGGCATCCGGCGAGCGTCCTTCCGGTAGTTGTCGGTGTTCTCGAGCAGCACCCGGCGGATGCCCGCGGGCGCGCTGACAACCACGGCGCGCGCCATGGCAAGGCCGCCCGCCACGACCGGCTCCTCTGATCTCCGACTATTCCCCCCGGCTCACATGCCGAAGGCGACCCGGCGGGTGTTCCCGGCGCGAAGGTTGCGATAGCGCGCCATCGCCCACAGCGGAAAGATCTTCGCGTAGCCGTGGTACCTCAGGTAGAAGACTCGTGGAAATCCAGTCGCCGTATAGCGTTCCTCCGGCCACGTCCCGTCCGCGCCCTGGTGGTCCATCAGGTAGCCGATCCCGCGCTCGGTGGCCGGGTGATCGACCTCGCCGGCAGCCATCAGGCCAAGCACCGCCCATGCGGTCTGCGAGGCCGTGCTGGGGGCGGCCTCATATCCGCGATAATCGAGCTTGTAGCTGGCGCCGTCCTCGCCCCAGCCACCGTCGGCGTTCTGGATGGACGCCAGCCAGTCGACCGCCTTGCGCACCGCCGGCGACGAGGACTCGACCCCCGCCGCATTGAGCGCGCACAGCACCGACCACGTCCCGTAGACGTAGTTCATCCCCCAGCGGCCGTACCAGCTGCCGTCCTGCTCCTGGGTGCGGAGCAGATAGTCGAGCGCGAGACCCATCGCCGGGCTGGTCGCGGGCTTCTCCCCCAGCTGCGCCAGCATGGACAGGCACCGCGCCGTGACGTCCGCGGTCGGCGGGTCCAGCAGGGCCCCGTGATCCGAGAACGGGATGTTGTTGAGGTAGTGGCAGGTATTGTCGGCGTCGAAGGCTGCCCAGCCGCCGTCACGGCTCTGCAGCCCGACCACCCATTCGCGGGCCCGGGCGATGGCCTCGCGAAAGCGCGGCGGGCCCGACGGCCTCAGCCCGTCGACACGATCCATCGCCATCACCACCACCGCGGTATCGTCGAGGTCCGGGTAATGCGGATTGGCATACTGGAACGCCCAGCCGCCGGGGCGCACGTGCGGACGCTGGGCGGCCCAATCGCCGACGGTGTCCAGGATCTGCAACGGCGCGAGCCAGGCGACGCCGCCTGCGGCGCGGCGGATCGCTTCATCGCCGCCCGCCTCCATCAAGGCATGGCTCATCAGCGCCGTGTCCCAGACCGGCGATACGCAGGGCTGGCAGTAGGCTTCCGCGTCCTTGACGACCACGAGCTTGTCGATTGATCTGCGCGCTATCGCCGGATCCGGATGGTCGGCCGGATAGCCGAGCGCGCGGAACATCATCAGCGAGTTCGCCATGGCGGGGAAAATCGCTCCGAGCCCGTCCTCGCCGTTGAGCCGCTCCTTGACGAACACCACCGCCCGGTCGATCGCCCGCTGGCGAAGCCGGGTGGGGAACCAGGGCTCGGCGACGCGAAGGACCGCGTCGATCGCCTGGAACAAGAGGAACCATCGCCATGTCTGGTGCGGCGCCTTCGACGGCGGACCGAGGTTTTTCGGCGGCTGCAGAAAGAGCTCGTCGATCCCGACGCCGAGCGGATTGCGGGCCCTCGGTTTGAGCACCTGAAGCACCAGCATCGGAACGATCACGGTTCGCGCCCAGTACGACACCTTGTCGAGGTGGAAGGGAAACCAGGTGGGCAGCAGCATGATCTCGACAGGCATCACCGGAACGGCGCGCCAGATGACGACGCCGTAGAGCGCCAGCAGCACCCGGGTGAATACGTTGCTGCCGGCCGCCCCTCCGCGCGCCAGGATCGCCTCGCGGGCGCGCCGCATGTGCTCGGCATCGGGCTTGTCGCCGATCATCTTCAGGGCGAAATAGGCCTTCACGCTGGCGCTGATGTCGAAAGCGCCGTCGCGGAACAGCGGCCAGCCGCCGTCGGCGCGTTGGATGCGCCGCAGATAGGCCGCGATCTTCGCCTCCAGCGTCGCGTCGACCGGCTCGGCGAAATAGTGGCGCAGCAGCACGTACTCCGCCGGGATCGTGGCGTCGGCCTCGAGCTCGAACACCCAATGACCATCTGCCTGCTGCCGGTCGAGCATCGCGCTCGCGGCGGACTGGATCTGCTGCTCCAGCCTGATCGCCGACGGGTTGCCGCTCGACGATGGCCTCGTGATGGATGTGTCGGTCGTCATGTCTTCGGTCACCTGCTCAGCCTGGTCGCCGCCGCATTGCCTGATCGGATTGCTCCTTCGATCGTGGCGGGCAGGCCGGTGGCCGTCCAGTCGCCCGCGAGCACCAGATTGCTCCACCGCGTCGCGGGCGGCGGACGCTTGGCGTCCTCCGCGGGCAGCGCCGCGAAGGTGGCCCTGCGTTCCTTGATGATCTGCCACGGCGGCAGGGGCGCGGCAACGCCGGTGACCCGCGAGACCTCTTCCCACAGGTCGCCGGCGAGCGTCTCGCGGGGGATGTCGAGCAGGCGATCGGCGCCGCTGATGGTGACCGACAGCCGGTCGGGAAAACAGAATATCCATTCCACGGTCCCGTTCACCACCCCGATCATGGGCGCGAGGCCCGGCGGCGGAGCGATGCGGAAATGCGCGTTGACGATGGCGCGGAACTCGGTCGGGGTGGCGAGATCCGGCACGAGCGAAGCCGCGACCCAGGGCGGAACCGCGAGGACGACGGCCTCGTCGGGTTCCGGTCGCACGACCTCGTCGGAGAAATCGAGGGCCTCCACCAGCTCGTCGCCCAGCACCATCTGGCGCAGACGATGATTGAAGCGGACCGATGATCCGCGTGCCTCGAGATAAGCGATCGCCGGCTCGGTGAATGCCTGGGACAGTCCGTCGTGCGCGATCAGCGGCCGGCAGGCGCGGCCGCCCGACCCGAGCGTTTCCCGGACGACGGCCCCGGCCAGACGCGCCGAGCCCTCCGCCGGGTCGGTGTTGAGAGCGGCGAGCAGCACCGGATGCCACAGGCGTTCATACAGCAGGCCCTCGCATCGCATGACGTCGGCGATGGTCTGGTCGGGCCTCGACCATAGGAGCGGTGCGACGGCGAGATAGTCGGTTGCCCGGCTTCCCGGGACACGGCGGCCCGCGTCGAGGATCCACCACGGCACGCGGCCCGCATTGGGGCGCAGGCTCCAGCGTTGCCCGGTCGCAAGATCGACGAATGGGAAGATCGCGTCCTGCGGCCCGCTCAGCCGGTTGTCGGCACCGATGGTCTTCAGATAGCCGAGCGTCGCATGGTTTCCGGAGAAGACGAGGTGATTGCCGTTGTCGATGGTCATGCCCACAGCCGCATCGTAGTAGGACCGGCACCGTCCGCCGGCCTGGCCCGCGGCCTCGTGGACGCAGACCCGGGCACCGCTGGCGCAGAGCCTGACCGCGGCGGCGAGGCCCGCAAGACCGGCGCCGATGACATGGACGACGCTGGTCATCACATCATGGCGCGCAGAAGCGTCCAGACGAGGCGGGGGCGGCTGGTATGCACCGCCTCCCGTGGCGCCGCCCAGCCGCGTTCGACGAGCCCGTCGAGCTTCAGTTTGTAGGCTTCCGCCATGATCCGCGGGGTGCGGACGATCCGCCGCGGCGAGCGTCGCATGATGGCGTCGGCCTCGCGAAAATGCCGCCGGGCGGTCTCGACGATCGGGGCGCAGGCTTTTCCCAGCGCCGGGTTCATCATCGCCAGCGCCGGGTCCGTGGCGGTGATGCCCGCCTCCTGCAGCGCTTCGCGTGGCAGGTAGAGCCGCCCGATGCCGGCGTCCTCGTCGAGATCGCGCAGGATGTTGGTGAGCTGAAGGGCGCGCCCGAGGTGATGGGCGAGCGCGATGCCGTCGGCCCGCTCCATTCCGAAGACCCGCACGCTCAGGCGTCCCACCGCGCTCGCAACGCGATCGCAGTAGAGGTCGAGCGTCTCGGCGGCGGGGGCGCGGATGTCGGCGAGCACATCCATCTCCATGCCGTCGATCACGGCGAGGAAATCGTTGCGTTCGAGCCCGAAAGTCCGCACCGGGCCCGCAAGCCCGCTCACGCGCGGCGGCGCGTCGCCGGCGCACAGCGCCTCGATGTCGGCGCGCCATTGCGCGAGCCCGGCCAGGCGCGGAGCCCGCGGGCCGGGATCGTCGGCAACGTCGTCGACCGCGCGGCAGAACGAATAGATCTCGAACATGGCGTCGCGCTGGCGGCGGGGAAGGATGCGCATGCCCAGGTAGAACGAGCTTCCCGAGGCTCGCTTCGCCGCATCGGCAGTGACGGGCTCGCTGGCGCTCATTGGATGCTTCAGGCGTCCTGGGCGCTGTGGCGGGCGGCTCCCAGCCGTCGGGCGGCGCGCCGGCCGAGGCCGAGCGTGATCGCCGTCAGGCTGACCGCCGCCACGCCTGCGGCGCTCAGATGGACGCGCTCGCTCAACGGGTCGCGCTGTCGCAATATCCCGGTCAGCCTCCGGGCCAGGCGCTGGATGACGGCAATCTCCAGGCCGAGGCGGAGATCGTTGACCAGCCCGAACAGGGGTTGTGCGTGGTCCAAAAGGGTCGACGTGGACTCGGCGAGCTCCTGCAGGCAGCGCCGCAGCGCCGGCGAGGCTTGCGCCAGGCCGAGCGCCTCCACGGTCAGGCCGTTGCGCTCCAGCACGTCGAGCGGGACATAGACCCGGTCGAGGCGCCGGTAGTCTGCGGCGCAGTCCTGCAGATGATTGATGATCTGCAACGCCGCGCACAGGGCATCCGAGGCCGGCCAGGTCGCGCGGCTCTCGCCGTGCACGTCGAGGACGAAGCGGCCGACCGGCATCGCCGAATACATGCAGTAGTAGATCAGGTCCGCCCAATCGCGATAGCGCTGTTTGGTGACGTCCTGGCGGAACGCCATGAGCAGGTCCTGGGCATGGCGCGGCGTGAGCCCGCGCTCGGCGAGCGCCGCGCGCAACGGGAGAGCCGGCGCGGCGAGGTCGTCGGCGCCGGTCAACGTCGCCTCGAGCCGGTCGAGCCGGTCGAGCTTTTCCCGGGCCGGCAGCCGCGGATGATCGGCGATGTCGTCGGCCGCCCGGGCGAAACGGTAGAACGCCAGGATCGGCCCGCGATGACGGCGATAAATCAGGAGCGATGCCACCGGGAAGTTCTCGTCCCGGTGGGTTTTTCCCGATCCGATATCGGCTTCCGTCATTCCGGTCTCCGCAGAATCCGCTCGGCAGGTCGGCTGGCCGCTGCCGGCCGGGCCATACCCGCCCGGGCGGGAATAGTCGAGAGCCGAAGCCGGCCGCCCGCAAGACCGGGCCTCCCGGCGGCCCGGCGACATTCGCCGCCAGTCGACAAGTTCACCCCGCCGCGCGCGCCTTCATGGCATGGTCGACCAGGGTTTTCCCGAGCGACCACACCGCCCCCGGCACCCGGTGGGCATCGGCGATGACCGCCTCGAAGGCGCGCTCGACCCAGTCGCAGTCGGCATCGGTCAGGATCAGCGGCGGCAGCAGCTTGATCGTGTGAATGCCGTGTCCGGCGACCTGGGTGAGGATCTTGTGCTCCTTGAACAGCGGGATGATGATCAGCTGGCAGAACAGGCCGCTGCTCACCATCTCCAGAACGTTCCACGACGCCTTGAGCTTGAGCGAGCGCGGGGCGCCGAACTCGATGCCGATCATCAGGCCTTTTCCCCGCACCGACTTCACCAGCTCGTGGCGGCGCTGCATGTCGCCGAAAGCGGCGAGCAGCCGCGCCCCGGTGCGCTCGGCATTCTCGATCAGTCGTTCGGACGCCAGGATGTCGAGCGTCGCCAGCGCCGCCGCCATCGCCAGGTCGTTCTTGGCGAAGGTCGACCCGTGCACCACCGCGCGGTCCATGCGGTCGAACACCTTGTCGAAGATCCACTTGCGGGTCATGACCGCGCCCACTGGCACCTGCCCGCCCGACAGCGATTTGGAGAGCAGCACCATGTCGGGCTCGATGCCCCAGTGATCGACGGCGAGGAAGCGGCCGGTGCGGCCGAGGCCGGTCTGCACCTCGTCGGCAACGAAGAGCGTGCCGTGGCGGCGGCAGAGCGCGAGCGCGCCCGCCAGATAGCCGTCGTCGGGCATGTTCACGCCCTTGCCCTGGATCGGCTCGACGATGAACGCCGCCACTCTTCGCGACGACAGCGCCTGCTCCAGCGCCGCGAGATCGTTGAACGGAACCTCAAAACAGTCCGGCAGCAGTGCGCCGAAACCTTCCCGAAAAATGTCGTCGCCGATCAGCGACAGCGCGCCATAGGTGAGGCCGTGGAACGCGTGGCCGCAGTGCACGATCGCCGAGCGGCCGGTGGCGGCGCGGGAAAACTTCAGCGCCGCCTCGACGCATTCGGTGCCCGAATTGGCGAAGAAAACCTTGTCCAGCCACGGGGCGCGCAGCAGCAGGCGCTCCGCCAGGATGCCGGCGAGCGCCGAGACGTCCATCTGCACCAGGTTCGGCAGGTCGCCATCGAGCACGTTGTTGAGCGCATCGCGCACGCCGGGATGATTGCGCCCCAGCGCAAAGACGCCCCAGCCGCTCAGCAGGTCGAGGTAGCGAACGTCGTTGCGGTCATACAGGTATTGTCCGCGGCCGCGGCGAAATCCCACGTCGAAGCCGATGGTTCTCAACACGCGCACCATCTGCTCGTTGAGGTGACGCGTGTGCAGCGCGTAGCGTTCCGCCTCCCGCTCGGCGAACATCGATGCGATATCGTCAGCCATGTTGGGCTTCCCGAGGCGAGCGGTTCGGTTGGACAAGCAATCGACCCCTGTCATCGTACAACGACGGGTCCATGGCAAGGGATGGAGGCTGCGGGCCGTGGCACGGCCCTGCATTGGTCCGAACCGGCAAGTCGGGTTACTATGCGCAACCAGGCCGCGGATTCCACGGACTTCGGGGGCAAATGCGAACGACCAGCTTCGTCGTGCTCATGGTGTTCTGGGTCGGCGGCGAGGCTCTCGCCGCCGATGCCAAAGGCGACTGGCTCGTCGCCGACGGCACGACCGTGGTCCGCATCGACGCCTGCGGCGACAAGCTGTGCGGCGTCCTGGCGCTGGGCAAGGACCCGAAGGGCGTCTGGGTCAAGGACTTCCCTGGGATCGACAACAACAACCCGGATGCGGCCAAACGCAGCCGGCCGCTGAGCGGCCTGCAGATCGTGCTCGGAATGAAGCCCGCCGGCGCCGACCGCTGGGACGGCGAGATCTACAATCCCCAGGACGGCAAGACCTATACGGGTCATCTCATCCTCAAGAGCCCCGACGTTCTGCGGATCGAGGGCTGCGTGCTGGGCTTTTTGTGCGGCGGCGAGGACTGGACCCGCGCCCCCGCCGAGGCCCGGCCGCCGGCCGCCGGCGCGGGCCAGCCGCGCCCCGCGCACCCCAAGTAGCCCGTCCGGCAGGGTCCGAGGCGGCCGCCATCGCGGGAGGTCGCCGCCGCCTGGGGTCCATGGCGAAGTCGTGCTATCTGAGGCGCCGATCACGGGTCTCGCGAGCCCGATTTCGTCCCCTGCGCCTCTCCGAGCTTTAGCTTCCCCACAACAGGCCACACGCGATGACGAATTCCGAGGTTGATGCCCTGTTCATGCCGCGGCTCGATGCCGCGGCCGCCGAGATCGAGGGGGTGCTCGACCGGCTGCTGGCGCCGTTGCCGCTGGAGAACGAGCGCCTGCGTCCGGCCCGGCTGCTGGAATCCATGCGCTACGCCGTCCTCGGTGGCGGAAAGCGGCTGAGACCCTTTCTGGTCGTCGAGACCGCGCAGCTCTTTGCCGTTCCCCGCGCCCAGGCCCTCATGGTGGGCGCCGCGCTCGAATGCGTGCACTGCTATTCCCTGGTCCATGACGACCTGCCGGCGATGGACAATGACGCGTTGCGGCGGGGCCGGCCCACCGTCCACAAGGCGTTCGACGACGCCACCGCGATCCTGGCGGGCGACGGCCTGCTCACCTTCGCGTTCGACATCCTGTCGCGGCCGGAAAGCCATCCGAACCCTTCGGTGCGCAGCAACCTGGTGGGTGCGCTGGCGCGCGCCTCGGGCCTCGGCGGCATGGCGGGCGGCCAGATGCTCGACCTTGCGGCCGAAGGCCGCTTCTCCGACACAAGGCAGACGCAGACCGAATCCGAGATCATCACCCTGCAGGCGATGAAGACCGGAGCGCTGCTGCGTTTCGGCTGTATCGCCGGCGGCCTGCTGGGCGAGGCGACGCCCACCAAGTATACCGCACTGGATCGCTTCGGCGCGGCGATCGGCCAGGCCTTCCAGATCGCCGACGATCTGCTCGACGTCGAGGGCGACGCCGCGACCATCGGCAAGGCGACCGGGAAGGATGCGGCCGCCGGCAAGGCGACGCTGGTCGGCGTGCTCGGCCAGGATGCCGCCCGCACGCGGCTCGCTGCGCTGGTGGCCGAGGCCGAGGCGGCGCTCGCCCCGTTCGGCAAGGACGCCGCGGTGCTCAAGGCGGCGGCGCGCTTCGTCGCCGAGCGCCGCGCCTGACATGGCCGATCGCGTCTCCGGCGGCGCTTGTCCGGTGTCGTCGGGCGGCAGCGTGGAGGTTTTTCGGCGCGCCGACCTCGAGCGCTGTCCGCGCTGGGCCGAGGCGTTCTCGGCCGAGCACAAGGATCATCGCTACTACGAGCTCGTCGAGGACACGATCATGCCGGAGTTCGACTACCGGTATTTCGTCATCCGCGACGGAGGCGGCGAGGTGATCGCGGTCCAGCCGTTCTTCCTGCTCGATCAGGATCTCCTCGCCGGAACCGGCGCCCGGATCGGGGCGCTTGCAGGCTCCATCCGCCGTCTCATCCCGCGATTTCATGCTGATGCGCACCCTGATGGTCGGCTGCGCGGCCGGCGAGGGCCATCTCGACGCCGCCGACGAGCCGTCGCGCACATTGGCGGCTCGGCTGCTGGCCTCGCGGCTCCGCGATCACGCGCGCCGGCTCGGCGCCCGCCTGGTCGTGCTCAAGGAATTTCCCGCCAAATATCGGCCGGCGCTGGCGTGTTTCCTCGAGGCGGGTTTCACCCGCATCCCGAGCCTTCCGATGACCTGGCTCGGCATCGCGTACGAAAACTTCGAGGACTATCTGGCGCGAGCGCTCAGCAAGAAGACGCGTCAGGACGTGCGCAAGAAGCTGAGAGCCGCGGCGAAAGCGCCGCCCATCGAGCTTTCCGTCGTCGACGACGTGGCGCCGTTCATCGACGAGGTCTACCCGCTCTATCTGCAGGTCTATGGCCGCTCGAAGCTGCATTTCGACAAGCTGACCAAGGAATATTTTTTCGAGCTCGGGCGCCGCATGCCCGACCGGGCCCGCTTCTTCATCTGGCGGCAGAACGGAAGGATCGTTGCGTTCAGCATCTGCCTGATCCACGGCGAGGACATCCATGCCGAATATCTCGGGCTCGACTACACGGTCGCGCTCGATCTGCATCTCTACCATTATGCTTTTCGCGACGTGGTGAGCTGGGCGATCGCCCGCGGCCATAAGAGGTTCCGCAGCGGCGGCCTGAACTACGACCCGAAGCTTCACCTGCGCCAGGTCCTCGACCCGATCGACCTCTACGTCCGCCACACCTCGTCGATCGCCAATGTGCTGCTCGCCCGCGTGCTCCCGTTCATGGAGCCGACGCGCCACGACAAGACTTTGAGAAAATTTTCCAACTATCACGAGCTGTGGGGCAGGCCCGAGCCGGGAACCGCCCTGGGGCCGCCGCCGTGACGACTACTCGGCGGCGGTGCGTCCGGCTCCGCCCTGGCCGTAGCGGCGCTCGATGTAGTCGATCACCATGGTCTTGAAGTCGGCGACCAGGGTCGGGCCGCGCAAGGTCGCCGCCTTCTTGCCGTCGACGAAGACCGGCGCGGTCGGCTGCTCGCCGGTGCCGGGCAGCGAGATGCCGATGTCGGCATGCTTGGATTTGCCCGGGCCGTTGACGATGCATCCCATCACGGCGACGTTGAGCGCCTCGACGCCGGGATAGCGGGTCTTCCACTCGGGCATCGAGTCGCGGATGAACACCTGGATGTCGCGGGCGAGCTCCTGGAACGTGGTGGAGGTCGTGCGCCCGCAGCCCGGGCAGGCGGCGACCAGCGGGACGAACGTCCGGAACCCCATGGTCTGCAGCAGCTCCTGGGCGACCTTCACCTCGAGCGTTCGGTCGCCGTTGGGCTCCGGCGTCAGCGATATCCGGATGGTGTCGCCGATGCCCTGCTGCAGCAGGATGCCGAGCGCCGCCGACGATGCGACGATCCCCTTGGAGCCCATGCCGGCCTCGGTGAGGCCGAGATGGATCGCATAGTCCGACCGCCGCGCCAGCTCCTCGTAGACCGCGATCAGGTCCTGCACGGCGGACACTTTCGCCGAGAGGATGATTTTTGATCGCGGCAGGCCGATCTCCTCGGCGCGGGCGGCGGAGAGCAGCGCCGACTGCACCATGGCCTCGCGGGTCACCGCCCGCGCCTCGACCGGGTTCGGCGAGCGCGCGTTCTCGTCCATCAGCGAGGTGAGCAATTCCTGGTCGAGCGAGCCCCAGTTGGCGCCGATGCGCACCGGCTTGCCGTGGCGGATCGCGGTTTCCACGATCGCCGAGAACTGGCGGTCCTTCTTGTCCTTGAAGCCGACATTGCCGGGATTGATGCGGTACTTGTCGAGCGCCTCGGCGGCAGCCGGATGGTCGGCCAGCAGCTTGTGGCCGATATAGTGAAAATCGCCGACGATCGGCACGTCGACGCCCATCGCCACGAGCCGCTCCTTGATGTGCGGGACGGCGGCCGCCGCCTCGTCGCGGTCCACCGTGATGCGCACCATCTCCGAGCCCGCCCGGGCGAGCGCCGCCACCTGGGCGACCGTCGCCTTGACGTCGGCAGTGTCGGTATTGGTCATCGACTGGACGACGATCGGCGCCACGCCACCGACCATCACCCCGCCGACGGCGACCGGCACCGATCTGTGCCGCGGGGCAGGGCTTGCGGTTTCCGCCATCATCATCCTCCAGAGCTTCGATCTGCCGAGTGCCAGAGTGTCGACGGACCTGTCAACGGTTTCATGACGCCCGCGGGCGTCGCCACGATCCTCTTGATATATAACACGAAACCCAGGCCGGATGATAAGGGGGTCGAAGTGACGCGTAACATCTTAGGGTAACCGGCTGAATTCCAGGCCGGTTCCGCGGGCTTTTCGGGTGCGCTCCCCGACTTGTCAGCACAGCCCTATCATGGGTAGCGGTGAGCGCATCCCTGGGCGGAATCCATGCACGAGCTAAAGGCGTTGATCGCGAGGAGTGACGTGCTGGCTGCGCGAACCGGATCGTTCGAAAGCCCAATCGTGTGCCCTCTGGTCCAGGATTTTTCGCTGGTGCCGATCACGGACGCGTTCGCGGAAGAGCTCGCTGCCCATCGACCGTACACGAAGGCGCCCCTCAGCGCGCCAATTCAGGATTTTCCCGACGGTTTGCACGCGCTTGCCATCGAGATCTCCCACAACTCCCCGGTGGCCTATGTCACGACCTATTATTTTGGCGGGCAAGGTGGGCAGGATGCGCTTGCTTGGCGCAAAGGGACCCTGTGCTTCTCCGCGGCCACGCCAGGCTATGACGGGGTCTGGCCCGACTCGCCCATCAGCCAGGCCCTGAGAGAGATCGGAGTCGTCGCCGAAGAAGGACAGGACGAGTTCGATACCGTCGGTCTGGGGAAGCATCGCCGGACCGATCGATGGGCGGAGTCGAGATGAATGCGCCCACAGGGGAGCAACGCCGGCGGCGGGACTTGTGACCCGCAGCCTGGCTGCGATCAGACGCCCAGCCGCGGGATCGGTGGCGCCGGGTTGCCGACGGCGATGTCGTAATTCTCCATCAGAACGTGGCAGCGCTCGTGCGAATTGCGCTCGCAGGCGGCGAGACTGTCGGCCCGCGCCGCCGCAAGGTTGCCCGTCCTGACCGCCCAGTGGACATAGCTGCCGGACGTCGAGACGGTGAGCGCCTTCTCGCCGACCTGAGCCATGTAGGTCACGACGTCGCGCCGCTGGCTGTCCGCCACGTGCCCTGCGCGCACCGCCGCCTCGACCAGGTCCGGCCGGATGGTCGGCATCCTGAGCGTGCGCAGGTAGCGCTCCATGTAGGGCAGCGCCGTGCGCAGGCCGATGCCCTGCGTCAGGTTGTGGCCGTCGTCGCCGACCGGGCCGAGCCTGACGAACTCCGCCCTCCCGCCGGTGCGGGTGAAGGCGCTATGCAGCGCCGTCGCCCACGGCAGCGGACCGAGATTGAGCCGCTTGCCGCTGTGCACCTTGCTGTCGTTCGATGAATAGATCCACAGCGTCGGAACGCGGCTGCGCGAGCCGAAAACCGCCATCGCCTGGATGATGCTCGGCTCGTAGCCGTCGCACAGCTTCCCTTCGTCGCCGGCGAGATTGATCACGCCGACGAGCCCGCGCGGATTGAGGCCGGCCAGGCCGACGACCGTTGCGCCGCCGGAGGAAATGCCGACGGCGAGCACACGCGACGTGTCGGCGTCGGGCCGCCGCGCCAGCACGTCGATCGTGGCCGCGTAGTCCCGCGCGTTGGCGGCGATCAGGTTGGTGTAGTTCGGCGCCTGGCAGGTACTGGGCACACCGCCGTCGTGCACTCCGTCCGAGCGGCCGAATCCGCGGCGCACCACCACCACGGCAAGGTAGCCGCGGCGGGCAATTTCGCGGGCAAGCGTACCGACGTCCCGCGCCCGCTTCTGGCGATATTCCCCGACGACCGGTCGGCCGTGGGCGATCAGCGCGACGGGAAGCCTGCCCACCGCCCTTGCCGGCCGCACGATATAGGCCTCGAGGCGATAGATTCGGCCGTCGATCGGCACCGGCAGAAAAGTGTCCTGCTCCACCACATCCGCGGCGGTGGCGGGCATGGACCCGATGATGACGATGGTGGCGAAGGCGATGGCGAAGGTGATCGACGAGACGAGCTTACGGAGCATGGGCGGTTCCCTCGAATGCGCCTCCTCGCTACGGCGCATTGGGGACGCCGGCTCATGGCTGGCCCATTCGATTGCCCAAATATGTGACCTTGGTCACATAGGCTGGCCTCGGAACGATACGCCGCAGGCTTCGGCGGTCACCGCGCCGGAAGGTGCGTCCCGTACCACGCCAGCGTCTCGTCCATGACCTGGCGAAAAGCCTCGCCGCCGTAGACCTCGTAGTGGCCAAAACCCTTCAGCACCACGAGCTTTCTTGGCTCGCCGGCGCGCGCGTACATCGCCTCGCTCTCTTGCGGAGGCACCAGCCGGTCGTCGTCGGTGGTGATGAAGAGCACCGGCCGCGGCGCGATCCGGTCGACCACCCATTCGGGATTGAAGCTGAGCGTGTCGTCGACGAACTCGATCGGCACCTCGGTCACCGCCGCCGGGTTGTTGCGTCTGGCCGCCGCCCCGAGCTCCGCCGACTGGCGGTCGGGCAGCAGGATCTCGTTGCGGTCGACGAGATCCGACACGCCGGTCAGCGCACGCCTGACCCGCTCGGCGGCGGCGCGCGCCATGAGGTCGAAAAACTCGTCAGGACGGCGCACGCTGCGCATCCAGCGAGCGCCGTTGCCGATGCCGACCACCGCGACCACGCATCTGACCCGCGGATCGATCGCCGCGACGAAGACCACAGTGGCGCCGCCATAGCTGGTGCCGTAGATGCCGAGGCGGGTTTCGTCGACCTCGCTTTGCGCGCCGAGAAACGTCAGGGCGGCCTGGACGTCGGCGACGCGGCTGTAGGGCGCGAGCCGGGTCTTCGGCCCGTCGCTGTCGCCCCAGCCCTTGTAGTCGAATGTCAGGACGACGTAGCCGGCCTCGGCGAGCACGCGGGCATTGTCCGGCAGATAGATGCTCCGCACCCCGGTATAGCCGTGGCAGAGCACGATGCCGGCCCGCCGCTCGCCCGGCTTGAGATCGGCGGGGAGAAGAAGATCGCCGGCGAGTTTCACGCCCTCGCTGTGGAAGGTCACGGGCTTCGGCATGATCATAGCCCCCCGGTGACGTCGATGGTGACGCCGGTGACGAAGTCGGCGTCCGCCGAGGCGAGGAACGCGATGACCCGCGCCTGATCGGCCGCCTCGGCGACGCGGCGCAGCGGCGTGCGCTCGATCTCGGCCGCCTGCTCGTCGGGGCTGCGCTGCTCCCAGCGCGGCCGGATGCGCTCGGTCAGCGTCAGGCTCGGCGCGATCGCGTTGACGGTGACGCCGAACGGCCCGAGCTCGAATGACAGTTTTCGCGTGAACGCGATGATGCCGCCCTTGGCGGCGGCGTAGGCGCTGCTGCTCGCGGTGCTGAGCCCGCGGCCGGCGATCGACGCCAGATTGACGATTTTTCCCCGGCGCTGGCCCTTCATGATCGGCGCCGCCGCGTGGCAGAACAGAAAAGTGCCCTGGAGATTGAACGCGATCAGGCTTTGCCAGTCGGCGAGGCTGAGCTCGTCGACAGTGGCGTTGGACTTGGCGACGATGGTGCTGCCGCCCACCGCATTGACCAGGATGTCGATCGCGCCGAACTCTTTTGCCACCGTCGGCACCAGGGCGTCGACCTGGCTCGCATCGAGCGCGTCGGCGAGGCGCCCGTGGACGCGGCCCTGCGTCGCGCGCAGGCCGGCGACCATGCCGTCGAGCCGCTCCGCATCGTTGTCGACGGCGACCACGACGGCGCCCTCGGCGGCCATGATCTCCGCCGTTGCGCGCCCGATTCCGCTCGCCGCCGCCGTGATCAGCGCGACCCGATCCTTGAAGCGCATCGCCCGGCTCCCTTTCGTCGACTGCCGGCCCCTGAGCCGCGCGGTCTGCTGCGTGATGACTCACTGATCGTCGAGCACAGCCACCGCGCGGATCGGTGAGCCGGTTCCGCCGCGCCATTTCAGCGGCAGGCCGATGAAGCGGAACTCGCCCTGACCGAGCAACGCCTCCAGATTGCACAGGCTCTCCATGTGGGTGATGTCGAGCTCCAGGCACGCCTTGTGAACGAGCGCATTGACGTCGCCCTCCGGTCCCGGCCTCATGGAGTCGATGCCGAAATGCACTATTCCCTGCCGTGCCAGCCACTCGGTGGCGGCCACATTGACCCCCGGATTGTCGGTCGAGTAGGCCGGCGTGGGAAAGGTGCGCGCGTGATGTCCGGTGCACAGCAGGACCGTGCCCCGTTTCGGGATGGGCACGCCTGCCTTCGCTACAGCCGCCTGCAGATCCGTAGGCGTTATCTCGGCCCGCGGCGCAATATGCCGAAGGTCGATGCAGATCCCCTTCACGTAGCAGTTCTCGAGCGGATACTCGTCGATCGGGGTGCCCTTCGCTCCAAAGTGGCGGGGCGCATCGATATGCGTGCCGCCATGATCGGGCATCGAAAAAAACATGACGCTGTTGCCATGGACATTGCCGGAGTCCACGAAGGCCTCGTCGTGGGTCTTCCAGACGCCGTGAATGATGGGAGGCTGTCCGGGATAACTGGGAGTCCGATGATAGAGCTCCCGGCTCAAGTCAACGATCCGCATTGTTCAGTCCTCCGCTGCGCGCGTCTCGATATCCTGAAGGACAGATGATTGGCTGGTCCAGGCGCTCTGCAAGACGCCCAGCAAACAGGCGTCCCAGGGCGTCAGCCGCGCTGTCCGCGGCGAAGGGATAGACCATGGTATGCCGAGTTCCTCGCGAGCCTGAATGCGATATGGTGGGCAACGCTGCACCAGAGGCGTGACACTCCTGCTGATACCCCGCCGCCTGCTATAGGCCGCCATGCTATAAGAAAATCGAATGCGAGGAAACATGCCCGACGCACCATCCGAGACGATGACCGGCGCCGAACGGCTGGCGCGCACCATCCACGCCGCGGGCATCACCAGCGGCGTAGCCTTATTGCATTCTGGCCTCCTGAAGTCGCAGCACGTCCTGACTATCGCCAGTGCGGCCCGCTGTCAGGCGCCGTAGTCGAGCCTCGGATACCAGTTCCCGCCGCGCCCCTCCGGGGTACAATCCAGCACCGTCCACAGCGGGGCGGGGTCGGGGGCGCCACGGGGGTCCTGGCCGGGGTCGGCGGTGGCGCCGGTCATCTCGCCCGACCAGAAATGGCGGATGGTCCCGTCGCGGCGCGTGAACACGTTGAAGGCCGGGATCTCCGAGCCGTCGGGCAGCAGGCCGAAATAGTCGCGCGAATAGGCGCCGTTGAGGTCGGTGTAGAGACGGAGATTCCGCCACCCGCGTTCGCGCTTCCACGCGGCGAGCCGCTCGATCGGCGAGCGCGCGACCACGACGAGCGAGATGCGCTGGCCGATGTCGGCGGCATTGCCCTCCCAGGCGCCCAGCAGGTTCGTGCACATCGGGCAGGCGCGCTCGCGCTCAGGCCCGAACATGTAGCTGTAGACGGCGAGCGTCTGCTTGTCGGCGAAAAGTCCGGCGAAATCGCTGGCGCCGGCCTCGCCCTGGAACCGGTAGTCTCCGATCACCTCGCCGCCAGGCGGCAGGGCGCGGCGCTGGGCGGCGACGCGCTCGATATGGCGGCGCAGCTCGATCTCCTCGGCAAGCAGCGCCGTGCGGGCGGCGCGGTATGCGGCGCTCTCGTGGGGAAACCGCACCGGGTTGTCGCGCGCGAGCTTTGCAGCCGGGGTGAGGTTTTGGGTCTTGGCGTCCATCGGATCGGCCTCCGGATTGTTCCAAGATAATCGGCGACAAGGGTGACGGGTTCCAGTGGTGTGTGGCAATGTGGCGCCGGGATGGAGGGCTTTAAGACACCATGCGCATTGCAGTCATCGGCGCCGGCGCAGTCGGCGGGTCATTCGGCGCAGCCCTGGCGAAGGCCGGCGGCGACGTGACATTCGTCGCGCGCGGCGCCCATCTGGCGGCGATGCGGGCGCGCGGCTTGAGCGTGCTCGGCCCGCGCGGCGATGTCCATCTCGAGCCTGTCCAGGCCACCGACCAGCCGGCCGGCATCGGCCCGGTCGATTTCGTGCTGTTCTGCGTAAAACTGTGGGACGTGGAAAGTGCCGGCGCCGCGATCCGCCCGCTGATCGGGCCCGACACGGCGGTCATCCCGCTGCAGAACGGCATCGACGCCAGCGACCGGCTGATCCCCATCCTCGGCAAGGACGCCGTGATGGGCGGCGTCGCCCAGATCAGCGCCACCATTACCGAGCCCGGCGTGATCCGGCAGACCGGCACCTTCATGCGCCTGGTGTTCGGCGAGCTCGACGGCCGTCCGAGCGCGCGCGGAGCCGCCTTCCATGCGCTGTGCCAAAAGGCCGGGTTCGACTCGGTGAACAGCAACGAGATTCTCACCGCGCTGTGGGAGAAATTCGTCCTGCTCGCCACCAACAGCTCGGTGGCGGCACTCACCCGCCTGCCATTCGGCAAGCTGCGCGATGATCCCGACGTGTTTGCCTTGTTCGAGAAAGGCGTAGCCGAAGCGGTTGCGGTGGGCCGCGCCCGCGGCGTTGCGCTGCCGGCGGATCTCGAGGCGAGGACGCTCAAGGCCACGCGCAATTTCCCGCCCGACATGCGGCCCTCGATGGCGGTCGATCTGTTGCGCGGCAACAGGCTGGAGCTGCCGTGGCTCGGCGGCAAGGTGGTGGCGCTCGGCCGCGAGCTCGGCGTTCCGACGCCGACGTTCGACGTGATGTACGCGGCGCTGAAACCCTACGCCGGCGGCGCGCCGGCTTGAGGTGGATCAGCGGGACCGGCGAGAACGAGGCCGGGCGCATGATCTTGTTGTCCTGCACCAGAAGCATTCCCTCGGTGAGCGACAGGAACTCGCCCCAGGCCGGGTCGGCGTCTCGCGCCGTACGCTTCGCCTCCAGGTCGGCGAGACTGTCGTAGCGCCACAGGTGCACGACCTGATTGAGCGCGCCGATCTGGCTGACGTAATAGCCGAGCAGATCGAGACCGTGCCGCTTCATCACCGGCAGCCCGTGCTGCTCGAATAGCTCCAGGTACTTGGCGGTTTTCCGTGGGATCAGCGTATAGGTGCGGACATCGACGATCATCTGCAGGGCTCCCGCGCGTTGCGATCGGCGCAGGCTAGCGCATCTGCCCGTCCGGCGCAGACAGCCCGGCCTGTTTCGGCGATCGTTGGCGAGCCGGAGGGGATCGCCCGGCGCGACGCTGCCATTGACTTTTCCGCCCCGCCGCACACTGTCGCGGGAGGCGATTGCCGCGACAAACGCGCCGGGGAGGCAATGATGCGCGGCACCTGCTGGCGACCCGAGGTGAGGAACATGACCATCATGGTGGTCAACAGCATCTTCAACGGCTGGCGCCTGGAGGATGTCTGGCTGGACCGGTGAGACGCAAGCGTGCGTAGGATGGGTAGAGCTCTTGCGAAACCCATCAATAGGCCGTCATGAGCGAGCGCAGCATGGGCGAGATCACGGTCAACGGGCGGAGCTACCGCAAGCCTTCCGTCCCGACCGTCGTCGTCTGCTATGACGGCTGCGATCCGCGATACATCTCGCACGGCGTCGCGGCCGGAGTGTTTCCCAATATTTCCAGGATCATGGCGGAAGGTTTCTTCGCCATCGCCGACGCCGCCATGCCGACATTCACCGAATCCGAACAACATGTCGATCGTGACCGGGGCGCCGCCGAAGGTGCACGGCATTTCCGGCAACTATTATCTCGACAGGGCGACCGGCCGGGAGGTGATGATCACCGACGCCTCGCTGGTCTCCTCGGAAACAATTCTGGCGGCGCTTGCCGATGCCGGCGTGCGGGTGGCGGTGATCAGCGCCAAGGACAAGCTGCGAAAAATGCTCGGCAACGGCCTCAAGGGGATTTGTTTCTCCTCCGAGCGCGCGCGCGAGGCGACGCTCCAGGAGAACGGGGTCGAGGATGTCGAGCGGCTGGTCGGGCGTTCGACGCCCGACATGTACAGCCCCGATCTCTCGCTGTTCGTGCTGGATGCGGGGATTTGCCTCTTGGAATTGCGCCGCGCCGATGTCCTCTATTTGTCACTGTCGGACTTGGTCCAGCACAGCGCCGGGCCCGGCGAGGAGGCGGCGGATAAGTTCAATCGCGAGGTCGACAAGCGCGTCGGGCGGATGCTCGATCTGGGTGCCGTGGTGGCGATCGTGGCGGATCACGGCATGAACGACAAATGCACGCCCGACGGCGAGCCGCAGGTGGTCTATCTGGAGGAGGCGCTGAACGGCCGGTTCGGTCCGGGCTCGGTGCGCGTGATCTGCCCAATCACCGATCCCTTCGTCAAACATCACGGCGCGCTCGGGTCGTTCGTGCGCGTCTATGCGACGGGCTCCGTGGAGGCGCAGGTCCTGATGGATGCGGCGGCGCGCATTCCCGGCGTGGCGCTGGTCCTCGATGGAGAAAGTGCGGCCGCCCGCTACGAGATGCCGCCCGAGCGGGAGGGCGATTTCATCGCGGTGGGCGATACCTACACGGCGATCGGCTCGCGGCCGGACGAGCACGACCTCAGCGGGCTTGCCGGCCACCGGCTGCGCTCGCATGGCGGCCTCACGGAACAGCCCGTTCCTTTCATGCTGTCGCGTCCCTTGAACACCACCTATCGTGGCAATCGCCAAGGACCGCCGGCTGCGCAATTTCGACATCTTCGATTTCGCGTTGAACGGGATCGCATAGCGGGATCGGCTGACGCCGGTATTCTCAGTCATCGAAAGGGACGCCTTGCTTGGGGTCCGAGCCGATGCGAAGCACATGACCATCCGGATCTTCCACCACCATTTCATAGGCCCACGAGTAGTTGGTGGGCGCTTTTCGGATTTTTGCGCCGCTCGTTTTGTACTCCTCGTAGATCGGCCCGATATCCTCGGCACCGATCCAGATCCAGGTTCTGTGATGCTCCCCAGGCTCTTCGGAGAGGTAGATCCCGAGCCCATCCCGCAGGACGAGAGCAAAGGGGGAGGTGTCGGTGACCCAGTCGGCTTTCTTGAAGCCGAGGACCTTCTCGTAGTAAGTCAGGCTCGCCTGCATGTCGCTGACCGGAAGGATCGGGTTGATGCACTCGAGCCTCGGCGTCATCTGCTGTCTCCGTTTCCGGCCTCGCATCCACCTCGCGGCGGAGGCTACAGCCGATGGCCCATCGCGTCGATGAGGCAAGATGGCCGGAATCGGAACCTGAACCGACCGCACCGGTGCGTGGAGGATTCTGGCCATGCGGGTTTTGATCTTCTTGGTTGCCATCCTTGCCGTGTCCGGCGCGCATGGCGCGGAGACGGTCTCGATCGCGCCCGACGTCAGCGTCATCACGGCGCCGGGATCGGGCGAGGCGCAGTCGACGGTGGTCGCGCCGGGACGCAAGAGCCAATGTCCGAACGGGCGTTTCGTGGCCTCGAACGACGTCAGGCGCCCGCCGGCCGCGGGCCTGGTGCAGGGTCGCAATCTCAACGATCTCAACGGCGTGGCGATCCAGGCAAAGTTCGATCCGGTGCCGCATCCCGAGAACTACAGTTTCGTCACCAACGACCACGATCTGGTCTCGCTCGCCAACGGCGACATTCTCTATATCACCGGTGCTGCCTCGCGCGCGCCGCTGGCGGCCAAGCCGGCCTGGTTCGACATAGCCTATCGGGGCAATTTCGGGCCCGGGGCTCGCAGTGTCGTCCTGGTCTGGCGCTCGACCGATTGCGGCGAGACTTTTGTTTTCGCCTCGGAATTCGACCCGGCGCGGGCGCTTGACGGTTCCTGCGCCTTTCCGCAAATGCCCCGCAAGACGACGGCGCCCGGCAGCGAGGCCAAGCCGGTCTACGACATGGGCGGCGCGGACGGGCAGCTGGCCAAGGTCGACCTCGGCTCCGGCCGCATCGACATGACCTTTTCCTGTGTCGGGTTCCTTCCTGAAAAGGGCCGGACGAAAAGCTTCGAGCTCAGCCAGAACTCGTCTCAACAAGACGCTGGTCGTCTCCTCGCTCGATGGTGCCGAGTCATGGACCGCGATCGGCGCCATCAAGACCGCCCTTTGGCGCGGCGGTGTGGTTCGGCAGTCCAGCGATCGCGTCGTCTTCGGGCTCAGTACCGGGTTCGTGTTCGGGCAGCCGACGCCCGACGGCAACCTCGCGATCGACGTCACCGGCCTGCCGGTTGCCGGCGCGTCCTGGGGCTGGGCCCAGGACTCGTTCTACAAGAACAATGCGATCCCCAAGGATCTGATCCACGCCAATCTGTGGGCCTCGACGATCGTCGCAAGGGCCGGCGCTTCCGCAAAACTCCTGCTGGCGTTTCCCGCGACCGTCGTCAATGCGGCGCGCACCGCGACGCACGGCTACCGGCTGTTCATTTTTGATCCCGACAAGCGCAGCTATCGCGAGCTCGATCCGATCGTGCCGGCAGTGCGAAGCCCCAACAACTTCCTCATGCATCTCGCAGCCGTCGAGTTGCAGCGCGGACCGGTGCTGCTCTATTGGAGCGAATTTCTTGGTGTCGAGAAAAAAGGCAGCGTGCGCGGGCGTATCATCTTCGACGATACCCGCTTCAGCACCGATTTTCCGGTCTCTCGCGCCAAAGGCTCCGCGCGAGCCTGGGAGATGCCGGCGGGCAAGCGAAAATGGTACGGCGATTATCAGACCGCCTCGGGCTACATCGCCACGATCGCCCGTCCAACCGGCGTACCGCTGACGCGCTACCGCTATTTCCCGATGTGGGTCGAGCCGGTCGATGCCATCGGTTTCACCGAGGTCACGGTCGACAGCGACCCGAGCGCCCCGCCGCGCATCCGCTTGAACCTGGACGATGATGGCCCGGAGGTGACGGTGAAGACCGCCCTCGACCGGCCTGCCCGGCGGGCTGTTCGGACCTCGCTGTCGCGCATGCCCAGAGGGCCGCAGGAAGAGGCCGACTCCGACCGCGAAGAGGAGCGCGAGCGCGGCGAGCGCTAGCGCATCAACGTGGCTTTTCGAATTCGGCCGATCGGTGTGCCCGATGGCGGGACAAGTCCGCCGTCGATACGCTAAGCTCGGGCAGAGCGTCAGCCAGCCGTCTTTCCAACCTTGTCCCGGGCCTGTCCGATGAACTTCGATTTTTCCGACGACTCCAAGTTCCTGCGCGACCAGGCGCGGAAATTCCTCGGCGAGCACTGTCCGCCGAAGGCCGCCCGCCAGGTGCTGGAGGGCGACACGGGCTATGACGAAAAACTGTGGCGCGCGATCGGCGAGATGGGCTGGCTCGGCGCCGCGATTCCGGAAGAATTCGGCGGGGCCGGGCTCGGCTACGAGGGGCTCTGCGTGCTTGCCGAGGAGCTCGGCGCAGCGCTCGCGCCTGTCCCGTTCTCCTCCTCGGTCTACCTGGCGAGCGAGGCCATCCTGGCCGGCGGGACCGAGGCGCAGAAGCACCGCTTCCTGCCGAAGCTCGCCGCGGGAGAGCTGATCGGCACCTTTGCGCTCGCCGAGGGCCAGGGCAATCCGAGCCCGTCGCGCATCAAAGCGACCGTGAAGGGCGGAAAACTCTCCGGCACCAAGCTGCCGGTCGCCGACGGCGCCATCGCGCAGGTCGCCGTGGTCGCCGCCAGGGGCGGCGACGGCAAGCCCGGCCTGTTTCTGGTCGACCTGACGGCGGTCGGGGTGACGCGCGAGCCGCTGAAGATGGTGGATCCGAGCCGCGGCCACGCCCGCCTGGTCTTCCACGATGCGGCGGCCGAACCGCTGGGGCAGGGCGGCCAGGACTGGGATTTCATCCAGCGCCTGCTCGACCGCGCGGCGATCCTGTTTGCGTTTGAGCAGGTCGGCGGCGCTCAGGCCTGCCTCGACATGGCGAAAGACTACGCTATGGAGCGCTATGCGTTCGGCCGGCCGATCGGCTCGTTCCAGGCGATCAAGCACAAGCTCGCCGACATCTATATCGCCACCGAGCTGGCGCGCTCGAACGCCTATTACGGCGCCTGGGCGCTGGCCTCCGAAGCCGCGCAGCTGCCGGTCGCGGCCGCCGCGGCGCGGGTTTCGGCAACGGATGCCTTCGAGCGCGCCTCGAAGGAGAACATCCAGACCCACGGCGGCATGGGTTTCACCTGGGAGTCCGACTGCCACCTGTTCTATCGCCGGGCCAAGCTTTTGGGGCTTGCGGTCGGCAGCCAGCCGTTCTGGAAGGACCGGCTGATCAGCGAGCTCGAGCTGCGCAACGAACCTTGAAGCCAGAACCCTGAAAGGGGAACCTGCCATGGATTTCAACGACACCCCCGAGGAGGCCGCCTTCCGCGCCGAGGTCCGGGCGTTCCTCGACCGCAACGTCGAGCGGCAAAACCGGCAAAAGCCAGATGTTCCGCGGCCGCTACGTGGCGGACGCCGAGGGTCTGCGTCGCGCCAAGGAATGGCAGGCCAAGAAGGCCGATGCCGGGTTCGCGGCGATCACCTGGCCGACGCAATGGGGCGGCCGCGGCGGCAGCCAGATGCAGCAGGTAATCTACAATCAGGAGGAGGCGGAGTATTCGGTGCCGCGCGGGGTTTTTGAGATCGGCCTCGGCATGTGCATCCCCACCATGATGACCTACGGCACGCCGGAGCGTCTCGGCCGCTACGTCAAGCCGGCGCTGCGCGGCGAGGAGATCTGGTGCCAGCTGTTTTCCGAGCCGTCCGCGGGCTCCGATCTCGCGGGCCTACGCACCCGCGCCGAGCGCGATGGCGACGACTGGGTGATCAACGGCCAGAAGATCTGGACGTCGGGCGCGCATTTCGCCGACTTCGGCATCATCGTGACGCGCACCGATCCGAATGCGCCAAAGCACCAGGGCCTCACCTTCTTCCACCTCGACATGAAGGCAAAAGGCATCGAGGTGCGCCGCATCAAGCAGATTTCCGGCCTGTCCAATTTCAACGAGGTCTTTTTCACCGACGTCAGGGTTCCCGACAGCCAGCGGCTGGGAAAGGTCGGCGAGGGCTGGAAGGTGTCGCTGACCACCCTGATGAACGAGCGCCTGGCGGTGGGCGATGCGCCCGGCCCGGATTTTTCCGACATTTTTGCGCTCACCCGCTCGCTCGAGCTCGACGACGGGCCGGCGATCAGGAACCCGGCGGTGCGCGAAAAGCTCGCCGACTGGTACGTCAAGACGCAGGGGCTGAAATACACCAAATTCCGCACTATCACGGCGCTGTCGCGCGGCGAGACGCCGGGTCCGGAAGCCTCGATCACCAAGGCGGTGAGCGCCAGCAAGCTGCAGGACATCGCCTCCTTCGGCATGGATCTCGCCGGCATGGCGGGCGGCGTCATGGACGCCGACACTGCCGCCATGGACGCCTGGTTCCAGGAGGCGCTGCTCTATGCGCCGGGCATGCGCATTGCCGGCGGCAGCGACGAGATTCTGCGCAACATCATCGCCGAGCGCGTGCTCGGGCTGCCGGCGAACATCCGGGTCGACAAGGACGTGCCGTTCAACCAGCTGCCAACCGGGCGGCGGGCAGGGGGAAAGGGTCCGTAGGGCAAGCTTGCGGGTGTCAATCCGAGGCGAGCACCATTGGCCTCAGCGGCAACGTGTCGAGCGCGTTGGCGGCGTCGAGCAGAACCTGCTTCGCCCGCGCAATCAGGTCTCTTCGGGCAGCGTCAGCGAGAGGTTGGTTGTCCGCTGCCTGAAAACTGACATTGACGTTCGCGGCTTGCGCCGTAAGGGTCGCCGACCTGTGGATCCCCAGCGTGGCCTGGTTCTGCATGAAATCGACGCTCATCTCGGTCATATTCCAGTCCATGCCTCTTTCCTTTCCGGATCGCGAGGTGTCCACCCCAGGTTGCCTTACCGTCTTTTCGGCCTGTCTGGCAAGCACATGCAAAGGCCGAATGCGACCGCTGGCGTTTTCCAGGCCCGCCACCCGAAATAAACCGGGAGAGCACCGACACCCGAAGGAGCACGCGGGGCGAAGAGCCGGCTACCGCAATACCCGTTGACAGACCTGCAAGGCTGGGCACCGTCGATCGGCGCGGCAACCACCATGAGCCGAGAGCAGACTCCGCACCTCGATCTGAGCACCTGGCTCCTCTGGATTGCCGCATCGGCGGCGAGCGCGGTCTGCAGCGCTTTGCTCCAAATCATCCTCCAGCGCAGTTTCGGCCACCACTCGGGATACGACGTGACACTGGGATCCACTTCGGTCATGACATCGAAGGCTCAAGAAATTTTCATTTGTTCATGAGCTCGATGCGTCAGTCATAGCCTCTCCAACCGACGCTCTTCGATCGCCTGAACCGAACCCGTATTGTGTCAAAAATATCACATTCCCTGAAAATATCTCCAGTAGATATCCATTGCCCCAACAAATCGCACAATTTGCTCCTCCATATGATCTATCCTCTCACAACGCTCGTGAGCAATCGGGGAAATGGACAGATCTCGATATGACGGGGGTGCCACGATGGACGATATTGCAAAGACCGCAATGATGTTCGTGACCCAGGCGAGCAAATACTCGGATAGTCCAATGTTCAAGATTTCCGAGGCGTTCGAGGTGCTATACACCGCCATTGAGTTGTTCGATGGGGCTCACTTCCGATCCGCAGGGACACGACGACATCTTTTCGAGGCCGTCAACGTCGCCTTGTCCACCATACCGGGAAATCGATTATCCGTGCGCTGCGTTGAGCTTGGTCGCGGAAGCTATTCCGTTGAATGGCTGCCATATGCCAGTGGGTGGCAAGCAAAGGCGGGGCGGGTGTAAACGGCTGTCTGCTCATCAGCCGAGTGGTTCGAGCCTCGAAACGGAGCTTGCACGAAACGCGATGACGGCATGAGGGGATAGTCGCCGTATCGCGTGTTTTCCTCGACGTCTTCACTGGAGCAGTGAGACGCCGTGACCGGACGCCGATGCAACGGCGAACGATCGAGTCGGGTTCCCGCCTCTGTTCCGCTTTCTTGGCGGAACGCGTCAGCACCGTGGCCATTGCGAACGACGCAGCCGGTGGGGCAAGCCACGCCGCCCAAGCTCTCGCTTGGCTTTACAGGCCGGCAAGACGGCTAGGTGAAGGCCCGCTCACAGCCACTCAGCCCGAAGCAAAAGAGCCGTGTTGCCCACCGTTTTGAGACGGTCGCGGCTGGCCGGCGCAGAGAACACTTGCTACAAGCGATGCGGGCTGAGGATTTCGGAATGCGGCTATTGGTCGTGGGGGCGCCTCGCGGCCAGCTGACGCTGGCGGCCAGGCTTGCGGCACAAGACGGGGTGGATATCGTGCACGCCGACAGCGTCGCCGATGCGCTCGATCTGTTGTCGGCTGCGTGTGACGCCGACGTCGTGCTGATCGATGCCGCGCTTGCGATCAGCGATCTGGTCAAGGGGCTCGAGACCCGTCCGCGACACCCGCCGGTGATTGCCTGCGGGACGCATGCCAGCGCGGGCATCGCGCTCGCTGCGATCCAGGCCGGTGCAAGCGAATACCTGCCGTTCCCGGACAGCGCCGAGGAGATTGCGGGCCTGATCGCAGCGCTGGCCCGCAACGATCGCGAGCCGCCCCGCGAGGTCGGGGCGTCCAAGGCAAACTAGCGCATGTCCGCGCGAAGTGTGCGCGGTTCGCCGTCAAAGGACATGCGCCACACAAGGATCTCTAAAGCTGGCTTGCTTGCTGCGGCCTCGCCGCGAGAAACTTCGGGATGGCGCCTGCCTCCGCGCTTCGCGGCTCGATCAGCAACCGCTCCAGCACCGCCCTGGCGCGGGAGCCGCCGTCCGCCGCCTCCACCGCGCAGGACCGGATGCAGGCCACCGCCTGCAGCAGCTGCTGCCTCAGCCCGGTGTTCTCCTCGATCAGCCGCGCGACGGCCGTGCCGACATGGTGCGCGTAGTAGCGGTTCAGCACTTCTTCGACGAGAGGATCGCGGCTGCTCGCCATTCCGGGAATCCATACATCCGCCCTGGCGGCCGCAATGGCCTCGATCTGCCAATCGACGATGGCGGCGATGAGCTCCGGTGGCGGATCCCAATCGAATTGACGCGTGACGTAACGCAGCTCGGTAGCAAGTCGATCGCGCTCACGGGTCCAGGAGACCCTTTGCTCGGGTGCTCGGTCTACCATGATACATACTCCACCCCCCGCGCCCGTCCGATTAACGAGTCCGAATCATTAACGTAACGTTAATCAGTGGGCGGCGTGGGCCCGCCTGGGGGTGGCCTTCTCCCGCCGCAACAAACGGTGCGGGCGAGGCCTCCACGAGTGCTGATCTCTCCTGCGCCGGCATCACCGAAAGCTCGCCGGGAGCCTGCACTCCTCACGGCTGCGCGAAGTCAAACCGGCCGAAAACCTGACCGGCGACAGCATTTGGCTCATGGCTCTTGATGTTTCGTTAACCTGAATGTTGGCATGTGATGAATAGTCAGGGTATCTACTGATGGACTCTTCCACCAGCTCTCAATTCTTCCGTCGATCGGCCGATCTTTTACTGATCGCAGCCCTCGCCGGCGGCAGCTTTGTCGCTGCATTGCGGGTTGGACTGCTGCCTGCCGATCCCGCGACTGGTGTCGCCGTCATCTACGCGCCCTGGACGACCGCCGAGCAGGCAATGGCGCGTTCCACCAGCGCCGGTGCCCGGTTTGTGCGGTTCGGCGGCTTTCGCTTCATCGCCATCGTGATGCCCGACCGCCCCGACTACGTTGGCCGTGTCCTGGCCGATTTCGCCCTTCTTGCGGTGGACCCGCGAGCCCTGGCCGCCTGTTTGCCAGCGTCCGTCTTGGATACGAGGAGCGCTTCGTGACTGATCTGAATGCATTCCAGCTCGTCGTCGCAAGGGTATTGGTCGGGCTCGGCATCGTTCATGTCCCGATTCTGGCGGTGATCTGCGCGCTGCTCGGGCGCGACGTGACCGCGAACACGCTGTGCTGCCTGGCCCTGGCGGCCGTACCTGCGGCTCTGCTCTATCTGCGGCGACCGCTGGCCACTGTTGCCTTCGCAATCGCCGTCGCCCTGGTCGGTCAGGCTTCCCTGCTGGTATTCGCGTTCAGCGGCCACCCATGGCAGGTGGAGATGCATTTCTACTACTTCGCCGTGCTGGCGATGCTGTCGGGCTTCTGCGACTGGCGCGTCCTTGTTCTGGCCGCCGGCCTGGTGAGCATCCATCACCTGAGCCTCAATGGCCTCCTGCCGAGTGCGGTTTATCCGGGCGGGAGCAACGTGCTGCGCGTCGGAGTCCATGCGATGGTCGTGGTCGTCGAGGTCGCCATGCTGATCTTCATCGGTCGGGCGATTGAAAGCGCATTCGCTGCGGCGCAACAAGCGCGGCGGAAAGCCGAGGAATCCGCGGCCGAGCTGGCACTGGTTGCCACGAAACGGGAAGAAGGCCTGGCAGCGACCAACGTGCGCGCCGAGCTCATGAGCGAGCTTCTCGACCGGTTCAAGGGGGAGATGGAAAGCTCGGTCAGGATCCTGGAAGAGGCGGCGCAGGGCCTCGGAAACAGCGCCGATACGCTGGGCACGACGGCCGGGCGCGCCAGGGACCAGGTGGTCACCGCGTCGTCGGCTTCGGAGGAGACGACAGCCAAGGTGACGACGGCGGTCCGCGCCGGAAACGAGCTGGCCGAGACCATCGCGGAAATCAGCGAGACGGTGGCGCGGTCCTCGAGCCTCACCAGCGATGCGGTGAGCCAGGCGAATACGACCAGCGCGACGATCAACAACCTGGCGACCGTGGCGGCCGAGATCAGCGACATGACGGGGCTGATCAATCGGATTGCCCATCAAACCAATCTTCTCGCCCTGAACGCGACGATCGAATCGGTCCGCGCCGGCGAGGCCGGGCGAGGATTCGCCGTCGTTGCGCAGGAGGTGAAGACTCTCGCCGCCGAAACCGCGAAAGCCACAAAGGAAATTGCCGAGAAGACCGCGGGGATCCAGCACGCGACCGACAGCTCGGTGACAGCAATCAAGGGTATCCTGGACACCGTTCATCAATTGGATCTGCTGTCCACCCGGATCGCGACGGCCGTCGGGCAACAGGCGTCGGCCACCCGGGAGATCACGCAAAATGTCGACGCCGCGGCCTCGGGTGTGCGGCATGTCGCCAGTGTCATCGGCGACATCGAATCCATGACGGACGAGACGACGCAAGCGATGACGGGCGTGCGCCATTCTGTCGTCGAGCTCTCCGGCCAGACGACCACGATCCGTCAGCGCATCAAGAGCTTTACCGACGACATCCGTTCGGTTCAGGCGAGAGCCTCCGCCTGATAGGATCAAGGCGCTTGCCGCTTGGCGCGATCCGGGACACCGCCTCGCGAGGGTCTCTCAGTCGTCTTGGATCGAGGAGACGGCAAGCTCCTCAAGAATTTTGGCCTGGCCGGCGGGGGCGGGCGTGGAACGCGATCACCACGATGGCACCATACACCATCAGTCCGGCGGCAGTGACCAGACCGAGACCAATGAGGCCGGTGTCGGTCGCGTAGATCACGATCCATCCGCCGGTGGCGACGACGAGCGCGCGACTTGCGATGCCGAGAAGCGGCCATAGCGGCCGCCCCATCGCCTGAAACGCCGACGCCAGCGTCATCCCCAGCCCGATGAACGGGTAGGCCACGCCGACGATACAGAGGTAGCTTGCCGCCATGACGTGGACGTCAGGGCTCGTGCTGAAGAAGCCGATCCATGCGCCCGGCCAGGTGATCGCCAGCACGCCGATGCCGCCGGTGACGCTCGCCGCGAGCGCCGCCGCGGTCCACGCGATGCGCGCCGCCCGGGCGGTCTGCCCGGCACCAATGTTCGTCCCGACCATGGCCAGCAGTGCGGCGCCAAGGCCGAAGGTCAGCGGATACTGGACGTATTCGAGCCGTACCGCGGCGCCGAAACCCGCGAGCGCCGTGGCGCCGAGCGTGGCGGCAAATCCCGTGATCGCCGCGAGCGTCAGGTTGTTGAGGATGGGCTGGAGCGACATCGGCGCCCCCACCCGCAGGATCTCGCGGAATAGACGTCGGTCGAGACTGACGCCGCGGAACGCGAGGGTGACGGCGGTTCGCCCCGATGCCAGATACCAGGCGAGCACTGCCGTCGAGACGGTGAACGACGCCACCGTCGCAGCGCCGGCGCCGGTGATGCCGAGCGGCGGGATCGGTCCGATGCCGAACACCAGCATGGGCGTCAGCAGCACGTGCAGGGCTTCCGCGGAGACATAGACGACCGCGAGCAACGCCACCTGCCCGGTGCCGCGCACGACGCTGGTCAACGTGCTCAGGAGCCAGTAGGCCAGCGCGCCGGCAAATATCGCGTTCGAGTACTCGACGGCCGCGGCGAGAGTAGGCCCCTTGCCACCCATGAGCGCGTAAAGGGTCGGGCCGGCGGCGAAGAACACCGATGTGAACAGGCCCGCCATGCCGCAGGCGATCACCAGCCCGTGGATGACCAGCGCCGAAGCATCCTCGCGACGTCCCGCGCCGATGGCGCGGGCGATGGCCGAAGCAAGCGCGCCGCCCATGCTCCCGTTGGCCATCTGCTGCATGAGCATCATCAGCGGGAACACCAGCGACAACCCGGCAAGCGCGCTGGAGCCGAGCTGGCCGACGAAATGCGCGTCGACGCTGGCGGTCACCGCGATGAGCACGACGTTCACCACGGTGTTGGGGGCGGCGATCCGCAGGAGCGTCGAGATGATCGGACCTTCGAGAAGCAGGCGCGTACGCGCGGCGGCCGCGGTCTGGACCTTCGTCGTCGGGACGGTACCGGGCGGGACGGCGAGCGGCTTCGCACCTGCCCTCGCAGGATAGTCGGTCGCTGTGCCGATGGTGATCGGGATTTGAACGGTCATGGCGCTCCCCCAAATCGGGCCCGCCCGCACGACAGGCGGGGCGTGGACAGCGCTTGGGCAAGGCGCCTTGGGGAGAGGCCGGGCGACCGTCCGTGGGCCCGACGCCGCGGTGGTAGATCCGGCCGCCGTCGGCGGCAAACCATCTTTTCTCGGGCATGGCTGAGTTTATTTGATGAGGTGCGGCCCGCTCCGACGCCGGCCCGCGCCTACAGGCCTGCGCTCATCTTGGGAGAAACTTGCCGATGGCGCAGTTGCGCTGCATCAATGCCAAATGTTCCGCATTCGACGACAGTTCGCGCATGCCCAGGGAAGACCTCGTGGTTCTTGAAAGATCCTGCCCCGTTTGCGGCAGGTCGATCGAGCGCCTGCGTACGATCCGGCGCGGACTGAGCCTCGACCCGATAGGGATTTTCGAGTGCGAGCCGTGTGGCGTGTCGATCGAGCTTTCGCTGATACCAAAGCGCGCCGCGCAGGGCGCGCGTCGGACACGACCAACCGGGGCGAAACCGGAAACGGGCGATAATTGCCCGTCTCCATGACGGTCCCTGCTGCGCTCGGACTGCTGCAGATCCAACCTTCGGGTCAGTCAAGCAGCGGTTCCGGCCCGCTTCCCGTCCGGTCGTTTCGACGACCGGCGCGCGACCATGCCCTCGTCGGATTCCGCGACGCTGACGAGGAATCGGAGGGCATATGGATCGGACGTCCTGGCAGCCTCGGCGCGGCACGCTTCCGCGCGGTCACGATAACGCTGGATTCTTTCGACGTTGCTCTCTCTGGTCATGGCAGGGGCCCTCCCTGATGGAGCAGCGCGCATGCTGCCTCGCCGGGAGCGGTCGCGCATTGTCATGGCGCAAATTCGGGAACACAAAATGTCGCGCAATTCCGCGCCGCTGCCCGCCGCTACTCCGCCGCCGCCACGGCCTCCGGCGGATCGTAGGCCTGGATCGGCGGCAGGTTGCCGGCAAAACGCTCGACCTCGACCGCGGTGAGCTGCCCGGTGCAGCCCTGGGCGAGGCGCGAGGTACCGGCGTCGCGGGTGAGCACGTTGGGATTGCCGTGGACGCAGAGCGGCTTCTCCTCCGCCGGGTCCGCCGGATCGTACCAGGCGCCGGTCGGCAGCTGCACCACGCCGGGGCGGATGTCGTCGGTGATTTTTGCGGCGGCGAGGCAGGCGCCGCGCGCGTTGAACAGGCGGACGATGTCGCCGTCGGCGATGCCGCGCCGGGCGGCGTCGGCCGGATGGATCCGCATCACCTCGCGGCCGCGGTGCTTCTTGCCGCTGCTGTGCCCGCCGAAGTCGAGCTGGCTGTGCAGCCGCGTCGCCGGCTGGTTGGCGACGAGCTGCAGCGGGTGACGCGCATCGGGCGCGTCGGTCGGCGCCAGCCAGACCGGATGGCCCGGGCAGTCGGCATAGCCGAAGCCCGCGATCGTCTCGGAGACGATCTCGATCTTTCCGCTCGGCGTCGGCAGCGGGTTTTTCTCCGGATCGTCGCGGAACGCGCGTAGATTCCGCCGTCGTCGGGGGCAGATGGAAGCAGCAATTCGCCCTGCTCCCAGAACGTGTCGAAATCCGGCGCCGGCAGGTTTTTGGCGATCAGCGCCTGGCGCGTCTGCTCGTACAGATGACGCAGCCAATCGCGGGCGCTGCGGCCTTCGGTGAAGGCCTCAGCCGTCCCCAGCCGCTCGGCGAGCGCGGAAAAGATCGCAAAGTCGTCGCGCGCCTCGCCGAATGGCTCGGCAACCCGCTGCATGGCGATCATCAGCGGGTCGGTCGCCGTGGCGCCGATGTCGTCGCGCTCCAGCGTCATGGTCGAGGGAAGCACGATGTCGGCGTGGCGCGCCGTCGCGGTCCAGGCGGTCTCGTGCACCACGAGGGTGTCGACGCGGGAAAACCCCCGGCGCAGCCGGTTGAGATCCTGATGGTGATGGAACGGATTGCCGCCCGCCCAGTAGACTAGGCGGATGTCCGGATAGGCGAGCCGCTGGCCGTTGTAGTCGAACGGCTCACCCGGGCCGAGCAGCATGTCGGCGATGCGGGCGACCGGGATGAATGCCTTGATCCCGTTGCGGCCCTGGGGCAGCCCGGCGGTCGGTACCGCGTTGGCCCGCCGGCCGGTATGGGCGAGCGCGCCCAGCGCATAGTTGTAGCCGCCGCCAGGAAGCCCGATCTGCCCGAGGATCGCGGCCAGCACCGCCGCCATCCACACCGGCTGCTCGCCATGCTCGGCGCGTTGCAGCGAATGCGACACGACGACGAGCGCGCGCTTGCCGGCGAGGCTCTTCGCCAGCGCCGCGATATCGGCGGCGGCGATGCCGGTGATGGGGGCGGCCCAGGAAACGTCCTTGGGCTGCCCGTCGCGGCGGCCCATCAGATAATCCTCGAAGGCCGGCCAGCCCACGCAGAAGCGATCGAGAAACGCGCGATCGTGCAAACCCTCGGCGACGAGCGTATGGGCGATCGCGAGCATCAGCGCGGTGTCGGTGCCGGGAGTAAGCGACACCCATCGGGCCTGCGTCTCCGGCGGCAGGTCGTCGCGCAGCGGGCTCACCAGGATGAATTGGCAGCCGCGCTGGCGCGCCCCGCGCATGGCGTCGCGCTCGACATGACGGCTGATCCCGCCGCCTCCCACCATGCTGTTCTTCAGCGCCATGCCGCCGAAGGCGATCACCACCTCGCTATGCTCCGCCACCTGCTCCCAGGTCACGTTGCGCCGGGAGACCGGCTCCACGGGACCGAGAATATGCGGCAGCAGCACCCCGGAGGCGCCGGCGCTGTAGCTGTTGACCGACCGCACGTAGCCGCCGAGCGACGTGTTGAGAAACCGGTGCAGCTGGCTCTGGGCATGGTGGAAGCGGCCGGCGCTCGACCAGCCGTAGGAGCCGCCGAAAATGGCGCCCGGTCCGTTCGCGTCGCGCACCCGTTCGAGCTCGGCGGCAAGCAGGTCGAGCACCCGGTCCCACGCCACCGCGACGAACTCGTCGCGGCCGCGACGATCGTCCGGCCCCGGGCCGCGCTCGAGCCAGCCGCGGCGCACCATGGGCCGCGCCACCCGGGCGCGGTGGCTGAGCGCATCGGGAAAATTCTGCAGCAGCGGATTGGGGTCGGGGTCGCCGGGATGCGGCTCGACCACCAGTTTCCCGCCGCGCCAGCCGGCCGCGAAGGCACCCCAATGCGCACTGTGCGGCCGCATCGCGACGTCGTCGGAGACTGTCATGCCTGCTCCTCGTGGTTCGATCCCATCATGCCATGTTGGGTCGTGCTACGTCACCAGCCTGAAACCGACCACCGCGAAGTGGTGATCGAACGTATAGGCGAGCCGGATGCGCGCGCGCTTCATGATGGCGAAGCTGGTGGCATCGACGGCCGAGAGCTTGTGCAGGTCGGCGCGTCGAAAATAGTCCCACGATTGCTCGAGGTCGCGCAGCTCGCAGGCAAGGATGCTGACCAGCTCCTGGATGGATTCCTTCCAGGTCAGCGCCACGTGGCGATTGGCGTTGCGATCGAGGAAGGTGAAGGTCTCGATGACGACCGGGACCGAGGTGTGCAGCTTCGCCCCCGCTCCGCGCAGCAGATCCCATCGCTCCCGGGCCTGCGCATGAAGGGGATCTCGCGACAGCGCCAGCGCGATCCAGGCTCCGCTATCGACGAAAACCGCCTCACCCTGGCGCATCAGGGCTCGTCGTGAACGCTGTCGTGCTCGACCGATGCACGCTTCGGCTCGCCGTCCCATATGGCGACCGGACCCGATGCCTCCGGCTTGAGCACCACCGTGCGAATGGCTTCGCGGATCAGGTCGGCGACGCTGCGCCCCGATCGGGCGGCAGCCTTGCGCAACGCCTCCAGCTCCTCCTTGCGAAGGTAGACTTGCGTCTTTTCCATATATGTCAGTTTAGGTATAAAGTTGACATACGTCAAGCGCACCGCTTGCCGGCTGTCATGAAGCGTGGCGCCATCGAGCAGGCGAGCACGAAGAACGACCCCGATGAGAAAGGAGGAACCTAAGCTAAGCTAAGTTGGGGTCTCGCGGGGACCTGCCATCTTGCACCATCACAAGCGCCGGTGTTGCGGCGCCGCGGACGCGCCATGGATGCCATCGCCGCCTTTGCCGAGCACGTGACACGAACGCGGTTCTCCGACCTGCCGGCAGACGCCGTGCGGGCCGCCAAGATCTTCATCCTCGACACATTGGGAGTTGGCATAGCCGGAAGCTCGGGCCCGATGGCTCGGGATCTCGGCCAGGTTCAGGAGGCGTGGGGAGAGGGCGGAGCGGCGCGTGTCTGGGGTTGCGGTCGGCGGCTGCCGGCGTCGGCGGCAGCCATGTGCAACGCCTATCAGGTGCACAATTCGGAGTTCGATTGCGTGCATGACGAAGCCGTCGTCCACGCCGTCACCGTGGCGCTGCCCGTGGCCGTGGCCGGCGCAGAGCGACTGAAGGGCGTCGACGGCAAGGACCTTATTCTCGCGGTGACGCTCGGGGTCGACCTCGCCGCGGGGCTGGGCGTAGCGGCGAAGACGGGCCTGCGCTTTTTCCGCCCGGCGACGGCCGGTGCGTTCGGCGGGACAGCGGCTCTCGGCAAGCTCATGCGGCTCGATCGCTCGGCCATGATCAATGCATTCTCGATGGCCTATGGCCAGGTCTGCGGGACCATGCAGGCGCACGCGGAAGGATCGATGTTGCTCGCCATGCAGATGGGCTTCAATGCCCGCAATGCGGTGGTCGCCTGCGATCTTGCCGCCCGTGGGTTCGACGGGCCGCAAAATGTGCTCGAGGGTCCATTCGGCTATTTCAAGCTGATCGAGACGGATGGCGACGCGGCGCGTGTCACCCGGGATCTCGGTCGGCGCTGGTTCATCACGGAGCTGTCGCACAAGCCCGTGCCGTCCGGGCGGGCAACGCACGGGATCATCGAGGCCTGTCTCGAGATCCGGCGACAGCATGGATTCGCGGCATCGGCGATCGAGAGCGTCACGGCCCGTGTGCCGGCGCTCGTCCATCACCTCGTCGGACGCCCGCCACAGGAGCGGATGACGACCAACTATGCCCGGCTGTGCGCATCGTATCTGGCGGCCCGCGGGCTTCTCAATGGAAGCGTCGGGCTGGAAGATTTCAGGCCGGATGCCTACCTCGATCCCGAGACGCAGGCGCTGGCGCGGCGGATCGCGATCGAGCCCCGGGACGTCGGCAATCCGAATGCGTTGACACCGCTGGAGGTCGAGATCGTGTTGCGCGACGGGAGCCGTCACGTGTCCCGGCTCGATGTCGTCTATGGCAGTCCGGCCAAGCCGCTGAGCCGGGGCGATCATCTCGCCAAGTTTCGGCGCAACTGCGCGACGGCCGTCCATCCCCTCGCGCCGGACAAGGCGGAGCGGATGATAGAGCGCGTCGACCGCCTGGAGGAGATCGCCGACGTGGCCGAGCTGGTGGACCTGGCGGTCGCCTGAGATTTTGGGGGTCCTGACGCCGGACGCGGCCGCGTATTGAAAATTCTCTGGCGATCGTCGAGGGTATCGCTTGTTGACGGGAGACACGCTCATGCCGCTCGATCCCGACGCCCAAATCATTCTCGAAGCCATGATCAAGGCCGGACGGCCGGCGTTCGAGACGCTCACCCCCGTCGAGGCGCGCCAGCAGCTGCACGACATGCGCGCGGCAATGAAGCAACCGCAGCCGGCGGTCGCCGAGGTCAGGGACTCTTCGGCCGGCGGGCCGCACGGACCGATCCCGCTGCGGCTCTATCGCAGCCGTGCCGCCGCCGCCGGCGGCGCGCAGCCGGTGCTGATCTATTTTCACGGCGGCGGATGGGTGATCGGCGACCTCGGGACCCACGACAATCTGTGCCGGAGCCTCGCCAACGCGGCGGACTGCACGGTGATCTCCGTCGACTACCGGCTGGCGCCCGAGCACAAGTTTCCGGCAGCGGTCGACGACAGCTGGGCCGCCACCACATGGATCGCCGATCATGCGGCCGACCTCGCCGTCGATCCCGGTCGCATCGCGGTCGGCGGCGACAGCGCCGGCGGCAACCTGGCCACCGTCGTCAGCCGGCTGGCCGTGGCCAACGGCGGACCCGGGATCGGCTACCAGGTGCTGCTCTATCCGACGGTCGATCTCGGCTTCACCCACGACTTGTTCACGCGCGTCGGCACCGGGTACAATCTGACCTCGACCTCCATGGTGTGGTTTCGCGACCTCTACCTCCGTGATCTCGACGACGTTGCCGACTGGCGGGCCTCCCCGCTGCGGACCGATGACTTGAGGGGGATGCCGCCCGCCTTCATCGCGACCGCCGGCTGCGACCCCTTGTGCGACGAGGGCGAGGCCTACGCAAAACTGCTGGAGGCGAGCAGGGTGCCCGTCACCTTCCGGCATTTTCCCGGGCAGATGCACGGCTTCGCGACGATGAGCGGATATCTGCAGGCGGCAGACCAGATCATCGCCGATGTCGGCGCGGCGCTCAAGCGCGTCTGGGCGGCCCAAGGCGTGCCTGCGGCGGTGTTCGAGCGCGGCTCGCCGGCGAGTGCGCGATAGTCCGTGAGGACGGGCGTCAATGCCCGAGGTTAGTCAAGACTAGCCGTGAAGAATGCCTTTGAGCGGGCGGTCAAAGGACCAGATCACCGCGCCGGCGCCTGCCGCGACGGCGGCGATCACGATAAAGAAGCTCAGCTTGTCCATCGAGCTCCAGAAGCTGCCGAGCCAGCCGCCGACGATACTGCCGACGAAGCTGGTTCCGAACCACAGGCCCATGACCGTCGATTTCATGCGCACCGGCGCGATCTTCGAAACCAGCGACAGGCCGATCGGGGAGAGATAGAGCTCGCCGACGGTGATGACGATGAAATAAGCGAGCAGCCATAACCAGGTTGCCGAACCGCCGCCTGCCGACCACGCCGCACCCGCCATGATCAGGTAGGAGAGGGCGACGGCGAAGCAGCCGAGCGCCATCTTGGTGACCGTCGACGGCTCCGTTTTGCGCTTCTCCTGCCACGCCCAGAACTGGACGAGGAAGGGCGTCAAAGCAAAGATGACGACGGGGTTGAAGGCCTGGAACCAGGTTACCGGGACATCGCCGCGCCAAACGATGAGATCGACGGTACGGTCGGTGTGGCCGTCGGCCCACAACGCGATGGTGTTGCCCTGCTGGTCGTACGCCGCCCAGAAGAGCGCGGTCGGCAGGAACAACGCGACCAGCGCCATGACAGAGCGCCGCTCGTTGCGGTCGAGCTTCCTCGGCTCGCGACCGGCGGCCCCGGCCTTGCGCATCTCGTCCGGCGGCAGCTGGGGCAAGGCGGAGAGGTAGATCGCGAGCGCGATCGTCATGCCGACGCCGGCCGCCGTGAACCCATACTGCCAGCCGAGCCGTTCGCCGAGCGTCCCGCAGACCAGCGGCGCCAGAAACGCCCCGACATTGATGCCGATGTAGAAGATCGAATAGGCGCGGTCGCGCCGCCGGTCGCCCGGCTGATAGAGGCCGCCGACCTGGGTCGAGATGTTGGGCTTGAACGCACCGTTGCCGAGAATGATCGCGGCCAACGCCCCCAGAAACAGCGGCTCGAACGCCATCATGAAATGACCGGCCGCCATCAGCGCGGCACCGATGATCACCGTGCGGCGCTGACCGAGCACGCGATCCGCAAGCAAGCCTCCAAGCAGCGGGGTCAGGTAGGCAAATCCGGCATATAGCCCGTAGATGTGCGACGCGAAGGGTTGCGCGCCGAGCGGGCCGAATATGCCCTCGAGCACGCCGCGCACCGCGGCGAGCCCGACGACGTCGCCATGGTCCGCGACCAGCAGGTATTTCACCATGTAGAGGACCAGCAGCGCGCGCATCCCGTAGAACGAGAAGCGCTCCCACATCTCGGTGGCGAACAGGAAGCTCAACCCGCGCGGATGGCCGAGGAAATCGCCCTTGGCGGCGTGGACGCTGTCTGATGACATGATGTTTTCCGGCACGAAGGCAGGACGACCGGCGAGCTATGGGGCTGCGCCGGGGACGCCGACCGGAGGCTCGCTGCGGCGGCAGCGGGAAAAAGGGGTCGGGCGGTTCTGCAGACCGCGGTGCCGCCATGCCGCGTTCAGGCACAACGCGGGTCGTTCGGGTCCCACCGGAAAAAGCTGGGTCGTTCCTTGTCGGCGAGCGCCGCGCGAGTTTGGCGCCAAGCATCCGCCCAGACCTGGTGGTCGGCCATTTCCGACTCCGGGTGAGCCCTGCTGCGGGCAACGAAACCGGGGAACCAGGGACGGCCTGTCGGCTGGCCGGTCGGATTGTAGCGCACGTCGAAGCTCCACCGCACCTCATCGCTGACATTGGGCAACGAAGCGTGATAGGTCAGCTTGTTCAGAAACAGCACGTCGCCTCGCTTCATGGGCAGGGGAAGCCGCTGGTCGCCGACGAGCGCCTCCGGAATGCCGTTCAGGTTCGGGGTGCGGCAATGGTGCGCCAGCCCCTTCTTGTGGCTGCCGGGGACGACAACCAGGCAACCGTGCGCCTCGGTGACGTCCATGACGGGGAACCATACGCTCACGACGTTGGAATTGTCCGCCTCCTCGGTTATGACCGCCTGGTCCTGGTGCCAAAAGGTCTTCACGATCAGGCACTGCTCTCGTCCCTTCTCGGAGATATCGCGCTCGGGCGGCTTGACGCGCATGTGTTGAACCGGGTTGGAGTAGATCTCCGGACCGACGAACGACTCCACCGCGTCCAGCAGGCGCGGGTTCCTCAGCAGCCCGAATACGGCCGGCCCGAGATGCATCGGAGTATCTTCGCGGATGTCGTTGTCCAGCGGCAGCGATATGTCCAGGTGCTGGAAGCAGCTGCCCTCGGTCTCGTCCAGGAGGTGGAGCAGCCGGTCGGCAAGCGGCTGTCCGCAATCATAGGCGGTAATCCTGCCTTCCTCGAGCCACGACTTTGCGAGACGGTCGACAACGCCCGCGTATTCGTCGACCACGGGTCGAAGATCGACGTCGGGGTCGAGAAGACCTTCGACGATCACGTAGCCGTGCTCCTCGTAATGCGCCAGATGTTGCTCATGCCGTGCTGCTGGTGCGGTCATCTTCAGCCTCTCTGTTGCGACAGCAGAACGCTCACACCGCAAGCGACGCGCGTATCTGCTCGGGCGCGGCGGTCCACGACGACCGACTGCGAGATTTCGCGACCAGCGCGGTGGCCCGCTCCCGCACCGGCTCCTGACGGGCAGAGTTGGCCAGCCTGCCGGCGCGTTGCTCGGTCCACTCGTACCAGGCCAGCACTTCATTCATTCGCTCGGGCGGAGTGTAGCCCTTGATCCGCTCGAATGCGGTCTCGCGGAGAAAGAACTCGCAGCAGGCAAGCTCGTACAGCTCGTTCAGCTCTTCCTTCGACAGGGCGTCGCAGACGGTCGGCATTCCGTAGGGCGGAGCGGTGCCGAAGATCTCCGGCCGCGGCTTGATGTTCACATGCGAGCCCTCGTCTCCGAGCAGGCGCAGCGCGGGGATCGTCTTTCTGGCGCGAAGATACTCGACGGTGCCGACATCCGGCGTCAGGATGCTGGCGCTCAGGAAATAGACCGGCAAAGCCAATACGCGATCGATATCCGCCAGGCTGCTTTCCAGAGTATCGTGAGGAGCACCGATGATGAAGCCGCACACCACCGCGATGCCGGCGGCGTCCAGCTCCCTGACGGCGACCTGGTTCATCGCGACGGTTGTCGCCTTGCGATAGTAGTCCAGGCTTCGCTGATCCAGCGACTCCACGCCGAGAAACACTCTCCGGCATCCCGCCGCAAACATCTGTCGGGCGAGGGCAGCGGTGATGAACTCGGAACGGGCATTGCAGGTCCACGCAACCCCTCTCGCGGCCAGCAGGTCCATGAGCTGGTCGAATTGCTCGTGCTGCAGCAGGTCGTCGTCCTGAAAGTGGATGCAGTCGTGACCGAACTCATCGACCATGTAGTCGAGATCGGCGCGGATGAAATCCACCGGTCGCGAGACCAGGCGGCCGTGAATGAGGTAGGTCGAGCAAAAGGTGCATCGTGCGCGGCAGCTCTGCGTACAGATGTAGATCTGCGCCGAGTTTCCCACCGCCTTCCACCAGCGCTCGCGCAGCGGCTCGGAGAGACCGGCCTGCGGCTGGCACAGCTCGAAGGCGAATGCCGGGGGCGGAATGCTCGCCAGGGAGTTGTCGAAGGCCGGTCCGCTCGTTTTCGGGTTGCCGTCGAGCTGGAAGCAGATGCCTCGCGCCTCGGGTCCCTCGCCGAAAGAAGGTTGCAAGAGGTTGTTCACGATATGGCGGAGGGCCACCCCGCCTTCGCCTCTCACCACGATGTGCGCGTAGTCGACCTGCGGAGCGACCGTCGGGTGGGCGCCCCCGGCAACGATGCAAAATGCCGTGGGGTCCATCCTCGTCAGCAGCGCCGCGGTCCGCTCGACCGCCAGCGTGTAGATGCCCGCGAGGATGAAGCGGGCTTTCGCCGGGCGCAGCCATTCGGCCAGCGCTCTCGCCATGTCATCGTCGTCCTCGTAGCAATCCTCGTCGAAATACCGCAACTCCGGTGCGTACGGGATGCGACCGTTCTCGAAATCGACCTGGAGCGAGCGGGCGAGATTGAGCAGGCCGAGCGAGGCGTATCGCGGCGAGAATTTGGATCTGCGGCGATCCATGATCTCGACCTGCGTGGTCCTGAAGCCATGATGGACGAGGGCGAACCGCGGAGGACCGGCAGTCACCGAAAAATTGCCATGGTCGCGAAGCAAACTGAGATCGAGCATCGCAGACACCTGTCCCGGCGTTCTCGGATGGGCCTGGAACGAGGCTCAGGATAGCAGACGGACGGGTTCCGTGGAAGCCGCGGGCGGGCGGAAATGCTCCGGCATTTCCGCGGCGTCCCGTTCTTCGTCAATGCGGCGACGAGACTCCCGGCCGCCGAATATCTGGCAGTAGATCGCGCGGCTCGAGCACACTGTACTTGACAGTGGTCTTCCCGTATAGCCTGTGGTCGAGTAGCAGACCCGCGCGGTCGTCGGGGCGCTCTCCAATTCAGCAATCGGTGGATCAAGGTCCAACTGACATGGCGAAGAACGGCAAGAAAGGTGTCATTCTGACCGGTGACCGGCCCACGGGTCGGTTGCACATGGGTCATTACGTGGGCTCGCTCGCCAACCGCGTGAAGATGCAGCACGATTTCGACCAGTACATCATCATCGCGGACGGCCAGGCGCTGACCGACAACTACGACGACATCGACAAGGTCAAGACCAACATCATCGAGGTCACGATCGACTATCTGTCGTGCGGGATAGATCCCGCGCTTTCGGTGATCTTCGTCCAGTCCCTGGTTCCCGAGCTGTACGAACTGACCTCGTACTATTCGAATCTCGTGACCGTTGCCCGAACTCGAGCGCAATCCGACCGTGAAGGACGAGATCAAGCAGAAGAGCTTTCAACGCAATATTCCGGTGGGGTTCTTCTGCTATCCCATCAGCCAGGCCGCCGACATCACCTCGGTGCGGGCCGATACCGTCCCGGTGGGGGAGGATCAGGTACCGATGATCGAGCAGACCAACGAGATCATCCGGAGATTCCACAATCTGTACGGCGCACAGATATTTCCGGAGGTCAGCGCTCCGTTGGCGAAGGTCGCCCGGCTGCCGGGCATCGACGGGTCGGCAAAGATGGGAAAATCCCTCGGCAATGCCCTCGACATATCGGCCTCCGAGCAGGAAGTCCGCAGCGCGGTGCACATGATGTTCACCGATCCGAACCACTTGAAAGTGAGCGATCCGGGCACCGTCGAGGGAAACGTGGTGTTCACGTTCCTCGATGCGTTCGACCCGGACGCCGCGCAGCTCGAGGAGCTGAAGCAACACTACCGCCGAGGCGGGCTGGGAGACTCCACCATCAAGAAGCGGCTGGAGGGTATCCTCATCGAGCGGTTCGCCGAGGCCAGAAAGATCCGGCGTGAATTGGAAAGCGACCGCGGGTACATTCACGAGGTCCTTCGCGAAGGAACCCGCCGGGCGAGGGAGGCCGCCGCCGATACGCTGGCACAGGTGCGCCGCGCCATGGGCATCTCATATGACGCATTCCGTCCGTAGAGCATTTCCCGGAAAAGTGGACGCCGGTTTTCCGAATGGAAATGCGACAAGTGTTGAATCTAGAGCGCTTTCCGGCCACGCCCTATCCGATTTCATGGTCGACCTGATCGGAAGGCGCTCTAGTGCTTCCCTGGAGCATGTTCCGGCGAAGCGGCTTTCCGCCCTGATCGGTTCCGAGGCCGGTTGTTGCCGGCCACGCGCCAGCCGAAGCTCGGGACGTTGATCGGCCCCCGCGATCGGAAAAAGACCACAGCGGCGGCGCTGCTGCGGGTTGGCGACCCCGACGGCTACATCCGTGCGATCGCGCAGGCGGTGGCGCAAGGCAGGTGCTCCCCGGTCCCGGTGCTGGCGCGGGATCAATCGGAGCTCAGGGGATTCGGGCCCCTGCGGATATCGCATTCCGACGAGCCCGGTCCGGTCCCGATCGCCGGATCGATCGGGCGCATTCGGGATTTCCTGAAGGATCGCAAACCGCAAGCTCCGGGCAAGGCGCTCTGCGTGGCCGCCGGTACCCCATTGTGTCTCGCCGCCGCCGCCCTGCTCTGCCTGGGGACAGGCAAGCGCTTTGCACCGCTTCCCGCCGAAATCACGCCGCAGCGGATCGCGGGACTCGTCAGGCGATATGCGCCGCGCAGCATGATCTTCGTGACGCCGGCTCTGCTCGGGCCACAGATATTGACCCTGTCGCCGACCCGGTACCTCGGCTCTCTCATCCACGCCTTGCGCGCGTGCGACGACGAGATCGAGCTGCCGCCGTTCGGAATTGTAACCGGCGTGGACGAGGGCGCCGTGACCCAGCTGGCGGCGAAATCCGTGCTGCGGCAGCCGATCATGGACTACTACGCGGGTGGCGAGGTGTGCTTCGTAGATGAGGACGCGCCTCCAGGCGGCCGCAGCCGGCGGCAGGAAGGTGCCGGCATGGTGCGGAACCCTGCGGCGCCGGCGGGCGTGCAAACCCGGCCTCTCAGCACGCTGTCGCGCGAGCGGATGCCGCGCTTTGCCGGATCGAGGCGCCGCATGCTCGTGATCAAGGCGCACGGGCGCAGCTATTGCGCCGGCAAAGGACTCCTGTGCACCGCCCGCCGGATCACGACAAAGCCCGAGCAGCCGATCGAAAGCTGTGTCGCGAACTTCGCCTGCGTCGGACCCCAGTTCCTGCAGTTCGATCCGCGCCGCTTCAACGCCCGGATCATGGTCGTCGACGCCTGCGACGCCATCAGCCTGCAGGCGGACTATTGGGATTGGGGAAACGCCGCCGTCGGCTTCCTGGCGGCGGCCGGACATCCGAGCGCCGTGCTCGTCGGGGACGGTATGGTCGTCCCGCTCGGAGCCAACGGCTTCGAGATGCTGGCGAACTCTCGCCGGATGCACGACGATGGGACAGTGGGCCCGACAACTCAATGCAACCATACGCGGGCCGAATCCTGCTTCGAGCTTCGTTCTGTTCGGTGATCCGGATCTCCCCATTGCGGTCGATCCGACGCCATGGGTGGTCGACGCCACCGTCGAGCCCGTCAACAGGCGGGGCGAGGGCGCCGTGGCCTCCTGGCGCCTGACGCTTCCCGAGGGCCGAGCGCCCTTCGCCCGTGCGCGACTGGGTCGTGGCGCTCCCGACGGCGCGGATGTGCTGTATGTGTGGTCGGAGACCGAAGCCTGCGATGTCGCGGAGTCCGTGTGGGTTTCCGGGCCACGGGCGCAGACCGCCTGGTTCGCCGTTCGCACCACCGACGGCGGACCGACCTCCGTTCGCGCCGAGCGTCGACGACCGATCGGGTTTTCCCCCGCGTCGATCCAGGCTGTGCGCCGCGCCGTGAGCGCGGCACCGCGCTATCTGGATTCCTCGGCGAGAGAGGGATGGGCGGGCGTCGAGATCGCGGGTGAGCACGTCATCAAGCTTGGATCCGACCTGGTGCAGGCGAACGGCCGGACGGTCAGGCAAGACCCGTATCGCGCCATGAGGATTTGTGCGGAAGCAGAGGCGCTGTGGGAAATCGCTCAGGCGGCCTGCGTGTCCACAATAGCCGCCAAGGTCTCGACTTTGTCGAATGTCTATTTGCCGGCCATCTTGTGGCAGGTCGAGATGGACAGGGTCAGGACCGAGGTCGGGCCTTGCCCCCTTTGCGGCGGCGGAACGCTGCTGGCACGCGACTATCGCAGCGGCTCCGTCGGATGGCGATCATGCTACGATTGCCCCCTGTGCTGCTTCATCATCGAGGACAGGCCCGTTGACATCCCCTCGATCCTCAACGGCATCGATGCACCGCAGGCGGCAGCACCGGGACAGTCGCTCGACGTGGGGATTTGGGTCGGCAATCCGTGGGGAGATCGCGAGCTGCGCGGGGCGCTGCATGCGTCGGTGAATCTGACCGGACATGGTCTTCGTCCGGATTTCCCGACGCTTCGGGTCAGACTGCCGCCGCGGGCGGTGCGCAGATTTGTGGTGCGGCTGATGCCGACGGGCGACCGGGTCGTCCCGCATACCTATGCGATTCGCGCCTTGGCTCTGGTCGACGGGTTGTGGCACTGGCGCGGGCACCGTCTCGTGGTCGCGGAGCCCGATCGGCCAACCGGCGCAGGTCATGGCCGCCGCTCCGACCCGCCGCCCTGACGGCTACCAGGTCGCCGGCAGCTTTTTCAGCCCGCGCAGGAAGAAAGTCTCGCGCCACGCGGGGTGCTCGAGGTCGTCGAGCGCAAGGCCGGGCAGCCGCCGCAGCAGGGTTGCGATGGCGATCTCGCCCTCGATGCGCGCGAGCTGGGCGCCCAGGCAGAAATGGATGCCGCCGCCGAACGACAGCGGCCGGATGTTCCGTCGGGTGATGTCGAGGCGATCGGGCTCCGGATAGACCGCGGGATCGCGATTGGCGGCTCCGAGCAGGCAAAGGACGACCTCGCCGCCGGCGATCACGGTCCCGCCGACTTCGACATCCTCGAGCGCGGTGCGCCCGGTGACCGGGACGGAGGAATCGTAGCGCAACAGCTCCTCGATCGCATTGGGCGTCAGCGAGGGATCCTCGCGCAGCAGCTTCAGCTGATCCGGATTGCGGTAGAGGGCCAGCAGGCCGTTGCCGATCAGGTGCACCGTGGTCTCGTGCCCGGCGCCGAACAGCAGGATGACGTTGGCGGTCAATTCCTCGTTGGTGAGCTTGCTGCCCTGCTCCTCGGCCTGCACCAGCCTGGTGGTGAGATCGTCGCGCGGCTCGCGGCGGCGCATCTCGAACAGCTCCTGGAAATAGGCCGCAGCCGCCAGGTTGCCGGCGTTCGCCGCGTCGAGATCGGCGCGGCTGAGCGGAGCCGGGTCGAGCAGCCGGGCGCGAAAATCGTCGGGCGGCCGCCAGTCGGGATCGCGCGCGCCCGCGGAGAACATCTCATGTTGCTCGGCGGGGATGCCGAGCAACTCGCAAATCACCGTCACCGGCACGCGGAAGGCGAAATCGGCGATCAGGTCGGCGTGACCCTTCGGCGCGATCCGCTCGAACGTCGCATCCACGATGGCCTGGATGCGCGGCCGCATGTCCTCCACCTGACGCGCGGAAAAAGCCTGGGTGACCAGGCCGCGCAGGCGCGTGTGGTCGGGCGGGTCCTGCTGCATCATCCAGCGGCGCATCACGCGATAGACCGGCTCGTCGAGCAATTCGGCGCCATGGCGCCGCGTGACGCGGCCGACGAAATCCTTGCCGAAGCGCCTGTCGCGCAGCACCGAGGTCACGTCGGCATGCCGGCTCAGCACATAGAAGCCGAGCGGCGAGCGATGTACCGGATCGATGGTGCGGAGCCGATGGTAGAACGGGTAGGGATCGGCGATCGCCGCCGGCGACAGGGGATCGAAGAGCGGCCCGGTCTCGGCGGTCGCAAGCGGCTGGGTCAAAGGACTCCTCGCCTGTTTGGGCTCGTCGGGTTCCGGCGGGGCCGGACGACCTCCGCCGGATCGGGGCTCGAATATTTCAAGCCTCGCCGATCAACGCGTCTTCCATCTGCTCGGTCGTATGGTAGCCGTAGAAATAGTCCTCCCTTCGACACCACGTCTGGAAATCGTCGTAGGGCGTCTTCGAGCGCTCGATATGCGTGGTCGTCGGCACGCGGCGGAGCCGCGTCCGCTCGCCGGCCAGAACCGCCCGATAGAATCCGATTATGTCGTGACTGGTCGTCACCGCGACATCGTCGTAGGCGAACGGCTGCCTGATCAAGGCATAATTCAGCATCACGGCTTCATCCAGGGCAGCGAACGACGTCGACCCGCCGTGCGATGCGATCAAATTCTTCAGCAGGGCAGTGCTCTCGAAGAAGAACTCGCTGAGCTTTCCATCGGCTATGATCTTGATGAAGGCATATTCGTCGGTCGGCCAGCACATGCCGAGCCATTCCGCAGAAAACGGATGCTCGGGCCCTCCGCTCTGGATCGATGCCGCCTCGGAAAGAAAAAAGTCGCGGATCTCCGCCAGCAGCGGCGTGTCCGCGTCCATGACCAATTCGATCATCGTCCGATAGCTGATCCCGCTGAGCTCATGGGCGACAATGAGCGGGATCTGCATCAGCCGGTCGAAATGGAGCAGTGCCGTCATCCACGCGAACACGCGCGCGCGCCGCCATTCGGGCGCCGGCATGGCGGCCGTCGAGATCACGAGGTTCTGGACCTCGTCGACGTCGTCCTCCTGCCTCCCATGCTGCCCGGGCAAAACACTCTTCGATTCGACGGTGACAATTCCGTATCGCTGGAGATAGGCCGGGTCCCCCATCTCCGAGTTGGGAAGAATCGAGAGGTTGTTGAATCGAATCCTGTTGTGCTGCCCGCCCTCGATTATCCTGCTCGTTCCATCGGCGAAGGAACGATAGGTCTCTCCGGGAAGCCCGAGAATCAGCTCCGCGTACGTCTCGACGGAATCCCGGGCAAAGCGACGCTGCAGCTCGAAGTACGTATCGACGGAGATATTCTCGCGCTTGATGTTGACCAGCGTGTCGCGATCCAGGCTCTGCAACGCCAGACCCACGCCCTCGCCCTTGCTCAAACCGGCGTCGAACAGGATCTTCTGCGTCCTGTAGGCGCGGTCCGTCGCGTTCTTGGTACCCTGCACCCACAAGGCCTGGGGGTATCCGGTGGCGCGCTTCTTGTCGGCAACATAGGTCGCGATGTCGATATCGCGTCCGAGAATGCCGAAATTCGCATCGCAGCAATAGATGAACTCGATCCCGCGCTCGGAGAACCAGTCGATCTCGCGCGTCAGGCGCCCGAAGCCGAATTTGTTCACCTTCGTCGCGATCGCCGAGCCCCAATCACAAAAAGTGCATTGGAACGGGCAGCCGCGATTGGTCTCCCACAGACCGATCCACGAGTCGCCCGGATTGTCCGCCATCAGGCGGTCGAATGCTCCCGAGAGAAACGGGGAGGGAATTCCGTCGAGGTCGCGGATGCGAGGTGCATTGGGCATGCGACGATAGACGCCGTCGGCCGTTATGAAGGAGGTGCCGTCGATCGCGGTGGCATGGATGGCCGGATACTGCTCCAGCAGCGCAAGGAAGGCGCGCTCGCCCTCGTTGTGGACGGCAATATCGATGAAAGGATTGCGCCGAAGAAACTCCTCCGCGTTGTCGGGAACGTGAGGTCCGCCAAAAACGACGATCACGTCATCGTTGCGCTCCTTCAAGCGGCGCGCGACCTCCAGCGATATCCGGCCGTTCCATATGTATGTGCTGAAGCCGACGACGTCTGCGTCCACCAGCGATTCCACGATATGTCCAACCTGTCGCCGCTTGTAGACAGGCGGCTTGAACTCGAACCGCCCGGGCTCGCGCGCGAACTTCTCGACATAGGCCTGCAGCAGGGCAACCGGATATGGAAGAAAGTACCGACCGGAAAAGCTGTAGTTGATTTGAACCAGTCCAACTCTTACGCGTGGTGTTTCCGCGGCGAGGGGGACGGCGGTCGGGGCACTCATTTCGGCGAACGGAGGCTCGGCCATTGAGCACCTGTGGTCTTGAGGGGGATCTGAGCTCCACCATAATCCAGGATCGGATGACGAGCAACGCTGGGGGCACTGATGCCTCGCCACTCACCATGTCCCGCCTGCACAAGTCGCCGCGATGGAGGAATGCGCGCCCAAAGAAATTCTATGAGCATCTGCACAGCAGGCCATGGAGCGGGTGCGCGGAGACGAGCCTAACCGTGCCCGGTGCCACAATTTTGCCGAAGACGTGGCAAGGGTGATCGCCGCGGGTCACACGACGGCAATGCGTACTTGCACGGCACAAAGGGTCAGGTATCGCGGCGCCTGCTTGCGGCTTTTCGCAAGTGCCGTAGAGGCGCGGCCAGCCGGATCGCGCTGCGGCATGCGGTCTGAAGTCTTTTTGCTGACGGCTCCGGTCACGCAAGGTCGGTCCGCGAGGCGCGGTTGAGTTGGCCGCGCTTCCGAGCCGCGGTCGCCTCGGGAAACCGATTGACCGTGAGGTGTTTCGACCTATAATTCCGACGGGTGGAATTGGCTGTATCACCGCAGGAGGATGCAATGATCCTTGAGACCAAAGATCTTGCTGCAATTACCGAAAGCGATCTGGAGAGAATCAGCGCAAATGCCACCGAGCTGAATGCGAAGGCGATGTTGCTCACCGATGCCTGGGGGGCGATGTTCATCCTCGATCCCGAAGCAGTGAAGAGCACGGTCGCCACCTTGGGCCTGCCCAAGGCGCTGGGGCAGAAATTCTACGACAAGGTTCGATCGGTCTCCGTGATCGATACGCGGGGAATGACCAACCCGCCGCCCGGCTCGCGGGTGTTCACCTGGCATATGCTGGCGGCCTCGATTCTGACGGTCAGGGGCGAGGTTGATCTGGGGCGTGCCATGGCCTGGCTCAACAACGACACGCTTCGCAGCTTCGTGCAGACGAACGCCGACCTGCTCGCGCGGACGATGGCGATCCAGCCGGACTATGCGAGTTATCTGCTGTTCTCGCCGCAAGTCGCGGCGAATGTCGTGGCGGTGTTCGGCGCAAAGGTCGATCCGGAAGAGATGCTGCGGACGGCGACCAAGTGCGGGGTTGTCACCGCCGTGGACCCGGAGGGTCGTCGCGGGATCGCCTGCAAGTTTGCAAGGAGCCTGACGCTGGTGATCGCCTCGAAGAACGCGATGGCCGGCGACATATCCACGTCCAAGGCTGCCTAGACCGGACGCGCGCAGCCCCGGATGTTCGAGGAGGGAGCGCGGCCTGCGTTCCCTCCCGAGTTGGCCGTTCAGACAAAGCGGAGCGGCCTCGACTTCAATCTACCGTTATCGCGACAGCTTGCGCGGGCATCTGCAAGCGAGGAGGACCAAGGCCATGTCAAATGCAAAAGAAACATTCACCAAGAAGCTCGAGGCGTTTAGCAGCACATTGACCGATCACGAGCGTGCTGCCTTCAAGACCATGCTGGAGCAACGAAACCTGTCCGATAAGCAGCTTGAGCAAGTGCAGGGCGGTCAATCGAAGATCGCTGCGGCGCCCCAGTTGAACGCGAATTTCTTCTCCAGGTTCATGCTATCCTGGTAAGCTGCGTCGCGCTCGCCGACGGCAGCCGACGTGGCGCGGCTGCCGTCGAGCGCTCCAGGACGTGCTCAATAGTGCCGTCGTGCCGGCAGCGATGTCTGCTGGCAGCAGACCATATCATCGCCGACATAGGTGCAGCGCTCTAGCGCGCCGGGGCGGCCCCCCAGGGCGTGCCTGCGGCGTCGTCGATGCGCTGATCGCCCGCACGCAAGCTGATCGACACGACACGGGGCGACTCGGGCGGTGGCGGCGCGGTTGACCGCAGCGCGCAAAGACCCCCGATGCCGCTCCCAGCGCCGAACCCGCGCATGCTCCGGCGGCCGATGAGGCTCCGGAGAGCAATCCGGCTCCTCCCGAATAGAGCGACAAGCCCGGGCAATCTGCCCGTCGTCGCGGGCACTCGTTGCACGATATGGGCAGCGGGCAGCCCGGCAATGCCGGCATTCTGCGGCCGGTCGAGCGCGTCGGCGCGATGACAACAGCCGCAGGCGAAGACTTCGCGCCTGTGACCGAACGCGGCGACCTCGGGCATCGCAATAGGTTGCCGGGATGCCAAGCGGGCGCGTGCTGCGCATCCGCCGCCGAGGGAAGACCGCAGACCAGACCCCGAATATGTCCACAGCCCGCCCCGGTGCTTGTCGACAGGTTGCGGGCGCGCAATTCAGAGCGCACGCAACATCCGGGCGCCGGGTAGCCTTGACACGGCACCCTGTGTAGTGTACTCTGAAACGAGTAAAAAATATAGGGGAGGGCCCTGGGGGAAACATCGGGACGCGGACCGTCGAGGCAAAGCCGGATACAATGGGAACAGTCGGATACAATAAATCTGCAATGGCGCGGCACGGGCAGGGACGACGCCGACCGTCAGCCCTCGACCAATGAACGATGGAAACAGTCGGATACAATGGGTCGCCCGCGGCGCCCGGCACGCAACCAGGCTCAACGCATGGCCGGCATGACGGCGAGGGGAAAGCCGGAGGGCGAGACTCAAATACAATGGAAGCAGTCAAATACAATGCCTCAGCAACCCGCCATCCGTCATGAGCTACACTTCGGCGGGCGCATGGTGCGCTGCTTCGCCGAGCGGCCGGCTCATATCGACGCCATGCTGCGGGAGACTGTGGCGCGGCATCCGGACCGCGAGGCGTTCGCGCTCGGCGACACCCGGATCACCTGGCGGATGCTCGACGCCGCCGTCGAGGCGGTCGCCGGCAACCTTGCGGCGCGGGGCTTTCGCAAGGGCGACCGGCTGGCGCTGCTGATCGGCAACCGCCTGGAGTTCGTCTATGGCCTGCTGGCGGCCGCGCGCATCGGGGTGATCGCGGTGCCGATGAACATCCGCCAGCGCCGGCCCGAGATCGAGTTCGTGCTCAACCAGTGCGAAGCGGCCGGGCTGATCTACGACGCCGAGATCGCCGGGCAGATCCCGTCGCGCGCGACGGTTCCGAGCCTGCGCGAGGTTTTTGTCGTCGGCGGCGGAGACGACACGGCGTTCGACGTCCTCAGCGCACCGGCCGAGGCGCCCGCCTGCGACATCGCCGAGGAGGACGTCTTCTGCCTGCTCTACACGTCGGGCACCACCGGCCGGCCGAAGGGCGCCATGCTCACCCATCTGGGCACCATCCACTCGGTGCTGCATTTTGCGTACGGTTTTGAGCTCACCGAGCGCGACGTCACCATCCTGGCGGTGCCCGCCTCGCACGTGACCGGCGTGGTTGCGGTGATCCTCACCATGGCCCGGGTCGGCGGCCTCACCGTGCTGATGCCGGCCTTCCGGGCGCGCGCTTTCCTCGAGCTCGCCGAGCGTGAGCGCATGACCGTCGCGTTGATCGTGCCGGCGATGTACAATCTCTGCCTGCTCGATCCGGAGTTCGCGCGCTTCGACCTCTCGGCCTGGCGGCTCGGCAGCTTTGGCGGCGCCGCCATGCCCGAGGCGACGATCGCCGAGCTTGCCCGCACCCTGCCGGGGCTCGCCTTGGTCAACGTCTACGGCGCGACCGAGACGACGTCGCCCGCCACCATGATGCCGCCCGGCGGCATTGCGGCCCATGCCGATACGGTGGGAACAGCGCTGCCCTGCGCCGACATCCTGGCGGTCGATGACGACGGCCGCGAGGTGGCGCCGGGCGTCAGCGGCGAGATCTGGATCGCCGGCCCCATGGTGGTCCCCGGCTACTGGAATAACCCGGAGGCCGACGCGACCGGATTCTCCGCCGGTTATTGGCGCTCCGGCGACATCGGCTCGATCGATGCCGAAGGTTTTGTCCGGGTGTTCGACCGCAAGAAGGACATGATCAATCGCGCCGGCTTCAAGGTCTACTGCATCGAGGTCGAGAACGTTCTCGCGCACCATCCCGACGTGGTCGAATGCGCGGTGGTCGGCCGGCCCGACCCGGTGCTCGGCGAGCGCGTCCAGGCCTTCGTGGTGCCGCGCGGCCCCAACCCGAGCGTTGCCGACCTGCAGGCGTTCTGCGCCGAGCGGCTATCCGACTACAAGGTGCCGGACATCATCTCGTTCCTGCGCGACCCGCTGCCGCGCAACCCCAACGGCAAGGTCTTGAAGACCGTGCTGCGCCAGGGCGTCGGCAAGGGCTGATGCCGGAATGCCGGCAGCGGCATCACGTGACCCAAGAATATCCAACCGCTTTCGCCGCCCTCGCCATCGGGTAAGATAAAGCAAACAGCGATGTCCAGGGAGGAGCCGCGATGGACGGCCTGATCATCAGCGGCGCGCGCGAGCTCGCCCAGCGCGATCTGTTCGGGCGCGTGCAGCGCGCCGCATCCGGGTTCCATGGGCTCGGGATCGGCGAGGACAGCGCGGTCGCGATGGTGCTGCGCAACGATTTCGCATTCTTCGAAGCTGCCATGGCGGCGGCCCTTATCGGCGCCTACGCGGTGCCGGTGAACTGGCATTTCACCGCCGAGGAGGCAGGCTACGTCATCGCCGATTGCGGCGCCAAGGCGGTCGTGGTGCATGCCGACCTGCTGCCGCAGATCGCCGCCGGCATCCCGGAAGGCACTGCTGTCCTGGTCGTGCCGACGCCGCCGGAGATTTTTGCCGCCTACGGCCTCGATCCCGCGCTGTGCGCGGTGCCTGCCGACCGGATCGACTGGAATGAGTGGGTGGCGAGCCACGATGCGTGGACCGAGCCGCCGCGGCCAGTGCGCACCAACATGATCTATACGTCGGGGACGACCGGCCGGCCCAAGGGCGTGCGGCGCGAGCCGGCGACCCCCGACATGCAGCAGGCCATGGCCCGCATGGTGTCGCGCATTTTCGACATCCGGCCGGGCGAGGGGATCCGCACCGTGGTAACCGGACCGGTCTATCATTCGGCCCCCAATCTCTATGCGCTGTCGGCGGCGCGCGACGGCGGCCTGGTGATCCTGCAGCCGCGCTTCGACGGAGAGGAGCTGCTCCGCCTCGTCGAGCGCCATCGGATCACCCACCTGCACATGGTCCCCACCATGTTCGTCCGCCTGCTCAAGCTGCCCGAGGCGGTGCGGCGCACATACGACCTCTCCTCGCTCAAATTCGTCGTGCATGCGGCGGCGCCGTGCGCGCCGGCGGTGAAGAAGCAGATGATCGAGTGGTGGGGCCCGGTGATCAACGAATACTACGGCGGCACCGAGACCGGCGGGGTGGTTTTTCACACCGCCGACGAGGCGCTGCGCAAGCCCGGCACCGTCGGCCGGCCGATCGACGGCGCGGTGGCCAAAATTCTCGATATTTCAGGGAACGAGCTCGGACCCAACCAGGTCGGCGAGGTCTTTTTGCGCATCCGCGGCTTTCCCGACTTCACCTACAACCGCCTGGGGGACAAGCGCCGCGAGGTCGAGCGCGACGGCCTGATCACCTGCGGCGATGTCGGCTATATCGACGAGGACGGCTATCTCTTTCTGTGCGACCGTGTGCGCGACATGGTGATCTCGGGCGGCGTCAACATCTATCCGGCGGAGATCGAGTCGGTGCTGATCACCATGCCGGGCGTCAGGGACTGCGCGGTGTTCGGCATCCCCGACGAGGATTATGGCGAGCAGCTGTGCGCCTACGTCGAGCCGCAGGACGGCGAGGATATTTCCGCCGACGACGTCAGGCATTTTCTGCGCCGGCACATTGCCGGCTACAAGGTGCCGAAGCGCATCGAGTTCCACGCCGGCCTGCCGCGCGAGGATTCGGGGAAAATCTTCAAGCGCAAGCTGCGCGCTCCCTATTGGGAGAATGCCGGCCGGCAGATCTGAGGCCCGGGCCGAGAAGCCCGTTCAAGCCGCCATCGATGCAAATACCAGGAGATCGCGCATGAGGTTCGGCGTCTTCTACGAGCTGCAGCTGCCGAAGCCGTGGAACCGCGGCGACGAGGCGCGGCTGTTCCACGAGGCGCTCGAGCAGGTCGTGCTCGCCGACCGGCTGGGCTTCGACTACGCCTGGGAGGTCGAGCACCACTTCCTCGACGAGTACTCGCACTCCTCGGCGCCGGAGGTGTTCCTCGCGGCGGCCGCGGCGCGGACGAAACGTATCCGGCTCGGCCACGGCATCCGCCAGGTGATCCCGAACTACAACCATCCGGCGCGCACCGCCGAGGGCTTGGCCACGCTCGACCTCATCTCGAACGGCCGCGTCGACTTCGGCATCGGCGAGGGCGCGACGCGGCTCGAGCTCGGCGGCTTCGAGCATCCCGGCCAAGGAGAAGCGCGCGATGGCGCTCGAGGCCGCCGAGCAGATCGCCAACATGATGGTGCTCGACCCCTACCCGGGCTTCGACGGCAAGTACTTCTCGATGCCGTGCCGCAACGTGCTGCCCAAGCCGGTGCAGAAGCCGCATCCGCCGATGTGGATGGCCTGCACCAACCGCGACACCATCCAGGTCGCGGCACGCATCGGCCTCGGCGCGCTGGCGTTCTCCTTCGTCGACCCCGACGAGGCGCGCACCTGGGCCGACATCTACTACGACATCATCAAGATCGAGGAGTGCGTGCCGCTCGGCCACACCGTCAACGCCAACATCGCCATGGTCGTCGGCTTTCTCGCTCCACCACGACCGCGCCGAGGCGATCCGCCGCGGTCAGGAGGGCTTCGAGTTCTTCGGCTACGCGCTCAACGCGCTGGTCGCCCACGACACCGTGCCGGGGCGCACCAGCCTGTGGGCCGAGTTCCAGGAGATCCGCGGCGAACCGCACCGAGGAGCTGGTCGCGGCATCGGCCGGCGACGCGCAGTATGCCGCCGGCATCGGCACGCCCGACGACATGCGCGCGCCATCTGCTCGGCCTGCAGGAGGCCGGCGTCGACCAGGTGATCTTCCTGCAGCAGGCCGGCCGCAACCGCCACGCCGACATCTGCGAATCGCTCGAGCTGTTCGCCGCCGAGGTGCTGCCCGCCTTCAAGGCCGACGTCGCCGCGCGCGAGCGCCGCAAGGCGGCGGAGCTCGCGCCCTCCATCGCGGCGGCGCTCGCGCGCAAGACCTGGATGCAGCCGCTCGCCGACCACGAGATCCCGGTCGTCAAGGCGGCGGTCGCCCGCGCCCAGGTGCCAGCCGGAGTCACCGTCGCCGCCGGGTCGTGACATTCCGCCGGCTCGACGCGGGCGTCACGACGCGCGCGGTCACGCTCCCGCACCGACGGCGCGGCGGAAGCGGAGCTTGAGCTCGACCCCGTCTCGCGTCGGCAGGACCCGCGACGGCTCGTCTGGCGCGATCCGCACGCGGGCGAACAGGGTACGGTCGAAGGTCTTGAGCAGGCCTGCGAGCCGTTGCAACTCCGCGGCGTCCGCCGCGTCGACGACCAGCTCGATCCCGCAGGCTTTGGCGGTCGCCGCGAGGTCGACGCCGCGCCGTGTATGGCTCGCCTGCATGCCGGTCTCGCCGTAGACGCCGTTGTCGAACACCACGATCGCCAGATTGGGCGGGTGCTGCACCCCGACGGTGGCGAGCCCGCCGAGCCCCATCAGCATCTCGCCGTCGCCGGTGACGACCAGGGTGCGCAGATCCGGGCGCGCCAGCGCCAGGCCGAGCCCGACCATGGCGGCGCCGCCCATGGCGCCCCACAGATAGAAGTTGCGGTCGTCGTCGCCGACCGAGGCGACGTCGTAGGTGGTCGATCCGAGCCCGGTGACGATCGCCAGATTGTCGCTGCGCTCGGCGAGCAGCGCCGCAATGGCGGTGCGGCGGTCGAGCATCACTTCACCCACACTTTCCGCCCGATCAGCCGCTGGGAGAGCAGCACCGCCACCGCGAGGTCGCCGCCGAAGGCGAGATCGATCGCCGCCTCGACGGTCTCGGCGACGGCATCGGCGTGGTCGGCGCGGTAGACCAGCACGTCGCACAGTTTGAGTGCCGGCTCCACGATCGATCCCATCGGGACCTGCCAGGGATTGAACTCGGCCCATTCGCCCCGCATGGTCACCAGCACCACCAGGGGAAAGCGGCAGTTCTTGGTGAGCGACAGCATGTTGATGCAGTTGCCGACCCCGCTGCTCTGCATCAGCAGCACCGAGCGCTGGCCCCCCAGCCATGCCCCGGCCGCAAGCGCGATGCCTTCCTGTTCGGTGGTAAGCACGACGTCGCGCATCCCCGGGTCGGCGGCGCAGCGCTCGATCAGCCGCGAATGGCCGGCATCGGGCACATAGCCGACCTGGCGGATGTCCTTCCGCTTGAGGACGTCGAACACCTGGTCGGGCCAGCCGGTCGCGGTCCGCCGCAATGGTTCAGCCGTCAAAGTCGGTTCCTCCCGCTCGTCGCCGGAAGGCGCAGTGTCGTCCGGCAGGCGCCAAGTCCGCCATGCATGTGTCGCAATGCCGACCCGCCGTCAATCGGGCAGGGACTGAGCATTGTCCCCCTGGCCGGGCGCGCCGCGTCCGAGTATTTTGCTGGGAGGTTGCCAATCATCGGTTGAAGGGAGCTCACCATGTTATCGAGACGCACGGCGATGCTTGTGCTGGCCCTCGGCGGCCTTGTCGGCAGCGGCGCGGCGGCGCTCGCCAAGCCGGCCCGCGGCGGTCCGGCGGCGGCGCTCGATACCGACAACGACGGCACGGTCGACCTCGCCGAGGCCAAGAAGGCGGCCGGCGCGGCGTTCGACCGGCTCGACAAGGATCACGAAGGAACGCTCGACGCCAAGGAGCTGCGCGGCCGCGTGAGCGCCAAGGAGCTGAAGGCCGCCGACCCCGACAACGACGGCACGCTGAGCAAGGACGAATATCTCGCGATCGTCGAGCAGCGCTTCAAGGCGGCCGATCCCGACAATGACGGCACGCTCTCGGCGGCCGAGCTCAAGAGCAAGGCCGGCCGCGCGCTGATGCGGCTGCTCAAATAGTCCGAGGCTGCCTGGGTTGACGGAAGCGTCCGTTTGGGCGAGGCATCGTTCCGCCTCGACGCCGTCTGCGGCGGATCGGTCGAGGGGGACGCGAACAGGAGCCGGCCCGGATCCGCCGTGCCGCCTGGGATCGCAACAAGAGGTCGCGAGCCCGGATGGACCATCGTCTCGGCGTCGATATCGGGGGCACGTTCACCGACGTCGCGCTCGAAAGCGGCATGCGTCGCTACACCAGCAAGGTGCTCACCACGCCGGACGCCCCGGAGCGCGGCGTGCTGCAGGCAATTGCCACGGTGCTCGCCGAGGCCCGGCTCGCGCCCGCCGCGCTGTCGATCATCATCCACGGCACCACGCTCGCCACCAACGCGCTGATCGAGCGCAAGGGTGCGGCAACCGCGCTGATCACCACGGAAGGGTTTCGCGACACCATCGAGATCCGCCACGAGAACCGGTTCGAGCAGTACGACGTCGGCATCGATCTGCCGCCGCCGCTGGTGCCGCGCCGCCACCGCCTGCCGGTCCGCGAGCGCATCGACGCGCAGGGCCGGGTGCTGGTGCCGCTCGACGAAGCTCAGGTCGAGGCGCTCGCCGAAAAAATCGATCGGCTCGGCATCCGCGCGGTCGCGGTCGGCTTCCTGCACAGCTTCACCAATCCGGCGCACGAGCGGCGCGCGGCGGAAATCCTCGGGCGAAAGCTGCCGGATCTCAGCATCACGCTCTCCGCCGACGTTTCTCCGGAGATGCGCGAGTACGAGCGCTTCTCCACCGCCTGCGCCAATGCCTATCTGCAGCCGCTGATCGCCACCTATCTGACGAACCTGCGGCGCGACCTGGCGGCGGCCGGGATCGGCTGTCCGCTCTATCTGATGCTCTCCGGCGGCGGCCTCACCACCGTCGACACGGCGGTGCGTTTTCCAGTGCGCCTCGTCGAATTGGGCCCGGCTGGCGGGGCGATCTTTGCCAGCCATGTGGCGCGGCAGTGCGGGCTCGACCAGGTCGTCTCCTTCGACATGGGCGGCACGACGGCAAAGATCTGCCTGATCGACGCCTTCAAGCCGCAGACCAGCCGGGTGTTCGAGGTCGCCCGCATCTACCGCTTCAAGAAGGGCAGCGGCCTGCCGCTGCGCATCCCGGTCATCGAGATGGTGGAGATCGGCGCCGGCGGCGGCTCGATCGCCCGGGTCGACCGCCTGAAGCGCATCGGCGTCGGGCCCGACAGCGCCGGCGCCGAGCCCGGCCCCGCCTGCTACGACCGCGGCGGAGCCGAGCCGACCGTCACCGACGCCGACCTCGTGCTCGGGCGCATCGATCCGAAGACCTTTTCCGGCGGCCGCATGGTGCTCGACGGCGAGGCGGCGAGCGCGGCGCTCGACCGCGCCGTCGGAGGTCCGCTCGCGCTTCCGCCCATGCTGGCGGCGCTGGCGGTGAGCGAGATGGTGGACGAGAACATGTCGAACGCCGCCCGCGTCCACGCCATCGAGAGCGGCAAGGACGTCGGCAACCGCGTGCTCATCGCCTTCGGCGGCGCCGCGCCGCTGCATGCCGCCCGCGTCGCCGAAAAGCTCGGGATCGACCGCGTGCTCGTTCCCTCCAGCGCCGGCGTCGGCTCGGCGATCGGTTTTCTGCGCGCACCCATCGCCTACGAGATCGTGCGCAGCCGCCTGCAGCGGCTCTCGGCATTCGCGGCGCCTGAGATCAACGCGCTGTTCGCCGGGATGCGGGCGGAGGCCGAGGCGATCGTCCGCCTGGGCGCGCCCGACGCTGCGCTCGAGGAGGCGCGCCACGCCTTCATGCGCTATCGCGGCCAGGGCCACGAGGTGATGGTGCCGCTGCCCGCCCGTCGTTACGAGGCCGGCGATGTCGAGGTGTTCGCGCAGGCCTTTTCGGCCGCCTACCGGGCGCTCTACAGCCGCATCGTCCCGGGTGCCGACATCGAGGTGGTGAGCTGGGCGCTGTCGCTCAGCGCTCCCGTCGCGGTGCCGGTCGAGCAGCCCCAGGCCGTTGCGCGCCATGTGCCCGAGCCCGACGGCAGCCGAAGAATCTTCGATCCGATGACCGGCGAGGAGATCGAGGCCGCCGTCCATCGCCGGGCGGAGCTCAAGCCCGGTGCGGAAATCGCCGGGCCGGCGATCATCACCGAGGACGAGACCTCGACGGTGGTCAGCCCCGCCTTCGACGCCGTGGTGAACGGGTTCGGCTATATCGAGCTTCGCCGGCGGACGTCCTGAGCGGCGCACGGTCGCGAGCCGGTCATCGCATCGGCCGCCATGCGCGCCGCGGATGACGAATGCGTGATCGTGGCGGTTCCAAAGCTGGATCGATGAACCCACGTCGGGCCCGTGGCGACAGAGCACGGAAACCATCCCATCGCCTGGAGAACCCTCATGATCACGTCCCGTACCTTCCTCAAGATCGCCCTCGCGCTGGGCACGCTCACCCTTGCCTCCCTCGGCAGCGGCACCGTGGCCCTGGCCGACGGCCCGTGGTGCGCCCAGGCCGGCGGCCGCGGCGGCTACACCAATTGCGGCTATCACACCTTCCAGCAGTGCCTGGACTCGGTGCGCGGCGCCGGCGGCTCGTGCTCGCCCAACCCGGCGCTGGCCTATGAGCGCGTCTACCGGCCGTACCGCACCTACCGCTGAGATTGAGTAGGGTGGGCAAATCGCCGGGCACGGCGGGTGATATTTGGTGATGCGGTGCCGGCGATTTGCCCACGCGGTCCGGCGCCCGGTGTGACCGCGTGGGCAAAATCGTACGCGCGGTTCGGGTGTGACGCGCCGTTCGCGCATCGATTTTGCCCACCCTACGGCATGACAGCGCCTGGCCGGACGGCTATGCTCCCCGCATGATCGCCCGCCCCAATGCCGCGCTGTCCCAGATAAGAACGCAAATCATGTGGAGCCGCCTGGTGGCGGTGGTGGAGGAGCAGGCGCAGACCCTGGTCCGCACCGCGTTCAGCACCTCGGTGCGCGAGGCCGGCGATCTCTCCGCCGGCATCTTCGACGCCCGCGGCCGCATGCTGGCGCAGGCCGTCACCGGCACCCCCGGCCACGTCAACTCGATGGCCAACGCGGTCGTGCATTTCCTCGCCGCCCATCCGCTCGCCACCATGCGGCCGGGCGACCACTACATCACCAACGATCCGTGGCTGACCTGCGGCCACCTCCACGACCTCACCGTGGTGACGCCGACGTTTCTCGACGGCCGCGCCGTCGGCCTGTTCGCCGCCACCGTTCACGTGGTGGATATCGGCGGCCTCGGCATGGGGCCGGACGGCCGCCAGGTGTTCGAGGAGGGCCTGGCGATCCCCATCATGCCGCTGGCCCGCGAAGGCGTCATGAACGAGGACCTGCTGCGCATCGTGCGCGCCAACGTGCGCGAGCCGCTGCAGGTCGAGGGCGACATCTATGCGCTCGCCGCCTGCAACGACGAGGGCGGGCGCCGGCTGGTCGAGATGATGCGCGAGTTCGAGATCGCCCACGTCGAGACGCTCGGCGACGAGATCGTCGAGACTTCTCGCGACGCCATGCTGGCGGCGATCCGCGCGCTGCCGCACGGCACCTGGAAGAACGACCTTGTGATGGACGGCTACGACAAGCCGCTGCGGCTGGCCGCCGCCATGACGGTCTCCGACGACGGCATCCATGTCGACTTTGCCGGCACCTCGCCGGCCAGCACCCACGGCATCAACGTGGTGCTCAATTATACGCTGGCCTACACCGCCTTCGGGGTGAAGTGCCTGGTGGCGCCGGAGGTGCCGAACAATGCGGGCTCGCTGTCCACCGTCACGGTGAGCGCGCCGCAGGGCTGCGTCCTCAACGTCGACCGGCCGTTCGCGGTGGCGGCGCGCCACACCGTCGGCCACATGCTGCCCGACCTGGTGTTCGGCTGCCTGGAGCAGATTCTCCCCGGCGGCGTCCCCTCCGAGGGCGCCTCGGCGCTGTGGAACCCGCAAATCAACGGCGGCGGCTCGATCGTCGACGAGCTGCCCGACGGCGTCGACCCCGCCGACGTGCCGAGCTGGAGCACCGTCATTTTTCATTGCGGCGGCGCCGGCGCCCGGCCCGACAAGGACGGGCTCAGCGTCACCGCCTTTCCGAGCGGCGTGCGCACCATTCCCGTGGAGGCGACCGAGACCATCGCGCCGGTGGTGTTTCGCCGCCGCGAGTTCCGCGAAGGTTCCGGCGGCGCCGGCGCGTTTCGCGGCGGCCTCGGCCAGGTGATCGAGATTTCCGGCGCCGACGGAATGCCGATCAACCTGTTGTGCAACTTCGAGCGGGTGCACCATCCGCCGCGCGGGCGCCAGGGCGGGGGCCCCGGCGGCGCCGGGCGGGTGGGGCTCCTCTCGGGGCGAAACATCCGGCCCAAGGGCAGGCAGACAGTACCGCCGGGCGACACCATCCGCCTGGAGCTTCCGGGCGGCGGCGGCCACGGCGAGCCGCGGCGGCGCGACCCGGAGCTGGTCGCCGCCGACGTCGCCGACGGTTTGATCTCGACGCGCAGCGCCGAGCAGGACTACGGCGTCGTGCTCGCCCCCGACGGCTCGGTCGACCGCGAAGCGACCGGCCGCGCCCGCGCCTGACCGCCAGACAATCGATCCTCCAGGAGAACCAAGATGGCCCAGCACCGGCTCGATGCCGCACCTGACACCGTCCACTGGGGTTATTTCGACGCGGCCCTTTCCCCGCTGGTCACCGTGGAGAGCGGCGACACCGTCGTCATCTCCACCGTCTCCGGCACCCCCGACGTGATGCCGAAGCCGCCGCTCGAGGTGCCGCCGGTGCTGAAGGCGATCCACGCCAAGGTGCAGCAAAAACTCCCCGGGCATATCTGCACCGGGCCGGTGGCGGTGAGGGGTGCCAAGGCCGGCCAGGTGCTCGAGGTCCGCATCAAGGCGATCGAGCTGTTTTATGACTGGGGCTACAACGTGGTGCGCCCGCTCGCCGGGGCGCTGCCCGACGATTTCCCCGACAAGCGGGTGATGCACATCCCGCTGTCCCGCAACCAGATGACCGGGCGGCTGCCGTGGGGGCTCGAGCTGCCGCTCAAACCATTCTTCGGCGTGATGGCGGTGGCGCCGCCCGCCGCCTGGGGCATGGTGAGCACGCTTCCTCCCCGGCGCAACGGTGGCAACCTCGACAACAAGGAGCTGGTCGCCGGCACCACGCTGTTTCTGCCGATCCAGGTCGACGGCGCGCTGTTCTCGGTGGGCGACGGCCATGCCGCCCAGGGCGACGGCGAGGTGTGCATCACGGCGATCGAGACCGGCCTCGTCGGCACTTTCGAGCTCATCCTGCGCGACGACATGCGCCTCGACCTGCCCTACGCGGAGACCCCGACCCACGTCGTCACCATGGCGTTCGACCCCGACCTCGACGACTGCGTGGTGGTGGCGCTGCGCGACATGATCAAGCTGATCGTCGCTCGCACCGGCATCACCCGCGAGGAGGCCTATACGCTGTGCAGCCTCGCCGCCGATCTCAGGGTCACCCAGGTGGTGAACGGCTCCAAGGGCATCCACGTGATGCTGGAGAAGGGGTTGCTGGAGCGGCCCGGACGGGCGTAGGGAGCACCTCGATAGAATCATCCGTCAGGAAAAATAACGGGAGGTCGTCCGTGGTCGCGCAATCGAGGAACCAAGGCTGGCTCGCCAATCTGACGGAGGAGGCGCTGGAGCCCGATCTTCCGATCTGTGATCCGCATCATCATCTTTGGGACTTTCGCCACGGCGCCGTGCAGGAGCGCTACCTGCTCGACGAGATCCTCGATGATCTCAACGGCGGGCACAATGTCGTCTCCACCGTGTTCATCGAATGCGGGGCGATGTTCAAGGCGGACGGACCCGAGGCCTATCGATGCGTCGGCGAGACCGAGTTCGTCAACGGGATTGCCGCGATGAGCGCGTCCGGGAGCTATGGCAAGGCCCGGATCGCTGCCGGCATAGTCGGCACCGTCGACCTGCGGCTGGGCGCCGCCGCCGCCGATGTGCTGGACGCGCAGATCGCCGCCGGGGGCGGCCGGTTTCGCGGCATCCGGCGCGGGGCATTCTGGCACGAAAGTCCCGAGATCCAGAACCACCGGACGAACCCGCCCGAGGGCCTGCTGCTGCGCGACGATTTTCGCGCGGGTTTTCGGCATCTGGCTCCGCGCAAGCTCAGCTTCGAGGTGTGGTGCGCGCACACCCAGATCAAGGACGCAACCAGCCTCGCCAGGGCGTTCCCGGACACGGTGATCGTTCTCGACCATTTCGGCGGTCCGATCGGAGTGGGTCCTTATGCGGGCAAGGCCGACGAGGTCTTCGCCTTTTGGCAGACGCAGGTGGACGAGCTGGCGCGGTGCCCGAACGTGGTGGCGAAGCTCGGCGGGTTGAACATGGAGGTCAACGGGTATGGCTGGGAGCACAAGCCTCGGCCTCCGACGAGCGCCGAGCTGGCGCAGGCGACGCGCCGCTACTTCGAGCACACGATCGATCGCTTCGGCGCCGATCGCTGCATGTTCGAGTCGAATTTTCCGGTCGACAAGCTGAGCTGCAGCTATACGGTGCTGTGGAACTCGTTCAAGCGCTTCAGCAAGGGCTATTCCGCCGCCGAGCGCGCCGCCTTGTTCCACGGCACCGCCGCGCGCGTCTATCGGCTGTGAGGAGGCGTTTCCAGAGGAAAGGCGATGAAGGTTCCTCGTCGTCGGTCTCTTCATTCGGCCGTCGGTGCCGCCGCCTGGCGACGGTTCTTGCGAGCGCTCCGCTCGTTGGTCGTTTTCGCCGGCGCGCTCCTGCCCTTGAGCGCAAACGCGGCGGAATTGAGCTTGTCCAAGGATGATGTCGGGCAGCTGTGGATTCAAATCGTCGGCCGTATCGACGATGGCGACGATATCAAATTCAAGACCATGCTGGTCGATGCGATCCACCGACAACAGCAAATAATCAATGTCTCGGTGTATTCTCCCGGGGGGCGGGTGCTGCCTGCCATGGGGATCGGACGAATGATTCGCATCATGCATCTGGGCACGGTTGCCCCGGAGCTGATACCGATCATCCAGGACCACATCTGCCGCATCTATGCGGCCGATGGCCGGGCAACTGCTCTTGAATACAAACCTTGGCTGGATCGAGGCGATCGGCGATGTACCTGTCTGGACGAATGCTTCCTGATCTGGGCAGCAGGGGCGACGAGGATCGGAGGCGCAATTCAGATACGTCGCGGGGCGTTCAAGGCGGATGATCCGCTGGGCTCGGGGATGACCGGGCAGGTCGCAGATGATCAGGGGAATATTGAGGGCTATTTGCTGGAAATGGGGGTTTCCAGGGAGACGGTCGGCCGGCTGTTCAGCATCGTCTCGGACAAGGGAGAGTACTTGACCAGGCGTGAGCGGGATCTGTTGGAGCATCGACCGGGCCTGCCGCGGACCGAGGAGCCGTATCGCGAACGCTGCCGTCGATATGCCGCGACCAGCCCGGCGGCACTTGCATGCGAAAAAGCCGTTACTCGGGAGTTCTATTGGGAAGGCGCAAAGCGCTTGTCGGGTCAAATCGACTGATGGCGCTCGACGGTCGATATGGTCCCTCCCGGCGCGAGCGGTGCTGGCCACGGGGCACCTTCAGGCTCAGGCTGATCCGGTAGTCGCGTCCGAAATGCTCCCGGCTGCCGACCGCCAGGGTCGCGACCGGCCGACGCTCCGGTGCGTTGAAGATGTGCAGCTCGGTGCGCTCATCGTAGAACCAGACATGGCCGGTGGCTGCGACGCCGTGCTGGCGGGTGCCGCGGCGCCCTGGCGTCATCAGCCAGTCGCCGCCGTCGGCGTCGCCTGTGATCCAATACCAGCCATCGAGCGGCTCGACCTTGAACATGCTCCACCCGGGGCCGCTGCAGCACCGCGCGCGTCAGCCAGAGCGAAAGAGTAAAGTTTCCTGTAAGTGCGGTTGAAGGGGGACGAGGAGCAACCGCATCCCGCTGCGTCAGTAGGCCACGGCTAACTAGAAGCGCGTGCGACCGCCGACTTCGAGGCAGCCGAGGACCGTGCCGGTGGTGCGCACTAACTGACGGAATCAACGGTGTGCACTCTTGTCGCTCCTAGGTCCCGGTTCGCCCGCGCCATGATCGACATCAGGCCGGCTCCCAACGAGAGCGCTCCCCCATGACGAGTCGTCGATCGGACAAAACAGGAACGAGAGTTCACCAGAACGGGGCTCCAAGGCAAAACTCTGAGATGGGCCATGGGTGCGGACTCGCGATGGACTATTTCGTGTGGGCTGGAGGGCAGCATATGATAGCCTTCCACCTATAGGTCAGGACCAAACCTGACGAGCTTCGAGTACGGTTTCTTTCATGAAGAAATGCTTCGTGATTAGCCCGATCGGTCCAGCCGGCAGCGATGTTCGCGAGCAGGCCGATGCTGTGCTCGACTACATCATCGAGCCCGCACTCAAGGACTTGGGAATTGAGGCCGTTCGATCAGACAAGCTCGCGGAACCTGGATTGATCACCGACCAAATGATTGCCGCGATTCTCAACTATGATTTATGTATCGCTGACCTCAGCGGCCACAATCCGAATGTTTTCTACGAGCTGGCAATTGCGCAAGCCGCCGAACGACCGGTGGTACTACTGAAAATGTCCGGCGAGATTATTCCCTTCGATGTGAAGGATTATCGCCTGATTGAATACGACCTGAAGCCAAAAAGCATTAAGACTGACAGGTGGATACCGGTTCTGAAGGACCAGATCACACGGGTGCTCGCCACCGAATACAAGCCGCCAAGGCTTCTGCGAGGCAAGATTGTCTCGAAGTCGGACGGCTTTCGATCCTATCTTATAAATGCTCGGTCGGAAGAGTTCGGTGATGCTCCTCGTTATCACGAAGTCGTGGAAGATGCAGATAAATACTGTTGTCTGATGGGTGTCTCATTGAAGGTGTGGGCATCACAGGACGGCCAACGAGTCCTTCATCATCTGGCTGCAAGAGGAATCCCGACGAGAATACTGATTATGGAGGCCAATAATCCAGGTTTGGCCGCCATGATCAACACCGATTTGCCATCAGAAGACCTTGAAGCAGTAAAACGAGAAACCGTAAGAATGGCGCAATATTTTCAGGACATTGCAGCAAAGAATGTGCCTGTCTTCGAAGTTAGGCGCCTCGTCAAGGGGCTCCCACACTTCCAACTGATCATAACAGAGCGGACAGCTCTTGTTCTCCAATACATGTTTTCCCGAGGTACGGCTGATAGTCCCCTTCAGCAGTTTCCGTCAGGATCTCAACTGCATCAGGCATTCCTCGAGGAGTTCGAAAAGCTCTGGAGCTTGAACCGGGGCATTGCAACGGGAGGAACGTAAATTCAGCCAGACGCGCCGCCGACGGCATAAGGAGGCCCTGCAGGTGGCTCGATCTACACTGACTTGGCCACGACCTTGCATCACGATGCTACCTCGGCAAATTCCCGGCTCCACGAGGGGCCTCGAGAATATCCATCATGCCGGACGTCGCACCGCGGCCGATGAGTCTCACCCTACTGTGCGCGCTCGTACGACACCCGCCAGATCGTGCCGTTGGCGTCCTCGGAGATCAGCAGCGACCCGTCGGCCGCCGTGGTGACGCCGACCGGCCGCCCCCAGACGCTCTGGTCGTTCACCACGAACCCGGTGACGAAATCCTCGTACTCGCCGGTCGGCACCCCGTCCTTCAGGATGATGCGGATGACCTTGTAGCCGGTGCGCTTGGCGCGATTCCACGAGCCGTGCTCGGCCGCAAAGGCGCTGCCCAGATAGTCCGGCGGAAATTGCCTGCCCTGATAGAAGGTGAGGCCGAGCGAGGCCGAATGCGCCTGGATCAGCACGTCAGGCACGATCGCCTTGCCCTTGAGGTCCGGCCGCTCGCCCTTGTGCCGGGGATCCTCGTTGCCGCCGATGTAGTACCAGGGCCATCCGTAGAACCCTCCCTCCCGCACGCGCGTCACATAGTCCGGCGGGAGATCGTCGCCGAGCCCGTCGCGCTCGTTGGTCGAGCACCACAGGTCGCCGCTGCCCGGCTGCACCGCGAGGCCGACGCAGTTGCGGATGCCGGTGGCAAAAATCTTGCGCTGGCCGCCCTGCGGGTCGAACACCAGGACGTCGGCCCGCTCGGTCTCGCTGCCGAGCGAGGCGCCGATCCCGTGCTCGGCCTCGAAGCGCTGCATCGCCGCCGGATCGAGCGGCCGCATGCCTTCCGCCGCATTCGACGCCGAGCCGACCGACACGAACATTTTTGTGCCGTCGAGCGAGAACGCGAGGTCGCGGGTCCAGTGGCCGCCCCCACCGGGAATGTTTGGCACCACGGTCTCGGGCTTGCCGCGCGCCTTCATGTCGCCGACCGAATAGGGGAAGCGCACGACCGAGTTGGTGTTCGCCACGTAGACCCATTGGGGATTATCGCCGAGCGGATAGAACGCGATGCCGAACGGCGCGCGCAGACCCGAGGCAAAAACCTCGGTCCTTGCGGCGCCGGCGCCGCCGTCGGCCGGGCGCAGCACCTTGATGCGGCCGGCGCTGCTCTCGGCGACAAAAATGTCGCCGTTCGGCGCCGTACGCAGGGTGCGCGGCTGCTCGAGCCCGCTGGCGAAAGGCCGGATCGCGAATCCGGGCGGCACCTTCGGCTGGGCGTCGCGCGGCCGCCGTACCTCCTGACTGAAGCTGCTGGCCGAGCGTGTCGCGTAGGGTGGGGGGAGATCGCGCAGCGTGATCAGGCGGCGCCGGCCGGGCTCGTCGCTGCGCCAGTCCCCGAAGGCCGCCTTGCCGGTGAGCACCTTGTCCGACGCGGCAGGCTGTCCGCGGGCCAGACCGGCTGGGTACAAGCATGCGACACAGAGCAGGGCGACGAGCCGGTGCGGATGCATCGAGCCTCTCCTGGATGAACGCCGCTTCCCCAGGACCAGCATAACACGGCAATGCAGGCGAACAGTCCCGGACTGAGGCGGTGCTCGACCTCATCGTGCCGCTATCCGCGATGGTTGCAATTGCCCGCCATGCCAGCCCAATATGGACGAAAGGGCGTCTGAGCCCGTGAGGCCGGACGCTCCCGCAATCGGGCAGTGCGGAGCGAGCAGACATGATCGACCACACCTCGACGGCCTTCGATGCCGACCTCAACGGGCTCAGGTCGGATATCGCCGAGATGGGCGGGCTCGCCGCCCGCGCGGTCACCGACGCGGTGGTGGCGCTCGCCCGGCGCGACATCGAGCTCGCCCGCAGCGTCATCGCGCTCGATCCGCGGATCGACGCGATCCGCCGCAGCGTCGAGGAAAGGTCGATCGAGACCATCGCGCGGCGCCAGCCCATGGCGGTCGACTTGCGCGAGCTCGTCGTCAGCTTCCGCATCGCCAACGAGCTCGAGCGCTTCGGCGATCTCGCCAAGAACATCGCCCGGCGCGTCGGCGAGATGCAGGGGCAGGGGCCCCAGGGCGGGATCCGCCGGATTGAGTACATGGCGAGCCAGGTGCGCAAGCAGCTGCGATCGGTGCTGGAAAGCTTCGCCCAGCGCGATGCCGCCAAGGCGCAGGCAGTGTGGACCGGGGACGAGGAGATCGACCACCTGCACACGTCGCTGTTCCGCGAGCTGCTCACCTACATGATGGAGGACCCGCGCAGCATCGGCTACTGCACCCACCTGATGCTGTGCGCCAAGAATCTCGAGCGCATGGGCGACCACGCGACGAATATCGCCGAGTTGGTGCAGTACATGGTGACCGGCCAGAAGGTCGTCGACCCGCGGCCGAAGAGCGACGAGTCGAGCATGACGGTGGTGCGGCTCAGGCGGTGAGCCGCGTCAGGTGGTGAGGCGTCAGGCGATGGGCGGACTTCGATCTGGATTATTATGCTAGTTTTGAATTATTCCCTCACGTTCTAGAACTCGACGGATTTCCTCAAACGTTGCGCGGATCTGTCCGGGTGGGAACCTAATGTGGCCAATACCTGCAATGTTCGAGAACTCCTGGCAACCCTCCTCAAGGAGGACAATTGCCTTCTGGAAGCCGAGCCGTCCTTGGAATAACCCAAGTTCATGAATTACATTCACCCTAGCTCGCATCTCACCGCCGATCTGCTCGTCCTCGGCAGTGAGGACTAGCAGAGCAAAAGATGCGCGATTTAGCATATCAGATAGCCGCGTGGCATTTGGAACTCCCGCCACCGACTCTGCGTTATATTCATCATATCGTAGCTTCAGTCGGTCGGTGATGAAATCCTTCAGGTCGCGCCATGCTTCGGAGTGGCCATGCCCGATGAAGACGCTTCCCATGCGGGTACGTTGGCTATTTTCAGAGATCCGCTCGGATCTGGCTTGTCTTAATAAATCTTCCTCTAATTGTTCGGAAACGGTCCCAAGAAGAGTCAGGGATCGTCTACGCTTTTCGGCCACTCCATCTTGATATGACGATAAAGGTACCTTGTTGTTCCGAGATAGAGAATATGTTGGACTCCATTGAAGCTCCGCTGCGACCTTGAATGCGCGATAGTCAGAAGTATTACTTCCAAATACCTTTCTCAGGGTTCGGTCAATTGACTTTGAAAGCGCCTCCAATTGAGGTGGCCTAGGTTCTACCATTAGTCGAGGGTCGAATCGTTCTAATTCGGAAATTCGTTTACGAATTAGCACCATGGGACTCAATCCACCAAACTCATCGGCACCATCTGCGATCGTGGAAATCAGAGGTTGTGTGGCAACTTCCTCATCACCATGTAATGACGAGCGGCAAAGCGAGACATCCATGAAACTCACGGGTCCGTCGCCCCACGCGAACAGGCCAAGTTGGCCCTCCGGCAGCGGATATCGCAGGGTATGTTCAAAAATGCGTACGCCGTCATCTTTGAGCACTATCTGTTGAGCATGGAAGTGTACCTCCAGCTTGAGCAAGCGGCGGCTGTCCAGACTGTTATCGGTTCCGATTCCGACCACAGGCGCCCAGCCTGAAGCCGGGTCAAATCTGACTAAAGTATATGCGTAACTATGTCCGCCGGCACCTATCAAAAAATACTCGTCAGCTGTCGACCGAAATCCCAAAAGAAGTCTACCAGACGTCCGGCGCGAATCGTTCGAGGCGGCTATTGGTGGAATCACGCTGAAACGAACGTCGGCCTCCGAGACATTGACTTCCGATAGACATATGCCGTACGGGAAGTGGGGCTCCTGCGTGGAAGAGGGGCCAAGGTAGGTTACCTTGCCGTTTGCAATGTTCCACCGACCGATGATCGGGACCCACTGTGTAATTGGCTCGTCCGCGCGCCGCATGCCCGCTCCACTTGGTTTGAGGCGGAAGAGTACGCGAAAAATTTGGAGGCTCCAAGCATTTCGGGTCGTTTCGCGACTTTTATGGTATGGATCACCCTGGCCCCTGCGCGCCGCTCGGGGTTCCAGGCGAGCGGACTGTATATAGATCCCAGACTGAGGCAGATCGTCTTCGGTGAGGCGTCAGGCGATGGTCTCGCGCCCCTCGTAGCGGTCCCGGCCCGCGACCAGCGCGCGGATTTTTCCGTCGGCGATGCCGCGCTTGAGCATCCAGAATCCGCAGTCCGGATGGATGTATTTGATGCGCCCCGGACCGAGCAGGGTCTCGGCGCGCTCGAGCGCGCGGGCGATCGCGTCGGCGGTCTCGATCTCGGTCGACTTGACGTCGACGACGCCCAGCCCGAGGCCGATCTCCGGACGCAGATCGCGGAATGCGGAAATCTCCTCGGCCGGCCGGTGCGCGGTCTCCATCACCACGTGGTCGACATGCAGCGCGTTGAGATAGTCGATCAGCCTTGCCCAGGTGCCCTTCTGGATCGACTGGCCGCCGTAATTGCCGAAGCACAGATGCACGGCGGGCACCGTCCTCACGGCATCGAGCACGCGGTTCGCCGCCGCGGCCGCCCACACCCATTCGTCGGGATTGCCCGGCAGGTTCGCCTCGTCGATCTGCACCACGTCGGCATCGAGATGGGCGACCTGCTCGGCGAGCGCGTCGGCGATCGCCATGGCGAGGTCGGGCAGGCTGCGGTAGTGCCGGTCGATCACCGTCTTTGCCAGCATGTGCGGGCCGGTGACGGTGAATTTCAGCGGCCGCGTGGCGAGGCGCTTGGCGCGGGTGCAGGCGCCCGGCAGATCGAGGGTGCCCGAGCCGACCGCACCATCGACCACCGCAGGCGGTCGGGTGCGAAAACCCATGCCGCGCTGGGCGCGGTAGGCGACGAGCTCGTCGAAGGCGATCGCCGTGCGCATGCCGGCCATCGGCCGCACGAAATACTCGATCATCCCGTTGGTCTCGGGATGGTTGACGTCGAAGCGGTAGAGCTCGCCGTCGCAGACGAGGTCGATGCCGGCCTGCTCCTGGGTGTGCAGCACGACGCGCGTCGCATCCACCAGCGCCTGCTCCGAGGGCAGCGCCACCAGCCAGTCGGGAACCGGATAGGAGCCGACCACGGTGGTCCTGATGCGAGGATCGCTCATGGTTTTGCATGTCTTGCTGGAAGGGCCGCCGCGATCTAGTATCCAACTGGTTACTTGCGGCACCGTCAAGTCGCAGGATGGGTTGAGCTCTTGCGAAACCCAACGCGGGATGCCCATCAGATTGATGGGTTTCGCGTTCCGCTCAACCCATCCTACGAAAACGCGCTTCGCGCCGGCAGATCGAGCAGCATGCAGACCGCGCCCGTCCTCCCCGACGCCTTCCATGACGTCGAGCACCTCGAGGACGTCATGACCGCGCCGGCGCCCGAGGTCGTGGCCGACCTCGCGGCGGTCCCCGGCGACCTCATCATTCTCGGTGTCGGCGGCAAGATCGGCCCGACGCTGGCACGGCTCGCGAAACGGGCGGCGCCGGACAAGACGCGTCATCGGCGTCGCGCGCTTCAGCGAGCCGGGCCTGCGCGAGAAGCTCAGCGCCTGGGGCATCGAGTGCATCGCCGCCGACCTTCTCGACCGCCGGCAGGTCGAGGCGCTGCCGAAATGCCCCAACGTGGTGTTCATGGCGGGCCGCAAGTTCGGCGCCTCGGGCGAGATCGATCTCACCTGGGCGATGAACGCCCACGTCCCGGCGCTGGTCGCCGAGGCCCTTGCCGCCTCGCGCATCGTCGCCTACTCGACCGGCTGTGTTTATCCCTATGTCGACGTCCGCCACGGCGGCGCCACCGAGGAGACGCCGGCGATGCCGCCGGCCGGCGCCTACGCCAATTCCTGCGTCGCCCGCGAGGCGATGTTCCAGTATTTTTCCCGCACGCGCCGCACGCCCGGCCGCATCATCCGCCTCAACTACGCGATCGACATGCGCTACGGCGTGCTGCACGACGTGGCGCGCCGGGTGCAGTGCGGCGAGACGATCGATCTGGCGATGGGCCACGTCAACGTGATCTGGCAGGGCGACGCCAACGCATTCGTGCTGCGCGCCCTTCGCCACTGCACCGTGCCGTCGAGCCCGCTCAATGTCAGCGGACCGGAAACCATCAGCATCCGCTGGCTGGCGGAGGAATTCGGCCGGCGCCTCGGCAAGGTGCCAAAATTCTCCGGCAGCGAGGCGGCCGATGCCTGGCTGGTCAACACCGCGCAGGCGATGCGCCTGTTCGGCTATCCGCGCGTGCCGCTGGCGCGGCTGATCGACTGGACGGCGGACTGGGTGGCGCGCGGCCTCCCCAGCATCGGCAAGGACACCAAATATGACCAGCGTGACGGCGCCTTCTGATCCGCCGCTCGCCGTCTCGCGCCTACGCGAGGACGAGTTCGACGGTGCCCAGGCGCTGGTCGCCGAGGCCGGCTGGAACCAGGTCGCCGCCGACTGGCGGGTCTTCATGGATTTCGGAACGGTCTACGCGGTGCGCAGTGGGAATGGCCGCCTGGTGGCGACCGCGGCGACGCTGCCCTACGGCGACCGGTTTGCCTGGATCAGCATGGTGCTGGTCGCGGGCGACTACCGCCGCCGCGGCCTCGCCACAGGATTGCTGCGCCGCTGCATCGACGATCTGGTGGCAAGAAACCTGGTGCCGGTGCTCGACGCCACGCCGGCCGGCCGCCCGATCTACCGCACCCTCGGTTTCAAGGAGAGTTGGGGATTTCACCGTTGGGCGGGCCAAGCAGCGCCGGTGTCGAATACGCCATCGCGCCGCGACGGGCTCGTCGTCGAGCCTATCGACGATGCCGTCTGGCCCGCACTGCTGCGACACGACGCCGAGGTGTTTGGCGCCGACCGCGGCGCTCTGCTCGCCCGCCTGCGCGGCCGTTTGCCCGAGGCCGAGCTTTGCGTCAGACGAGGAAGCGGGATCGTCGGCTTCCTGCTCGGACGTGACGGGCGTTCGGCGGCCCAGCTCGGTCCGCTGATCGCCGAGGACGAGGACGTCGCCGGGGCCCTGCTGTCGCGGGCGCTGGCAAGCATCAGTGGTCCGGTCTACATCGATGTCGCGGACGACAAGATCGATATTGCGGCGATGCTGACCGCCTCCGGCTTCGCGCAACAGCGCCCGTTCACCCGGATGCTCCATCGCCGCCCCCGGAGCTTCGACGATCCGGTACGCACGTTCGCCGTCGTCGGGCCCGAATTCGGTTGAGTAGCCGGAAGGGATTGACAAGATGGCGCAACCGTTGGTCCTCGACGACCTGAAGCAGTTTCTCGATCAACAGACGTCGCTCCTCCGCGGTCCGTTCGAGAAGCGTCAATTGTTCCGCCAGTGAGGCGGCTTGCGTCGCCAGTGAGGCGGCTTGCGCTCGCATCGTCTCGGCCGCGGACACCAGGGCGTCACGTTCCGCCGTGATGGAGTCGACATATTCGGGCACGATCGTGTCGCTGAGGCGGCGCATCCAGGCGGCGAGAAAAGCACTTAACTCGCGGCCATCCCGTTCCGGTTCGCACGCATAGCCCGCGCCGGCGACCTCGCGGTGGATGGCTTCGACCTGATCGAGATAGCCGGACAGAGGTGCCGTCTCGCGTATCCGGCCGGAGACTCTTGCGGCATCCTGCGGGTCGTAGCGGGCGATTTCCGCCAGGAGAGCATCGACGGTCGGAGGCCGTGTCAGCAGACGCAGACCGAAATTGTACGCTCGCCACTGATCGACGACCGGCGACGTGGCGAGTCCCGCCAAGCCGCGTCCGTCGACCACCACCACGGCGCATCCGACCGCCATGGCTTCCAGCGCCATGCGTGCCGTCGCGAACACCACGTCGTAGTCCCCGAGCCTTGCGTGCAGATCATCGACGATACGGCCGAGCGGCCAGCCGAGCTCGTCCAATGCGAGGCCGGACCGGCCAGCCGCCTCGCGCACCGCATCGACATGTCCGGTATTCTTGGTGAGAAGCAGACCGCGTGCCGGCCGGGCCGGAAGCGGGCGTCTCGGCTTGAATGCCTGGAGGTCAACCGCATTGGGCAGCAGATCGATTGTTGCGCCGAGGCCGGCTGTCTCCGACCGGATGCGGGCCCGGCAGGCCTCATCGACCGCCAGAAACCGGCCGATGCGCCGGAGCAGCGGCGCGCCGTCGAACCAGTGCGTCGAGGAGTGACAGACGAAGAGCGACGGTACGGCGGCAAAGCGTGCGAGGGCCGCCGCCAGAACCATGTTGTGATGCCCGTGGATGATGTCCGGCGTCCACGGCACGTCCTCGATCCGATCGGTGACCACGATGCCGTCCTGGCGGAGCGCATCGGCGAGACGGCCGAGCACGGGAGCGAACACCGCCACCCGATGCCCCCGGGCGGCGAGCCCGCGCGCCAGCTCCGAGGTGACCACCTCGGTGCCGCTCTTGTCGCGAAGCGCGCAATTGGTGATGAGCACCCGCACGACGCCGGACCCTCAGGATGGAGACGAGATTGGTTCGCCCGCAAGCGCCAGGGCGAGCGGACGCACGTGCTCCCGATAGGTGATCAGTCGGCTATACGTCCCGTTCGCGACCCGCTCGCGTCCGACACGCTCGTAATGGGGTTCCTGATCGAGCGTGAGCGGCCAGTCGATGGATGGACCGACCGCGAAAATCCGCTCGACCGAATAGACCGTCGGGTCCGACTTGCCGCGTACCCGCTCGACCTCCTCCGCCAGCTCGCGATATTGCCCGGCTGCCGCGAGCTTGCGCTCGATGGCGTCGGCGTCCAGCGTCAAGGTCCATTTGGGCTTGACGCGCCTGGCGCCCCGGTGCTCGATCTCGTAGTCGAAGAGGCTCGGCGATGCTCCGTGCCTCCTCAAGATGCTGGCAACTTGCTGCCCGACCGCCGCACACAGATCATGCACTGGGTTGAAGAATTCCACCGGGTCCACCACCAGCATGGTGATATCGCGCTCGATGCAGAGTTCCGAGATCCGCTCGCTGGCCTGCCGGAAAGGCCGCAGATCCCGGCCGAGAATGGCATCATACCAATCTCGATCGGGCATGGCGCCGAAGATCGGGCCGATCTCGGCGCCCGCCAGACGGATCGTGCGTTCCGATGACGCCCTGCGGTCGACGCCGCGCGCTGCCGAGCCATCGGTGAGAGCGACGACCACGGGACGCGTGCGTTCCATCCAATGATGCAGCAGCAGCTCATGGCCCGGATGCGCCATGACGTACACGAAACGGCCCGATCGCCCGTCGTCGAGGCCATGCTCCATTTCGTCGTGCGGCGGGCTCAATACGACTCCGGCGGGCTGATCGGTGGCAGGTCATGGATTCATCGGCGCAGAGGTTCGCACCGCTGGCTCGTTGCCGGACGATAGGGTCGACCCCTCGGGCCTGTCAATTTTCGCGGACGAGCTCGGAAAGCGACGCTCGCGGCCGCCGTACAACCGCCGTCGCCCGTGATCAATAAAGCTTCGGCGGATTGATCGGCGGCATCTTCACCGCCTTGTCGAGAAAATCGTTGGTATAGGCCGTCTTCACGTCGTACGGCTTCTCCATGTGCAAATACTCGTCGACCAGCTTGTAGTCGGCTGCCATGCGGGCATCGTCGTGCCAGCCGAGCGCCGCGGTGCGCGAGATGTCGTCGCTCATCAGGATGGTGACGAGGTGCCAGTTGAGGAGCTCGTTGTCGTAGAGCAGCGCGCCGTTGGCCTCGACCAGGGCGCGGATGCACGGCTCCGGCGCCTTCACACAATCGGCAAACGCCTTTTGCGTGATCCTGACGAATTTTTCCGCCGTCTCGCGGTTGGCCTTGAGCCAGGCGCCGTTGGCGATGATCGAGTTGCCGTAGAGATTGATCCCGGCGTCCTTCCAGGCGAGAAAGCCCATGTCGTCCCCGAGCTCGCGGGCGAACACGTGATGTAGGTTGAAGAACGACGTGGTGGCGTCGATCGCATGCGCCTTCAGGGCGCTGAGCTTGGCATTGGCATCGACATTGACCCAGGTCACCGAGGCCGGGTCGATGCCGCTGGCCTTGGCGAGCGCCGGCCACATGGTGCGGGCGCCGTCGCCGGCCGGGTTGCCGATCTTCCGGCCGGGAAAATCCTTCACGCCCTTGATCCCGGAGCTCTTCAGCCAATAGAGGCCCTGGGGCGAGTTGGCGTAGACGTTCATCAGCCCGACCAAATCGGCGCCCTTGCCGCGAAACAAGAGGACGCCCGCCATGTCGGACAGCCCGAGCTGCGAGGTTCCGGCACCCACCCGCTGCGCCGAGGCCGCCGAGCCGCGGCCGGTCTCGATGTCGACGTCGATGCCGGCCTGTTTGTACAGCCCCAGCTTCTGCGCGTAGTAGTAGGGCGCGTGATCGCCGCCGGCGACCCAGTTGAGCGTGAAGGTGAGCTTTTCGGCGGCCGCTGGCGACGACGCGAGCGCGAGGCCGACTACAGCCGAGAACGCCAGTTTTTCGACGAGCCGCATGCCGGCCTCCAGCAGGACAGGTGCACGCCGCGATCGCTGCTCGACGCGGCTGGATGTTTTTGGTAACTGCCTGGTTACCCGGACGATAGGATCGGCCTCCCGGAGCTGTCAATTGCCTGGCGCAGGATTGAAGCCGCTGGCGCGGTCCACTCGTGCAGCCACCCGGCGCGATCCCAGCCGCACGCGCGACGCGATCCTCGAAAGCGCCCGCCAGGAGTTTTCCGCCCGCGGCCTCTCCGGCGCACGGGTCGACCGCATCGCTGGCCGGGCGCGGGCCAACAAGCGGATGATCTATCACTATTTCGGCAGCAAGGAGGGGCTCTATCTCGCCGCGCTCGAATGGGTCTACGAGGACTTGCGCGGGACCGAGCGCACGCTCGATCTCGGCGGCCTCGCGCCGGAAGCCGCGATCAGGCGCCTCGTCGAGTTCAGCTTCGACTATGCGCGAAAACATCCCGAGCTGATCAGCCTGATCACCAATGAGAACCTGCATCGCGCCCGGCATCTGCGCAAATCGAGAAGGATCCGCGAGCTGCACAGCCCGCTGGTGGCCACGATCGCCGACGTCCTGCGCCGCGGCGTCGCCCAGGGCGTATTCCGCCGCGGGCTCGATCCGGTTGAGCTCTACATCACCATCGCGGCGGTCGGCTTCTTCTATCTCTCCAACAATTTTACCCTGTCTACCATCTTCGGGCGCGATCTCGGCACCGCGGCGGCGTGCCGGCGGCGCCGGCGGCACAATGTCGACATGATCCTCCACGCCATCCGCGCCACGCGTTGACAGGCCCGGGCACGGTTCGGCACATTGCAACCAAGCGGTTACCTCAAGAGCGATCAGATGGGTTTGCGGTGGACGGACTGGCCCGCGCAGGCGCTCGCCGCGCTGCGCCGCGGCGTCGTGATCCCGGCGCATCCCCTGGCGCTGGACGAGAATCGCCGCCTCGACCGGCACCGCCAGCGGGCGCGCACCCGCTACTATCTCGATGCCGGCGCGGGAGGGCTCGCGGTCGGCGTGCACACCACCCAGTTCGCCATTCGCGACGCCGGGCTCTACCGGCCGGTGCTCGAGCTCGCCATCGAGACCGCGCGCGAATGGGCAGCGCAACCACCGATCATGATCGCCGGCCTCGCCGGACGCACCATCCAGGCGGTCGGCGAGGCCGAGCTCGCGCGCGGCTTCGGCTATCAGGCGGGGCTCTTGTCGCTTGCCGCCATGAGGGGGGCTGGCGAGGACGACCTGATCGCCCACGCCGAGGCGGTCGCCCGCGAGCTGCCGCTGATCGGCTTCTACCTGCAGCCCGCCGTCGGCGGCATCGTGCTCCCGGTCTCGTTCTGGCGCCGCTTCGCGGCCATCGAGAACGTGGTGGCGATCAAGATCGCGCCGTTCAACCGCTACCGCACCCTGGACGTGATCCGCGGCGTCGCCGAGGCCGGCGCCGCCGACCGCATCAGCCTCTATACGGGGAACGACGACCACATCATCATGGACCTGCTGACGCCCTTTACGGTTGTCGTCGACGGGCGGCTGGTGACGCTGCGCATCCGGGGCGGGCTGCTCGGCCACTGGAGCGTGTGGGTGAAGAACGCCGTGCAGTTGCTCTCCCGCATTCATGCCGCCGTCGCCGCCGGCAGCGTGCCGGCCGACCTCATGGCGCTCGACTTTGAGGTCACTGACTGCAACGCGGCGATTTTCGACGTTGCCAACGATTTCCGCGGCGTCATCGCCGGTTGCCACGAGATCCTGCGCCGGCAAGGCCTGTTGCAGGGGATCTGGTGCCTCGATCCCGAGGAGACGCTGGGTCCGGGACAACGCGAGGAGATCGACCGTGTCTGCGCCGCCTATCCGCATCTCGCCGACGACGCCTTCGTCCGCGACAATCTGGCCCGGTGGCTGTCATGACGGGCCGGCCGGGGCAGCGGCCGTGACCTCTCCGGCCGGACGTCAGGAATCGCTGCAGCGCTACGGCTTCGCGGTGCTCAGCCATCTGGCGCTGGTGGTGGCGTGGTATCTGTTCGTCGAGCTCGGGAAAGTGCCGAGCTTCGTCATGCCTTCTCCCCAGGCGACACTCCAGGCGCTGCTCGTGCCCAACTACCGCTGGCTGGAGAACATCCGGGTGACCGCGACGGAGATTTTCGGCGGCTACATTCTGGCGGTCGTGGTCGGCATCGGCGCCGCACTGCTGTTCTCCTGGTTCCGCCGCCTGGAGATGCTGGCGATGCCGCTGCTGGTCAGCCTCAACATGATCCCGAAAGTGGCGCTTGGGCCGCTGATCATCGTGTGGTTCAAATACGGCATCGGCCCGAACATCATGATGGCGTTCGCCATCTGCTTCTTTCCCATCGTGCTGACCACGGCGCGGGGCTTGCGCGAGGTCGAGCCCGACCTGCTCGACCTGGTGCGCGCGCTCAAGGGCTCGCGCTGGCAGATTTTCACGAAAATCCAGCTGCCGGGCGCGCTGCCCTACATCTTTTCCGGCATGAAGGTCGCCGCCATCCTGGCGGTGGCCGGCGCCATCGTGGGAGAATTCTTGGGCTCCGACCGCGGGCTCGGCTACCTGATGCTCCAAGTCCAGGTGACGCTCGACACCGCCGGCATGTTCATGGCGGTGATCCTGATCACGCTGATCGGCATGGTGCTCTACGGCCTGGTGCTGGCGCTCGAGCGCATGCTCGTGGTCGGCGACGCGCGGATCCGCTGACCGATGGCCGAGCCGTTCATCCACCTCGCCGGCGTACGAAAAATCTACCGCAGCCACCGCGCGGAGTTTCTCGCCGTCTCCGAGGCGACGTTCGACGTCGAGGCGGGCGAGCTGGTCTCGCTGGTCGGGCCGTCCGGCTGCGGCAAGACCACCCTTCTGAAAATCCTCGCCGGCCTCATGCCCCACGACGCCGGCGAGGTGCGGATCGGCTCGGCCAGGAGCAGCTTCGACGGATCGCGCGACATCGGCATGGTGTTTCAGCAGCCGCTGTTGCTGAAATGGCGCCGCGTGATCGACAACGTGCTGCTGCCGGCGGAAATTCTCGGGCTGCCGGTGGCGGCGAGCCGCGCCCGCGCCCGCGATCTGCTGGCGCTGGTCGGCCTCGCCGGCTTCGAGGACAAATACCCGCACGAGCTGTCCGGCGGCATGCAGCAGCGCGCCGCGATCGCCCGCGCCCTGGTGCATGATCCCAAGCTGATCCTGATGGATGAGCCGTTCGGCGCACTCGACGCGCTCACTCGCGAGAAGATGAACCTCGAGTTGCTGCGCATCTGGCGCGAGGCGCAAAAGACCATCGTGTTCGTCACCCACGGCATCAGCGAGGCGGTCTTTCTCGGCACAAGGGTCATCGTGCTGACCGCCGGGCCTGCCCGCATGGCGGACAATTTCCGGGTCGAGCTGCCGCATCCGCGCAGCCTCGACATGAAGACCCACGTGGTGTTCGGCGAGTATTCGCGGCGAATCTACCGGTTGCTCGGCATGGAATGAACAGCGTAGGACGTTCGCGAAGGGGTACCGGTACGACGAGGATTCGCCACTTGCTCCCACCTCTCCCCGCGTGCGGGGAGAGGTCGACCGCCGTAGCGAAGCGAAGGCGGGCGGGTGAGGGGGCGTTGCCCCGAGCCGTGAGCGACGAATGTGCCGAGAGCAGCCCCTCACCCCGACCCTCTCCCCGCAAGCGGGGAGAGGGAGAAGAGGTGCCGAGAATTCGGCAAGGTCGATGCGACGACCGTGTTTGCAGAAGGAGCCAAAATGGCGCAGCAACGTCTCGGCGTGATCATGAACGGCGTGACCGGCCGCATGGGCACCAACCAGCATCTGGTCCGCTCCATCGTGGCGATCCGCCGCGAGGGCGGCGTCCTGTTGAAGAACGGCGATCGCGTCATGCCCGACCCGATCCTGGTCGGCCGCAATGCCGACAAGCTCGAGCAGCTCGCCCGCCAGCACGGCATCGCGCGCTGGACCACCGATCTCGACGCCGCGCTGAAGAATCCCGACGACACGCTCTTTTTCGATGCCGCCACCACGCAGATGCGGGCCGACCTGCTGCGCCGCGCGATGGCCGCCGGCAAGCACATCTATTGCGAGAAGCCGAGCGCCGACAATCTCGCCGACGCGCTCGACCTCGTGCGCGCCGCCGCCAGGGCCGGCATCAAGCACGGCGTGGTGCAGGACAAGCTGTTTCTGCCCGGCCTGCTCAAGCTGAAGATGCTGATCGATTCCGGCTTCTTCGGCCGCATCCTGTCGGTGCGCGGCGAGTTCGGCTACTGGGTGTTCGAGGGCGACTGGCAGCCGGCCAACCGGCCGTCATGGAACTACCGCAAGGGCGACGGCGGCGGCATCGTGCTCGACATGCTGTGCCACTGGCGCTACGTGCTCGACAACCTGTTCGGCGAGGTCAAGGCGGTGTCCTGCCGTGCCGCGACCCACATTGCGCAGCGGGTCGACGAGGACGGCAAACCCTACGAGGCCGACGCCGATGACGCCGCCTACGCGACCTTCGAGCTCGCCACCGGCGTGATCGCCCACATCAACTCGTCCTGGTGCACCCGGGTGCGCCGCGACGATCTCGTCACCTTCCACGTCGACGGTACCCACGGCTCGGCGGTCGCCGGCCTGCAAAAATGCCTCAGCCAAGCGCGGGTCAACACGCCGCGGCCGGTGTGGAACCCCGACGTGCCGCAGCCCATCGCGTTCTTCGACACCTGGGCGGAGGTCCCGGGCCTCGGCGTCTATGACAACGGCTTCAAGACCGAGTGGGAGATGTTCATCCGCCATCTGCTCGAGGACGCGCCGTTCAAATGGACGCTGCTCGAGGGCGCCAAGGGCGTGCAACTGGCGGAAGCCGGCCTGAAAAGCTCCGAGGAGCGCCGCTGGATCGATATTCCGCCGCTCAACGTGTGAAGGAATTTGCCCATGCCCACGCTCAATCTTCCTGTCGCCGGCGGCAGGCTCGCCGCCTACACGACCAGGCCGGCGAAAATCTTCTCCTCGGCCAAGCCGCCGTTCAGCCGCATCGCCTATGCGGCGGTGCACGTGGTGGCGGATCCTCTGGCCGACGCCGATCCCTGGCTCGACTGCGCAATCGACTGGGACCGGACCATCGCGTTCCGAAAACATCTGTGGTCGCTCGGGCTCGGCGTCGCCGAGGCGATGGACACCGCCCAGCGCGGCATGGGGCTCGACTGGCCGACCTCGCTCGAACTGATCCGCCGCAGCCTCGATGCGGCAAAGGACGTGCCGGGCGCGCTGATCGCCTCGGGGGCCGGCACCGACCATCTGGAGCCGTCGGGAAACATCACCATCGACCAGGTGATCCGCGCCTACGAGGAGCAGTGCGGCGCCATCGAAAAACTCGGCGGCCGCATCGTCCTGATGGCAAGCCGGGCGCTGGCGAAAGCCGCGCGCTCGCCCGACGACTATCTGAAGGTCTATGCGCGCATTCTCGGGGCTGTTCGCGAGCCGGTGATCATCCACTGGCTGGGAGAGATGTTCGATCCCGCGCTCGCCGGCTACTGGGGCGACGCCGACCATCACAAGGCCATGGACGTCGCCGTCGACGTGATCGCGGCCAATGCCGCCAAGGTCGACGGGGTGAAAGTCTCGCTGCTCGACAAGGACAAGGAGATCGCCATGCGGCGCCGCCTGCCCGAGGGCGTGCGCATGTATACCGGCGACGACTTCAACTATGCGGAGCTCATCGCCGGCGACAACCAGGGTCATTCCGACGCGCTGCTCGGTATTTTCGACGCCATCGCGCCGGCGGCCGCCGCGGCGCTGGGCGCGCTCACCCGGGGCAATGCCCAGGAGTTCCACGACATCTTTGCGCCGACCGTTCCGCTGTCGCGCCACGTGTTTCGCGCGCCCACAAGGTTCTACAAGACCGGCGTCGTCTTCATGGCCTATCTCAACGGCCTGCAGGACCATTTCGTCATGGTCGGCGGCCAGGAGAGCGCGCGCTCGACCCTGCACCTGGCGGAGCTGTTTCGCCTTGCCGACGCCGCCGGCCTCCTCGCCGATCCCGACAAGGCGGCCTCGCGCATGCGGCTCGTCATGGCGACCCACGGGGTCGCGGCCTGATGCGCGATCTTTCCGCCGACCGTGCGCTCCTGTCGATTAACACCGCAACGCTCAGGCCCTCGTCGCTCGAGCAGGTGATCGAGGCCTGCGCCCGCGCCGGGATCACCGCGATCTCGCCGTGGCGCGACAAGGTGCAGGAATGCGGCCTCGCGCGCGCCGCCGCGCTCTGCCGCAGCCACGGCCTGACAGTGACCGGACTGTGCCGCGGCGGCATGTTTCCGGCCGCCGACGCGGCGGGCCGCCGCGCCGCCCTCGAGGACAATTTTCGCGCCGTCGACGAGGCCGCGGCGCTCCGGGCGCAATGCCTGGTCCTGGTCGCCGGCGGCCTGCCGCCCGGCTCGCGGGACATCGCGGACGCGCGCCACCAGGTGCGCGACGCCATCGCCGCGCTGCTGCCCCATGCGCGAAAGGCCGGCGTGAGGCTGGCGATCGAGCCGCTGCATCCGATGTATGCGGCCGACCGCGCCTGCGTGAACACGCTCGCGCAGGCCCTCGACCTCTGCGACGAGCTCTCCGACGATCACATCGGCGTCGCCGTCGACGTCTATCACGTGTGGTGGGATCCTGATCTCGCGCGCCAGATCGCGCGGGCGGGCAGAAGAATCTTCGCCTATCACGTCTGCGACTGGCTGGTGCCGACCACCGACCTGCTGCTCGACCGCGGCATGATGGGCGACGGCGTCATCGAGCTCCGTGGAGTGCGCCGGATGGTCGAGGCCGCCGGCTATGACGGCCACTGCGAGGTCGAGATCTTTTCCGCGCAGAACTGGTGGAAGCGCGATCCCGCCGAGGTGCTGGAGGTCTGCGTCCGGCGCCACCAGACCGTCGTGTGAGGCCAGAGCGCGCTTCGCCGGCGTTACGGCCGCGCCTCGACGCGCACCCCGGGAGCGATCTTGTCGCCCGGATAGACGATGACCCTCTCGCCCGGCGACAGGCCGGAGGCGACCGCGGCGAGGCGCCCGGATCGCCTGATGAGCTCGACCGGCCGTTGCTCCGCTCGCCCGTCCCTGACGACGTAGACGAACCAGGTGTCGCGGGTGCGGAATGCCGCACCGGTCGGGACGATGGTCGTGTCGTTGCGGTCGAGCACGGTGATCCGGGCGTCGACCCGGAAACCATCGCCGAGCCCTGCTCGCATCTCGGCAGGAGAGGTGACATCGACCAGAACATTGACGCGCTGCTCCTCGACGCCGAGCGTCGATATCTTGGTGAATGCCGCGGGCTCGACGCGGCGCACCTGGCCCTGCAGGACGCCTTGGCCGCCCCATCGCTCAATGGCGACCTCGGCGCCGGGGCGGATCTCCAGGGCGTCGGTGCTGAGCACGTCGATCACGATCTCCAGATCGCGGGGATCGGCGATCTCGACCAGCGGCATTCCCGGCGCAACCACGGTCTCGCTTTCCTGGACCACCCGGAGGATGACCCCGGCGACTGGCGCGGTCACATCCCATCGGTCGCGGGACGCCTCCCCGGGCCGGTCGTAGCGCGCGAGCACCGCCTTGGCCTGCTCGACCTCGTGCTCGGTGGCATGATCCTGGAACTCGGCGGCGCGCAGCTCGCGTTCGGCGACGCGCGCGACCAACTCGGCGCGCTCGAGCGCCTGCGCGGTCGAAACGCCGCGAGCGGCGAGGCTGCGGGTGCGATCGAGGTCCGCGCTGGCCTGCTCGGCCTGGGCACGGGTGCGATCGACGGCGGCGCGGGTACGCTCGCGCGAGGCTTCGGCGGCGCCCAGCCGCTCCTCCGCCTCGCGGCGGCTGCGCGGATCGAGAAGCGGCGCCGGCGTCGGCTGGATGGACGCGATGAAGTCGCCGACGCGCACGGCATCGCCCGGCTTGAGACGGATGCGCGTCGACACTCCGCCGAGCGGGGCGGCGACCACGTAGCGTTCGCGCACCCGGGTTTTTCCGTCCTCGTCGACGGTCGCGATGAACCGGCCCCTTGTTACCGTCGCGGTGTCCACCGGCAGGGGACGCGGCGCCAGCCACCACACGATGACGGCAACCGCCGCCGCGACGCCGACCGCCGCCAATGCCCTGTCGAGACCGATGCGCATCGCTCAATCCCTCGTCTTGAGCACCGCCACGAGATCCAGCCGATCGATCCGGCGCCGGACCAGATAGCCGCTGCCGACCGCCGCGATCAGCACGACGACGGCGGAGACCGCGAAAGTCGCCGGCCCGATCACCGGGGGAACCTGGAAGGTCTCGTTGGAATGAAGGATGGAGATCAGGTCGATGATGACCTGCGAGAGAACGAATCCGATCGGCAGGGCGACCGCAATCTCGACGATGAACTCGGCGAACAGAATGCGCGAGACCTCCGCGCGCGTGAAGCCGAGCACGCGAAGGCTCGCGAGCTCCCACGCCCGCTCCTGCAGGGCGATCCGCGCGCTGTTGTATACGACGCCGACCGCGATGATCACGGCAAATCCGGTGAGGATGCCGGCGCTGACCAGGATGAGGTTGGCGATCTTGTCGAAGAAGGCAGTGATCGTGACCGCCTTCATGGTCATCGATTCGACCACCGGAAGCTCCTTGAAGTGCCGCGACACGGCTTCGCTCGCCTGAGGCTCGATGAACAGCGCCGCCGCCGACACCACGTCGCCTTCGCCGGTCAGGCGATTGAGCGCGCCGATCTCCATGTAGGCGCTCATGCCGAAGATCTCCTCGACGATCGATGTGACGACGACGTCCTGCCTGCGGCGGCGACCTTCCAGGACCTCGACCGTCACACGGTCGCCCGGGCTGACCCCAATTCGCGCGGCGAGCCGCGACGCCAGGGTGATCCCCTCTTGCGGCGGCTCGATCGCGCGGAGCCGGACATCGCGCGGGCGACGCAGCTCGCCGCCGACCGGGAGCCCGATCACGGCGGTGAGGTACGATCGGTGGCCGGCGCGCAGACGCGTGGGGACGATGCGCTGGCCCTCCGCCGCGATCACGCCGGTCTCGCGGGCGAGATCGCGGACGATGCGCGAATCGCGCGGGCTCGGAAAGCTGACCGAGGCATTGCCGCGCTCCACCAGGCCGAACTGGACTTCCATCATGTGGGCGATGGCGTCGCGCCAGAACAGTCCCAGCACGACCATGGGAACCGCCAATGCGATGCCGACGACCGTGAAGGCGGCACGCCAGGGGCGGCCCGTCATGTTGCGGAGGATCATCGTGCGCCGCGCGCTGAGGCGTCCGGCAAGCAGCCGCTCGAGCGGCGAGCGGCGGAAGCGCAGCGGGGCCGGTGGCCGCATCGCCACCGCCGGGGCGAGCGCGACCACGCTGCGCAACGCCGTGAGGACACCGAGCGCCGCCGCCAGGAAGCTGATGGCGGCCCCCGCGACGGCGGCCCACGGCGTCAGCTCGAACGCCATCTCGGGAAAGCGGAAGAAACCGTGGTAGCTCGCGATCATGGCGCGTCCGAAGCCGACGCCCGCGACGATGCCGAGAATGGCACCGAGCCCGACCACGAATGCGGTGAGCGCAAGATAGTGCATGAGGATCGGAGCGGTGGGAAAGCCGAGCGCCTTGAGCGCGGCGATCTGCTCGCGCTGCGCCATGACCAGCCGACCGAGCGCGACGTTGAGCAGGAACGCCGCGACGCCGAAGAAGATGCACGGGATCGTGATCGACATGATCTTCTGCTGGGCAAGCTCGTCGTCGAGGAAGCGGTGGGACTGCTGGTCCCGGCGCTCGATCGCGCCGAGCGTGCCGTAGGGCTCGAGCACATGGTCGAGCTCCTCGATCACCCGCCCGACCTGCGCGCCCGGCGCCAGCATCACGACGGCGTCGTTGAAGGCGCCGTCCATGGCGAACGCCGCCTGCGCCGCGGTGCGGTCGATCCACAGCACCGCGAACGAGCGATCGTCGGGCACCGGCAGGCCGGATTTCACCGCATACACGTACTCGGCCGAGAGGGCGATGCCGGTGACGTGAAACGTCTCCAGGCGACCGTTGAGCACCACCCGCAGATCGCTGCCGGGCGCAACCCCGTTCGCTTCGGCAAAGCCTTCATTGATCAGGGCATCGCGGGTCCGGCCCGGCACTGGAGCGGAGCCGCGGCGCAGGTGCAGCCGGCTCAGGGCCTCGTCGCCGCCATTGGCCAGCGACACCAGGCGCGCCGAGACCGGCAGGGCTGACGACGGCCAATCGACGATCACGTCGCGAACGATCCGCGGCTCGATCGCCACGACGCCGGGAATCTCGGCGAGCTGCGGCACGACCGCCAGCGGGGCCCGTTTCACGGAAACGAACAGGTGCGGAAACCGCGCCGCGGCGTAGAACGAGCGCCTCGCCGCCTCGAGCGAATCGTAGGTCGAGACCGAGGACACGAAGACGGCGACCCCGGCGGCGACGACCAGCGCGATCGTCACCACCTGGCCCCACATGGCCCGGAGGTCACGACCGAGCTTGCGGTTCAGCAGAGTCACCAGGTCAACTCCTCGGGCGTCAGCCGGCGCGCGTTTCGCTCGATCCCGACGATCCGTCCGCCGCCGAGCCGCAGCACCCGATCGGCCATGCCGGCGATCGCCGCGTTGTGGGTGATGATCACCGTCGTGGTATGCAGCTCGACGTTCGCCCGCGCGATCGCCGCCAGGACGACCTTGCCGGTGTCGTAGTCGAGCGCGCCGGTCGGCTCGTCGCACAGCAGCACGTCCGGGCGCTTGACGATGGCGCGCGCGACCGCCACGCGCTGCTGCTCGCCGCCGGACAATTGCGAGGGAAAGTGATCGAGCCGATGCGACAGGCCGACGAGCTCGAGCGCCTGGCGCGGATCGAGCGGCGCCGCCACGATCTCGCTGACCAGCATGACGTTCTCGAGGACGGTGAGGCTCGGGATCAGGTTGTAGAACTGGAAGACGAAGCCGACATGGTCGCGCCGGTACTGCGTGAGCTCCTGTTCGTCGGCGGCCACCAGATCATGGTCGCGCCACACCGCGCGGCCGCTGGTCGGTGCGTCGAGACCGCCCAGGATGTTGAGCAGGGTCGACTTGCCGGACCCCGATGGACCAAGCAGCACGACGAACTCGCCCTCGTAGATATCGAGATCGACGTCGCGCAGCGCATGGACCGCGACCTCTCCCATCTGATAGATCTTGCACAGGCCGCGTGCCTCGAAGACGACGGCGGCTCGTGGTTCCCCGGCGCCGGCCCCGGAGGGCTGATCGAGACGAGCCGACTGCTGCTCCGGTTTCGTCATCGCCATGCGCCCACATTGCCCGACCGCACCTCGGCATCCTTGACCTAGGTCAAGGAGAGCGCCGCGGGCCCTGATAGCCTGCACCCACGTCGATCTCATGGCCGACGCGCCACGATTTCGTCGAACTCCTCGGCGTCTCCGATCGGCCTCCCCGGCAAAGAACTCGTCATGTCCAACAATCAAGAGGTCTGGTCCGGGCGCCTGGGATTCATCGTCGCCACCGTGGGTGCGGCGATCGGGCTCGGCAGCATCTGGAAGTTTCCCTACGAGGTCGGCGCCAACGGCGGGGGTGCATTCGTCGCCTTCTATCTGGTCGGCCTCGTCCTCATCGTGTTTCCCCTGATGCTCGCCGAGTTCGCGATCGGCCGGCGCGGGCAGTCCGACGCCATCCGCAGCATCGCGGTGGTGGCGGCTGCCGGCGGCGCCGGCCGTGGCTGGGCGGCGTTCGGCGCGCTGGGCATCGTGACCTCGTTCCTCATCCTGAGCTTCTATTCGGTGATCGGCGGCTGGGCTCTCGCCTATGCGCTGGAGACCGCGCGCGACGGCCTTCCCGGCGTCGGCGCCGGCGCCGTGCAGGCCCGCTACGATGCGCTGCTCGCGTCGCCCTGGCGTGTCACCCTGTACAATACCGCCTTCATGGCGATCACCGGGGTGATCGTGGCGCGGGGGATCGCCGGCGGCATCGAGGCCGCCTGCATGATCCTGATGCCGATCATGATCGTGCTCATCGCCGTGCTCGCGGCCTACTCGATCACCGAAGGCGACGTGGCGGCGACGGTCAGGTTTCTGTTCGCGATCGATCTCGCGCGCGCGTCCCCCAAGGTCGCCCTGGAGGCGGTGGGCCTCGGCTTCTTCTCGATCGGCGTCGGGCTCGCCATCATGATCACCTACGCGGCCTATGCGGGGCGCGACATCGACCTGCGCGAGGCGGCCATCATCACCATCGTGGGCGACACCGCGGTCTCGTTTCTCGCGGGGTTTGCGGTTTTCCCCGTGGTGTTCGCCGAGGGAATCGATCCCTCCAGCGGTCCGGGATTGATGTTCGTCAGCCTGCCGCTCGCCTTTGCGCGCATGCCGTTCGGCACCATGGCGGCAGTGGCGTTTTTCGTGCTGTTGACCATCGCGGCGCTGGCTTCGGCGATCTCCATGCTGGAGATGCCGGTGGCGCTGCTGCATCGCCGGCTCGGCTGGTCGCGGCTCGCCTGCGTGGCGATCTGCGGCACCACCTGCTGGGTTCTCGGGCTTGCCAGCATCCTGTCGTTCAACCGATGGGCCGCGTGGTTTCCGCTCGGCGCCGTGCCGGGCTTCGCCACGTCGACGGTGTTCGACCTGCTCGATCATCTGACCTCCAACCTCATGTTGCCGATCGGCGGCTTCGGGCTGGCGGTGCTGGCCGGCTGGGCGCTGCCGGCGGGCCTTCTCGCCGGCGAGTTGCGGCTCGGGCCGCGTTCGGTCGCCATCCTGCGCGTGCTGTTGCGATACGTGGTGCCGCTCGGCATCGTGGCCGCGAGCCTCGCTCCCCACATATTTTGACAGCCTCCTGTTCCCGCCCGGATGTCCCCTCGCATGGTTGACTGGACGCAATCGATCCTGGACCTGATCAGGACCCACGGCGCCTGGGGGCCGCCGATCGTGTTCGTGCTGGCGTTCTGCGAGTCCTTTGCGTTCGTCTCGCTGATCGTCCCGGCGACATTCATCCTGTTCGGCATCAGCGGCCTGCTCGGGTTGAGCGGGGTAGAATTCGGCGCGATCTGGCTCGCCGCGGCGCTGGGAGCGGCGCTCGGCGACTGGCTGGCCTACGCGCTGGCCTTCCGTTTCAAGGACTGGATCCTGCACCTTTGGCCGCTGTCGCGGCATCCGCAACTGGTCGCCCGCGGTTTCGCCTTCTTCCAGCGCTGGGGCGTCGTCGCCGTGTTCGTCGGGCGGTTCTTCGGTCCGCTGCGCGCGATTGTTCCCCTTGCGGCCGGTGCCTGCAGCATGCCGTGGCTGCTGTTCCAGCTGGCCAACTTTTCCTCCGCCATCGTCTGGGCGACCGGCATCCTGGCGCCCGGCTATTTCGGCGTGCGCTGGTGGAACGGCGGATGAAGCTCAGGGCGAAACGCCGGCGCCGCGGGGAACCGGCCGGGCAAGCTGCAGGACCAGCGCCGCGCCGGCGAGCGCCGCCCCGGCCAGAAACGTCAGCGCCGGTCCGCCGAGCATCCACAAGACGCCCGCCGCGGCGCTGGCGAGAAACGTTGCCACGCCCACCGCGACCTCATAGGTCCCGAAGGCGGTGCCGCGCAGCCGGTCCGGCGCCGCGTCCGCGATCATCGCCGACAGCAGCCCCTGGAGGACGCCCATCTGCAGCCCCCAGAGGGCGGCTCCGACGGCGGCGGTCCACGGATTGTCGGCGCTCGCCAGAACGAGGTCGGCCGCGATGATGACGGTCGTGCCGATGCCGAGTTGCAGCCGGCGATCGATCCGATCGGCCAGAACGCCGAACGGGTAGGCGGCGAGCGCATAGGCGACGTTCATCAGCACCAGCATGGCGGGGACGAATGCCGCATCGACGCCGACGTGACGTGCCTCGAGCACCAGGAAAGCCGGGCTGAAGCGCGCCAGCGCCAGCGCGGCCGCAATCGAGGCGGTCAGCCAGAACGCCGCCGGCAGGCCGGCCACGTCGGACAGTCGGATCGCGATGCGCGACTTGTCGGTCGCGAGGTCGCTGCGTTCCCTGACGCCGACCAGCAGCACCGGCACCGACAGCAATGCCGGGACTGCCGCACACCAGAACACCAGGCGGAAGTCGTCGCCGCTCGCCCGCATCAGCAGGATCGCTGCCAGCAGCCCGGTAATGGCGCCGATCGTGTAGAGCGTCTGGCGCAGGCCGAACCCGGAGCCGCGGATGCCGGACGGCATCACGTCGGTCATCAGGGCATCGCGCGGCGCGTCGCGAATGCCTTTGCCGACGCGGTCGACGAAGCGGGCGATCAGGACCGTCGAGGCGGCGCCGGCGAGCGGGAACAGCAGCTTGGTGACCGCCGAAAGTCCGTAGCCGAGAACCACGAGCGGCTTGCGGCGGCCGATCCGGTCGCTCGCGGCCCCGGAAAAAATCTTGGCGAACGAGGTCGTCGCCTCGGCAATTCCCTCGATGAGGCCGACCGTCATCGTGGTCGCGCCGAGGGCCGTGACCAGGAAGACCGGCAGCAGCCCGTAGACCATCGCCGATGACATTCCCATCAGCAGGCTGACGAGGCCGAGCGCGACGACGACCGGCGACAGCTTCCCGGCTGCCCGGCGCATCTGAGGGATGTCTGCTGCCATCGTTCCGCGTCCGACATGCCTCCGTCGCGGCACCTTCAGCCCATCCAGAATACATGGATGCCGCGCCGCCGATCATTGCGCGAGATCAAGCGGACCGGCTGTTGCGATCAGCGCATCCTGAGAAATGCGGCGTGCAGCCGCTCCCAGTCGGCTTCCGATCCCGGCAGCCCGAAGCGCAGCAGTCCGGGTTGGTCGGGAAAATGGCGCACCAGAATTCCGGCGACACCCAGCCGGTAGAACAGCTGCGGCGCGCGCGCGGCCTTCACCAGGCGGAACAGTGGCGTCCCGCCGGTGACGGCAAGGCCGGCTTCGCCGAGCAGCGCGTCGAGCCGCGCCGCTGCGTCCGCGAGCCGCGCCCGCATTGCGTCGGCCCAGTCGCGATCGGCGAGCGCCACGGTGCCGATCGCCAGCGCCGGGCCCGACACCGCCCACGGTCCGAGCGCTGAACGCAGTCGGGCGGCGATTTTCGGTGAGGCAATGGCGAATCCCAATCTCAGCCCCGCGAGCCCGAAAAATTTGCCGAAGGACCGCAGCACGATCGCGCCGCTTTCGCCGGCGTGCGGAGCGAGGCTTTCGGAAATCCCGAGCGCATCCATGAACGCTTCGTCCACGACCAGCAGGCCGCCGCGCTCGCGCGCCTCGGCGGCCAGGTTTCGGAGCGTCGCCTGCGTCACCAATCGGCCGTCGGGATTGTTGGGATTGACGACGATGCTGAGGCCCGCGGCCGCCATGCCGCCAATCTCCGCAACCTCCTCGACCCGGTGACCGGCGGCGGCGGCGACCCGCGCATGCTCCTGGTAGGTCGGGCCGAGGATCGCGGCGCGGCCCGGCGGCACCAGCGCGGCGACGAGCGGCAGCAGGCTCTGCGTGCCGGGCGCCGCCACCACGTGGGCCGGCAAGGGCGCGCCGTAGTACCGGGCGGCGACCGCCTCGAGGGCTGCCCGCGCATCCGGCTCGGGCAGCCGGGAAAAAATCTCCGGCGCCAGCGGCGGCAGCGGATAGGCAAGAGGGTTGATCCCGGTCGAGAGGTCGAGGAAAGGTCGCGGGGCGCCGGGAAACAGCACGTCCGCGGCGGCGAGATTGCCGCCGTGCAGCAGCGGCGAAGAGTCGTCATCGGGCAACATGGCCATTCCGCTCGCCTTCATCGCCGCCTTCATCGAGGCCCTGGTCGGTTATCCGGATCGGCTCGTCCGCGCAATCGGGCATCCGGTGATGTGGATGGGCGCGCTGATCGGCCTGCTCGATCGCCGGCTCAATCGCGAGACCCGGAGCGACGCCAGGAGACGGGCGGCGGGCGCGCTCGCGGTGCTGCTGCTCGTGGCGGTCGTCGCGGGCGTGGCGGTGGCCCTGCAATACGGGCTGCTGCTCCTGCCGTACGGGCTCGTCGTGACGGCGGTTGTCGCCAGCACGCTGATCTCGCAGCAGAGCCTGCACCGCCATGTCGCCGACGTGGCGAGCGCCCTGGAGACGCGCGGCCTGGCGGCTGGCCGCGCCGCCGTCGCCCACATCGTCGGACGCGATCCCGAGGCGCTCGACGAAGCGGGCGTCGCCCGCGCCGCCATCGAGAGCCTGGCGGAGAATTTTTCCGACGGCATCGTGGCGCCGGTTTTTTGGCTCGCCGTCGGCGGCCTTCCGGCCGGCGCCGCCTACAAGGCGATCAACACCGCCGACAGCATGATCGGCCATCGCACCCCGCGCCACCAGGCGTTCGGCATGGTGGCGGCGCGGCTCGACGATCTTGTCAACCTGCCGGCCTCGCGGCTCTCCGCGCTGCTGATCGTGACCGCCGCCGCGCTCACACGCGACGCGTCGGCGGCATCCGCCTGGCGCGCGGTGCTGCGCGATGCGCCGCGCCATCGCTCGCCCAATGCCGGCTACCCGGAGGCCGCGATGGCCGGCGCGCTCGGGCTGAAGCTCGCGGGCCCCAGAATCTATGACGGCGTGCGCGTCGAGGACGCCGATATGGGCGATGGCCGGTCCGCCGCGACCGCCGCCGACATCCGCGCGTCGCTCACGCTTTACCGGCGCGCCGACGCCCTGTTGATCGCGCTGCTCGCGGTCCTGTCCGTCATCATCTGGCAGACTTGAGCAGCCGGTCGATGTCGATGTGTCTTGCCAGATGCGCCGCAAGATCGTCGAGCGTCTGCTCGACCAGCGCCTCGTGGGCAATCGCCGCAGGACCGGCACCGAGCTTTTCCAGCCAGGCCGAGCGCTGGCGGTCGTCGGCAAACAGGCCATGGGCGTAGGTGCCGATCACCTGCCCGTCCGCCGACACCGCGCCCTCCGGCGTGCCGTCCTCGAGCCGCCCGAACGGTCTTGCGCAATCCGCGCCTTCGGTCACGCCCATATGCATCGCGTACCCGGAAAACGGCGCGCCGCCGGCCATGCCGGTCACCGGCTCCAGGCGTTTCTCGCCCGCCAGCACAGTCGTCACGTCGAGCAGGCCGAGGCCGTCCACCGCGCCGGGCGGCCCCTCGATGCCCGCCGGATCGGAGATTTTTTGGCCGAGCATCTGATAGCCGCCGCACAGGCCCAGCACCATGCCGCCGCGCCGGAGATGCGCCGCGATGTCGATGTCGAAACCCGCGGCCCTCAAGGCGGCGAGATCCTTGATCGTCGCCTTGGAGCCGGGCAGGATGACCAGATCGGCATCGCCGGGAAGCGCCCCTCCGGGTTTGACGCGGACGAGATCGACCGCAGGCTCCGCCTCCAGCGGATCGAGGTCGTCGAAATTGGCGATGTGCGGCAGGATCGGCACCGCGATCCTGATGCGCGCTCCGGCATTGCGCGGACGCGACCGGTCGAGCGCCAGCGCATCCTCGGCCGGCAGCCGATGGGCGTCGGCGAAGTACGGCACCAGCCCGAGCGCAGCCCACCCGGTCGCCTGCGCGATTTTTTCGAGTCCGGCATCGAACAGTTTTGGGTCGCCGCGAAACTTGTTGACCAGGAAGCCCACGATCATCGCGGCATCTGCCGGATCGAGTACCGCCCGGGTGCCGACGAGGCTGGCGATCACCCCGCCGCGGTCGATGTCGCCGATCAGCACGACCGGCACGTCGGCGGCACGCGCAAAGCCCATATTGGCGATGTCGCTGGCGCGGAGATTGACCTCCGACGCGCTGCCGGCGCCTTCCACCAGCACCAGGTCGGCTTCGGCCTTCAGTCGCGCAAAACTCTCCAGCACCGGGCGCATCAGGGTCGGCTTCATCTGCTGATAGGCGGCGGCCTTGGCGGTGGCAAAAACCTTTCCGTGGACCACCACCTGGGCGCCGACCTCGCTCTGCGGCTTGAGCAGCACCGGGTTCATGTGCACGCTCGGCGCAACGCGCGCGGCGCGCGCCTGCAGCGCCTGGGCGCGTCCGATCTCGCCGCCGTCCGCCGTCACCGCCGCGTTGTTCGACATGTTCTGCGGCTTGAACGGCCTGACCGCCATGCCGCGATCAGCAAATACGCGCGCCAGCCCCGCCACGATCAGCGATTTGCCGACGTCCGAGCCGGTTCCCTGGAACATCAGCACGCGTGCCGGCATGGATCAGAACTCGATTCCCGGCTGTGCCTTTACGCCGGCAGCGAAATGGTGCTTGGCGAGCCCCATCTCGGTGACCAGATCGGCGGCGGCGATCAGCTCCGGCTTGGCGTTGCGGCCGGTCACCACGACGTGCAGGCCCTCGCGCCGCCCGGCGAGCGTCGCGACCACGGCTGAGAGATCGAGATATTCGTAGCGCAGCGCAATGTTGAGCTCGTCCAGAATGACCAGCGCAAAGCCCGGATCGGCCATCAGCTCCTGCGCCTTGTTCCAGGCACGCTCGGCCGCCGCGATGTCGCGTGCGCGATCCTGGGTCTCCCAGGTAAAGCCCTCGCCCATGGTGTGCCACGAGACGCGGTCGCCGAACGCCGCAAAGGCGTCGCGCTCTCCGGTATGCCAGGCGCCCTTGATGAACTGTACGACGCCGACGCGGTGACCGTGGCCGAGCATCCGTAAGCCGAGCCCGAACGCCGCCGTCGACTTGCCCTTGCCGGGCCCGGTATGGACGATCAGCAAGCCCTTCTCGACCGTCTTTTCCGCCACCTCGGCATCCTGCACCGCCTTGCGCTTGGCCATCTTGGCGCGGTGGCGCTCGGCATCGTCGGTCGGTGTCATGGTCATTTCACCTGCATGGGAATTCCCGCGACCAGCAGGACGACGCGGTCGGCGCGCGCCGCGATCCGCTGGTTGAGGCGTCCCGCGGCATCGCGGAATTTTCGCGCCAGCGCATTGTCCGGCACGATGCCGAGCCCCACCTCGTTGGCGACCAGCACGATCCGGCCCGGAGCGCGCACCAGGGCATCTTCCAGGCTCGCCGTCGCGGCGTCCAGGTCGGTGTCCGCGAGCATCAGGTTGGAGAGCCACAGGGTGAGGCAGTCGACCAGGACCGAGGCCTGGCCCGCCGCATCGATTGCGGCACCGAGATCGCGCGGCGCCTCGACGGTCGGCCAGGCGGGATCGCGCCGGGCGCGATGCTCGGCGATGCGCGCCGCCATCTCGCCGTCGAGGGCTTCTGCGGTGGCGATGTAGATGCGCGGCGCCGGCAGCGCGCCGAGCAGATCCTCCGCGTGGCGGCTCTTGCCCGACCGCGCGCCGCCGAGCACGAGGGTGAGGCGCGGCCCTGGCGTCGCGGCAAAAACCGTCACAGGGTCGATTTCAGCTTGAGATGATCGAGCCGGTTGATCGACTTGATGTCCACCCGGCGAACGTCGGCGCCGTGCTGCACGTCGAGCGGGATGGTCGCGCCGGCGGTGCCCTGCAGCCAGATTTTCCGGTAGAGCTCGACGAGGCTCCTGGCGACGTCGCCGTCGACCCCGACGATGACGTCGCCCCGCTTCACGCCGGCCTTCTCCGCCGGCCCGCCCGGCGTCACCCGGCTTACCACCAGGCGGCCGCTGCTCTCCTCGGTGCTCATCCCGAGCCAGGGATGCCCGGGTCCGGCGGGGCGGCCGTCGGCGATCAGGTCGGCGAGGATCGGCGGCAGCAGGTCGATCGGCACGAACATGTTGCCTTGCTTCTTGTCGTTGTTGCCGCTGGCGTCGCCGACCACCAGCGAGCCGACGCCGACCAGCCTGCTGTCGCGGCCGACGAGCGCGGCGCCGCTCCATTCCGGGTGCGGCGGCGAGGTGAAGATCGCCTCGTCCAGCAGATATTCCCAGCTCCCGGCGAACTGCCGCCGGGAGACCACGCGGGCCGGCGCCACCATGGCGGGGCCGCCGGCGCTCGCCACCAGGACCGGATCGCCTTCGCGGACCGCGCTCGACTTGCCGAGCTGCAACGGCTTGATTCCGGGCGGCACGGTGGTGCGCAACAGGCCGAAGCCGGTCTCCGGGTCGTAGCCGACCACGTCCGCCGGCAGCGTCCGGCCGGCATTGGTCCGCACCTCGGCGGCCTCGGCCTCCACCATCAGGTAGCCGATGGTCAGCACCAGGCCGCTGGCGTCGATGACGATACCAGACCCTTCGCGCTCGCGGCCGAGAGTCTTGACCGTGGTTCCGTCGCGATTGATCGTGGTCTTGACCTGCACCACGGCCGCGACCAGCTCGTCGAGCGATGTCGTCTGCGCGCCAGCCGACGGAGCACCGGCGGCAACCGCCATGGCTGCCGCCAGCACCAGTGCGAGCCTCTGGCCGAACCGCGCCGGGGAGCACGGGTGATCGTGGCGCATGCCGTCCTCGCTGCAAAGCGTCGATCGGCCAATGTGCAGCCGACTGCTCCGGCAAATCAACTTTTTCGTTGGCGCCCATCGCGCTAGGCTCGCCGCCCAGTGAAGGATCGCAGGAAATTGTCGTGACCAACACATTCGATGTCATCGTCCTCGGATTGGGAGCCATGGGCTCCGCAACCGCCTACCAGCTGGCGAAAGCTGGACAATCGGTCCTCGGGATCGACCGCTTTTTCCCCCCGCATACCCAGGGCTCCAGCCACGGCGAGACGCGGATCACGCGTCTCGCCTGCGGCGAAGGGCCGATGTACACCCAGTTCGCCCGGCGTTCGCACGAGATCTGGCGCGAGCTCGAAGCCGCGACCGGCCGCGACCTCCTGACGCAGAACAGCTTGATGGTCATCTCGGGAAAAGGTCCGCGCGCCGCCAATCACGAAAAGCCCGATTTTCTCAAAACCACCATCGAGATCGCCCGGGAAAATGGCATCGCCCATGAGATCCTCGACGGAAGGCAGGCGCGGGCGCGCTTCCCGGCGTTCGGGCTCGAGGACGACGACAGGATCTATCTCGAGCCCGCGGGCGGGTTCGTCCGGCCGGAAGCCTGCGTGAGCGCGCAACTCGATTGCGCGCGCAAGCTCGGCGCGCAGATCCATGCCGGCGAGACCGTTCTGTCGTTCCGTCCCTCGCAGACCAATGTGTCAGTCGTCACCGACAAGGCGACCTACGTGGCGGACAGGCTCGTCGTTACGGCGGGACCCTGGCTGCCCGCGCTGCTCGGCGAGGCCTGGGCGCCGCTGTTCAAGGTCCGGCGCCAGGTTCTCTATTGGTTTCGCCCGGAGGACGACTCGGCCAAGTCATTCCGTCCGGAACAATGTCCGGTCTTCATCTGGCAGCTGCCCGCGCCCCAGTCGATCTACGGCTTTCCGGCGGTCGACGGGCCGGACCATGGGGTGAAGATCGCGACCGAGCAGTACGTCGACGAGACCACGCCTGAAACGGTGGACCGCACCGTCACGGATGCGGAAACCCGCAAGATGTACGCGACCTACCTGCGGCCGTTCTTTCCGGGGCTCAGCGACACCTGCGTCAAAGCCGCGGTGTGCCTCTATACCTGTGTCGACCGGGCGCGCTTCATCATCGATGTCCATCCCGAACTCCGACAGGATCGTGATCGCGTCGCCGTGCTCGGGCCATGGCTTCAAGCATTCAGCCGCGATCGGCGAGGCCCTGTCACAGCTCGCGGTCCACGGCGAAAGCCGATTCGACCTCAGCGCATTCGGGCTCCTACAATCAAACGGCGGCACCGTATGAGGCTCCCGCGGTCTTCGGCCGGTACACCAGGAACGTCTTGAAGCGCTGCGGGTCGCGGCGGTGCTGCTCGGCGATGTGCAGCACGGTGGGAAAATAGTTGGCGAAGTGCTCAAGCGCCGGATGCGGCACCTTGAGCATCGCCGGCATCGCCGCAAGCAAGTCCTCCTGGATCGCCATGCAGCGGAAATGCCGGGTCCGCCCGCTGATCAGGTCGCAGGTCAGGATGATGCGGTAGTTGAAGATGTCGACCGGAACGCGGCCGACGTCGAAGGCGAGCGATCCGTTGGCGAGCGCGCTCATCTTCTTGATCAGATGGATGTAGACGTCGTCGCGGACGGTCGGGCGGAGGAGCTGCTCGTGCGGCTTCCGGGCGCGGGCCGAAGCATGATTGCGCCTTCTCGCGCGGCGGAACAGGCGGGCGATTGCGCGCAGCTTGCGTCCCGGCCACGAATCGGCGAGCCAGGAGAGCTTCTCCTCAAGCTTCGCCGCGGGATCGCCGCGGAAGCTCGGAAGCGGGTTCTCGTGGGTGACGGTGCCGGCCGACCGCCTCACCTGGTGCGCCAGAAAGGAATCGTCGAAAACCTCGAGCAGGGAGAAATCCTTCTCTGGCGCGATGAGGTGCAGCTCGCCGTCGATGACCGCCACGCAGGTGAAGCTGATGCGGCTGCGGTTGTCGGCGCGCTGATGGAAGAACCAGGCGAGCCAGTACCTGCTGTAGAACAGGAACCCTGCCGTGCCGGCGTTGGCGGCGAGCCGCACGGTTGCGGCGGAAATGACGGCGATGATAAGCGCCTTGGTGGGCGTGATGTGGCCGAACAACCCCAGCAGCCATTGCGCGGCGCGATGGGTCAGGCTGCTGATGGACTCATAGAGCTCCATGAGGATGACCTCCTGGTCGTGACGCGCCGGGCAGGCGGGAGAGCCGTCATTGACAGATGCGGTAGCGGTCGCTCGAGCCATGCACCATGATGTCGACATGCATGTGGTCGGTGTGGGCGGCATCGGAGCCCGGTCCGAGCACGGTGGTGAACCATCCGCAGGCCGCGACGCGGAGCGCGTCGACCGCGGCGCGCATGCCGTCGTCGCCGTCCGGCTTGACGTGCAGCGCCTTGCCGTTGGCGAGCTCGAAGCCGGAAATGTCGACCGCCTGCCCGACCGCATGGGCGCTGAGCTTGCCGCTCGCCGCACGATTGCGGTTGCGGCATTCGTATCCGGGGCCGGTGCGCACGGCCTTCACCTCGGCGGCGAGGCGGCCGGCGATCAGCGGCGCGGCGAGGTCGGCGAGCCAGCCCGTCAGGCGCTCGGCGAAGCGGCACGACAGGACGGGCTCCTCGGTCAGCCGCAGCGCGCCGCCGGCGCGCGAATGCACCCTGACCGACTTGAGCCGCACCGGCACCTCGATCGTGCACGCCGCGTTGCCGGCGACCGGCATCGCCGGGAGGTCGAACTCGACGCCCGCCGCGCGCAGCCGCGACAGGCAGGCTTCGGCCTCCACGGCGGCCGGGCTTTTCTGCTCGGTTTCCGGCTCCTCGCGCTTCTGCGCCGGCACGGCCGGCACCGCGGGCGGGCCGGCGGCTTCGGGCCGCGGGCGGGGCAGGGGTACCGGCGGCTGCGCGGCCTCGGCAGGTCCGTTCGCCGCAGCGATCGCCAATATCACGCTGACGACGGCCAGGAAACAACCGCGGCGAGGCGCAGGACGGGGCCGACGGCAATCATTTCCGCCGCTCGCTATCGCCAGGGTGGTCGGCCATCGAGGCATCCGGTCTCAATAGCCGAGAACGACGATCTTTGCCCATTTGGCTCCGAGCGGGCACCATCCTGCGGCCGAGGGGACCCCCGCGTTGACAAAGCCCCCGGCGCCGCCTCTATTGGCCGCGATCGACGGTCTCTTTCGCGCCGAAAGAGCCAAAAAGGGAATGCGGTGCGGGGCTTCGCCCCTATTCCGCAGCTGCCCCCGCAACTGTAAGCGGCGAGCCCGAGCCACAAAGCCACTGGGAAACCGGGAAGGCGGTGACGGGCAAGGACCCGCGAGCCAGGAAACCTTTGATTCGGTCGCGCGCCGGGCGGGGTGCCTCGGCGACGAGCCTCCTTGGGCATGAGCGCGCCACAGCACCCGGAGCGGAATTGCGGGAGAAGCGGGTGACATTGCCCGACGTCGACACTCATTCACGCATCGGGGCCGCGACCTCGATCGTGGTCTGCATCACCTGCCGGCTTCCGGGCGATCCCGAGGACGCGCCGCGTCCGGGGGCGGAGCTGGCCGCCACCACCGTGCAGGCCGCCGGCGGAACCGGGCTCACGGTGCGCCGCGTCAAATGCCTGGCGAACTGCAAGCGCGGCTGCAGCGCGGCGATCGTCCGCGAAGGCGGCTGGTCCTACGTGTTCGGCGATCTTTCCCCGACTGCCGCCGACGCCCTCGTCGAAGGCGCAAGACTGTTCTCGCGCTCGGACGACGGGCTGATGCCCTGGCGCGGCCGGCCCGAGCCGCTCAAGCGCGGGATGATCGCCCGCATCCCCCCGTTCTGGCATGAGGAAACCGAATGAATTCGCTCGCCCGCGTGCCGTGCACGATCGTCACCGGCTTTCTCGGCGCCGGCAAGACCACGCTGATCCGCCACGTGCTGGAAAACATCGCCGGCCGCAGGCTGGCGGTGATCGTCAACGAGTTCGGCGACGTCGGCATCGACGGGGACATCCTCAAAGGTTGCGGCGACGCCGCCTGTCCGGAGGAAAACATCGTCGAGCTCGCCAACGGCTGTCTGTGCTGCACGGTGGCCGACGAGTTCGTGCCGGCGCTCGATGCGATCCTTTCCCGCGAGCCGAGGGTCGAGCACATCGTCATCGAGACGTCGGGGCTGGCGCTGCCGAAACCGCTGGTCCAGGCATTCCACTGGCCGGCCATCCGCAGCCGCGTCACCGTCGACGGCGTCATCGCGGTGGTCGATGGCGCAGCACTCGCCGAGGACCGGGTCGCCGCCGATCTCGAGGCGCTCGCCCGCCAGCGCGCGGCCGACGGCGCGCTCGATCACGACGACCCGGTCGAGGAGGTTTTTTCCGACCAGCTCGCCTGCGCCGACCTGGTGGTGCTCAACAAGCGCGATCTCATCGATGCCGCGGGTCTCAAGCGCGCGCTGGCCTCGGTCGCCGGCGCGATGCCGCGGGCGGTCAAGGTCATCACGGTGTCGGGCGGCAAGGTCGACCCGATGGCGCTGCTGGGACTTGGTGTCGGCACCGAGGACGACATCGCCAATCGTCGCACTCTGCACGACGCCGAACTCGACCACGACCACGACGATTTCGACAGTTTCGTCGTGCCGCTGCGGGAAGTCGTCGACCCGGCGGCGCTGGCCGAAAAAGTCGCCGCGGTGGCCGAGGCATACGACGTGCTGCGGGTAAAGGGTTTCGCCGCGGTCGTCGGCAAGCCGATGCGGCTTCTGGTCCAGGCGGTCGGCGCGCGCGTCACCCATCAATACGACCGCGCCTGGAACGCCGCTGAGCTGCGGCAGGGCAATTTGGTGGTGATCGGCCTCAAGGGCCTCGACCGCGCGGCCGTCACCCGGACACTGGCCGGATAGGCGATGCATCTGCTCACCACCAGCTCCGCGACCCTGGACGAGATCGTCGAGCCGATCGATCTCGGGCAGACGCCGGGCGACGTGGTGGTGCTGTCGTTCGCCGACAGCGATCTCGCCGGCCTCGCGGCCGCCTGGGAGCAGGAGCGCGACGCGCTGCCGAGCATGCGGTTCGCCCATCTCCGCGACCTCAAGCATCCGATGTCGGTCGACCTGTGGATCGGCCGCGTCGCCGCCCACGCCAAGGTGATCCTGGTGCGGCTCCTGGGCGGCCAGGACTGGTGGAGCTACGGGGTGGAGCGGCTCTCGGTCCTGGCGCGCGAGAATAACATCGCGCTGGCGCTGCTGCCCGGCGAGGACCGCGACGACCCCCGGCTCGCCGAGGCGTCGACCTTGCCGGCCGCCGAGCTCGACGCGCTGCTGCGGTTTTTTCGCGAGGGCGGCCGGGAGAATCTCCGCGCCCTGCTGCGCCGGCTCGCCGGTCACGCCGGGATTGCGCTCGAGGCTGCCGAGCCGCAGCCGGTGCCGCGGCTCGCCGCCTATCGTCCCGGCGAGGGCGCCGTCGACCTCGATCGTCTGATCGCCGGACTGGCGCCGCAACAGCCGGTCGTGCCCATCGTATTCTACCGGTCGGTGCTGCTCGCCGCCGACACGGCCCCGATCGACGCGCTGTGCGCGGCATTGTCCGCGCGCGGCCTTGCGCCGGCGCCGCTGGTGATCACCAGCCTGAAGGATTCCTTCGCTGCCGAGTTCGTGCGCACGGCCCTGAAAAAGCTCCGGCCGGCCATGGTGGTGACGACGACCGCGTTTGCGGCGGCGAGCGAGCCCGGCGAGACGACGCCGCTCGACGAGGCGGGCGTGCCGGTGCTGCAGGTGGTGATCGCCACGACCAGGCGCGAGGCGTGGCGGGATTCTTCCCGCGGGCTCGGCGCTGCCGACCTCGCCATGCACGTGGTGCTGCCGGAGCTCGACGGCCGCATCCTTGCCGGAGCGATCTCGTTCAAGGACCCGCTGCCGCCGCAGCAGAATCTCGCCTTCACCGCGCTCACCAACCGGCCCGAGCCGGACCGCGTCGTGCAGGTCGCCGATCGCGTCGCCGGTCTGGTCCGCCTACAGCAGACGTCGCGGGCAAACCGCCGCATCGCTGTGCTGATGCCGGACTATCCGGGCGCGCCGGGCCGCACCGGCTATGCGGTCGGGCTCGATGTTCCGGCGAGCGTCGTCGCGCTGCTCGATGATCTCGCCGCGGCCGGCTACACGGTGGCGGAGCCACCCGACGGCTCGCGTTGCTTGCTCGATGCGCTTGAGTCGTCCGCGGTGCAGGCTCGGCTCCCGGTCGATCGATACGTTGAGCTGTTGGCTGGCTTGCCAGCTAACACCGTCGAAGAACTCGATGCCGCCTGGGGCGAGCCGGGCGACGATCCGGATGTGCGCGACGGCTTGTTCGGCTTCCGCGCCGCCTGGTTCGGCAATGTGCTGGTGGCGCTCGCTCCCGACCGCGGGCGCCGTGACAACCGTCGCGCCGACTATCACGACGCAGCGCTTCCGCCGCGTCATGCCCTGGTGGCATTCGGCCTGTGGCTGCGGCACGTGGAAAAGATCGACGCGCTGGTCCATATGGGCGCGCACGGCACGCTGGAATGGCTGCCCGGCAAGGCGGTGGCGCTCGGCGAGGAATGTTTTCCCGAGATCGTGCTCGGCGCGCTTCCGGTGATCTATCCGTTCATCGTCAGCAATCCTGGCGAGGCCGCGCAGGCGAAGCGCCGGATCGCGGCGGTGACCATCGGCCACGTGCCGCCGCCGCTGACGGCGGGGGAATTGTCCGGCGAGGCGCGGCATCTGGAGCAACTGGTCGACGAATACGCCCAGGCCGACGGGCTCGACCGCCGCCGCCGCGAACGTCTGGCCGGCCTGATCGTCAAGACCGCGCAGCAGAGCGGGCTCGCCCGCGAGGCAGGCCTGGCCGAGGACAGCGATCCTGACGAGGCGCTGCGCCGCATCGATGCCTGGCTGTGCGATCTCAAGGATCTTCGCGTCAAGGACGGCCTTCACGTGTACGGCCGCGCCTCGGCGGCCGAGGCGGCCGATCCGGCTTGGCCGGCGAGCGCCGAGGCCGAGCGCGCAGCACTCATCGCCGCGCTCGACGGAAGCCGCGTGGCACCGGGCCCTGCCGGCAGCCCCGCGCGGGGACGCCGCGACGTGCTGCCCACCGGGCGCAACCTGTTCACCGCCGATCCGCGCACGCTCCCCACCCCGACCGCCACCGATCTGGCAAGCCTCGCTGCCGACGAGGTGATCCGGCTCTATCTGCAGAAGCACGGCGAGATGCCGCGGGCGCTGGTCATCGATCTGTGGGGCAGCGCCACGCTGCGCACCGGCGGCGAAGAGATCGCCCATGGTCTGGCGCTGATGGGCTGCCGCCCGGTGTGGGACGGCTCCACCGGCCGCGTCACCGGCGTCGAGGTGCTGCCGACCGCGGGGTTCGGCCGGCCGCGGGTCGACGTCACCTGGCGCATCTCCGGCCTGTTTCGCGATCTGTTTCCGGCGCAGATCGCCCTGATCGATGCCGCCGTCAGGGCCGTTGCTGCCCGTGACGAGACTGTTGACGAGAACCCGCTCGCGGCTGCCCGCGATCAAACAAACAGCGCCGTCCCGGCGCGCATCTTCGGCACCTCGCCCGGCGCCTACGGCGCCGGCATCGAGGATCTGCTCGGGCGCGAGGCGGACCGCGATATGCTCGGCGCCGCCTATCTGTCGGCCGCCTCCCATGCCTATGGCGGTGCCGACGGGACTGGAAGTCCGCTGCCCGGAGCCTTCGCCACCCGGGTGGCCGCAGCCGATCTCATCGTCCATGCGGGCGACGATCCCGGCCGCGATCTCTTGGAAGGGACCGCCGATGTCGGCTTCGTTGGCGGCTTCGCGGCGGCGGCGCGGTCGCTCGGAAAATCTCCCGACCTGGTGATGCTCGACACCACCGATGCGGCACGGCCGCGCGCCCGCCCGCTCGCCGAGGCGATCGCCCGCGTGGTGCGTCAGCGCGCCGTCAATCCGCGCTTCATCGCCGGCCAGATGCGTCACGGCCCGCGCGGTGCCGCCGAGCTTGCAGAGACCGTCGACCGCCTGGCGGCTTTTGCGGAGACGACCGACGCGGTGCCGAGCACATTGTTCGACCTCGTCTACGACGCCTATCTGGCCGACCCGGCCGTGCGGGAGTTCCTCCAGCGCGAAAATTTCGCCGCCGCCCAGGTGATCGCCGATCAACTCGACGGCGTGCGCCGCCGCGGCCTGTGGCATCCGCGGCGCAACGACGTCGACGCCGGTCTCGCGGCGCTGACGACGAAGGCGGCATCATGATCTCCCCGATGCGCCGCGGCGCTTGTCCGCGCCTTGCCGAGCCGATGCCCACCGGCGACGGATTGCTGGCGCGTCTGGCACCGATCGGCACCACGACGCTCGATGCGTTTGTCGGCCTGTGCGCGGCGGGCCGATTGCACGGCAACGGGATCCTCGAGGTCACCAGCCGCGGCAGCATCCAGGTCCGCGGGATCACCGACGTATCGGCGGAAAAATTTGCCGACGCCGTGGGGGCGCTCGACATCGACGTCGCCGACGGTTTTTCCGTCACGACCGATCCGCTCGCCGGCCTCGGTTCCGACGGCATTCTTGATGCCAATGCGCTTGCCGCAGAATTGCGGGCACGGCTCTCGGACAGGGTGCTTGATGCGCTGAGCCCGAAAACATCAGTGGTTATCGACGGCGGCGGCGCGCTCGGGCTCGATTCCGTGGCAGCCGATTTTCGGCTTTGCGCGATGACCATCGGCGATCAGGCATTCTGGCATGTCGCGGCGGGCGGAACGCGTGCGGACGCGCGTCCGCTCGGTGCCGTCGTGCCGCAGCACGCCGCCGAGATCGCCGAAAAATTGCTTGCTCGACTGGCCGGCTACGGTCCGCTCATGCGCGCCGATCAGATCATCCGGGAGAATGGCGTCGGAGCTTTCCTCGTCGCGGCCGGAAATCGTCTGGTCCATCTGCCCGGCCGGCCTCGTCGCCAGGCGGTCCCGCCGATCGGAACCCACGCGTTGCGCGACGGCCGTGTCGCGCTCGGCATCGGTCTGCCGTTCGGCCATGCGCATGCTGACGAGCTCGACAAGCTCGTCGATGCGGCGCGGCACGCCCATGCCGGCGGCGTCCGCACCGCGCCGGATCGCGTGTTCCTGATCATCGGCGCGGCGCCGGCCTTGGCGGGACGCCTGCGCGAATCCGCCGAGCGTCTCGGTTTCATTGTCTCACCCGACGATCCACGGCGCTCCATCGCGGCGTGCGCCGGCGCGCCGGGCTGCGCGTCCGGAGAAATTCCCGCGCGCGCGCTGGCGCCGCTGATCGCCGTGGGAGCGGCGCCGCTGCTCGACGGATCGGTGACGGTGCACATCTCCGGCTGCCCGAAGGGCTGCGCGCATGCGGGCGCGGCCGCGCTGACGCTGGTCGGTGCCGCCGGCAAATGTCGTCTGGTCGTCGGCGGCTCGGCGCGCGACGCCGCGTCGGGAGAATGGGCGCTCGAGCAATTGCCGGCAGGATTTGCGCGATTGGCCGATCGTGTCCGGTGCGAGCGCCGCCACGACGAGAGGTCCTCTGATGTGCTGGCGCGCCTCGGCGCCGGCCGCGTCGCCTCCTTGCTGGAGGCGCCGCATGGCTGAGACGGTCTCCTATCTGCGCGACGGCGCGGCGATCTACCAAAAATCCTTCGCCATCATCCGGGCCGAGGCGGATTTGACAAAATTCTCCGCCGAGGAGGCCGACGTTGCGGTGCGCATGATCCATGCCTGCGGCCAGGTCGACGTGGCGCGGCATATCGTGTTCGGCGGTGGCGTGGTCGAGGCCGCGCGCGGCGCGCTCGTCGGCGGTGCGCCGATCCTGTGCGACGCCGAGATGGTGGCCCACGGCATTACCCGCGCGAGGCTGCCGGCCGACAACGAGGTGATTTGTATGTTGCGCGATGCGCGGGTTCCGGCGCTCGCGGAGAAGCTCGGGACGACGCGTTCGGCCGCGGCGCTCGAGTTTTGGCGCGATCGTCTGGCAGGCAGCGTGGTTGCCATCGGCAACGCCCCGACTGCGCTCTATCGGCTCATGGAGATGATCGATGCCGGTGCGGGAAAACCTGCGGCGATCCTCGGCATTCCGGTCGGCTTCGTCGGCGCGGCGGAATCCAAGGAGGCGCTGGCGGAAAATTCCCGTGGCGTGCCTTTTCTGATCGTGCGCGGACGCATGGGCGGCAGCGCGATCGTCGCGGCGGCGGTGAATGCGCTGGCGAGGGCCGGGCTGTGAGCGCAAAGCTGATCGGCGTCGGCGTCGGCCCGGGCGATCCCGACCTGGTGACGCTCAAGGCGGTCCGCGCGCTGGCGGCGGCCGACGTGGTGGCGCATTTCGCCAAGGCCGGCAATGCCGGCAACGGCCGCACCACCGCGGCGGTTCATTTGAAGCCGGGCGTCGCCGAGCTGCCGCTCCTCTATCCGGTGACCACCGAGATCCCGAAATGCGAGCCGCGCTACAAGCAACTGATCGGCGACTTCTACGATGCGGCAGCCGCGTCGGTCGCCGAGCGCCTCGACGCCGGGCTGACGGTGGCGGTGATCTGCGAGGGCGACCCGCTGTTCTACGGCTCGTTCATGCATCTCCACGTGCGGCTGGCTGAGCGCTATCCGACGGAAATCATCGCTGGCGTCAGCGGCATGGCGGGCTGCTGGTCGGCGGCCGGCCTGCCGATCGCGCAAGGCGACGACGTGCTGGTGGTGGTGCCGGGCACGTTGCCCGAGGCGGAGCTCGCGCGCCGCTTCGCCGAGGCCGACGCCGTCGTGGTGATGAAGCTCGGCCGCAACCTGCCAAAAGTGCGCCGGGCGCTGGCGCGGGCACGGCGGCTCGATGACGCGGTCTATGTCGAGCGCGGCACCATGCGCGACGCGGTGACGGTCTTGCTCAAGGACAAGCGCGACGACTGCGCGCCGTACTTCGCGGTCGTGCTGGTGCCCGGCTGGCAGGGGCGCTGACGATGGGACGCCTGACCGTGATCGGGCTTGGTCCCGGCGATCCGCGCCAGCTCACGCCGGAGGCCGTAGCTGCGCTCGCGCATGCCGACGCCCTCTACGGCTATGGTCCCTATCTGGATCGTGTTCCGCCGCGAGCCGGCCAAACGCGTCATGCTTCCGACAACCGCCAGGAGGGGGCGCGCGCCGCCGCCGCCCTGGAGCACGCCGCCACCGGCGCGAGCGTCGCCGTCGTGTCCGGCGGCGATCCGGGAGTGTTCGCCATGGCGGCGGCATTGTGCGAGGCGGTCGAGCATGGCCCTGCCGCCTGGAGCGCAAACGACATCGCGATCGTGCCCGGCATCACCGCGATGCTGGCGGTCGCCGCCCGGGTCGGCGCGCCGCTCGGCCACGATTTCTGCGCGCTGTCGCTGTCCGACAATCTGAAGCCCTGGGCGCTGGTCGAGCACCGGCTGGATGCGGTCGCGGAGGCGGGGCTGGTCATCGCCCTCTACAATCCGCTGTCGCAGGCGCGGCCGTGGCAGCTCGGCGCCGCGTTCGAGCGCCTGCGAAAAAAATTGCCGATCACGACCCCGGTGATCTTTGGCCGCGCCGTGGGCCGGCCGGAGGAGAGCATTGTCGTCACCACGCTGGCTGCCGCCGATCCGGCGCTCGCCGACATGGCGACGCTGGTCATCGTCGGCTCGGCTGAGACACGGATCGTCTTGCGTGAAGGCCGCGAGCCGCTGGTCTACACGCCGCGCGCAACCGAGAAGGCGAGCGCATGATCGAGCCAGGCCATCGCCTCCTCGACCGTGGTGACGCTCGGCACCTCGGGGAGAGCCGGGCGGCGGAGAACAATGACGGTCAGCCCAAGCGCGCGCGCCGCCGCGATCTTTCCGTACGTGGCCTTGCCGCCGCTGTTCTTTGCCACCACGATCTCGATGCGATGGACGGTGAGCAGGTCGCGATCGGCACTTTCCGAGAACGGTCCGCGCCCGAGCAGATAGTCGGCATGCGGGACTCCGAGTGGCGGATCGACCTTGTCGACGCTGCGGATCAGATAATGGTGCTGCGGCGCCGCGGCGAAGGGTTTGAGATCGTTGCGCCCGAGCGCCAGGAACACGCGGTGCGGCGCGGCTCCGAGCGCGCGTACGGCGTCAGCGGCGTCGGCGACCTCGGTCCAGCGGTCGCCGGGAACGGCCGTCCATGGGGGCCGGCGCAAGGCGAGCAGCCGGACCTGCGCCAGCCTGGCGGCGCCGGCGGCGTTCATCGACATCACCGCCGCGTAAGGGTGCGTGGCATCGACCAGCACGTCGATCTGCTCTTCGCGCAGCCAGGTCGCGAGGCCTTCGGCTCCGCCGAACCCGCCGCTGCGCGTCGGCACCGCCTGGGCGAGCGGCGCGGCGGTGCGGCCTGCGAGCGACAGCGTCACCGAAACATCGGGCCGGCCGGCGAGGCGCTCGCACAATTGCCGAGCCTCGGTGGTGCCGCCGAGAACCAGGATTTTTTGCCGCATGCCGGTTGCTGATCCGCTTCCTCGCGAGAGTGCCGCAGCGCGCCGCTGGCTGTCCATCGTCGGCATCGGCGAGGACGGCGCCGACGGCCTGACGCCGGTCGCCCGCGGGCTGATCGAGGCCGCCGAGATCGTGTTCGGCGGCAGGCGGCATCTGGCGCTGGCTCAAGCGTTCATCCGTGGCGCGGCGCGGCCATGGCCGAGCCCGTTCGAGCGCGGCGTCGAGGATGTGTTGGGCAATCGCGGCCGCACTGTCTGCGTGCTGGCATCGGGAGATCCCTTCGTCCATGGCGTCGGCTCGGTGCTGGCGCGCCATGTCGATCCGGCAGAAACCGTCGTGGTGCCGGCACCGTCCGCCTTCAGCCTCGCCGCCGCGCGTCTGGGCTGGGCGCAGCCGGAGACCGCGACGCTGTCGCTGCATGGCCGCAGGCTCGATCTCGTCCGGCCGCACCTGCAGCCCGGCGCAAGAGTGCTGGCGCTGACGTCGGACCAGGACGGGCCGGCGGCGCTGGCGCGCCTGCTGACGGAGACCGGGTTCGGCGGCTCGCGCCTCACCGTGCTCGAGGCGCTGGGCGGGGCGCGGGAAAAAATCCGCGCCGCCACGGCGGAAAATTTCGATCTGGCCGCGATCGATCCGCTCAACGTGGTGGCGATCGACGTGGTGGCCGGCGCCGACGCGCGCGTGCTCGCGCGCGCCGCCGGGCTCGCCGACGCGCTGTTCGAGCACGACGGGCAGTTGACCAAACGCGAGGTGCGCGCCGTGACGCTCTCGGCGCTGGTGCCGTGCCGCGCCCAGATGCTGTGGGACATCGGCGCCGGCGCCGGCTCGGTGGCGATCGAGTGGATGTTGGCCGATCCCTCCATGCGGGCGGTCGCCGTCGAGGCGCGGCCCGATCGCGCCGCGCGCATCGTGCGCAACGCCGCGGCGTTCGGCGTGCCCGGCCTGGAGGTGGTCGTGGGCGAGGCGCCGGCGGTGCTCGGCCAAAATCTACCGCCGCCGGACGCGGTCTTCATCGGCGGCGGCGCCGGCGATCCGGGCGTGCTCGACGCCGCGGCCGCGGCGCTTGCCTCGGGCGGCCGGATGGTCGTCAATGCGGTGACGTTGGAGACCGAGGCGTTTTTGATCGCGCGCCACAAGGCGCATGGCGGCGAGCTGATCCGCATCGCGATCGAGCGCGCCGAGCCGCTCGGAACCATGACCGGGTGGCGGCCGGCGCTGCCGGTGACCCAATGGGTGTGGAACAAGCCATGATCGTCGCCGGCGTCGGATGCCGCAAAGGGGCTTCGGCCACAGAGGTCCGCGTTGCCATCGCGGCGGCGCTGGAGCGGGCGGGCCTTGCCGGCGCCGCGCCCGACCTCGTCGCCACCGCCGCCAGCAAGGGCGGCGAGCCGGGCATTGCTGCCGCCGCGGTGTCGCTCGGCGTCCCGCTCGTCCTGGTGCCGCAGACCGACCTCGAGGCGCAGGCTGCGCGCACGGTGACGCGGTCCGAGCGCGTGGTCGCCCTCAAGGGCGTACCCTCGGTGGCGGAAGCCGCCGCGCTCGCGGCGGGCGGTCCGGCAGCCCGCCTGGTGGCGCCGAAAATTTCCGTCGGCCCCGCGACCTGCGCGCTCGCCGTGACGGAGCCAGAGCCATGACGGTGCATTTCATCGGCGCCGGGCCTGGCGCTGCGGACCTCATCACGGTACGCGGCCGCGATCTCCTGGCGCGCTGCCCGGTCTGCCTCTATGCCGGCTCGATCGTGCCGAAGGAGCTGCTCGACTACTGTCCGCAGGGCGCGCGTCTGGTCGACACCGCGCCGCTCAGCCTCGACGAGATCGAGATGCAATACGTGGCGGCGCATGCGGCCGGCCTCGACGTCGCTCGCTTGCATTCCGGCGATCTGTCGGTGTTCAGCGCGGTCGCCGAGCAGGTCCGGCGGCTCGAGCGCCACCGCATTCCCTATACGCTGACGCCTGGCGTGCCGGCCTTCGCGGCCGCCGCTGCAGTGCTCGGCCGCGAGCTCACGGTTCCCGAGGTGGCACAGAGCGTGGTGCTCACCCGCATGCCGGGCCGCGCCTCGCACATGCCGGAGAAGGAGAGGCTGGAAAGTTTTGCGGCGACCGGTGCGACGCTGGCGATCCATCTGGCGGTCCAGACACTCGAGACCATCGTCGCGAAACTCGTGCCGTTCTACGGCGCCGACTGCCCGGTGGCCGTGGTGGAGCGGGCGACCTGGCCCGATCAACGCGTGGTGCGGGGCACGCTCGCCGACATCGCCACAAAGGTCGCCGCCGAAGCGATCGAGCGCACGGCGGTGATCCTGGTCGGGCGCGCGCTGGCGGCGGAGGATTTTCGCGACAGCGCGCTCTACGACCCGACCTATCAGCGCCGGTTTCGCGGCAGGGAGGCATCGTGAGCGGGCGCGAACGGCGCAACGCCGACCAGTTTTCCGTCGCGATCGAAGATCGCAATCTCCAGCGCCATGCCGCGGCCCGCGATGACGCGCGCCGCCGTCTGCCAGGCCGCGCGTGCGACGCAATCGCCGAGCGCGATGCCGGCTTCCGCCGCGTGCCCAAATGCTTCTGCCGCCGTGTTGGCGGCGGCAATCCGGTCGGCGAGACCGTCCGACCCGCCGGCTTGCCGGGCAAACGTCGCCAGTCCCGCAAGATCCACGGCACCGCGTTTGGAGTGGAGATCGAGCAGGCCCTGCGCCAGTTTGGTGATTTTTCCGACGCCGCCCGCGATGGTGATCTTTTCCACCGGATGAGCGCGCAGATATTTGAGCGTGCCTCCGACGAAATCCCCCATGTCGATGAGGGCGGGCTCCGGCAGGTCATGCAGCATCTGCACGGCTTTCTCCGACGCCGAGCCAGTGGCGCCCGCCACGTGGATAAGCCCGATGGCGCGCGCCACGTCGATGCCGCGGTGGATCGAATGGATCCACGCCGAGCACGAATACGGCACCACGATCCCGGTGGTGCCGAGGATCGACAGCCCGCCGACGATGCCGAGCCGCCCGTTGAGCGTGCGCTCCGCGAGCTCTTTTCCGCCGGGAATCGCGATCTCCACCTCGACGTCGCTCGCCTGGCCGGTTGCCGCCGCGACCTCGGCGATCGCCGCATTGATCATCTGTCGCGGCACCGGATTGATGGCAGGCTCGCCGGGCGGGATGGCGAGCCCCGGCCGCGTCACCGTGCCGACCCCTTCGCCGGCGCGAAAGGTCACGCCGGCGCCGGGCGTCCCGTGGCGCACGGTCGCGACCACCAGGGCGCCGTGGGTGACGTCGGGATCATCGCCCGCATCCTTGACGATGCCGGCGCTCGCCAGGTCCGCCTCCAGCCGCGTCACCGCGAGCGCGAAGGCCGGCCGCTCGCCGCGCGGCAGCGTCACCTCGACCGGGTCGGGGAATTGTTTGGTCACCAGCGCCGTATACGCCGCCTTGCTGGCAGCGGCCGCGCAAGTGCCCGTGGTCCAGCCGCGGCGCAAGGGTTTTTTGTCCGCCTCGTCCATGGGGGTGCCTATAGGCCGCCGGCCGCGCCCCGTCACGCCGCCAAGAATTCACCAGGGCCATCCCATATGCCGAGGACTCGCCGCGGCCTCCCACCTCTCCCCGCCTGCGGGGAGAGGTCGACCCGCCGAAGCGCAGCGAAGGCGGGGCGGGTGAGGGGGCGCTTCCGCAGAGTATTTGAATCGCCGCAACAGCCCCTCACCCCGACCCTCTCCCCGCGAAGAGCGGGGAGAGGGGGAAGGGGAGCCGAGTGCGCGGCTGATCCGAGGCGGCGATGACCGGCCTCGATGCGCTCAGCCGTTTGCGCGACCAGCTGCCGGTGCTTGCTCCTGGCCATGTCTGGCTCGCCGGGGCCGGGCCGGGCGATCCCGGGCTGCTGACCCTGGTGGCGCTGTCGGGCCTCGCCCAGGCGGACGTTGTGGTGCATGACGCGCTGGTCGACACAAGGGTGCTGGCGCTCGCCGGGCCGCAGGCGAAACTCGAGTTCGCCGGCAAGCGCGGCGGCAAACCGTCGGCCATCCAGGAGGACATCACCCAAAGGCTGATCGAGCTGGCGCGCCAGGGCAGGCGGGTGCTCCGCCTCAAGGGCGGCGATCCTTGCGTGTTCGGCCGCGGCGGCGAGGAGGCGCTGGCTCTCGCCTCGGCCGGCGTGCCGTTCCGCCTGATCCCCGGCGTCACCGCGGGGCTCGCGGGGCTCGCGGCGGCAAACATTCCGGCGACGATGCGCGGCATCAACCAGGCGGTGATTTTTGCCGCCGGCCACGGCGCCGAGCCGGACGAGGCGCCGGACTGGGGCGCGCTGGCGCGAACCGGCGTGCCGATCGTGCTCTACATGGCGATGCGCAACCTCGACGGAATCGCCGCTGCGCTGATCGCCGGCGGATTGGCGCCGCACACACCGGCCGCCATCATCGCGTCGGCCACCATGGCGGACGAGCGCATCCGCATCACCACCCTCGACCGCGTCGCCGCCGACGCCCGCGACGGCGGGTTTGCCGCGCCGGCGATCGTGGTGATTGGCGGTGTGGTGGCGATCCGCGAGCGGCTCATCGCTGGCGGAGATTCGTGATGACGGCGCGCGCCCTGATCATCGCGGCGCCGCGCTCGGGCTCCGGCAAGACCACGATCACCCTCGGGGTGCTGGCGGCGCTCCGGCGACGAGGCATTTTGGTGCGCGCCGCCAAGGCCGGTCCCGACTACATCGACCCGGCCTTCCATGCGGCGGCGACCGGCCTGCCGGGCTTCAATCTCGACAGCTGGGCGATGCCGCCGCCGCTGATCGAGGCGCTGCTGAGCGAGGCCACCGGAGACGCCCAGATCCTGGTGATCGAAGGCGCGATGGGGCTGTTCGACGGGGTGCCGGGCCTTCCCGGCCGGTCGGGCGCCGCCGCCGATCTCGCCGGGCGTTTTGCCATTCCGGTTCTCCTGGTACTCGACGTCACCGGGCAGTCGCAGTCGGCGGCCGCCATCGTGCGCGGGTTTGCGGCGCATGATCCTGCCGTCCGCATCGCCGGCGTGGTGCTCAACCGGGTGGCCAGCGAGCGCCATCGCGGCCTCGTCGCCGACGCCATCGCGCGCCTGAACATTCCGGTCGTCGGCTCGGTGCCGCGCGACGAGACGCTGGTCCTTCCCGAGCGCCATCTCGGCCTGGTGCAGGCCGCCGAGCATCCCGACCTTGCGGCCCGCCTCGACCGTCTCGCTGCCGTGGCCGAGCAGCACATCGACCTCGACGCCGTGCTGCGCATCGCCTGCGCGCCGACCCGCGTTGATCGCGGATGGCAAGGTCGTGCCGCGGGCTCCACTTCTCCCCGCGCGCGGGGAGAGCACCAGGCGGCCTATGGCCGCCGTCTTGAAGAACGCCGATGCGAAGCATCGGCTACGCCGCCGGAGCGAAGCGAAGGCGGGGCGGGTGAGGGGGCCTCTCCAGACGCCGAGACCGTGGAAAAGAGCCCCTCACCCCGACCCTCTCCCCGCGAAGGGCGGGGAGAGGGAGAAGGCGCGATGCCGCCGCCCGGCCAGCGCATTGCGCTCGCCTCGGATGCGGCGTTCAGCTTCGTCTACGCCCACCTCGTCGAAAGCTGGCGGCGTGCCGGAGCCGAGGTCGTGCGCTTCTCGCCGCTCGCCGACGAGCCGCCGCCGGCGGATTGCGACGTCTGCTGGCTGCCCGGCGGATATCCCGAGCTCCACGCCGGAGCGCTCGCGGCGGCGCTGAGATTCCACGAGGGCCTGAGAGCCTTTGCCGCCTGCCGGCCGGTGCATGGCGAGTGCGGCGGCTACATGGTGATGGGCGAGAGCCTGGAGGATGCGGCCGGTGAGCGTCACCGGATGACCGGGCTGCTCGGTCACACGACCAGCTTTGCCAAACGAAAGCTCAACCTCGGCTATCGCGAGGCGGATCTGCTGGCGGCAAGCCCGATCGGCCCGGCGGGCGCCACCGTGCGCGGCCACGAGTTCCACTATGCGACGTTCTCGGCCGCACCGGCCGACGCGCCATTGGTCGATCTGCGCGACGCGCAGGGCCGAAACCTGGGGAAAGCCGGCAGCCGTCGCGGCCACGTCACCGGGACTTTCTTCCATGCGATCGCGCGCGGGTGACGGATGCGCGCGCCGTCATCCCGGTTTGTTGGACACGCCCGCCTCGGCAAAGGTCGCCATGCCGAGATGACAGGCGAGCGCCGCGCGGATCAGCGGCACGGCAAGCGCCGCGCCGGATGCTTCGCCGAGCCGCATGCCGAGATCGAGCAGCGGATCGAGCCCGAGCTCGGCCAGCAAACCGCGATGGCCGGCCTCTGCCGAGACATGCGCCGCCAGACAGTGATCGAGCGCACCGGGCGAGAATTTTTGCAGCGGCGCCACCGCGGCAGTGCAGACGAAACCGTCGAGCAGCACCGGAATCGCCAAGTGCCTGGCGGCGAGGGTCGCGCCAAGAATGGCGGCGAGTTCGCGCCCGCCCAGCGCGGCGGCGATCGCCAGCGGATCGCGCAGCCCCGCATGCCGCGTGAGCCCCGCATCGATCGCGGCCTGCTTGCGTCTCAGCCCCGGATCGTCGACCCCGGTGCCGCGGCCGGCCCAGCGCGCGCCGCCGCCGCCAAAGAGGGCCGCCGCGATGGCCGCCGCCGCCGTCGTGTTGCCGATTCCCATCTCGCCGAGGCAGACGAGATCGCTGCCTGGCCGCACCGCGTCGAAGCCGGTCGCGACCGCGGCGAGAAACGTTTTTTCGTCCATCGCCGGCGCCGTGGTGAAATCCTCGGTCGGCTGCTCGAGATCGAGCGCCGCCACTGTCAGCTCGGCGCCAGCGAGCCGTGCCAGTTGATTGATCGCCGCCCCGCCGGCGGAAAAATTCTTCACCATCTGCGCCGTCACGTCCGCCGGATAGGCCGACACGCCCTGCGCCACCACGCCGTGATTGCCGGCAAACACCAGGATTTCTACGCGATCGAGCCGCGGCCGCGCGCGTCCCTGCCAGCGCGCCAGCCAGCCGGCGATTGCTTCCAGGCGTCCGAGACTGCCGGGCGGTTTGGTCAGCCGGGCGTCGCGCGCAGCGACGGCGGCGGCCGCCGCCGCATCGCCCGGCGGCAGATCGCGGCAGGCGGCGCCGAGCTCGGCCAGCGTCGAGAAGGTGGTCATCGGGTATTCATGCAGCTCCCATCATCGGCCGCATGTATCAGGTTCGAGGCAGCCCGACACGTCGCGGCTTGCTGGCTGCGATCGTCCACCCGCAGGGCGATCGCATATGCCGAGGAATCGCCGCGGGCCTCCACGTCTCCCCGCGTGCGGGGAGAGGTCGACCGCCGAAGGCGGGCGGGTGAGGGGGCGTTGCCGCGAGACGCGATCCATGAATATGCAAGAGCCCCTCACCCCGACCCTCTCCCCGCAAAGAGCGGGGAGAGGGAGAAGGGACGCCGAGAGCGCGGCAAGCTCATATGCGATCACCCTGCCTCCGCCCGGGTACTCCGATGAACCGGCTCTCCGCCGCGCTGCGCGGCCTCGTGCGCGACCTCGCGGTGGCGCTGGCGTTCTACACGCGCCTGCCGCTGCCGCATCCGGCCGCCGTCAGCGGCGCCGACATGGCACGGGCGAGCTGGGCCGCACCGGTGGCGGGAGTGGTAGTGGGATCGTTCGCCGCGCTCGCCTATCTGCTCGGCGACGCGGCGGGGCTGCGGCCGGTGCTCTGCGCGACGCTGGCGGTCGCCACCTCGATCGTGGTGAGCGGGGCGCTGCACGAGGACGGGCTCGCCGACACGGCGGACGGGCTCGGCGGCGCCACCCGCGAACAAGCGCTCGCCATCATGCGCGACAGCCTGCTCGGCACGTTTGGCGCGCTCGCTTTGCTGATGTCGCTCATGCTGCGCGTCGGCGCCATCGCCAGCCTCGCCGGGCCCGACGAGGTGGTGCCGGTGCTGATCGCCGCCCATGCGGCGGCGCGGGCGGCGCTCCCAGTCTTCATGCTGCTGGTCCCGCCGGCGCGGACCGATGGGCTCGCCGCCGCCGCCGGCGTGCCGCCGGCCCGTCGCGCCGGGGCCGCCGCCGTGCTCGGCCTCGCTGCGACGTGTCTCCTCGCGCCCGTCGAGGCACTTGTGGCGTTGCTGCTGCTGTTCCTCATCGGCATCGGGATGGCGCGGCTGTGCCTCCGGCGGATCGGCGGCCAGACCGGCGATGTGCTCGGGGCGCTTGAGCAGGCAAACGAGGTCGCCATCCTGCTGGTTGCGGCGGCGCGGCTCGGATGACGGAGGCGATGGTGACCGGGCCGATGAACTTCGACGACGCTTTTCAAGCCAAACTGCGCGACCTCATCGTCTGGCGCCGCGACGTGCGGCGCTTTCGCACTGATCCGCTGCCCGCCGGCACCGTTGAGCGCCTGATCGAGCTTGCCTGCCTCAGCCCTTCGGTTGGCTTGAGCGAGCCGTGGCGGTTCGTGATCGTCGACGACCCGCTGCGCCGCCAGGCGGTGCGCGGCGTGTTCGAGGCCTGCAATGCCGAGGCGCTGAAAAGTTTTTCCGGCGAGCGCGCGGAACGCTATGCCCGGCTGAAGCTCGCCGGCCTCGACGATGCGCCGTCCCACGTGGCGGTTTTTGTCGATCGCGGCACGCCGGCCGGCCATGGGCTCGGTCGAAGAACCATGCCGGAGATGGCCGACTATTCGGCGGTTGCCGCGGTGTGCACCATGTGGCTTGCGGCGCGCGCCGAGGGGATCGGGATGGGCTGGGTCTCGATCCTCGATCCAGAACGCATTACGCAAATTCTTGACGTGCCTGCCGACTGGCGCCTGATCGGCTATTTCTGTCTCGGCTGGCCGCAGGCCGAGAGCGACCGGCCCGAGCTCGAGCGCGCCGGGTGGGAAAACCGGAAACCGGTCTGCGTGCTGCGCCGCTGAAGCAACATCGGGTGAGACATAAGATGAAGCTGAACATGAGAATGCGGATGAGCTTTGCGCCGGCGCTTTTTCTCCTGCTGCTCGGTGCCCTGCCGGCTGCCGCGCAGGACTGGCCGACCCGGACGGTCAGGATCATCGTGCCCTTCGGGGCGGGCTCGACGCCGGACCTCGTCGCCCGCATGATCGCCGACCAGCTGCAGCACAAGCTCGGCGCCACCTTCGTGGTCGAGAACAAGCCGGGGGCGAGCGGCAATATCGGAACCGACGCGGTCGCCAAGGCCGAGCCCGACGGCCATACGCTCGGCGTCAGCATCGCCGGGCCGCTGGCGATCAACACGCTCCTGTTCTCGAAACTGCCCTACGATCCTTTTCGCGACATCAAGCCGATCACCGTGCTCGCCACCCAGCCGAGCGTGCTCACCGTGCCGGGCAATCTCGGCGTCGGCTCGGTCGCCGAGCTGGTCGAGCGTCTGAAGCGCGAGCCCGGAAAATACAATTACGGCTCGATCGGCAGCGGGTCGGTGTCGCAGCTCGCCATGGAGGCGATCGCGCTGAAGAGCGACGCCAGGCTCGTCCATATTCCGTATGCGAGCTCGCCGCAGGCGGTGACCGCGCTGATCCGCGGCGACGTGCACATGGCCTGCCTGCCGGCGATTTCCGTGGTGCCGCAGGTGCAGTCGGGGAATCTCAAAATGCTCGCTGTCACCACGCCGGAGCGCTTTGCCCTGCTGCCCGACATCGGAACCCTGCGCGAGGCGGGGATTGCCGGCGTCGAGTTCGAGCGCCTGGATGGGGCTGATCGCCCCCGCCGGCCTGTCCGACGCTCTGGTGGCAAAGATCAACCGCGAGGTGGTCGAGGCGCTCAACAGTCCCGCCGTCCGCGACAAGCTGCGCACCCAGCTGATGCTTCCCATCGGCAATTCTCCCGCGGAGTTCACCGCGGACCTGAAGGCCGAGCTCGAGCGCTGGACGCCGGTGATCAAGGCCGCCAACATCCGGATCAACTGAGCGGGAGCCAGTGAGACACCGCTCAATGGACATCGTGATCGCAAGCCTTCTCGCGGGCGCCAGGGAGGCGACCGGCAGCGTGGCGGTCATCGACGTGTTTCGTGCCTTCACCACCGCCGCCGTGGTCCTCGCCAACGGGGCATCGCGGATCATCATGGTGGGCACCGTCGAGGAGGCATTGGCGCTGCGGGAGCGCGGCATCGGGCAGGTCTGCATGGGCGAGGTGGGAGGCCGGGCGCCTGCCGGATTCGATTTCGGCAACTCGCCTGTCGAGGTTTCCGAGATCGACTTCCGCGGACAGGCCGTGATCCAGCGGACCAGCGCCGGGACGCAAGGGATCGTCTCCGCCAGCCAGGCCGAACGGCTCTACGCGGCCTCGCTGGTGACTGCGAGCGCCACCGCCAGGGCGTTGCGCTCCGCGATGCCTGACCGCATCACGCTGGTGGCGATGGGCAACAAGGCCGTGGTGCGCACCGACGAGGACGAGCTGTGCGCGCTGCATCTGCGCAATCTCCTGGAAGGCCGGCCGGGCGCCGGCGCTGCCGTGCGTCAGATGATTTTGGCGAGCGGCGAGGCAAAACGTTTCCGTGACCCGGCGCGGCCGCATCTGCACCCGGGCGACCTGGACGTCGCGCTCGATATCGACCGCTACGATTTCGCCATCAGGGTCTGCCTGGAGGAGGGGAGGCCGGTCGCCCGGATGGAGCGACCGGGATCAGGCAAGGACCAGGTCGGTCCGGATCAATTCGGGAGATGACGATGCGTGGTCGCGCTGCGTGCCTGCTGCTCGTGCTCGGCCTGACGCTTCCGGCCGAGGCCCAGCAACAGCCTGCGGAGCCGCGGCGCGGCGCCGTCCTCAGCGTCCGCGGCGAGGGGAGGGCCGAGGCGAAGCCCGATTTTGCCCTGCTCGACGTCACGGTCTCGACCTCGGGCCGCTCCGCGGACGAGGCGGCGACGGCGCATCGGGAGCGGGCGACGCGGGCACTCACGCTGCTGCAAGGCTTGTACGCCGAAGGCGTCGGGATCGAGCGCAGCACGTTCCGCCTCGACCAGGACCGCCCGCCGCCCCCGGTGCCTGGGCTGCGGCCGGACACCAGGCCCCCGGCGCCGTTCACCGCGCAGACGATATTCTCCCTCAAGGCCACCGCAATCGGCGGCCTCAACGCCGTCGTCAGCAGGCTCGCTGCGTCCGGCCTGTTCGAGGTGCGCTCCGTCCGCTTCAAGGTCGACGAGGAGCGCGCCGCGCTCAACCGCGCCCGCCGCGCCGCGATGATGGACGCCCGGGAGCAGGCCCAGGCCTACGCCGATGCCGGCGATCTGCGGCTGGTCGAGATCGTCGAGGTCACCGACGGCCAGGCCGCGCCGGCACCGGACGGCCAGGCCGACCTGCCGCTTCCCCGCTTCGTCCAGATCATCCCTCCGGCGAATGTCGCATTCGACGCCTCGGTGACCGTGACCTGGCGGATCGCGCCGCGCTGATGCGGCTTGGCGCGTGCCGTCCGCACTGCCCGGAAAACTTTGCGTATATCGCCGATAGAAATAGCGGCACATCGGGCTTGAGATATGATGACCGCAGCATCTTTCGGTGAGGTGCATGCGCCTGCAGGAACATCCGCCGCCGGCGGGCATGACGGATCCGCAGGCGTCCCGACATCGCCTGTCACGGAGGATCGCCATGCCGCGGATTGCCACACTCATCGCCGTCGCGCTCGCATCCCTTGTGCTTCAAGCCGCCGGCAGCGCTGCATCGGCCGAGGACCTGACGGAGTTCAGCGGAACCTGGGCCTTTACCCCGGCAGGATGCCAGGATTACCTGAACGGCAGGATCGAGAATGAGGCGCGCAAACGCGGCGCCGGGCTGATGATCATCCGGCCGACCGACATCGAATGGGTCACGCCGGCGACCTGCGAGGTCTCGAACGTACAGGTATCGGGCAATCGTCGCGACATGGACGGCAAATGCGAGCTCAAGGGCAACGACTTCCAGGGTCGGATCACCCTGACGCCGGCCGACAGCAACAGGATCAGCCTTCGTGTGGACGCCGACGTCACCGGCCGGGAGACCTTGACGTACAACCGTTGCAGCAAGGCCACCAAGTGGAAGGATGAGTGATCGAGGAGCCGCAGTCTTGCGGCGTTCGCTTGCGCCGAGCCGGCGCCCGCTGAGGCAATACCCTATGGCTGCGTCGGCTTCGTCTCGCTCCACACCCATTTCGGCTCGGTCTCCTCGACGTGGACGGCCTTGCGCATCGCCGTCTTGTCCATGGTCTCGATGATCTTGCCGCCCTTGCCGGTCACGCGGATCGTGGTGGTGATGCGGAGCCACCGGTCGCCGAGCTGGCAGCGGTAGGGCGACACGCGCCGGCCCGACACCCCCTTCCAGGGGCCGGGAAAGCGCATGCCGTCGCACATCACCTCGCCGGGCTTCTTGTTGATCTTGTCGAGCGCATCTTCGATCTCGCGCTTGAGCGCCGGCGACTGCCGGATCACGGCTGCCAGCTCCTCCATGTCGAGCGCGACGCTGCCGAGCTGGCCGAGCCTGGTGCTGTCGAACGCAAGCGCCGGCAGCGGGGAGAGCACCAGCGCCATCAGCGCGATTCGTGCCAGCATTGCTTCCTCCGATGATTTGGCGTCGATGGCGCCGACCGATGCGGAGCATATCGCCGCCCGGCCGGCGGACGTCCGGAGAACATTGCGCGTATCGCTGAATAAGGGGCGCCGGCCAGTGCGGCCGAGGGCCTCGTCACGACCGCCTTGTCGCGCGGCCGCCGATCGGGTCGTATGGCGGCGCCGGACCGGAGGAGACCGAATGACCATCAGCGTCGGCATGGGGATTGCCGCCTTTCCGTTTGCCGATGCGCGCGGGTTCTGGCGCTGGATCGATCTGTGCGAGGAAGGCGGCGTCGATTCCATCTGGCAGTCGGACCGGCTCATCAGCAGCGATCCGGCGCTCGAATGCATGAGCGTGATGGCGGCGCTCGCCGGCCGCACCCGCCGGCTGAAATTCGGCATGAACGTGCTGTCGCTGGCGCAGCGCGATCCGGTGCTGGTCGCCAAGCAGTGCGCCACCATCGACGTGCTGTCGGAAGGACGCCTGTTGCCGGCGTTCGGCATCGGCTCGCCGCGCGGTCCGGAATGGCAGGCGCTCGGGCTCGATCCGCACACCCGCGGGCGGCGCATGGACGAATCCCTGGAGATCGTCAGCCGCCTGTGGCGCGAGGATTCCGTCGATTTCGACGGCATCCATTTCCGGCTGCGCGGCGCCAGCATCGTGCCAAAACCGGTGCAGGCCGAGCTGCCGATGTGGATCGGCGGCTCCTCGGATGCGGCGATCCGGCGGACCGGCCGCTACGGCACCGGATGGCAGGCCGGGCTCGACGGCCTCGACGACATCGCGCGGGTGATCCCCGCCATCAAGGCGGCCGCGGCGGCGGCCGGCCGGGCCATCGACGAGGATCATTACGGCGCCGGCCTGGCGTTCCATTTCGGCAGCGCCGACGATCCCGGCGTCGCGGAGGCCAAGGCCCGTCTCGCCCGCCTCGCCGGGCGCGACGTGTCGTCCTATCTGGCGATCGGCGATGCCGGGACCATCGTGTCGCGCATCGAGGCCCTGGTCGCGGCCGGCGTGTCGAAATTCATCCTCAGGCCGGTGGCGCGCGGCGAGGACGCCGTGCTCGGTCAGACGCGAAAATTGATCGACAACGTGCTGCCGGCCGTCGCGGCGCGCTGGCCGCGACGCTGACTATCAGCAACGACGCGTCAGGCGAACGAGCGCCGGCCGGGCCTTATGTTACCGGAGACGCGAGAGGTTTGCCCTTCTCCACCACATAGGTGATCAGAATTCTCGACTTGGCATCGCCCGGCTTGCCGCCCGCATGCGGCGTCTCGGGCGGAATCTGGAAGCCATCGCCCGGCTTGAGCATGCGGGTCGTCTGACCCTGAATGGGAAGCTCGAAGCCGCCTTCCAGCACATAGGCGGATTCGATCCCCGGATGCGTGTGTCGCCCGACCGCCACTCCCGGCTCGATCGTTGCTTCCACCAGCATCGTCACATAGCCCGGCGCCGGACCGTCGGTCTGCGACAGGATTTTCCGGGTGACGCCGCCCGCGGCCGCCTGAGCCGACGCCTCGGTGGCAACAAACTCGGTGATTCCGCAAAGCACGCACGACGCAAAACCCGCGAATCCTCGCCGTGTCAGCATGACGTCCTCCCGTGCTGCGCCCGGCTCGCCAGCGGCCGGGCTTTCGTGACGAAAATCGTAAGTCTTTCGCGGCTGGGCAGCAAGGCGAAAGTCCCAGGCGCGGTACCGGCGGCCGGCATGACGATGGAATGGTTGTTGCGTCACTCGCCCGGCGACCCCGGCTTTCTGCCGGCGACCAGATAACCGATGCCCCCTCCGGCGCCCGCATAGCTCCGCTCCGCGATCGCCTTGTCGAATGCGTCCTTGCCGCCGACCGCGAGCGCCCACAGCGCGTCGAACTCGGCCTCGCGACCACCGCCGGCGAGAAAATACCGGAGCGTGTCGGCGCGGCTCCAGATCCAGAAGTCGCGATCATCGAAGTCGGCGCGCTCGTCCAGCGCGGCGCGCTGCTCAAGACTGTCGTAGGGCGGCAGGAAGACGTTTGCCTTGTCGTTCAGGTGGACGCGGATGTCGACGAGGCCGCGTTTAGCGAGGAGGCCGGGAACGAGATCCCCGATCGAGTTGTTGCCTTCGCCGAGCGCCGCCTTGCCGCGCTCGCAGACGAGCTGGAGCTGCACGCGGGCGATGATGTCGTCCACCGGATCACGGCAGTTGACCGAGTTGAGGACGAGGGCGCCCGCAAGATTGTTTGGCTCGGCCGCGAGGATGAGGCCGCCCGGGCGGGCAACGCGGATCATCTCGTCGACGACGGCGCCGGGATCCGGTGTGTGGATCAGGACCGTCTGGCAGGTCACGAGGTCGAAAGCCGCATCGGCGAAGGGCAGCTTCTCGGCGACCGAGACCTGGTAGCTGAAGCGGTCGCCAAGCCCGTGGGCAGTCGCCCGGGCGCGAGCCTTCTCGATCCAGAACGGATCGCGATCGACGCCTTGCAGGCGCGTGTTGTCCGGCAGCACGTTCGCGAGCAGCTGACCCCAATGGCCGATGCCGCATCCGACATCGAGAGCATGTTTCACGCGGTCGAGCGACAGCCGTTTGCCCATCAGCTCGAGAAAGTCGAGGTTCCACCAATGATCGCGGGTGTCGCCGAAATATTCGGCCGAGTGGGAATCGCGGGTGCGAAATTCGTTGGCCATCATGAGTTCCTGCCGTCATTCGCCTGCGCGAATTTCCTTCCGCTGCTCTGCGCCGTCATTGCGGCAATAACCCGGAGGCTGGTGCGACAAGCCGTGTCGTCGGCAATCCTGGTCAGGCCGCAGGCCTTGCCGCCGGCGTGCCGCTCGTCGCCACAGTCCTGATCTTTGTCGCCTCAGCCCAAGAGCCGCGACGCCGCTCCCGCTAGGAGCAGCCCCGAAACGTGGATACAGCAGCGCCCGCCGCAACCAGCAGCGGGCCGAGGAGAACATCGTGAGGAACCGGTTTCTGCTCCCTGCCGCCGCAGCCCTGGTGATCGGCAGCACCGCGGCCCTTGCCGAGCTCCCGACCTATGAGATCAAGGGATTTCCCGTCACGCGCATCCAGGTCGGGGCGATGAATTCCGCCGAGATCCGCGAGCGCTCGCCCGTCCCCGCGCTCACATTCGCCGGGATGCCCGCCTCTCCGCATCAGATCGCGGTCCTGGCTCCGCGGCCACAGAGCGGCGGGCAGCAGGTCGCAAGGCCGACCTCCCAGGCGCGAGGCAGCTAGATGTCGAGCATCCAGGATTGCCGGAGCGACTTCCGGCCGGGAGCCTGTCGCCGCGCCGGCGCACGTCTGGCGACCGCAGCGATCGCAATCGCGACGCGGACTCTGCTCTGCCTGCTGGTGCTCACGACCCTTGCGGCGGCGGCCGCCGAGGTCAGGCCGCTCAAGCTTGCGACCGGCGAGCTCCTGGTTCACGCCTTCGCGGGCGGCGTGCCGCTTCCGGCGGAAAGCCGGTGGGCGGTGGCCCAGGGGGCCGGCCCGGCCTTCGTCCCCGAAAACGGCCGGCATCGGCTCAACTGGAACGTCATCCTCAAGGCCAAAGGGTCGCCCGCGCTGCTCCGCGACGTCGTCCGCGTCACCGTGCAGGAGGTATCGGGCGCGACCGCGGTCAATATCTTCGACGGGCCGCCGAAGCCGACCGACAATGGCGTCCTCGTCCTCGCCCCGGAGCACATCGTGTCGCGCCAGCATTACCCGTGGCTCTACGACCCGGGACCCACGCTTCTGGTCTTCCGGGTGACGCTGCTCAAGGCTTCGGAGCAGGACAGGCTGCTGCAGCCGGTCCTGATCGGCGCCGACGTCAAGCGACAGCTCCGGGACGGCGGCTACCTGCCGTAGCCCGATCCGCCGGCGGGTCGAGCCTCGCTCCGCCGGCATTGCGGTTGACGTGCGCGCCTTCCGGCTGAAAGGTGGGACGCAACGGATTCGCACGAGGATCGCGCGCCGCTCCCTGGCGCGCGGGTGCCGGAGCGAAAGGTCTGGCCCATGAGCGGACCCTCCATCGCGCTCACCGGCGCCACCGGCTTCATCGGGCGATATCTGCTGCACGCGCTGTCGGAGAGCGGCTGCCGCGTCCGCGTGCTGCTGCGCCGCCCCACCATGCTGCCGGTGGACTGCGCCAGCGCGGTGATCGGCGATCTCGCGCGCCCGCAGAACATGGCGGCGGCGCTCGCCGACGTCGACGCGGTCGTGCATTCGGCCGGCATCTCGCTCGCCGCATCAGGGCTGCCCGAGGACGACTACCGGGCGCTCAACACCGAGGGGACGATCGCGCTCGCGCGCGCATCGCTGCGGGCCGGGGTCCGCCGGTTCGTCCTGCTCTCCTCGATCCGGGCGCAGAGCGGGCCGAGTGCGGCGGCCGTTCTGACAGAAGAGTCCGAGCCGGCACCCACGGACGCCTTCGGCCGCTCGAAGCTTGCGGCCGAGCAGGGGCTGGCCGGGGTCGATCTCGACTGGGTCGCGCTACGCCTCACGCTGGCCTATGGGCCGGGCGTGCAGGGAAACATGGGCCGCCTGATCCGCCTGGCCAGGACTCCGCTGCCGCTGCCGTTCTCCGCGCTCACCGCCCGGCGATCGCTGCTGTCGCTCGCCAACCTGGTCGCCGCGATCGAGTGCGTGCTCGCCACCGCCGAGCCGCTGCGCCGGCCCCTGATCGTCGCCGACCCCGAGCCGGTAAGCGTCGCCGGCATGGTGGCGGCGATGCGCCGGGGTCTCGGGCGGCGGCCGAATCTGTTTCCGCTGGCGCCGCGACTGCTGCGTACGGGGCTCAACCTCGCCGGTCATCCGGAATTCTTCGATCAGCTCGCCAGCCCGCTGGTTGCCGACACGGCTGCGCTGAAACGGCTCGGCTGGACGCCACGTCACACGTCCGCAACCGGACTGGAGCTCCTCATGCGAAGCCCGTCATAGGTGGGCAAGGCGGCCGAGGCACTACCAAATGGGCACGGCCTGACTCCCGCCTTGCCCACGCGGTCAAACGATCACATGGAAAGCTCGACCGCGCGGGCAACGCGGAGGCTGGCGTCGCACATCAAACGAAATGCGCGGGCCGCGGGAGGGCCGCCATCGACGCGCGTCCGACGTGAACGGGCAGGAACGCGACGGGCAGGTCGCTGGATAGCCGCGAAAACCGGCGCCGCCCGCCGGGCAAGGTCCCGCTACGACTCTCCGCCGTTTCACTCGGCCGGCTTCAGTGACTTGATGTATTTGGCGAAGGCTGCGACCTGCCGGTCACTGAGGACCTTGCCGAAAGGCGGCATGTAGCCCGGCCTGCCTTTGCGGATGCGCTCGCCGATCTGCTCCTCGGTCAGCTGCGTGCCGGCGAGGCGCGGGCCCTTGTCGGCGGTCATGCCGTAGGCCCCGTGACACCAGCTGCAATGGTTGGCGAACAGGCCTTTGACCTCGCGCTCGGACACCGCGGCGCCGCCGGTGGCAGCCTGTGCCGAAGGCGGAGGCTCGTTTTCCGCCGCGATCGCCGCGAGGGTGGCGACGAGCAGCGCACCGGCAGCAAGAGCGGTGAGAAGCAGATGACGCGCTGTGAGCACTCTTCTTGATGAGGTCGGTGCCGAGTACACGGCGCTGCTTTGTTTGGCACCTCGCGTGCAGCAAACTTCTCCCTCCCCCCGCTCTTGCGGCGGGGAGGGATGGGGTGGGGGGCAAGGCCGCATGTTCGGAGCAACAAATAGTCCCCCCACCCCGACCGGCCTTCGCTGCGCTGCGGCCGGTCGACCCTCCCCGCCAACGGGCGGGAGGGTAGAACTCGCGGCGCTGCAGTGCCCCAAACGTCATGTACGATCACCCTGCTCCGGAGGCCACCTGGGGGAGCGTGAAGCCGTCGCGTTGGCAACCGCCAGATAAATCGTAGCAAAAACCCTGGCGTCGCGGAGAGGGGCGCACCGCGCTTGTCGCGATGCGCGAGGGCACAGCGCTATCCCGAATCACGGGATCACGATGTATGCCGTCACAGCCCGAACACCAGCAGCTGGCCGTTGTCGGTCGGCATGCTGGTGAACGGCTCGCCGTAGAGCGGCTTGAAGTTGCCGGACACGTGGCTGCCCCAGCCGGTGACCACGGCGACAAACTGCTTGCCGCCCGCCATGTAGGAGATCACGCCGCCGGTGTGGCCGATGCCGTTGTTGTGCGACCACAGCTTCTTGCCGTCCTTGACGTCGAGCGCGTCGAGCATGCCGTCGGCCCCGGGAACGAACAGCAGCCCGCCCTTGGTCGACACCAGGTTGCCCAGCGGGAAGTATTTGTAGATGACCTCCCAGGCGACCTTGCCGGAGATCGGATCGCGCCCGGAGACGTGTCCGAACGCCTTGTCGTGCCCGGGCGGCGCAATCACCGTCCAGGTGGCGCCGAGATAGAGCTGGCCGGTGAACGGGCCCGGATTGGGCGCCTTGACCACCTCCTGGTCGGCGCAGAACTCCTGGCCGATCTTGTAGTACAGCCCGGTGTCGGGATTGTAGCTGCCGGAGTTGAAGCTGATGGCGCCGTCGATCGCCGGGCACAGCGCCTTGTTCATGCCTTCCTTGAGCTCGCGCCGGCCGATCAGCTGACCGGTCTTCGGATCGACGTCTTTCATGAAGTTGGACGTCTTGCCGAGATGCCAGACGTTCTCGATCTTCAGCTGCTCGCCGCCGACGTCGCGATTGTAGACGTAGACATAGCCGCCCTTGTTGGGATGCACGACGTAGCTCTTGCCGTCGCGATCGAGCATCACGAACTCGCCGACCGAGCCGTCGAAATCCCAGTTGTCGTGCGGGTTCTCCTGGAAGTAGGATTTCAGCTTCCCGGTGTCGGCGTCGAGCGCGACCACGCCCGAGGTGTAGAGGTTGTCGCCCGGGCGCGGGCCCTCGGTCTGCCACTTGTCGAAGCTCCAGTCGTAGTCGGGCGCCGGGTTCGCCGTGCCCCAGTACACCGTGTTGGTCTTCGGGTCGTAGCCGCCCGGCATCCAGCCGCCGCCGCCGCCGGTCTTCCAGCTGTCGTTCTTCCAGCTGGCGCGCGAGCGCTCGTCGCCGCCGATGGTGTCGAACTGCCACGCCACCTTGCCGGTCAGCGCATCGACCGCGATGATCGGCCCGCAGCATCCCGAGAGCTCGCCGCCATTGGCGCCGATGATCACCTTGTCCTTCACCACCAGCGGCGCGCCGGTGAAGCCCTTGTTGCCCATCTCGAGCTTCAGGAGCTGGGTGTCCCAGACGGGCTTGCCGGTCTTCATGTCGATGGCCATCAGGCGGCCGTCGACGGTGCCGACGAAGAGCTTGCCGAAGCCCACCGCCACGCCGCGGTTATACGGATTGTAGACCGTGCCCTCGCCGCGCTCCTGGTCGATCTTGGGCTCGAACTTCCACAGGAAGGCACCGGTCGCGCCGTCGGGCGCCCAGATCACGCTGTTGGAGGTGGTGTAATACAGGATCCCGTCGACCACGATCGGGACCGACTGCACGCCGCGCTTGTTGGCGCCCGGGGTGTGAATCCAGGCAACCTTCAGGTTCTTGACGTTGTCGCGGTTGATCTGGTCGAGCGCGCTGTAGTTCCACGCGCGGTACGACTGGTGGTACATCAGCCAGTCGTTGGGGTTCTCGTCGGCGCGGAGCAGCGCATTGGCGTCGATCTCCGCACCGCCCGCCTTGATGCCTGCTCCCGCGAGGCATGCCGCGGCGACGCCGCAGGCCAGCCACGTGCGTAGTGCCAGCGATGACTTCATTTGTTTCCTCCCGTTGATGTGTGCAGCAAAGGAAGGCCGCCGCCCGGTGGGCGGATTGCCAAACGCGAAACCGAGGGCCTCGCGGGATCGCGCTCGAAAACCCCAATCTGGCGGGCGCCCAAAGGCTTGCCGGAAGCGCGCCGCGCTGCCGGATGGAATGGCCAGACCCTGAATGCGGGAGGACGATCATAACGGCACGCGTCGATCGGGCGCAACCGAATTTCCGAGCCGCAACCGTCCGGTTGAGAAGCGGACGAGCCGGCGGCGTCCGCCGCGGATGCGGCCATCCGAATGTCCCATTCGGTTGCTACCCGGCGAGCAACGAAGGGGCGCCATCATGGTCGAGGCCGACGGCCGGCCGCCGGGACTGGGCTGGCACTACGACCGCGCCGAGCGCGTGGCCGACGGCGTGGTCCATGCGCTGGGGGTCACGCTCGGCGCGATCGGCGCGGTCGTGCTCGTCGCGGTTGCGGTCATCTGGGCGTCCCCGCTCGAGATCGCCTCGGTCATCGTCTACGCGGTCGGCCTTCTGGCCATGCTCGGCTTCTCCGCCGCCTACAACATCTGGCCGGTGTCGCGCGCCAAATGGATTCTTCGCCGCTTCGACCATTCGGCCATCTATCTGATGATCGCCGGCACCTACACGCCGTTCATCGCCCAGCTCAAGGCCGGTCTGGTGGCGGCCGGACTGCTCGCCGCGGTGTGGTCGACCGCATTTCTCGGCGCGGCGTTGAAGCTCATGCTGCCCGGCCGGCTCGACCGGCTCGCCGTCGCCGTCTACCTGGCGCTCGGCTGGAGCGGCGTGGTGGCGTACCGCCAGGTCGTCGCCGCCCTGCCGGGCTCGACCCTGTGGCTCATCGCCGCCGGCGGCGTGCTCTACTCGGCCGGCGTGGTGTTTCACGCCTGGCGGAGCCTCCGGTTCCACAATGCGATCTGGCACGGCTTCGTCGTCATCGCCGCCTGCTGCCACTATTCGGCGGTTCTCGACTGCCTGACGCATGCGTGAACGCCGGTCCCGGACCTGCGGCGCAACGGCTTCACCGTTCGTCTGACTGCCCCTCAAGGCGGGGCTAACGCCGCCATGTAAATAGGACAGTAGGGCTGTCGTTCTCGATCGGAACGCCGGGATACCGATTTGCCGGCGCTTACATTCGGTTCGAATTCGTGTAGCATGGAATCGGCGCCCTGGACCGCGCTCCGATCGCACGAGCCGTTGCTCGCTGCGGAGAAGCGGCCCGGCGTCCAACATCAACAAACAGCCGGGACGCGGGCCGCGAGCAGTTCGCGGCGCCAGGGGAGAGCAGGGAGGTTTGCCATGAGCAGGCTGAGCAGGCGTGTGCTGCTCCGCGGATCCGTCGGTCTTGCCGCAGTCGGAACCCTCGGACGACCTTTCGTCGCCAATGCGGCAGGCCAAGACCATACACGTCTGGTGGCCCCAGGGCTTCGTCCGCGAGGAGGATGCCTCGCTGAAGCACCTGGTCGCGGAGTACGAGAAGGCGACCGGCAACACGATCGAGCTCAGCATCATTCCGTTCGCGCCGCTGATGCAGAAGATCGTCTCGGCGCTCACCGTCGGCGATGTCCCCGACGTGATGAGCCACGACATCGCCGACGCCTACGGTCGTCCCGCAGAATGCCTGGAACGACCGGCTGGTGGACCTGACCGACGTCGTGGAGACCCAGAAGTCGCAGTACCACCCGACCGCGCTGCTGGCGTCCCAGTACTACAACAACGTCACCAAGAAGCGCAGCTACTACTACGCCCCCGTCAAGACCGCGGTGCTGCCGTTCCACATCTGGAACTCGCTGGTCGAGAAGGCCGGCTACAAGATGTCGGATGCGCCGAAGACCTGGGATGCCTTCTGGGATTTCTTCAAGCCGATGCAGAAGAAGCTGCGCGACCAGGGTCGTGCGCGGTCGTCTATGCCCTCGGGCTGCAGCCGACCACCACCGGCCCGGCCGACGGCAACAACATGTTCCATCACTTCCTGATCGCCTATGGCGGCAACGGCATCGTCACCAAGGACGGCGTGCCGCATGCTCGACGATCCGCAGGTCAAGGAGGCGGTGATCAAGGCGCTGACCTACATCACCACGGCCTTCAAGGAAGGCTACGTGCCGCCCGGCGCGCTGAGCTGGAACGACGCCGACGACAACAACGCGTTCCACGCCAAGCAGATGATCATGGATCTCGACGGCACGATCTCGACCGAAGTCGCGCTGTACCACAAGAAGGAGGAGTACGACGACATCGTGACGATGGGCTTGCCGCTCGACAATTCGGGCAAGCAAATTCCGGCGCAACTGGGCGTCGGCGGCGCCTTCGTCCCGAAGGGCGCCAAGAACGTCGAGCTCGCCAAGGACTTCCTGAGGTACCTGATCCAGCCGAAGGTGACGAACGAGTATCTGAAAGCGGGGCTCGGCCGCTGGCTGCCGGCGATGCCGGAGCTGGTCAAGAGCGACCCCTTCTGGCTCGACCCCAAGGACCCGCACCGTGGTGGCCTACGCCACGCAGGGCCTGATGGAGCCGACGGTGCCGAACTATCCCGTCTTCAACCCCGGCTATGCCGAGGCCAACGCCCAGCAGATCTGGGGCCTCGCCGACGGCCGACGTGATCAGGGAAGGGATGACGCCGCAGGCGGCGGCCGACAAAGCGCTCAAGAGGATCGGGGAGATCCTGGCGAAATATCCCGATCGCGGCGAGCTGAGGGGCGATCATGGCCGACGCCCAGGTTCTCAGGAGCTGCCGGGTGCACTTCCCGGCTCCGGCCCGTTTCGGTCACGAAGCCGCGCCGGCGCGCGTGGCGCTGGCGGCCTGCAGGGCTCGGAGTTCACCTGGGCCGTCGCCTTCCTCATACCCTATGCGGCGGTGTTCCTGGCTTTCGTCGCCTATCCCGATCGTCTACGGGCTGTGGCTCGGCCGCGACCCGGCGCTCTACGCCGAGCTGTTGTCCGAGCCGATCTACCAGCGCACGGTGGTCAACACCGTGCTCTACCTCGGTCATCGGCGTGAACCTGAAGATGTTCGGGGCGCTGCTGTTGTCGGGCTTCTTCATGCGGCGCGGCTGGTGGGTGAAGGGCATGCTGCTGATCTATCGTGCTGCCCTGGGCGAGTGCCGGCGCTCCCCGTCCTTCATCTCGATCCACTGGATGCTGAACGGCCAGTGGGGCCTGCATCAACAACTTCGTGTGGAATGTCTTCGGCGTCGACGGCCCGGGCTGGCTGGAGACCTCGCGCTGGCTGGCGCTCGGATCGGTCATCGCGTCCCATATCTGGAAATGGATGCCGTTCTGGACCGTGATCCTGCTGGCGGGGCGGATGGCGATCCCGCAGGAGCTCTACGAGGCGGCCGAGATGGACGGCGCCACCGGGATGCAGCGGTTCATCCACGTCACCTTCCCGCTGCTGGCCAATCTCTATCTCATCTGCACGCTGCTCTCGACGCATCTTCACGCTCGGCGACTTCAACTCGGTCTATTTCGTCTCCGGCGGCGGGCCCGCCCTGTCGACGCATGTGCTGGCGACGCTCGGCATCCGCAACGCCTTCGAGATCGCGAGACCCGATCTCGGCGTGGCGGCGGTGATGTCGGCGCTGCCGCTGATGATCCCGCTGGTGATCCTGCTGATGCGCAAGCTGCGCACCACGGAGGTGCAGCTGTGACCGCGATGCAATCGACGGCCGGCCGCTCCGCCGCGGCAGCGCCCGAACTACCGGCTGCGGCGAAACCTGGGCGAGGCGGCGGCGCTCGCGCTCTGCGCCGTGCTCGCTGGTCTGGACGCTGACGCCGATCTACAACATGGTGATGGTGTCGCTCGAGGCCCACGGCAACGTGTTCACCAACAATATCTGGCCGGCAGCATCCGTCGCTCGAGAGCTTCTGGATCGTGTGTGACCGAGGGCTACTGGTATCTCGAGCATTTCTGGCACCAGTTCGGCAACAGCCTGTATATCGGGGTGGCGACTGTCTTTTTCACGCTGCTCATCGGCTCGCTGGCCAGCTTCTCGATCGGCCGCATGCGCATTCGCCACGGCTGGCTGGTGAGCAACGCGGCGCTCCTGACCTACGTGATCCCGGCGTCGTTTCTGGCGATCCCGTTCTACCGGATCATGAACATCTACGGCCTGTCGAACAATCTCTGGGCGGTCATCGCCGCGGAGGTGACCTTCGCGACGCCCTACGCCATCTTCATCTTCCAGCAGTATGCCGTCAGCATTCCGATCGAGCTCGACGAGGCGGCGCGGATCGACGGCGCCTCGCCCCTCCAGGTCTACTTTCGCATCTACCTGCCGCTGATGGCGCCGGCGCTGGTCGCGGTCGGCACCTACGCGCTGCTGCTCGCCTGGAACGAGTATCTGTACCAGTTCCTGCTGCTCTCCTCGAAGCGCAGCATGACGGTGCCGGTGGCATTGGCGCAGTTCATCAACAGCGACGAGGCGCCATGGAACTACATGATGGCGACCGCCATCGTCTATGCGCTGCCGCCGATCGCGATCTATTACGCCTTCCGCGGCCGCATGACCGCCGGCCTCACCATGGGCGGCGTCAAGGGCTGAACCGCTGAGGTCGTCATGGCCGCGCTTGTCCCGGCCATCCACGTCGTGGCCAGGAACGAAGACGCGGATGCGCGGGACAAGCCGGCGCATGACGCGTGGCGGTCGCGCGTGCCCGCGGCTGGCGATCGGGACAGCCCCTATCTCTTGACGCGACCGATGCGTTAGGCCCGACGCCAGGTAGCGGCGCAGCGCGTAGAAGACCGCGATCGGCGGCAGCGCATACATGATTGCCAACGCCATCATGTAGTTCCACGGCGCCTCGTCGCTGTCCCAGAACTGCTCGATCGCCACCGCCACGGTCCAATTGCGCGTCGAGGAGAGCAACATGTACTGGTACAGATACTCGCCCCAGGAGAGTAAGCAGCGCGTAGGTGCCGACCGCGACCAGCGCCGGCGCCATCAACGGCAGATAAATGTGCAGGTACATCCGGCCCGGCGAGGCGCCGTCGATCCGCGCCGCCTCGTCGAGCTCGATCGGTATCAGCTTGGCGTACTGCTGCAGGATCAGCACGGCAAACGGCGTGGCAAACATCACTTCCGCGGCAATCACCGCCCAGAGGTTGTCGGACAGCCCATAGCTTTTCGCGACGCTGAGAAAGGGAATCGCCAGAAACGACGACGGCAGCACGTAGGTCAGCAGCGCGGCGTTGATCAGCAGCCGCCCCTTGCGCAGCCCGCATCCGGCTCGACCGCAAAGCTTGCCAGCGAGCCGATCACCATCGTCAGGAGCATCGTCGTCAGACCGACGTAAAGGCTGTTGCCGAACTGGCTCCAGATATTCTCGAGGTACCAGTAGCCCTGGTTCCACGACAGTGAGAAAGCTTTCGAGCGACGGCTCCGGCGGCCAGATATAGCCGGCGAACTCGGTGTCGCCCTCGGCGTCGAGCGCGATCAGCAGCATGTTGTAGACCGGCGTCAGCGTCCATATCAGCAGCACGACGCCGAGCACCGCCGAGGCGGCTTCGACGAAAACCCGCCGCAGCCGGTAGCGCGGCCGGCGCGCCGGGCGGCCGACGGTCGGGGCGGCACTCACAGCTGCACTCCGGTGGTCTGGATCTTGCGGATCAGCACGATCACGATCGGGATCAGCACCGGCAGGGCCGACAGCATGGCCGCCACGCCGAGCTGGGGCTGGGCGAAATCGAAGGCGTAGCGGATGCCCAGCGTGGCCAGCACGTCGGTGGACATCGCCGGCGCGCCGCCGGAGACGAAATACACGCCGGTGAAATCGCCGAGCGTCCACAGGGTGGAGAGGAGCGTGCACGCCAGATAGACGTTCGCCAGCAGCGGGAAGGTGACGTGGAGGAAACGGCGGGTGCCGGCGGCGCCGTCGATCGCGGCCGCCTCGTAGATCTCCGGCGGGATCGCCATCCGGCCGGCGATGAAGATAACGGTCCAGAACGGCATCCATTTCCAGATGGCGGCGACGATGTTGGACCCGAGCGCGAGCCAGCGGTCGTTGAACCAGATCGGCCCGTCGATGCCGATGAGCTCCCGCAGCAGGCTGTCGACCAGACCCTGCTCGCCGATCAGCATCCAGTGGAAGGAGAGATAGGCGGGAACCGCCGGCAGCGCCCAGGGCAGGATGTAGATCACCAGCAGGGCCTTGATCCACCGCCGGCGGCGCATGAAGAAGCCGGACAGCAGCAGGGCCAGGAACATCGTCACGTTCACGCCGAGGCCGACATGGATGACGGTATTGATCACCGTCCGCAGGTAGCGCGGGTCCGAGAGCAGCTTGGCGTAAAGCGACGGATCCCTGCCCATCCAGATCCCATAGGCGATCGGATAGGCGGCGAACGCGAGAAAGACCGCCCCATAGGGGACGAGAAAGGCGATCGTCCACGCGATCTCCGAGCCCTGCAGGCGGCCGTACCAGGCGCGCCGCCATGGCGGGTCGCCCGAAAGCGGCCTGCCGGCTGCGAGAATCTGCCGCCCGCCGTCCATGCTTGCCTGCCCGGTTCTGCCGGCTTGTCTCCGAGGTCGCAGCGAACCGCTGGAAACACGTTCCGGATGCCAGTGCCGGTCATTATCTGGTTCTTTGGGCATCCGGGCAACGACGTTCGCTCACGAATGCCGTCGAAGTGCATCTACCAGGATCGCAGCAGCGAATGCGGCAGGACATCGGTCGTGCTGATTGCGGCACCGGTCCCGTTCCGCTACATCGAAGATATTCGGCCGGCCGAACGAGACAATCTGCCTCGCTCTGCCGGTTGCAGCCGCAGCAGATCCGCCGGCTGAGGAGCGAAAGGAAAAAACGTGATGCTGCGGATCGTCTCGGCCGTGATCGCCGTCGCTGTGCTGGCTCTGCCGACCACCGGTGCGGTCGCCGCCAAGCGGCACGCGAAGCCAATCTGGCACGGCTATGGCTTCCTGCCGGGATATCGCTCGCCCGAAAAGATCGAAAGGGAAACGCGCGGGGCCCGGACCGGCCGCTATTTCCCTGGCGATCCCGGGTACAACTTTTACGGAGGACCGGGATTCTACCGGGGCCGCTGGAACGGCGGCGGTTTCGGGCCGTGCTGGACCCGGACTCCGATCGGACCGATTTGGACCTGCGGGTAGGAAAGAGTTGGTTTCGTTCCCGCAAGCCTGGCCGGCTCATTCGAAAATCTCATGACGCTGCCGTTCGACGGCGGCCTGGAATTGTCGGTGCGCTGCCCGCCGTGACGAAGCGGCTGCGGGCCGGCCGATCGGCGCGCGCAACCGCAGGACCTTAGATGGTTGCAAATCACGTGAGGTCGCGCACCATCTCGCGCTCGGTGTGGGCAGGTGTGTGCGCGAGCGGTCTCGTCGCGCCGGTGGGCCGGAAGCCGCATCGACCGTAGAGTGCGATGGCGGCCTCGTTGCCGGAAGTGACCCAGAGAACGAGCTTGGTCCCTCCGCGGTCGCGCACCCAGCGGGCGATGCTCTCAATCAGGGCGTCGCCCACACCCCGCCGGCGCGCAGCGCCATCGACAAACATGCCGACGAGCGTCGGGTCTGCCTGATGTGAATCGGCCGGCCCGGCCAGGAGGCCGGTCGCCAGACCGACCCACCGCCCCTCCAACTCTGCGATGAAGGTTACCCGATCGATACCTGAGGCCCCACTGGCCGCCCTCTCGTGCCAAATGTCGTCGGAGAAGGCCTGCTCTCGCGCCAACGTGGATCCGAATGCCATGGGCGCGTCAGCAAGAGCGCGAAGGCGGAGCTCGCGCAACCGATGCCCCTCATCGCCACGAATGCGTCGAACTTGCAGGCTCATGCACAAGGGCCCCGCTGACCGCTGATCATAGCTGCAATGACGGCTTGTGTGCACAAGGCCGACCCCACCCGGTTCGTCGGACACGGGTTCAGTCGCTGCGGTACACCGGCCTTGTGCGAGGCAGGTCGTCGACGCGGCCGGCGGTCCCGCTCGTGACCCTCCGCGGACCTCCACGGCCTTGAAGTCGACAGGTGAAAGCCTCACCGTGTTGAATACAGGATAAGCATCAGGTGCGTCCGCCTCCGTTCGCACATGGGAGATTGTTTTGGCATACGATCACAGCTCGATTGAGCCCAAATGGCAGGCCCATTGGCGGGCAGCCGGACTGCATCGGACCACAAGCAACCCAAATCGTCCAAAGTTCTACGTGCTGGATATGTTTCCATATCCGTCGGGTTCCGGGCTCCATGTTGGCCACTGCGAGGGATATGCGGCCACCGATATCATTACGCGCTGGAAACGGATGCAGGGATGGAACGTGCTGCACCCGATGGGTTGGGACGCCTTCGGGCTGCCCGCCGAAAACTACGCGATCAAGACCGGCATCCACCCGCGCATCACCACCGGGGCAGCAATTGCGAATTTCCGGCGCCAGATCGATTCGATCGGCTTCGCCTACGACTGGGAGCGTGAGGTCAACACGACCGATCCCGCGTACGTGAGGTGGACACAATGGATATTCTTGCAACTCTTCAAGGCCGGCCTTGCCTACGAGGGGATCGCGCCGATCAACTGGTGCCCTTCGTGCAAGACGGGCCTCGCGAACGAAGAGGTCATCCAAGGTCGCTGCGAGCGCTGTGAAACGACGGTCGAGCGCAAGGACATGCGCCAGTGGCTGTTGCGCATTACCCGATACGCCGATCGCCTGCTCGATGACCTTGCCGAGGTGGACTGGCCCGCTTCGACGCTCGCCATGCAGCGCAACTGGATCGGCCGCTCCGAGGGGGCCGAGGTGGCGTTCCCGGTTCTGGATGCCACAGGACAGCCGACCGGCAAAAAGATCGAGGTCTTCACCACGCGCCCCGACACGCTGTTCGGCGCCACCTATTTGGTGCTCGCCCCCGAGCACCCGCTCGTCGGCGAGCTGACCACGCCGGCCTGCCGCGAGGCGGTTGCGGCCTACGTCCGGGAGGCGGCTTACAAGAGCGACCTCGAACGAACAGATTTGGCACAGGAGAAGACCGGCACCTTCACCGGGGGATACGCGACAAATCCGGTCAATGCCGAAAGAATTCCAATCTGGGTCGCCGACTACGTGCTTGTCAGGTACGGGACAGGCGCGATCATGGCTGTACCGGCGCACGACCAGCGCGATTACGAGATCGCCGCGACGTTCGGGCTGCCGAGCCGGCAGGTGGTGCGGCCGGCAGAAGCTGGCGTGGTTGAGCGTGACTCGGCCTTCGCAGGCGACGGGATCAACGTGAATTCGGATTTCCTCGACGGGCTGCCCACTCCGGTGGCCAAGGAGACGATCATGGCCTGGCTCGAGCAGCGAGGAGCCGGGAAACGGGCCGTCAACTACCGCCTGCGTGATTGGCTGTTCTCGCGCCAGCGCTACTGGGGCGAGCCCATCCCGATCGTGCATTGCCTGACCCACGGGGCCGTGCCGGTCCCCGAGGCGCAGCTGCCGGTGCTGTTGCCGGAGGTCGAGCGCTACGTCCCGACCGGGACGGGTGAGTCGCCACTTGCCGGCATTGACGAGTGGGTGAACACGATCTGCCCATCCTGTGGGGGCCCGGCCCGGCGCGAGACCAACACGATGCCGCAGTGGGCCGGTTCGTGCTGGTACTATCTGCGTTACCTCGATCCGCACAATAACGAGGAGCCATGGTCGAACGAGGTCGAGCGTCGGTGGGCACCCGTCGACCTCTATGTGGGCGGCGCAGAGCACGCAGTCCTGCACCTGCTGTATGCCCGCTTCTGGCACAAGGTTCTGTTCGATCTTGGCCGCGTTTCCACAAAGGAGCCCTTCAAGAAGCTCCGTCACCAGGGAACCGTCCTGGCCCACGCCTACCGCGACACCCAGGGCCGCTACCATGGGTTCGACGAGGTCGAGCATCGTGGCGGGTCCGTGCACTTGAAAGCGACGGGCGAGAAGCTCGATGTGTCGATCCAGAAAATGGCCAAGGGCAGCCTGAACGGCGTCAACCCCGACGACGTGGTGGCGCAGCATGGCGCGGATGCACTGCGGCTCTACGAAATGTTCATGGGCGACTTCGAGCAGCCCAAGCCGTGGGATCCGCGTGCCATCGAGGGGATGAACCGCTTCCTGCGTCGCGTCTTGCGTTTGGTCGAGAAATTTGCCGCCGGCGATATCGCGACCGGCGACCCGCATCTGCGGCTGCGACACAAGACGATCAGGAAGGTCACGAACGACCTGGAGGCGCTGAAGTTCAATACCGCCATCGCGGCGCTGATGGAGTACGTGAACGAGATCATGAAGCGGAGCGCAATGCGCGAGGATTTGGTCACACTGGTCAAGCTCCTCGGCCCCTTCGCGCCGCATCTTGCGGATGAGGCTTGGGAGGCTCTCGGAGAGCAGGGATTCGTGATCCAGGCGACTTGGCCGCAATACGTCCCTGCGCTGGCAGCGGACGCAGAGATGAAGCTGGCGGTTCAGGTCAACGGAAAGCTCCGCGGCACGCTGGAATTGCCGCGAGATGCTCCCGAAGCGAGCGTCCGTGCACAGGCCCTCGCGCTGCCCCCAGTCGCGAAACACGTGGAGAACAGAACGGTGAAGACCATTCTCGTTGTCCCCGGCAAGATCGTGAGCATCGTGGTCGAGTGAAGCGGCATCAACTGCAGGCTCATGCACAAGGGCCCCGCTGACCGCTGATCATAGCCGCAATGACGGCTTGTGACCCCGGCTGTGTGGCGTTTTCACACGACCAAAACCCGAACCGGGCTTGTCCTCGCCCGGCGGCGTATTGATTCGGATGGTCACGCTTTCGTCATATACGCGTCAAAAGATTGGAGTCCAGATGAACCCCGCCATCGACAGACCATCGGAATAAGGAGAAGCACAAATGAGTGATCTCGTCGTGATCGCCTTCCCGACCGAGGCGAAGGCTGAGGAAGTCCGTCAGAAACTGCTGGCAATGCAGAATGAATACCTACTCGAATTGGGCGACGCGGTGATTGCAGTGAAAGACTCCAAGGGTCGCATCAAGCTGAACCAGCTCCTCAACACTACTGCGGTAGGGGCGGTTTCCGGCACGTTTTGGGGTACACTGATTGGCCTGATTTTCCTGATGCCGCTGGCTGGTGCTGCCATCGGCGCCGCCTCTGGCGCTATTGGCGGTGCCTTGAGCGATGTTGGCATCAATGACAAGTGGATGAAGGATACCGCGGCCGCCATCCAGCCCGGCACGGCGGCGCTATTCGTGCTGGTGCGCAAAGTCACCGGAGATAAGGTGCTTGAGGGCCTCAAGGGCGAGGGCGGCACAGTGATGAAGACCTCGCTGGACCACACCAAGGAGGCGGCGCTGCAGGCGGCTCTGGCCGGCATCCAGGCGGCGGTGCCGCCGTCCTCCTGAACAGGCGGGCGACTGCTGCCCGGTTCATGCCTCAACGATGAATTGGCTAAGCCGGTTCGATGACACTCGGGTGATTGCAGTGGCACTGATGTCTCGCCGGTTCCGTGCCGTGGCCTGCGGCGGAGCACCGGCTCTGTTCCTCGGTCTGTCGGTCCTGCTCTGTGCCTCGCCCGCCCGTGCGCAACCGGCTACCGAAGAACTCGATCGCTGGATCGATCAGGCGGTTGCGGTGAACTCGACCTGCGTCGGCCTTGCGGTCGGCGTGAAGAAGGGTCAAGCCGCCGCCGCGCGCTTCTTCGGCACCACGGGCAATTACAGCGCGCCGACGGCCGATACCGAGTTCGAGATCGGGTCGATCACCAAGACATTCACGGCGACGCTGCTGGCGTGGTCGGATCAGCAGGGCCGGATGCAGATCGACGATGCGCTGGCGAAATTTTCCCCGTCGCGCGTTCCAAGCTGGCAGGGAGAGCCGATCCGGCTTGTGCACCTTGCAGATCACACCTCGGGCCTGCCGCGGCAGATGCCGCTCGTCGGGCCGCGGCAGGTGCCGGACGCCTGGTCATTTCTCGCTCATTATCAGCTGACACGCGCGCCCGGCTCACAGTATCTCTATTCCAATCTTGGCGTGAACATTCTCGGCCTCGCGCTCGAGCGTGCCTATGGCACCCCGCTCGAAAGCCTTTATGCCCACGTGATCACCGGGCCGTTGGGAATGCGCGATACGGCGATCGAACTGTCGAGGGCCGGCCATGCGCGCCTCGCCTTGGGATTTCGCCCAAACGGGCTGCGCGCGACGGAGCGCATACCTCGCCCTCTTGTGGGTGGCGCGGGCGCCCTGAATTCCACCCTGCACGACATGATGCGCTATCTCGAATTCCAGCTCGGCGAGGCTGGCTCGCCGCTCGATTCCCTGCTGCCGTCCTTGCACCAGATACGCTTCGTGACAGGCCCGCGCGGCGGCGTCGGGCTCGGTTGGCACATGCAAGAGCTGGCCGACGGCACTCCGATCGTCCTTCATGAGGGAGCGATGCCGGGGTATTCGAGCACAATGATCTTCGGGCCGTCCAGCCGCACCGGGGTGGTGGTCCTGTCGAACCAGAGGAATTGCGGTGTTCCCAAGATCGCGGGGGCGCTGATCCGTCGGCTCAACGGGCAGGAGACCTTAGCAGAGCCAATGGTCGCGCCAGAGGACGATGACCGGTAGGCCTCTTCGTTGAGCCCGCATCCCGCCCGGAGGGGGATCGCCGGCAGGTTCGGTCCGTCAATGTAGTGGTTTCGGTCCTGTCCGGAAATGCACGGCAAGGCTCGACGCGAGATGATCAACCGTGCAGGGCTTTTTTCCGCAAGCGCGAGGATCTGAGCGTCGTCCTCGACGAACGCAACTCCGGCAAGGAGCCCGCCGTCCCCGCCCCGGATTAGGGCTGCGGTGTGGGCCGAATTGACGTATTCTCGACCGGCGTTGCGCCCGGGAGCACTCGGCTGGACGCTCCTGCCGTGAAGCCTCTGGACAAACGACGCCTCGGCGCGCGGGAAGCGCGCGACCGGGCACGCGCGATTGAAGCGCACAACAATGGCAGGGAGGGAAACATGGCTCGCATCACGCGGCGTAGACTTCTGAAACTGTCTGCATCAGGCGCCGTCGCGGCGCAAACCGGCGGCCTCGCCGCCATCCTGGCCACAGGACGGGCGCCGGCCTTCGCCCAGGGGACCAGCGTTCATTGGCTGCGCTGGGCCGATTTCGTGCCGGCTTCCGACGTGCTGCTCAAAGGCCGGATCACGGAGGAGTGCCAGAAGGCGACCGGCATCACGCTCAAGGTCGAGACCATCAACGCCAACGACCTGCAGGCACGCATCACCTCGGCGATCCAGTCGGGGACCGGAGCCGACATCATCATGGCGATCGGCAACTGGCCGCAGCTCTACGCCGAAAGCCTCGCCGATGTCGGTGACGTCGCCGAGGAGATCGGCAAGGACCAGGGCGGCTACTACGACGTCGCCCGGCTCGTCGCCACCAACGGCAACAAATGGATCGGCGTGCCGTTTACTGTCGGCGGCGGGCTGATCGCCTATCGCAAGTCGTGGTTCGAGGAGATCGGGCACACGAGTTTTCCGGGAACCTGGGACGAGCTGCGCGACGCCGGCAAGAAACTGAAGGCCAAGGACCGGCCGCTCGGCCAGACCGCCGGGCACACGTTCGGCGATGCGCCGAGCTGGTGGTACCCGTTTCTGTGGTCCTGGGGCGGCAAGGAGGTCGAGGCCGACGGCAAGGCCGTGGTCTTGAACAGCCGGGAAACCGTCGAGTTGGTCAAGTTCGCGGCTGCTCTCTGGAAAGAGACCTGCGACGAGGGCGGGCTCGCCTGGGACGACACCAGCAACAACCGCGCCTTCCTGGCGGGCAGCATCAGCGCCACCAACAACGGCGCCTCGATCTACATCGAGGCCAAGCGCAAGCCCGACACCTATCGCACCGAGAAGGGCGGGCCGCTGTGGCAGGACATCCTGCACGCGCGCATCCCGAAGGGTCCCGGTGGCCAGTTCAACCTGCCGTTCCCCTTCACCGACATGCTGATGGGGTACTCCAAGAACCAGAAGCCGGCCAAGGATTTCCTCCGCTGGATCCATTCGAAGCCGGTATTTGCCGAATGGTTCACCTCGCAACAGGGCTACTCCGACGGATCCACCAAGGACTGGGAGAAGGACAAGGTGTGGGACGCCGATCCGGTCCTTCGGCCGTTTCGCGACATACCGCCGTTCGGGCGACTGGCCGGCCATGCCGGGCCGCCCAATCGCAAGGCCGCCGAAGTGGTGACCAAGTACATCATCACCGACATGTACGCGAAGGCGATTCAAGGCATGCCGGCCGAGGCCGCGGTCAAATGGGCGCATGACGAGGTCGTCAAGGTCTATGCGTGACCTGCTTCAATCCTTCCTCCGTGCTTCGCACGCACGGAGGAAGGATTGCCGAATCCCATCTGGAGCGACATCGGTCGGAGAGTGTGCCAAACATGAACAAACGGCGTGACGCCGGGGTCGAATGAAGATATTTTTGTCGGAAACAATCCCGTCATGCCCGCGCCGATCATCCCCGACGTTACCTCGCTGTCCGACCTCGTCTCGCTGCGAGGCCGCGGCGCGTTGATCACCGGCGCGGCGCGCGGCATTGGCTATTGCATCGCCCGGCGCTTTGCCGAGGCGGGCGCCAGGCTTCTGCTGGGCGATCGCAATGCCGACGGTGTCGGCAAGGCGGCCGCCACCATCGCCGCCGATCATGCCGCCACGGTGGAAGCGAGCACGCTCGAGGTCAGCGACCCGCGTTCGGTCGAAGCCTTCGCGGCCCGTGGCGTCGAGCTGTTCGGCGCCGTCGACATCTGGGTCAACAATGCCGGCATCTACTATGGCCACTCGCTGGTCGAGACCAGCGACGACGAATGGCAGGCGATGAACGACGTCAACCTGCGCGGCACCTTCAACGGCTGTCGCGAGGCGGCGAGACGCATGATCGACAGCGACCGTCCGGGTCGTGCGATCATCAACATTGCATCGGTTGCCGGCGTGCGCGGGCGGGTCAGCCTCGGCGCCTATTCGGCGGCAAAGAGCGGCGTGGTCGGGCTGACGCGTTCGGCTGCCGTCGAGCTCGCGCCGTACAACATCCGAGTGCTCTGCGTCACGCCCTCGATGGCGGAGACGCCGGGCGTGCAGGAAATGCGCGCGGCCGCCACCAGACAGGCCGGCACCGTCAACACCATGGCCGCCATGGAGGCGAGCGTGCTGGCCTCGATCCCCATGGGCCGCACCGCCCAGGCCGACGAGGTGGCACGTGTCGTGCTGTTCTGCGCGACCGGACTCGCCGCCTTCATGACGGGCACCAATATCGTGGTCGACGGCGGGCTGACGGCGCGCTGACACGGCGCCATGGCGCATTTCCGCCGATTTGAATTGACCCGCCCGCTCTCGTCGAGCTAGACGGCCGTCATGCCGCCGTCGATCACCAGCGATGCACCGGTCATGAACGAGGACGCGTCGGAGGCGAGGAAGATCACCCCGTAGGCGATCTCCGCCGGATCGGCCATCCGGCCCATCGGCGTGTCGCGCAACATCTCGCGGCGCCACGCGTCGGAGATGCCGGCGTTGCGCGGCGTGTCGACCAGGCCCGGATGGATCGCGTTCACCCGGATGTTCTCCTTGGCGTATTGCGCCGCCGCCGTCCTGGTCAGACCCACCACGGCGCCTTTGGCGCTGCAATAGGGCGCGCCGCGGCCGGTGCCGACCAGCCCCGAGGTCGACGAGGTATTGATGATCGACCCGCCGCCATTGCGTCGCAGCGCCGGGATGCAGGCCTTCATGCCGAGCCAGACGCCCTTGAGATCGGTGTCGATCGTGCGATTCCAGCTCTCCTCGGTGGTGTCCTCGACGCCGTCGCGGCCCGGAACCCCGGCATTGTTGATCAACGTGGTAAGACGGCCGAACTTGAGCTCCGCGGTCGCAACAGCCTCGTTCCAGTCGTCCAGCCTGGTGACGTCGAGATGCCGATAGCCCACCCTGAGCGCGCCGCATTCGTCGTTCAGCCGGTCGGCAACGCCCGGGCCCTCCTGGTCGCGCACATCACCGATCAGCACGCAGCCGCCATGCCGGACGAAGGCCTGCGTATAGGCGCCGCCCAACCCCTGGGTGCCGCCGCTGATGATCGCGACCTTGCCGTCGAGATTGCTCAATGCGGATTTCATCGATGCTCCATCCCGCGCCGAGACGTTGACTCGCGTCCCATCGCGCGTTGAATTGCCGCCACGCAACGTACAAGGAAACCGCCATGTCATTCTACGATCTGCAGCACGTCCGGGAAGAGGTGGTCAGCGTCAAGGGCGTGGTTGGCGGCGTCGGTCACAAGATCTGATCGGGCTCACCGGAAAAATGATGTGACCCCCCTGTTGCAAGGCAAGGTAGCGCTGGTCACCGGTGCGGCGCATGGCATCGGTGCGGGCATTGCGCGGCAATTCGTGCGTCACGGCGCCAAGGTGCTGGTGACCGATGTGCTCGACGACGAAGCGAGCTCGCTTACGGACCGCCTCGACGGCGAGCCCGGCGGGCCGCATGCGCGCTTTGCCCGTCTCGACGTCAAATGTGAGGACGACTGGCGGAAGGCGATTGCGCTGGCGGAGCAGGCGTTCGGAAAACTCGACACGCTGATCAACGTTGCCGGCGTCCCCGGACGTGCCGGCGTCGAGCAGATGACCGAATCCGAGTGGGATCGGACCATCGACGTCGATCTCAAGGGCACGTGGCTGGGGATGAAAATGTGCATCCCGGCGATCCGTCGCGCCGGCGGCGGCGCCATCGTCAATACATCCTCGAACTACGCGATCGTCGGCTCCGGCCGCGCCGCGTCCTACCATGCGGCGAAGGCCGGGGTGCTGATGCTCTCGCGCACCGCGGCGATCGAATATGCGCGGCAGAACATCCGCATCAATGCGGTGCTGCCGGGCCTGACCGAGACGCCGCGCATGGCGAGCCTGCCGCCGGACTGGCGCAAGTCCATCCTGGACGCGACGCCGATGGGGCGCTTCGCCAGCCCGGACGAGATCGCCAACGTCTACGTGTTTCTCGCCTCCGACCTCGCTTCCTTCGTCACCGGCGCGGGCCTCGTCGCCGACGGCGGGTTCAGCGCGGTCTAGACGCTTGTCGCATTTTCTCACGCCACGGAACGAGCACATGTCGCACATCTGGTCTTTCAATACCGCAAACCTGACCGGCCCGATCGCCGACAAGATCGCTGCCATCGGGTCGGCCGGCTTCGCGGCGGCCACGCTGTGGCACAGCGATCTGTTCCCGACCTTCGATGATCCCGATGGCGCCATCATGCCGTTCCGGCAGAGCAGGCTTGCGCTCTCGGCCTATCAGATGGTGCGCGATCTCGAAGGTGCTCCGCCTGCGGTCCGCGCGCACAAGCTGGAGATCGCCCGGCAGCTCATCGATCAATTGCTGCTGCTCGGCGGCGACACCCTGGTACTCGCCTCGAATGGCTCGGCCGAGGTCGACCGCGACTGGGACGGGGCGGTCGCGGCGCTGCGCGCGATCGGCGACCTCGGAAAATCCCGTGGCGTGCGCATCGCCTTCGAGCCGCTGTGCTACACGCCGTGGATCAACGACTACCGGGTGGCCTGGAAGCTCGTGCGCGACGCCGATCACAGCCATGTCGGGCTGGTCCTCGATCCGGCGCATATTTTTCTGATCGGCTCGCCGCTCGACGACATCGCGACGATCCCGGGGGCCAAGATCTTTCTGGTGGAGATCAACGATCTTCCCGATACCGGGCTGAACATCCGCGAGATGCTGCGCAACTATCGAATGTTCCCGGGCGAAGGTCGACGCCCGCTCGCGGAATTCATGCGCGTGGTGCTGTCCACCGGCTACCGCGGTCATTTCGCGCTGGAAGTCTTCAACGCGGCCTATCGCGCGATGGATCCGCTGCTGGTCGCCAGGCGTGGACATGCCGCGCTGGAAAAACTGTTCGAGAAAGTCGGCGCCTGAAGCGGTCCGACGAGCATGTCCCGCGGGCGACGACAGCGGGTGGGCCGCGGGCGCGATCCTGCTACGGCGGTCTAAAGTGGTGTAGACAGCCGATGTTAGCCTGTCGCCTGATCAAGGGAGGTATCGGCATGGCAGCAGGACGGACACCCTGGTGGGCATGGGCATGGCCTGTATTGGCCTGGATCATCCTGTTGATGACGCCCTTTGCCGGCGCCGGCGGCCTCATTGCGGCGGGTGCAGCAGCGGCCCTGATCGCCACCGTGTTCGCGGCCGTGTACCACGCCGAGGTGGTCGCCCACCGCACCGGCGAGCCATTCGGCACGCTTGTCCTGGCCGTCGCCGTGACGGTCATCGAGGTCGCGCTGATCGTTTCTCGTCATGATTGCAGCGCCGGCGGAAAAGGCCGGGCTGGCGCGCGACACGGTGTTCGCCGCCGTCATGATCGTATGCAACGGCATCGTCGGCCTCTGCCTGCTCTCCGGCGGCGCGCGTCATCACGAGCAGGGGTTTCAGGTCCTCGGAGCGAGCGCTGCATTGGCGGTGCTGGCCGCGCTCACCGTTCTCACCCTGATTCTGCCGAACGTCGCGACCAGCGTGTCCGGTCCGCTGTTCAGCACGCCGCAACTTGTCTTCGCTGGAATTGTCTCGCTGGTGCTCTACGGCTCGTTCGTATTCATCCAGACCGTGCGGCACCGCGACTACTTCCTCCCGATCGAGCGCGACGACGACGAGGAGGCGCACGCGCCGCCACCCTCCAGCACCACCGCTGTCGTCAGCGCCGGTCTGCTGCTCGCCGCCCTTGTCGCGGTCGTGGGCCTTGCCAAATCTCTCACGCCGGCGCTGGAGATCGCAGTTGCCCGGCTTGACGTGCCAAAGCCCGTGGTGGGGATCGTCATCGCGGCGCTGGTGCTGCTGCCTGAAGGTCTGGCGGCGCTCAGGGCGGCCCGCGCCAACCGGTTGCAGACCAGCTTGAATCTGGCGTTGGGATCGGCACTGGCGAGCATTGGCCTGACGATCCCTGCGGTCGCCGTCGTTTCGATCGTGCTCCACGAGCCGCTCCAGCTCGGGCTGGACGGGAAGGACCAGGTCCTGCTGGCGCTGACCCTTCTCGTCGGCGTGATCACGTTGGGCACCGGTCGCACGACCGTGCTTCAGGGCGTCGTGCACCTGGTCATCTTTGCGGTGTTCCTGTTCTTTGCGGTGGTGCCGTAGAGCTTGGCGCAGCGGTGCGCGCGGCACAAGAAGCGACAAAGGCGTTACTTCGAACCCATTGGAATCGCGGCCGCTTTCGAGCCACCGGAAGCGGCCTCTCGGGCCCAGGCCGGGATCGCATGGTGCCCACTCCGTTCGCCGTCGAAATGTTGGGTGCTTCTACGCCACTGGTTCCATACGATGCTATCGTGTCCGCCTCGCAATCGGCATCGGGACAGCAATGACGCTTGAACTCAAGATACTCGCCCTCAGCATCGTACTTGGACTGGTACAAATCGTACTCGCCTCGCATGCTGCAAGCCTGCAACGCGGATATGTCTGGACAGCGAGTTCTCGTGAAGACGCCGTGCCTGCATTGACCGGAGCGGCGGGCCGACTGGCGAGGGCGCTGCAGAATTTCGTCGAGACGTTTCCGCTGTTTGCTGCAGCCGTCCTGATGGCGCATGTCGCGACCACGCACGGTTGGATGACCGAGTGGGGCGTTCAGCTCTATTTTTGGGGTCGCGTCGTCTATCTCGCTTTGTACGCCGCTGGGGTTTTTCTGCTGCGCTCCCTTATATGGAACATCGCGACGCTCGGAATTGTTTTGGTCCTTCTGTCGCTGGTCTGAAGGGCACGCAAAAGGATGCGCACGACAGGAACTTTGGTTCTAGCGATCGGCCTATGCGCGGCGTTCCTGGCCATTCTCTCGCTGCTTCATGTGTTGGAGCCGGAGTTCAACCCGCCCCATCTCATCAGTGAATACCAGCTGGGCCGCTTTGGTTGGCTGATGTCGGTCGCCTTCTTCTGCCTCGGAGCGGCTGCCCTCGCTCTCGTCGGCGCAGCAAGGCAGGAGGCCGATAGCAAACTTGGACGCTTTGGGGCCTGGGGGTTGCTCATCATCTCCGTCGCTTATTTCCTCGCTGGGATATTCCCTCCTGATCCAGAATGGTTCGTGGGCAGCGTGCTGCACGGCGTCGGTGGACTGGTTGTCATCTTTGGCTCGCCCATCGTGTTCACGCTTCTGAGCAAGAGCTTCGCGCGCAACGGGGCTTCGGCAAGGGCCGCTCGACTGCTGATTTGGACAACCGCTTTGACGTGGCTGAGCTTACTGTCGTTTTACGGATCCGTCCTCGCTCATCGTGTCTCGTCAGGCTCTGGCACTGTTGTCGGCTGGACAAACCGTTTCCTGATCACGACCTTCGTCCTGTGGCTCCTGATCGCGGCCTTTCATCTTTGGAGAAAAAACTGATATACCCGTTCAAATGCGGGCCGGAGCACCGCCGACCTCATCCGCCGTGGCGACGTGCCTTCACCGACCCTGGCTATGTGGTGCATTGCACGAGTTCGGCAATTGGCACGAAGCGGCCGGGCTCGAGCGCGCAATGCTCGGCGGCTGCCTGGGTGAAGCGGTGGTGCTCTCGCCGCCGCGTCAGCAGTTCGACAACCAAGACGGCCCGATAGAGCCCGCCATGGGCTCGCCGATGCGCCTGCGGTCGAATGTGCCGGGTTCCGGGGTCGTCGACGCCGTGCTGGAGCGATCGGTCCGGCGGGCCGCAAGCCCGGCCGGCACCCGCCGGCACGCCGGTGGCGGCAATTGCGTGAAGTCGCTAGTCTTCGATGCCGTCGAGCGAGGGGGACGCAACCCATGCATCCAGCTGATTCCGACTATCCCGGTGTGAAGGCGCGGGCGATCCAGCAGGCGCTCAGCCGCCTCGGCGAGCCCATCACCGAAGCACAGGCGAAGGATTTCGCAGCTCTGGAGGATTGCGAGTGCCGGGAGGGCATGTTCGCGCTGGCCGCGACCCGCCGGCAGATCTTCACCGGCACCGGCCTCGTCGCGGCCGTCGGATTGACTGCGATGCTGCCGCGCGCCGCCGACGCCAAGGCGCCGCCCGGTGCGGTCGAATACCCGGTACCGGCCGATCCGACCAAGGAGCAGGGCCGTATGATGGGGGTGGACGGCGGCTACGGTTCACGCTCGCAATTCGAGACCGGGATTCGATGGGCGAACCCGACGAAAACCGCGGCGTTCTCGCCGTTGCAGCACAGCTACGGCACCATCACGCCTTCCGGGTTGCATTACGAACGTCATCACGCTGGCATCCCGAATATCGACCCGGCCGCGCACCGCCTCGTCATCCATGGCATGGTCGACCGGCCGACCAAATACTCGCTCGCCGATCTCAAGCGATTCCCGACCGTGTCGCGCACGTATTTCATGGAATGCGCCGGCACCACCGGCAGCGAGATCATGAAGGCACGCGAGCCCAACGTGCAGCGCACGCACGGCCTTGTCTCCACCTCGGAGTGGACCGGCGTGCCCCTCTCGACGCTCATGAAGCAGACCGGCCTCAAGCCCGGCGCCGCCTGGGTTCTTGCCGAAGGCGCCGATGCCGCGGTGATGACCCGCAGCGTGCCGATCGACAAATGTCTGTCGGACGCATTGATCGTCTTCGCCCAGAACGGCGAGGCGATACGCCCGGAGCAGGGCTATCCGATGCGCCTGTTCCTGCCCGGCTGGGAAGGAAACATCTCGATCAAGTGGCTGCGCAGGCTCGAGGTCAGCGACAAGCCCTATTACACCCGCGAGGAGACGTCGAAATATACCGACCTCATCACCACGACCGGCAAGTCGCGCATCTTCACCTTCACGATGGAGGCGAAGTCCGTCATCACCTTTCCGTCGGGCGAGATGAAGCTGCCGGGGGCCGGCTTCTACGAGATCACCGGGCTCGCCTGGAGCGGGCGCGGCAAGATCGCTCGCGTCGAGGTATCGACCGACGGCGGCAAAAGCTGGAGCCTCGCCGCCTTGCAGGATCCGGTGCTGGCGATCAGCCAGACGCGGTTCCGCTTCCCGTGGATCTGGGACGGCAACCCGGCGGTGATACAGAGTTGAGCAACCGACGAGACCGGCTACTCGCAGCCGACCCACCAGCAGCTCATTGCCGAGCGCGGGCCACTGGAGACCGGCTCGTTGTTCTATCACATGAACGCGGTCCAGAGCTGGGGCATTGCGGCCGACGGGAGCGTGAAGAATGTGCACCCGCTCGGTTGATCGCAGATACGCGGTGCTCTTTGCGGCAGCTCTCGCCGTGCTCACCGCCCCCGATCCCGCCTATTCCCAAGGCTATCCGAGCAGGTTCGACTTCGGCGTTTCCGCGACCGCGCAGGACATCGCGGCCAACGCCATCGCAATTGCTCCTGACGGCAACGGGCTGCCGGCCGGCAAGGGGGACTATGCGGCCGGCAGGAAAGTATACGAGACCGCCTGCAGCGCCTGCCATGGCGCCAACCTCCAAGGGGTCGCGGGGCTGCCGGACATGCCGACCGGCGCGTCGCTTCGGCTCATCGGGGGCCGCGGCACGCTTGCCACGAAGAACCCGGTGATGACCGTCGAAAGCTACTGGCCCTACGCCACGACGTTGTTCGACTACGTGCGTCGCGCGATGCCGTTCCAGGCGCCAGGCTCACTTACCGCGGACGAGGTCTACGCGGTCGCCGCCTATATCCTGGCCGAGGGCAACGTCATCGACAAAGCGACAGTGCTCGACGCCCGGACGCTCCCACGGGTGCAAATGCCCAACCGCGACGGCTTTGTTCCCGATCCGCGCCCGGAATTGTTCAAGTAGGCCGGCGCCCGCGAAATTGGCATGCCCTGGCGGCCGATTTCGGGCTACACTTCCGCGGACGGCACGGCCGCCAAGGAGGCAACGGATGACGATCCAGGCGCTCGGCTATCTCGGAATCGGCAGCGCGAAGCTCGAAGACTGGTCGGACTTCGCCGGCGGTGTTCTCGGCATGCAGGCGGTCGACCGGGGCGGCGGCATGCGCGCCTTCCGCATGGACGATCGCAAGCAGCGCCTGATCGTCGATGCCGCGATGGCCGAGGGGGAACGCGTGTTCGGCTGGGAAGTTTCCGATGCTTCGGCGCTTGACGCCTTCGCCGCACGCCTGGAAGCGGCGGGCGTGCCGGTGCGGCAGGAAGCGGCCGCCCGTGCCGATCAGCGCTGTGTCGGCGGCTTGATCTCTTTTGCCGATCCCGCCGGCAACCGATTGGAGGTTTTCCACAGCGGGCAGGTGGCGGATACGCCGTTCCGGCCCGGGCGCGACATTTCCGGGTTCCGCACCGGTCCGCTGGGCATGGGTCACGTACTGCTGATGGTTCCCCGCATCGACGCGGCACTCGCGTTCTATCGCGACCTGCTGGGGTTTCGCATCAGCGACTTCATTCGCGCCCCGGTCAGGGCCTATTTCCTCCACGTCAATCCACGGCACCACAGCCTGGCCCTGGTCGAGGGCGCGAAGAGCGCCATGCACCACCTGCTGGTGGAGCTCTATTCCTTCGACGACGTCGGCCAGGGTTACGACGTCGCGCTCGGCGGACAGGAGCGCGTCGCGGTGAAGCTGGGGCGGCATGCGAACGATCTGATGACCTCATTCTACACCCGTACCCCGTCGGATATCCTGGTGGAGTATGGCTGGGGCGGGCGCGAGGTGGATGACGCCACCTGGCAGCCGCACGAGATGGCCACTGTCGGCAGCTTCTGGGGCCACCAGGGGCTGTTCGATAGCCTCGCCGATGCGCCCCCGCCGGGCGCGGTGCCACCGCCGCCTGCGCCCGTGCGGCGCGCGCCGCTTCAGGTCATGGACGGCAATTACCAACGATTGCGCGGTGTGTGCCCCTGGTGGGACGCGCAGCATTGACTTGATCGAGGCGCCTCAGGTCCGTTGGACGAGCACCTTGCTTCCACCTGCTGCGGCGCGGCATGCGGAGGAGGAGATCAAGGCGTTTCGCAGCGACAAGCTGATCGCGCTCGACCGCGACCAAGGCGGAGTTCTGCTATCAGCTCTGCCGCGTCGGCGATGCGCGCCGGATCGCCGAGATCGGAGCAATTCAGGGGGAACCTGGACGACGCTCACGCCGCCGCCGGTCAATCTTGGCGGCCAGGCTCCGGTCAATCTGGCAATCGTGATCGATCCGACCAACACGAATCTCGTCTACGTGTCGGGGGACAACAACTTCAGCGTCAACGGCGGGATCAACGCAGTCGCAGCCTATCGGGTGAACGCCACGGCCAACACCTTCGCCAGCTTGGGCGATGACAACGGGGTCCCGACGAACACGGCAAATGGCTCCACGATTCACCCCGACTCCCGTACGCTGATCTTCGACGCCGCGGGCCGGCTCCTGATCTCGAGCGACGGCGGCATCTACGTGAGGACGAACCCGCAGAACAACACCGGAGCTTTTCAAAGCATCAATGGTAATCTGTCGCTCTACCAGTCATATGCGGTCGGGTACGATGCCAACAGCAAACGGCTCGTTGTAGCCGCACAGGATAACGGTGCGGCCCTTCAGTCTGCGCCGGCGAGCGCCCTTTACAACCAATTGATCGCCGGTGATGGGATCAATGCTGCGGTCAACGATCTGACGCTTGTCGGACAGAGCGCAATCTACACGACGCGTCAAAGTCTCGGAGGACGAAACCGGCTGATCATCGACTCGAATGGAAATACCGTGAGCCCCGGAGCGGGTCCCGGGGGGATACCCATCAGCTTCAACGTGCCGGTCGTCGGCAATAACTTCTACAGCCTGTTCCAACTCAACAACGTCGATCCGACCAGGATCGCGGTGACCGGCAGCCATGTGTATGTCACCCAGGACACCCTGACCGGGGCCAATGGGCCAGCCGCGGCCGCCATAACGCTGAACCTGACCGACCTCGGCAATACGGGTGGGTCCGTCACGGCAGTGGCGTACGGCACCCGTGACAACAACAATGTCCTGGTCGCCGGATCAAGCGGAGCCAACGCGCTCTGGCTGTCGACGACGGCAGCGGCCGCGTCGCTCAATCCCGTGGCGGCCTATACCGGTGCCGCGCCGACGTCGATCGTGTTCGACCCGCGCTCACAGAACCGCTTTTACGTGGCCGACTACAGTCAGCTTTTTGGCACGCAGAACCAGGGCGGCGCGTTCACGACGCTCACCGGGAATTTGCCGGCCACTCTCGTCAATCCGACCACGGTGGGATTCATCTCCAACAACGGCGTCAACGCCCTGCTCGTCGGCGGCCAAAGCAATGCCGCCAATGCCCAGAGCACTATTTCGGTCGCCGACAGCGATGCCGGCGGCAATCTATCCAACTGGCGTCCATTTGGAAACGGATTGCCCAACGTCACGGTCGGGCAGCTTAGGGCCCGTTGAAGATTTGCCGAATTGATTTTTCCGACAAGGGGATTCCCAGGCGGTTTCCAAGCCCTTAGAATCGCGGGGTGATTGACCACGCGGCGATCAGATTGCGCTACGAGGCGCTCGATCCGATTCTGGACGAGCGCGGCCGGCGGCGGTTTGCGGCGGCGGAAGCGCTGGCGGCGGGGCGTGGCGGGGTAACGGCGGTCGCGCGGATCACCGGCGTGGCGCGCAGCACGATCGACCGCGGGCTGGCGGAGCTGCGCGGCGATGCGGCGCCCGCTGCCGCGCCCGAGCGGGTGCGCCGGCAAGGCGGTGGGCGCAGGCCGCTGGTCGTCACCGACCCGAGCTGCTGCCTGATCTCAAGGAACTGGTTGAGCCGACGACCCGCGGCGACCCGATGGCGCCGCTGTTGTGGACGGCCAAGAGCCTGCGCAACCTGGCGGCCGGGCTTCGCGAGCTTGGCCATCGCATCTGCCATAACGTCGTGGCCGATCTGCTGCGCGACATGGGCTACAGCTTGCAGGCCAATCGCAAGACCCTCGAAGGGACGAACCATCCCGACCGCGACGCCCAGTTCGGCTACATCAATGAGCAGGTGAAGCGAGGCGCTGGCGGCAGGCGAGCCGGCGATCTCGGTCGACACCAAGAAGAAGGAGCTGGTCGGCGATTTCAAGAATGGCGGTCGTGAGTACCGCCCGAAGGGTCAGCCCGAGCCGGTGCGGGTGCACGACTTCCTGATCCCCGAACTCGGCCGGGCGGCGCCCTACGGCGTCTACGACATCGCCGACAATGCCGGCTGGGTGAGCCTCGGGATCGACCACGACACGGCGAGCTTCGCGGTCAACGCCATTCGCCGCTGGTGGCAGGCGATGGGGCGCGCGCGCTATCCGCACGGCCACGCGGCTTCTGATCACCGCCGATTGCGGCGGCAGCAACGGCGCGCGGGTCCGGCTGTGGAAGCGCGAGTTGCAAGCCCTGGCCGACGAGCTCGGCATCGCCATCACGGTCTGCCATCTTCCGCCCGGCACCAGCAAATGGAACAAGATCGAGCATCGCCTGTTCTCGTTCATCACGCAAAACTGGCGCGGTCGGCCGCTCGTCAGCTACCAGACCATCGTCCAACTGATCGCTGCCACCACCACCGATGCCGGCCTGAAGGTGCGGTGCGAGATCGATCCCAACACCTATCCGGCCGGCGTCAAAGTCACCGACGCCGAGATGAACGCCATCAACATCCAGCGCCACGAATTCCACGGCGACTGGAACTACACCATCAGCCCGCAACCGCCCGTCCGCAGCGATAGTTCATGAACAGGCCCTTACCTACAATCCGACGGTCGACGTGCTGGCGGTCGGCACATTCGGCCGCGGCGTCTTCGTGCTCTATGACGTCACCAGTTATTTCCCGCAGGCCACCGTATTGCAGTTCGGCCTGGCCAACAATAATTCGACCGTGAATGCGACGCAGTTTCTCAATGACGGAACCGTCGGCAATCGGCCGCTGGTCAAGTCGGGACCGGGAACGCTGCTGATCACCGGTAATGCCACCTATTCCGGCACCACGACGATCAACGGCGGCACGATGCAGCTCGGTGACGGTGTGACCTCGGGCAGCATTCTGGGCGCCGGCAACATCATCACAACCGCGGGTACCCACCTCAACCTGCAGCCCGGTCCCGTTGGATCGGGGACGATAGTTGGCGATATTTCGGGCCCTGCCGACCTGACGCAGGTCGGTCCCGGCACGTCGATCCTGCTTGGCACGAATACCTACACCGGCGGTACCACCATCACGGGCGGTGTGCTGCAACTCGGCATCGGTGGAACGACCGGCTCGATCAGCGGCAATGTGGTCGACAACAGCATCCTGGCGGTCAATCGCTCGGACACATTCACGTTCGGCGGGGCCATTTCGGGTGGCGGCGGCTTCGTGCAGTTCGGGACCGGAACCACGATCTTCACCAACACCAATACCTACACGGGCGGCACGTTGATTGCCGCCGGCACCCTTCAGCTCGGAAACGGGGGGGCGACCGGCTCGATCGTCGGCAATGTCATCGACAACGGAATTTTCGCGGTCGACCGTTCGAACGCCATCGCATTGGCGGGCAACATTTCCGGTTTCGGGTCGTTCGTGCAGTTTGGTACGGGCACGACAACCCTGAGCGGAGTGAATAGTTATTTCGGCACGACCACGGTAGCCGCCGGCACGCTGCAGGCGGGAGCTGCCAATACGTTTTCGCCACTAAGCGCCAACACGGTCAATGCAGGAGCCGTTCTGGACCTTAACAATTTCAACCAGACCATCGGCTCGCTGGCCGGCGCCGGAAATGTCACGCTGGGAACCGGGACACTCTCGACCGGCGGCGACAACACGTCCACGACGTTCTCCGGAGTGATCTCGGGAGCCGGCGGGCTGACCAAGCAGGGACTCGGCGAGTTCTTCCTGACCGGCAACAGCAACTATACGGGCCCGACCAATATCAACGGCGGCATCCTCAGCGTAAACGGCTCGATCGTCTCGCCGGTGTTCATCAATTCGGGCGGCACGCTGGGAGGCACGGGCTCTGTCGGATCGACCACGGTCAATGCGGGCGGGACACTGGCGCCGGGTGATGCAATCGGAACGCTGACGGTCAACGGCAATCTGACGTTCAATGCGGGGAGCACCTACCTCATATCCGTTCTGGGAAGCACGAACGATCGCACCAATGTTACCGGGGCGGCATCGTTGACCGGCACCGTCGATGCCTTGTTCCTGTCCACGAATCTGATGCACAGCTACACCATTCTTTCAGCCGCGGGCGGACGCTCGAGTACCTTCGGCGCGCTCGATGCGTTCGGATTGCCGAGCTTCCTTGGGGCGAGTTTTTTCTATACGCCGACCGAGGTGGACCTGCTCGTCAACTCGATGCTCGCCCAGATCCCCGGGCTCAATCAAAACCAGCAGGCGGTTGCCGGCGCGCTCGATTTCTCGTTCGACCACGGCGGCGGCACGCTCGGCGGACTGTTCGGCCTGTCGGCTGCCCAGATTCCCTTCCTGCTCACCAACCTCTCGGGCGAAGGGATCACCGGGACCCAGGAGACGGCGTTCGGCGCCTCCAACCTGTTCATCTCCACGATGATGCAGCAGGGCGCCTTCTGGCGCGGCGGAGACGAGCTCGACCCGATCGGCACCGCGTTCGGCCCGTCGGCGCTGAGCTACGCGTCCGACCCGTCGCAGCCTGCGGTGTACAAGGCGCTGCCCAAGGCGCCGGTCTATCAGCCGCGGCTGTGGCGCGCCTGGATGACGGGCTTCGACGCAACCTGGAAACTCGACGGCGAGCAGGCGATCGGCAGCGCCGGCTTGAGCCATCGGACGGCCGGCGGGGCCGGAGGGTTCGACTACCAGGTCAACCCGGGTCTGCTGGTCGGCCTAGCTCTCGGCGGCACGGCGTCGTCGTTCTCGGTGCCCGATCGGGCGACCAGCGGCACCGTCGATGGCGCCCATCTCGGAGGCTACGGGGTCGCGACCTTGGGGTCGCTCTACTGGACCGGTGCGGCGAGCTTCGCGGCCTTCGACGACCGGATCAACCGGACGATCGCCGGCATCGGACCGGCCGAGCTGGCAAACGGCAGGTTCACCAGCAGCCTGTTCAGCGCCCGCTTTGAAACCGGCAACAAGTGGAGTTTTGGCAGTGTTGCGCTCACCCCGTTCGCAGCCGTACAGGTCTCCGAGCTGTGGCAGCGAGGCTTTTCCGAGAGCAGCACGGCGCTCGGCGGAGTACCGGGCGTTGAGGCTTTGAACGTCGCCGCACAGGCGGTCACGTCGGTGCCGACTTTCGTGGGTGCGCAGCTCGACACCAGGATCGTGCTGTTCAATGGCGCGGTGTGGTCGCCTTACCTGCGGGCGTCCTGGGTGCACGAGTTCAATCCGACCCGTAACCTCACGGCTACCTTCGAGACCCTGCCGCTCGCCACCTTTACGGTTGATGGTCCGCGTGCCGCCCGGGATGCGGGACGCATCGAAGTTGGCTCGAAGCTGTCGATCGCCCGCAATGCCTGGCTGTACGGCAGCTTCGACGGCGAGTTCTCGTCACGGAGCCAGATGTATGCCGGCAAGGGGGGCATCAAGGTGAGCTGGTAGCGGCGGGGCTCTACCTGCCGGTTGCCGGAAGCATCTCGAAGACGGCGCTCTCCACGAGGGCCACGATGGTCGGATGGACCTTGCCCGGCCCCCGCTCCGCCACACTGGCGTCGGATGGCGTGTAGAGCCGCGCGACGATCGTGTACGTGGTGCCCGGGTTCATGCTCCCCACGCAACCGCCCGTGATGTCGGGCGCGCAGGCAATCGGTTGCATCTCGAACACCGGAATTTGCCACGGATGGCTTCCCGTGATCGGCAGGCCGCTGGCGATCGCTGCGAAAATGCGGCCGGTCACCGCCTTCTTGGGCCACAGACCGACCGCCGATCCCGCTGGCGCATCAGTGCTCTGCCAGGAGATGACGATGGTCTCGCCTTGACGCACGCCATCGCCCCTCACCGACGTGCTGACGCTGATCGACGGCGGAGATTTCACGTTGCTCGCCCTCTGCCCAATCCATTGTAATTCAGCGGGTTCTGCATCGTTCCGGCCATCTTGGCTGGCGGTTGGGCCGGCACTGACCGCTGCCAATACCGTCAAACTGAGTGCAAGCGAAGTGATTCGCCGAACTTTCATTGGCCGCTCACAGGCGATGCCAGCGCTGCTGGCACCGCGTTGATCCCCATGGGACCGGGGCCTGCGTCAGATCCAATGGATGCGCCGCGTCAGCATATAGCTGGCTCTCCGTCGCTTCAAGGCGGAGGATCCACTTCGTCAATTTTGCTCCCGTGGCGTACTTGCGCGGCGTGACAAACCAAGCGTTGGCCCTTTGACCCAAAGCCGACTTGGCAGCCCCGTTAGTAGCTCTTTGGAGCGCACTGATCGAGGCCTTATGGATGCGGATCCTGATCGCGTTACATCCTATGGATATCTGAAAAAAAAGCGTACACTATCTATTGGGGAGGTCGTGACCACATGCTACTCCACATCGCTTTGGTCTCCATCACTAAGGAAGTCACGCTGGCGCACCTGGCACCCGTGTCTGCCGCCATTCAAAAGCAGATCTCGCGCGATTTCGGTCCGATGTGGAATGTGGAGGCCACCGTCGATGCCTTCGACAAATTGGAGGATGTCCCCGTTGGCTATTGGCACGTGCTGCTGCAAGACGAGTTGCCGAACGGCGCTGCGGGTCTGCACAAGCGCGATGACAACAAGCAACCCTTTGCTCTGGTAGCCTTGACCACGAACTGGTCCGTATTCATGAGCCACGAAGTGCTCGAAATGCTGGTCGATCCCCAGGGAACCCTTACGCGCGCCGGGAACTCGCTGAAATCCGGTCAGGGGCGTGTCGAGTACCTGATCGAGGTGTGTGATCCTTGTCAGGCTTCGAAATTCGCCTATTCGGTGAATTCCGTCATGGTCTCCGACTTCTATACGCCGCAATATTTCGATCCCGTGAAGAGCAGTGGCGTCCGCTACAGCATTTCGGGGCAGGTGCGCGGCCCGCGCGAGGTGTTGGATGGTGGATACCTGTCGTGGTTCGATCCACAAACTCGCCACCTGTTTCAATTCCAGGTGGACGGAAAGAAAAAGACCATCGCCGACAAGGGCGAGGTCCCCTTCGCTGTCCAAAGTCTACGCGCGTTTTCCGACAGAGTTTCGGCCGACCGGCGCGACTCGGTGATCAAGGGCGGTTCGCGGGCCGGACTGCGGTTGAATGCCGCAACCGACTACCGCAAGACGGCTCGTGTCGAGAAACCGAAGCTCACAGCGGTTGACCATGCCCAGGCTGCGCATGCCCACAATCTGTGGGAGCAAATAGATAAAATCACTGCTGCAGAGTGAAGTCTTGCGGTCAAGGGAGGATCTGAGAATGAAACGCTGCCTATTGATTACTGCCTTGGTTGCCTTGCCATTGTTCGTGACGTCATCCGTTGTCGCTGAGGAGGACACCCCCGTGTTCGGCCAAGTGACGACGAAAAAGAAAACCGCCCTGAAGGCCGCGCCAAACGCGCAGGCGGCCGCGGCCACGACGGTGGACGCCAACACGGATTTGCGCTGGGTGAGGGGCGATCGCAAAGGAAAGTATGTGCGCGTCATGATTCCGAAGGGCCCGAGCGGATGGGTTTTGGAAGCGGACGTCAATAAGGTCGCCGAAGCGGATCTGGCCAGCATTGCGCTCGAGAGTCAGGCTCAACCATGCGTGAGTCCCGAGACCTTGAACGCCTGCACCACAACCAAGCCTACCGGCTGTTCGCCGGCCGGCAGCGCTCATGGCTTCGTCAATCAATTGAAGAGAACCGTTCCAGCAGAGGGAACGCCAGCCACGCTGACGTTCGACACCTTCTCTCAGTTGCAGAGCGCGGCTGTGGAGTTGGTAGACCAGGGCGTCGAGATACCGCCCGCGGAGAGGGACAGGATCAAGAGCATCGAGACAGCCGAGGGCACAGTGGGTGAGGGATCGCGAGTGCGCCTGGTCGCGTTTCTGTCGGAGGGCAAACCGCACGCCAACTCCGGCGAATCGGTGAACTGCAACCTCAAGAGCGAGGCCAACAACGACCTTCACATATCGGTGACAGAAACAAGAAACGGCAGTGAGTTTGAAGGAATCGTTGTTGAGATGATCCCGCAGGATCGGCCGGCGAACTGGACATCGAGCAAAGTCGCGAAGCTGCGCGGGAAGGTGCTTCTGATCGAAGGCGGTCTGCTTTACGACAATCTTCACTTCGCCAACGGAGACGCGAGTAATCCGATAGGGGGCCAGCCCAAGCGTTTCTCCCTGTGGGAAATTCATCCGGTCACTTCGGTGAAGGTGTGCAAGAAGACGACGGTCGGCCAGTGTAATCCGGACCGAGCGTCCGATTGGAAAGCTTTTTAGTTTTGACCAACGACGTTATATCCGCTGGCGAAGGGCCCGCATCCGCCCGCGGAGGATGAGATCAAGGCTTTTCGCGCCGACAAGCTGGTCGCGCTCGACCGCGACAAGGCGGAGTTCTGCTATCAGCTCTGCCGCGCCGGCGATGCGCGGCGGATCGTCGAGATCGGCACATCCCATGGGGTCTCGACGCTCTATCTCGCCGCCGCCGTGCGCGACAATGTCCGCGCCACGCAGGACGGGTGAAATCTGGCTTAGCCCCCAAGGGGAGGCCCCGGCTATGCCGGGGTGACAGCAGAAGTTCGACATTTACCGCAGTTTGCGTCGAGAGTGGCGGAGTATCCGTTCGGGCAACCAGCAAGATATCTTTCGGCGTATTGGTCGAGAACCGTCGAGTTGCAGTGCTGATGACGGGGCAGGGTGCGAAACGGCTGAGGCGAGGTGTGCCGGTCAGGCCGAGTGACGTCTTCGTCGGATCCGTCGGGCGATCCGACCGGGGTCGCATCGGCGAACCCGACCCAGCCGCTTTGAGCGGCTCCCTTCTTCCTACAGCCCCGGCTTTGCCGGGGATATTTACCTGGCTGCCGCACCGATCTGAAAATTTGGGTTCTTCAGAACGATTTGGGTGATGTCCGAAAAGAACGAGTATAGGTTCTCGCCTGTGATCGGTGCGAGGCCCGGGTGCGCGCTGTTATTCCGGAATTCGAAACAATGCCGCAAGCGCTGATGCTGGTTCCCGTCGATCAGGGTGAGGTATTCAAGAATAAAGAGGAGGTCTGTGTCGAAGATGCGCTGAAGCTCTGAGAGTGAATCAATCGAGAATTTCTTGTTGAATGATTTGTAACGGCCAGTCGTCTTGGCCGCCATTTCTTCCGTAGCTTTATTGAAAGCGGCAAAGCCGATGTCTACGATCTTCGACTGGATACGCGAGATCGTGGCGCACCATCCGAGGACGATACAGCCCCGCAAGGCGTTCGCGGAAAGACACCGCTGAGCCTCGTCGAGGTACTCGCCTTCGTCCGACGACAAGCCTTCGATATATGGAGCAATGCTGAGTCCCGACGTAACAGTGAATGACCTGATCTCAATCTGATGCACGACATCGCTTTTGTAAGCTGCTAGCGTATCCGCAATCGTGCCGTTGTAAGCCTTTTTCGTCGGCGCCCCGCCGGTCATTCGCAATAGGTCTTCGAAGCGCCGCGAGAATTCGCCGATCACCGGTGGCGGAAATCCGGCTTTCTCAAGCTTCGGCCTTACGACATCAAACCAATGTCGGGCAGTTGCGGCGCCTGCGGCGAGGAGCGCCTTCTGTTTGATCTGCGCCGTTGAGACGGATTTCAGAGAACGTACCAGCGCACCCAGGTCACTGACTTGCTGGCGCGTAACACCGAGTAATTGATTCTTCATCGATCACAACTGCCCCAACTCCTTGACGATTTCGGCGAGCTTCTTCAGTCCATCGCCCGTTAGCTCGACGACTTCATCTTCTTTAATGGTGTCCTTCGTTATGGCTCCCTTGAAGAGAGGGTGGTAGCGCTTCAGCATCTTGTTGAAATTGCCGTCGTACAGCCCGTCTTCCTTAACGCTTTCGCGCAGTTCGGGATACGCCGCGCTTAGCTGGTTGTTGAGTAACCCATTCTCGAGCAAGATCATCATGACCTTGTAGAGCTGCGCCTGCGACGTATTGCCCGAAGGCAATTTGTAAACCGCGAGCATCGGCTCGTGGTCTAGCATAAAGAGTTTCTCCAGCTCGGGAGTGGTCACTTCATGCCGGCGCGCAAAAGCGAGCAGGTTTGGCGGCAGCTTCCTATCCTTGCGCTCTGGCTCCGCAGGCTTCTCGTCTTCCTTCTTCTTATTAGTCACGCTCTCGCCGGCATCGTCGGATGGCTTTGCCGCCGAAGCGGGTGTTTTGAACACGGCCGCGAAAAGCAGCTCGAAGCACTTCTCCTTGACGGCATCGGGGCATGTCTCGACAATCGCGTTAATCTCCGCGATATCTTGCTTCGCCGTCTTATAGTCGAATTTAGCCATTGCCCGGCCTCGCGCAATGCAACTAGTGATTCGCTATTAGATCAGAGCCCAACCGGTGTGGGCAATTGGATTCGGGGATCAAGAGGCCCGCCCATCGAAAAAGCGCTCCATGCGTCTCTTCGGCGCTCGAAAAACCTCGTGCATGCCTTCCCACTCAAGGGGGTTCCGCGGGTCGTCGTTCGGTGCAAAGAAGGTCTGCGAACCCGTCTGGGGGGCACTATTCGGGCATGAGCCTCGTGGACCCCGAAAAGGAGCCCAGAAGCGTCTCTCGCCGCCTGTTGCTGCTATTTGGCGGCTCTCGACTGCCTGACGCCCGCCTGAACGCCGGCACGCCGGCCATGCGTGACACGGCCTTGTCCTTCGGCGGCGGATCGGCAGCGTGGCTCTGCGTCGTCTCGACGGACCCGTTTCCGAGAAAGGAGCCTGCCCCAATGAGTGTTCTCCACGATGCAAAACTGGAACGCCTGCTGGCCGTCCTGCATGCCAGAAGCAACGAGCAGGTGGCGGCGATGCAAAGCTGCTGGCGAAGGGTCGGCATCCGCCTGCGGAGGACGAGATCAAGGCGTTTCGCAGCGACAAGCTGGTCGCGCTCGACCGCGACAAGGCGGAGTTCTGCTATCAGCTCTGCCGTGCCGGCGATGCGCGGCGGATCGTCGAGATCGGCACCTCCATGGGGTCTCGACGCTCTATCTCGCCGCCGCGGTGCGCGACAATGTCCGCGCCGCCGGCGGCACCGGCGTGGTGATCGGCACCGAGCACGAGCCCGAGAAGGCCTCCGCCGCACGGGCGCATTTCGCGCAAGCGAATTTGAGCCGTTTCATCGATCTGCGCGAAGGCGATCTGCGCCAGACGCTCAAGAGCATCGAAGGGCCGGTGGATTTCATGCTGGTGGATATCTGGACCGCCATGGCGCGGCCGGCGCTGGAGCTGGTCGCCCCGCATCTCAGAGCCGGCGCCATGGTGGTCTGCGACAATACCGGGCAATACCGCAGCGAGTATGCGGACTATTTCGCGTTCCTCGAAAATCCCGCCAACGGGTTCCGGACCATGACCCTGCCGTTCGGCGGCGGCCTGGAATTGTCGGTGCGCTGCCCGGCCTGACGCGGGGACGTTGCCGGGTGCGGCGTCGCGTCCCGGGCCGCTTGACACTATAAATATTATGGTGTACTCTGATAGGAGTTCAAAAGCCAAGGAGGGTCACATCATGACGTTCGTCAGGGGCCAGAGCGGAAATCCGGCAGGGCGGCCGATCGGCTCACGCAACCGCAAAGCGCTCATCGTCGAGGGGCTGCTCGAGGGCGACGCCGAAAGCCTCACCCAGCGGGCGATCGAGCTGGCGCTGCGCGGCGACCCGACGGCGCTGAAGCTTTGCATCGAGCGCATCAGCCCGCGCGGCCGCGACCGGCCGGTGCCCTTCCCGCTGCCGCCGATCGAGAAGGCCGCCGACCTGGTGGTCGCGGCAAACTGGATCTGCTCCGGGATCGGCACCGGCGAGATCAGCCCCAACGAGGCGCTCAGCCTGCTCCGGGTGGTGGACTGGACCGCGAAATTCCTCCGCCTCGCCCAGGCGGAGAAGAAGCTTCAACAGATGGAAAGCCAGGTGCAGGACCTGACGGCGTGCCTCGCCGCCGCGGAAAGTACAAGCGGGAAACAAGCGGAGCAGCCGAAGTCCCGCCACGATGCCGCGGCGAAGAATACAAGCGAGACAGAAAGTACAAGCTCAAAACAAGCGGAGCAGCCTCACGGTGCCGCCGCCGACATGCGGGCGGACCAGGGGAGGGAAAATACAAGCGGGAAACAAGCAGAACAAGCGGAACAAGCAGAACAAGCAAAACAAGCAGAACAGCCGGAACCTCGCCCCACTGCCATCACCGCGGCAGCGGCGGATACAAGCGCCAAACAAGCAGACCGCCCGGTATGGCAGGACTCCCCGGTCGCCACCGAACCCGTCGCCCGCCACCCCCTCGGGCCGCCAAATACAAGCGCGAAACAAGCGGACCGCCCGCAACCTCGTCACGACGGCGCCGATTGGTCGCGGCGTCAGACCGGGGAAAATACAAGCGCAGAACAAGCCGACCAGCGCCCCCGCCCGGTCCCCGACGCAGGGCGCCCGGTCGCCAGCGGCCTTCCGCCCCACCCATGGCAGCTCCCGCTGCTCGCCACACCGGACAATACAAGCCGGATACAAGCCGGGCCGCCGACCATGGAGAATCCCTATCCGATGGGTTTGCTGAGCTTCCTCTTCGACCCCGCCGATCCCCGCAACCGGCGGCGCCTGTGGTCGTCATCGCCCGGCGACCTTCCGCCGCGGCACCCGACATGACGAGCCTTTTCGGTGGGCACGATGCCGGCAGCCATGGGAACACATGGCGACCCGCAGATGCGGCGCGCTCCCTCCCCCCGCTCTTGCGGCGGGGAGGGCTGGGGTGGGGGGTCGAGCCGCGGGCTCGGAGCGAGAATAGGCCTCCCACCCCGACCGCCTTCGCTGCGCGAAGGTGGTCGACCCTCCCCGCCGACGGACCGCCAACGGGCGGGAGGGTGACCCGCGGCACGCCAAGCGCCAAACAAGGCGGGCTGACGGCCCCGGCACGGCCGTCCCGAATGCCGTAGCCCCGCCGGGCGCGGGGTGGTACGATTCACCAACAGTTCCGCACCTCAACGGAGCCACCTCATGGCGCGTTTCCGCGACTTTCAACCGGCCGGCGTGATCCCGGCAACGCTCCTCGCCTTCAACGAGGATTTTTCCATCAACGAGGCGGAGACCCGCCGGCACTTGTCCCACGTGGTAGCGACGCGCGGCATCTCGGCGATCACCGTCAACGGCCATTCCTGCGAGATGCATGCGCTCACCTTCGACGAGCAGCGCCGGGTGCTGGCGGCCTCGCTGGCCGAGATCGGCGACCGCGTGCCGCTGATCAACGGCGTCTATGCCGACGGCAGCCTGGAGGCGGCGCGCATCGCCAGAATGGCGGCGGAGGAGGGGGCCTCGGCGCTGCTGGTGTTTCCGCCCAACAGCATGAATGCCGGCGGGCAGCTGCGCCCCGAAATGGCGCTCACCCATTTCCGCCACATCGCCGAGGCGTGCGACCTGCCGATCATCGCCTTCCAGTATCCGGCCTCGACCGGCCTCGGCTATCCGTTCGACACGCTGATGCGGATGGTCGACGAGATCAAGGCGATCCGCGCCGTCAAGGACTGGACCGCCGAGCCGATGCTGCACGAAAAGCAGATCCGCACGCTGCAGTCGCTGCCGCGGCCGGTCAACCTGCTGACCACCCAGAGCTCGTGGCTGATGTCGTCGCTGGTCATGGGCGCCAACGGCCTGCTGTCGGGCGCCGGCAGCGTGGTGGCCGACCTGCAGGTGGCGCTGTTCGAGGCGGTGCGCGGAAAAGACCTCGGCGCCGCGCAAAAAATCAACGACCGGCTCTATCCGCTGCAGCAGGCGTTCTACGCCCCTCCGTTCCTCGACATGCACAACCGCATGAAGGAATGCCTGGTCATGCTCGGCCGGCTCGATCGCGCGGTGGTGCGGCCGCCGCTGATGAAGCTCTCCGATGCCGAGCTCGCACGGCTCAGGCAGGCGCTCGACGCTTCGCGCATCTATCCGGACGGCGCGCTCACCGAGGCGGCGGAATAGTTTTTCAAGGTCCCGCGCATGCTCGATCTGCTCAACGGCGTGCGCGTGCTGAGCTTCAATCATTTCCTGTTCGGCCCGATGGGCGTCCAGGCGCTCGGCGACCTCGGCGCCGACGTGATCGCCATCGAGCCGCCCGAGGGCGCCTGGCAGCGGCACTGGAGCGGCGGCAACATCTGGCCCGACGGCCAGAGCATTTTGCATCTCGCCACCAACCGCAACAAGCGCAACATCGCGATCGATCTGAAATCGCCGAAGGGCCGGGAGATCGCGCTCGCGCTGGTCGCCCGCGCCGACGTGGTGGCGGAGAATTTCCGTCCCGGCGTGATGGAGAAGCTCGGCTTCGGCTACGCGGCGCTGCAAAAAATCAAGCCGTCGCTGATCTATGCGTCGGCCTCCGGCTACGGCCCGGACGGTCCCTATGCGGAACGGCCCGGCCAGGACCTGCTGGCGCAGGCGCTGTTCGGCATGATGGCGATCACCGGGCAGCAGCAGACCGGGCCGCGGCCGGTCGGGGTGTCGGCGATCGATCACCACGGCGGCGCGCTGCTCGCCATGGGGATTCTCGCCGCGCTGGTGCGCCGCGCGACCACCGGCCAGGGCTGCAGGGTCGACGTCTCGCTCTTGCAGTCGGCCCTCGACCTGCAGGCCGAATCGCTCACCGCCTGGATGAACGCCAAGGACAAGCCGGCAACGGTCAGCGCGTTCCGCCATGTCGCCGGCTGGTACTACGCGGCACCCTACGGGGTCTATGCGACCCGCGACGGGTTTTTGGCGATCTCGCTGGTCGCCCTCGACGTGCTCGGCGAGGCGATCGGCGAGCCGCGCCTGGCGGGTTTTTCCGAGAAAAATTCCTGGACGCGGCAGGACGAGATTACCGCCGTGATCGCCGAAAAACTGGCCACCGGGGCGACCGCCGAATGGGTCAAGCGCCTGGAGGCGAAGAAGATCTGGCACGCGCCGGTCCAGGACTATGCGACCATCGTGGCCGATCCCCAGGTCGCCCATATGGGCGCGCTGGTGACCGTCCCGGGCGCGGGCCCGGGCGGCGCGCCGGTGACCTTGCTCAATCATCCGGTGCACTACGACGGCGCGGCCGCGGAGGTCAGGCTGCCGCCGCAGCGGCTCGGCGCGCAGACCGCCGACATCCTCGGCGAGCTCGGACTTGGCGCCGAGGAGATCGCCGCGCTGGCGCGCGACGGCATCGTCAAGCTCGCGGAGGATACATGACCGACTTCTACGTCAGGATCGGCGACAGCGTCAGCTTCGCGAAGACCGTGGGCGAGACCGACATCTATCTGTTCGCCGGCATCACCGGGGATTTTTCCGTCAACCACGTCAACGAGCAGTACATGGCGGGCTCCAAGTACGGCCACCGCATCGCCCACGGGGCGCTGCTGATCGGCTTCATGTCCACCTGCTCGACCATGATGATCGACAAGTGCGATGGGACCGCGCGCGGCGAGACGCCGGTGTCGCTCGGCTACGACCGGGTGCGTTTTCTCGGCCCGGTGTTCATCGGCGACACGGTGACGCTCACCTACGCCATCGCCGAGGTCGACCCGGTCAAGCGCCAGTCGCTCGGCGACATCAAGGTCGTCAACCAGAAGGGCGACCTCGTCGCCGTGGCGCGGCACATCCTGCGCTGGGTCAAGGACACCTGACGGAGACGACTTGCCGGTATTCGTGGCGCTGCTTCGCGGAGTGAATGTCGGCCGCAACATCCTCAGGATGGATCGGCTGCGCGCCCTGTGCCTGGAGCTCGGCCTGGAGAACGTCAGGACCTACGTGCAGAGCGGCAACGTCGTGTTCGCCGCCAAGGGTTCGGCGGCGCAGTGGGCGAAAAGCCTCCAGCAGACGCTCGCCGGCGAATGCCGGCTGCCGGTCTCGGTGATCGTGCGCACCGAAGGCGAGATGCGCCGCATCGTCGCCGGCAATCCGTTCGCGGCCGAGCCGGGAATCGACGCCAAGCGGCTCTACGTCACGTTTCTCGACGGCGCGCCGACGCCGGCGGCCGTCAAGGCGCTCGACGCGCTGCCGGCGGGCGCCGACCGGTTCCGCCCTGTCGGCCGGGAGCTCTATCTGCACTGCCCGGGCGGCTACGGTGCGACGAAGCTCGGCAACAACGCCTTCGAGAAGGCGCTGTCGTGCCGGGCGACGTCGCGTAACTGGAATACGGTCACGACGCTCGCCGCCATGGCGGCGGAATGACGTCAGCGCGGCCGCGTCCAGCCGCGCACGATGCCGGCGAGGATGAGCCCCGCCACCACCAGCCCGACCAGCGGGATCCAGATCAGGACGACGCTCGCCAGGATGGCGAGCGCCACGGCGCAGACCAAGCCTGCCAGCAGCGCGCCGGTGATGATGCCGAGCAGGCCGGGCTTGCGAAAATGGATTTCCCGGCGCTGCCCGCCGGCCGAGATCCATATCCGCGTGTCGGGCCGCTGCCGGAGGTGTACCTGCTCGCCCGGCGGAATGATCTCGGGCTCGACCTGACGGTCGCGGTCGTGTGGCGGTCGGTCGCTCATGTGTGCCTCGGAAACCCGGTCCAGGTGCAGCTATGTGTCGCCGCCGCCGGCCGCAACCCCGTTGCGGTGCGTCACGGCAGCGTCCTCGCCCAGCCGACGATCGCTCGGATGACCGCTTCCGGCTGCTCGGGAATGAGCGCATGGCTGGCGTCGGGGACCACCACGATGGTGACCCGGTCGCCGAACTCGTCCTTGAGCTCGTTCATCCTGTCGCGCGGCTTGAACGGATCGTGCTCGGCCTGGAGGTCGAGCAGCGCCACCGAGCCGGCCGACCACCAGTCCGCTTGCGGGGTGGCGAGTGTCGCATCCCGCTGACTGTCGTTGGCCTCCGGGAACCAGCCGTCGAGCCACACCGACGGATCGTGACCCGGCGCGAAGAACAGCTTTTGGATGACGGCGAGCCGCTCGGTGTCGGGCAGCGCCGGATCGCCGGCCTTGGACACCAATGCTCTGAGCTCCGCCGGATAGGATTTCGCCGCCGCTGCCGCCAGCACCACGCCGCGCACCAGGTGCGGAAAGTCGACCGCCGTCATCTTGGCGACGAAATGCCCGAACGCATGCCCGACGATGATCGCCGGCCCGGCGTTCTCTTGCGCGATCACCAAGGCGACGTCGCGGGCGAGATCGTGCAGCGTGATGCCCTGCATCGGGCCGCGGCTTCGCAGGATGCCGCGCGGCTGCGGCCGCAGCACGCGAAAGCCCGCCGCCGCGATGCCCGCCGCCACCTCGTCGTAGTCGTCCGAGGCGCGGCCGCGCGACGGCAGCAGCACGACGAGCGGGCCGCTGCCTTCGGCGATGAGATCGATCTCGACGCCGTCGTGGCGCAGGATTTTTCGCGTCCGCCCGGTGGCGGTTGCCGCAGACATCACGATGCCTCCGAGCACAATGGACAGGATGGTCGTGCCTGTCGCCGGCACAGTAGTCATGTTCGCGCCGCGGGGCCAAGCGGTTGCTCGGGGCGATGGCGGCAGGTTAAATGAATCGCGAAACGCGCAGAGGGAAAATTCGATGCCGGAACCATCGCCGCTCAAGACCTATCTCGACCATCTGGCGAAGGGTGAGCTCGCCTATCAGCACAGTATCGAGGCGGACCGCGCCGTGTTCTATCCGCGCGTGCTCTGCCCGTTCACCGGCAGCAGCCGGCTGGAATGGCGGGTGAGCAAGGGGTTTGGCACCGTGCACGCCGTCACCACCGTGTATCCGGGAGAAGGCAAGCCCTACAACGTGGCGCTGATCGACTGCGACGAGGGCTTTCGCATGATGAGCCGGGTCGAGGATATTTCTCCCGACGCCGTGACCATCGGCATGCGGGTGCGCGTGAGGGTGCATCCGGCGGAAGGCGAGGAGCCGCCGTACCCGATCTTCGTGCCGGCGGAGGCCGTGTGATGGGGCTCCGGCGCGGCAGTGCGGCGATCGTCGGTGTCGCCGAATCCGACCTCGGCCAAGTGGCGGAGGGGTTTGGGCCCATCGACCTGATGGCCCAGGGCGTGCAGCGCGCGCTCGCCGATTGCGGGCTTTCTGTGAAGGATGTCGACGGCGTCTTCGCCGCCACCGCGCAGACCCGGCTTTCGGTCCTGGCCCTGTGCGAATATCTAGGCCTCGATCCCGCCTTCACCGGCTCCACCATCCTCGGCGGCTCGTCGTTCGAGTACCACGTGGCGCACGCGATGGCGGCGATCGAGGCGGGCCTGTGCAACGTCGCGGTGATCGCCTATGGCAGCACCCAGCGCAGCCTCGGCCGCCGCGCCACCTCGGTCCGCGAGATCAACCCCTACGAGACGCCGTTCCGTCCGTTCCTCCCCTCCAGCGCCTATGCGCTCGCCGCCTCCCGCCACATGCACCAGTTCGGCACCACGCGCGAGCAACTCGCCGCCGTCGCGGTCGCGGCGCGCCAATGGGCACTGCTCAATCCGGCGGCCTGGGAGAAGAAGCCGCTCACCATCGAGGGCGTGCTCTCGTCGCGCATGATCAGCTATCCGTTCACGGTGCGCGACTGCTGCCTGGTGACCGACGGCGGCGGCGCCGTCGTGGTCACCTCGGCGGAGCGCGCGCGGAGCCTCAAGAAGGCGCCCGCCTATGTGCTCGGCTGCGGCCAGTCGGTGACCCATGCCTCGATCTCGTCGATGTCCGACCTCACGGTGACCGGCGCCAAAACCTCGGGCGAGGCGGCCTACCGGATGGCGAAGCTCGGTCCCGGCGACGTCGACGTGCTGGCGCTCTACGACGCCTTCACCATCAACACGATCCTCTTTCTCGAGGATCTCGGCTTCTGCCCCAAGGGCGAGGGCGGGAAATTCGTCGAGGGCGGCCGCATCGCGCCGGGCGGCGCGCTGGCGGTCAACACCAATGGCGGCGGCCTTTCCTATTGCCATCCCGGCATGTACGGCCTGTTTCTGCTGATCGAGGCCGTCCGCCAGCTGCGCGGCGAGTGCGGGGCGCGTCAGGTGAAGGACTGCGAGGTCGCGATCGCCCACGGCAATGGGGGCGTGCTGTCCTCGCAGGCCACCGTCATTCTCGGCACTGCGGCGACCATGTAGCTACGTAATCCCCCGGAGCATCGTGGTTAGCCTTTCCTCAATCCTTCCGGCGCAGCCTGTCCTTACCGATTCTCGCGTATTGACACCGAAGAGTCTCCTGGTTGCTGCTCTTCGCGGTGGCGAATGAGGATCGCCCATTCCCGTTTGCCTACCTGCTGTGACCGCAGTTGCAGGGGGGTGGGGGCAAGCCCCGACGAGTCCGCGTGGCCTCGCCGGGGCTTTTTCATGTCTCCGAGGATGCGCAGCACGCGTCGCGGGCCCAACGACCAGCGGATCATCGCCGCAGGATTCCCCCGAGCGCGCCGCGCACGATGGCGCGGCCGACCGTGCCGCCCATCGAGCCGCCAATGGACTTGCCGAGATCACCCGCCACTTTTCCGGCGACACGATTGGTCACCGAGCGGGTGACGTTGCGGGCGATCAGCTGCCCGGTCGACAACCGCTGTCCGCGCGGCCGGCTGGTGCCGAAAATCGAACCGAGAATGCCGCCGATCTGGCCGAGCACCCCCGGCAGGCCGCCGCCGGACGGGGCGTCGCCTTGCTGGCCCGGCGCCGGCTCGGCGGCGGTGGACTGCACCCGGCCGTGCAACACCTCGTACGCCGACTCCGCGTCGATTGCCTGGTCGTATTTGCCCTTGACCGGAGATTTTCCGACGATCGCCTTGCGCTCGTCAGGCGTGAGCGGGCCGACCCGCGCCGACGGCGGGCGGATCATCGCCCGCTCGACCATCGACGGCGTGCCGTTGCCCTCGAGAAACGACACCAGCGCCTCGCCCTTGCCGAGCTCCATGATCACGGTCGCGGTATCGAGCGCCGGGTTCTGGCGGAACGTCTCGGCCGCCGCCCTGACGGCCTTCTGGTCGCGCGGCGTGAAGGCGCGCAACGCGTGCTGCACCCGGTTGCCGAATTGTCCGAGCACCTTGTCGGGCACGTCGAGCGGGTTCTGGGTGACGAAATAGACGCCGACGCCTTTTGAGCGGATCAGCCGCACCACCTGCTCGATCTTGTCGAGCAGCGCCTTCGGCGCGTCGTTGAACAACAGGTGCGCCTCGTCGAAGAAGAAGCACAGCTTCGGCTTGTCGATGTCGCCGACCTCGGGAAGCTCCTCGAAACAGCTCCGACAGCAGCCACAGCAGGAAGGTCGCGTAGAGCCGCGGGTTCTCCATCAGCTTGTCGGCGGCCAGGATATTGACCGTAGCCGCGCCCCTCGCGGTCGACGCGCATGAAGTCCTTCATGGCGAGCGCCGGCTCGCCGAAGAATTTTTCCCCACCCTGGTTCTCGATCACCAGCAGCTGGCGCTGGATCGTGCCGATCGTCGCCTTGGAGACGTTGCCGTATTGCGTCGTCAGCTCGGTCGCATGCTCGGCGATATGTCCGAGGATGGCGCGGAGATCCTTCATGTCGAGCAGCAGCAAACCCTGCTCGTCGGCGACGCGGAACGCGATGTTGAGCACGCCCTCCTGCACTTCGTTGAGATCCATCAGACGCGAGAGCAGGAGCGGGCCCATCTCCGATACGGTCGCCCGCACCGGATGTCCCTGCTCGCCGAACATATCCCAGAACACCACCGGAAACTCGTCCGCCTCGTACTCGAACCCGAGATCCTTGGCGCGCTTGACGAAGGGCTCCTTGCCCTCGCCCGGCATCGCGATGCCCGAAAGATCGCCCTTGATGTCGGCGGCGAACACCGAGACGCCGGCGCGCGACAAGCCCTCGGCCAGCACCTGCAGCGTGACCGTCTTGCCGGTGCCGGTCGCGCCGGTCACCAGCCCATGGCGGTTGGCGAAGACGAGAGTGAGAAACTCGGGCTTTCCGCCCTTGCCGACGAATATCTTTCCGTCCTGGTCGGGGTTGGTCATGACGCCGAGTGGATCTCCGTGGCGATCGCGTTGCGGGGTCAGCGCTGACCCGTCACGTCGGATCGAGCCTCATTGGCGAAGTGATTCCCCCGATCCTTGTGCAAAACCCGAGCCGCATCAATCCCCCGCAGCTGCGGATCGCGAGGATCGGCGAAACGGCCGGTCAACGCACGACGGAGGCGCCGGTCAGCGAGGCGCGCTCGGATATCTCGATCCAGTTGCCGTCCGGATCGCGCACGAAGGAGATGCGCGCCGTGGTGCCGAGCGTCGTCGGCGGCCGGCCCTCGTGGCCGCCTGAGCGCAGGATGCGGGCATGCTCGGCATCGCAGTCGCGCACCTGGATGGTGAGATAGCGGAAGCCGAGCGCCACCATGGCGCCCGCCTGCACCGGCGCCGGCGAAGTCTCGAACACGATGAGCGAGTCGCCGCAGGAGACCGCGTCATCGCCGGCCGGCATCAGCCCGAGCGCCTCGCCATAGAAACGCCGAGCCGCCGTCGCGTCCGAGGCGGCGACGCCGACCGCGATCCCGTCGACCCCGTGATGGCCCTTCGGCACCAGCACCACCGCGTTGCCGTCCGGATCGGTCATTCGCCGGGGCGCGTCGAGGCCGGCCCTGGCGATCATGAGGGTGCGATATCCGGCGGCACCGCTGTCCTTCAGGGGCTCGCGCGCGTGGTTGACCTTGACCACCGAGCCGTGCGCGTCGAAACGATGCTGCTGCACGCCGCCGCCGAGCTTGAGCATCTGGTCGTAGGCAAGCCCGACCTCGTTCTCCCAGAACCGCAGCTGCGCCTCGCGGCTGTTGGTGAACAGGCCGATGTCGACATGCGGCTTGGCGAGGTCCATCAACGTCCCGAGGCCGTGCGCTCGCCGGCGGCGATGAAGAGCTCCGACATCCCGTAGCCGGCATCGAGCGGGATTTTCAGCGAGCGGCTGCCGTCCGCATTGCGCGTCACCTTCGGCATCACGGTCACCACCGCCGAGGCGCGCGCGGCGGTCACCGCCTCGCCGACATTCGCCGAACGGGCGAGCTTTTGCAGGTTGAGGCGCGTCGCCGGCACGATCGATCGCCTGCCGGCATCGGCGTCGCGCAACGCCTCGTCCGGCCGGATCCAAAAGCCTTCGACCGATTCGCCGCCGTCGTGGGCGCCGGCCTGGTCGACCGGGGCCGCCACCAGGAAGAAGTGCGTGTCAAAACGTTTCGGCAGGCCGACCGGGGTGATCCAGTGGGCGAACCGCACCATGAGATCCATGGCGAGCTCGAGCCCGGCGTCGCGGATCAGATCGAGGAAACGCGGCGCATTGCCGTCGGCGCGGTGGGCGGCGACCATCCGGTGCGCCTCGTCGGCGTCGATCAGGGCATGGCTGCCGCGCCGGCGGGCGATCAGCATGCCGGCTTCCTCAAAAGTCTCGCGCAGCGCCGCGACCGCAAACGAGCGGTCGAGATCGCCGGGAGGCGAGGCGGCAAGACCATCCCAGCCGGCGTCGGCATCCTCGGCATCCACCTTGCCGCCGGGAAACACCAGCGCGCCCGAGGCAAAATCGATCTCGTGATGGCGCACCACCATGAACACTTCCAGCCCGGCGCGACCGTCGCGCAGGATCAGCACGGTGGCGGCAGGACGGGCGGGCACGTCTATCGGCTTGGATGGCTTGTCGGACACTGAGCGCTGTTCCCTGGGAGGTGCCTGGCGGAGTTGCCGGAGGAAGGCCATCCTACACGGTAATTGCGTTTCGCACCTGCGGCCCCGGCAGCCGGTCCGGCGCGTTGCACCCGGCCACGGATCTCGCGGATCTTCGTCGGCGCCTGGTCCGGCAGACCGTCGGCCTCAGCTAGCGGCGCGCCGTGCCACCGCGCTCGCCGGCCGGCCGACCGCGTCCGCATAGGCGGCGATCGGCTGCGGGCGGCCGATCAGATAGCCCTGGATGTCGTCGCACGACTCGCGTGCCAGGACGGCATGCTGGTCGGCGGTCTCGACGCCTTCCGCGAGTACCGGCAGGCTGAGCCCGTGGGCAAGCCCGATCACGGCGCGCACGATCGCCAGCGATCCTTCCGTTCGTCCGAGATTGGCCACGAAACTTCGATCGATCTTGATCCGGTCGAGCGGAAACGACTGCAGGTACGACAAGGAGGAATACCCGGTGCCGAAGTCGTCGAGGGCGATGCGCACGCCCAGCGCCTTCAGCGCCCTGAGCATCGAGGCGGCGCGCGAGAAATTCTCGATCAGCACGCCTTCGGTGATCTCGAGCTCCAGCCGGCTCGGCGCAAGGCCCGTCTCCAGCAGGATCGAGTGGACCAGGTTCTGCAGGTTGCCGCGTCGGAATTGCACCGCCGAGACGTTGACGCCGACATAGAGCTGTCGGGGCCAGGAGGCGGCTTCCCGGCAGGCCTCGCGCAGCACCCATTCGCCGATCTCGACGATGAGGCCGCTGTCCTCGGCAAGCGGGATGAACTCCGCAGGCGGCACCGCGCCCCGCACCGGATGCTGCCAGCGCGCCAGCGCCTCGAACCCGATGATCTCTCCGCCGATCCGCGCCTGCGGCTGGTAGTGCAGCGCGAGCTCGCCGTTCTCGATGGCTGATCTCAGGTCGTGCTGCAGGGCGCGCCGGGCGCGCAGCTGCTGATCCATCGCGGCGGTGAAGAAGCGGATCGCACCCCGGCCTTCGCGTTTCGCCCGATAGAGCGCGGCGTCGGCATTGCCGATCAGCGTCGTCGCGTCGCGGCCGTCGTCCGGAAAGACCGCGATCCCGATGCTGAGGTCAAGCTGGAGGGCATGGCCGTCGACCATGATGTCGTCGGCGAGCGATATGCGCAGCCGGTCCGCCAGCGCCTGGATGTCCGAGGCGGGTCCGCCGGGTGTGATGACGACGAACTCATCCCCGCCCAGCCGGGCCAGGAAGGCCTCCTGCGCGGCGGTGCGCAGCTGCCGCGACGCCTGGCGCAGCACAGCGTCGCCGACCGCGTGGCCGAACAGGTCGTTGATCTCCTTGAACCGGTCGAGGTCGATGCACAGCACCGCGAAGCTCTGGTTGTTTGCTCGCGTGCGCGCCAGGACGAGCGCGAAATGGTCGTCGAACGCCGCGCGGTTCGGCAGATCGGTCAGCACGTCGTGACGCGCCAGGTGGGCGATTCGCCGTTCCGCCTGCTTGCGCTCGGTGATGTCCTCGACCACCCGCATGATGTATTGCGGCTGTCCATCGCGGTCCGGGATGAGCAGGCGGGTGGAGTTCACGATGCGCGTGCCGTTGCCGGGCGTCAGCATCGGCAGGTCCTCGTCGACCTGAGCGCGTCGCGACACCAGGAGCTCGCGATCGTGCTCGCCGATGCGATCGGCGACCGGCTTGGCAAAAATCTCCTCGTCGGTCCTGCCGATCAGCTCGTTGCGGGCCCTCCCGAGAAACCGCTCGGCCGCCCGGTTGGCGAGCGCGTAGCGCTGCTCGCGGGCGTCCTTGACCAGGATGGTGACCGGAACGCTCTCGATGACGGCATCGAGGAACTCGCGCGTCTGGCGAAGCTCGTCTTCTGCGCGTTTGCGCTCGGTCATGTCGAACGCCACCGCCACGCACGCGTCCCGGCCCTCGTAGCGCAGCGGCCGTGCCTCGATGGCGACGTCGATCAGGGTGCCGTCGGCGGTAATGTGCCGCCGGGTCGTCTCGGCGGTCTCGGCGCCCATATGGACGCGAAACTCCTCGCGAGCCCGTTGGCGCTCCTCGGGAACGCGCAGGCCGTCGACAGTCATCGCCAGCAGCTCATCGCGCGTGTAGCCGTAATGCCGGCATGTCGCGGCGTTCACGGCCAGCAACTGCAGCGTTGCGACGTCGGCCACCCACATGGGCAGCGGGTTCTCCTCGAAGAGCAGGCGGAACGAGGCCTCCCGTCGCTTGAGCTCGGTGATGTCGACCCTGACCCCGATGCTGCCGCCGTCGCTGGTCCGCCGCTCCTCGATCCTCAGCCAGCGGTCTCCGGGAAGGTGCTGCTCATGGGTGGTGTTGTGCTCGGCGTGGCGCGCCATGCGCTCCAGCAACCAGGCGTCCTCGCGACCCTTGGCGTCGGGATATTGCCCGCGCCCAAGCCCCGCCCGCACCACGTCCTCGAAGCGGACGCCGGCCACCAGCAGATCCCGGCTCTCGGCATAGATCTCGGAATAGCGCCGGTTCCACAGCACGTAACGATCGTCGGCGTCGAACACCGCCAGCCCTTCCGGGAACGCGTCGAGAGCATCGACCAGCCGCGTATGCGCGATGCGCGCCTCGCGCTCGGCGGATTCGGCATTGGCCTTGGCAATGGCGAGCGCCCGCTGTGCCCGGTGCCGATCGGTCACGTCCTCGTGGGTGGCGACCCATCCATGATCCGGCATCGGGCGATGACGGATCTCGATAACGCGTCCATCCCGCAATTCCACGACGGAGTCGAACGGCTTGTCCTCGATCACGATCTGGTCGCGCCAGCGCAGGTAGTCCTCCCGCGTCATCTCCGGAAAGCAGCCGGATTGGAAACGCAGGTCGACGATCTCCCGCAGCGTGGTGCCGGGATGGACACGATCGGCCGGCAGGCCGTACATGTCGATGTAGTTGCGATTGCACACGATCAGGCGCTGGGCGCCGTCGAAGAAGCACAGGCCCTGCGACATGTTGTTGAGCGCGGTGTCGAAGCGCCCGGCGATCTGTCGTGCCTTCTCCCGCTCCTCGAGCGCGAGTTTCTCCGCCGTCCTGGCGCGTTCGCGCTCGGCATTCACCTTGGCGCGCGAGGCGACCAGCTTCACGAAAGCGTGGAAGTCGGTGTTGAGCATCCTGACCAGCAGGATCAGCAGCAGCGCGAGATTGAGCCCGACGCAGACCAGCAGGGCATCGCCTGACACGAGCAGACGCAGCGTGATTGGCAGTGCCGAGACCAGAAGGGTGATGCGGGCGGCGCTGGGAAAGCTGCTGAGGCAGTAGGCGCTGCCGATGGCGCCCACGTAGACAAGCAGCGAGACGACGGCGCGCGACCCGACGTCGACGTGCTCGAACAGCGCCAGGGTCCAGACGCAATACCCGCAATTCACCAGCGTGGTCAGGATGCGGGTCTTCGTCAGCTGTCGAAGCGCATCGTGCGCGTCCAGTCGCGCCGTGTCCATTCGCAGCCAGTGCACGAAACGCCAGACGCTCAACATGACCATGGCGCCGGGTACGGCGAATCGCAGGGTCCACGGGACCGTGTCAGGCAGCACGTAGGCGATGCTGATGCTGTCGACTATCAGCACCAGGAACAGGATGGGCATCTGCTTTTTCAGGAAGCGCAATTGCTCGATGAGCAGCGCGCACGCCGCCGGCGTGGTCGCATCGCCGACCCTGAACCAGCGCAGAATCGAAGCGGAGAGTTTCATCGAAAATGCCGCCATGCTGAACGGCGACGATAGGGCAGACAAAAGAATTGCCGGTAAATTGTATTGGTTAGGAAGCGATTAAACTCGCCGCGCTCGCCAAGTCTAGATTGTCTCTCCGCTGCGGAACGACAGCGAAATACCTGGACGATCGTTGCGACATGGTATGGGGATGCGCGGGTCCCTTCCGGCCCGCTGCCCGCTGTGCTCTCATGCGACCTTCCCCGCCTCCGCCGATCAGCCGGGACCACGAAGAGGATTACCGATGACCACCGCCGCCCCGAGAGGCGCCGATCTCGTTGCCCGCTCGCTCGAGCGGCTCGGCTGCAGGCACGTGTTCACGCTCTCGGGCAACCACATCATGTCGATCTTCGACGCCGCGCTGGAGACCATGCTCGATCTGGTGCATGTGCGCCACGAGGCCGCCGCCGTCCACATGGCGGACGCCTGGGGACGGCTCACCGGGGAGCCGGGCATCGCCCTGGTGACCGGCGGGCCCGGCCATGCCAACGCGGTCGGCGCGCTGTTCACGGCGCTGGGCGCCGAATCCCCGATGGTGCTGCTGTCGGGGCACGCGGCGACCTGGGAGCTCGGGCGCGGCGGCTTCCAGGAGATCCGGCAGGCCGACATGGCGGCGCCGGTCACCAAGGTGTCATGGACGGCGAGGTCGGCGGCGACGCTCGGCCGGGACATCGGCGAGGCGATGCGGATCGCCGCGTCGGGGAGGCCCGGCCCGGTCCATGTGAGCCTGCCGTCCGATCTGCTCGACGAGCGCGTTCCCGAGAACGCGATCGTATGGCCGGATGCGCGGCCCGCCGCCCCGGCGGGTCCGGCCTTTGCCGGGGCGCATGCCGATGCGACGCTGGCGGCGATTCTCCAGGCGGAACGGCCGATCATCCTCGCCGGGCCCCAGCTGTCGAATCCGGCCGGCCGCACGCTGCTGGCGAGCCTCGAGGCCGCGACGGGAGCGCCGGCGGTCATCCTGGAAAGCCCGCGCGGCATCGCCGATGCCACGCTCGGGGCGTTCCCGGACCTGGTGCGGCGGGCGGATCTCATTGTCCTGCTGGGCAAGGCGCTCGATTTCACCACCCGATGGGCCTCCGGCCGGGGGTTCGATCCCGACGTCCGGGTGATCGCCATCGATCCCGAGGCAGCACTCATCGAGCGCGCCGTCCGGGAGAAGGGCGGCCGGCTGCTGCTCGGCTGTCTCGCCGACGTCCGAACGGCGGCCGAGACCCTCATCGCCCGGGCGACCCACGTTGCGACCCGCAGCGGCGATTGGCTCGCCGAGGCGCGCGCGGCGCTCGACCGGCGCCCTGCCGCGTGGGCCTCGATCGCCGCCAAGACCCCGGGCCGGCTGCATCCGGCCGAAGTTTTTCGCGCGCTGCGTCCCCATCTGGAACGCAACCCCGACGCGGTGCTCGTTTGCGACGGCGGCGAGTTCGCCCAGTGGGGCCAGAGCATGCTGCCGGTGCGTCGGCGCCTGATCAACGGCGTCGCCGGCTCGATCGGATGCTCGCTGTCGTTTGCGCTCTCCGCCCGGCTCCTCGAGCGCGAGGCTCCGGTCTTCGCCGTCCTCGGCGACGGCACCATCGGCTTCCATCTCTCCGAGTTCGAGACCGCGGTACGGCGGAAGCTCCCCTTCGTCGCCGTGCTCGGCAACGACGCCTGCTGGAACGCCGAGAGCCAGATCCAGCTCAGGGACTACGGGCGCGACCGCCAGCATGGCTGCGAGCTGCTGCCCGCCCGTTACGACCTGGTGGTCGCAGCGCTCGGTGGCCATGGCGAATTCGTCGACAAGGCCGCCGATCTCCCGGGCGCCATCGAGCGCGCGGTGGCGAGCAGCAAGCCGGCCTGCGTCAACGTGATGATCGAGAGCACCGCGGCGCCGCTGATCCGCCAGTCCGACATTTGACGATGATCGGACCATTGGCCAGCGGAAGGCCGCCAATGATAGCATCCGATCGAGCATCACCCGATCGGATGCGGGATCGTCAAGCCAACCGGAGAGAGCGTCCATGAGCCAGGCCCTGTCAGGCATCCGCATCATCGACATGACGCACAACCAGGCGGGGCCCGCCTGCACGCAGATTCTCGGTTTTCTCGGCGCCGACGTCATCAAGCTCGAGGAGCCGAAGGGCGGCGACGTCGCCCGCCGCAACATGCGCGACCAGGCGGGCGACAGCCTGTTCTTCCTGGTGCTCAATGCCAACAAGCGGAGCCTGACGCTCGACCTGAAGACCGAGGACGGCAAGAAGCTGTTCCGCCAGGTGATCGCCGCCTCCGACGTGCTGGTGGAGAATTTCGGGCCCGGCGCCCTCGACCGCCTGGGGCTCGGCTACGAGGCGCTCGCCCAGATCAATCCGCGGCTGATCTATGCGACGATCAAGGGGTTCGGCACCTACGGCCCCTACAGCGGCTTCAAGAGTTTCGAGCCGATCGCCCAGGCGATGGGCGGTGCCATGAGCGTCACCGGCTTTCCCGACAATCCGCCGACCTACATCTTTCCGGCAATCGGCGATTCCGGTACCGGCATGCACATGGCGATCGGCATCCTGGCCGCCCTGCAACAGCGTCATGCCACCGGCCGTGGCCAGCACGTCGAGGTTTCCATGCAGGACGCGGTCGTCAACCTGATCCGCGTCAGCCTGCGCGATCATCAGCGTTTCGGCCACGCCATGCCGCGCACCGGGAACCAGCTCGGGCGCAACGTGCCTGGCACGACCTATGCCTGCGCGCCGGGCGGCCCCAACGACTATGTCTACATCTATGCGCAGCCGCAGATGTGGCCGGCGCTGCTCGGCGTGATCGGTCGGCCCGAGCTCGCCGACGACCCCCGCTTCGCGACGCTCGAGGCGCGCTGGGACAACCGCTCAGAGCTCGACGCCACCGTCGAGGCCTGGACGGGTGAGCGGAGCAAGCACGAGGTGATGCGCCTGATGGGCGATGCCGGCGTGCCCTGCGGCGCCTGCCAGGATACTGGCGAGGTCCTGGCCGATCCGCACCTCAAGGCCCGCGAGATGATCGTCGACGTCGACTATCCGGCGCGCGGCACCTATCAGACCGTCGGCTGTCCGATCAAGCTGTCGGATTCGCCGGTCGCCGTGAGCCGCCCACCGCTGCTCGGCGAGCATACGGATGATCTGCTGGCCGCGCTCTGCGGCGTCGGCGAGGAGGATTTGAAGCGTCTGCACGCCAAGGGGGTCGTCTGAGTCGGGATCGCATGCGGCGGCGTTCGGCCGACCTGTTGGGCACTGCGGTGCCGCGTCACCCTCCCGCCCGTTGGCGGGAGGGTCGACCAACTGAGCGCAGCGAAGGCGGTCGGGGTGGGGGGACTATTTGTTGCTCAGAGTTTGCGGCGACGCCCCCCACCCCATCCCTCCCCGCCGCAAGAGCGGGGGGAGGGAGGAGTTCGTGGCGTGCTAGGTGCCAAACAAACAAATGTGTCAGGCACCGCCTTCCTTGACCGCCCGCAACCTCAGGCCGCGGCCTTTCGGTTTGCCGCCAGCCGGGCATCGACCATCGCCACCGTCTCGTCGACGATCGTATTGCGCATGCCTTGCTGCGCCGCGATGCCCTGCACCAGGCGGTCCACCCGCTCGATGTTGGGCGCCCCGGCGAACAGCGCGCGCGCCGCCGACGAGGGCCGCACCAGGCCTTGCGCGGCCGCGGCATATTTCTCGAACGGCACCAGATCGTCGGGCGAGGCGCCGAGCTTGATGCACAGCTCGCGCACCCAGGCGTAGACCGACCGCGACACCTCGATGTCGGTGTGCACCGCCTCCTTGATGGAGCGCGCCGCATCCTTCTGGACGCAGCGATAGTTGCCGGTCAGCAGCATCGCCCACTTGGCCAGCGGCACGAAGATGGAATCGTGCACCTTGAGCTTGACCGGCAGCTCGATCTTCTGGCCGTCACCCGGATCGAAGCGCACCGCCTCGATGTCCTCCTGCATCTGCCGGAGCATGGCGGTGTGCTTGTCGGAATCGAACCGCGCCACCTTGAAGTTGGTGGGCAGCGTCACCTGCAGCACGTTGACCTTCTCGTCCGGCGGGCGGAATGCCTGCGGGTCGGGGCTGCACAGGGTCATCAGGGCGGGGTCGAAGTTCTGCCACACGGTCGCATCGGTGTAGCAGGACTTCAGCGGGTCGGTCGCGAGCCCCGGAATGCGCTTGAGATAGGGCAGCGGCGGCATGTTCATGATCGACATGCACGGCACGCGCGAGGTCGCCACCGCATCGAGCAGCTCGCGCACGCCGGCAGCGCGGTATTGCGGCTCCTGCATCGCAAGCGCGACCAGATCGTAGTCGGAGGGCTTGACCGCACCCGGCCCGGCCGCCGACAGGCTGCCCGGCAGCTTGCGGGTGTCGATCTCGACCAGATCCTTGCGGCCCTTGATCGGCAGGCGCACGCGGGCGCCATCCTGGTTGATCGCGTCGGCCTCGGCCGGAAGGCAGACCAGTTTCAGCTTGTGTCCGCCGAACAGCAGCTTGGTTGCGAGGAGCGACCCGTAGGAGGCACCCATGATCAGGATATTGTAAGCGGTCACGTCGGCTGCTCCGTGTGCGGGATGGGAAGTCGCGTCATCCGATGCGGGCGACGAGGGGAGACGTTTCGTCATCCGCCTCGGCGCGACTTTATTCGCATTGGCCTGATTGGGCAACCAACCGCCATGGCGTGGCGGCGGTTCGGCCGCATGACGCTAGAGCATTTCCCGGAAAAGTGGACGCCGGCTTTCCGAAAGGAAATGCGACAAGTGTCGAATTTAGAGCGCTTTCCGGCCTCGGCCTATCCGATTTCATGGTCAACCTAATCGGAAAGCGCTCTAAGGCGCCGGTCCGGGGTCGAAGCCCCGGAATGGTGTCTTGATGCCGGCCAGCTCCCGAACCAGGTCCGGCGGCAGGTCGGCCGGCTCGGCCGGATTGCTGCTTGCCTGGATCGTGTCGGCGGCATCGGCGAAACGCCGCTCGATCACGCCCTTGATCTCATCGTGCCGGCCGGAGGCAACGAACAGCTCGAGGACGTCGTCGTCGATCTGCCCGGCGAGCTGGTCCCAGGCACCCTCCCGCGTCATTCGGTTGAGCTTCGGCCCCAGATCGTTGAGCCCGTGGGCCTCGAGCACCGGGAAATAGGCCGGCGTGGAGCCGTAGAAGCCGATCCGTTGGCGAACCCATTCGCGCCGCCGGTGCACCGTCTCGTCGTCGGGGCCGGTCGCCAAAAAGCCGCCGCCGGCGATCTCGAATGCCTGCCGGCCGCGGCCCGACCGCGCCATGCCCTTGTGCAGTTCCGGCATCACCACGGTGTCGAGGTATTTTCTGGTGCAGAACGGATGCAGCCGCACGCCGTCCGCGACCTCGCCGGCGACCCTGAGCATCGCCGGTCCGACGGCGGCGAGCGTGATCGGCGGCATGCGCAGGCCGCGATTCTCGGGAACGAAATAGGGCGGCATCAGCGTGAAGCGATAGTGCTCGCCCTCATAGGCGAGCTTTTCGCCGAGTTCGCCAGCAGCGAAAAATCGCCCGCAGCGCCAGGACGTATTCACGCATGCGCGGCGCCGGCGGCGTCCAGGGAACCGAGAACCGGCGTTCGTTGTGCGCCTTGACCTGGGTCCCGAGCCCGAGGACGAAGCGCCCGCCGCTCGCCTCGTTGAGATCCCAGCTGGCATTGGCGACCGCCATGGGCGAACGGGCGAATGCGATGGCGACCGAGGTGGCAAGCTCGACGCGCGCGGTCTCCACCGCGGCGATCGCCAGCGCCAGAAACGGATCGTGCTTGTTCTCCATGGTTGAGATGATGGCGTAGCCGTGCGCCTCGATGGCGCGCGCCGCAGCCTTGACGTTGCGAAGATCGTTCTGCGGGACGGTCGTGGCGAGGCGCATGGCGGGCGGCTCCGGAGTGACGGATCGACCGTCATAGCAGCCCGGCGGGGTCGACGACATGATTGTGGTCGAGTATGAGTTGCCTCAAAGGATCGTGCGCCATGCCGGATGGTCGGCTTTCCAGACGCGAGGTGCTGAAGGCGTCGGCCGTGCTGGCGGCCGGTGCGGTCTTTGCCGAGCCGCTGCGGGCGGCCGCACCGGAGCCGACCGCGGTCACGCCGGCCCTGGTCGATGCGGCCCGTCGCGAGGGCAAGCTCGCCTTCTACTCGGCGATCGATCTCTTCGTATCGGAAAAAGTCGCCAGGGCCTTCGAGGCGGCATATCCGGGCATTGTGGTCCGTGTCGAGCGCACCGGGGCGGAACGCGTGTTCCAGCGCATTGGCCAGGAGGCGGCGAGCGGCATCCATGCGGTCGACGTCGTCTGCAGCACCGACGCCGCCCATTCCGTCACCTGGAAGCGCAGCGGATGGCTGGCGCCGCATCTTCCCGAGGACGTGGCGCGGCATCTGCCGCCCGAGCAGGTCGATCCCGACGGAATGTATGCGACCGCCTGCGTGTCGCTGAGCACCATCGGTTACAACACCAGGCTGGTGAAGCCCGAGGACGCGCCAAAAAGCTTTGCCGACCTGCTCGATCCAAAATGGAAAGGCAGGATCGTCAAGGCGCATCCCGCCTATAGCGGCACCATTCTCACCGCGACATTCCTGATGGCGCGCGATCTCGGCTGGTCGTACTTCGAAAAACTTGCCGGGCAGAAGGTCATGCAGGTCCAGTCGGCGGGCGACCCCCCGAAAAAGCTCGCGCTCGGCGAGCGCGCCGTCCAGGTCGACGGCGCCGATTCGATCCTGCTGATGCTCAAGGAGCAGGGCCAGCCGGTGGAGATCGTTCACGCCGCAGAAGGCTCGCCGGTGATCACCACCCCGAGCGCGGTCTTTCGCGGCGCACCCAACCCCAACGCGGCGCGGCTGTTCCAGAATTTCCTGTTCAGCGTCGAGGGCCAGCGGGTCTTCGTCGACAACGCGCGCCACTCCTTCCACCGGCAGGTCGCCGCAAAGCCTGGCCGCGCGCCGCTATCGGCGGTGAAGTTGATGACATGCGATCCGGCCGAGATCGAGCCGCAGAGCGAAGAGGTCAAGGCGCGCTACGCCAGGGTGTTCAAGGTGTGACCCGGTCGCCTCGACTCGGCGGCCGTAATTTGGTCCTATGGCCGGCCTCGATGGGAGTGGACGCATGGGACAGCTGACCGGCGCTGCCGCACGAGAGCTCGCCGCGACCGGCAGACTGCGGGTCGGCGTGGTGTTCGCGCCGACCGCCTCCACGTTCTTCGTCGTCAAGGACGCCGACGGCAAACCGCGTGGCGTGACCGTCGACTTGGGTGAGGAGCTTGGACGAGCGCTCGGCGTGCCCGTCGAGTTCTTCGTCGTCCCCAATTCCGGCGAGGTCACCGACGCGGTGGAGAAGGGTGCGATCGACGTCGCCTTCATGCCGGCCGACGACGAGCGCCGGAAACGGGTGGATTTCGGGCCGTCGTACTTCCTGGTCGAGAGCACGTGCCTGGTGCTCGGAACATCGGACTTCAGGACCAACAGTGACCTCGACCGGCCGAACGTCCGCGTCGCCGGGATCGCCAACACCACGACCATCCGCAGCGCCGCCCGCGTGCTGAAATCCGCCACCATTGTCTCGGTGCCGTCGGTCGGCGAGGCGATGGACATGCTGCGCGCCGGCCGCGTCGATGCGTTCGCGCTGTCGCGGGATTCGCTGCGCCCCTATCAGGCGCAGGTTCCCGGCTCGCGCATTCTCGAGGGCCATCTGCAGACCACCGGCATTGCGGTGGCGGTGCCGAAGAACCGGCCTGCCGCGCTCGCCTATGTGAGCGCCTTCATCGAGCAGGCAAAGGCTTCGGGGCTGATCCGCCAGGCGTTCGACAAGGCCGGCCAGCAGGCCGAGGCGGTGGCGCCGTAGGATGGGTTGAGCGACAGCGAAACCCATCAATCCCACTTCGGAAGAGACGATGGGTTTCGCTCCGCTCAACCCATCCTACGACCAACAATTTTCAGCGCCGTCGCTACGCCTGCCATCATGTCCCATCCGGAGCTGTGGCCGATGCGGCGGCACGCCGCGACGGCGGCGTCGACCTGTCCCGATGTCGCCGATGACACGGCGCAATGAAGATATTCGCCGACGTGCCCATCTGCCGCGACGCCCAACAGGCAGGCGCTCAGCCGCGAGGTCAACGAATGAGCTGACTGCTTGATCGCTCCTGCCAGGATCGCATGCGCTCTCTTCTCCCCGAGCGCGTCGAGCAGCGCGAGAACCCCGGTGAGGAAATCGTCCCCCGAGGGCGTGAGCCCGGGGCCGAGCCCGACCAGACCCTTGATGGGAGGCGGCGAGAATTGTGCGCCTGCAAGCGCCTCGGAAAGCCACGATGCGAACGCCTCAACGCGCTGGGAGGCGGTGAGAGCAAATCCACTGCTGCCGACCGCGGAAGAATCTCCAAACATTCCTCCGGCAAGCCCTTTTGCTGGCCCTTCGCGGGCCACGCGTCTTGCGAGCGCGATGCCGGTCTCGATCAGGCGCCGCGCCGGAAGGGGCGCGGGCCAGGCGGGCGGACGCCAGGATTTGCACCGATCGAACGTGAGAACCGTATTGCCGATCGCAATATCGCCGGATGAGACCACGGCGGGCTGGCCCGGCTCCAGTCCGAGATTCCGACAGGCGCCGGGATGGGCGGTCAGCGTCAGCGGTCCATTGCCGATGGCCGGCTCGCCGATGCAGACAAATGTCTTGCCGGAGCCGAGATAGAAGCTGCGCTCGAACACCGCCGCGACCTCGACAAGCCCGCCCCGTCGGCAAAAATCCTCCGCCAGAATCCCCGATCGCAGGATCGGAAGGATGTTTGCCGCAGCGCCGGTCCGGACCGTGGTGGCGACATTCATGGCCGGGATCGGGCGCCGCGGCGAAGCTCCGACCCCGGGCGCAGCGCCAGCGCGGCGATCGCCATCCCGGCGGCTTCCGCGTTGGAGCCCGCGACGACGACGCCGGCCCCGACCAGCTTCTGCACCTGGTCGGCCCGCGGCTGCGGGTCGGCATCCGTCCCGGTCACCGAGGCAACGATCAGCGGGCCGCTGGCGCGCCCGGCAAGCGTCGTCGCGAGGTGACCCGCCGGATCGGGATGCCCCCCAAAGCCCAGCACGACGTCGAGCAGGACGACGCCGACATCCGGATCGGCAAGCGCCGCCGCAAGCGCCGTATCGCGGACCGAAGGGTCGATCATCGGATGCGGGCGCCCGCGGGTGAACTCGTCGGCGCCGAGGTCGATCATCACGTGACCGCCCTGGTCGGTCTCCGACGATGCGCCCGGCAGCGGCACGTTGGAGGCAACGGCCAGGCCGGTTTCCCGGAATACGATCTGTGCCTCGGTGCACAGCGTTCCGCCGGCGAACAGGCCGCGCACCAGGGTGCCACGGCCGACGTGTCGTAACGGCGCCCCCGCGCCGGGCATGCTGAGCTTTCGTCCGACGGCAAGCTCCGCTGCCGCCATGAGCGTCGAGGCGGCGCGTGCGTTGGCCGGCAGCGCCAGGTCATCGGCACCGAGAAAGCAGATGGTGAACTGTTTGGAGCTCTTGGCGACACGGTCGAGCACCAGTTTTGCCACCGACGCAGCCGGCGGCTTCGAGATCAGCACGATGTGCCGCGTCGCCGCATCGGCGTCGAGCGCGTCGATCGCCATCAGCGTGGTGATGGCGCCGACCTCGGCTCTGAGGTCGCGCCCGCCGGTGCCGACGGCATGGCTGATGCCGCGTCCGGCCCGCGCGATCAGGCAGGACACTTCCTGGATGCCGGTGCCCGACGCGCCGACGATGCCGATGTCGCCCTGCGGCACCACGTTGGCGAAGGCGAGCGGCAGGCCGGCGATGATCGCGGTCCCGCAATCCGGGCCCATCACCATGAGGCTGCGATCGCGCGCCTCGCGCTTGAGCGCGGCCTCGTCCTCGACCGGCACGTTGTCGGAAAAGATCATGACGTGGAGCCCAGCGGAGAGCGCCTTTCGCGCCTCGGCGACGGCGAAATGGCCGGGGACCGAGATTAGCGCCAGGTTGGCGTCGGGCATCTGGCCGACGGCACCGCGCAGGGTGCGGCTGGTGGCGAGCCCGCCCTGCGTGGCGGACCGGCGCGGCTGGTCGAGCAGGCGTTTCGCCTCGGCGATCGCCGCATCGGCAGAGGCCTGGTCGCGCGCCCTGAGTGCCAGGATCAGATCGCCCGGCTCGGCCTCATCGCCGTCGGCGGACAGAATGCCGGCGTCGCCGAGAATCTGCTTGTTGGCGGGGGTGCCAAGCATCAGTCCGGCCTCCTCGACGCCGGAGAGGCCTGCGATCTCGCGGGACAGCCGCATCAGCACGATCGAATCGAAATAGCTGGCGCGGCGGACCTCGTTGACGACCACGCTCATGCGACGCCCATCGTCTCGGCAAAACTCACCAGCGCATCCTCGAAGCATGCGAGCGGCGCCTTGACGATGCCGGCCCCGACCTGGCCGATGCCGGGCTCGCGGTGGGCGATCCCGGTATTGATGGTCGGCGCCAGCCCGGTCTCGACCACCAGCCTGATATCGATGCCGGTCGGCACGCCGGCGAAATCCATGGCCGGAATGGTCCAGGCCGGATTGGCCCCCACCGTGATCTCCGCCATTGTCCGGGTGAAGGCGGCGGCTTCCGAGGCCCTTCCGGCCCCCACATAGCCGACCACGGCGGGTGCCGCCGCCATGGCGAAGCCGCCGAGCCCGACCGTCTCGACGATGGCCGAATCCCCCATGTCGGGATTGGCGTCGCGCTCGCCGAAGCCGGGGAAATAAATCCCGACCGGCATCTCGACCCGCGCGGTGAACCAGCGGTCTCCGGTGGCGGAGACCCGGATGCCGAAGTCCGTGCCGTTGCGGCTCATGGCGGTCACCACCGAGCATCGGGCGATGCCGCGCGCCGGGTCGGTCAAAGCCTTTCCCATCGCCATCGCGACATTGAGGAAGAACTGGTCGTTGGCGCCCATGAAGCTCAGGGAGGCGACGAGCTCAGCGGAGCTTGCAGCCGTTCGCGCCAAGGCCGGCGCCAGCAGCCGCATCAGCAGGCTCGAGCAGGCGACGTTGCGCTGGTGCATCTCGTCGCCCATGGTCAGCCCGCGGGCGATCAGCGGTTTGAGCGCAACGCCGCCGGCGTCGCGCAGCGCGCGCCCGAGCGCCGGGCCGAAAACGTCCCGGATCCAACCGAGCCGCCCGCGCACCTCGGCGTCGTTGCCGCCGAACCGCATCACTTTTCCGAGCCCTTCGTTGATCGCGCAATAGGCCCGGTTCCCGAAGGTCTTGTTCTCGACCACCATCAGCGGCTGGCTTCGCGTGGTGAGTCCGGTCATCGGCCCCACGGCGCCGAAATGATGATTGGGATGGAAGGCGAACGAGCCCGCGGCGGCGTCGGCAGCCGCCTCGTCGAGGTTTTCCGCCCAGCCCTCGAGCACGGCGATGCCCATCACCGCGCCGCGCATCGGGCCGCACATCCGGTCCCAGGTGATCGGCGGGCCAGCGTGCAGGATGGTGCGGTCGGCGAGATCGGGAATCGCCCGCGCGGCCGGGATGACGTCGACCAGCACCGGCTCGCCGGCCAGAATGCGCCGCAGCGCCTCCTGATTGGCCTCGTCGATCGTGGTCAACGATCTGCCTCAGCTTCGCAGCTTGTCCAGCAGGCCGGCCAGACGGGAATTGCCGCCTGCCGGCGGGCTCCACTCGACGTGAACGATCTTCGCTCCGCAGCCTGCGAGATTGTCGGCGAACAGCTCGAGCCCGACATTGACCACGCGCGGCGGCGCGGCAAGCAGGCGGTTCGCGGCTTGGTCGTCGCTGTCCATGGATTGCGATATCGTCGGTGGGCCCGGGCCGCTATGTACAGGACTCCGTTCGGCTCGCGCAACAATCCAGCGGGGAGGGAAGGATGACCGAGATGACGCCGCTCGATGGCTCCGCACTGCCGCCCGGCATCCGCTCGCGCTTCGTGCGCGGCATCAACGGGCTGACGATGCACGTGCTCGAGGCCGGCTACGAGGAGGGCGGGCGGCCCTGCCTGCTGCTGCTGCACGGCTTCCCCGAGCTCGCCTATTCGTGGCGGAATGTGATGGTGCCGCTCGCCTCCGCGGGCTTCCATGTGGTGGCGCCCGACCAGCGCGGCTACGGACGCACCACCGGCTGGGATCCCGACTACGACGGCGATCTTCGCTCCTTCCGCGCGCTCAACGTAGCCCGCGACGCGCTCGGGCTGGTGTTCGCGCTCGGCCATCGCTCGGTCGCCGCCGTCGTCGGGCACGATTTCGGCGCTTCGGTCGCCGCCTGGTGCGCGCTGGTCCGTCCCGACGTCTTCCGGTCCATGGCGCTGATGAGCGCGCCGTTCGCCGGCCCGCCAGCGCTGCCGATCGGCTCGGCAGGCGAGGGCCCGCAACCGGCCGCCCTCACGCAGAGTGCGCGGGAGAACATCCACGAGGCGCTGGCGAGGCTGGCGCGGCCGCGCAAGCACTATCAATGGTACTACTCGACGCGCGCCGCGAATGCCGACATGCAAAACTGTCCGCAGGGCGTCCACGCCTTCCTGCGCGCCTACTATCATCACAAGAGCGCCGACTGGAAAGCGAACCAGCCGTTCCGGCTGCAGTCCTGGACAGCCGAAGAACTGGCGAAGATGCCGACCTACTACATCATGGACCTCGACCAGGACATGGCGGCGACCGTGGCGTCCGAGATGCCATCCGAGGCCGAGATCGCGGCGTGCCGCTGGCTCACCGAAGGCGAGCTTGCCGTCTACAGCGGAGAATTCTCGCGCACCGGATTCCAGGGCGGCCTGCAATGGTATCGCTGCCGCACCGAAGGGGTCGACACCGCCGAGCTGCAATTGTTCTCCGGACGGACCATCGAGGTGCCGTCGGTTTTCATCGCCGGAAGGCACGACTGGGGCATCTATCAGGTTCCCGGCAACATCGAGCGCATGCAGACCAAGGTCTGCACGCGGATGGTCGGTTGCCACCTCGTCGAGGGCGCCGGGCACTGGGTGCAGCAGGAGCAGCCGAAGCAAGTGAGCGAATTGCTGCTCGGGTTCCTGCAGCAGCAGGCGATGCCGACGGGCCAGCTCGCGCCTTTGGCCGCGACGTGATCGAACCCTGCCGGGCGGCCGACCCGACGCCTCAGGCTCCGACTTCGTCGAGAAAGTCGCCGATCGTCGTGGCGATCAACTCGGGCGTCTGCGCCGCCATGTAGTGCCCGGTCTCCAGCAACTGGTAGCGCGCGCCCGGGATGAGGTGCGCCACAGGCTCGACCGTCGCCGGCGGGCGCGTGCGATCGAAGCTGCCGCCGATGACCAGGACCGGGCAGGCGAGCGCGCCGAGTTTTGGAGCGAGATCGCTGTCGGCGAGCATGCGGTAGATCGTCGGCATAGCTCGCCGGATCGTTGCCGAGCCAGCGGGCGCGGAACGCCGCGAAGCGACCGGCATCCTGGCGCAGCTCCGTCGGGTAGCCGCTGGCATGGCTCTCCTCCGCGGCGCTGCGCATGCCCTCGCGCTCGAGCTTGTCGACCCGCGCCAGCACGCCCGGCCGGCGCTCCGCCGTCATGCCGATCGCCGGGCTGCCGGCGACGACTGCGGCGACGCGCTGCGGATGACGCGCCGCCGCGTTGCAGCGCGATGCCGCCGCCGACCGCGACGCCGGCGACCGCCACCTTGCCGGAGATGCGAGCGCGTCGACAGCGCCACCAGGTCGTCCGCCATGGTGTCGAAGGTGAGCGCCCCGCGCACCTTTTCCGACAGTCCGGCGCCGCGGGTGTCGTAGCGCAGCACCCGCCGCTTCGCCGCCAGCCTTGGCGCGACCACGTCCCAGCTCTCCAGCGTGCCGCCCATCTCGTGGACCAGCACCACCGTTGAGGCGCCGCCGCCCGAAAGCTCGCAGCGCAACGCGGCGCCGTTGACCTCGATGAACTGCATGTCGGGCCTTTCTGAATCCGCGTCGGGAAGCGGCGGCGGCGCAGCGGCTTCAGGTCCGGCGCAAACGTCGAGCGGCGCGCCGGTGCGCGCCTGCAGCTCCGCCTGGTCGAGCCCGTCGACCATGTCGCGCACCACCATGCCGGCCGGCGTGATGTCGACCACCGCGAGGTCGGTGTAGACGCGCGTCACGCAGCGCACCGCGGTGAGCGGCAGCGTGCAGTTCTCCAGCAGCCGCGGCGCGCCCTTGCGGGTGTCGTGCTCCATGATGACCCACACCGCGCGCGCGCAGGCGGCGAGATCCATGGCGCCGCCGACCAGCGGCCCCTTGTCGCGGCACGCGCATGTCCCAGTTGGCGAGGTCGCCGTTCGCCGCCACCTCGAAGGCGCCGAGGATGGTGACGTCGATGTGGCCGCCGCGGATCATGGCGAACGACCAGACGAACTCGACGATCGAGGCGCCGGGCCGCAGCGTGATGCGTGCGGCTGCTGGCGTCGACGAGATCGGGGTCGGCCTTGTCCGGCCGCGGCCAGCGGCCCGGCGCCGATCACGCCGTTCTCCGGCCTGGATGAACACGTCCACCTCGGGCCGGCAGGTAGTCGGCGACGTGCACCGGCATGCCCATGCCGAGATTGACCACCAGGCCGTCGTCGATGTCCTGGGCGGCGCGCCACGCCATCTGGCGGCGGTTGAGCGGCTGCATGGCTCAGCTCCCCACCGCCACGACGCGGTCCACATAGATGCCCGGCAGCTGCACGCGCTCGTGCGGGATCGGCTCGTCGCCGACGGCCCGCACCTCGGCGACCGACAAGCTTTGCGGCCGTCGCCATCACCGGCCCGAAATTCACCTGCGCGTAGCGGAACGTCAGGTTGCCGTAGCGGTCGGCGGTGTCGGCGCGCACCAGCGCGAGATCGCCCGTGATCGCCTCCTCCAGCACGTAGTCGCGGTCGCCGAACCGGCGCACCTCCTTGCCGTTCGCGTCAGCTCGGTGCCGAAGCCGACGGGGTGTAGAACGCCGGGATGCCGGCGCCGCCGGCGCGGATGCATTCGGTCGAACGTGCCCTGAGGCAGCAGATCGAGCTCGATCTTGCCTGCCGATCCACAGTTTCTCGAACGCGGATGAGCTCCTTGCTATGGCCGCGCGCGGCGCTGCAGATCACCTTGCGCACCAGACCGGCCTCGATCAGCTCATGGGTCAGCGAATAGCGGTGCGTCGCCGAGTTGACGACCAGCGTCAGGTCCTTCGGCGTCCCGCTCGCGCAGCGCACGGATCAGCACGTTGGGAAAGCCCGGCGCCGCCGAAGCCCGGAGATGAAAACCGTGGCGCCGTCCGGCACGTCTTCCAGCGCCTCGGCTGCTGTCCTGACCCGCTTGTCGATCGGCATCAGGCGTTTCCTTCTCTTGTCATCCAGTACGGTCCTCGCGGTGCGCGTCGGCTGCGGCCCTGCTATTTTTCCCACACCGAAGCCGTGGTCCGTCCGTCCGTCGGCGTGGCGCAATCGGACAGCGCCGGCACTCCCGGCGGCATGCGCCGGGCCTTGGTTGCCTGCTCGAACGCATAGGCGAGCCTCAGCAGGGTCGGCTCGCTCCAGGCGCGTCCGGTGAACGTCGCGCCGTAGGGATAGTCCGGCGTCTCCTTGTCTCCCACCCCGGATATCATTCCGGCCGGCACCTGGACGCTCGGATAGCCGGCCTTGGCGCCGATCGCGGCGCCGTTCATGCCGGGAAACAGCACCGCATCGAGCTTGTGGCGGTCCATGTAGGCGTCGAGGCCGAGCGTCCGGGTGGCACGCAGATCCATCCGGCGGGCGGAGATGTATTCCATCTCGGTGAGGTCGCCGCGCGTCGCTTCCGCTGCGAGGAAAATGTCCTGGCCGAAACGCAGCGCGCGATCGGCGTGCGCCTGGTTGAAGGCGATGATGTCGGCCATCGTCCGCATCTTCGTGCCTTTGGCCCAGTCGCGCAGGTAGACGTTGAGATCGTGCTTGAGCTCGTAGATGAACACGATCGGGTACCGCGCCGGCTGGTTTTTCGTCGCACTCTCCGGATTGCGGTTGAGGATCGCGATCTCGGTGCCGGGGCCGCCGATCCAGCCCTCGGTCGCGATGTTGGCGCGCACCACGGTGGCGCCGGCGGCCTCGATCGCGGCGATCGCCTCGCGCATCACCGCGGCGGCGCGCGGCCGCAGCGGACCGTAATAGACATCGTTGCCCGGATCGGCCGGGTCGCTTGGGACCCCGATGCGGGCGCCGCGCAGGCCGTCGGCATCGAGGACTTGCGTGTAGTCGGGCGGGCGCCGCAGGTCGCGCGTCGCCGGATCGCGCGGATCGGCCGCCGCCAGCACGTTGAGCAGGATCGCGGCATCGCGCACCGTGCGGGTCATCGGCCCGGCGGTGTCCTGGCTGGCGGCGATCGGCACGATGCCGGCGCGGCTGATCAGGCCGACCGTTGGCTTGACGGTGACGACGCCGTTGAGCGACGCCGGAAAAAGCAGCGAGCCGGATGTCTCCGTGCCGATCGCGGCGGCGGAAAATCCCGCCGCCACCGCGACCGCGGAGCCGGAGCTCGATCCGCCCGGCGGAACGATCGGCACCTTCTTGTCGTCGAGCGCCGGCGCGTAGGCGTTGCGCACCTGCCCGCCGAGCGAGCTGTAGCCGGCCGGCATGCCCACGGCGAGAATGTTGGCGAATTCCGTGAGGTTGGCCTTGCCGAGGATGACCGCGCCCGCCTGGCGCAGCAGCTTGACCACGGTCGCGTCACGCTGGGCGCGGGCATCGGCCAGCGCCAGCGAGCCGGCGGTGGTGTGCTGGGCGTCGGCGGTGGCGATGTTGTCCTTCACCAGGATCGGGATGCCCTCGAGCGGCCGGCGCTTCTTCGCCGCTCGCTCGTCGAGCTTTTCGGCGATCGCCAGCGCGTCCGGGTTGAGCTCGCGCACCGCGTTGAGCTGCGGGCCCGCCCGGTCGTAGGCCTCGATCCGCGCCATGTAGTCGCGCACCAGGTCCGCCGACGTGACGCGCCCGGCCGCCAAGGCATTCTGCAACTCGCTGATCGATGCATTCTCCACGCACACGGCTCCCTCCGCCCCATAGGCCGGCATGACGAGCGCCAGCAGCAAGCACAGCCGCACCACATATGAAGTTACCAGATATCGGGCATTGCCGAGCCGCGAGTCTACCCTCCCGCTCGTTGGCGGGGAGGGTCGACCGCCTGAGCATAGCGAAGGCGGTCGGGGTGGGGGGACTATTTGTTGCTCCGAGCGTGCGGCGCGACCCCCCACCCCATCCCTCCCCGCCGCAAGAGCGGGGGAGGGAGGAATTTGCGGCATGCGAGGCGCCAAACAAAGCAGAGGGATGTCTTCAGTGCGGTCGTCGTCATATGCGATACCCGACCTCGAACGAGCAGGCAGCTACCGGTCCGGCATGTCGACGTTCCAGAACATCGGGAAGCTCGACTGGATGAGGCCGGTCAGCGTCGTCCGGTACGCCGCCGGCACGGTGAACTGGCCCCACATCACCGAGGGCGTCGACTCGTAGGAAAAGATCTGGATCTGCTCTGCCAGCTGTCGGCGGCGCTCCGCCGTATCGGCGAGCGCGAACTCGGCGAGCAGCGGCGTGATGCGCTCGTCGCAGCTCCAGCCCGGATAGTCGGCGCAATTGTTCGACACGTAGAAATGGGTGAGCGGCGACGACATGTCGGCGCCGTTGGAATAGACCGCGAACAGATTCCAGCCCTCCTTCTTGGCGCGGCGCTGCAGCAGCGTGCCCCAGTCCATCACCTGCTCCTCGACCTTGAAGCCGGCGCGCTTGAGGCTGTCCACCATCACCAGGCCCGCCTGGCTCGAGGTGAGGCTGGTGAGCTCCAGGAAGACGACCGGCTCGCCCTTGTAGCTGGTCTTCTTGAGCTCCTCGCGGGCATCCTCGACAGAGTAGCGCGCCGCCTCGGCGCCGGCCTTGGTCTCCAGTGGGGTGCCGCACATCCAGAACGACGGGCAGTGCTCCAGCCGGTATTTCGGCGGAATGCCGATCGCGTCGAGCACCGATTTCTGGTCGACCAGCTTCCACAGGACTTTTCGGATCGCCGGATCGTTGAACGGCGGGATCGCGCTGTTGAGCCGGTAATTGCCCTCGAACATGTCGATGCCGCCGAGCGCCATCACCTTGAGGTTGGGATCGCGCTCGAGCCGGGCGATCCAGTCGAACGGCACGTATTGCAGGTAATCGATCTCCCGCGCGATCAGCGCCGAGGAGGCGGTGCCGGCGTCGGGAATGGTTTTCAGCGTCAGCCGGTCGATCTTCACGACCTTTCCGCCGGCAAGAAAGTCCGGCGGCTCGGCGCGCGGCACATAGGCCGGGTTGCGCTCCAGCACCATGATGTCGCCTTGCCGCCACAGGTCGCGGCGGAAGACGAATGGCCCTGAGCCGACGATGTCCATGATCTTCTGGTCGGCGGGGCCGTTGGCCTGCCGCTCCGGGATGATGAAGGGCACGATCGAGTTCGGCTTGCCGAGCACCTCGAGCAGCATCGGGAACGGCGTCTTGAGCTTCAGCGCAAAGCTCTTGGCATCGACCGCCTCGAGGCTTTCGGTCGCCTTCATCAGCATGCGCCCGAGCACGTCGCGTGTTTCCCAGCGCCGCAGCGAGGCCACGCAGTCGGCCGCGGTGACGTCGGAGCCGTCGTGCCATTTCAGGCCGTCGCGCAAGGTGAAGCGCCAGGCGAGCTTGTCCTCGGAGACGGAAAAATCCTTCACCATCTGCGGATGGATCGCGCCCTTGGAATCCATCGAGAACAGCGTGTCGTAGACCATGTAGTTGAAGGTGCGGGTGATGTTCGCGGTGGTGAAATGCGGATCGAGAAACACCACCTCGGACTCGAGCACCGCGGTAAGATTTTTCGTCGCCTGCGCGGACTGTGCGGCGAGCCCGAGGGAGAATACGATGGCGAGCACGATGCGGTGTGTGCAAGCGGCGATCACGATGTCCCCTCCACGATCCGTCATGGGTCGACCGAGGCTATAACAATCCCTTGCTCCGGCACCAGAGGCCGTCGATGCTGAGTGTCCTACGACGAGCGCCCCAGCCCGAGACAGGATGATCGCATATGGCAAGACCGTGCCGCGGGCGCCACCTCTCCCCGCGTGCGGGGAGAGGTCGACCGCCGAAGGCGGGCGGGTGAGGGGGCCCCGCCACGCAACGTGCGCCGCGCTTTGCCGCAAGAGCCCCTCACCCCGACCCTCTCCCCGCGAAGAGCGGGGAGAGGGAGAAGAGGCGCCGCGTGCGCCGCGAGACCAAATGCAATTGCCACTCAAAGAGACGAGCCCCCCATGTCCGACACCGAGCTCCTGTACTTGCCGGCCACCAGAGCCGCTGCCCTGATCCGCCGGCGAAAAATTTCGGCGGTCGACTATGTCGACGCCGCGCTGGCGGCGATCGAGCGGGCGCAGCCGAAACTCAATGCCTTCGTCACCGTCACGGCCGATGCGGCCCGGCGCGAGGCGCGCGCGGCCGACGCGGCGGTGATGTCCGGCGCGCCGCTCGGGCCGTTGCACGGCGTTCCGGTCAACATCAAGGACCAGGTCAACACCGAAGGCGTGCTCACCGCTCACGGCTCCGCCATCCACGGCAAGAACATCCCCGCCAGGGACGACATCTGCGTCGCCCGCCTGCGCGCGGCCGGCGCCATCGTGGTGGGAAAATCCACCCTGCCGGAATTCGGCCACAAGGGCCTGACCGACAGCCCGGCCTACGGCATCACCCGCAACCCCTGGAATCCCGGCCGGACTCCGGGCGGCTCGAGCGGCGGCGCCGCGGCCGCGGTCGCCGCGGGCTTGACCCCGCTCGGGCTCGGCACCGACGGGGCGGGATCGGTCCGCATCCCGGCGGCGTGCTGCGGCATCGTCGGGCTGAAGCCGACGCTCGGCGCCGTGCCGTGGGAGAACGCGATCGACGGCTTCTCCAACTACACCTATGCGGGCCCGCTCGCCCGCACCGTGACGGACGCGGCCCTCATGCACACCATCCTCTCAGGGCCGAGCCCGCTCGACCCCTGGAGCCTGCGCGGCCAGGACCAGGGCCGTCTTGCGCCGACCCTGATCGGCGAGGATCTGTCCGCGCTGCGGGTCGGCTACATCGCGCGCGCCACCAACCCGCGGCTCGACCGCGACGTCGAGCAGAACACCAGGAGAAGCCTCGATGCGCTCGCCGGGCTCGGCGCCGCGGTCGAGGAGGTGACCGAGGAGATCGACTGGATCGAGTTTCCCGGCCGCATCATGTACCAGGGCAATTTCTTCGTCGCCTGCGCGCAGTTTCTGCCCGACTGGCACAACAAGATGGACCCGGTGCTGCTCGCCTTCATGGAGCGCGGCAGCAAGTTCAGCCTCATGGATTTTCGCCAGGCACAGTATGCGCGCACGAGACTGTTTCGGGCGATCCAGAAACTGCTCGAGCGCTACGATGTGCTGGTCACCCCGACGCTGACGCGCACTGCGCTTCCGGTGGAGTTCGACGCCGCCCACGACGAGGTGGAGGTCGAGGGGGAGCGCTGCGGCATTACCCGCCAGGGCTGGACCTCCTATGTCTACCCCTTCAACCTGACCGGACACCCGGCGCTCACGGTGCCGTCCGGCTTCGCCGCCGACGGCCTGCCCACCGGCGTGCAGCTGGTCGGCCGCTGGGGCGCCGATCTCGATGTCCTGCGCATCGGCGCGGTGCTGGAGCGGGTGCGGCCGTGGGCGGACAGGCGTCCGGAGCTATGAGCCGCGCGGCGCTCCACAGATCATCGCAGACATGCGCGCCGACAGCCGCGCGCCTCGGCGTACGCCCTCAACGGAGTAGCCCTTCCGCGGTGCTTGCCGGAGGCTTACCGAGCCGACGGCTTCGAGCGTGATCGAGGTCGAGTTGGCGAATGGCGCCCGCATTGTGATGAAGGTCACAGAAGCAGTGCAGGCGCGGGGCTAAGCCGGTCGCCCGTTACCAACCGTCGCAAGGAGATCGCAATGAAAACGCTGTCGCAACAGTTCAAGCGCAACGACATCGAGCGCAAGCCGGGCGCCACGCCGACCAGGCCTGATGCCGAGCACTGCGCGCTCAGCGAGGCAGAGCTCGAGCAGGTCGTCGGCGGCGGCGGCAGGGTCGGCGGCGGCGGCGATATTGACCCTCCCCCCAGCAAGCCCAAGCCGAAACCGCACTGACGCGAGACCTCGACGGTCGCCGAGGCGCGGCGAGAGATCGGCGAGCCAGTCGTCGGCGGGCGGGGGCAGGGCGTGCCAGTCGCGATCGTCCGGCCAAGCCCGGCCATGATTACTGCAATGTCCGCAGGTTCTCCATGAGCCGCGGATGCGGCTGCGCAAAGCCCAGCACCGCCTCGATCGCCAGGCAGGCTTCGAGAATTTTTCGCTCGGCATATTTCGGCCCGACCACCTGAAGGCCGACCGGAAGGCCTTCCGCGGTAAGGCCGCAGGGAACCGACGCCGCCGGCTGTCCGGTCAGGTTGAAGGGCAGGGTGAACGGCACGCTGTCGCGCCAGCGGTCGTAGCCTTGGCTGTGATAGGCGGTATCGGCCGGCGGCGCCGCGTGCGGCATGGTCGGGGTGAGCAGCAAGTCGTAGCTCCGGTGCAATGCCTGGAACGCGCGCCCGAGCGCGGCGCGCGCCGCTTCCCCCGCCAGCACCGCCTCGACGCCGATGCCGAGACCCTGCTCGCCCAGCCTCCGGTAACCCGGATCGAGGTCGTCCCAGCGTTCCCGCGGGATCGTCCGCAGCCGCCGGGCGAAGCCGGCGAGCCAAAAAGCCTCGAAATCGGGACGCAGCGGCGCGATCACCGGGCCGACATCCTCGATGCGGGCGCCCGCCCGGCGCAGCGTGTCGACTGCCTGATCGACCGCGGTGTGCACCGCGGCGTCCGGCTCGGCGCCGCCGAGGCCGGGCGCATAGGCGAAGGTGAGGTCGCCGAGGCGCGGCGCAAGGCCGGCGAGCCAGTCCTCGCCCGGCGGCGGCAGGGCGTGCCAGTCGCGGTCGTCCGGCCGCGCCATGACGGCGAGCGCTGCCGCGGCGTCCGCCACCGAGCGGGCGATCGGCCCGCCGGCGACCACGGTCGAAAGAGTCCCTCCTGCACATGCGGCACGCGCCCGAACGTCGGCTTGATGCCGAACACGCCGCAAAAGCTCGACGGCACGCGGATCGATCCGCCGCCGTCGTTGCCGAACGCGATCGTCCCGATGCCGGCGGCAAGCGCCGCCGCGCCGCCGCCGCTCGATCCGCCGGAGGAGCGCGACAGGTTCCACGGATTGCGTGTCGTGCCCTTGAGGCGGCTGTCGGTGAGCCCGCTCCAGCCGAATTCCGGCAGCGTGGTCTTGCCGAGGATTGTTGCGCCGGCCTCGCGCAGCCTCGCCACGACCGGCGAATCCGCCGCAGCCGGCGCGTCGGACGTGGTCAGCGAGCCGTGGCGGGTGGGAAACCCCGCAACGTCGACATTGTCCTTGATGGTGACCGGCGCGCCGTCGAGCGCGCTCCGTGGCGCGCCCGCGCGCCAGCGTGCCTCGGCCCGGTGGGCGGCTGCAAGCGCGCCGTCGCGGTCGACGATCTGGAACGCGTTGAGATGCGGTTCGAGTTGCGTGACCCGATCGAGATGATGCTCGGCCACCGCGACAGGCGAGAGCGCTCCTGTTGCGTAGCGCTTGCCGAGCCCGGCAAGCGAGAGAAAGCAGATGTCGTCGGCCATGTCGGGGCGGCTCGCCGGGTCAAGCATGAGCGCGCTCCGCCTGCGCCGTGCGGGCTGCGGTGGGGAAGCGTCCGGCGAGCTGCGGCACGGGACCCAGTCCCGGGCCGCGCACCTTCAGCGCGGAAAACGCCGCGTCGGTGATCTCCAGGGTCTGCCGCACATCAGCTTCAGTCAGCGCCGCACTGACGAAATTGTTGTGGAACGGATGCAGGTAGACGCCGCGGCTGACCGCCTCGGCGGCAAAGCCATAGCCCAGGCGGAAATCCGGGTCGTCCGCGAACAGGATCTGCGGCAGCTGCACCGGTCCGGTCTGCCGGAGGCCGAAGCCGTGGCGCGCGGCCTGCTCGGCCAAGCCCTGCCGCAGCATCGTGCCGCTGGCGACGATCCGCTCCAGATAGTCGGTTGTCCTGACCTCGTGCAGCGTGGCGAGCGCCGCCGCCATCGGCACGGCGGAGAACCAGAACGTCCCGGTGGCGAAGATCTTTCCAAAAGCCGCACGCGCCTTGTCGGATCCGAGCACCGCGGAGATCGGGTAGCCGTTGGCGATCGATTTGCCCCAGCAGCTGACGTCGGGCGCAATCCCGAGCGCCGCCCAGCCGCAGTCGCGCGCGAGCCGAAGCCCGGTGCGGATCTCGTCGACGATCAGCAGCGCACCCGCCTCGTCGCTGAGGCGCCGTGCGGTCTCGGCGAACTCCTGGGAGGGCAGCGACTGGTCGGCAAAGACGTCGTGGCGGAACGGCGTCGCGAACACGCCGGCGACGTCGCCGGCGGCTTCCCGGAATGCGTCGCGAAGACTGTCCGGGTCGTCGTATCTGAAGCGGATCACATGGGCCTGGTCCTCCGCCACCCGTCCGGCGCCGCGATTGAGGCACCATGGCGCCGAGCCGTGATAGGCGCCCTCGGCCACCAGAATTTTCCGCCGCCCGGTGTGGCTGCGCGCCCCCAGCATGGCGATCGAGGTCGCGTCGGTGCCGTTCTTGCAGAACATCGCCCAGTCGGCATGGTCGACCAGTGCGACGAATTGTTCCGCGAGCTCCACCATGATCTCCGACGGCCCGGTCATGGTGTCGCCCAGCGCCTGCTGGGCGGCCGCCGCGGCGTCGATCGCCGCATGACCGTAGCCCAGGAGGTTCGGCCCGTAGCCGCACATCAGGTCGATATACGCGTTGCCGTCGGCGTCCCACAGCCGGCAGCCCTTGGCGGAATGGAAGAATTGAGGAAATTCCGTCGGCAGCAGCGCCGTCGACTGATGGCCGTACATGCCGCCAGGAATGACTTTTTGCGCGCGCTCCCGCAGCGCGGCCTGGCGAATATCGGTCCTCGGCATTGTTGTGGCCTCCACGATCGTTCCCGGACAATTCGGTGGCACAGGGTGGTGACGGCGAACAAGCGGGTTTGCAATTCAGCCCGCGGCTTCGCCCTACGCGGTCGTGCCGCCGTCGACCGGCAGCGCCGCGCCGGTGACGAACGATGCCTCGTCCGACAGCAGAAAAAGCGCAGCGTTCGCCATTTCCTCCGGGCGCCCGGGCCGGCCCATGGGGTTCTGGCCGGCACGCTGGCGGACCAGCTCCTCGGGGTCCATGCCGCGGGTGCTCTGCTGATCGGGGCGGGCGACGAACACGCGCAGCATCGGCGTGTCGGTCGCTCCCGGGCAGATGGCGTTGACCCGGATCCCGTCCTTGGCCACGCGCTTTGCCAGCGCCCGGACGAAGCCGACCACGCCGAATTTCACCGCCGAGTAGACCGGGCTGAACTGCGAGCCGGCGAGGCCCGAGGTCGAGGCGGTGAACAGCAGGCTGCCGCCGCCGCGGGCGCGCAGCTCCGGCAGCGCCGCCTCGGTGGTGACGATCTGCGAGCGCAGGTTGAGGTCGACCGCGAGCTCGAAATCCGCCATCTCGATGCCTTCGACCGCGGCCGGCCCGGGATGGCCGAGATGGTTCCAGACGAAGTCGAGGCCCCCGAAGGCGCTCGCGGTCTCGCGGACGATTCTGCGCGCCTCGGCGTCCTGCCGCAGGTCGGCGACGATGCCCCGGGCCTTGCCGCCGTTCGCGGCGATCTCGCCGACCACGGCGGCGACGCTCGCCGCGTCGATATCGACCACCCCGATCGCCGCCCCTTCACGGGCGAAGCGCAGCGCGCCGGCGCGGCCCATTCCGGAACCCGCCGCCGTCACGATCCCGACCTTGTCCCTCATCCGCATGTTTTCTCTCCCTTGCCGCGTGGGCAATCCATCTTCCGGTGCCCCGTTCTTTGCAGAATAGCGGTTCCGTCGATAACCTGCCCTCATGATCAGCGAACAAGGAACAGCCCATGGCCGCCTTGCATGAAGCCCATGCCGGGGCGGCGCCTGTCCTGGACTACGACGTCATCATCATCGGGGCGGGCATGTCGGGCCTCTGCCAGCTCTACCGGCTGCGCGATCTGGGGTTGAGCGTGCGGATCTTCGAATCCGGCACCGGCGTCGGCGGCACCTGGTACTGGAACCGCTATCCCGGCGCGCGCTTCGACTCCGAAAGCTACTCGTATGGCTACTCCTTCTCGCCGGAGCTGCTGGAGGAGTGGAGCTGGTCGGAGCATTTCGCCGGCCAGCCCGAGACCTTGCGCTATCTCAACTTCGTCGCCGACAAATTCGACCTGCGCCGCGACATCCAGTTCCGCAGCCGGGTGACCGCGGCGCATTACCACGAGGAGGATCGGGCCTGGGAGATGACATTGGAGGGCGGCAGCCGGTACCGCTCGCGTTTCCTGATCACTGCCGTCGGCCCGCTGTCGGCGCCGACCATGCCGCGCATCGACGGGGTGGAATCGTTCCAGGGCCAGGCCTTTCACACCGCCCGATGGCCGCACGAGCCGGTGAGTTTTGCCGGCAAACGGGTGGCGGTGATCGGCACCGGGGCGACCGGCGTGCAAACCATCCAGGAGGTGGCGAAGACCGTCGGGCACCTGACGATTTTCCAGCGCACGCCGAACTGGTGCGCGCCGCTGCACAACAGCCGGATCGACGAGGAGACCCAGCGGAAGATCAAGGCCGGTTACCCGGAAATGTTCGCCCGCTGCCGCGAGACATTTGCCTGCTTCCTGCACACGCCGGACCCGCGCGGGACCTTCGAGGTGACGGCGGAGGAGCGCGAGGCGTTTTTCGAAAAGCTCTACGCCGAGCCCGGCTTCGGCATCTGGCAGGGCAATTTCCGCGACATCCTGATCGACCGGGCGGCGAACGCCGCCATCTCGGAGTTCGTGGCGCGAAAAATCCGCGGGCGGGTGCGGGATCAGCAGGTTGCCGAGAAGCTGATACCCCAGGACCACGGTTTTGGCACCCGCCGCGTGCCGCTGGAGACCAGATACTACGAGGTCTACAACCAGCCCAATGTCCGGCTGGTGGACATCAAGGCGACGCCGATCGAGCGGATCACGCCCAAGGGCATCAGGACCAGCAATGAGGATTTTGAGTTCGACATCATCATCTATGCGACCGGCTTCGACGCCATCACCGGCAGCTTCGACCGCATCGACATCAGGGGTCTCGACGGGCTGAAGCTGAAGGACCGATGGGCGGGCGGGCCGCAGACCTTTCTCGGCGTCCAGGTCGCCGGCTTCCCCAACATGTTCATGCTGATGGGGCCGCATACCGCGCTCGGCAACATCCCCCGCAGCATCGAGTACAATGTCGAGTGGGTGACCGGTCTCATCCGCCACATGCGCGACCGCGATCTGACCCGGGCCGACGCCCGGCCGGAGGCGGTGGCGACCTGGACCGACCATGTCAAGGCGGTCGGAACCGGGCTGCTCAGCAACGAGGTCAATTCCTGGATGACCGGCATCAACAGCAATGTCGAGGGCAAGCAGACCCGCATCGTCGCGCGCTACAGCGGCAGCGCCCCGGCCTACCGGGCATGGGCGGACGCGGTGGCGACCAAGGGATACCGGGAGGTCATGCTGACGTAGCCCAATCCCGGGCCGGTCCGCCCGCACCCGGAACCCTACACGCGGCGCCCCCGTTGTAGCCAACGGACCGGGAGATGGACATGGCCGATTATATCCTGCTCATGCACGATGACGCCGTCGATGACGGTGACTGGGAACCATACCTCGGCAGGCTGCGGCAGAGCGGATCCTTTCAAGGCGGCAGCGCCATCGGCGATGGCGTCTGCGCCCGGAAGGGCGGCGCGCCGGCTCCGGTGACGGCGCACCTGAGTGCCTCAAACTCCTGCCCCTCAGTCTGAGGAGCCACGCGCCTCCGGCGCGGGGCGTCTCGAAGGGCCACCCGCAGCCCACTTGACAGTGTACAATAAAAAGGGTATACACACCGCGTGTGATACCCAACCAACGGAGGGAGCCATGACGTTCGTGAAGGGGCAGAGCGGAAATCCGGCGGGCCGGCCGCCGGGGGCGCGCAACCGCGCGACGCTGATCGCCGAAGGGCTGTTCGAGCAGGAGGGCGAGGCGCTGGCGCGCAAGGCGATCGAGCGGGCGCTCGACGGCGATCTGGGCGCGCTGCGGCTCTGCCTCGACCGTCTCATGCCGCGCGGCCGGAGCCGGCCGGTGCGGTTCCCGCTGCCGCGCATCGCCGGCGCGGCGGACGTTCCGGCGGCAGTCGCCGCGATCCTCGAGGGAGTGTCGGCCGGGGAGCTCGCACCCTCGGAAGGGATGGATCTGATCCGCGTGGTGGAGAGCGCGGTGCGCTGCCTCGGGGCCGCCGCAAGGCTCGAGGCCCGGCTCGCCGAGCGGGAGCAGAATACAAGGCAGGAACAAGCCGCCGCGGGCGAGGCGGCGGAGGTGGCGCCAGATACAAGCACCGAGCAAGCGCCCGCCGCGGCAGCCGAAAATACAAGGCCGAAACAAGCCGGGCAGCCGGAACGCGCGGACGCGGAGACGCCGCGGGTGGTTCAGCTGCCGATCGCGACGGCAGAAAATACCAGCAGAAAACAAGCCGGCCAGGGCGCCGGCTGGATGCCGATCAGCGAAACCTGGGGCGATGCCGCCGCGGTTGGGTAGACCCGGGCTGGCCGACAGTTACGCGGAGACCGAACGGGCCTCGGCGTCATGGCCGTGTTCGCCACGGCCATCCACGTCTTGGCCAAGAAGGAAGAAAGACGTGGATGCGCGGGACAAGCCCGCGCATGACGCCGTGATTCAACAAGGTCGGGATGTGGTTAGCCCATGACGCAGCCCGCAACGCCAGTTGTCCGGCGTCCGGCGGTCGACGATCGGTTTGCCGGGCGGGCGGTCTGGCTGCCGATCCTCGTGATTGCTCCGTTCGTGATTCTGCTGGTTTGCGCGTCGCCCCATTCGGACGATTTTTGCTTCGCCGCCTCGTGGCGCGATCGCGGCCTGATCGCCATGGTGGGCGATCTATACGTGAACTTTCAGGGGCGACTGTTCAGCTTCGTCGCCACCATCGTCCCCTTCTGGCTTCACTACATGCTGGGGGTCGACCTGCTGGTGGCCTTCCGCGCCTTCTGCGCGGCGGCGCTGGGAGCGGCCATCGCGCTGGCGCTGTGGGGCGCGAACGCCATTCTGCCGGGCTGCCCGAAGTCCATCCGGCTGCTGCTGGGGTTTTTGACCGCGGCGGTGCTCGTCGCCGGCAGTCCGCAGCCCGAGGATCTGTTCTATTGGGCCACCGGCATCGGCTTCTATACGATTCCCGCGCTGGTCACCCTCGGGATGATGATCTGGCTGCACCGCCAGGTGCAGCGAAAAGCGCCGATCGGCCCCGCTGCGGTCGGATTGCTGATGGCCGGCGGAATGCTGATCGCGACGGCGACCGAGATCAGCGGACCGGTGCTGCTTGCCGTCGTGCTCGGCTCCCTGCTGCATCGCTGGCTGGTCGATGCGCCGCGCCAGCCGGTGGCCCACGCGCTGATCCTCTCAGCCATCGCGGTCGGTGTCGCGATCGTCGTCCTGGCGCCGGGAAATGCGCTTCGCCTGCGGGTGATGGGGACCGACCAGGGCATGGCGCTGCGCATGCTGGCTGGTCTGCCCCTCACCGTCGGGCACGTCGCCCAGTTCCTGTCGCGCCGCCTGACCAACCCGGCCGTTCTCGCCTGGCTCGTCTGTCTGCTCGTTCTTCCCCGCTCGCGCGACGCTCCGCCGGCGGTCGGTGCCTCGCCGGCGGTGTGGATGCCGCTCGCCACCGCGATGATCGCGATCTACGGGTCGCTGTGGATCGGGCAGGTGGCGACCGGACACCTTCTCGAGCAGCGCGCGCTCAACTATCTGCACTTCGTGCTGGTCGGCGGATTGGGCGCGAGCGCAGTCGCGGCGTCGGCAGCCTTCGGCCCGCGCATCCGCGCCATCGTCGGCGAGCGCTGGCCGCGTCTTGACGGTCGAAAGCTCGCGGTCGCGGCTCTTCTCCTGATGATCGCGACGCCGCACTTCCTGCAGGCCGTCCAGACCCTGGCGCACCTGGTCCCGCTCTATCGAGCGGTGGAGGCGAGATTTGCGCTGTTGGGGGGCGGCAAGGCACCGGGAGCGCCGATCGCCGATCGCGACCTTGTTCTGCCGGCCCCGCCGATCGCCGACCTGTGGTTCGGCGATCCCGCGGGCGAGGACCCCGGCGCATGGCGGAATGTCTGCCTGGCGCGCTATGTGGGAGTACGGTCGGTGCGGATCGAGAGCCGTCGACCGGCCTCCGATTGACTGCTCCCCTGGCTCACAGCTTCGTCTTGTGCAGGATCGACGACGGCACCAGCCGGATGATCAGCATGACGAAGCGCCACCACCACGGCGCATAGACGACCGGGCCGCCGCGCTCGGCCGCCTTCCTGATGGCGGCCGCGACCACCTCGGGTCTGGACCACAAGATGCCGCCCGGCGCCATGTGCGCCGTCATCGGCGTGTCGACGAGGCCGGGCTTGATCAGGACGGCGCGGGCGCCGGTCGGCGCCAGCCTGTGGGCGATGCCCTGGACGAGAATGCCGAGCCCGCCCTTTGCAGCGCCGTAGATGTAGTTCGACATGCGGCCGCGATCGCCGGCGACCGAGCCGATCACGACGAGCACGCCGGCGCGACGGGCCGCCAGATGGTTCGCCGCCGCCAGGCACCATGCGGCGGCGGAAAGGAAATCGGCCTCGAGGATGTTTTTCGCCACCGCCGGATCCTGCTCGGCGGCTGCCTGGTCGCCGAGCACCCCGTAGGCCAGCAGCACGACATCGATCGCGCCGGCGAGTTTTGCGAACCCGTCGAGCTCGCGCCCCGCATCGGCGGTCGCGAGATCGAGCACCACGGTATGCACGGCGGCGGCCCCGCGAACGCGCAGGTCGTCGGTGATCGCGCCGAGGCGCTCGGCATTGCGAGCGACCAGCACGAGGTGCGCGCCCTCGCGGGCCCACAGCCTGGCGGCGGCCTCGGCGATCGCCGAGGTGGCGCCCAGGATGACGACGCGCTGTCCGGCGGAGATGTCGGTCACGACCTCACCCGCCGCCAAAAATCCGACGCGCAGGCCGGGTCGATATGCGCGGCAAACTGCTCCCAGCCCGGAAAACCGGCGCGGAACATGGCGGCACTCATGCGCCCGTCCTTGGCCGGATAGAGGGCGCCTCCGGCCTCGCCGACGATGACATCGAGGCGCTCCATCAGCCGCAGCGTCGGTGCGCCGCGGTTGGGAAAATCGAGGGCAAGGGTCGCTCCCTCGCGCGGAAACGAGATGAGGCCCGGCGACGGCAGGCCGCCGAACGTCTTGAGCACCGCCAGAAAGGATGCCTCGCCGGAGGCGACGATCTCGCCGATGAGCGCGCGGACCGCCTGCTGCTGGACCGGCAACGGGATCACGCACTGGTACTGGTACATGCCGCGGCGGCCGTAAAGCCGGTTCCAGTCGGAAATTGCATCGAGCGGGTAGAAGAAGGGCGCGTAGTGGCGGGGCGAAACTCGTGTCCTTCGCGCCTCGCGCCGATAGTAGAGCGCGTTGAACGCCCCGACCGTCCAGGCATTGAGCAGCGCCGCCGGTGCGTCGAAGGGGATTGTTCGCACGCGGTTCTGGCGCGGGCTCCGGTCGTCGGCGGTCCGCCAGTTGGCCCGCGAGAAGATGCCGCGCCCGAGCGCGCTTCCCGACGCGACGCAGTCGATCCAGGCGACGGTGTGCTCGTGAGTCTCGACGCTCACGCGGGCGATATCCCAGAATCCTTCGAGCGAGGCGAACGGAACATTCTCCACGTCGAGCCATGCGCTCGGGATCGGCACCAGGCCGATCTCCACCCATTCGACGATCCCGGTCAGCCCGAGCCCGCCGATCGTCGCCCGAAAAAGCTCGGGCTCTGTGGTCGGCGACAGGACCAGGCGGCTGCCGTCGCTACGCAAAAGCCCGAGCGCGCCGACATGCCGGCCGAACGTTCCGGCCCGGTGGTGGTTCTTGCCGTGCACGTCGTTGGCAACCGCGCCGCCCAGCGTGACGAAGCGCGTCCCCGGGGTGGTGGGAAGAAACAGGCCGAGCGGCACCGCGAATGCCAGAATGTCTGCCAGGCTCGCCCCGGCCTCGGCGCGAAATATCCTGGTGACCGGATCGAACGATATGAAGCGATCGAGGCGGCTCGTCTCGATCACGACGCCATCGGTGTTCAGGCAGGAATCGCCGTAGGAACGCCGCAGCCCGACCGCCAGATAGCTGGCGCCGGGCGGCCTGGCGGCCACGGCCTCGCCGATCTCGTCGCGAAATGCCGGGCCGGCGACGAGCTGCCGGGGACGCGTCACGCGTCCCCAGGAGGTGACGTCGGCGCGCATGTGGAATCCCATGGCGACTGCCTCACCAGATCGCCGCCACGAAGGCGATCATGGTGAGCGCCGCGTAGCCGAGGCTGATCCGATCCTTCAACGCGAAGACGACGGGGTCGTCCTGCAGGACCCCGCGATGGCACAGCAGCCACACCCGTCCGAGCCACAGAAAGAGGACGACGGGAAATATCCACAGGAACGAGGGATGCGAGTAGAAGCCGGCCGGAAAGGCGTCGCTGATCAGATAGATGATCATGATCAGGGTGGCGCCGAACATCGCCGCCACGCCCATGGCCAGCACCAGCGGCTCGTCGGACGGCTTGTAGCCCCGCCCGAAAGCGCGGGCCTCGCCGTGCTCGACCATGCGGGTGATCTCGGTGCAGCGCTTGGCCAGCGACAGCGAGAGAAAGACGAACATCGAGAAGACGAACAGCCACGGCGAGAAGCGCACCTGGGTCACGGCGACGCCGAGCCCCAGCCGCATGGTGAAAAGGCTGGCGATGGCGAGCGCGTCGACGATCGGCTCGCGCTTGAGCCGCAACGAATAGGCCATCGCCAGGACCAGGTAGAGCCCGAGCATCGCCGCTGCGGCCAGGCCGCACCATGCAATCAGGGCGAAGCTCGAGACCAGCCCGATGCCGGCGATGAGGAGCGCGCCGGGAATCGACACGAGGCCTGCCGCCAGCGGTCGCCCGCGCTTCGACCAATGCCGGCGGTCGTCGTCGAGATCCCACAGATCGTTGACCAGGTAGGTCGACGATGCGAGCAGGCCGAGCGAAAGAAATCCCAGCAGCGCCTGGCCCCAGGCGGACGGATCGTGAAATTTTCCGCCGAGCAGGAGCGGGACGAAGACGAGAAGGTTCTTCGCCCACTGGTGCAGGCGCAGCGCGCGGCGAACGGTCGTGAAAGTGATCGGGCGGCGAGGGAACACCGCAAGCGGCGCGCGGATGGCCCGTGCCTCACGCTCCACATTCGGCGACGCATCGACCACCACGATGTCGCTCGCGCGGCGCCAGGCGTCGAGGTCGGCGGCCGAATGGCCCGCATAGATGAAACCTTTGGGAAATCGTTCACCCATGAGGTCGGCGTTCGCCCGACCGGCAGAGCCGCCGCCATCCACCGCGATGATGTCGTCGACGAATCCGAGCCGGGCGGCAACTTTTTCGGCGACGCGCCGGTCGACGGCAGCGAGAATGACCTGCCGGCCCGCGGCGTGCTCGCGCGCCGCCCAGGCGACGAGGTCCTCGCGGACCGGAAGCCTTTCGACGTCGAGCTTCGCCCGGGCGGCGACGAATCGGCCGAACGCCTCGCGCCCGCCGGTCAGCCAATGTCGCAAACCCGATAAAGCGCCCGGCTGGCGCCGCACCAGCTGCATGAAACCTTCATGCATCACGTCGGTCTTCAGCAAGGCTCCCGCGAGGTCGATGACCAGCGGAACCTTGCCTGACACGCTGCTCACAGGATCCAACTCGCTGATCTCGTCGGCTTGCCGCATGATCAATGTTGTGCGCAATCATCCGCCGCGGTCGGCGCCGCGGGCAATCGGCGCGACGTGGAGATATTCGAGGTTGGCGTCGATCTGCCGCCGCAGGGTCTCGTCGTCGCCGATCAGGAGAAACGCATTGGGCACCACGCGGGTGCGGTCGACCAGGCGCTTGTTGAGATTGACCACCAAGGCAGGGCAGACGATGAGCTCGAAGGCCAGCGAGGCGAATTTTCCGCCGGTCAGCCCGAAATCCTGGCGCGTGACGAAGATCGCCATGAGTGCCAGCGCCGCGGTCAGGTAAAGAACCGGCAGGATGCCGAGCAGCGCCACGCCGATGCCGAGCGTCAGGCTGGCGACCGGCCCGACCACGACCAGCGCCGCGGCGGTCACGTACGAATAGGCGCACATGGCGCGGCAGCGCGCCGCCGTGGCGCGCAGCTCGGCCAGCCGCGCCGCGTCGAGGGCGTCCGGCGCGGCGACCGACGCGACGAAGAAGGGCGTCGCAAAATACTTCAGCGCCGCGATCAGCAGGTCCTTCTGGCGGATCAGGAACGGCGCGGTCGGGATGCGCAGCCGCGGCCTGCCATCGCGGTCGAACGCGAAGGCGAACTCGCCCGGCGCCAGCAGCGTCGCCGAATCGACGAGCACGATCACCAGCGCCGCCGTCCAGAACCCGAACCAGGAGTTGGCGATCGCCTCGAGCATCAAGCCGACCTTCGCCGGCCGCTGAACCATTTGAAGATGCCGCCGGCGAAGGCGGCAACAGCGGCGAAGATGTAGATCCCGAACTTCAGCAGGATCTTCAGCAGCCCGGACTTCGCCGCCAGGGCGGCGGCACCGCCGACGATCAGGCCGGTCAGCCCGTACTCGGCGATCTTGTCGCCCACCCGGTACTCCGCATAACGCTCGCCGCTATCGAAGGAGAATCCGCCGAGCGCCGTCTTGAAGGTGCGGATGTCGGCATCGAGCGACGCCGGATCGGTGACCAGCACGGCATTCATGACGCCGGTGCGCCCGAGCAGGCGGATGCTGTAGTTGATGCTCGTTCCGCCGGATGATTTCAGCTTGGTCGCCCATTCGAGCCGCTTGGTCTCGGTGTCGTAGTGCGGGGGCACCGCCCAGCCCTCAAGCTCGAGCGCCGGATAGCCGCGCTTGGTGCGCTCGGTATTCTCCCGCTCGGTGCCCTCCTTGAGCACCTTCAGGATGGCGTCGGGATCGATCTTCTCGTCGTCCTTGATGTAGCCGGTGTCCGAATAGTCGAACACCGAGAACCAGTCGAGGGAGCGCGGGGCGAACGTATAGCTGTTCTTGGTGGGAAGGTTCTCCAGGAGGACGAGAAAGCGCGCCGTATCGTCGGCGCCGAGATAGACGTAGCCCTCCGGCACCGTGATGTGCGCGCGGCTCGCGATCGGGCCTTGCGAGGGTCCGGCCTGCCATCCGAGCTTCCTGATCTCGCCGAGCTTGCGCTCGTGCTCGGTCTGCTGCTGGCCGAAGGCCGGCGTCAGCAGCGCCGCCAGGATGGTCAGTGCACTCACCAGTCTTGCGCTCGAGTTGGTCACGGGGCAATCCTCGAATGGTGATCGGGGAAAGGTCGGCGCGACTTTATCGGCTGGTGCACGCAGCCGCAACCGCGGCTTGCCGTGCGCCACAATGCCGGTCCATTCAACGATGCCGGCGGGCTACGGCGCGACGTGCAGATGACAGGCGACCGCCCGGCCGGCGCCGAGCTCGGTCAGCGCAGGGTCGACCGTCCTGCAGACCGCCATCGCCTGCGGACAGCGCGGATGGAAACGGCAGCCCGACGGCGGCGTCAGCGCGCTCGGCACCTCGCCGGTCACGATGACGCGCGGGCGCCGCGCCTCGACCTCGGGGTCGGCGACCGGCACCGCCGCCAGCAGCGCCTCGGTGTAGGGATGCAGCGGACGTCGATACAGCTCGTCGCGCGTCGCGATCTCGACGATGCGGCCGAGATACATCACGGCGATGCGGTGGCTGATGTGGCGCACCACGGCGAGGTCGTGGGCGATGAACAGGTAGGTCAGGCCGAGCCGCTGCTGCAGGTCCATGAACAGGTTGACGACCTGCGCCTGGATCGAGACGTCGAGCGCCGAGACCGGCTCGTCGCAGATCAGCAGGCTGCGGCTCCAGCGCCAGCGCGCGGGCGATGCCGATGCGCTGGCGCTGGCCGCCGGAGAATTCGTGCGGGTAGCGCTCGGCCATGTCGGGCAGCAGGCCGACCATGGCGAGCAGCGCGGCGACGCGCTCGCGCGTAGCTCGGCGCGGCTGCCGGCGATGCCCGTGCACCTCGAGCGGCTCGCCGACGATGTCGCGCACCTTCATGCGCGGATCGAGCGAGCCGTAGGGGTCCTGGTAGACCATCTGCATGCGCCGGCGGATCGTGCCGCATGCGCGCCTTGCCGAACGCCGTGATGTCCTCGCCCTCGAACACGATGCGGCCGGCGGTGGGCTCGAGCATGCGCAGCACCGCGAGGCCGGTGGTGGATCTTGCCGCAGCCGCTCTCGCCGACCAGGCCCAGCGTCTCGCCGCGGCGCAGCGCGAACGAGACGCCGTCGACCGCCTTGACGGTGCCGACCTGCCGCTGCATCAGCGATGCCCGCGGTGATCGGGAAATGCACCTTCAGATCCTCGACGCGCAGGATCTCGTCGGCGGGCGGCGAGCGGCGGCGCGGTCAGTGGACATCGGCGAAGCACGCCTTGAGATGACGCGCGCCGCCGCCTCGCAGCGGCGGGCGCTCGCCGCGGCAGACGTCGGGATCGCCGACGCGCAGCGCGGCGCGAAGGCGCAGCCCGGCGGCAGCGCGGCGAGGTCGGGCGGCTGGCCGTCGATCGGCACCAGGCGCCGGCCGGTGCCGCCGTCGAGGCGCGGCACCGAGGCCAGCAGGCCGCGCGTGTAGGGATGGCGCGGCGCGCGGTAGAGCTCGCGCGCCGGCGCCGGTCTCGACGATGCGGCCGCCGTACATCACGACCACGCGGTCGGCGTAGCGCGCCACCACGCCGAGGTCGTGGGTGATCAGGATCAGCGCCGACGCCGGTCTCGCGCGTCAGCTCCTTCAGCAGGTCGAGGATCTGCGCCTGCACGGTGACGTCGAGCGCCGTGGTCGGCTCGTCGGCGATGATCAGCCGCGGCTGGCAGGCCAGCGCCATGGCGATCATCACGCGCTGGCGCATGCCGCCGGAGTACTGGTGCGGATAGGATTTGAGCCGGCTCGCCGCGTCGGGGATGCGCACCCGGCCGAGCAGCTCGCGCGCCGTCTCCAGGGCGCGTCGCCCATGGCGTGCCGCGGTGCAGGTTGATCGGCTCGGCGACCTGCAGGCCGACGGTGAGCGCCGGGTTGAGCGAGATCATCGGCTCCTGGAAGATCATCGCGATGCGGTTGCCGCGGATCGCGCGGATGCCGGCGTCGTCGAGCTGCAGCAGGTCCTGGCCCTCGAACAGGATCTCGCCCGCCTCGATGCGGCCCGGCGGCGTCGGGGATCAGGCGCAGGAGCGACAGCGCGGTGACGCTCTTGCCCGAGCCCGACTCGCCGACGATCGCCAGCGTCTCGCCGGCCGCGACGTCGAACGACACGTCGTCGACCGCCGTCACCGTGCCCGCGCTCGGTGCGGAAGCGCGTGGTCAGGTTGCGGACCTCGAGCAGAGGCGTGCGGCCACGTCGGCGGTGCGACCGGTGCAGCTGCTCAGTAATCCCATCTTCTTCTTCAGCTCCTGGTCGACCCAGATGCGCGCGTAGATCGGGCCGGGGCGCACCGCGCCGGCGCGCAGCTCGCCGCCGTAGTTCTTCACCCACGGCCACCAGGCGGTGTAGATGTAGGGCGTGGGCAGCCAGATGTACGGCGCCTTGTCGAGGATCTCGCGCGTCATCTCGCCGGATCATCGCCTGGCGCTTGCTCCTCGTCGCGCTCGCGATAGACCTCGCGCCATCTTCTTGTCGTATCTCGGGTCGTGACCACTGCGACGGGTTCCACACCTGGCCCGGTGACGAAGCTCTTGCGGATGCGTGGTGGTCGGGTTGGTGTGGCCGTTGTTCATGAAGTAGCCGGGCGCGTTGGTCCGCGTGGTCATCGCCGAGAGGAAGGCGCCGTACTCCATCGGCTGGATCTCGATCTTGACGCCGACCTGCTCGAGATAGGCGGCCACCAGCGGCAGCAGGTCCATGTGGTCGGGGCTGCACGAGCAGACCTGGACCTTGAAGGTGAAGCCCTTGGGGTAGCCGGCCTCGGCCAGCAGCTTCTTGGCCTTGGCGGGGTCGTAGGTGAACAGCTCCTTCACCGATGCCGGCATCGTGTCGAGCGGCTCGAAGTAGCCGATATAGTCGGGATGCTGCGGATAGGCGAACAGCTCGGCGTTGCCGCTGTAGTAGGCCTTGACGATCTCCTGCTTGTTGACCGCCATGTTCAGCGCGCGGCGCACGCGGATGTCGTCGAACGGCTTGGTGTCGACGCGCATGCGCGAGGAACGTGCCCGACATTGACAGCCAGCGCGTCCACTTGAGCTGCGGCGCGCTCTTCTTCAGCTGTCGACGTGCTGCCAGCGGATCGCCTCCAGCATGTCGAGCTTGCCGGTGCGCAGCGCCGTGACGAAGGTCGCCTCGTCCTTGATGGTGCGGTAGACGATCTTGTCGACGAAGGGCAGCTTGTACTCGTCGCCGCCGATCTTCTCCTTGTCCCAGTAGATCGGGTTCTTGGTGTAGGTGTTGGAGTTGCCCTGCACGAAGTCGGTCAGCTGAACGGCCCGGTGCCGTTGACGTTCTTCCAGTTGGCCGGCGCCGGCGTCGACCACCTCCTTGGGCATGATGGCCGAGTAGTAGCCCCAGCCGAAGCGGTAGTCCCACTCGGCGTTGTAGTCCTTGAAGGTGAAGACGACCGTGTGCTTGTCGGTCGCCTCGACCTTGTCGACGTGGTCGAAGTAGCCCGGCGATCTTCTTCGGGCTCTGGTCGAGCCGGTTGAAGCTGAACACCACGTCGTCGGCGGTGAGCTCGCGCGCCTCCATGACGCCGGGCTTCTCGGGGAACATCACGCCCTTGCGCAGCTTGCACCTCGACGCGCAGCGGGTTCTCCTTCCACTCCCAGCTCTCGGCCAGCTCGCCGCGGATCGCGTCGGACGGCAGCCAGGCGTCGGCGTAGAACGGTGTGCTTGCCGCCCTTGCGCTTCGCTCTTGGCGAGGTCGGCGGCGAACAGCTGCTCGTAGAACAGGCCGGTGTCGTGGTTGAGCTTCCAGTTCCAGTCGGCCGGGTCCCACGACAGCGCCGACAGCGTCACGTAGACCGTGCCGATCTCGAGCGCGCCGCCGTACTGCGGCTTCTCGCGTCTCGGCCGGCGCCGCGGCTCGCCGCCGAGCGAGCGAGCGCCAGCGCGACCGGCAGCGCTAGTTCTTGCGACTTCCGTGATCTCGATGGATCGGTCATGATGTCCTCCTCAGGTTGTCATTCAGCGCGCTCCGCGCATGCGCGGGTCGAGCAGGTCGCGCAGCGCGTCGCCGAACATGTTGGTGGCATAGACCACGACGGTGAGGCACAGGCCGGGCGCCAGCGCCAGCCACGGCCCCTGGAACATGTAGGTGCGGCCGCTGCCCGACAGCATGCCGCCCCAGGTCGGCGCCGGCGGCGGCACGCCGAGGCCGAGGAACGACAGGCCCGATTCGGCCAGGATCACGGTGCCGACGCGGGTGGTGAACAGCACGATCACCGGCGGCATGCACGTTGGGCAGGATGTGGCGCCACAGGATGCGCGGCGGTCGAGGCGCCGATCGACTGCGCGGCATGCACGTACATGTTCTCGCGCACCGAGACCACGGCGCTGCGGATGATGCGCGAGCCGGCGATGCCGAGCAGCAGGCCGAGCGTGCACGATGATCTGCGGCATGCCGGGCCCGACCACCGAGACGACGACGATCAGGATGACGAGGTCGGGGAAGCTCATCCAGGCGTCGACGAAGCGCTGCATGACCATGTCGAACCGTGCCGCCGAGGTAGCCGGTGACGATGCCGATGCACGACCGAGATCAGCGGTGGCGAGGCCGGCCGCCGAGAAGCCGATGATCACCGACAGCTGCGCGCCGTAGAGGCAGCGCGAGAGCATGTCGCGGCCGAGATTGTCGGTGCCGAACGGGAACTTCCAGCGACGGGCGGCTTCAGCCGGTTGATCGGGCTGATCTCGTTGAAGCCGTAGGGCGCCAGCCAGGTCGGCGAAGATGCCGCAGAGCAGGAACAGCAGAAGCACGACCGCGCAGGCGGCGCCCAGCGGCTTCTCGCGGAACAGCCGAGCAGGAAGCGCGGCCGAGCGCGCCGCGCGGGCGGCCGGCGCAGGCAACGGTCTCGGCGACGCGTCGCCATCAGCGGTACCTCACCTTGGGATCGAGCAGCGCCGTAGCTCAGATCGACCAGCAGGTTGATCAGCATCACGGCGACGCCGACGATCAGGAACACGCCGGTGATGATCGGATAGTCGCGCTGGCTCACCGCGTCGAGCAGCAGCAGGCCCATGCCCGGGAATGACGAAGATCTGCTCGATGATGACGGCGCCGCCGATCAGCAGCGGCGCCTGCAGGCCGACAGGGTGACCACCGGGATCAGCGCGTTGCGCAGCGCATGGCGCACGACCACCAGCCGCTCGCTCAGGCCCTTGGCCCAGGCGGTGCGGATGTAGTCCTGGCGCAGCACCTCCAGCATCATGGTGCGGGTCAGCCGCATGGTGATCGCCGACAGCGCCAGCTCCGAGCACGACCGCCGGGATGATCATCTGCTTGAGGTTCTGCAGCGGATCGTCGCGAAAGGGGACGTACTTCACCTCCGGCGACCAGCCCCACCAGATCGACGGGAACACCATCACCATCGTGCCCAGCCAGAAGCTCGGGCACCGCCAGCATCAGGATGGAGAACGAGCGCGCCAGGTAGTCGCCGGCGGTGTCCTGGCGCACCGCCGAATAGACGCCGATCGGGATCGCGATCGATCAGCGCGACGATCAGCGCGAGGAGACCGAGCTCGAAGGTGACCGGCAGCCGGCGCGAACAGCTATTCGCCGACCGGCGTGTTCTGCCACAGCGAGTTGCCGAGATCGCCGTGCAGCACGATGCCGCCGACCCAGCGCAGGTACTGCTCGCCACATCGGGCGGTCGAGGCCGAGCGCCTGCGATCAGCTGGTCGCGGCTCAGCTTGCCGGCGCTGACGTCGTTCTGGCTGAGCATCAGGTCGATGACGTCGCCGGGAATCAGCCGCACGGTGACGAAGACGATGATGCTGGCGAAGAACAGCGTCGGCAGCAGCGCCAGCAGTCGTCGCGCGATATAGGCCTGCATTGACCGCCCGCTCCCCGCCGGCGCTCGCCCGGTTCCCTTGGAGCCGGGACATGCGCTGGCATTCTTGCTTTGCTCGGCGTCTCGGCGCCGTTGTGGTCAGCCTATCACGGCGCGATGGTGGCGCAACTCGGACATGCACCGTGTTGGCCGAATCTCGCCGCCGCTCGAGCGAAAAGAGATCGACCAGCCGCGGTCGGACAAGCACGGGAGATGACGCGGCGTCAGGGCCGCATCGGGAAGGCGGACGGCCCGGGGGTCAGCAGCGGCTCGGCGAGGCGCGCGAACTCGCAGATGAGCGCCCTGGTGTCGCGCGGGTCGATGATTTCTTCGACCCAGAACGTTTCCGCGGTGCGGAACGGCGAGCGCAGCTTGTTGAGCCGCGTCTCGATCTCGCCGAGCTTTGCTGCCGGATCGGCCGCGGCGTCGATGTCGGCCCGATAGGCCGCCTCGATGCCGCCTTCGAGCGGCAGCGAGCCCCAGTAGCCGGAGAGCCAGGCATAGCGCAGCGCCAGCCGCCCGGCCGGCTTGTGCACGGCGCCGGCGACGCCGAAGGAGTTGCGCACGATGATGGTGCACCACGGCACGGTGGTCTGGTTCATCGCCGCCATGGCGCGGACGCCATGGCGGATCGTCGCCGTCCGCTCGGCCTCCAGCCCGATCAGAAAACCCGGGCAGTCCATCAGGTAGACCACCGGCAGGTGGAAGGTTTCGGCGAGATCGAGGAACCGCACCACCTTCTGGCAGCTCTCCGCCGTCCAGGCGCCGGCGTGGAAATAGGGATCGCTTGCCATCACGGCGACGGCGCGGCCCTCGAGCCGGGCGAACCCGGTAATGACCGAGCGGCCGAACATGCTTCCCATCTCGAAAAAGCTGCCGCGGTCGACCAATGTCTCGACGATCGGGCGCATCTTGTAGACTTTTCGGCGGTCGCGCGGGATCGCCTTCATCAGGCTTTCGTCGCGTCGCCGCGGATCGTCGTCGCTGGCGATTCTTGGCGCCACCGCGTGCACCGAGCTCGGCAGATAGGACAAGAAGCGACGCGTGCAGGCGAAAGCCTCGTCCTCGGTGTCGACCGCGTGGTCCACCGCGCCGCTGCGCGTCTGGATCTGCCAGCCGCCGAGCTCCTGCTTGGTCAGATCCTCGCCGATCCGCGCCACCACCGGCGGCCCGGCGACGAACATGGCGGAGGTTTTGGTCATCACCGAGTAGTGGCTGGCGGCAAGCCGCGCCGCGCCGAGCCCCGCCACCGAGCCGAGGCCGAGCGCCACCACCGGGACCACGGCGAGGTTGGCGGTGGCGTAATGGAAGCCCATCGAGCCGCCGACGCCGCCCGGCAGGTTGGCGCGCCCGGTCGTCTCGATGGTCTTCACCGAGCCGCCGCCGCCGGACCCCTCGATGATGCGGATGATCGGCAGGCGGAACTCGCTCGCCATCTGCTCGGCCATCAGCGGTTTTTCGCGGATGGTGGCGTCCGCCGAGCCGCCGCGCACGGTGAAATCGTCGCCCACCACCACGACCGGCCGGCCGTCGACCATGCCGCGGCCGAACACGCAGTTCGCCGGCGTGAACGAGACGAGGTCGCCCGCCGCGTCATACTGGGCGCGGCCGGCGAGCGCGCCGACCTCGTGAAAGCTGCCCGGATCGATGAGCTTGCCGATGCGCTCGCGCACGGTCAGTCGGCCGCCGTCGTGCTGCCGCCGCACCTTGTCGGGCCCGCCCATCTCGCGGGCAAGCGCCTCGCGCCGGCGCAGCTCCTCGAGCTCGTTCTGCCAGCTCATCGGGTGGTTCCTCCGTGGCAATGCTTGTCGCCGGGCAGGGCGAAACCTGCCCGATGTGGCCCGTCCCGGTTGGCTCCGGGGAGGGCGGGATAGTAGCACGGCGGGCGAGGGGGAAGCTCGGCCGGTCGCTGTCGAGCCGGGCCGGCCGCCGGCTTTCCAAGCCCGGAGCCAAGTGTTCGAATCCCTTCCGGGGCGCCACGTCGGTACAAAACTGGTAACGCCAAAACCCGCCGTTTTCGCGCTCGAAGCGGCGACGAGGGTGCGAAGAGGTGCGCTTTTCGATCCCACGATACGAACTTCTTTCGCGTCGACTTCGACGCGCTGGGCGAGCGCGCGGAGATGGTCGCGACGGTAGCCGCCACTCTCGGTCCGCATCCGCTTGCGGGCCTGCTTGGCGAACGTTCTGAGAGCTTGCGCTGCGATGCTCGGTCCGAGCCGTTCGATTGCATCCTCGGCCCGCTCTGCGTCGGCGCGGGCCTGATCGCGGATCGCCTTGAGCTCGGCAATTCGGTCCTTCAACATCGGGTCGGAGAGATTGGCCATCCCGTTCTCGATCGCGTCGTAGAGCCGCTTGAGTTTGGCGTCTGCTTCGCTTGCTCGCTTGCGCAATTCGGCGGAATGCGGGAGCTGCGGCGGCTGTGCCCGTTGTTTGCAGAACCGGCGCAGGAAGGCGGCAACCAGACAGGTCTCAGTCGGACGTGGTAATGTCCGGTGTTGTGGATAGCGGACCAAGCAGCGCACATGGCAATATCGACGCGAAAGACCCGAAGCAGACGTCATGCGGTAGCGTACCGCTCGATGCGGTCTGCTCGTCAGCGGTGTGGTAGGATAGGTGCGTCTGGCTGAAGCGGCGGCCGGTGAGGCGACGCGAGTTTATTTGCTGATCGACGCCGGCGCGGAGTCCGAACAGATGCGGCGGATCGGCGTGCTCTTGTACTGGGCATCCAGCAACCGCGAAGGTTAGACCGGCGGCGGGCATCTACAACCAGCGCAGCAGTTTCCCCATTTTATCGCGGAGTTTCAGGCACGATGTCTCCCGAACTTATATTCTGGCTTGCGCTTGCAGCGAAAATGGCGGTCACCGCCTTGTTCGTGAGCATAGCGACCATCATAGCGGAAAGACTCGGCGCCATCGTGGGAGCGCTCGTGGCGACGCTGCCCGTCTCAGCTGGGCCTGTTTACGTGTTCTTGGCGCTCGATCACGACGCGGCTTTTATTTCCGCGAGCGCGGTGGCAAGCCTAGCATTGAACGCCGCAACCGCGATCTTTCTAACGACCTACGTACTGATTGCACAACGACACTCGCTGTGGCTCAGCGTGTCCGTTGCATTCGTGGTATGGCTCACGACCACGTTGGCGCTCAGCGCTTTTCACTGGACTGTATCCCGAGCATTCGTTCTCAATCTGGTTGTTTTCGCGTCCTGCTTCTTCATTGTGAGGCCGTTCTCTCACGTACGCATGCCAACGACGACGCAGGCCTGGTACGACTTGGTCATAAGGGCCGGTATGGTGACCGTGCTCGTCGGCGTCATTGTCGCCTTAAGTTTCAAAATTGGCGCGGAAGGAAGCGGCGTGCTTGCTGTTTTCCCTGTGATCTATGCGAGCATCATGCTGATCTTGCATCGCCGCATCGGCGGCCCGGCTACGGCCGCGGTGCTGGCGAACGCCATTTCCGGCCTTGCCGGGTTTGGTGCAGCGCTGCTGACGCTGCACCTAACAGCGGAGCCAGTCGGGTCCGCGCTGGCTCTCGTTCTCGCCCTTGGCGTTTCTGTTGCTTGGAACGCCGCCATATATGGCGTACGCAGACATCATCGAACTCTTGCCTGAAGATTGTCCCGGTACCTGCGATCGTTGTTTGCGCGGGCTACGGCTGCTCGATTTGCTGCCCGTAGACTGTGTTCATGGCGGCGAATTCCGGCTGTCCGTCAGGAATACAGTGACCTTAATGCCTCGTTTCAGATGTGTGCGAGCTCGAAGCCTTCATCTTGCCATCCGGTAATGCCGCCGATCATCTCCTTGACGGGCCGTCCCAGCGAGCTCGGGGAGAAGATTAAGGCCATTCCGACATTGAAGGTGGCGTGAATTGAAACCGACGCCGGCAACCGGGAGCGGTACTCATGGCCGGCAAATCCCAACCCAAGGCGACCTGCACGCACCGTCGCCGCGCGGCGGTCACAGTCTCGTGCGCGTCGCCGCCGCGTGCGCAACCAGGGCGAGAAAATGGACGATTTTCTTTGCGCTGCGCCGCGGCAAGTGAATGGACAATCGTCGCGAACTCGCACATGCTCTCCGGCATTGCGGGGTCTCAAGGCCCGGGGTGGTCTGGATCACGGCTCTTGCTCGTCAAGGCCGTACATTTGCCGGCAAAACCAGTCACGGAAGGATACCCCCCGCTATGGCACATATCAGGATGTTCGTCGGCGCTTTGGTCGGCGGGCTCGGGTTCGCGGCGGCGGCCGCGGCCCAGCCTCCGGTCGCGGTGGTCGAGGAGGTCACCGGAAAAATCCCCGGCATCGAGTTCATGGACTACGTCACGCCGGGAACGGTGATCAGGCTCGGTCCGCAAGATGTGGTCGTGCTCGGCTACATGACCTCCTGTCTGCAGGAACGGATCACCGGCGGGGTCGTGACCGTCGGCCGCGAGCAGAGCACGGTCGAGAACGGCAAGCTGTATCGCCAGAGGGTCGACTGCGACTCGAACCAGACGCAGCTCGCCGAGCCCGTGCAGGGTCAGAGCGCGGCGACCGTATTCCGCAACATGGCGCCGGACCAGCAAGGGGTGCGACAGCCCTACGTCACGATCTATGGCCGTTCGCCGCTGGTGGAGGTCGATCGTCCCGGCACCCTGGTGATCGAGCGCCTCGATCGCAAAGGCGAGCGCCATCAGCTGGCGATCGACGGCAAGTCGCTGGTGCGGGGCAAGTTCTACGATCTCGCCGAGGCCCGCAAGGAGCTGGTGCCGGGCGTCGTCTACGAGGCGAGCCTCGGGACGCGGCGGGCGGTCTTCAAGGTCGATCTCAACGGCAGGTCCGGGGCGACCCCGGTGATTGGCCGTCTGCTGCGCCTGGAATAGGGCTTTGCCGCGTCGCTCGCCCGTACGGCGCCGGCGACTGTCCAGACGCGACGTTCTCGCCGTCATCGTGATCGCGCTCGCATCCGGCGCGCTCTTCGCGTCGCCGGCACTTGGAATCCTGCACGGCCTGTCGATCGACCTGCTCACGATGCTGCGCTGGCAGGCGTTCGGCGCCCGCCATGACCCCGCATCGGCCCCGGTCGTGGTGGTGGCAATCGACGAGGAGAGCTACCAGCGCCCGCCGTTCAAAGGCTCGCCGAGCATCACCTGGACGCGCGAGATCGGCCGCGTGCTCACCGCAATGCTCGAGGGCGGCGCCAGGGTGGTCGGCTTCGACGTCATTTTTACCGCCTCGCTCGAGCAATCGGAGATGCCGTTCGACGGCGACCTCTTGGGCGCGCGCGTGCGCGGCTTCGACCGCGATTTTCTCCGGGCGCTTGCCGCCGGCGCCCGCTCCGGCAACGTCGTGCTCGGCGAGATCGAGGACCGCGACCGGCCTGTCCGGCCATCCCCGGCGCAGCGGATCGCCGTCGGTCAGCAGAGAAACATCCGTCCGCTGAACGTCTACATCGATCCGGACGGCGTGGTGCGCCGCCTGCCGCTGGCCTTTTCCGGCGGGGGCAGGCGCACGCCGTCCATGGCGGTCGAGCTTGCCTCCCGGGCGCTCGGGGTCGCTCCCGAGTTTTCGCCCGACGAAACGTTGACGCTTGCCGGGCGCCGGTTTCCGAGCGCGATCGCCAACACCGTCACGCTCAATTTCGACGGCGGCGCCGAGGATATCCTGACCTTTTCATTCGCCGATCTGCGCGCCTGCGTAGAGAAGGACGACAAGGAGTTCTTTCGCCGCCATTTCGGCGGCAAGATCGTGCTCGTCGGCACCCTGCTCGACATCGAGGACCGCAAGGTCACCTCGAAGCGGCTGGCGACCGGCCCCGAGCACGCCGCGGCTCCGCGCTGCGCGCTGCCCGAGGCGCCGGCCCTGGCGGCGGCGCGGCGGGCATCGATCTCCGGCGTCTACGTTCACGCCACTGCCGTCAACAATCTCGTCCGTCACGATACCGTCGCGGAGCCCGGGGTGGTGGCCTCCGCGGCGATCGCCATCCTGTTCGCCGGATTGGCCTCGGTGACGGCGCTGGCGCTGACGCCTGCCTGGGCGGCGGGCGCCTATTTGGGGTTCTTCGCGGCATGCACCGCGGCTGCGACCTTCGCCTTCACGCATTCTGTCGCATTGCCCCTGGTGGAGCCGTTCCTGGCGGGGCTCGCCGCCATCGTTGCGATCACCGCGTATCGCTTCGCTGTCGCCGACCGGGAGGAGCGGTTTCTGCGCAAGAGCTTTGCGCTCTACCTGGCGGACGAGGTCATCGACCGGATGATGACGGCGAACAAGCTGCCGGCGCTCGGCGGCGAGGTCCGCCAGGTCACGATGTTCTTCTCGGATATCGCCGGTTTTTCCTCGTTCGCCGAAAAGATGCCGCCGGGCACGCTGGTGACCGTGCTGAACACCTACCTGTCGGCGATGACCGACATCATCGAGGACAACGGCGGCTACATCGACAAATATGTCGGCGACACGATCAAGGCGATATTCGGCGCGCCGGTGGACGATCCCGACCATGCCCGCAATGCGGTTCGCGCGGCGCTCACCTGCAATGCCCGCCTCGAGGAGCTCAACCGCACCGTTGCGGAATTCCAGGGTCTGGCGATCGGCCACCGGATCGGGCTGCACTCGGGCGAGGTGCTGGTGGGCAATATCGGCTCGCTGCGCCGCTTCAACTACACCTCGCTCGGCGATGCGGTGAACCTCGCCTCGCGGCTCGAAGGGGCCAACAAGTATTTCGCGACGTCGATCATGGCATCGCAGGCGACGGTGGCGCTGACCGGGACGACGTTCGCCTGGCGCGAGCTCGAGGCGATCAAGGTCATGGGCCGGGCCCAGCCCGTCACCATCCACGAGTTGCTCGCCGAATCCGGCCGGCAGACGCCGGAGCAGTCGGCCCATGCGGCGATCTATGCCGAGGGCCTCGCCTGCTGGCGCGCGCGCGACTTCGCCGGCGCGGCAAAATGCCTCGAACGGACCGCCGCGGAGGACCCGCCGGCCGCGCTGCTCCTGAAGCGGGCGAAGGTGCTTGTCATCCACCCGCCCGGGCCGGATTGGGAGCCGGTCTTCACGCTGGAAGGGAAGTAGCCGGTATTCGGCGATCGTAGGGTGGGCAAATCGCCGGGCACGGCGAGTGATATTTGGTGCTACCGTGCCGGCGATTTGCCCACGCGGTCCGGCGCCGGTGTGGCTCCCGCCGCCGGTCGCCGCATTATCCGCGGATATTGTTGACGATGCTCTTTTGCGCATCCTGGATCGAGCGAATGATGTTCGACATGATCTGCATCATGCTCTGCTGATCCGAAGCTTTGTCGCCGCCGCTTACGGCCCTGAGCTCTGTCTCGTCGAGCGGGCGCGGCTCGCTGTCGTTCGTCGCGTCGGTTCGCGTGGTCATGGCCGTCTGCTCTCCTCTCCAGGGATTCCTGCCTACTCGGGCCGGCGGGAATCGGCTGCACTTGGTCGACAGCCAATCGGGTTCGCATCGCCGGCGGCCGTGCATGCCGACGGGCGGTCAGGCGTTTCCTACCTTACCCGACGTTGGTCAGGAACGGAAGTGGGCGCGCGCCGCGAGTAGGGTGGGCAAATCGCCGGGCACGACGGGTGATATTTGCTGATGGGGTGCCGGCGATTTGCCCACGCGGTACCACGCCGGTGTGACCGCGTGGGCAAAATCCGCGCACGGCCTGCGCCCGCGTCTGCGCTTGCGACGGATTTTGCCCACCCTGTACGACGCTACTCGAAGGCGACGATCTCCACCCAGTTCGAGCCCTTGCCGGTCGGGTAGCGTCCGACCGGCTTCAGCGCGCCGGTCTCGGCGTCGATCGCGTAGGAAGCGATCCGGTCCGACTGCTCGCCGCTCACGACGACGAAGCGCCCGGTCGGGTCGATCGCGAAACCGCGCGGCTGCTTCTCGGTCGGCGTGCTTCCGAGATAGGTGAGCTTTCCGCTTCCCGTATCGACCCGGAAGGCGCCGAGCGTGCTCGAGGTGCGCTCCGCCGCGTAGAGTAAGCGGCCGTTCGGCGTGAGGTGAAGATCCGAGGCCCAGATGTCGTTGTCGGTGTTGCGCGGGGCCTGGTTGGCGCCGGGCGTCCCGACGGCGCCGCGCGGCACCCCCGGGCCGAGCTTGGTGTCCGGCGGCAGCGCCGAGACCGAGTCGATCTCCTTGAGCGTTCCGGCGGCCGGGTCGAGCGCCAGCGTGGTGACCATGCCGGTCAGCTCATTGAGCAGATAGACGAACCGGTTGTCGGGCGAGACGATGAGGTGACGCGGCCCGGTGCCCTGCTTGAGCTGGAGGACCGGCGGGGTGTTCGCGGAAAGTCGTCCGCTCTTCTCGTCGAGCAGGAACTGGAACACCTGGTCGGTGCCGAGGTGCGGCACGAACACGAAGCGATTGGTGTTGTCGGTGCGGATGGAATGCGCATTGCGCGCCGTCGGAACGACTTGGATCGGCTCGCCGACCCGGCCGTCCGCCCCGACCGGATTCACCCCCACCTGGTTGGCGCCATAGGACGCGCCGAGGAGAAAGCGGCCGCTGCGATCGAGCGCGATATACGGGTAGCTTTCCGCGAGCGGGCCGGTGCCGACCAGGCCGAGCGCGCCCGAGCTCTTGTCGATGCCGTAGGTGTACGCCTGGAACGGCTTGGAGCGCACGGCGGCGATGAGAAAACGCTTGTCCGGGCTCACCGCCATCGGCATCACGAGCTTTGCCGCCTTGAAGCGGGGTCCCGGCTCAAGCGAGCCGTCCGCCTGCAGCGTGTACATCCCGATATCGCCGTCCTCGGCGTTGGAGACGTAGACGAACGTACCGGCGAGAGCCGGCGCGCTGGCGGCAAGCGACATGAGGACCGCAACGATCGGCGCTTTCATGTGTCATTCCTCCCTGGTCGGCTGACACCTTACCCCGACGCGGGAGCTGCTGGCCAGATCTTGCCGCCGGCAGGGCCGGCTCGACGCCCGGCCTTCGCCGTCAACCGGCGGTGCGCGCGAGCTCGTCGCTCACCTTGAGCCGCTCTCCGTCCGGCCTGGCGACATAGACATGGCTCTCGAGCACCGACTGGATGTGCTCGAACGTCGCGTAAAGGTCGTCGCAATAGACCGAGGGATTGTCGTAGCCGTTCTCCTTGGAGAAGCGGTGAGGAAGATAGCCGCCGCCGCAGGCATTCATGAATTTGCACTGCCGGCACTTTTCGCACAGATCGATCGAAGCCTCCCGTGCCGCTTTCCAGCGCGGCTCGTTCCTCACGTCGTCGATCGCATGGTCGAAAATGTTGAAGGTCGTCTGCGTCACGCCGTCGCCGGCGATGCGCAGGACATCATGGGCTTCCAGCGAGCCGTCGGTCATCACGGTGCAGAGCTCGATCGGCTTGTAGCCGACGCCCTCGGTCGGCGCGTCGTTGCCGAGCAGCGCGCCGACCATGTCGGTGACGATGCGGATGTCGACGGTCCGCTCGCGGCGGTTCGCCTCCAGCCACAGGTCGAACAGGCCCTTGTAGAACGCGGCGATAGGCGGCGGGTTCTCGCCCACTGTCGCGTCCGGAATCATGATGTCGTAGCTCGGAATTCCACACCCGGCGAAGAAATCGACGTATTCCTTCGGCGGATGCGCCGGATTGCAGACCGCCAGTGCGCTCACATTGATGTCGCGCGATGCCAGCATGCGGGCGGCGCGCTCGACGGCGGCGTGCGTGCCTGTGCCCTGGAAGGTGCGGCGATGAATGTCGTGAATATGCGCCGGCCCATCGAGACTGATGGCGACCGTGATGCCGTGGGTCTCGAAGCAGTCCAGCCAGGTCTCGTCGATCAGGATGCCGTTGGTGGTCACCGCAATGGGGATCTCGCAGCTGGTCCGCGCCGCCATGGCCTCGCAGGCCTCGGCAATCCGGCAAAAATTATCGACCCCCCACAGCAGCGGCTCGCCGCCGTGCAGGATCAGGGGAAATTCAGCAATCGAGTACTTGACGATGTGCTCCTCGATGCGCCGCAGCAGTTGCTGCAGCACTTCGCCGCTCATCAGCTTGGGCTTGTCGTAAACCGCGGCGTCGCGGAACCAGTAGCAATAGGAGCAGTCGATATTGCAGCGCGAAGCTACCTTGATGAGGAGCTGCGAGATCGGCTGACTTGGGAAAACAGGACGCTCCGGGTCGTCAATCGACATGCAGCACGTCCGGGCAAGGCGGCGGAAGGAGCAGGAAAGCTAGAGCACGTCCCAATCAGGTTCGACCGGGACGTGCTCTGGAATCGTTGAGCGGCGCATGTTCTCGTCGGCGAACCGGCATCCACTTCGCCGAAAGATGCGCTAGATCCTGCGGAATGCTCCCCGGCGAAATGATCCACTCCCGCCTCTGACGAATCCTTTGCGGAACACGACCTGGGTCGCGTCGGGCGTGCACTGAGCGACCCCTTCGTCCGAAATCTGTCCACGGATGTCGCCGAGCAGCGCGTCGATTCCCTGATGGTCGCTCTGGATCGTCGCGCCCGGCCCATGCATTTGCAGCAGGCTGGCAATAACCTTCAACGTCAGGATGGCCACGACCGGACTCCCAATACCGTGAAGATGCGCGACGGTACGGCCGGCCCGAGCGACCTGTCAAGCGACGGCAAGGCCAATGGCAAAGCCGCAAAATGCTGCGGCATACTTCGATACCATCACGATCGCGCATATGGCCGAAGAGCTGCGTGCTGAAAATGGCCATGCTGAGCTGTGTCTCGCTGCGCGAAGCCGAGGAGCAGTGGGTTGGTGTGCAGGTTACCGGCTCGACGATAGATCAGGGCGGCCTTCGTTCGGCTGTTTGCTCAGGTGGCGGTACCTGCCGCAAGCTGCGATCGAGGCCGAGACCGTGGCGTACTTGCACCCGCTCGTTTAGTTTCGGTTGGCTCATGACGCCGGCGCGAGCCGGACGCCGACCTGGGAGGACGATCGGATGGGACTCGAGGCGCGATGCCCATGTCGGTGGACCGCCGGCTCGGGCGACGTCCGGGCGCTCCTGGAGGCCCGCGAGCTGATCCTGCGCGGCGACCTGAGGCGCACCATTCCTGTCGCCGCGATCACGCAGGTGAGGGTGGAGGGCGAGGATCTTCGCTTCAGGGTCGGCGACGAGGAGGTTGCGCTGGGACTGGGCGCTGCGCGCGCCGGGCGCTGGGCCAAGAAGCTTGTCGCACCGCCGCGCACGCTCGCCCAAAAGCTCGGCGTCGGGCCATCAGCAAAAGCCCTGGTGATCGGCGCGGCGGAAGATCCGGCGCTCCGCGAGGCCCTTGCCGGCTGCGTGGCCGCTCGCGGCGAGGAGGCCAAGCTCAGCGTCGCGGTCGTCGCGGACGCGGCAGCGCTTGAGCATGCGCTGCGCCTCCACGAGACCTTGCCTTCCGGAGCTCCAATCTGGGTTGTTCACGGAAAAGGTTCGGGCTCTCCATTCGCTGAGGCGGCTGTCCGCCGGATCATGCGCGAGGCCGGGTACCGGGACACCAAGGTGTCGGCGGTGTCCGACACGTTTTCTGCTACCCGCTACTCCTGCCGCTGATGCGATGGATCGCATCGGCATGCTCGGTTGCGGCTCAAGGCGCCGGGCGGGCTCAAGGCGCCGGGCGGGCTCAAGGCGCTGCCAAACCCGAGCCTTTCAGCCCGCTTAGCAAACCCGCAGGAGTGCGGGTGGCGAGTTGAAATATTGCGGTCGCGATTTCGAATCCTGTCTGGGGGGTCGGCTTCGTTCCGAATGCGGATTCCTCATTTCCAACATCGCGACGAACGCATTCACGGTCGAAGCATTCTATTCACGCCAGTTCACGCGCGATCAGTGCTACGTGGATCGCTTCACACTGCCTTGCGAAGGTCCATTTTCCGGGCTAGGCGCGTGAAATTCATTGACGGCAATAGACGCGGCGTGTCCGATCGTTCTCAATTCCTGCCGCGTATCTAGTTGCAATTCCATAACGGCCTGTTCGGCCTTTGCTATCTGAGCGCGTGTCAAGCTTGCTGGTATCCCTTTGATTGCCAAATAACTGATAATGAGCGACGACGAGCAAAGTTGTCTGCAAAGGCGCCAAATCTCCTCTGCCTGCACTTCAAGAGGCTCTCTCTCCTCCACGGGGCTGCGCCAAATCCTTTGGGCACTCAAGTCGACGGAGTCAAGAAAGCCAGGGCCATGATGCGCCATCCGGTTGCGCAGGAAGACGGCGCGTTTCCATAACTGCACGTCGGCATGTGAAAGAAGCGACCGGTCGGTGCCAAATTCAGAGTTATTCAGACGGACCGACACGAGCGGGACAAGCACTTCTGCGAACGCTACACACTGGCCAAAGGTCATCTGGGCAATTGGCTTTCCTCCCGCGCGTTCCTTTGCGATCTCCGTCGCTGCCACCGGGCCTAATTGCGATAACTCAGCGATCGCAGATCGAAGAATTCGTTCCAGCAGCAAAAAAGAACGACACATCATGCCGTACCATAATGTGCCGCTCAAAAATATCTTGCTCGTTTGGCTCGCGCGAGACCAACGCACCGTAGCAGTAACGAGCTCCAGAACGTCGTTAATCGCCAATTCCGCAGAAGTAGCCTTATCGACCGCCACTTGAGTCCGGCTCCTCAAGGCCTGATCACATGACGAACTTGTCAAGCGCGCGTGCACTCCGTTGATACGAGAACAAGAGATCGCGCACAACAAGAATGTGCGATGCTTAAGGGTAAGGTACGATGACGGGAGGCACGCTTCGCAGCCGGAAGACTCTCCCGCCGCCGCGACCTTCTCCGAGCATCACTTCCACGTCACGCACGCGCCGAAATTCACGGCGATGTCCCGGACCGAATATCCGGTGTAGCTGACGTCCCGGTTGATCGTGCGTTTGACCTCCGTGGCAATCGCCTCGGCCTGCTGGCGCACGTCGGCCGACGTCATGTTGCCCAGCACCCGGCGCAAGGCGCTGGCGATAATCAGCCTGCCGCGGCTGCGGGCCTGCTCGATGTCCCCGAAGCTCATCAGCAGCATCCGGGGATCGTCGACCTTGAACCAGACCTTGCCGCAGTCGGCGAGCCCCATCCGCTTGAGATCGGTCGTGATGATCTCCCCCGGCACGATGTCGACCTCGAAGGGAGCCGAAACTCTTTGCTCGATCGCCCGGGCGCGGGCCGCGAACGCCCCGGCATCGGCGCCGCGTCCCTGGGCGTCATAGATCTGCTCGAGGCTGTTGAGGACGAGCCAAAGGCGGCCGTCCTCGGCGCCCCTCTCGCGGATCGACAGCAGCCGCCGGTAGAGCGGTTCGGCCTCGGCATAGTGCTTCTGGGCGAGATGGAGGTAGGCGAGATCGCCGAGCGCCTCGGCAATGCGAAGATGCGTGGGGTCGAACTGCCGTTCCACCAGCATGAGCGCACGCTCCGAGATCGGCACCGCCTCGGCGAACCTTCGTTCCCTGGAGAGCTCGGAGGCCTGCCGGCGCAGCGTCTCGATCTCGTCGTCGTCGGTCTGCTGCGCCGGCAGCGACGTCGCCAGACACGCGGCCAGCAGGGCCGCCAGGAGCGCTGCGAGCGGAAGCGTTCGCCAAAGTCGTCCTGGGAGCATCGTGCTGGTCTTTCGGAATCGGCGGGGGCGGTCGTCCAACCCGACTGCACCGGGAGAGAATACAACTCCCCGCCGGCCAACCGAAACAGGTAGAATCGTTGCTAACGCATGTTCTTATCGGAAACGGTGTCACCGGAACATGCGCTGGTGGGCACCTGCCCGAGGCGATCGCCTCGATCCCGACATCCGCCGTTGACCGGGGAGTCACGCCCTTGTGCGGCTCGCCGCTCATTGTATAAACCTGCACTTCTACTGACGCCGGGCTAGAGTCATGGTCGCGAACAAGGACCAACATTGGGTTCCCAAAAGCTATTTGCAGGCCTGGACCGATCCTAGTCGGCCCGGACATTACGAACCTTTCGTGCACTTGTTCAATCGACAGGGCGGCGAACACAGGCAACGGAGTCCGAAAAACATCTTCAACATGCCTGACCTCTACACAATTGTTTCCGGGGAACAGCGCGACCTGAGCCTCGAAAAGCATTTCAGCCGATTCGAACGCGATTTCGTGCGGGTTCGCGGCCTCATCGAGACCACCGACTACGGGGGATTGAAAGAGGTCGTTGCGCTGTATGGGTTCGTCGCCGCGATGCTTGCGCGGCCCCCGCACAAGATTGACCACATGAAGCAGCAATGGTCGTCAATTGTTGCTAAGGCCCGAACAATCCGCATCGACCGGGCAAAGCCACCCATTCCGACGCTTGGGCGGGGCGGCCCTGCCCTCAAGCTGTCCGAAGCGCAACGCATGGCCGATGATCCAATGGGGACATGGTTCCCGCATTCGCTCAATGCTTACATCAGGTCGCTTACTAGGTTCTTCGGATGTGATGTGCTGATTAACAAATTACCCCATCCGTTTCTGACAAGCGATAATCCGGCCGTCGTCTATTTCCCGCCGATTAAATCTGAAGATGGTCGGATTACATCACCGCGCGGTCTCGGCTCGCCGGGCTGCGAGATCACGATGCCCGTCTCGCCGACACATGCACTGCGGTTTACGCACAAACCGCCAGGGCTCCACGACTGGCTCGTTTTGGATTGGGAGGGCGTTTTCGAAATCAATTTCCGCACGATTACCCGCGCACACACTACAATTGTCGCCGATCGCCGTGATCTTTTCTTCGTTCAGACAATTCTTGATCGAGTGGCCGAAGTCACTAAGGAATCCAACTCTTGAGTCCGTCCGCGTCTGGATTATTTCGCCGCCTATTGAGGTAGGCTCACGTGCGGATAAGCGGCATGGGTCAAGGCCCGCTGAAGCTTCGGATGTCGCGTACAAGATCGAACATGGCATTGAATTGCTGCTCTTTGGCCTCCCGAACTGCAGCAAGCTGACGGCTGATCGTACCGAGCCGAATGAAGATCATCACGAGCAGGACAAGACCGATATAAGCAGTAAGAGGCCAAAATCCTGGTTCGAAGATCGTCATCTAGTTTTCCCCGTCGTCTGGCAGTCTCGTTGAGCCGTATCGGTTTCATACCGTCGAGTCATAGCCTCTTTCAACAGGTTCGGGCACCGTGTGGCGCACGCACCCGTAAGTCCGGGCTAGTTCTTGCGCAGGCAATCCGCCGTTAGATCGTGCAGCCAGTTTGTCAGCCAACCGTCGAGGCCGATCGTCTCGGCGAACGCCGCCACTCGATAGCGACCGACGCTCGCCGTTGCGCATTCGACACGCAGCATTTCGAGCTTGCCGATCGGAACTGTTCGGCCTTGGAACCCATCGCCCCATGATAGGCCCCGGCGGAAGGGTGGTCCAACAATCGCGGTCGTAGTTCCCGGCCGCTCCGCCGGTCACGTCCCGGCAGTTGTCCGGCCACGGCCGTCTGCTGCGCACGATTCGATGTCTGGGCAGAGCTTCCAAAGGTCAGGCCGGAATGCAGGTTAGACCGTAGGTCTCATCGGAATAGTGTCTAAGACTGCTGTAATTTCAATGCAATATGTCGGACAGCCGTTCCGCCAGCATGAGCGCACGCCGCCAGATCGGCACCGCCTCGGCGAACCTGCCCTCCCGGGAGAGCTGGGAGGCGTGCCGGCGCAGCGTCTCGATCTCGTCGCCGCCGTCGGCCTGCTGCGTGAGGACCGACATCGCAAGACCCGCCGCCAGCAGGGCAGCCAGGAGCGTCGAGAGCGGAAGTGTTCGCGAACGTCGTCCTGTCCCCATCGTGCTGGTCTCCGGGATCGACGGCGGTGATCGTCCAATCCGCCTCGCAATGCTGGAACCAGGAGAGAATACAACTCCCCGCCGGCCAATCGTAACAGGTAAAATCGTCGATGGCGCATGTTCTTGGCGGAAACGGTGTCCACTTCACCGGAACATGTGCGCCCCGAGGCGATCGCCTCGATCCCGACCTCCACTTCTGGGGAGCCCTGCATGCTGCGGTTCGGCGTCTTTCTGCCATCGTATGTCTATCCGGGCGAGCCTCCGCCTGCGGCCGCCGCCCTCCAAAACTACGCACGGCTGGCGGAGGAGCTCGGCTTCGACAGCATCTGGGTGTTCGACCATCTGCTCGATGCTCCGCCGTCCTACAAGGCGGCCTTCCTCGAGCCGGCCACGACGCTGGCGTTCGCCGCGCTCGCGACCAGGCGCGTCACCATCGGCACCGGCGTCCTCGTGCTTCCTCTCCGCGACCCCGTTCTCACCGCCAAGACGTTCGCCAACATCGATCTCCTGTCCGGCGGCCGTCTCGTCTTCGGCGTCGGTGTGGGCTGGGCGGAGACGGAGTTCAAGGCATCGCAGGTCGCCATTGCCGAGCGCGGCCGCCGTATGGACGAGATGCTCGATATCATCGTCGGGCTGTGGACGCATGACACGTTCGCCTACCAGGGCCGTTGCTTCGATGTCCCGGAAATTCGGCTGCTGCCGCGTCCGCTGCAGAAGCCGCACCCGCCGGTCTGGCTCGCCGGCGGCACGGTGCCGGCAGGGAAAAGCCGGCATATCACGGTTCGGCCGGGCTACTCGCCGGTGCCCTCGATCCGCCGGGCGGCGCGGCTCGGGCAGGGCCTGATGACGGCCTACCGCTCGGCACCGGGGCGCGACGTGTCCTGCATCCTGGAGACCCGCGAGCTGCTCGCCGGGGAGATGAAGCTGGCGGGCCGCGATCCCGGCAGCGTCAGGCTCGCCCATCACGATCACGTCCACATCGATCTCGAGCCGACGCACGAACGCCTCGCCGGCGTTCTCCATCGCTTCACCCACAACCGCTTCGAGGACATGGCGCCGATCTACCTGATGGGGCATCCCGACGATCTGGTGCCGCTGTTCCAGGCCCGCATCGATGCCGGCGTCGAGGAAGTGACGTTCAACTTCATGACGCCGGATCCGCGCCAGCTCGAGCTGTTCATGAGCCGGATCCGGCCGCAGCTCAAACCGCCGGGCGATGCCTGAGCGCAGAGGTTATTTCTTTGATAAGCCGGAGGAAGCAGGCGAAGGAGCAGAAGATCGGATCTAAGCCGCCTCGGACAGTCGCTCCAGGTTCACGCCGCGCGTCTCGATCGCGAGCCACAGCGACATCAGGGCGGCGATGATCCCGCATGCCCCCATCAACCACCACATCAGCGCTATGTTCTGCGCGCCGATGATCAGGCCCACCGCGAACGGCGAGATCACCCCGGCGATCCGCCCGCACGCCATCGCGCAGGCGGTGCCGATCCCGCGGATGCGAAGCGGGTAGACTTCCGGCGTATAGACCGTCATTCCAAGCGCACCCTGATCCTGAAAGAAAGCGTAGGTCACCGCCACCGCCAGCAGCGTCGCCTCGGTGGTCGCCAGGTTGAAAAGCCAGGCGTCGATCCCCGCGAGCAGGAAGCCGCCGACGATAACCGGCTTGCGGCCGATGCGATCGACGAGCCAGAGCGCCACGAAGCGGCCGGCCACCGAGGCGCCCGCCACGATGAACGTGTAAAGCAGGGTGCGCGTGAGCTCGATATGATAGACGGTCGCGTACACGGTGGGGAGCCAGACGATGAAGGCCCAGCTGCCCAGGCTCGAGAAGAACCACATCGACCAGGTGTGGACGACGCGACGCGCATAGGCGCGGCTGAACAGGTCGGATATCCTGGCTTCCCGCACGACCGGCCGCGCCGGCATCGCCTCGAGCTCGAGCCTGGCGCGCTCCAGCATCTCGTCGTCGATGCCGACGTAACGCAGGGATTGGCGCGCCTCGTCATTGCGGCCCTGGCCCGCGAGCCACCGCGGCGACTCGGGAATGCCCCTGCGGATCGCGAAAGCCAGCAGGGCAGGCAGCGCCCCGATGACGAAGAGCCACCGCCAACCGATCGTCGGAACCACCGCGAGGCCGACGCCCGCCGCCGCGAAGATCCCGATGGGCCATGCCAGCGGCAGCAAGCCGCCCAGCCGCCCCCGCAGCCGCGCCGGCGCGTATTCCGCCACAAGCGCACTGTCGACCGGGATCGTCCCGCCGAGCCCGAGGCCCGTCAGAAAGCGCGCCCCGATCAGGAACCCGACCGAATAGGCGAGCGCCGCCACGCCGGTAAACAGCGAGAACGTGAGCACAGTGGCGGCAAACACCAGCGCACGACCCCAGCGATCGGCGATCAAGCCCCAGATCCACGAGCCGACCGCCATCCCGGCGAGCCCGGCCGAGCCCACGAGCCCGAGCTGCTGCGGGGCCAGGTGGAACTCCTTGGCGACGCTCGGCAGCGCGTAGGACATGATCGAGATGTCGAAGGAGTCGAAGAAATATCCCGCCGCCGCGACCCCGACGATGAAGATCAATGGTCTGGTTGGCGGCGCCTTGTCGATCGCCTGGCCGATGATCTCCGGACTGATGGTTGCTGTCTTGGCCACGGTTTCCCCCCGAGTTCATTGATTGAAGACGGGCTGGTCACGGCCGCTCGACCCCCGCCGAAAACGGCCCGTCAGCCTCTATTCTGGATTTTATCTCATCATATCTCATTCATGTCGTAGTCGCTCCGCGCATTGCGAAATGTCAATGCGCGGCGAATGCAGCACCAAATGATGCACGGATTGGCTCACCTGAAAGCCAGATTGGATTGAATCCAGATAACGCGGCGCGATGCATGGTGGCATTGCGGAAAAGCGGTGTCCGCTTTTCCCGAAAATGCTCTAACGTCCGTCGCGACGCGGGGACGCGAATATATCAGGGAGGGACGTTCATGGATCGATCGTCCGAGGTCGAGGCACGCACCGAGGTGCGCGACGGCATGCGGATCACGTGGCATCAGCCGATCGCGATGGACGACGGTCTCGTGCTGCGCGCCGACGTCTTTGCTCCGATCGAGGACGGCCGCTATCCGGTCATCCTCACCTACGGCGTGTATGCCAAGGGCCTTTCGTACCAGGAGGGCTATCCGCACCAGTGGAGCAAGATGGTCGAGGACCATCCGGAGATCCTCGAAGGGTCGACCAACAAGTACCAGAACTGGGAGGTCACCGATCCCGAGCGCTGGGTCCCGCACGGCTACGTCGTGGTCCGCGTCGACTCGCGCGGCGCCGGCTGGTCGCCCGGGGTCATGGACCCGAACTCCACCCGTGAGATCGAAGATCTCTACCAGTGCATCGAGTGGGCCGGGACCCGGCCATGGAGCAACGGCAAGGTCGGCATGCTCGGGATCTCGTATTATGCGAGCAATCAGTGGCGCGTCGCCGCCAAGCACCCGCCGCATCTCGCCGCCATCATTCCCTGGGAGGGGCAAAACGACCGCTATCGCGATTCCGGCTACCACGGCGGCATCCTCAGCGGGTTTCAGGCGCTGTGGTGGAAGCACCAGGTCGCCAACATCCAGTACGGACTGGGCGAGCGGGCGAAGAGGAATCGCAACACCGGCGAGTCGGTGGCCGGGCCAGTCACGCTCTCCGAAGACGAACTCGCCAGGAACCGCATCAACGTCTATGATCAATTGAAGGCGCATCCGCTCTTCGACGATTGGCACCGCGAGCACTCCGCCGACCTCTCCAAGGTCGAAGTGCCGCTGTTGACCTGCGCCAACTGGGGCGGTCAGGGCATCCACCCGCGCGGCAACTTCAACGGCTTCATGGAGCCGCCGTCGAAGCAGAAGTGGCTCGAGGTCCACGGCGACTCGCACTGGTCGCTGTTCTCCTCCGGCTATGGCGTGGCGCTGCAGAAGCGCTTCTTCGATCACTTCCTGAAGGGCATCGACAACGGCTGGGAGAAGACCCCGCCGGTGACCCTCAACGTCCGCCATCCCGGGGAGAAGTTCGTGCTGCGGCACGAGAACGAATGGCCGCTCGCCCGCACGCAGTGGACGAAATTCTACCTCGACCCTGCCGGCATGACGCTCAGCCCCGAGCCCGTCGCCCGGGAGGGGAAGATCGAGTACGAAGCGCTCGGCAACGGCTTGACGTTCCGGATGGCGCCGATGGCGCACGCCACCGAGATCACCGGGCCGATGGCGGCAAAACTGTTCGTCTCGTCCGCCACCAGGGATGCCGACCTCTTCCTGATCGTCCGCGTGCTCGACCCGCAAGGCAAGGAGCTCACCTTCATGGGCTCGACCGATCCCAACACGCCCATCGCCAACGGCTGGCTGCGCGTCTCGCACCGCCGGCTCGACCCGAGCCGGAGCACACCCTACCGGCCCTTCCACCCGCATGACCGGGTCGAGCCGCTGACGCCGGGCGAGGTCGCCGAATGCGATGTGGAGATCGTGACGAGCTCAATCGTGGTGCCGGCGGGCTGGCAGGTCGCGCTCACGGTACGCGGCAAGGACTACGAGTACGAGGGCGAGCTGTCCGAGTTCGGCAAGAAATTCCATTACGCGACCCGCGGCACGGGCGGCATGACCCACAGCGATCCCGACAACCGGCCGCCGGACGTGTTCGGCGGGAAGGTAACGCTTCACACCGGGGGTCCGCGCGGGTCCTGCCTGCTCCTGCCGATCATCCCGGCGAAATAGGCATACCGGCTTCGACAAAGCACAGTGTCGATCCCTTTGAGGTGAGGAGGAGCAAATGCCATTGGCTCGAAGTGCCGAGGTCGAGGCACGCACCGAGGTGCGGGACGGCATGCGGATCACGTGGCACCAGCCGATCGCGATGGACGACGGCCTCGTGCTGCGCGCCGACGTCTTCCGTCCGATCGAGGACGGCCGCTATCCGGTCATCCTCACCTACGGAGTGTACGCCAAGGGTCTTTCGTACCAGGAGGGCTATCCGCACCAGTGGAACAAGATGGTCGAGGATCATCCGGAGATCCTCGATGGCTCGACCAACAAGTACCAGAACTGGGAGGTCACCGATCCCGAGCGCTGGGTCCCGCACGGCTACGTCGTGATCCGTGTCGACTCGCGCGGCGCCGGCTGGTCGCCCGACCTGATGGATACCCAATCTCCGCGCGAGACCGAGGATCTCTATCAGTGCATCGAGTGGGCCGGCACCCAGCCATGGAGCAACGGCAAGGTCGGCATGCTCGGCATCTCGTACTATGCCATCAACCAATGGTCCGTAGCGACGAAGCACCCGCCGCACCTCGCCGCCATCATTCCCTGGGAAGGGTTCAATGACGCCTACCGCGATTTCGGGTATCACGGCGGCATCCTCAACCAGTTTCAGGAGCTCTGGGCAAAGCACCAGGTCGCCAACATTCAGTACGGGCAGGGCGAGCGGGCGAAGAAGAACCCCAACACCGGCGAGTCGGTGGCGGGCCCCGTCACGCTCTCCGCGGAGGAGCTCGCCCGCAACCGCATCAATCCCTACGAGGCGACCAAGCAGCACCCTCTCGATGACGCCTGGCACCGCCAGCGCTCCGCCGACCTCTCCAAGGTGGAAGTGCCGCTGCTGTCGTGCGCCAACTGGGGCGGTCAGGGCATCCACCCGCGCGGCAACTTCAACGGCTTCATGGAGGCGGCGTCGAAGCAGAAGTGGCTCGAGGTCCATGGCGAGTCGCACTGGTCGCTGTTCTCCTCCGGCTATGGGGTGGTGCTGCAGAAGCGCTTCTTCGATCACTTCCTGAAGGGCATCGACAACGGCTGGGAGAAGACCTCGCCGGTGACCCTCAACGTCCGCCATCCCGGGGAGAAGTTCGTGCTGCGGCACGAGAACGAATGGCCGCTCGCCCGCACGCAGTGGACGAAATTCTACCTCGATCCCGCCGGCATGACGCTCAGCCCCGAGCCCGTCGCCCGGGAGGGGAAGATCGAGTACGAAGCGCTCGGCAACGGCTTGACGTTCCGGATGGCGCCGATGGCGCACGCCACCGAGATCACCGGGCCGATGGCGGCAAAACTGTTCGTCTCGTCCGCCACCAGGGACGCCGACCTCTTCCTGATCGTCCGCGTGCTCGACCCGCAAGGCAAGGAGCTCACCTTCATGGGCTCGACCGATCCCAACACGCCCATCGCCAACGGCTGGCTGCGCGTCTCGCACCGCCGGCTCGACCCGAGCCGGAGCACACCTTACCGGCCCTACCACCCGCATGACCGGGTCGAGCCGCTGACGCCGGGCGAGGTCGCCGAATGCGATGTGGAGATCGTGACGAGCTCAATCGTGGTGCCGGCGGGCTGGCAGGTCGCGCTCACGGTACGCGGCAAGGACTACGAGTACGAGGGCGAGCTGTCCGAGTTCGGCAAGAAATTCCATTATGCGACCCGCGGCACGGGCGGCATGACCCACAGCGATCCCGACAACCGGCCGCCGGACGTGTTCGGCGGGAAGGTAACGCTTCACACCGGGGGCCCGCGCGGGTCCTACCTGCTCCTGCCGATCATCCCGGCGAGGTAAGCCGATGTCACCGATCGCGCCTTCGTCGCGGTCAGCGAAGGTTCAGGCACGTCCGAAGCGAAAGGCGGCGCCGATATTGCTGTCTCGTTCGACCGCTTCGGCTCTGTCTGTTCCTCGCCGATGCAGGGCGGATCGCGGCGCAATAATTGTTCTTATCCGATCGCCACCGGCTTGCCGATCCGCGGCGGATTCGACGATGGCCTCGAACGCCTCGACGCCATGCAGGACCTCGTCGGTTGGAACCGGATAGGGCTTGCGGTCGCGGACGCAGGCGGCGAACGTGGTGAGCTCGGCGTGAAGCGTGTCGAATCCGGGATTGTGCACCAGCTCCGGCTGAATGACCGCCAAGTGTCCGGCCTTCGGATCGGGCATCGGCGCGAACCGGAATTCCTCGAGCGTGGGTTTGAGAATCTCGGCAAGACCCTTCGATCCGTAGACGGCGAAACGATAATTGGGAACAGTCGTCAGCGAGCAGAACAACATCCCCGATACGCCGTTCTTGAATTTGAGCAGCACCGCCGTGGTGTCGTCGACATGCTGCGCGACGCGCCGGGTGGTGACGCAATGGACCTCGCCGACGCGCCCGAACAGGCTGATCATCGCATCGACGATATGGATGCCGATGCCGGTCATCGCACCGGCCGGCGTTTCGCTCGGATCGGCACGCCAGGCTCCCGGCTGGATGTTGACGCCGCCGCCCGCCGTCTGCTCGACGATGCAGCTTTCGATCACGCCGAGCCGTCCGTCACGCACGCGGTTTCGCAGCTCGGCCATCGAGGGATGAAATCTCCGATTGAACCCGACTGCGAGAACGATTTTTGCCTCGGCGGCAGACGCCAGCGCCTCTCTGGCGTCGCGGCTATTCAGCGTGAACGGCTTCTCGACGAACACATGCTTGCCCGCCGCTGCCGCGCGCCTGATCTGATCGCCATGTTGCGAGTGCGGCGTGGAGAGCACGACCGCGTCGATGGCGGGATCGGCAAGCACGGCGCCGTAATCGTCAACGAGCTCGATGGCGTTGTCGCGACAAAACGTCTCGGCCTTGGCCGGGCTGCGGGTATTTCCCACGGTGAACCTGATGCGGTCGCTCTTGCCCTGCACCGAGCCGACGAGCAACTTTCCCCACCAGCCGAGCCCCACGATAGCCGTACGCAGCATGAAATCACCTTTGATTGGCGCGACTACGGAATCGCGCATTGGAAGGTGTCTACGCAACGTCAGCGTTGCGTGGCTGTCAACATCGCAATAACTTTCTACAGAGATGGCCGTGCCGCTTGGCACGCACGGGGGTGCCACATAGGAGCGGTCGGCGAGCTCAGCAGTTGATGAACGCGACGTCCTTCCGTCAAAGTCGTATCTCCCAGAAGTCTGCGGCACGCATGTTGGCCCCGATCATCACCGAGCCGCTGTTCTATGCCGTCGCCATTCCGGGGGTGATTTTCCTTGGGCTCTCCAAGGGCGGCTTTTCCGGCGTGGGGACGGCGGCGACGCCGCTGCTGGCGCTTTATCTCCCGCCGCTCGAGGCCGCTGCGCTGCTGTTGCCGATCCTCATCTGCCAGGACGCGATCTCGGTTCATGTCTATTGGCACGAATGGAGCGCCTGGAACCTGAAGGTGCTGCTGCCAGGCGCGGCGATCGGCATGGCGCTTGGCTGGCTGTTGGCATCCCATGTGTCGGACGACGCCATCCGGATCCTTATTGGCGTCATCGCTCTCGCCTTTGTCGCCAGCGCCTGGCTGCGCACGGGGCAGGCGGCGCCGAAGAAGAGCACCGTGCCGAGCGGGCTGTTTTGGGGCGCGGTCTCCGGCTTCACGTCCTTCGCCAGCCAAGGCGGCGGGCCGCCCTATCAGATGTACACACTGCCGCAGCAGTTGCCGAAGATGGTGTTCGTCGGCACGACCACGATCTTTTTCGCCGCCGTCAACGTAATGAAGATCGTGCCCTATTTCATGCTCGCGCAGTTTTCGGCAAAGAATTTCTCCACCTCGCTCGCTCTGTTGCCGATCGCCGTGCTGGCGAACTTCGCCGGCATCCGGATGGTCAAGAGCGTACCGACTGCGCAGTTCTACCGCATCACCTATATTCTCCTCTTCATCCTCGGCTGGGTACTGCTCTGGCGGGGCGCGAGCCACCTGTTACGGTTCTCATTGATATAGATCAAAGTTCTTCCCCGCTAACTGCTACACAAATTCGTTTGCAGCAAGGAGGTCTTTCGATGGTTCCACCGGGTCAAAGGGCCGCTGCGATTGTTGCGACATGCGTTCGGGCTGCAGCATAGCGGCAAACACACGAACGGCACGCCGGGAGCGACCCTCGCGGGTCGCATCAGTAAGGCAAGACCCCATCTCGGCCGCTCCCGACGTTCACTCGTCCGAGTTTCGGACGTCTTGTCGATGCTGCGAGTTGTACGGGCAAGCCGCTGGCCACGTCGCCGTCGGAAATGTCGGATAAAGAGGTTTTCAACGAAAATGGATTACCCCGATCCCGCCTGCGCCTATTGCCCGGCCACGGTGCGCGCCTGTCGCCAGGGGGAGGCCGACAGCCGGGGCCCCGGCTTCTGCCCGAGCAAGGTGGACCCCGAAACCCAAGCCGTCGCGCGCGCCCTTTACGATGATCCGGAGACGCTGCGTGTTGCGCGGGAATCTGCCGCTGTCGAGGCGGAGGGTTACTGCAAGTGGACGCGGGTGGAAGAAATCATCCAGTTCGCCAAGCGCATGGGCTACAAAAAATTGGGCATCGCCAATTGCATCAGTTTTGTCGATCACGCCTATGTGCTGAGCGGCATCCTGGAGAATCATGGATTCGAGACGGTGTCCGTTGCCTGCAAGAACGGAAGTATTCCGAAGGAAGAGATAGGGCTCAGCGACGCGCAGAAAATTCGCCCCGGCAATTTCGAGGCGCTGTGCAATCCGATAGCGCAGGCGGAGCTATTGGGCGCGCATGGCTGTGAATTCAACATCGTCATGGGACTGTGCATCGGTCACGACAGCCTGTTCTTCAAATACGCCAAGGCGCTGAGCACGGTGCTGGTCGCCAAGGACCGCGTGCTTGGACATAATCCGCTGGCGGCCCTGCAACTGGCGGACAGTTATTACAGCCGGGTGTGGGGGCCGGAGCGGCCGGCGAAATCGCCGAAGCTGCCGGTGGCGGGGCGACGCGGAGCGTAAGCGGTTGAAGTAGGAGATGCCGCTCGGATCGCAGACCACCGCGCAACCCGGACTACTCCAACGATGGCGAGGAACCGTCAGGGCCGGATGCGAGCCGGAATGTCGGATATTCCGACAAGGCTGATGGAGGGATCATGATGCATCGATCGCGCGCCGGGCGGGCATTGCGGGTGGCAGCATTTCTGTCGGGGTCGCTCCTGGGCGCGATGCCCGTGACTCAGGCGTCCGAGCTGCAGGTCCCGGTGTCCGTCGCCCTGCGCGGCGCCGTCGCCGAGGTGGCCGCTGCCTTCGAGAAGCGCTCCGGCCACACGGTCAAGATGACCGTGGCGGCCCCCGGCGAGATCGTGGCGGCCCTGCAGGCCGGCCGGCATGCCGACGTGGTCGTTCTCACCGACGGCGCGCTGGCCGAGGTCGAGGACAAGGGTCTGGTCCGCCGCGGTCGCGTTCCGCTCGCCACCACGGGCTTCGGCCTGGCGACGCGGAGCGGCGACCCCGCCCCGGACATTTCTACCGCCGACGCGCTGCGGGCGGCGCTGCTGGGAGCCAGCAAGGTGATCTACAACGATCCCAAGGTCACGCCCTCGGGCCAGCTCCTGCTGCGCCTCGCCGAGCGCCTGGGCGTGGCCGATGAGGTCAAGGCCAAGTCGCAGGTCGTGGCCGCGGGTACCAACGTGACCACGCTGGCAATGGACACGAGCCCCGGAACCGTGATTGCGCTGAGCGTTCTGGTCGAGATCGCCGGCCACCCGGGGGCGAAGCTGGTGGGGCCGTTGCCGAAGGAGCTGCAGGTCCCGCTGCCCTATTCGGCGGTGCTGGGCGCGCGTCCCCTCGATGAGGCGGCGGCCCAGGCATTCCTGCAGGCGCTGGCCGGCACCGAGGCGAGGCAGGCTTATGCGGCGGCCGGGTTCGAGGTCGAGAAATAGGCGTCAGCTCACTTCGTGACACAGTTCATCACCTTCGGGAGCGGACGGAAACCGCCCCGAACCTGGTGAAGCACGCCCGGTCGTGGACGGTGTCGACGTTCTCGAGGCAACGCCAGAAGCGGCGCCGGTGTTACCCGGCGTCGCCCTCCTGTTGATGTGGTCGGGTCGCGCGCCCGGCTCAGACCATGATCTGCCGGACGGCCTCGGGGCCGGGCGGCAGGGGCTGCGGGTTCAGGGAGTGCGTGTCGAGAGGGCTCACCCACTGATGCACGGCCACGTAACGGCTCAGTACGCTAAAGATCGAGCCGCCCGCGACCATCTGCGCCTCGTCGGCGGTCAGCTCGCGGATCATCTCGGGTTTGGTCATGTTGCTGCTCCTTCGGTTCGGTGTGCGGTGAAGTCCGCGCACTCAGCTGTGGGTCGGCTGCGGGCACTGCGCGGTTTGTGGCGGTCGTCACAATTGCTGCGATTTCCCGCCTGGACGGCGATTTTGCCGAGACTCGGCCGAAGACAAGGGGCGCCAGCCGGAAACTCACATGCCACTTTACCGCTTGACATATTACCCTTAATAGGGTACTCAAACGGAAGTGACTTCGCGTCGAGAGAGCCGGGAGATCGTGCTGTCGATGAAGCGCGAGAGCGCGCGGCCGGACGGGCCGCGATCGCAAGGAGGCCGCGCTTGCGGGGCGGGCCGCGCCTGGAACAACGCAGCAAGGAGAGAGAACAACGAGAACAACGAGAGAGAACAACGAGAACAACGAGAACAATGAGAACAATGAGAACAATGAGAACAATGAGAACAATGAGAACAATGAGAACAATGAGAACAATGAGAAAAACAACGAAATCTGCAACGGAGCAAGGCGTGATCCTCGGGCCGCGCAGGCGCTGCCGGCAAGCTGGGGACGTGCGGCGGCGAAAATTTCTTCGTGAGGTTGAATAACAACGAACCTACGGAAACAACGAATCTACAACGGATCAAGGAGCGGTCCGTCCGGCGCGAAATGCCGGAGCAGTCAGGCGCCTGGTCGCCGAACCGGTTCAGGTTGCGCCTGGTCCGCCGGGCAGGCTGCCCAATCGGCAGGCCCACGGTGAGACGGATGCGGCGCCAGACGTTGACCTGCCGAGGCGCATCTCACAATGTTGTCGAATCCGCTTGGTCCGGGTGTGCGTCGAAGGAAAGTCGTCGCGCTTTCGGAGGACACGGAGGAAGACGATGACGTGCGGGCTCCGCGTCAGGGCCTGTGGCAGCGCCCCGGCTCTGCTGCTCGGCCTGTCGGTCCTCATCGGCGCGATGCCCGCCGGCGCGCAGCCGACCGCCGAGGAGCTCGGTCGCTGGATCGATCAGGCGGTCGCCGAGAATTCGTCCTGCATCGGGCTTGCGGTCGGCGCCAAGCAGGAACAGACCGTCGCCGCGCGCTTCTTCGGCACGACCGGCAACCATGGCGTGCCGACCGCCGATACCGAGTTCGAGATCGGATCGATCACCAAGACCTTCACCACGACGCTGCTCGCCTGGGCGGATCAGCGGGGCAGGATGCGCATCGACGATGCGCTGGAAAAATTCGCCCCGTTGCCGGTTCCGAGCTGGCAGGGCCAGCCGATCCGGCTTCTGCATCTTGCCGACCATACCTCCGGTCTGCCGCGCCAGCTGCCGATCCGCGGACCGCGGCTCCTGCCCGGCGCCGTCTGGGCCTCTCTCGCCGACTATCGGCTGACCCGCGCGCCCGGCGCCGAGTACCTCTATTCCAATGCCGGCATGAACATTCTCGGCCTTGCCCTCGAGCGTGCCCATCGCGCCTCGCTCGATGAGCTCTACGCCCAGGTGATCACCGGACCGCTGGGGATGCCGGATACCGCGATCGAGCTGTCGAGAGCCCGGCATGCGCGTCTCGCCTGGGGTTTTCGGGAGAACGGGCAGCGCGCCACCGAGTTCACGCCGGGCTTCCCGTTCGTGGGCGGCTCGGGCGCCATGCGTTCCACCCTGCGCGACATGATGCGCTATCTCGCATTCGAGCTCGGCGAAGCCGGCTCGCCGCTCGATTCGCTGCTGCCCGCCTTGCACCAGATGCGCTTCGCGACCGGTCAGCGCGGCGGCGTCGGGCTCGGATGGCACATGCGGAACCTGCGCGACGGCACTCCCATCGTGTGGAAGGACGGCCTGATGCCCGGCTATTCGAGCATGATGATGTTCGCACCGTCGAGCCGCACGGGCGTGGTCGTCCTGGCGAACCAGAGGCGCTGCGGCGTTGGCAAGATTGCGTCCTCTCTGCTCCGGCGGCTCAACGGGCTGGAGACCCGGCCGGCCGAGCCGATGCCCGCGCCGGAGAGCGATGACCGGTAGGACCGCCTGGTCCGCCTCGCAGGGACGCGGACCATGGCCAAATCTGTTCAGGGCGCGCCTGATCCGCTAAGCATCGTGCCAGTCGGCCGAACGGAGGAGACATGGCATTCGATCTGATCCTGAAGGGTGGGCACGTGATCGACCCGTCACAGCGGGTAGACCGCGTCGCGGACGTCGCCTTCGCGGGCGGCAAGGTCGCGCGGATCGACGGCGACCTGCGCCCCGAGAAGGGGACCGAGGTGCGCGACGTCAAGGGCTACATCGTGACCCCCGGCCTGATCGACCTGCACACCCACGTCTACTGGGGCGGCACCTCGCTCGGCATCGACGCCGAGGAATTCTGCCGTACCAGCGGGGTCACCACCTGCATCGATACCGGCAGCGCCGGGCCGGGCAATTTTGCCGGCTTCCGCAAGCACGTGATCGAGCCGAGCGCGGTGCGCATCCTCGCCTATCTGCACGTGTCGTTCGCCGGCATCTTCGGGTTCTCGAAGACCATCATGGTGGGCGAGAGCGAGGAGCTCCGCCTGCTGGCGCCCGCCGAGGCGGTGGCGGTGGCGGACGCCAACCGCGACGTGATCGTCGGCATCAAGGTGCGGGTCGGCCTGCATGCCAGCGGCCGCTCCGGCACCGCGCCCCTCGACATGGCGCTGCAGGCCGCCAACGAGCTCGGCATGCCGCTGATGTGCCACATCGACCACCCGCCGCCGAGCTACGAGGAAGTGCTGGAGCGGCTGCGCGGCGGCGACGTGCTGACTCACGCGTTCCGGCCTTTTCCCAACTCGCCCCTCGACAGCCAGGGCAAGGTCAAGCAGGCGGTGCTCAAGGCGCGCGAACGCGGCGTGCAGTTCGACATCGGCCACGGCAAGGGCTCGTTCGCCTTCAAGACCGCGCGCGGCATGCTGGCCAACGGCTTCTATCCCGACACCATCTCGTCGGACATCCACGCGCTGTGCATCGAGGGCCCGGCCTTCGACCAGGTCACCACCCTGTCGAAATTCCTGTGCATGGGCATGCCGCTCGGCGACGTGATCGCGGCGTCCACCTACAACGCCGCCATCGCCCTCAAGCGTCACGAGCTCGGCACCCTCAAGCCGGGCAGCGTCGGCGACGCCACGATCATCAGCGTGCGGAAGGGAAAATTCGACTATGTGGACGTGGTCGGCGAGCATCTGACTGGCGACCAGCGCATCCTGTCGGAAGGTGTCGTCATCGCCGGCAAATGGTGGCACCCGAACGACCAGACAAAATTCCCCAGGCTGGAGAACGCCGCATGAGCGCCGAGGACAAGCTCAGGGAGCTGGGATTGACGCTGCCGCCGGTGCCGACGCCGCTCGGCAGCTACGTGCCGTTCCGCCGCGACGGGCAGGTGATCTATCTGTCGGGGCAGGGGCCGCGCATGGCGGACGGCAGGATGCATACCGGCAAGGTCGGCCTCGACGTCACCGTCGAGGAGGCCACCCAGCACGCGCAGCTGGTCGGCCTCGGCCTGCTGGCGGTGGCCAAGCTCGCCGCCGGCAGTCTCGACAAGGTCGAGGTGCTGAAGGTGCTGGGCATGGTCAATGCGGTGCCGGATTTCGGCGACCAGCCGAAAGTCATCAACGGCTGCTCCGACCTTTTCGTCGCGGTCCTCGGCGAGCGCGGCCGGCACGCGCGCTCGGCGGTCGGCATGGGCTCGCTGCCCAGCCGGATCACCGTGGAGATCGAGGCAGTGATGCGGGTCGTCGATTGACCAGAGGTTTCAGACGCCGGCGGCGGCGCGAAACGCCGTGACGAAGGCGGGCGCCGCCTCGACGATCGCGTCGAGCGAATAGCCGCCCTCCTGGACGATCAGCGTCGGCAGCCGGAGGGCGCCAAGAATCTCGCCGATGCGCGCATAGGCGTCGGTGGTGACCGCGAGCCGCGACAGCGGGTCGTCCTGGTGGGCGTCCCACCCCGCCGAGACGATCAGCACCTCGGCGCCATGGGCCTTCGCCGCCTCGGCGAGCCGCATGGTGGCGTCGGTGAAGGCGTCGTCGCCGGAACCTTGCGCCAGCGGCAGGTTGAGGTTGGCGCCCTGGCCGTCGCCGGTCCCGGTCTCGTCCGCATAGCCGAAATAGTGCGGATAGTAGGCCGACGGGTCGGTATGCACCGAGCCGTAGAAGACGTCGGCGCGCGCATAGAAGATCGCCTGGGTGCCATCGCCATGATGGGTATCGAAATCCACGATGGCGACCTTGGAAAAATCGTTGCGCAGCACTTCCGCCGCGATCGCCGCGTTGTTGAGATAGCAGAAGCCGGAGGCGCGATCCGCATAGGCGTGGTGGCCGGGTGGGCGGCAGAGCGCATAGGCGGCGCGCTCGCCGGCGCGCAACGCCTCGGCGCCGGCCGCGGCGGTCTGCCCCGACCAGTAGGCGGCGTCGTAGGTGTGCTCCATGACGGCGCAGGACAAGTCGCCGAGATACCAGCCGGCGCGGCCGATGATCCCGGTCGGCCGGGGGCGGCCGCGCGGCTCCAGGCCGGGGCCGGCGCCCAGATAGGGATGGACGTTGGGAAGCACTTCCGGCCCATGCTCCTCGAGCTCGATGAAGCGCTGATAGGCGTCCTGCAGGAACGTCACGTAATGGTACGAATGGGCCTTCATGATCGGCCGATGGCCGAAATCCTTGGGCTCGGTGCGCGTCAGCCCGGCGGGCCCCAGCGCCTCGATCAGGGCCTCGGCGCGGTTCGGGTTCTCGAACGGGTCGACGATCCGCCCATGAACCATGTATTGCAGCGGCCGGTGCGCCAGCTGCCTGTCGCTGAACACGAGCTTCATGGTGGTCCTATAGGGCGTCGCGACCGGGGAATTCAAGAACATGCCGCATGACCGGGCGATTGTCGCCAGGCCGACGGCGATGCAATATTGCTGATTCCTGGCGGCCGGTTGCGGCGGTTTCGTGATTTTTGGGATCGAGGACGGCGACATGACCGGGCCGAAGGCTGGCGTCGATCGCGACGGTGATCGCCGCAGTGCGCGCCATTGGGGATGGATCTGGTTGCGGCTCGCCGCCGTCGCGGTCTATGCGTTCATCCTGCTGCCCATCGTGATGATCGTCTGGGTCAGCTTCTTCTCCAACGAGATCATTGCCTTCCCGCCCGACGGCTACACGCTCGCCTGGTACGCCAACATTTTTCGCCAGGCGACCTTCGTCCGCGGCTTCGCCACCAGCTTCGAGGTGGCGCTGGTCGCCATGGCGAGCGGCCTCGTCGCCGGGGCGCTGGCGAGCGTGGCGCTGGTGCGCCTGCGGTTCGTCGGCCGCGACGTGCTCGCCAACCTGCTGCTGGCGCCGCTGATCGTGCCCGGCATCGTGGCGGGGACCGCGATCTACATCTTCTACATCCAGATCGATCTCGCATTGGGGCTGGAGCTTGCCGGCACGCTGCCGGGGCTCGTTCTCGCCCACATCGCCATCACCATCCCGTGGACCGTCCGGCTGATCTCGGCGAGCCTCGTCGGCATCGACCCGGCGGTCGAGGAGGCGGCACGCAATCTCGGCGCCACCGTCATGGCGACGTTCTGGCGCGTGACCCTGCCGCTGATCCGGCCGGGCCTCATCGCCGCGGCGCTGTTCGGCTTCATCACCTCGTTCGGGAACCTGGAGATGACCCTGTTCCTGGTCGGTCCCGGCCGCACCACCCTGCCGATCGCGATCCTGCAGTATCTCACCTTCAACCTCGATCCCACCATCGCGGCGGTCTCGGTGGTGCAGATCGTCATCATCGGCACGGCGATCATGGTCACCGACCGGTTCGTCCAGCTGAGCCGGGTGGTCTGATGCCCTCCGCCACGTCCGCCGGCGCGCCGCATGTCCGCCTCGTCGGCCTGTCGAAATCCTACGGGTCGGTCCACGCGGTCACGGACCTCACGCTCGATGTCGGCGCCGGCGAGATGCTGGCGCTGCTCGGCCCCAGCGGCTGCGGCAAGACCACGGTCCTGCGCATGATCGCCGGCCTCACCGATGCGACGCGCGGGCGGATCCTGATCGGCGAGCGCGACGTCACCGGCATGCCGGTGCACCGCCGCAACACCGGCATGGTGTTCCAGGGCTACGCGCTGTTTCCCCACATGACGGCGGCCCAGAACGTCGCCTTCGGCCTGGAGATGCGAAAAATCCCCGCTGCCGAGACCGCGCGGCGGGTCGCCCAGGCGCTGGAGCTGGTGCGGCTCGACGGCCATGCGGAGCGCTACCCGAAGGAGCTGTCCGGCGGCCAGCAGCAGCGCGTGGCGCTGGCCCGCGCCCTGGCGATCGAGCCGGCGGTACTCCTGCTCGACGAGCCGATGTCGAACCTCGACGCCAAATTGCGCCTGGAGGTGCGTGGCGAGATCCGAAAAGTTCAGCAGGCGCTCGGCGTCACCGCGGTGTTCGTCACCCACGACCAGGAGGAGGCGCTGACGATCGCGGACCGGCTGGTGGTGATGAACGAGGGCACGATCCGGCAGATCGGAGCGCCCCGCGAGCTTTATGAGCGGCCGCGCAGCGTCTTCGTCGCCGACTTCATCGGCCGCTCCAACGTGCTGGCCGGCCGCGTGGTCGCCCGCGACGTCTTCCGCACCGCGCGCGGCGCCGAGATCCGCTTCGACCCGGACGCCTGCTCTGCCGGGGGAACTGCGCTTGCGGTACGGCCAGAGAAGATCGCCGTCCACGCCGAGCCGCCGCAGGGCGCGGCCAATATGTTTGCCGCCCGCGTGGAATCCGTGGTGTATTTCGGCGCGCGGACCGAGCTCGCGGTCGTGCTCGCGTCCGGCGATCGGCTGATCGCGCACACCTCCAACGATCGGGTCGAGCTGATCGGCCGCCACGATGTCGGCCAGCAAGTCCACCTGTCATGGCCCGCCGACTGCGCGCTGGTCGTGTCCGGCGAATAGGAGAGAGCGATGACGCGCCCTGATGGACAAGGCTTCAGCCGGCGAGCAGTGCTCGGCGCGGCCGCATTGGGCGGTGCGAGCCTCGCCCTGCCGCGACGAAGCCGCGCGGCCGCCTGCCAGCAGGTGGCGGTCACCACCTGGGGCGGCGACTACCAGAAATTCCTCATGGACTTCGTCGAGCCGTCGCTGCGCGGCGGCGGCGTGGAGATCCTCCACGACGTCACCCGGCCGGCCCAGCGCATCACCAAGCTGTTGGCCGAACGCCCGCTGCCGCGCGGCTCGATCGATGTCGTGCATCTCAACGTGCCGGACATGTTCCAGATCCGTGAGGCGGGCGTGCTGCGCGAGCTCGACCTCGCGAAAATTCCCAATGCCAAAAATATTCGCGACGGATTCGCCGACCCCTGGTCGGTGCCGCACATCTACAGCGCCCAGGTCATCGTCTACAACAAGGATGAGATCAAGGCGGCGCCGGAGAGCTACGCGATCTTCTGGAACCCGAAGTACCGCGGACGCGTCGGCATCCAGCGCCACCTGTGGGTCAACTGGTTCGCCATTGCGGCGATCCTGGCGGGAGGCAATGCCAAGAACTACGAGGTCGGCAAGGCGATGCTCATGGAGCTCAAGGCGCTCGAGCCGCGGGTCTACCCATCCCAGGAGGCGCTGGCCGCGGGGCTGAAGCAGGGCGACGTCTGGCTCACGCCGAACTGGCGCGCACGCGGCTACATGTGGCAGCAGTCCGGGATGCCGCTGAGAACTGCGGTGCCCAAGGAGGGAGCGGTGCCGGTGGTCTATCGCGCCGCCGTGCCGAAGAACGCCCGGGCTCCCGACTGCGGCTTTTCCTATCTCGACGCCATGCTCAGCCCGGCCGGTCAGGCGGGGTTTGCAAAGAGCATGGGCTACGTGCCGACCGTCACCAATTCCGGGGTTCCCGACGAGGTGATGCGCGAGATCGGTTTTTCCGAGGCCGATCGCGCCAACTTCTTCGAGGAGGACCAAGCCTATGTGGCGGCGAATTTTTCCGCGTGGGGTGAGTGGTGGAGCAAGAGCTTCCTCAGTTGACGGCGGGTCCTCGTGCGTGACGCCGTTTCCTCCCCCGGCACACGATCCGTGACCGCACTGGCGCTCGTCGGGCCGGCGACGTTCGTCGTCCTCGTCGCGCTGGTCGCGCCGATGCTGATCATGTTGCGCTACAGCCTCAACAGGTTCGTGCCCGGGCAGTTCATGCAGGACGCGCTGACGGCGGAGAACTACGGAAAATTCCTGGCCGACCCGTTCTATCACCGGGTGCTGTGGACCACGCTGCGGGTGGCGCTGGTCTGCACCGTGATCAGCCTGGTGCTCGCCTTTCCGACCGCCTACTTCCTGGCGCGCACCAGGACCCGGCTCAAGAGCTTCCTGGTCGTGCTCGTGGTGTTTCCGCTGCTGGTCGGCAACGTGGTGCGTGCGGCCGGGTGGATGGCGCTGCTCGACACCCGCGGTCTCGCCACCGTGGCGCTGGCGGGTGTCGGCCTGATCCGGCCCTCGACGCGCATTCTCTACACCGAGACGGCGGTGCTCATCGGCATCGTGGCGATCATCACGCCCTACATGATCCTCACCCTCCAGGCGGTCATCGAGGGCATCGACGGCTCGCTCGAGGAGGCCGCCCGCACGCTCGGCGCTCCGCCGGCAACGGTGCTCGCCCGCATCATCCTGCCGCTCGCCATGCCGGGGGTCATCGCCGGCGCCTCGCTCGGCTTCATCCTGACGATGAACGCCTACGCGACCCCGCTGTTGCTCGGCGGGCCGGGTTTCCAGATGATGGCGCAGACCATCTACGACCAGATCGCGAGCTCGCAGAACTGGCCGTTCGGCGCCGCGCTGGCATTCGTGCTGATGCTGGTGACGGTCGCCATCACGGTCGTGTCGCAATCGGTGCTGCAGCGGAAATACGGCCGCTGACCGCAGGTTTCAATGTTCAATACGAGAAGAAGGGAATCCAAGATGGCGTTTCTGAGCAAGAAGACCTTCGACTACCGCCGCGACATCATGCGCAAGACCATGGAGGCGAACCGGCTCGACGCGCTGGCCTTCCTCACCGGCGACTTCTTCCAATGGGCGACCAATTTCCACGTCGACGTCCAGCTGTGGGAGCGGCCGATCGTCGTCGTAATGCCGCGCGACGGCGAGCCGTTCGCCGTGATGAACGAGCTCTCCACCAATCATGTGCGCGGCACCGTCGAGCGCGGGGTGATGTGGGTGAGCGACGTCAGCATCTGGAGCGAGCATCCGCGCACGACCAACCGGGTGCCGGTCCGCGTCCAGTGGGCCGAGATGGTGGCCGACCTGCTGCGGCAGCATGGCCTTGCGCGCTCAGCCATCGGGGTCGACGCCGCCGGCGGGCCGCTGGCGCGGGTCGCGGCGCTGCTGCCCGACCTCAAGCTGGTGGCGTGCCTGTCGACGCTGCGCGAGATGCGCTTCGTCAAGTGCGAGGAGGAATTGGTCGTCCACCGTGCCGCCGGGTCGCTGTCCGATTGGGGCCAGCAGCGCTATCTGGAAAATATCCGCCCGGGTCGCCGCCTGCAGGAGCTCGATTTCTCCATCGCGGCGATGATCTCGGAGGAGGCGGCAAAGCGCCTTCCCGGCGAGAATGCGGAGATCCGCTGCATGACCTTGAGCGGACCGGCCTCGGCCTCGCCCCACGGTGACGGCATGCCGACCGGCGCGACGATCGAGAAGGGCCACGGCATCGTCAACATCTGCAACGTCCGCCTCAACGGCATGATGACCGAGAACGAGCGCACCTTCTTCGTTGGAAAACCCTCCAACCAGCAGGCGGCGCTCTACGAGGCGGCGCGCGCCGCCAACGAGGCCGGCACCATCGCGGCGGTCGCCGGCAATCCGGTGGCGGCGATCGACGCAGCCGCCCAGGCGGTGATCGAGAAGGCCGGATTCGGCGAGAACATTTTGCACCGCACCGGCCACGGCATGGGGGTGCAGGGCCACGAATATCCCGACGACATGCCGTTCTGCTACCGCCCGCTGCTGAAGGGCGAGGTGTTTTCCGTCGAGCCCGGCATCTACGTCTACGGCCTCGGCGGCTTTCGCATCGACAATTCCGTGGTGATCGGCCAGAAACCCGAGACGCTGACCAATGCGCCCAGAGACATCCGGACGAACACGATCTTGTAGGATGGGTTGAGCCATCAGGGCGTTTACGCCCGTCTTCGCGGGCTATGGCGAAACCCATCAATCAAGATGAGCAAACAAAGTGATGGGTTTCGCGAAATGCTCAACCCATCCTACTGATCACCATCGGCACCAAGAGCCCCGCCAGAACCTTTCCGGTCGGGATGTCGGCCTCGCCATACTGGCCGGCTTTGCCGCACAGGTTCATGGTGCCGATGCAGCGGCCGGCGTAGCAGATCGGGATGTTGAGGATCGCGCCGATGCCGAGGCTGACGATCAGCTCGTAGTCCGGATAGGCCGCGCGCAGCGCATCGGGGTCGGGCGCGAGAAAGACCTCGCCGCGGTCGAGCACGATGCCGCCCCAGCGCGTGCCCTCCTTCTTCTTGCGTCCGCCGACCGGGTAGGCGGCGGGGTCGCTGGAATAGAGGCGCTCGACCTCGGCAGTCTGGTCGAGATTGCGCATGACCGTGAACAGCGTGTGCCCGACGGTGCGCTTCGCCAGATCGTCGACGGCGCCGAAGGCGACGCCGGCTTCGGCCTGCGTCGCGGCGATGTTCATGATCCCGGCGACATCGGCGATGGTGATCTGCTGCTTTGCCTGACTCATGGGCGGCCTTCCGTTGATTTCGCCGGGTCGCCCATGATTTGGGGCAGGGCGATGACCGGGTGCATCCGTTCCTCCGGAACCAAGCCTTGCGGGCGGTAGCGGAGAATGACGATCAGGGCGGCGCTGACAAGGATTTCCCTCAAAGCTGCGCCTTGGACGGGAGCGAGCCCGGGGACGAGCGGCACGATGAAGCGCGTCGAACTCGAGGAAGAACACCACCACGATGGCGCCGACCACGGCACCGCGGTTGTTGCCGAGGCCGCCGGCGAGCAGCGAGAGCTTGATGTAGAGGGTCAGCAGCGGCACGAAGAGATCCGGCGCGATGTAGGAGGTGTAATGGCCGTAGAGCGCGCCGGCGAGGCCGAGCGCCGCGCTGCCCAGCGCAAAGGCCTGGATCTTGAAGGCGATGGTGTACTTGCCGGCGACTGCGGCGGCCTGCTCGTCGTCGCGGATCGCACGGAGCACCCGGCCGAACGGCGACCAGCTCACCCGTTCGGCCACGAAGAACGCGGCGGTGACCACCATGGCGACCAGGCAGAGATAGAGGAGATTGAACTCGCTCGGCCCCAGCGCGGAGCGGAACGGACCGGGGATGCCGGAAATGCCGTCGGTGCCGTTGGTGAGCCAGATCTCGTTGCTGGCGACGATGCGGATCGTCTCGGCGAAGCCCAGCGTCACGATCGCCAGATAGTCGCCGCGCAACGGCGCCGTCACCCAGCACACGATCCCGCCGACCAGAGCGGCGGCCAGCGCCCCGCAGATCATGCCGGCGACAATCGGAAATCCGAGCTTGAGCGTGACGAGAGCGGATACATAGGCGCCGACGCCGAAAAATCCCACCAGCCCGAGATTGACCTGCCCGGCCATGCCCCAGATCACGTTGAGCCCGAGCGCCATCAGGGCGTAGATACCGGCCGAGACCCCCATGGCGATGACGTAGTTCTCCATTGCGCCCAAAACTCTCCTAATAGGCCCTGGCGCCGAGAATCCCGCGCGGGCGGAACGTCAGCACCAGCAGGATGGCGAGGAAGCCGACGGCGCTGCGATAATTCGGCGCCAGGAACAACAGACAAAGCTCCTCGCCGATGCCGACCGTGAGCGCCCCGATCACGGCGCCCGGAATGCTGCCGAGCCCGCCGACTACCGCGGCGGCAAATACCGACAGGATGGAGCGGAAGCCGGTGAGCGGGTCGATGGTCGAGTCGAGGCCGATCAGCATGCCGCCGAGGCCTGCTAGCCCCATGCCGACGAACGACACGCTGCGGGCGACGACCGCCGCGTCGATGCCCTTGATGTCGGCGAGCGTCGGATTGTCGGCAACCGCGCGCATCGCCTTGCCGGCGCGGGTGAAGGCAAGGAACAGAAAGACCGCCGCCATGACGGCAACGGCGAGAGCCAGGTTCTCGACCTGCTGCGGGCCGATGCGAATGCCGTCGAAGCGCCAGTCGCGGCGCAGCGCCAGGTCGTAGCCGCGCAGCTCGTTGCCGAAGATGAAGCGCACGACGTTCTCGATCGCGATGGTGAGAGCGATCGAGCCGATCGCCGTGGTGATCGAGCCCGAGGCGCGGAACGGCTTGAGCACGAGCTCGTCGCTCATGACCCCGAGAGAGCCCGCGACCACGAAGGCGCAGGCGAGCGACGGGATGATGGGCAAGCCCCAGGCGACGTTGGCGAGGTAGCCCGCAAACGCCCCGACGGTCGCATGCGAGGCGAGCGCGAAGTTCGGGAAGCGCAGCACCGCGAAGATCGCGGTCAGTCCGATGGCGGGAAGCGCCAGGATGGTACCCGCCATGGCGCCGTTGAGCACGAGCTGAAGGATTTCCACCGGCAAAGCCGCGGGTCCCTCAGACGATCTTCACCAGGTTGAATTTTCCGGCCTCCACCTTGTTGTAGCGGAACTTGCAGTCGAGGATGTCGCCGATGTCAGTGAAGTCGCACGGGCCGCTCGCGCCCTCGTAGTTGATCTCCTTGCCCTCGGCCAGGAGCTTCAGGCCCTCGACCGCCGAGGTGACCTTGACCCCCGAGCCTTGCGATATCTTCCGCACATTGTCCCGGCACGCGGTCCCGGTCGCGGCCTGCGCCTTGGCGATGGTCAGGCAGACGAGGCTCATCCAGTCGTTGGCCTGACACTCGTAGGTGTCGGGATCGCTGACGCCGAGGCGCTTGGCCGCCATGGCGTAGGCCGGCGAGCCGACGTCGGCGGAGGGCTGCACCGTATAGGCACCCTCGGTGACGTCGGCGGGAAGCGATTCCAGCACCTTGCTGGTGAGCGCATAGGACTGGGCGACGCGCGGCCCGGTGAACCCCGCCCGATAGAGGTCGCGCATGAGCACGGTGACGTCCGGCGCATAGCCATTGAGATAGATCAGGTCGGGGTTGGCCCGCAGCGCCTGATCGACCTCCGAGCGATAGGTGGTCTTGTCCTTCTCGTAGATCAGCGCGCCGGTCATCGCCGATCCGTTCTTTGCCAGCACCTCCTCGAGCCGCCGTTGCGTCGGCAGCGCGAACGGCGCCTGGATCGACATGATGTAGACGCGCTTGATGCCGAGCCCGGCGATGAACTCGGCGTGCTTGGTGGCCTGCAGGTTGCTGTTGGGCTGGGTGCGGACCAGATAACCCTGATGCGGCAGCTGGGTGATGGTGTCGGCGCCGGAGCAGGTGAGCAGGAAGGTCTTGCTTTCCCAGCACACCGGCGCGACCGCGGAGGTGACCGCCGAGGCCCAGGTGCCCATGATCACCGGCACCTTGTCGACGTCGATGAGCTTTCGGGCGGCGCGGACGGCGGCCTCCGGGCTGGTCTGGTCGTCCTCGATGGCGAGCTCGACCTTCTGGCCGCGGATGCCGCCAGCCGCATTGACCTCGGCGGCAACCGCCTGCATCGCCTTGAGCATGCGTGGGCCATCGAAGCCGCCGGCGCCGGTCAGCGGCGTGAGCACGCCGAGGCGCAGCGCCGGCGATTGCGCGCCGCCGATCCGGGGACATATCAAGGCACCGGCCGCGACAGAAGCAGCGCCCCGGATGATGGTGCGGCGTGAAGCCAGGCTTGAAGTGGACATGAGGTCGATCCTTGTCGTGGGGCCGGCCGGCGCCGGCAGGTTCAGCCGCCGAGGAAGGCCTTGCGGATGTCGGGGTCGGTGGAAAAATCGCGGGCGCGGCCGGTGCTCCTGTTGCGGCCGTCGACCAGCAGGTAGGCGCGATCGGAGATCGCCAGCGCCTGGTCGGCATTCTGCTCGACCAGCACCACCGAGATCCCGCCGCGCTTGATCGCCACCACGGTGTCGAACAGTTTTGCGGCGGCGAGCGGGGAGAGACCGGCGGAGGGCTCGTCGAGCAGCAGCATTTTCGGGTCCACCATCAGCGCCATCGCCATGGCGAGGATCTGCCGTTCGCCGCCCGACAGCGTGCGGGCCACGTGCCGCCGCTTCTGTGCCAGCAGCGGGAAGCGCTCCATCACCTCGGCGATCCGCGCCGGCGTGCCGGCCGGATCCACATAGCCGCCGATCTCGAGATTCTCGCGCACCGTCATGGTGGCGAAGATGTTGTGCTCCTGCGGCACATAGGCGATGCCCAGGCGTGCGATCTCGGCCGGCGTGCGATCCGTCAATGATTGGCCGTTCCAGACGATGCTGCCCCGCGACGGCCGCAGCAGCCCGGCGATTGCCCGCAGCAGGGTCGACTTCCCGGCGCCGTTGGGTCCGATCACGCAGACGATCTCGCTCTCGTCGGCGGCAAAGTCGAGATCCTTGAGGACCTCGTCCGCCGCCGAATAGCCGGCCGCAATCCCGGAGACCGTCAGGACGCCCATTTGCTGCGTCCCATGTAGGCGTCCTGCACCAGCGGGTTGCGGGCGAGCTCGGCGAACGAGCCTTCGATCAGCCGCCGCCCCTCGGCCATCACGATCACGTGGTCGCACAGTCGCGAGATCGTATCCATCTGATGCTCGATCAGCAGGATCGTGATGCCGTCGGCGGCGAGACCGCGCAGGGTCTCGCCGATCTCGCGCGCCAGCGTCGGGTTCACTCCGGCGACGGGCTCGTCGAGCAGGATGAGCCTCGGCTCCGCCATCAGCGCGCGGCCGATCTCCAACAGCTTCTTCTGTCCGCCCGAAAGCTCCGAGGCCCGGCTTTCCAGCATGCGCGCCAGGCCGAGCCGCTCGGCGACCGCGACCGCATGCGCGAGCAACGTCTCCTCGCGACGCAGCATCGGTGCCGATCGTCTCAGCGCCGCGCCCAGATGCTCACCCGGGTGATCCGGACCGTGGAGCAACAGATGCTCGAGCACGGTCAGCCGGGGAAAGCCGCGGGCGATCTGGAACGTCCGTGAAAGTCCCGCGCGCGTGATCTCGTCGGAGCGCCGGCCGGTGATGTCGCGGCCGGCGAAACGCACCGAGCCGGAATCCGGGGGAACGAGCCCCGATATGCAATTGAAAAGCGTCGTCTTGCCGGCGCCGTTCGGTCCGATCAATCCGGTGATGCGGCCTTCCTCCGCGTCGAGGTCGACGCCGCAGAGCGCGCTGACGCCGTAGAAGCTTCTCGTCACGCCGCGGACTTCCAGAAGGGCCACGATCACTCCTGTGTCGGCCGGGTCCGGCGACACGATATCCGGCATGCCGGAGGCGTCAATGCCGGTGCGCCGGCAAAACCGATTGAAAGGTTTTGGCCGCTCGCCGATAATTTCGTCCTCCGAGGGCCCCGCGAGAGATGCCACGCTCCCTGTCGCGCCTGACCGACCTCGCCCCGCAATCCAGGACACACATCAGCATGTCATCATTCCTGTTCTCCGGTGGGCGGTTTCTCGACCCCCGACAGGCCGAGCCGATCGACGGCATCGAGGTCTTGGTCGAAGGCGACCGGGTCAAGGAGGTGGCGGACCGGCCGATCACGGCCGCGCAGGCGATGCGCGTCGACCTTGCGGGAAAGACCCTGATGCCGGGCCTGATCGACGCGCATCTGCACATCTTCCTGACCGAGGTGAATATCGGCCTGCTCGACGCCGTGCCGCTGACCCTGCTCGCCATGCAGGGCAGCCTGGCGCTGCGGAACTCGCTGATGCGCGGCTTCACCTCGGTGCGCGACACCGCCGGCGGCGATTTCGGCATGAAGGCGGCGATCGAGCAGGGGCTGCTCGACGCGCCGCGGCTGTTCATCTCCGGCCAGGCGATCAGCCAGACCGGCGGCCACGGCGACTTCCGCAAGCGCACGCAAAAAGCCTTCGCCTGCGATTGTTGCTCCGGGCTCACCTACACGGCCCGGGTCGCCGACGGCGTGCCCGACGTGATCAAGGCGGTGCGCGACGAGCTGCGCAAGGGCGCCGACCTGATCAAGATCATGGTGTCGGGAGGCGTCGCCTCCCAGAGCGACCCGCTGGAAAGCCTGCAGTTCCGCATCGACGAGATCGAGGCCGCGGTCGAGGAGGCGGCCAACTGGGGAAAATACGTCGCGGCCCACGCCTATTCGTCGATCGCCGTCCAGCGCGCCGTCAAGGCCGGCGTGCGCACCATCGAGCACGGCAACCTGATCGACGAGCCGGCCGCCGCCATCATGGCGCAGAAGAAGGCGTTCCTGGTTCCCACTCTCGTCACCTACGACTCGATGCGCCGGCGCGGCCGCGACTACGGCTTGACCGAGTACAGCCTGCAGAAGAACGAGGTGGTGCTTCAGGCCGGGCTGCGGTCGGTGGAGATCGCGCGGCGGGCCGGGGTGAGGATCGGCTTCGGCACAGATCTGCTCGGCCAGCTGCAGGACGACCAGAGCCGGGAATTCCTGATCCGTTCCGACCTCATGAAGCCGATGGAGATCATCCGGTCGGCGACCGTGGTGAACGCGGAGATTCTGCAGAAGCCGGGCGAGCTCGGCGAGCTGGTGCCCGGCGCCTATGCGGACCTCCTGGTCGTCGACGGCGACCCCACGAGCGATCTCGGCCTGTTTCAGGACCAGGGCCGGTATCTCTCGGCGATCATGAAGGGCGGCGTATGGTACAAGAACCGGCTGGCGGCCTGAGTGCAACGCGCCTCACCGGCGCGCACGCTTGCGAGCTGATCGCTCAGGCGGCCTGCGGCGTCGGGCCTTCCTCGAGCAAGCTGTCGCTGCCGGCGAGCAGACCTTCGAGCAGTCTCTGCTCGCGCCCGACAACCAGGTCCAGGAAGTCGTCGGCGCTGCCCATCTTGTGCACGGCCTTGTAGCCGCGCTCGAGGAATTCCTGCAGATCACCCAGCCCGGCAAGCTGCGCCGGCGTGCGCATGAGCGAAAGCATCATGCCGGAGAAACGCTGATGCGCCAGGCGATCGAGCGATGTCCCGAGATGGCGGACGAGCTCGAGCTGCCGCTCGCGGTCGTCGCGACGGTCGACCTGCCGATAGGCGCGACCATAGGCGGCGGCGTCGATGCTGGTGATCCGAGGCCCCAGGGCGGTCACCATGGCGGCGTCGAGATCTTCCGACAGCGCGTCGAGTTCGATGGCATCGGACGCCGTCTCCAGGGCAGACGCCGGCAGCAGCCGGGTCATCACCGGGACGACGCTGCGAACCTGCTCGTCCCGTGAGGTGATGTCCTTGGCACTGTAGAGTTCGGTCAGGAAGAAGGTCGCCGCCAGTCCGAACCGCGGGCTGGCCAGGAGATCCGCATGGGTGCGGGCGAGCCGCACGGTCTGCCAGGCGCGCAGGTTCTGGCGTCTCTCGGCTGACGCTGGATCGGCCTTGGCGCCGGTCCGCAATCGGACCGCCAGGTCCAACTGACTGTGGAGGCGTTCGATGATCCGCTGGGTCTCGCTCATGGCTCGCCGGTCCCGACGTTCTCGAGAGAAAACTAGCAAATCCGGAACCGCTCCGACTTGATCCAAATCATTTCGCCGAGCCCGGAATTGGCTCTTATGGTGCAAAGTCCGCGAAGGAACCGACATGCCCAGTCGCGAACGCATGACGCCGGTCGACACCACATGGCTGCGCATGGATCGGCCGGCCAACCGGATGGTCATCCTCGGCGTGATGAAGCTCGCCGGGCCGGTCGACGTCGACCGGATGCAGCGAACGCTCGCCACGCGGCTCCTCGACTACCGGCGATTTCGCCAACGCGCCGAGCTCGGCCTCGGCGGCAACTGGTGGCGCGACGATCCGGATTTCGACATCCACCGCCATATCCGGCGGGTGCGTCTGCCGGATCCAGCCGGAAAGGCCGAGCTCCAGCGCTACGTCGCCGGACTGGCGTCGCAACCGCTCGACCTCGCGCATCCGCTTTGGCAGTTCCACATCGTCGAGGATTTCGAGGGCGGGGCCGCGCTGGTCAGCCGCATCCATCACGCGATCGGCGACGGCATGGCGCTGATGGGGGTGGTGATGTCGCTCGCCGACCGTGAGGCCGACGCGCAGCCGGACCGGCCGCCCTCCCGGGCACGCCGGCGCGAGGAGGGCTCCTGGCTGTCGCTGCTGGCGCCGGTCACCGACGCCGTCCAGTGGGGGTGGCGGACATCGGGCGATGTGCTCCGCGGGTCCCTGGCGGTGGCGTCGGATCCCGGCAGGATTCTCGACTATGCGATCGAAGGAACGGGCGCCGTTCTCGACGGCACGGGCATCGCGGCGGAACTCGGCTACCTCCTGTTCATGCCCGCCGATACCCCGACCCGCTTCAAGGGAAGGCCCAGCGGGCACAAATGCGTGGCCTGGACCGACCCGATCGCGCTTCCCGAGGTCAAGGCGGTCAGCCGGGCGCTCGGCTGCTCCGTCAACGACATGCTGCTTGCCGCCGTGACCGGATCTCTGCACGGCTATCTGCGCGACAAAGGCGATTCCACCGCCGGCGTCGAGGTGCGTGCGCTGGTGCCGATCAACCTTCGCCCCCCCGGCGACGAAGCGAGCTGGGAAACCGGTTCGGCATCATCGCGGTGGTGCTGCCGGTCGGCATTGACGACCCGCTGGAGCGGCTGCGCGAGGTGCACCGGCGCATGGAGGTGCTGAAGAACTCCTACGAGCCGGCGGTCACGCTGGGCCTGTTCACCGCGCTCGGCCATGCGCCGAAGCTCGTGCAGGACAAGCTGTTCGACCTTTTGCTCAGCCGCGCCACCGCGGTGATGACCAACGTGCCCGGCCCCCAGGTGCCGCTCTACCTGGCGGGGTCGCGGATCGAGCAGATGATGTTCTGGGTGCCGCAATCCGGCGACATCGGCATGGGAGTCTCGATCCTGTCGTTCAATGGCCAGGTGCAGTTCGGGCTGATCACCGACGCGGCGCTGGTGCCGGATCCCGAGGCCGTGATCGCCCGGTTCAAGCCGGAATTCGAGGAGCTGCTCTACTACGTGCTCATGGAGCCGTGGCCGGTGCTGCAATCGCCAAAGAGGGTCGCGCCCGAGTCGAAGAGCGTCGAGCCGGAGTCGAACAGCCTCGAACCCGGTTCGAAGAGCGCCGACCCGGAACCCGCCCCTGCGCCCGCCCGCCGCCGGACGCGGTCGCCTGCGGCGCCACGGCGCGTGCCGAAACGCTTTCGCGCCATGACCTGAACCTGTCTCAGTCGGCGAGCTCCGATTTCGCCAGCTCCACGTCGAGCCGCTCCATCGCGTCCATCGGCGTCGACGCGGCGGCCTCCTCGTAGAGGCGCGTCGCCTGCGTCGATTTGCGACTTGCCGAACATCATGACCAGGCCGTTGGCATACTCGATCCGCGCGATCGCCGAATGCGGGTTGAGCTTCAGCGCGGTCTCGAAGTGCTTGACACCCGCATCCTTGCTGGCGCCGTAGGTCAGGCCGCCCGATCAGTCACCCCCACCTTGCTGATCACCTCGGCGTGGTAGGCGCCGAGCCCGATATGGGCGTCGGCGTGGCGCGGCTCCAGGGCGATCGCGCGCTCGAGGCTGGTCTTGACCTTGGACCCGAGGCCTGCGGCCAGTGCCTTGACGACCGAGATGCCCTGGCTGTAACGGCCGAGCGCCTGGGCATGGAAATACCAGGCATTCGCCACGGTCTTGGCGTGGGCCTGCAGCTCCTCGGCGCGCCTCGCCAATTCGAGGAACAGCTCGAGCCGGGCGCTGTCGCTGGTTTCCAGATAGGTGGCGTAGACGTTGGCGGCCTTGTTGGCGACGTTGTAGCCGAGCCGGCCAACGGCGACGCCGAGCTCGATCGCCTGCCCGAAATCTCCCCGATGATAGGCCCGCCAGGCATCCTGCAGCGTGTCTGCCGCATCCTCCAGCGAGGTCGACGGCTTCAATCCCGGATAGGCGGTGAATTTCTTCAGGCTCGCGGGATCCGGATAGGGCTCGCAATCGCCCTGATGCAGCCGGGCCCAGTGCTTCTTGAGCCGTGCGCCAGCATAGTCATGGACGACGTCGCCATAGGGAAAGGGCTTCCATCGGGCCTTCAGCATGTCTGCATCTCCTCGATCGAATGCCGATCGTCGACGCCTCAGGCGCCGGAGCGGCGCGCCGCAGGTCTCTCAGCGGTCACGAGCAGCGTCTCGAGCCGGGAAAGCGTTCGGTCGAGTTGCTGTGCGGCGCCGATACGCTGCCGATGAGTGTCACGGACCAGTGTCAGACGCGGATCGGCGCTCACCGCGCGATCGATCGTCACCCCGTGCCGGGCGAGGATCGGGGCGAGCTCATCGTGGCGCCTCACCAAGGCCTCGCGGGTGCGCTGATAGGCATGCTCGGACAGGCGACGGCGGTCCGCGTAGCTGAACACATTGGCAAAGAACATCTCGGCATCGTCGCGGCTCGGCTCGAACAGCACCACGTCGGCGTCCGGAAACTCCTTCCGATAGCGCTCGATGCCCACCTGCATGCGCGAATGAATGATCGCTCGGAAGGTCTGGGACAGCACCGTAGGCAGTCCCGCCTTTCACCAGTTTGATGCGTTCCTGGTTGGCGTCGCGCGGCGACGTGTCGGCGTTGAACGGCACCAGCGGATTGATGCAGATGACGAGCTTGGCACCCTCGCGCAGCGCGACGGATGCATGGAGCGTCTTGACCAGAGCACCGTCGACGTAATGGCGTCCTTCGATCTCCACCGGCGGAAACAGGCCAGGCAGGGCAGCGCTCGCCAGCACGGCCCGGGCAATCGGCACGTGATCGCGTCCCGGAGCGCCGAACGGGACGGCCTCTCCGGAATCGAGATCCGTCGCGACGAGAAACAGCTTGCTGCGCAGCCGGCGAAAGTCGTTGGTGCGGCCGCGCGCAGAGAACAGCTTGTTCAGGTAGTCATTGATGCCCGAATTGTCGAACACCCCGGTCGGGATGCGCCCTGGCGAGTCGCTGGAAGGATTCGAAGAACCCGCGGGACCACGGGCTTTCGAGATATCGCCGCGCCGCGGAGGTGATCAGGCGCGGCAGCGACGAAAGCCGCCGCGCATACTCGGCGATCGCCGGCCGCAGCAGGACGTCGGGCTCGAACGGATCGTCGGCGGCGTCGCTCTCGATGAATTTTTCGTACATCGTCCGTGGGGTCAGCCCGTTGGCCAGTCCGGCCGCGATGAAGCCGCCGGAACTGACGCCCACATAGATGTCGCAGTCAACCAGATCGAAGCCGCGGAGGGCCTCGTCGAGCGCCAGCAGCGCGCCGATCTCGTAGATCGCCCCCAATGGGCCGCCGCCGGCGAGCGCAAGTCCCCTCGCTTGGTATGTCACGTTGCTCTCCTCGGGAACTTGCTCGGTCGCGGACCGGAGCTTGCCACCTCGGACCCGCAACCCGAGCCGCGCCGGCGGCAGGCGGCCGTCGCGGCTCTGTCAGGATTAGTGCTTCTGGTGGCTCATCGTGGCGGAGAGCTTGTCGGCAACGGCGGTGAGCTCGGCGATACGCTTCGACAGACCGTCGATGTCCTTCTTGGTCGGCACGTTGAGGGTGTGGAGGGCCTGGGCGACACGCTGCTCGAAAACGTGCTCGAGCTTGCCCAGGGTGCCGGTCGCCATCTCGCGCACCTCGGTGAACCTCTCGCCGGCCTGCTTGGTGGTGCGCGCCTGGACCTTCTCGCCTTCCTTAACCAGGGCCTCGAAGATTTTCGTGCCTTCTTCCTGCGCCTTGGCAAAGGCGCCGAGCCCCGCCAGCCAGATCTGCGTTGCGGAATCCCGTACCATTGTGGCGAGCTGGTAGTCACCACCCTCGCCGGCCAGTTCCTTCAGCTTCTTGGACATGGTCACCTCCTGTGATGATTTCGTCCGGATGGGGCACCGTGCCCGCACTTGAATTAATAAAGGCGCATTGCCGCAATCTCGCCTTGAGATAAATCAACGCCGGGCCCGATCCATGCGCCGATTGTGTCGCCGATCCTCAGAGGTCCGATCCATGATCTATTTCGTCACCGGCGCCAGCGGATTCATCGGCAAGAGGCTCGTGCGGACACTGCTTGCGCGTCCGGACGCCGTCGTCTACGCCCTGATGTGGAAGCCATCGGACGACGAGGTCGGCAAGCTCCGCGAATACTGGCGGGTCGATTCAAAGCGCGCGATCGCGCTGGACGGCGATCTGCGCAAACCGGCTCTCGGCTTGTCGGACCAGGATCTGGACCTGCTTCGCGGCAAGGTCGATCATGTCTTTCACCTCGCGGCGGTCTACGATCTCGATGCCGACCCGGAAACCGCGATGGCCACCAACGTGGCGGGCACGCGCAACGTCGTGGCGCTCGCAAAATCGATCGGCGCCAAGCGTTTCCACCATATCAGCTCGATCGCGGCGGCCGGTCTCTATCCCGGGGTGTTCCGCGAGGACATGTTCGCGGAAGCGTGCGGCCTCGATCATTCCTATTTCGCCAGCAAGCATCAGGGCGAGGGCGTGGTGCGCCATGAATGCGGTATTCCGTGGCGCATCTACCGGCCCGGCATCGTCGTGGGCAATTCCCGGACCGGAGAGATGGACAAGATCGATGGTCCCTACTATTTCTTCAAGCTGATCCAGAAAATGCGCAAGCTGCTGCCGTCCTGGATGCCGAGCATCGGCGTCGAGGGCGGGCGGATCAATCTGGTGCCTGTCGACTTCGTTGTGGCGGCGCTCGACCATCTGGCGCATCTCGACGGTCAGGATTCCCGCTGCTTCCACCTGATCGATCCGAATCCGCGGCGCGTCGGCGACGTGCTCAATATTTTTGCCCGCGCCGCGCACGCCCCCGACATGACGATCCGGGTCAATGCTGCGTGGCTCGGCTTCATCCCGCGCGGAGTCGTCGACAGCCTGATGGCGCTGACCCCGGTCCGCCGCATCCGCAAGGCGATCATGCGGGATCTCGGGCTGCCCGACGACATCTTCCGGTTCGTCAACTATCCGACCCGCTTCGACTGCCGGGAGGCCGAGGCCCTGTTGCGGCCGGCCGGCATCACCGTCCCGCCGCTCGAGGACTATGCCTGGCGCCTGTGGGACTATTGGGAGCGCCACCTCGACCCCGATCTGTTCATCGACCGCTCGCTGCGCGGCCGGGTCGCCGATCGGATCGTGCTGATCACCGGCGGTTCGTCCGGCATCGGCAAGGCGGCGGCGTTGAAGATCGCCGGTGCCGGCGCCGTCACCATCATCGCGGCACGCGACGCCGACAAGCTCGCGGCGACCCGGGAGGAAGCCGCCAAGCTCGGGCTGAGCCTCGTCACCTATACGGCGGATATCGCCGATCCGGCCCAGTGCGACGCACTTGTCGAGAAGATCACCGCCGAGCACGGCGGCGTCGACATCCTGGTCAATAATGCCGGCCGGTCGATCAGGCGGGGGATCGAGCACTCCTACGACCGCATGCACGACTTCGAGCGCACCATGCAGCTCAACTACTTCGGCACGTTGCGGCTGACCTTGGGCTTCCTGCCCGGCATGGCGAAGAGGAAGCGCGGCCAGGTCATCTACGTGTCGTCGATCGGCGTGCTGACCAACGCGCCGCGATTCTCAGCCTATGTGGCTTCCAAGGCGGCCTTCGAGGCATGGACGCGATGCGCCGCGTCGGAATTCCTCGACCGCGGCGTCGAGTTCACCACTATCAACCTGCCGCTGGTGCGCACCCCGATGGTGGCGCCCACAAGGCTCTACGAGCACATCCCGACGCTGACGCCGGATGAGGCCGCCGACTTCGTCATCGACGCCGTCGTCCGTCGTCCGGTCCGCATCGCCACGCGCCTCGGCGTGTTCGGCCAGGTTCTCCACGCAATCTCGCCGCGGGTGGCCCAGATCATCATGAATACCAGCTACCGCATGTTCCCGGAGTCGGCGGCCGCCAGGGGCGAAAAACCCGGGACCGAGCTGCCGACCGCCGACCAGGTGGCGTTCACCCAGCTGCTGCGTGGGATTCATTTCTAGTGTTTGTCAGCTCGCTCTCGATGAAGCGCGCCACGGTTGGGGAAAAGACCATCGCCAGGTGGCCGGGAGCCGACAACATCTCGTCGCGGGCTCCGGACAGGCGGGCGCTGTCCTGCGGTACCACGAGCTCGTCGCGTGCGCTCCAGATGCTCGTGACCGGCACCGCGAAGTTCTCCCCCGTCGCGAGTTGCCGGAGCCACGGGCTGTCGGGCCGCATCTCGCGGGCATTCCGACCCGGTCCGAGACGGGCCAACAGGGTCCCATGATGCGGTGTTGCCAGCGTCACCAGGCGCACCACCTTCTCCGACCCGTGGCGGCGCAGGTAGGCGCGCGCCACCAGCCCCCCCATGCTATGGGCCACCAGCACGACCCGATCGGCCGCAGTCTCGCCGAGCAGCAGCTCGATGCGTCTCGCCAGCGCTTCGGCCAGGCCGTCGATGCCGCCGAGCGGGGGCTCGAGATTGATCGTGGCGGCGGCGATTCCCCGCTGCCGCAGCCGGCGCCGCAGCCACCACCACAGGCCGCGATTGCATAAATAGCCGTGGATCAGCAGCACCGGCCGCTGACCCGGCGCGAGGCGTCCGACCGCGTCGCCCTTCATCCACCATCGCTCGAACGGCTGAATGACGGCGAATGCCGTGAAGAAAGCCAGGGCCTCGCCGGCTGCCGCCGCAATCGCGTGCGCCGTCCCGACCGCGAGCCCGGCCGGAGCCGCAAAGCCATGCCGGCGCGAGATGACGTACTTGACCGCGACCGCTGCGGCATTGAGGCACACGAGGATCGCGACCGCCGCGAGACCGGAGGCGAGGGTCGACCAGCCGCCGACGCTCGCCAGCACCAGCCAGAGCAGGATCGCGCCCGCGGCCTCGATGGCGAGGCAGCATCGGAGCCACAGCGCGATCATGACCGGGCGCTCCCGTGCGAACCCGCATGCCGAGCCCGTGTGTGACACTTGTGACAAATGTCAATGCGCGATCGGGTGGCAAACCGTCTACTGCGCCAAACAATAAAAAAGCAAGTCACGCGTAGCGACGGCGGGTTGGAGGGTGCGTCATGGAGAAAACCTGGCTCAAAAGCTATCCGACGGGTGTGCCGGCCGAGGTGGACGTCGACGAGTACCGTTCGGTCGGCGAGGTGTTCGAAAAGAGCGTGGCAAGGTTCGGCGCCCTTCCCGCCTATGTCAACATGGGAGCCACGATCAGCTACTCCGCGGTCGACCGTCTGTCGCGGAATTTCGCGGCCTATCTCCAGGGCACGCTGAAGCTGCCGCGCGGCGCCCGCGTGGCGCTGATGATGCCGAACATCCTGCAGTATCCGATCGCCCTGTTCGGCGCCCTGCGGGCCGGCTACACCGTGGTGAACTGCAACCCCCTGTACAGTCCGCGTGAGCTGCAGCACCAGCTTGAGGATTCCGGCGCCGAAGCCATAGTGATTGCCGAGAATTTCGCCGCGGTGCTCGCGCAGGTGATCGACCGGACCTCGGTCAGGCACGTGGTGACCACCGGCCTCGGCGATATGCTGGGGTTCCCGAAAGGTGCTCTGGTCAATGCCGTCGTCAAGCACGTCAAGAAGATGGTGCCGGCTTGGCGCATCCCGGGGGCGGTAGCCTTCAAGGCGGCCCTGAGGAAGGGCAGCGCCGAGCCGTTCAGCCGCGTGGACGTCGGGCCGGACGATCTCGCGTTCCTGCAATATACCGGCGGCACCACCGGCGTCGCCAAGGGCGCGATGCTCACCCATCGCAACATGGTGGCCAACATGCAGCAGGGCCACGCATGGTTGAAACCGGTCCTGGAGGAGGGCCGCGAGACGATCATCACGGCGTTGCCACTCTACCACATCTTCGCGCTCACCGCGAACTGCCTGGTCTTCTTCAAGATCGGCGCCACCAACGTGCTGATCACCAATCCCCGCGACATTCCCGGCTTCGTGAAAGAGCTGCGTGCGCATCCTTTCACGGCCATTACCGGTGTTAATACGCTATTCAATGCGCTGCTCAACGATCCGGGTTTCGCCAAGCTGGATTTTTCCCGCCTGAAAGTCTCCCTCGGGGGCGGGATGGCGGTGCAGCGGTCGGTGGCCGAGCGCTGGAAGCAGGTCACCGGCAAGACCCTGGTCGAGGCCTATGGGCTGACCGAAACGTCACCCGCCGTGACCATCAATCCGCTGGACCTCAAGGACTACAACGGCTCCATCGGACTGCCGTTGCCGTCGACGGAAATCGCGATCCGCGATGATCGCGGGCGCGACCTCGGGATCGGCGAGCGAGGCGAGCTGTGCGTGCGCGGCCCGCAGGTCATGACAGGCTATTGGGGGCATCCCGATGAGACCAGGAATGCGATCATGGCCGATGGATTCCTGCGCACCGGCGATGTCGCAATGGTCGACGAGGCGGGATTCGCCCGCATTGTCGACCGCAAGAAGGACATGATCCTGGTCTCCGGCTTCAACGTCTATCCCAATGAAGTGGAGGACGTCGTAGCGATGCATATGGGCGTCTTGGAGGTCGGAGCCGTGGGCGTCCCCGACGAGAAGTCCGGCGAGGTGGTGAAGATCGTGGTGGTGAAGCGCAGCGCGGATCTGACGGCGGAGGCCCTGATCACCCACTGCCGAAGTCATCTGACCGGGTACAAGATACCGCGCCACGTCGAGTTCCGGTCGGAATTGCCGAAGACCAACATCGGCAAGATCCTGCGGCGGGCATTGCGCGACGCGGCATGAAGGGCTTCGAGCCGAGCGGCGTCCGCTCGAGGTCGGCAGAAATGTGGCGGGCGCGGAACCGGCCGTTTCGCACGGAACCGGTTCCGGCTCGTGCCATCCAAGGCACCGCAAAGCTTCAGCTTTGGGTGCATAAATTTATTCAATATTTACAAGGTGCAGAGGTGCTCTTTGAGCACCATAGCGTTCGATTGCTCTTGCGGCTGGCTTGAAGAAGGTGCAGCTTGCGGGCGCGATGACCATCTTTGTCGTCGCCGCGACTTGATCGCGTTCGTGGACCCAGGAGATGATGATGGCGACCGGTACCGTGAAGTGGTTCAATCCGACCAAAGGCTACGGCTTCATTCAGCCGCAGGGCGGTGGTCAGGATGTGTTCGTGCATATTTCCGCCGTGGAACGGGCGGGATTGAGCACGCTCAATGAAGGCCAGCACGTCGAGTATGAGATCGTGAGCAATCGCGGCAAGAGCTCGGCTGAAAACCTCAAGGTGAAGTGACCCGGAGCTGCCGCCAAACCCGCGCAGAAACGCCAAACGCGTCGGCGGGAAAGACAAGCAGCGCAGCACAATCTGGCAAAATCTGCCGATTTGGTACGTGACCCTCCAGTCCCCCAAACCGCAGTAACTTCGGCGCCGGCTCAGGGGCAGAGGGGGCGCCGATTGCCAATTCACCCAAGAAAAAGCGACCCGCATGCTCATGCGGCCGTGGGCATGCCGGTCATTCGCTCCATGTCCCGCCTCAGGCGGATCGCGGGCGAGGATTCGTCGTCGAGCACGACGTCGCCCGATCGCACGATCGCGCCTTCCGCCACGTCGCGGGTCAACCTTACCCGGTGGGCGAGACCGATCGGCAGCGCGCCCTCGGCAAGGCTGCGTGCCACCGGAATGAGCTTGCCGAAAACCGTGTAGCCGCCTTCGCCGTCGAGCATCTCGCCGGCCCGGAGCGCCTTTTTCGCCACCGCTGCCACGTCGCCGCGCCATTCGCGCGCTGCGCCGGTCGATTCGTGGCGCAGCGCCGCGTTGAACACCGAGATCGACAGCTCGAGGCCGATCAGATGAAACGGCTTGTACATGGCAGCGTAGCGACCGGTCGTGTCGGTCGGCAGGCCGTATTGGGTAAAGCAGGCTGACGTATAGGCATTCGGTGCCTTGAGCACGACGTAGACGCCCCAACGCAGGTCGCGAAACACCGGCCGTCCATCGCGCTCGATCGAGGAGATCACCTCCACCATGCCATCGTGCTCGAGCTGCCCGCCGACGGATTTCGGCCGCAGCACCCGCGCCAGATCGTCGACGCCGCATGGGGGAAATTTCAGGCCGTCCTCCGGCACGTCGAGCAGGCAGGCATTGGCGATCGCCGCCATCTCGATCGCCGACTTGGTGCCGTCGAGAAACGAGTTGAACATTTGCGGGTTCATTCCGGCCTTTCGGGCCTCCTCGGCGGTCAGGCCATAGTGACCCCACACCTCGTCAGGGGTCACCCTATGGTAGGCCGGCAGATATTTCGTGCCCTTGCCGGCGGCCGCCACAGAAAATCCTGCCGAGCGGGCCCAGTCGACCATCTCGGCGACCAGCGCCGGCTGATCGCCATAGGCCATCGAATAGACCGTTCCCTTCTGCCGCGCCTTTTCGGCGAGCAGCCAGCCTGCCAGCACATCGGCCTCGACATTGACCATGACGATGTGCTTGCCCGAATCGATCGCCGCGAGCGCATGGGCAATGCCTGCGGTCGGATTGCCGGTCGCCTCGATCACCACCTCGACGGAATCGTCCGTGCACGCATCATTTCCCCGGTCGGTGAAGCGGGTCCGGGCGATGCGGGCCTCGTCCCACCCGACGGCGCGGCAGGCAGCACGGGCGCGCTCCGGATCGAGGTCGGCAATGACCGCGATCTCCAATCCGGCGATGGTCGGGACCTGCGACAGGAACATCGAGCCGAATTTTCCGGCGCCGATCAGCCCGACGCGAACCGGCTTGTCTGCGGCGATCCTGGCGGCAAGCTTGTCCTGCAGGCTCATGCGGGTCTCCGGAGATGGCTGGACGGATCATCGGCCCGACGAGGAACCTCGCCACGGGCCGTCCCCCCGCAAGCGGGGAGACGGAGCCGATGCCGGAGCGGTGGGCTCCGGCCCTTATAGGGCAAGCTACTCGGCGGCGATCCTGTATGCCTGCGCGTAGCGCACCAGGGCGTCGTCGGCCACCGGCTCGATCGGCGTGAAGTCGCGGTGGGCGATCCATTCGGGCCGGGTGAATTTCGTGATGTGGTTGGAGACCGCGCACAGCGTCAGATACACGATCTTGCGCGGGTAGGGGGTGATGTTGGGCGGCGAGGCGTGCACCAGGTTGCCATGGAACATCAGCACGCTGCCGGGCTTGCCGGTCGGCGCCACGATGCCTCCTTCGTCGACCAGCCGCGTCACCGTGGCGTTGTCGAGCGCCCAGATCGGGTAGGACGTGGTCTCGCGGTCGTAGGTCGCCTGCTGCGTCCCCCCCTTGTGGCTCTTCGGGATGAACATCAGCGGTCCGTTGAAGGCAAAGACCTCGTCGAGAAACACCGAGATGTTCATCGCGCGGGCGTCGGGCATGCCGTCGTCGCGTGCCCAGGTGCCGTAGTCCTGGTGCCATTGCCACAATTCGCCGTCGAACGGCGCTTTGGCGTTGATCTTGAACTGATGCATGTAGAGCTTTTCGCCAAAGAGCTGCTCCACCGGCTCGGTCAGCCGTGGGTGGGCGCCAAGGATGCGGAACGCCTCGTTGTAGGTATGGGCGGCAAACGCCGTGCGCGGCGCCCCGGTCTTCTCCCGCCACACCTCCTGGCGATCGGTGGCGTAGATTTTTTCCGCTTCGCTGCGCAACGCAGCGATTTCCTCCTCCGAAAAGCAGTTCGGCAGGAACAAATAACCCTGCTCGTCGAAATCCTTGAGCTGCTGGGATGTGAGCTTCATGGTTTCCTCCTGATGATCTTCAACTTGTACGACCCACCTTCGCGGTGTCTGTCGGGCTTTCAGGCAACCGAGGCGACATCCTCGAGCTTTCGCGCGGTGTCCTCGCCGGCGCCGAGCGTATGCTGCCGGGCGGCACTTTCCGCCGCGGCGGACTTGCCTTCGAGAATGCGCGCCAGGATGCCGGCATGCTCCGTCCAGATCCGCGCCCGGATGGCGGGATCGCTCAGCGCCACGCCCATCGAGCGCATGAAATGCGGCCATTCCTCCGCCACCGTCTCGACGATCGCCGAGTTGGCCGACATGCGGTGGATCAGCGAATGGAAATCGACGTCGGCGCGGATGAGGTCGCCGACCGAGCCGTGAGCCGCGAGCCGGGTGCCGGCAGCCAGGATGGCCGACGCCTGCCGACGCAGCGCCGCCGCCACCAGGCCCTGCCGCGCCCGTTCCGCCGCCAGCCGCGCCGCCAGCCCGTCGAGCGCCGCCCGCACCTGGTAGAGATCGCGCAAGCGCCCGGCGTCGAGCGGCGCCACCACCAGGCCGCGCTTGCCGGCCTCCACCGCCAGCCCGCGGCGGCGCAGCACCTGCAGCGCATGGCTGACCGGCTGGCGCGATACGCCGAGCCTCGCGGCGACGATCTCCTGGGTCAGCCGCTCGCCGGGCGGCAGCGTGCCGTCGGCGATCGCCGCCACCAGGCGGTCGAGCACGCGGTCGATGAGGGCAGGCTTCAAGTCGAGGGGTTCGATCACGACGGCTCCTCGGGCGCTCGAAATGACGCAATCCGAGCCTACGCACTCCGAATTCGGAATTCAATCCACTTCCGCAAGGATGCCAGCACACGGGGGCCGTGCCGGCCGATTGCGCCAGACCGGAGGCATGGTGACAGGTCAGAGCGATCAGACGGTGGCTGCCGATTTTTCCAGCATGGGGTCGCGAACCAGGACCTTTGCGGCGTAGAGGGCGGCGATATCCTCCTCCGACATGTCGAGCAGCCCGCGCAGAATTTCCTCGTTGTGCTGGCCGAGCAGATCGGCGCCAAGCGCGCCCCGATCGGGCCATTGCGAGAACTTCACCGGCGGTCCGGGAATGTCGAACGCCCCAATCTGCGGGTCTTGCACGCGGCGGACCGTCCCGCGATCGCGCAGATGCGGGTGGGCGATCGCCTCGTTCAGGGTGAGCACCGGCGCGCAGGGGATGCGCTCGCGCTCCAGCGCGTCGATCGCCGCCTGGCGTGTGGGAAAATCCTTCAGCCACGCCTCGATGATCGCGCGCAGCTCCCCGTTGTGGTCGCGCCTGCCACGCGCCGAGGCGAAGCGCGGGTCGTCGACCAGGTCCGGCATGCCGAGCACCTTGACGAGCTGCGGCCATTGGTGCGGCAGGACCGTGAGGGTGATGAAAGAATCGCCGCGCCAGCGGAAATTTCCCGTCGGCCCGCCGTCGGGATGCTGCGAGCCGGTGCGCCCGGGGACGAACGCGTCGCCGCGCAGCGACACCCGCGGCACGTTGACCTCGTGCATGTGGAACCAAGTATCGAGCAGCGAGGCCTCGACATGCTGGCCCTCGCCGGTGCGCTCGCGGTGCAGCAGCGCGAATCCAACCGCCATCGCGGCCGACACCCCGGTCGAGACGTCGCCGATCGCGATGGTGAGCTGCGCCGGGCTGCGGTCGGGCTCGCCGATCAGGCCGGTCACCCCCGCATACGCCGCGCCGATGTAGTCGTAACCGGGTTTTTCGGCGAGCGGGCCGGACTGGCCGGCGAACGAGATCGAGCACATGACGAGCGCCGGATTGAGCGCCTTGAGCTCGTCGTAGCCGAGGCCGTTGCGCGCCATCACGCCGGGCGCGAAATTCTCCACCACCACGTCGACCTTGCGGGCCAGCGCATGCAGCAGCTCGCGGCTGCGCGGCTGCTTGAGGTCGAGCGCGAGGCTTTTCTTCGAATGATTGTGCTGGAAATAATAGGTGCTCTGCGAGGACTTCTTGTTGTCCTTCGGCTTGATCCCCTGGGCGCGCGAGCGGTCGCCGAACGGCGCCAGCTCGACCTTGATGACCTCGGCCCCCATCTCCGCCAGGATGCGGGTGCAGGTCGGCCCGGCGACGAACTGGGTGAAGTCCAGCACCCGGTAGCCGGTGAGCATCGGCAGGTTGGCGGCCATGGAGCTCCTGGTCCTAACGTCTCTCGAACTGCTGCTGGCCGAACAACGTGTTCCACGCCTCGGGCGTATGTTTTTCGTCCTTCCGGACCTTCTCCTGCAGCACGGCGAGCCCGCGCTGCACCCCGGGACGCGCCCGCACCTCAAGATACCACCGCTTGAGGTTGGGAAAATCGTCGAGGTCCTGGCCCTGCCACTTGTAGGGCCGCAGCCACGGATAGGTCGCCATGTCGGCGATCGAATAGTCGCCGGCCAGGAACGGCGTGTCGCCGAGCCGCTTGTCGATCACGCCGTAGATCCGCCGCGCCTCGTTGGTGTAGCGCTCGACCGCATACGGGATCTGCTCGGGCGCGTAGCGGCGGAAATGGTGCGCCTGGCCGAGCATCGGGCCGACGCTTGCCATCTGGAACATCAGCCACTGGGTGACGTCGTAGCGGGCGGTCATATCGGACGGCATGAATTTGAAGCCGCTCTTCTCCGCCAGATACATCATGATGGCGCCGGATTCGAACATCGCATAGGGCTTGCCGCCCGGCCCATCGTGATCGATGATCGCCGGGATGCGGTTGTTCGGGCTGATCTTCAAGAATTCCGGGCGGAACTGCTCGCCCTTGCCGATGTTCACCGGAATGACGTTGTACTTCCAGCCGAGCTCCTCGAGCAGGATGGTGACCTTGTAGCCGTTGGGCGTCATCCAGAAATAGACGTCAATCATGGGTCTGCCTGTAGGGTGGGTTGAGCTCTTGCGAAACCCATCAATCTTTTTTGCTCGGCACGCGATGGGTTTCGCCTTCGGCTCTACCCATCCTACACGGCTACACGGCGACTTTCTGTTTTCTCTCCAGCCCTGCCTCGCTCAATCGCTGCTCGAGCAGCGGGATGCGGTCGTGGCCCCAATACGGCTCGTCCTCGAAGATGAAGAACGGCACGCCGAACACATGGTCGGCCGCGGCCTCCTCCTGGGCGCGCTCGTAAGCCTCCTTGCCGTCGCCCGCGGCCCAGGCGAGATAGTCCGCGGCGGAGAGGCCGAGGTCGGCGATCACCTTGGCGACCGCCGCGGGCTGGTCGATCTCGAGCTCGCGCAGGAAGAACAGCCGGAACACGGTCCGGCAATAGTCGACGAGCCGGCCCTGCCGCTCGGCGAACAGGCCGCCAATCGCCGCCGGGGTCGAGTCGTAGATCTTCAGCGGTCCGCGGATCCACAGGCCGCGCGGTTTCGCCCACCGCCGCGCATCGAGATACGAATACTTGACCTTGTACTCGGAATAGACGCTGCGCTCGCCCTTGCCCTTGATGCGCAGCTGGAACGGAATCCACCGCACCGTGACGTCGAAGCGCTCGGTCAGCGCCATGCCCGGATCGAAGCCGAGATACGCGTAGGGGCTCTTGAAGTCGGAATACATCTTTACGACTTTGGCGGCGGCGACATGGTCCTGCATCGCGATCTCCCGGCGGGCGTTCGATCCGGTTTGACAGCCCGTGCGCCGCAATGTCAACACGATGCCGTTTGGTGATGTGCGTTCAACAGCGATGATCGGCGCATGGCGTTCCGACGGCCCCGTCGATCACAGGCCGAGCGCCACCCCGGCGACCGCCGCAATCGCGGCGTCGGCGCTGGCGACCTGCCGGACCCCTTCGACCTTCGCGGCACCGCACAGGCCGATGACCGGGCGCCCGAACTGCAGGCCGAGCGCGACCTCGGACAGCGTGCCAAAACTGTCGCCGATGGCGACGAGGCAGAAGGCCGCGCGGGCGACGAGCGCATTGCGCGCCTCGCCGATCCCGGTCGCGATCGGCACGGTCACGAAAAGGTTGGCGGCGCCGGCTTCGGCGTCGGGCAGCAGGCCGACGCTGATGCCGCCCGTCGCCGCCACGCCGCGGCACACTGCCTCCATCACGCCCTGGCGGCCGCCGCACACGACCGCAAAACCGATGGCGCCGAGCGCGGCGCCGACCGCCTCGGCGGCGGAAAACTGCTCGGCGCTCGCCTCGCGCGGGCCGATCACGCCGACCGGCTGGCGCAGGCGGTGGCCGGAGCGCCGCTGCAGCCAGGTGGTGGCGGCAACGAGCGACACCGTGGTGCCGCGTGGCGGTCCGCCAGTGCTCCAGGTGCGTTGCGCGGGATCGAATTGCCGTCGCGTTGCCGGGTCGAACAGCGCGCCGGCGCTCTCGTCAAGCATGAGCATCTGGCTTCTCCCGGCGGGCCGCCACGATCTCGCCGGCCGCGATCACGCTGGAGCACATCGCCATCAGCATGAGCGAAAGCGCGGCCGCCGCGCCGAAGTCCGAGCCGGATTCGGAGATCATGCTGTAGAGCTGCAGCGGAAGGATGTTCACTCGGGTGCCGACCAGCGCCAGCGCGGTGCCGTAGGCGCCGATCACCACCGCGGCGATCAGGCAGAGCGCGGTGAACGCGGTTGGCAGGATTTGCGGGATCATGACGTCGCGGAGGGCCCGGCCGCGTGTGGCGCCGAGCGATTCGGCGGCGAGCAGCTGCGCCCGGTCGAAGTTGAGCAGTACCGGCAGCATCAGCATGACGACCCGCGGGATCAGATAATAGGACGACGCGAAGGCGAGACCGGCCGGCGAATAGAGCAGGCCGGAAAGCGTCGCCGCATCGAGGCCTGCGAGCGCCAGCAGCTGGGTGACGAAGCCGGCGCGCCCATAGGCGAGGATGAACCCGTAGGCCACGATCAGGCCGGAGAAGGTCAGCGGCAGCGCGATGAAGAACACCAGGATCGTCCGCGCCGCTTCGGAGACCCTTGAGAGGTGCAGCGCGACCGCAAAGCCGACGACCAGCGAGAACACCGACGCCGACGGCGGCGAGCGCCAGCGTTCCGCGCAGGCCGCCCCAGAACAGGTCGTTGCGATAGACGCGGGCGAACGCCCGGCCGCCGTCGACGAACGCGTCGAGCGAGACTGCCGCCAGCGGCAACAGGAAGAAGAACCCGAGCACGGCGGCGCCGGGGGCGGCGAGGACGAGAAAAATTCCCCGGCGCATGGTTCGCGTCTACGTTGGAGATGGCGGCCTTGGCCCAGCCGGCGTCGATCTCGCTCTTCTTCGCCGCCGCCTTCTGCACGTCGAGCGGATGGACCTGCGGCGCCGGCGGCAGTTTGTCCGCCACGTCGGCCGGCAGCTTGACGCCGGGTACCGACGGCCGGACAAAACCCTGGGCAAAAATGCCCTGGCCCATGTCGGTCATGATGAAGTTGAGCCACAGCTTTCCCGCATTGGGGTTCGGCCCGTTCTTCACCAGGCTGATGCCGTAGGGCGCCGCCACGGAAGCCTCCTGCGGGATCACCACCGCCACCTGGTCGCCGAGCCCGTCGACGTATTTCGCCTTGAGCCCGTCGTTCTCGTAAGAGATCCACACCGGGATCTCGCCCTTGACGAACTGCGCATAGGGCGTGGTGCCGACCACGCGCAGCACGTTGCCGGCCTTGTGCAGCCGGCCCAGATAGTCGATGCCGGGCTGTACATTCTCGACGCTGCCGCCATGGGCGTAGGCGGTGGCAAAAGCCAGCACCTGGCCCTGGCCGGTCGACCGCGGGTCGAGATAGACCACGGCGTTCTTGTAGTCGGATCCCAGCAGATCGGCCCAGGATTTCGGCACCGCCTTCACCAGCTTGGTATTGACCACGAAGGCGATGGTCAGCGAGTGGATGGTGAACCATTTGCCGTCCGGGTGGCGAAAAACCTCCGGCAGCTTGTCGAAATTGACCGGCTTGAACGGGGCGACCACGTCCTTGGCGACGGCGTCGATGCCCGACGCCGCGAAATAGTAGGCGGTGTCGGCCTGCGGGCGATTGCGCGCCTTGTCGAGCGCCACCACGGTGGCCGCCGAGCCGATGTCGTTGTAGGTCATCTCCACGGCCGGATAGCGCTTCTTGAAGGCGGCGAACTGCGCCGCCCAGTTCGCCCAGGTCGGGCCGGTGTCGAACGACACCACCATGCCCTCGCGGGTTGCCGCTTCGTAGAGCGCCTTCTCGCCGGGATAGAGCTCGGGCGAGTCGGCGACAGTCTGCGCCGCTGCGAGCGACGGAACGGCGATCGCGGCGGTGACGGCGAGCCAACTGAATATTTTCCGCATGGGTGTCTCCCCTCTCATGATCCCGCGGCAGCACCGGGCTTCGGCAGAATCTGCACGGCGGATGGTGGAATGTGGACGGCGAAAATCTCGCCCGGCTCCCGGGTCTCGCCCAGCACGACCCCGGTCGGGCCCTGGAAATCGAAGCGGCGAAAGCTGCCGAGGAAGCGGTCGCGCGACACCGTGCCGGCAATGCTGTTGACGCCGTCCGGCGCCGGCCCGATGCGCAGCTGCTCGGGTCGCACCAGGACCGTGACGGCGTCGCCGACGGCAAATCCATGGGGCGGCGTCCGCAGCCGGCCGAACGATGTCTCCACCTCGGTCGCTCCCACGATCCGGCCGTCCCACAGATTGGCATTGCCGACGAACGCCGCAATCGTAGGCGTCGCCGGGTGGTCGTAGATCTCCCGCGGCAGCCCGACCTGGATGATCCGGCCGTCCTTCATGACGGCGATGCGATCGGCCATCGACAGCGCCTCCTCCTGGTCATGGGTGATGTGCAGCGTGGCGATCCCGTGCTCGCGCTGCAGCCGGCGGATCTCGTCGCGCATCTCCAGCCGGAGCGCGGCGTCGAGCGCGGAGAGCGGCTCGTCGAGCAGCAGCGCGCGCGGCTCGAACACCAGCGCGCGGGCGAGCGCGACGCGCTGCTGCTGCCCGCCCGACAACTGGCCGGGAAGCTTTTGCGCCTGGGCCGAGAGCCCGACGCGATCGAGCATGTCGCGGGCGATGGCGCGGCGGGCGGAAAAATCCTTGCCGCGCAGTTTCAGCGGATAGGCGACGTTCTCCCAGGCCGCCATGTGGGGAAACAGCGCGTAGGTCTGGAACACGATGCCGACATTGCGCTGGCGCGGCGGGAGCCCGGACGCATCGGCGCCGTCGATGAGCACGCGGCCGGCCGAGGGTTTCAGGAACCCGGCAATGATCCGCAGCAGCGTGGTCTTGCCGCAGCCGCTCGGGCCGATCACGGCGAGCAGCTCGCCGGGGCGGATGCCGAGGTCGATGTCGGACACCCCGGCCCGCGCCCCCGGATAGGCGAAGCTTACGCCCTCCAGCGCGACCGCATATCCGGAAGGCGCCCTCACGCCGATACCCCGTGTACCGCCTGGGCGCCCCGCGCCGTCAGGGCGCCGGCGGCGGAGGCGGTGAGCGCCAGGACGAGCAGCACGACGGTCGCCGCGCAGGCAAAGCCGGTCGCGCCGTAGAACGCCTGCAGCAGCACGACCGGATAGGGCCGGTTGAGAAAGCCGGCCACCAGGTTCGACAGCTGGAACTCGCCGATCGACAGCGCCGCCACCATGATCAGCCCCGACGCCAGGCTGTGGCGGAGCGACGGCAGCACCACGTCGCGGAACCGTGCCGCAAGCCCGGCGCCGAGCGATTCGGCGGCCTGCTCCTGCTCGGCGAGCCGCAGGTGGCGCATGTCGCCCACCAGCGTCTGCAGCAGGTAGGGGAGCGTGAGCACCAGGTGCCCGCCGATCAGCACCCACAGGCTGCCGAGAAACGGCAGCGTGTCGGAGGAGAACACCAGGACGAAGCCGAAGGCGAGCACCAGCGGCGGCACCGCGATCGGCAGCAGATAGACGATCCGGACTGCGGCGCGGGCGCCACGCGAGGCGGTGCGATAGATCGCGTAGGCGAGCGGCATGCCGACCAGGGCGGCGAGCACGCAGGTGGCGGCGCAGACCTGCAGGCTGGTCCAGAACGCCCGGCGAAAGCTGCCATCGGACGCCACCTGGACATACCACTTGTCGGTCACTCCCGAAGGGAGCATCGTATTGAACCAGACGTCTCCGAACGAGCCGACCAGCAGGAGGACGATCGGCGCGAGCAGATAGACGAGGTAGAGACTTGTGGCGAGCGCCATGGCGTGTCGATCGGAGGTCGAGGCCGTCGGCGGCCGGGGTCCCGGTTCACCGGGAGCGCTAAGTGTATTTGACGAAGCTCATCAAGTCCAATCAGGACGCCCGCAACCTTTGACGGCAGCGCGTGGAGGACACATGGATCTCGGGCTTGGCGCCGGCGAGCTTGCGCTCAAGGAGCGCGCCCGCGAGTTCGCCCGCCGCGTGGTGCGGCCGCGCGGCGCGGAGATCGACCGGGACGAGCAGTATCCGTGGGACATCGTGCGCGCGCTGGGCGATGAAAAATTCCTCGGCATGACCATCCCGGAGACCTATGGCGGCCAGGGACGATCCTTCCTCGACGCTGTCGTGGTGATCGAGGAGATGGCAAAATTCTGCACGGTGACGGCGCGGATCGTGGTCGAGACCAATATGGGCGCGATCTCCACCGTCATGGCCTATGGCACCGAGCAGCAGAGGCGCCTCGCCGCGGAACTCGTGCTGGCGGGCGACAAGCCCGCGATCTGCATCACCGAGCCCGATGCCGGCAGCGACGCGACCGCGATGACCACGCGCGCCGACCGCCGCGGCGAAAAGTATGTGATCAACGGCAGAAAACACTGGATCACCGGCGCCGGCGTGTCGCGCCTGCACCTCATTTTCGCAAGGGTGTTCGACGAGCGTGGCGAGGAGCTCGGCATCGGCGGCTTCCTGGCGGTGCGCGACGACGCGAAGGGGCTGACGGTCACGCGGCGCGAGGCCACGATGGGTTTGCGCGGCATGCCCGAGGGGGAACTCGCCTTCGAGGATCTCGAGGTGCCGGCCGCCATGGTGCTGCTGCCGCCGTCGGGTTTCGGCCGCGGCTTCGCCGACCTGATGAATGCCTATAACAGCCAGCGGGTCGGCGCCGGGACGGTGGCGATGGGGATCGCGGCCGGCGCGCTCGACCACGCGCTCGATTGGGTGAAATCGCGGAATCAGTTCGGTCGGCCGATCGCCGAGTTCCAGGGGCTGCAATGGATGCTCGCCGACATGCAGACCCAGCTCACCGCCGCGCAGCTGATGCTGTACGCGGCAGCGCGCTCGCGCGGGCCCGGCGGCAGCGCCTTTCCGGATCCCATGCTGGCGGCGCAGGCCAAAATCTTTGCCGCCGAAGCCGCCATCCGCATCGTCAACGACGCGCTTCAGCTCTACGGAGCGCGTGGCTATTCCCGCGACTTTCCGCTCGAGCGCATGGCGCGCGACGTGCGCATGTTCACCATCGGCGGCGGCACCGCGCAGGTCCTGCGCACCCTGGTGGCGGCAAAGATGCTCGGCTGGAAACTGCCGCAGACTCGCGATGGCTATGTCGGGAACAACGCGTCGCGCGCCGCCGAATGACATCCCTCCTTCCCGGACGACATATCGCATGACCACGACGACCGAGCCGCGCATTCTGGTGCGCATCGAGGAACGCGGGCCGAGCGCCCGCGTCGCCTACGTGACGATCAACAATGCGCGCAAGCTCAACACCTTGAACAGCGCGCTGATGGTGGACTATGTGGCGGCGTTCGAGGGGCTCGCCCACGACGAGGCGCTGCGCTGCGTCGTCCTCAGCGGTGCCGGCGACCGCGCGTTCATCGGCGGCGCCGACATCGACGAGATGGCAACCATCGATGCCTCGACGGCGAAAGCCTTCATCACCCGAGTGCATCGCTGCTGCCACGCGCCGCGCGAGCTGCCGGTGCCGGTGATCGCCCGTATCCAGGGCTTCGCACTTGGTGCCGGCATGGAGGTTGCGGCGGCCTGCGACCTGCGGGTCGCCGTCGAGACCGCCCAGTTCGGCATGCCCGAGGTCAAGCTCGGCATCCCCTCTGTGGTGGAGGCGGCGCTGCTGCCGATGCTGGTCGGCTGGGGACGCACCCGGGAAATACTGCTGCTGGGTGAGAATTTTTCTGCAGCCGAGGCCGCCGCCTGGGGCTTGGTCGAGCGCGTCGTCCCGGCCGCCGGGCTCGACGCCGCGGTCGAGCGATACGTGAGCGCGATCCTCGCTGCCGGACCGCATGCGGTGAGGCAGCAGAAGAAGCTGATCCGCGCCTGGGAGGATTTGCCGCTGCGCGCCGCGGTCAGCGCCGGGATCGACGCCTTCGCGGCGTCGTTTGCGACCGACGAGCCGCAGCGCGAGATGGAGAAATTCCTGGCGGCCAGAAAGGCGCGCAGGATGGCTTGAGCGTCAGCGAAACCCATCGGCTTCGCCCCCGACTTGATGGGTTTCGCGCGAACGCGCTCTACCCATCCTACGAGGGCAGCGGCATTCGGTGAATTCGCGCACGAATCCTTTTGGGCCTTTCGACGCTCGCGTGTAGCCTTGGAGCAAGGCCTCGTCGCGGAGGAATGGCACATGGGCAAGCGGTTCACCTGGTTCATTCTCGGCGGTATGATCCTCGGCGCCATCATCGGCTACATCCTCTACCTGACGCTTCCCGACCCGAAGACGGCGGCGCTGGTCGCCGGCTACTTCTCCATCGTCACCGACCTGTTCCTGCGGCTGATCAAGATGATCATCGCGCCGCTGGTATTCTCGATGCTGGTGGTGGGCATCGCCCACATGGGCGACACCGAGTCGATCGGCCGCATCGGCCTGAAAGCCATGGGCTGGTTCGTCTCGGCCTCGCTGGTGTCGCTGTCGCCCGGGCTGATCATGGTCAACCTGCTGCGGCCGGGCGAGAGCCTCAACCTGCCGCTGCCCGACGCCAGCGTCTCGACCAACCTCAAGGTGTCGTCGCTGACGCTGAAGGAGTTCGTCACCCACATGGTGCCGCGCTCGATCGTCGAGGCCATGGCCAACAACGAGATCCTGCAGATCGTGGTGTTCTCGATCTTCACCGGCGTCGCCGTCACCGCGCTGGGCGAGAAGGGCAAGCAGCTCGTCGTGGTCGCCGACGAGATCGCCCACGTGATGCTGAAGATCACCAACTACGTGATGCTGACGGCGCCGTTCGCAGTGTTCGCCGCGGTGGCCGCCACGGTGACCACGCAAGGGCTCGGCATCCTGGTCACCTACGGAAAATTCATGGGCGAGTTCTACCTCTGCCTGGTGATCCTGTGGATTGTCCTGATCGCCGCCGGCTACGTATTCTTCAGCCCGAAAATTCTCACGCTGATGCGCTACATCCGCGAGCCGTTCCTGCTGGCGTTCTCGACCGCGAGCTCGGAGGCCGCCTATCCGAAGACCGTGGAGCAGCTCGAGCGCTTCGGCATCTCCAACCGCATCGTCAGCTTCGTGCTGCCGCTCGGCTACTCGTTCAACCTCGACGGCACCATGATGTACACGACCTTCGCGACCGTCTTCATCGCGCAGGCCTACGGCATCGACATGCCGCTGGGGACCCAGATCCTCATGCTTTTTCTGCTGATGGTGACGTCGAAGGGGATGGCCGGCATTCCCCGCGCCTCCCTGGTGGTGATCGCCGCCACGCTGTCGACCTTCAACATTCCGGAGGCCGGGATGCTGCTGATCATGGGCATCGACCAGTTCCTCGACATGGGGCGCAGCGCGACGAACGTGATCGGCAACTCGGTCGCCACCTGCGTGGTCGCCAAATGGGAAGGCGAATGGGATCCCAGGGGCGAGCACGAGCCGATGGATGACCCCGAGCCGGTGCATCACCCGGCGACCGCGTGAGCCGGCTACAGCATGTTCCGGCGAAGTGGATACCGGTTCGCCGCCAAGAACATGCGAAACGCAAGAGTCTACGGCCGTTTCCGGCCGAGGCGGTTATCAGGTGCGATTCAATTCGACCGGAAACGGCCGTAGTCGATCCGGCGGGAGGATCACCATGAGACGGGCCATCTTGCGGGTTCTGGTTATCGGCATCTTCGCCATGCTGGCGCCCGCCGCCATCGCGCAGGAGCAGGAGGAGCCGGTCCGCCAGCTCGCCGGCACGCTGAAGAAGATCCGCAATTCCGGCAGCGTCACCATCGGCTACCGCGAGGCCTCGTTCCCGCTGTCCTACCTCGACGCCAGGGGCAACCCGATCGGCTATTCGATCGATCTCTGCCGGGCGATCGTCGAGGAGATCGGCCGCGAGATCGACAAGCCGGCCATTCGCACCGACTTTGCGCTGGTGACCGCGGAAACCCGGATTCCGGCACTGCTGGCCGACAAGATCGACTTCGAGTGCGGCTCGACCACCAACAATATCGAGCGGCAGAAGCAGGTGGCGTTCTCGCCGATCATGTACGTGACCGGCACCAAGCTGATGGTCCGGCGCGGCTCCGGCATCCGGTCGTACCGCGATCTCAAGGGCAAGGTGGTGGTGGTGACCGCCGGCACCACCAACGAGCAGGCGATCAAGCGGATCGACGAGAAGCAGAAGATCGGCATGAACGTGGTCGCGGCGCGTGATCACGAGGCCTCCTATGCCCTGGTCGCCGAGCACAAGGCCGACGCGTTCGCGACCGACGATGTGCTGCTCTACGGCTTCATCGCCCGCCACCAGGCCCAGCGCGAGTTCATCGTGGTCGGCGACTATCTGTCCTATGATCCCTACGGCATCATGTTCCGCAAGGACGACCCGCAGCTCAGAGACGTGGTGGAGACGACGTTCCGTCAGCTCGCCGAAAGCCGCGACCTGCTGGAGATCTATCACAAATGGTTCATCCGCCGGACGCCGACCGGCGAGCGGCTCAATCTGCCGATGAATGCCCAGCTGGAGGAGATCTTTCACGTGCTCGGCCTGCCGGAGTGACGTTGCGCCGCGGGGGTCGCGCGGGCACAATGGGGATCAGATGCGGCAAAGACGGCGCGGGAGGCCGGCCCCATGTCACTCGCCTCGACAATCCTGCGACAGGTTTTCGCGCGCGGACCGGCGCTGCTCGTGTGGACGCTCGTTCTCGCCGGTCCGCTGTCCGCGCAGCAGGCAGCACCAACCTATCCGGCAGCGGACCGGGCATGGTCGTCGGCGGACTACCGCGACCTCGCCGAGCTGATCAAGTCCGGCGTGCCGCTGCCGGCGCTCGCCGATCCGGCGGGCCAGGCGGTGTTCGAGCGCATCGTCAACCTGCAGAACCTGGAGCTGTCGCGCAACAAGACCCTGCCTCTGGCGAGCCGCATCGAGGAAGCGCTGACCCTGCTCGACCGCACCAAGTCGCTGCTGGTCGCCTATATCACCAAGGCGCAATCCGGCAGTCCCTACGAACGCGAGCTCGCGCGGCTGCAGGTCTATCTCATGGCGGAGGCAAGCGTACTCCTCGATCTCGTCGACGAGTTCCTGCCCACGATCAAGCGGGACGAGAAATACGAGGTCCGCATGGAGGGACTGGCCAGGATGCGGCAGGGCATCCGCACCATCATGGCGGGCGCCGTGGAGAGCGCCGGCGAGACGTCGTTCTACTCGAAGGCCAGCACGCTCGTCCTGGTGCAGGGCATCGAGACCTATCTGCCGTCGTTCCGGCCGATCCTCACCGACCAGGACCGGCAGGATTTCGCCCGCCGCATCGCCCGGCAGCGCGGCGAAGCGACCGATCCGGAGGTCGTGGCCGCGCTCGCGCATCTGCAGGAGGCGCTCGGCAGGCCTTAGGATGAGGGCATGCTGCGGTCGGGTCGTCCGCAAGGTTCGTGGTCGCGCCTGGCGATTCCGTGCGGCTGCTCCGGTGGTATGCTCGGCACTGGCTGGGCAAAGTCACTTTAAGCAAAAATTGCGCTTGACACACTCGGTAAAGGGTGATTTAACGTCGAAATTGTACTCTGGATCCTTGCGTCCGGTGCAAAGCCGAAGGCCGCGTACACAACGCAGCATCTGTCATTGGAATAAGCCATTCGCCCGCATCGGCTCGCGATTGTGCACATCGCCGCGTGAGCGACCACCCGTGCAAACCCGGCGACCGGCAAGCGTTGCGTTCGCAGCACTGCCTCATTTCCTTGCGCTGGGATTCGACGGCCGCTTGAGATGACGCCGTTTTACATCGCTGCCTTTGCCGCGCGCACGGTCGGTTGCCCGTGACCGCGAAGCTCCCTCGGCGAAGAAAACTCTGAAGGCGGGAACGTCGAACGCCCAGGCGTTTGCTGCATCGACGATCCCCACTTTCCAACCGCCCGATCACGTGACGCCCGGCTGCTCGCCGGGGGCCAATGGATTCAACCTGCGTGTCTCTCACCTATGGAGATCCTCAAATGCCCATGTTCCCCACCTTTCCGCAGCCATTTCCGTCCGCACTCGACCAGGACGGTGCCGACCCGCAGCTTCCGTCGGACAGTCCGCTGGCGAGGCTTTCTCGCATGATCCTTTCAGGCCAACTGCCTGAGGAGATGAGACCCCACGTGGCGAGGGTCCTGCAGGGCATCAGGCAGGACATTGCCAATCAAGCGAACGCATCCGCCTATGGCGGGTTTGCTTCGCCGTTCACGTCACCTGCGGATTATCCTCAATCATCTCCGGTCTGGGGTAGCTTGGCGCCACCATCGTCAAACGATGACGAGCCAGAGGGAGCCACAATACGGACAGTCTTGGGTCACCCCGGTGCCGGACGGTCCCCGGTCGGGGACTCGCAAGGAAATGACCCGTCGCAGGGCAACAATGGGTTCACGCCAAATCCCGACGTGATCCAACAATCTGCCACTCGCGGCCAGAATATGCCACATTGTCTACCTCTTTACGTCCGCTGTCAGGATCTCCATGGGAATAAATCTTTGCTGAATGGAAAGAGATGCGGGGATTGCCTCAACATGTGCCTGCTGAATGGATATTGGCCCTTCCAATTCTGCCCAATGTAGTAGGAGCGATCGTAAATCTACGTTCAGCGCCAGAAATCACGGAAGTGCCGGCCGTTCGGCCGGTGTGCGGCACTTGACACGCGTTCACTATTCGTTCTCAATGAGTTTAATGCCGGCCACCATGCTGGAATGGGTGCAACACATGGGCCCCAAATAAGAAGGCAATGGACGCAATGGATGCCGATCACGACACGGAGCAGATCATCGCCGACTGGCACCGGACGCTCATGGGCGAGGTCACCGCCCTAGAAGTGCTCGACGCGATCAAGACGCGGCGGCGTTCCGGCGTTCCCGGCGAGGACGCTGCACTCGTGAGCGCGCTCCATCGCCAACTTGTCCTTGCGGCGACCGAGCTCATGCTGGAGGCCGAAGCGGTCATGGATGAGATGATCGGGCACCTGCCGGACGACGTCCGCGCCGCGATCTCGCAGATCGATCAGCATTACCGTCGTCAGGCGACCGCGGAAAAGGCGCCCGAAGCCGGCGAGGAAGTGCTCGCAGGCGCCAAGGGGACCGGATTCTCCCGGCGCGACGTGTTGGAGATGCGGGGGCGGATATTCCGCGGCCTCGGCCGGCTCGCCGAGCTCAACGAGGCGCTCGAGATGCTCGGCAGACCGCTGAAGCCGGACCGCCCCGATGTCCTGCGCGCGCGGGCTTCCGACGAGGAAATGGACCAGATCGCGGAAATCCACCGATGGCGTAACAGGCTCTTTGACGAGCTTCCGCCGCTGGAGATGGTCGAGGCCATCAAGGCGCGGCGGCGCGCAGGAGCGCCCGGCGAGGACGCCGCGCTGATGCGGATCCTCTATGGACAGCTGGTTTATGCCGCGGTCTGTCTGACCACGGAGGCGGATACGGTCATCGACGAGATGATCGAGCGCCCGCCGGGCGGTACCTCCTTTTCGCTGGCGAAGATCGATCTCAATCGCCCTCATCTTGCCGATGCGCAAGCGGCGACGGCATCCGGGGAGGAAAGGGTTGAGCTGGCCAACTGGACGGGATTCTTCCGCCGCGAGCTGCTCGGGATGCAGGCGCAGATTTTTGGCGACCTCGGCCGCTTCGATGATCTCAACGAGACGCTGGAGGCGATCATGGCGCTGGAGGGGAATCCGGATGCACCCGACATCGCCCCCGAGCGCAATTTCATCGACCATGCGCCGCCGGGAGCGATCCGGCCGGATGTGCTGGAGCGATACAACGCGTTTTGTCCGAAGCGTGAAGGCGACTGAGCGCCATGGGTGCCGATCAGAGCGTCGAGAAGGCGAGGCAAATCGCCGACTGGCATCTGGATCTCATGGGCGAGCTCAGCGGCCTGGAGCTGGTCGAGGCCATCGAGGCGCGCCGGGAGGCTGCGGCGCCGGGCGAGGACACCCTGCTGGCAGGCCTGCTCCATCAGCAGCTGGTCATGGCGGCGACCGAGCTCATGCTGGAAGCCGATGCCGTCATCGACGAGATGATCGAGCGTTTTCCCGACGATGTCCTCTCCCCCATCGCCAAGGCCAAGCTGTATCTCCGCTACCTGTCGGTCCCGGAAAAGGCGCTGGAAGCAAGCGAGGTAGCGCTCGCGCGCGCAGAGCGGACCGGTCTCTTCGTGCGCCATGTGCTGGAGCTGCAGGTGGATATTCTTCGCGCCCTCCGCCGCCAGGACCAGGTCGAGCGGACGCGCAAGACGATCGACGGGCTGGTGAGGGGACAGCTTCCCGTCACGCCACGTACTCCCGAGCTCGACAAGGAAAACGAGCAGTCGACGGAGATCCTCCAGTGGGGCTCGGGGCTCATGCAGGAGCTCGGTCCCCTGGAGGCAGTGCAACGCATCAAGGCGCGGCGGCGTGCCGGCGCGCCCGGCGAGGATCGCTGGCTGGCGAGCGAGCTTCACAGCCAGCTCGTCATTGCGGCGATCTTCCTGATCGAGGACGCCGAAGCGGTCATCGACGAGATGATCGAGCGCCTGCCGGATGACGTCCGGTTCCCGATTGCGAAGGTCGAAATTCATCGCCGCCACCTGGCGGGTCCGGAACGCGCGCTCGAGCACAGCGAGGTCGCTCTTTCGCGCGCCAACCGGACCGGCTCTTTCCGCCGCGAGGTGCTGGGATACGCGGGCGCGGATCTTCAGCGACCTTGATCGCTACGATGAGCTCAACCGGACCTTGGAGGCGATCATGGCGCTGGAGACGAAGCCCGATGGTCCCGACGTCCCGCCGGAACGCGATTTCATCGACCATGCGCCGCCGGGAGCGATCCGGCCCGACGTGCTGGAGCGCTACAACAGGTTTCGGCCGAGGCGCGAAGGCGATTGAATATATGCCTCGGACGAGCTTCGGACGCTCGGCCCCGCGTTCGCGGGACGTGCCCGCCGGTCCCAAGCAGGTCAACCCCGACGCGATCCTCTATGCCTTCGACCTTCTCGAACTCGACGGCACGGACTGCCGGGCGGAGCCCTTGGAGAAGCGCAAGTCGAGGCTCGGACGCTTGCTCGCGAAGGAACGGCCGGGCATCGCGTACAGCGACCATCTCGACGGCGAGGCCGTGCTGATGTTCGAGCACGCCTGCAGGCTCGGCCTGGAGGGCATCGTCTCGAAACGTCGGGACAGCCGCTATCGCTCGGGTCGCTCCAAGGACTGGGTCAAGGTCAAGAACCCGGACAGCCCGGCCATGCGGCGGCTGGTCGAGGAGTAAGTCAGCCGGCGGGCGGCACGCGCGTCACATTTCCGGAGCTGGGGGTAGACCGGCCCCACCGTGAACCTGGCGGCGACAGCCGCCGTTGACCCGAAGCAGTCATTACGAAGGCCGAGGGCGATGGCTGCAAGGGGGTGGAATGAATTCAGTCGCATGATGCACAGAACAAGACTTTTAGGACCACGGCCAGAATTGTCCCCAACACAAGCACCGTCGGCAGCAAGAGCGCATAACTAGCCCAGTCCCGCCAATCCCATAGCCCAATCCGTCGGGTCGACGCGTTATGCAACTCGCCTTGTCTTAGCCGGCGTGCATTGGCTTCGCGCCGTATATCGTCGTCGCGTTGCGCCTCAGTTTTCTCGGCCTTGTGCTGCAAATCGGACGCAAGTCGCTCCTCGGCTTTGCGCAGCCGGTCTCTCCAACCTTCCACTCCCAGCACCGCGCCCGTCCGGAGTGCCGCGACTACGAGCTCCTGCAACGATCGGCGATACTCCTCGGCGACTTGCGCGATGGTCTTCCTCATACGCGCTCTGTCCGATTCTCTCTCATCCTTGATGCGCTCGTAGTCTGGCCAACCCGGAGGGCACGGATCCCAAGGGGCTTCTAGCGCCTCGGCCACGCGGCGCGCCAGCGTGGTGTCGTCGGTCATTACTTGGAGAAGGTTGTCGTACCAGCGCCAAGCAACCTCATATCCGTGCATTGCGAGTGCCCGAATTAGATTGGAGCTAAAAACATCTAGGTCTGTGCGTACAAATTTTAGCTCGGCCTGATCACCACGGTCCTGCGTTTGGAACCCGCCACTAGCTGACACCTCGATAACATCATGCAGCGAGAGCCAAAAGACGGGTGTCTGCCCGATGTTGGTTACCTGTTCTAACCGCGCTACTCGCTCCATGAGAACCTCACTTGCCCGGATATTACGCCCGAGAATACCCGCAAAGGTCGGGCGAACCCTCCAGTCGAAGCCCATCGAGGCGTCGCTCACAATCACGTGTGTCACCGGCTCCATCTTCTCATCGGCCAGCTCACGCTTGAGCGCCCAAATTCCCGTGTTGTCGAACACGCCGCCGTCCGCGAGCCGCTCAGTGTAGTTGAATTCACTTCCTTCGGCGTGGATCTCTGCGGGTTTGATAGCCAGAGGTGGAAACAGTGGCGGAAATGCCGCAGACGCCGCTACGGCGCGGCCCAAGGCTGTGTGGGTTGCTGGGAACGATCGACGGGTGCCGTCACGGCGGAGCATAGTGTAACCGCCGCGGCTGAAAAAACAGCAATCGCCTGTTGTCAGACTAGTAGTAAGGAAGCGAAAGGCGGGTGCATTTTCAGGCAACATACCCAATTGGATGTTGTGGTAGAGTCGAGAGAGATGCAGTTCAAGTTGGCGCGTACGCCGGAACCGGGGCAGGAACCAGCCAAGCAATAACCAGCGACGCACAATCCGGCCCCGCAAATCTGCCAACCCCATCCGGATAATAAGCTCGGTCGCGGCCTGGTGAAATCTCAGATCGGATTCTCGGATGTCGGATGCTCGAAGTTTGCCCGAATTATCAATGGAAACATTTACATAGTCGGGCCATCGCAGTGCCAAGTGCCCCGCTATGATGCTGCCGCCCGAGACTGAAAATACATCCGTGACCCTGTTGAGGAGGCTGGCCTCCCGAAGAAGCCGAATGACGCCTAGGTGAAAGAAGGTGGCGCGGAGCCCGCCGCCGGACAGGCAGAGAGCAAGGCGGTAAGGAGCCGTTTTGGGGGGCAGCTCTGTCATGGCAAGTCCCGCCAGTTAGCCCTAACAGTCGATGGGCAAAATGGGGCCGCTATCCGTGGTACTACTCTTTCGTGGACGGCTCGGCGGAATTCCGCAGATAGCCGGACTCCGGCGCGTGCGACTGCGCTTGTGTGAATCCCTCGGAACCTATCGAAACTTTAATAATAGCCAGACAGCGCGTCTTCGCATTGAGGTAGATCAATTAGCAATTGCACAACTATTGCGCACACAGCGCGCATCGGCCCAGAGCACTGAGCTTGCTGCACACGGACTCAGTGGACGTGAACCGACGGTCTCCTGTTGGCACACAACAGCCTACCCCGCCTCCCGCCGGCCCGTCCGGTTATTGGGGTAAACCCGCCGCGGCAGACGTGGTCGGCAGGGCCGCCCTTGACCCACAGCGGCAAATCGGCGTCCAGTTTTGCTGTGCTGCAACAGCCTTGGACAGTGTGATAACGTGCGGCCCTGGCCTGAAGGAGCCGGCGCATGAGGCGACGCGATTTCATCACCGTGCTCGGCGGGACAGCGGCGACGTGGCCGCTCGCGGTGCGCGCGCAGCAGAGCGAACGGGAGCGGCGAGTCGGGGTCCTCATGGGACTGGCGGCGGATGATGCGGAAGCGCAAGATCGAATTGCGGCGTTCGTGCAGGGTCTGCAGCAATTGGGCTGGACTGACGGTCGCAACCTGCAAATCGACTATCGCCGGGGCGCGGGGGATACGGATCTCACAGGGAGATACGCGGCTGAATTGGTTGCGCTCGCGCCGGACGTCATCCTGGCCTCTGGCGGCATGGTCGTAGGGGCGTTGCTGCAGGCGACCCGCACCGTGCCAATCGTGTTCACGCAGACCCCTGATCCGGTCGCCGCCGGCTTCGTCGCAAGCTTGGCGCGGCCGGGCGGTAATGCCACCGGGTTTACCACCTCCGAATACGGCATCAGCGGGAAATGGCTGGAGCTGCTCAAAGAGATCGCGCCGGGCGTGACACGAGCAGCGGTGCTTCGCGATCTCACCATAGCCGCCGGGATTGGCCAGTTTGCCTCAATCCAGTCCGTGGCGCACTCGTTCGGAGTCGAATTGAGCCCGGTCGACATGCGCGACGCCAGCGAGATCGAGCGCGACGTCACGGCATTCGCGCGCGGATCAAATAGCGGATTGATCGTGACGTCGAGCGGGTTGGCGGCGGTTCATCGCGAATTGATCATCACACTGGCTGCCCGGTACCGACTTCCCGCGGTCTACTCCTATCGCTACTTCGTCACCGGCGGCGGCCTGATCTCCTATGGGCCTGATCCGATCGACCAGTATCGGCGCGCAGCAGGCTATGTCGATCGCATCCTCAAGGGTGAGAAGCCCGCCGACCTTCCCGTCCAGGCCCCGGTCAAGTTCCAGCTGGTGATCAACCTCAAGACCGCCGAGGCGCTTGGGCTCACCACTCCCCCTGTGCTGCTCGCCCGCGCCGACGAGCTGATCGAGTAGGCGCAGTTCTGTACCATACGATGCTGCAAGTGCTCAGGTCTGAAAGTGGCACGACTCCGACCTCCTAGCATGTCCGCTGTGCGGTAGCTGTCGAAGGTGAAGCTGACATTCGCCCTAATCTTCGATCACTCAGCGCCCCACCCATTTGTTTGCCGCCCATTGAGGCGTTGCGCCGGCGTTCCGAGGGCACGACGTCCTAGCTGTGCTATCCACTTTCCATGACGATGAAACCGAAGCCCAAGCCCAGACCCTGTTCTATTGTGGCCACCACCACCACCACCAAGACCGGACATTGCTCGGCATGCACGACGAAGTTGGACGCAGTTCTGTCTCGATTTCCGCTTCTCTTCGCAAACGGCTGGGTAAGCCGGTTGCGAAGCGGTAACGATCGAAAGCGGTTGCCTGCCAAATGCATTTGGCGGGTAACCAGAAAACGAAAATCTTTTAGACGGACACTTTCCACGAGAGACCAGCTTGCGCTGGTGTCCCGCTTCCGGCACCATCAGAAACATCAACACTATTAACAAACTCGCCAAATTTGCGGCGGCGATATGAGCAAAGAAACCGGAACAGAACTACCAGTGCGAAGTTTCGCTTCCGAGGCGGCCTTTGAAAGGTGGCTGAGGGCGAACCATGCGCGTTCTCCAGGCCTGTGGCTGCGATTTTTCAAGAAATCTGCGGCCAGAACAGCGCTCGCGCATACAGGTGCGCTCGACGTCGCGCTCTGTTACGGCTGGATCGACGGGCAGTTTAAGAAGTTCGATGATGATTCATGTCTTCACAAATTTACGCCGCGTGGCGCGAAGAGCGTTTGGTCAAAGGTGAATAGAAAGCATGTCGAACGCCTGACAAAAGAAAACAGGATGCAGCATGCGGGACTTGCAGCTGTCGCCGCCGCGAAGAAAGACGGGCGGTGGGATACGGCATACGATTCTCCGAGCAGGATGGAGGTACCGGCGGACTTTTTGAAAACGCTAGCCAAAAACAAACAGGCCAAGGCATTTTTCGATACACTCAACCGGGCGAACCGCTACACGATCGCGTGGCGACTGCAAACGGCGAAGAAGCCCGAGACGCGGCAAAAAAGAATGGAAGCGATTATCGCGATGCTCAGACGGAAAGAGAAATTCCACTGAGAACTCTCGGATCTGTGCGATCGATGCCGCCGAGAAGGGTGTTGTAGTGAGCTGCCACCGCACCCAGGGCGGTGTTGATCTACGCCTCGTCTTCGAGAACCGGTTGCTGGTAGCCCCATATCCGGGCCATCCACGCGCTCGGCCGGATCGGGGCGGCGTGAATTCAGATATAGATCAATTGGGCTGCTGCTCCAATGATTTAGACCTGGAAACGCAATCGCGAGAATTGCCGAGAGGCTCGCCGAACCACTTGGCCATAAAGCCGCGAGCGTCCACGCAGGAGGCCCCCAACCGATCTGGATTGGTGAGATAAGCAGAAAAGACTTCGGCCGACTCTTCGCTGCGGTAGCATCGAGGGAAGAAGCCGGTCGAGCAACGAAGCTTTTCGGAGTACCGCGTGACCGAACAAGGTGTCGGCACTTCGCGCTCATATTGTTTCTGAACCAAAAGTCCGTCCTTCATCGTGAGATAATGAGCAATTTCATGGGCGAGCATGGCGAAGTTGACCACTCCCCCATTGTTCTTGCGAGTGAGCATCATCATATTCTGGCGATTAGGCCGAATGCGCACCACAGGTTGATCAGAGTTGTACTCAGAGGCTTGCCAGTTGTTCATTTCGAATATTATCTGCATTTCGCTGGGAGGCTGGCGTCCATCCTGGCCTCGCCAGGCGAAGGAAATTTGTCCCTGGCTCAGTTTTTCTATGGTGCCGACGAGGCGAACAATGGCCGCGCTTGCCTCTGGGTCCGGGGCATTCACAACTCTTATAAAGTTGCGGGCTAAGATTTTGTCGCCGTCCTCGGCCGTAAACGGCGGCAAGCACTCACCGTTGGCGCCTTTTGCGTCGAGTTTCATAAAGCTGAGCGCGGAAGCCACACTGAGGGACAAGACAAGAAACAAGCCCATCTGCCAACCAGGTGCCAGGTTCCTGGCCCCGCTCCCTTGCTCTTCAGTTCCCTGGCACCGATTCCGTCGCTCCAAGGACTGGGTCAAGGTCAAGAACCCGGACAGCCCTGCCATGCGGCGGCTGAGAGGCGATCATGGCGAGGGCCGAGGCGCGAAGGAGATTGAATATCCGTCGGCTCGTAAGCCAGCGGCATCGCATCCGGCACGGTGTCGTTGGGATTGTTGGGGTTGGGCGGCACCTGCGCAAAAGCTCCCGAGCTCACGAGCGCAACGCACAAGGCGCCGACCGTCACGGTCAAACGACGCATTCTTTCCTCCTGGGGATTGGCTTGCCGGTCGCCCCCGGCTTTGGCTCACCTGGCCATGCTGGCGCAGGCTTGTCGACGGGGCGATCTTATCCGACATTGGGGGCTTGAGACCAGGGCCCGGGCACCGACGCTCGCCACCCGGCGACGCGCTTGGGCGCCGGAGTATTTCGCCTTGTCGCGGGCGCGCTGCGGCCTCGACGACGCGCCGCCGCGGGCGACCCGGCCTATTGGCGACGGGCTCGGGCCAACGTACCGGCCTCGCCGCAGCTCAGCCGCCGCGAGCCTGCTGCTCGGTCATCTGGTTGAAGCGCGCCTCACGGACGAACGCGGATGATTGTCTTCCCCGCGCGTCGCTCGGTCGCGTTGAAGGTGGCGACGGCATCGTCGAGGGTCGAGACGTTGCCGATGTTCGTCCGCAGTCGTCCGTCCCGCACCCGCTGGACGATCTCACTCAGTTGGGCACGATCGGACTCGACAACGAAGTCGACCGCCAAGCCGTCGGCGGGCCGCGCCTCGGCCGGCCCGACGATGGACACCAGTGTTCCTCCGGCTCGAATCAGGCCTGCGGACCGCTTCTGGATGTCGCCGCCGATGACATCGAACACCAGATCGATGCCGCCGACGTCTTCCAGCGCGTCGTTGTCGAGGTCGACGAACTCCTGCGCGCCGAAGTCGAGCGCCTTCTGACGGTCGGCAGCGCGTCCGGTGCCGATGACGTAGGCGCCGGCCTCGCGTGCGAGTTGCGTCACCATCGAACCGACTGCGCCGGCCGCGCCGTGCGCGAGGACGCTCTGCCCCGCCTGAAGACGGCCGTGCTGGAACAGTCCCTGCCACGCGGTGAGGCCCGAGATTGGCAGGCTCGCGCCCACCGTGAAGTCGACGTCGCCCGGCAGCGGCGCGAGGTTGCGTGCCTCGATGGCTACATACTCCGCCAGGGTGCCGTCGCGATGCCAGTCGGCGAGGCCGAACACCCGCTGTCCTACCGACAGTCCCGTCGTGCCGTAGCCGAGAGCGGTGACCACTCCGGCCAGCTCGTGGCCGGGGATCGACGGTGTTCGGTCACGGTCGCGGCGATCGGTCCAGGTCGAGGGCCACGCCAGCTCAGTCGGGACGAATCCCGACGCATGAATCTGAACGATGACGTCGTTTATCGCTGCCGGCGGCTCGGGCCGCTCCACCAGCTTCATCCCGGCCGTTCCCGCAGCCTGGTCCGTCACCACTATCGCCTTCATGGGAATTGTCTCCTCGATCATTTGTCTGTTTGTGGAAATGTTGCAGGTATGGGTGCGTGTCGCTCACGGACGAACGCGGATGATCGTCTTCCCGTTGATCCGCTTGGTCGGATTGAAGGCGGCGACGGCGTCGTCGAGGGTCGAGACGTTGCCGATGTTCGTCCGCAGCCGTCCGTCCCGCACCCGCTGGACGATCTCACTCAGTTGGGCGCGATCGGACAGGACAACAAAGTCGACCGTCAAGCCGTCGGCAGGCCGCGCCTCGGTCGGCCCGGCGATGGTCACCAGCGTTCCTCCGGCTCGAATGAGGCCTGCGGACCGCATCCCGATGTCGCCGCCGATGACATCGAACACCAGATCGACTCCGCCGACGTCTTCGAGGACGTCGTTGTCGAGGTCGACGAACTCCTGCGCGCCGAAGTCGAGCGCCTTCTGACGGTCGGCAGCGCGTCCGGTGCCGATGACGTAGGCGCCGAACTCACGTGCGAGCTGCGTCACCATCGAACCGACTGCGCCGGCCGCGCCGTGCACGAGGACGCTCTGCCCCGCCTGAAGGCGGCCGTGCTCGACCAGTCCCTGCCACGCGGTCAGGCCCGGCATCGCCACGCTCGCGCCCACCGTGAAGTCGACGTCGCCCGGCAGCGGCGCGAGATTGCGTGCCTCGATGGCCACATACTCCGCCAGGGTGCCGCCGCGATACGAGTCCGTGAGGCCGAACACCCGCTGTCCCACCGACAGCCCCCTCGTGCCATAGCCGAGGGCGGTGACCACTCCGGCCAGTTCTTGCCCGGGAATCACCGGCGTCCGGTCACGGCCGAGGCGATCGGTCCAGGTCGAGGGCCACGTCAGCTCACCCGAGGTGAATCCCGACGCATGAACCTGAACGACGACGTCGTTTATCGCTGCCTGCGGCTCGGGCCGCTCCACCAACGTCATCCCGGCCGTTCCCGCGGCCTGATCCGTCACCACAATCGCCCTCATGATAATTTTCTCCGCGGGGGCTCGAGACCAGGGCCCGGGCACCGACGCTCGCCACCCGGCGACGCGCCTGGGCGCCGGAGTATTTCGCCTTGTTGCGGGCGCGCTACGGCCTCGACGACGCGCCGCCGCGGGCGACCCGGCCTATTGGCGACGGGCTCGGGCCAACGTACCGGCCTCGCCGCAGCTCAGCCGCCGCGAGCCTGCTGCTCGGTCATCTGGTTGAAGCGCGCCTTCTGCGCGTCGTCGAGCGAGCCGTAAAACTTCTCCAACGCCGGCCGCACAATCCCGGTGGCGTCGAGCATCGCCTGGACGCGGTTGCGCACGGCATCAAGCCGCCCGGTCGGGGTGAGCGGCGTCTGCGGCGGGCAGGCGGCACCGACCTTGTCGGCCGCCTGCGTCGCCGCCTGGGCGAGATCCTGAAGGGCTGCACGCTGCGTCTCGTCGGGCCTCACCAGTTGCGTCACGCGGTCGACCGGGAAGGCCGGGGCGTCGACCCCGCAGGCCGGCGGCGCCGCCGCGGTGCTGGCATAGCCGACGGATTTTCGACCGGCCTGCTGCGGCACGCCCATCTGGTTGAATCGCGCCTTCTGCTCGTCGTTGAGCGAGGCGTAAAAATCCTCCAGCGCCGGCCGCACGATGTCGATCGCCTGCAGCATGGCCCTGAGCCGAAGCTCCACGAGGTCGAGCCGTTCGAGCGGAGAGGCCGCTGCCCGCGCCGGGCAGGCGGCGTGCAGCACTTCGGCGGCCCTCGTCTCTGCCTCTTTCAGCGCATCAAGCTTGGCCTGCTGCTGGCTGTCGGGGTCGACCACCCGAGCAATACGGCTGACCGGCAGCGCAAGCGCGTCGGGATCGGGGGCGCCGCACAGCCGCGCCAGCAATTCGGGCGTCGGCGGGGTTTCGGACGTCGCCTCGGCGCGCCCCGCCGCGCCGCGCCGCTCGGTACGCTGGTGGCGCGTGCCGGCGTAGCCGGAGCCGGAATAGCCGGAGCCGGCATCGCCATAGGGCAGCAGCACCCCGGCGAACACATCGTTATAGCCGTAGGCCCAGAGCGGATCGTCGTAGGTGGCTTCGTATTCGGCGGGCCAGAACGTGTAGTCGATCAGGTCGTCATAGGCGTAGGGCCAGAACACCGGCCCCGCCCAGCCGACATTTCCTCGGCGGAAGCTGCGCCAGTCGTGACTTCCGTGGTGAAATCCATGCGCCAGGCGCTTGCGGTCCTGTCCGGCGGCGAGCCGCGAGCCGGCCGTCGGCCGGCCGGCCATGTGCCGGCCCAGGCGCGCGCTGTCGGCGCCGGCGCGCACGGCGGCGTTGCGCCCCGCCTCGGATGACCGACGCGCGGTCGCGTCGCGGCCGTGTAGCCGCGCAGGACCGCCCTGCGCATGCCGCAGTGCGGCACGTCCAGGGTCGCCGGCGGAAAGTCCATGCGGCGCGCGACGGCCGGCGAGGCGCGCCGCATCGCGACCGGACACGCCGTGACCGGTCATGCGATGGGGCACGCTGCGCGCGCCCGAGCGGGGCGCGACGGCAGTACGAGCGAAGCCAGGACCGCGATGGGGGGCGGCGCGCGAGATCGCGGCCGCGCGGCCTGCGCCGATAGGCGTACCGGCGCGCGGGGAGGCGATATGCGGCGCGGCGGCGCGGATCTGCGGCGCCGCCCGCGCGGCCGGAGCGACACGGGCGGCCGGCGCGGCCATGCGCGGGGCCGGAGCGGCGGCCCGCGCCGGAGCGGCGACCCGCGGAGCTGGAGCGGCCCGTGGAGCAGGCGCCGCGGCTCGCGGAGCAGGCGCTGCGGCTCGCGCCGGGGCGGCGGCATGCGGTGCCCCGCCGCGCTGCAGCTGCGCCGCGGCGGTGGCGATGCCGGCGGTCGCCGTCATGAGCACGGCAGCAAACAGCGTGATTGCTCGTGTCATCAGATACCTCCCGGTCCCGCCTCGGAGCAAACCCTCGTATCCGGTTGCCGCAACGCGGCGGAACCGGCGCAAGGCGCCCGTACGGCAACGCACGACGCCGCCGACGGGTTGCATGGAGGGACGGCCGGTTCGACGCTTGGCTGTCGCGGCGCAACGGTCCAGTCGCGCCGGCAACAGCGCGATACCGCCAGCGCGAGAGAGCCGCTCAGACAGGTCGCATCGCTATCGTCAGAGCCCCTGGCATATGCGCCGTCAGACAGGCGCAACGCGATCAGGACCCGAGCCGTTTGAGGTAACCCGCACAACGGACTTCATGGATGGGCGGCGTGTCGCGCGAAAGCGCGAAACTCATCCGTTGGCGTCGGGAGCGCCACCGTCAGTCGGCGGGGCCGGCCATTTATGTGAAAGAGGCGGCGGGGCGCATCACGCCTCCGCCGCCGCTTTGCCGGTTTCTCACTTGTGGCAGACCCCGAGGACGCGATCGGGCGTGAGGACACCGATGCAGCCGTTGCCGCCCCAGATGCCGTATCCGCCGACGTCAATGCTGAAGAGGCCCTGGCCGGCTTCGATATGGATCGGGCCGAGATCGAGCCCGCCCGACACCTGGTCGATCTCGCCGGCGGTCAGCTCGCGCAACTGGCCGGCGGTCGTGCCGGCGGTGACACCGAGGGTCATGACACTGCTCCCAGGACAGTTTGCGGTCAGCCGGGGAGGTGGCCGGTGACGCCCACCAGATCCCACATGGGATCGTGCGACGGGTTGATCGACCACGGCGAAATGTTGAGCCGCGCAGGCCCATAGCCGGGGCTGAGGGTGGTGCCGCCGCCGATCACGGCGGTCAGCTCGTCATCGCGCAGCGCGCGAGCGGTCCGGTCGAGGTTCGAGGTGAGATGCTTGCCCATGATACTTGCCTCCGTTGAACAGGTGTAAGGACGGTGCTCTCGGCATGTCCAATGTCTGTTCGTCGGGCATCCCCGCATCCCCGTTCACGGCCCATGGCTGGCGTGTGACTGCGATCACACCGCGACTATGGGGAGATTGGGTGCACCTTTTGCCAAGCGCGCAACCACAGGCAGCCCGCGTCAGGCGGTTGCCCCGGTGGCCGACGCCCAGATGGGCCTGCGAGCGGGCGCGGGGTCTGCCCGCGTTCTGCTCCTTCACGCCAGGGCGTTCCGCCACCCCGGCAACGCCGGGGCGGCTCCCGTAACCGACGACGACGGCTTTCAGTTCGACGCGAAGCAGTAGAGCAGGCCGGCTCCGCCGGAGGCCTTCAGCTGCTCCTGGCTGCAGCCGCGCGAGCCGTGCGACGAGTTCCAGGAATTCTGGTGCCGGGTGGGCTGCAGGCCGGTGCGGTCGTGATGGCCGACGATCGCCGAGCCGTCGGCGCTCTTGGTCCAGTTGCCGCAGGTGGTGTCGCCGCCGGCGGTGGAGTACATGCCCTGCGGGTCGGAGCCGGTCAGGATGTCGTGGGTGTTGACGGTGTCGCCGCGACCGCTGACCGTCTCGCCCTTCTCGGTGAGCGCCGTCTGCTTGGTGACGTTGCTCTTGTCGGAATGCAGGTCGTCCAGGCTGGCGGCAATCACCACGCCCTTGGCGTTCTTCCACGGGCCCTTGCCGATGCGGTCGCGCGCATTGACGCCGGCGGCGCCGCCGGGCTCGGTCGTGCTCAGATAGGCGTGCCACTCGGTCCTGGTCGAGCCGGCGGCCTTGGCGAGTGCCAGGCAGTGCGCGTCGGCGCCGGCGAGGCCGCCGAGGTCGGCGCCATTGCCCTTGCCGACGCTGGTGACGAAGAACGACATGTCGGCCTGCTGCGCTTTTGCCGGTGGCGTCAGGCCGATCCCGGTCAGAGCTACGGCGGCGAGCAGCGGGAGTGCGATCGAAATTTTCATGGAGTTCCTCACCCTCGATTGTCATGTGATGGTTCACGGCCGCGGGTCGGCCGTGGCCGATGCGCTAACACCGATCCGGCAGCGGATCATGCACGGCGTGGCGCGTGATCACGAAAAATTGCGGGGTTAGCCCGATGCGGCTGGACGCAACGACGAGGCGACAAAGCGGGTTCCCGCGCGACCGGGTGGGCTCGATCCGGCGCGGCGCCATCGTACGCATCGGCGCTTGCGCGAGCCTCATCGCCGCTGCCTGCGGCGCCGCGCGCGGCGAGACGCGGCTTATGGTGCACTACGCGCTCTCGGTCGCCGGACTGAGCGCCGGGGAAGGCACCTGGACGGTGGAGATCGACGAGCACCGCTATGCGAGCCGGGCGGACGGCTCCTTCACCGGCATCTGGCGCGTGCTCGCCGGCGGCGACGTCTTCTCGGCGACGCGGGGGACGTTTGCCCGCGGCCGGCCGGCGCCGAGCCGCTACGAGGCGAATTTCGGCCTCGACGTCGCCATCGAGGGCGTGCGCATGGAGCTGCGCGATGGCGCCGTGACCGGGCTCGCGCTTCGCCCGCCGCTGCCCACGCTGCGGGACCGCGTCGCGATCGCCGAGACTGATCGCCGCGGCGTGCTCGATCCTCTCACCGCCGCGCTGATCCCGATCCCGGGAACCGGGGACATGCTGGTTCCGGCCGCCTGCCAGCGCACGCTGAAAATGTTCGACGGTGGCCACCGCTACGACATCGCGCTTGGCTTCAAGCGCGTGGACGAGGTGCGGGCGGAGTTGGGCTACCGCGGGCCGGTGGTTGTGTGCGACATGAGCTACTGGCCGATCTCCGGTCACAGCCCGACCGCCTGGCGGGTGAAAAGCCTGCTCAGCCGGCGCGGCATGGAGATGTGGCTCGCGCCGATCGCCGGCACGCGTCTCGTTGCGCCGTTCCGCATTGCGGTGCCGACCTTCTTCGGCACCGCAATGCTCGACGCCACGCGGTGGGAGGCCGCGGTGAATCCGTAGAGACCGCGGCTGCGCCGGCCTGTAAATAATACGCCAGAGGATCGCGCGAGCGTTGCTACCATAGACTTTGCGTGAGCGTTAGCCGCGCAGGACCAAACAGCACTCAATACGACTTCGGCAGCCCCAGCACTTTTTCCGCGATGAAGCACAGGATCAGCTGCGGGCTGATCGGGGCGATGCGCGGGATCATCACCTCGCGCATGTAGCGCTCGACGTGGAACTCCTTGGCGTAGCCATAGCCGCCGAGCGTCATCACGGCGGTCTGGCAGGTCTTGAAGCCGACCTCGCCGGCGAGATATTTGGCCGCGTTGGCGGCGGCGCCGCAGGGAAGGCCGTTGTCGTACTGCCAGGCGGCGGAGAGCATCATCAGGTTGGCGGCCTCGAGCTCCATCCAGCATTCCGCCAGCGGGTGCTGGATCGCCTGGTTCTGTCCGATCGGCCGGCCGAACACGACGCGCTCCTTGGCGTAGGAGGTGGCGCGGGCAAGCGCGGCGCGGCCGATGCCGATCGCCTCCGCCGCCACCAGGATGCGCTCAGGATTCATGCCGTGGAGGATGCAGGCAAAACCTTTTCCTTCCTCGCCGATACGGTCCTCGACGGGGATCTCCAGGCCGTCGATGAACACCTGGTTGGAGTCCACGGCCTTGCGTCCCATCTTCTCGATCTCGCGCACCTCCACGGTGCGGCGGTCGAGCGCGGTGTAGAACAGGCTCAGGCCCTCGCTGCGGCTCTTCGTCTCCTCAAGCGGGGTGGTGCGGGCAAGCAGCAGCATGCGGTCAGCCACCTGGGCAGTGGAGGTCCACACCTTGGCGCCGTCGACCACGTAGTGGTCGCCGCGGCGCACCGCCCTGGTCTTCAGCCGGGTGGTGTCGAGGCCGACATTGGGCTCGGTGACGGCGAAGCAGGCCTTTTCCCTGCCGGCGATCAGCGGCGGCAGCATGCGGCGCTTCTGCTCCTCGGTGCCGAACACCACCACCGGGTTGAGCCCGAAAATGTTCATGTGGACCGCCGAGGCGCCGGCCATCGCGGCGCCCGATTCGGCGATCGCCTGCATCATGATGGCGGCTTCGATGATGCCGAGGCCGGCGCCGCCGAACTCCTCCGGCATGGCGATGCCGAGCCAGCCGCCCTCCGCCATGGCGGCATGGAAGTCGTGGGGAAAACCGCCCTCGCGGTCGCGCTCGAGCCAATAGTCGTCGCCGAACCGCCGGCAGACTTTCGCCACCGCGGCGCTGAGCTCCTCCTGCTCGGATGAAAGGCGGAAGTCGATGGCCGTTACTCCGGGAAAGAAGGATCTCACATCGGCTTGAAGGCGCGGTCGAGCGTCACGTCGATCAGCATCGGGATATTGTCGGCGAGCGCCTTGCCGATGAGATCAGTGGTCTCGGCCACGGTCTTGGTGCGTTCGGCGGCGATGCCCAGCGAGCGCGCGAGGCCGACATAGTCGATCGCCGGGTTCACCAAATCCATGCCGACATAGACGTCGGTCTGCGCGGCGTGGCCGCGCAATGCGTTCACCCGCTGCTTGAGGATGCGGTAGGAAGCGTTGTTGAGGATGACGAAGACGACGGGGACTCGGTCGTGCGCGGCGGTCCACAGCGCCTGGCAGGTATACATGGCGCTGCCGTCGCCGATCAGCGCCACCACCGGGCGGTGGGGGAGGGCGAGCTTGACGCCGATCGCGGCAGGCAGGCCCCAGCCGATGCCGCCCCCGCGCAGGCCGAAGTAGCTCTGCGGATCGTCGCTGTCGATCAGCTGGCGCAGGCCCGGGCTCGACGAGATCGCCTCCTCGACGATGACCGCGTCCTTCGGCAGCATCGCGCCGATCGCCTCGAACAGCGACTGGGCGAGAACGGGGCTCTGGCCGGCGGCAGCGCGCGCCTTGGTGCGGAGCGCCTCGCGCTCGCCCGCGATCGCGCTGCGCGCCGCCTCGAAGCGTGCGCGCGCCGCGGCGCGCGTGCCGGGGCTCATGCGGTCGCGAACGGCGGCGGAGATCTCGGGCAGCGTCGCCTTGGGGTCGCCGAGGATCGCGACGTCGGCCGGATAGTTCTTTCCGAGCTCCCACGGATCGACGTCGAGATGGATAATCTTGAGATTGCCGGGAATTGGCTCGACATCGGACGGCAGCGACAGCGTCAACAGATCGCCGCCGACCGAAAACAGCAGATCGTGCTGCTCGAGCACTCTGCGCACCGCCGGGGCGAGCCGGGTCATGGTGCCGCGGAACAGCGGATGCGAGGCCGGAAACGAGGCGGTGTTGGAAACGAACTCGGCGTAAACCGGGGCGCCGATAAGCTCGGCGAGCTCGACAAGCTCGGCATGACCGTGGCGCTGCGCCACCGCATCGCCCGCGATGAGGACCGGGCGCTCGGCCTTGGCGAGCAGCTCGGCGGCGGCCGCGATGGCGTCGCGATCGCCGCGCAGCCGCGGCGCCACCCGGGTCGGCGCCATGAGGTCGACGTCGCCCTCGGCGTTGAGGATGTCCCCGGGCAGCGACAGGAACACCGGACCGGTGGGTGGCGCCAGGGCGGTTTTTGCCGCGCGATGCACCAGGCGGGGCAGATCGGCCAGCCGGTGCACCTCGCTCGCCCATTTGACCAGCGGGCGGGCGATGGTGGGAAGGTCCGCCCACAGGATCGGCTCGGTGACGTTGAAACTCTGGTCGTGCTGGCCGGCGGTCACCAGGATGGGGGAGGCGGCCTTCTGCGCGTCGTAGAGCATGCCCATGGCGTTGCCGAGCCCGGGGGCGACGTGGAGGTTGACTACGGCGAGCTTGCCGGAGGCCTGGGCGTAGCCGTCCGCCATCGCCATGACGGCTGCCTCCTGCAGGGCCAGCACGTAGCGCAGGTCGTTCTCCACCGCGAGGGCATCCATCAGCGGCAGCTCGGTGGTGCCTGGATTGCCGAAGATGAACGCCACGCCCTCCTGCTTGAGCAGCTCGAGAAAGGCGCGCTTTCCGGACATTGCGGGCAAGATTTCCTCCGGTTTCCTTCAAGATCATGAGACATCTTTGCGCCTGGATAGCCCAGAAGCCCGCGCCGAGTACAGCCCGGCAGCGTGCCGCCGGCGCTGGAAGGCGAGGGTCTATTTGCGCAGCAGGAATTTCTGCTCGCCGGACAGCACGAGCTCGGAGTTCTGGTTGTGCACCGTCGCCGCCATGACGACGATTCCGGTGGTGCGTTGCGGAACGAGCGCCGTGATGGTCAGCGTCGGGTAGAGGGTGTCGCCGACATAGACGGGTTTGAGGAACTTCGACGACTGCTCGATGAAGCCGATCAGGGCGTCGCCGATGACGTGGGGAAAGGTGCCGGCGCCTGGCGCCGTGACCGCGAGGACCTGGAGCCCATGGGCGAGCAGGCCGCGGTGGCCGCGCGCCCGGCAATACTCGATGTCGTAGTGGATCGGATGGTTGTCGCCCGAGGCGACCTGGAAAGCCGCAAAGTGCGCCTCGGTGACGGTGCGGCTCGGGCTGCGGAAGATCTCGCCGACGCTGAGCTCGGCGAAGGAACGCCCCGGCATCATGCGAAACGATTTCGGGTCGAACGCGTCGGTCAAGTCAGAGCTCCGTCGTCAGTCATTCTCCATCTTAGCCGCTGGCCCGGCCCCTTCAATGCGCGCGGGAGCCAGCAGCGCCACCAGGCGGGCGAGACGCGCACCTGCGAGCTCGATGTCGTCGGCTTCGGCGGCCACCACAGGACGGGTTCCGGCGTCGGTGGCGGTGGCGAAGAGAACCGCGATCGAGCCCAGGAGGCTGGTCACCGCCGCCCTGGTGCGTTGCGCGGGCGAGGGCGGTCGCCCGTCAATTTCGCTATCCATGGCGCTACTCCGCGGCGATCGCGCCCGGCAGGGCGACGCCATGCCGTTCGCAGAAATCCCGCACGCCGCCGGCGAGATCGTCGCCATGGCGCCATGCGCGGAGCACCACCTCGCGGGCAAAATCCTCCGAGACGTCGCGCGACCAACCCTCGAAGGGATTCAGGGCGATGACGCGCAGTGGACGGTCGAACTGTCCATCCACGAGGTCGCGGATCACGGTTTCCTGGTCGGCGTCGGCAAGGTCCATCTCCTTGAGATAGCGGATCTTGCCGAACGCGCATTCGACGACATGGAGCGTGGCATCCTCCATGGTGGCACCTCCCGGTTACGGCCGAGTTGTAGGCCGTCATACGCCGTAATATACATATCAATGTGGGTAATGTAAACACTTAAAATAGTTCAAAGCACACTGTCCGGGGCGATCCAGGAGCAGCTTCCGATCGGGAGGGAGGCTTCGCCGTTTCCAATCGGATTTGCGCATTCCTTTGCACAAAAGGCCTCGACAGCGAGTCCGATCACAATTACTTTTGGTTGTCCCGAGTTCGGAGCAGGAGTGGGTTCTCGGTGGGGCCTGCTGTTTGAGCTTAAGCGCGCCAACTCGCCCGAAGGGGGACCATCGTGACTTGCATTCTCGTCGTCGACGACGACAGATCCGTCGCGTGCTCGATCGCGGGTCTGCTGGAGTTCGAGGGGTTTGATGCGGTAATCGCCGAGGACGGCCGCGCGGGCCTTGCGGCGGTCGAGACCCAGGCCTTCGACCTCGTCATCGTCGACATCTTCATGCCGAGGATGGACGGCCTCGAGACCATCGCGGCGCTTCGCCGGCACCAGCCAGATCTGCCGATCATCGCCATCTCGGGCTTCGTGCCGCGGCACTCGGCGTTGCCCGCGGGCGACGCACTTGCGAGCGCGGTCGAGCTCGGCGCCTGGTGCGCGCTGCACAAGCCGTTTCGGCGGCCCGACATCCTGGCGGCGGTGGCGGCGTGTCTCGGTGATGCGATCGAGCAGACGCGCGAAGCGGCCGCGTGAGAGCTTCCTGCAGGGCCCATCTGCCGGTCGGGCGAGCCGTGGAACCGCCGGCCGGACCTTAGCGTCGCGAGTATTTTCCCACGGTGCGGTGGGACTTCGTCCACTCGCCGCGCCCGAGCTTGAAGTCCGCCTTGTCGCCGCCGGGCGGGTTCCATTGGCGGACGTGCCAGGCATCGGGTGCGATGCGGACGAGCCGCTTCACCATGGCGCGGACCTCGCCGTCGGCGACCTCCGAATAGAACACGCAGGTCGTGTCCGGCACCGGCGGCAGGTGAGGATTGACCAGCGCGATGTCGCCGGGCTCGAACTCCGGGAGCATCGATTCGCCGACGATGATCAGCCCATAGCCGCCGCGCACGGTCGCCAGCGGAGCCGGCCTCACCACCCATTCGACCGGATCGCTGGTGACGATGATCTGGCCCTTGCCGCCCTCCGCCGAGGTGTGGACCGGCAGATCGCGGGCGCCGTCGAAGGCCTCCCCCGGGATGACGCTGGTCGGCGCACTCCCGTAGGAATCCGGATCGAGCTGCGCCAGCTCGATGCCCAGCGCCCGCGCGATCTTCGGCAGAAAGCGCGAGTGCTTGATGATGTCCTTTTCGATCTTGTCGATCGTCTGCTGATTGGTGCCGACGGAGGCGGCGAGCTTGGCTTGCGACAAGCCGAGGGCCTTGCGCCGGGTCTGGATCATTTCGCCTGCGGTCATGATTCGGCATCATTACCCGCATCCGTGTAAAAAAGCAAGAAGCAAAATTACTAATTTTCGTGTTGACAACATCACACGACACGGTGTTAAAACATCCGAACGCAGCGGCCGGAACCACAGAGCGACGTGAACGAGAGCCGGGGTGAGATCGATGACGCGACTGGGACGCAAACGGAAGACCAACGTGGCGCGCGGCGCCCATGGCAAGAGCCGTGGCGAGCGGCCGGACGAGATCATGGCGGTTGTGCTCGGACAGCCGCACCGTCGGTTCGCCGAGACGCCGCGCGACGCCAGGCTCGGCTACCCGCTCGGCCGCCTGTGCCTCGCCGGATACATCACGGAAAAGCAGCACGATGCCGGCCAGCGCTGGGCGGCGATCGTGCGGCGCTACGCGGCGCTGATGGGTTTCCGCCTGGAGAACCCGGAAACGCCGAACGTCGAGCTCGTCGCCTCGGGATCGAGCTGTGCGGCCGAGCCGGACGAGAAGGTGATCCTGGCGCTGCGACGCGACTACAACGACGCCTATGCGGCCCTCGAGCTGGTCGGGCGCCACACCAAGACCGGGCGCGGCCCGCTGAAGATCTGCCGGCAGATCTGCGTGCAGGAGATCGACGAGGCGATCCTGTGGCCGCACCGGATCGGCGACCTGCGGATCGGCCTCAATGCCCTGGTCCGTGCGCTCGAATGACCGGCGATCGATTGCCTGTAAAGGCGCGCCGCCGAATTCGGCTGGCGCCCCTGAGCGCGGCTCAATGCATACGGTGAATCTCCGGTGCCATGGTCCCGAGCGCGCTGACGATCGCGATGACGAGGAGCCCGAGGCCGGTCTCGATGAGACTGTTGCGTCGCAGCCGGCGAACCGTCCCCGGTGCGGCAAGACGCGGCGTCAGGTGCAGCCGATTGAACGCCGCGACGCCCACCATTGCGGCGAAGAGGCAGATTTTCAGGGCCACGAGCCGGCCATAGTCGGTTGTTGCGAGCCCCGCCGGTCCGCCGACCATGAACCAGGTGTTGGCCGTGCCGGTAAGGGCGAGCGCGACGACGCTGGCCGCCCCCACAATCGAAAAGCGCTGCGTCGCGACGGCAGCCGCATCGGTCCATGCCCTGTCAGCCGACCGCTCGGCCGTTGCCAGCAACAACGCGAACGGCGGGAGCCCGCCGAGCCACGCGCCGGCGGCAACGAGATGGACGACATCGGAGGCCAGGTGAAGGTCGCCGACAACGCCGGGGGTCGCGCCGGCGTGGCCGATCAGCGCGACATTGCCGAGCAGTCCCATCGCGCACACGGTCATTGCAAGGCCGCGCACGCGCTCCGCCTCATCCGATCGGGGAGGCGGAAGTGCGGCTTCGGCCGCGATGAGAACCGCGAGAATCAGCCGCACGGTCGAGACCTGTCCAAACCGCGTCTCGGTCAGAAGGGTCCAGGTGACGTCGGTCGACAACGTTCCGCCGAGAGAGGCGGCGAGAAGCAGCAGCCAGGCGCCCCCCGACACGACTGTGGCGACGAGGCCACCGCACATGATCGACCTGAGCTGGCGGCGAAGCGCCGGCAAACCCGGGAGCGCCACGCCCGGGGGACGTAACGCCTCCCGTGCGACGACAAGGCGAAAAGACGCGACGCCGCAGACCGTCGCTGCCGACGCCAAGTGGATCGCACGGACGCAGATCAAAAGTTCATCCACGCCGTTCCACCTTGCTGGCGTCAGGATGCAATGTCTTCCTCCGGGTTATTGTCCGACCTGGAAGGTGAAGCTGCCTTCCGTCGTGTGGGTGTCCACCGACAGGACACGCCAGTGGACGCGATAAGTTCCCGGCGGCAGCGGCTTGACCCCGACATGCAGCACGGTCGGATTGGCGCGGTCGACCCGCGCCCGGCCCAGGTCGACCCGTGCGCCAGCCGAATTGCGGACCTCGGCACTGCTGAAGGCCGGCTCGAGCTTTTCGGTGAACCACATCGCGACCTCGCGCGGCGCGCTGCGGACACTGCTGCCGACGCGCGGATCGGCGCGATCGAGCATCGCATGGGCACCCGCCGGGACCGTCCCGAGCAGCAGGGAAATCGTCGAAGCGACAAGGAAGCGTCCCATGGTCAGTTGCCGAGCATCGGCCTCCCTGAGCCGGCGGAGCTGGTGAACAGCGGCCGACCGATGGTGGTCGGGAACATGTCGTCGAGATAGATGTGCAGCTGCGCCATCGCCCCGACATTGGTGCCGCTGGCGCGATTGATCGGGATGATCGCCTCGAGCCCCAGCTGAAAGTACTTGTCGACATAGATGATCCCCGGATTGATCGTTCCGGTCGTCCCGATCGCGGTGTTGAAGTTGTTGGCCACCGGGGTCTGGAACTGCGCCTCGACGATCGGGATCAGGCGGTTGAGGAAATCGGGCAGGCCGAGGTCGACCACATGCGATTTCAGGTAGGGCATGCTGTACTGCAGCGACCCGCCATAGACCAGGAACTGCGGGTGATAGTCGATATTGGCCATCCCGCTGTCCGGGTCGATGGTGATCGTCGAGGAGCTGGTCGGGACCGAGTAGCCGACCTGGCCGGTCACCCCGAACGCCCTGATCCAGCCCATCGCATCGGGAAGGTCGCCGAACCCTTTGCCGAAATAGAGCGTCGGGGTGATCGTGCTGAACGATTCGGCGCCGACGCCCGCCGCACCCGTGTTGCCCCACTCGACGACGACCGCCGCCGACATGACGAATTCGTGGGCCGCGTCGATGAGGAACTGGAACTTGAACGAGGTTTCGAGATTTTGGAATCCGCTGGCGCTCGGGCTTCCCGGCGGAGCGAGATGCGTCCAGGTCGAGCCGATCGAGATGCCGAAAGTGTCGGTAATCCGCTTGGAATATTCGCCCGAGATATCGATCTGCCTGGCCGAGGGGTCGTCGCCGTTCTTGAATAGGGAGACCGTCGGCAGGGAAAGCTCGTCGGCGACGCACGGGTCGTCGACCCCGAGTGTCGCCGGGAAGAAGCGGGCGCCGACGAAGCAGTGGGCGGCAGCGTGGGATGTCAACGCGAGCGTCGCCAGAACACCCGGCGCCAGCGCCCGCAAGAGAGCACGAGACATGAGGATTCTCCGTTGTCATCAGGACGTGATTGGGCAGCCGGACGGCCGATCGGCCGCCGATAATCACGCCGAGGACGGAGGTCCCCGTGGCCGATGATCGGGAGATATCGCGGAGCGCGCAATGGGCCGGTCCTGCGGTCCCCATGCCGCAGTACGGGAAGCCGCAACCGGTAGCCGCCACGACGCCTGATCGGGCGCGGCGAGCAGCGGGTGCGCACCGGCGACGCAGAACACACAATGCACCTTGCGGTCGCCGGGATGATCCGGCCGGATCGGCGAGGTGTCCGGATCGTGCAGGCAGAGTTCGACGGCAAGGGCGCCGTCAGCCGAGGCTGATGCTACCGCGACCTGGGCTCCCGACAGGCCAATCAGCATGGCCTGCAAGACGAGCGCGTAGGCAACGAGGCAGCCGATCAGCTGTCGCCAGAACTTCGTCGAATGCCTGCGCGTGGTGCTCAACCGTCAACTCCCGACCGAATTGATAGCGGCACGACGAGACAGTTGGTAGCTTTCCTCAAGCAATAAAGATCCCCTGTGGCGTTCCCGCAACACGTCTTGGCGAATGCCCGGCTCCATTACTCTCGTCGGTAGCGATCGGGCAAACCGGCGCGTCGAACCGCAGCGTCAACGCTTCTCATGCAGAAAGGCCGTCAAAGCTCCCGTTTCGCTTTGCGCCGCGCCAAAATCTTCGGCCAGCCGCTCGTACAGCTGGGCGCTGCCTTCGAACATGCGTCGAGCCGCGGGATCTTCGCCGACATAGCCCGCGATCTCCTCCATCTCGGCCACCCATCGATAGGCCTTCGAGTACATTTTGGGCATCTGGCGTTCGAGCCAGGCGAACAGCGCCGGCTGGCTCTGAGCAAGCTCGCGCCGCAACGCCTCCGCAGCCCCGCCGCGCGTCGCCGCGAGCATCATGGCGGCGCCGAGCGCGGTGAAACCCTTGGTGATGCCCGCGTATGACATCTTGAGCGCCGACGCCGCCCCGAGCGGGCCGTCGAGAACGCGGACGTCGAGCCCGTATCTGGCGAGCTCGGCGAACCGGGGTGCCGCGGTTCCGGACGCGTAGAATGCGGGACCGGATGCCTCCGGACCAGGCGGCCCGCCGATGATCCCGGAATCGACGAAGGGCAACCCGGCGCCGGCGATCACCGCGGAGATGCGCGAGACCGTCACCGGATTGATGGCGTTGCAGTCCACATAAATCGGCTTGTTCGGACCACGCATCAGCAGCGGCGCGAACTTCTCCGCCAGCGACAGCGCGTCCCCGGGTGGAACGATCGACAGCACCATGTCGGCCGCAGCCGCGTCGTCGTCGGTCACTGCCCTCATGCCGGCTTGGCGCGCCCGTGCCCTGCTCGCTGCGCTGCGGCCTGCAAGCGGGGTGAGCACGTCAAGACCGTGCTCGACGAGCCGCTTGCCGACCGCGCTTCCCATATTGCCTGGCGCAATGATCGTCACGACCGGCTTCATTTTCGTCTCCTGATTTGCGGCGTTCAGCCGACCCGTTGCTTCAGCGCCGCCATGTAGGAGCGGATGCGGCGCGCATTGACACCGAAGTCGCTTCTCCCCTGCCGGCTTACCGAACGCATGTCGATGCGACTGCCCGCCTCGGCGGCGGCCACGCGAATCACGATGTCGTCGACGAAGCGAAACCACAGGCTTGCCTGGCTCGCCTCGATACGGCCGGCCGCCGGGTCGGCAGCAACGATCGTCCACCCCGACATGGCCTTGGCGGTATCGTGGGCATGCCTGAAGGCCTCCTGGGGCGGCAAGGCCACGATGAGCGGCACCACGTCCGGGTAGGCGGCGTGCTGCAACCGGGCCAGTTCCGGCCCGCCGTAGGTCACGCTGTTGGCGTTCTCCGCGGTCCGCAACGGCAAGATCGCCATGTAGTCCGGCGGGTTATCAGTATCGGTCGTGATGTCGTGGATGCGCGGAACGGTCTTGACCGTATGATTATATTGCCACGGAATGTAAGTAAGCGCCGCGCCGAGCACGACCCCCAGGCCCGCGACGATCAGGCCGCCCCTGCCGAGCTGCGGCCAGCCCAGCGCGAGCGCAAACAGCGACATGATGGCAGCGGCGATCGCCACATACGCCGAATAGGTCATCAGCCAAGCAAAGGCGAAGCGGTAGTGCCACCAGCCCGCTCGCCAGCCCAGCGGCCCGAGCACGAGCAGCGCCAGGGCAACGATCGCCAGGCCGAAACCAAGATATGCGCCGAGCGGCGCCCAACCGCCCCGCAGGAACGATGCGGCGCGCACGTCGACCATGGCTTCCTCCTCGATCCAGCGGCCATTTCCGGCGATTGTTGCGGTGCGTCGGGGGCCTCGGCTCACCCGGCTGCCGTCGTGTCGATCATGCAAGCGTATAGCGAAGCCTGCCGCAATGCGAGCCATCGTGGTCGGGGCAGCCCCGCATCGAGTTGGGCCCCCGGCTCCTGCGGCTCGCCCGGCGGAGGGTTCAGCCGGCCTGCGCGCGCACCTGCTCGCGCAGGAAGATGTAGAGGCCGGCTCCCACGATGATGGTGGCGCCGACGAAGACATCGAGCGTCGGCACATCGCCGAACACCAGATAACCGAGGATCGCACCCCAGACGATCATCGTGTACTGATAGGGCACCACGACGCTTGCCGGCGCCAGGATGAGGGAACGGTTGACGCAGGCCAGGGCGATGATCGCGGTCACGCCGAACAGGCCGAGCAACCCGATATGCGACCACGACGGGGTCACCCATGCGAACGGAGCCGTGATGATCCCGAACGCCATCGTGCCCACGACCTGGCCGGTCACCAGCACGGTATTCGCCGTGCCCCGGAGGGAGCGCGTGCAAACCAGCAGCAGGGCGAAGATCGCGCTGCCGCCCAGCGCGATGGCAGCGGGTAGCGACAGGGTCTGCGTGGTCGGACGCAGCGCCACGATTACGCCCGCGAAGCCGACCAGCACTGCGGTCCATCGCCTCCAGCCGACGCGTTCCGCCAGCAGGACGACGGCCAGCGCCGTGACGTAGATCGGCGCCGCCAGATAGAACGTCATGACGTCGGCGAGCGGCAGATAGCCGACCGCCCAAAAGAACATCGCCACCTCGGCGACGGAAAGGACGATTCGCACGACCTGCAGCCCGGGTCGCGGCGCGCAGGCGAACGCTGCCAGGCCCGTCTGTCCGATGAACGGCGACAAGAGTACGATACCAACCAGGCTGCGGAAGAGCAGGAGTTCCCCGACCGGGTAGGCTGCGACCAGCCATTTGCCGAGGGCATCGTTGAGCGCGAACAGAAAGACGCCGGTGGCCATCAGGATGATGCCGCGCGACGTCGTGGGGCCGGAATGGGTATCCTTGGGCATCGTTCGGCGGCCGGTGAGTGGGCGCGCACCCTATGGTGTCGCGCGGTGTTTCTCAACCGGACGAGTTTCGCCGGTTGCGCAGTTCTTCGATTTCTTCCTCAAGGGGGTGGCCAACGGATGGGACCAGCGGCCGCCGGTACAGTTGCAGGTACGTCACGTCGATCGGTTCGTTGAGCGTGCCGAGCACGAATGGCCGCTTGCCCGCACCGCATGGACGAAACTTTATCTCGACCCGCAGCAGATGGCGCTGTCGGCTGCGGCTCCGGCGACGGGATCGCCAGTCGATTTTGCCGCCCTGGGCGAGGGGTTGACCTTCTCGTCGCTGCCATTCGAGCGGCAGACGGAGATCACCGGTCCGCTCGCCGCAAAGCTGTTCGTCTCGTCGTCCACCACCGACGCCGATCTGTTTCTCGTTTTCCGGGTGTTCGCACCGGACGGCGAGGAAGTGGTTTTTCAGGGCGCGCTCGACCCCCACACGCCGGTCGGGCAGGGCTGGCTGCGCGCCTCGCACCGCAGGCTCGATCCGAGTCTCACGACATTCTATCGGCCCTACCACAGCCACGATGCGCTCGAGCCGCTGACGCCGGGAGAAATCGTCGAGCTCGACATCGAGATCTGGCCCACATGCATCGTGGTTCCCCGCGGCTACCGGGTGGCGCTCACCGTGCGGGGCAAGGACTACGAATATTCCGGACCCGCGGCGCATCTGTCGAACATGAAGAATCCGATGCGCGGCTGCGGTCCCTTCGTTCATGACGATCCGCAGGATCGCCCGCCACAGGTTTTCGGCGGCACCACGACCCTGCATGTCGGGCCGGCAATTGCAGCCGTTTCTGCTGGTTCCGATCGTGCCGGGTACCGGCGTCTGATCGCGGAAAACCGGCTATTTGCTGCGTCGCCGCCGGCGCTGCCCCAATCCGATCTGCATCGCGAGCCGCGATCGCGTGGCCGCGTAGCTCGGAGCGACCATCGGGTAGTCCCGCGGCAAGCCCCACTTCTCGCGATATTGATCGGGTGACAGATTGTATTGCGTGCGCAGGTGTCGCTTGAGCGACTTAAACCGCTTTCCGTCCTCGAGACAGATGATGTAATCGGGCGTGACCGATCTCTTGACCGGCACCATCGGCCTGAGATCCTCCGCCGCCGGCGCTCTGCGGCCACTCGAAACCGTCGCCAGGGCGGCGTGGACCTGATTGATCAGACCGGGAATCTCCGCCGCCGAGATCGGATTGTGGCGGACATAGGCCGCCACGATTCCGGCCGTCAGCTCCATGAAGTCGGTGCCTGCGGGATCGTCGCTCACTGATCGAGGCTCCTGCTCTGCATTGCCGGTCGCGGCGTATCCGAGCATTACGTCACCCTCCAGGGAATTTGCCAAGCAACCAGCTCACAGCCGCCACAACCGCGAGATGCGATACCCGACGCAACGATCAACAACCCATCGCCATGCCGGGGCGTAGCGCGCCGTTTCGACGGAGACGGCACGCGGGGGGCCGTCCGCCGATCCCACTGACACTCGGCCGGTCCGGAATGCGTGCCGTCGGACCGGCGCGCGTGAGACCTCGGCCAGCCGCCTGCCGGGCGCTGCGTCGGTGCGGTCGGAGCTTCTGGCGGGCGAGGCGGGTGCAGTCAGCCCGATTGCAGGACAAAGCGCCGATAACCCTTTTGCGCGGGCCGCGCGTTGAGCGGGTAGAGCGCGGCGAACTTGGCGACGTCAGCGGCGCCGACCGGCATGCTGTCGGTGAGCAGCATCCAGTCGACGTCCTCGCTGCATGGCGGAGTGGTCAGCGAGCCCGCATACCTGTAGTAGCTTCGGCCGGCCGGCAGCAGCGCGTTCGGATCGATGCCGGAAAGCCCGGCCGTCGCCGAGCCCTCCTGCTTTGGCATTATCTCGACGATCCTGGCGAACGCGCTGTTCGGCGCGCCCTCGGTCATCATGACGCCGAGCACGCCGAGGCCGCCCTGGGCGTCGCGGTGGACGAAATGGCATTCCATCGGCGAGCTCTTTCCTCCGATCAGGTGCTCGCTCGGCCGGTGAAAGTGGAATTGCACGAGCTCGTAGGTCGACTTGCCGGCGGTGAGCGTCGAGCCTTTGGGCACGTTGAGCTGGATCGTATGGCCGTTGTTCGCCACCTCGGCGATATCCGGCTTCCAGCTCACCACGAGCTTGGGCAGGTCCGCCATGACCGGCTCGACGATGTCGAGCGGCGACTGGCGGGTTCCGACCCCGCAAGTCTGGAAATCCTTGGACAGCTCGTTCCATTTGTCGGCGCCGGTCGCGCCCTGATAGGTCCAATGTGGCCCCTTGGTATCAGCGTAGGCAACCTTGCAGATCGGGCAGATGGCGGCGGCGGCGAGCGCCTTGATGATGTCCCTGCGGTTCATGGTCGCCCCCCCTCTTGACCGGCATCCGAATCGACATTGTCCGACCCGGAGGTCATCCCCTCGGGTCCGATTCGGTTCCTGTTGATCTATAGCAAATCCGAGGATTCGAGGCTGCGCCAGACTGAAATGAGCGGAAAAGATGGGATCAGCGTCCAACGCGTTCGTGACAAGGTATAATTGGGCTAGTGTCGGCCCGGAATGGCCCGATGCTCGCGCCGCCTCGATTTCGGGTCTGGTATCGCCGAGATGTTGACCGCCATCCTCACCGACATTCATGCGAACCGCGAGGCGTTGTCCGCCTGCCTGGCGCACGCGGAGGGCAGCGGTGTCGACCGATTTGTCTTTCTTGGCGATTACGTCGGCTATGGCGCCGATCCGGAATGGGCCCTTGAAACCGTCAGCCGCCATGTCGAGCGCGGTGCCATTGCGATCCTCGGCAACCATGATGCCGAGGCCCTGGCGACGCGGTCGCAGATGAACGAGTTAGCGCGCCTTGCCATCGAATGGACGCGCACGCGGCTCGATGCCACCCACCGCGCCTTCATCAGCGGGCTGCCGCTGAGCGTCGAGGAGGGCGATCAGCTGTTCGTCCATGCCAATGCCTGGGCCCCCGGAGAGTGGGGCTACATCACCGGGCCGTGGGAGGCGCGGCGCAGCCTGCAGGCAACCCACTCCCGCACCACGTTCTGCGGCCACGTGCACGTTCCCGAGCTTTATTTCGAGACCGCGACCGAGAAGGTGGCGGGGTTCCGGCCGGTCGGCGGTACAGCCATTCCGCTGACGCCGCAGCGACGATGGCTCGCGGTCATCGGGGCGGTGGGGCAGCCGCGCGACCGCATTCCGGCCGCCTGCTACGCGCTGTTCGACGATGTGACCAACAATCTGACCTATGTGCGGGTTGCCTATGACGTCGACAGCGCCGCCGCCAAGGTACGCGCGGCCGGGCTTCCGGAAATTCTCGCCGTCCGTCTCGAGCAGGGATACTGAGCGGCATGCTGGCCCGACATCTCGAAGCAGGACAGCTGATCGGCGGCTTCCGCCTGGAAGAGATGGTACATCTCGGCGGAATGGCCCATCTGTGGCGGGTCAGCCGCGACGATCTCGGCGTGCCGCTGCTGATGAAGATTCCCATGCTGCGTCCAGGCGAGGATCCGGCCACGATCGTCGGGTTCGAGGTTGAGCAGATGATCCTGCCGCGGCTCACCGGCATTCACGTGCCGCGCTTCGTTGCTTCGGGCGACTTCGAGCAGCCGTTCGTGGTGATGGAGCTGGTCGCCGGGCGCTCGCTGCTGTCGTGCCTGGACGAGCTGCCGTTGCGGTTCGAGGAGGTTGCGGCGATCGGTGCCAAGGTCGCGACTGCACTGCACGACATCCACCGCCAGCATGTCGTCCATCTGGATCTGAAGCCGAGCAACATCATACTGCGCGACAGCGGCGAGGCCACCCTGGTCGATTTCGGCCTGGCTCGACACGACGGGCTTCCCGATCTTGTCGCCGAGGAGTTCAGCGTGCCGATCGGCACCGGGGCCTACATTTCGCCCGAGCAACTGCAGGGCGTGCGCAGCGATCCACGCAGCGATCTGTTTGCGCTGGGCGTATTGATGTATTTCTTCGCTACCGACGAACGGCCGTTCGGCGAGCCCGCCACGTTCCACGAGTGGCGGCGGCGGCTCTACCGGGATCCGGTACCGCCGCGTCGCCGCCGGGCCGACCTCCCACCCTGGCTGCAGGAGATCATTCTGCGCTGCCTGGAGGTCGACCCCAATGAACGGCACGCCAGCGCCGGCCAACTCGCGTTCGATCTCCAGCACCCGGAAGCGATTACGCTCACCGAGCGGGCGACCCGCGTCAGCCGGGACAGTGCACTCACCGTGCTCCGCCGCTGGTACCGGACCCGTGGCGCGAGGTCGACGACGTCGCAGACCTGTGCCCGCCAGCTCGCGCAGGCACCGATCGTCATGGCGGCCATCGACCTTTCGCCCGGGATGGAACCGCTGGCCGAGGCCCTGCGAAGGGCGGTGCAGCGAATTCTGCAGACCGAGCGGGACGCGCGGCTCGCCTGCGTCAACGTCATGAAGCTCAATCGCATCGCGCTCGACGATTTCGAGGACGCCCAAGGCCGCAATCGCCATCTGCAGCGGCTGGCGGAGCTCAAGCACTGGGCGCACCCGCTGGGCCTGGTGTCCAACGGCGCGACCTATCATGTACTCGAATTGACCGACCCCGCTGCCGCGCTGGTCGATTATGCGCGCAACAACCACGTGGATCACATCGTTCTGGCGGCGCGCGGCAGCTCCACGTTGCGGCGCTATCTCGGGAGCACATCTTCGGAAGTCGTCGCGAAAGCCCCGTGCACCGTGACGGTGGTCAGACAGGGCCTGGCCGGACGCGAGGGCGATTCGGGCGAGAAACATCCGGGGACATAATTCTGCTGGATGCGGTCGCTAACGGGGCCACACGAAAGGTTCCGATCTGCACCGCATCCGGTCACGTTCAACGCATCGTGATCGCGACATGCGGTTGACCGGGTGCGGGTTTGTGATCGACCGGCGCAATCGAGGCCGGTGACAAAGAGTGCAGCCGATGCGTGCGAAACGCGGCGCGATTGCTGTCGGTCTCGTTGCCGGAACGGTTCTTGCCGGCTGCGCGGTGGATTTGCCGATAATCGAAAACATCCTGGTCGTACCCAGCTACTACGACACCTTGAGCTGCACCGAGCTCGTGGGGCAGGTCCGGGGATCGGAGGCGCGCATCAAGGAATTGACCGGACTGATGGAAAAATCCTCAAACAGCGCCGCCGGACCGGTCGTCAATGCGCTGGCCTACAACACCGACTACGCCAAGGCCCGGGCGACGCAGAAGTATGCCGAGGATGCGGCGCGGCGCAAATCCTGCGACCTCACCAAGAAAGTCGAGCCGACAGCAGCACCTGCTGCCTCGCCCTTGGCGAATCCGATCGATCTCGGGATGCCGAAGAGCCCGGGCCGCTGAGGACCAGTCGGCGCGGCAGACCGCCCGACACCCGATTCGCACAAAGGACTTGACATCATGGTTGAGAAAGGGTAAACGGCGTAATTGTAACGTGTTGATTTGTGCCCGGAGCAATCGCTGCCGGGCATTTTTATTTGAATGCCAAGCAGTTAGCCGATAGGACCCGCATCGCTCCTGACATTGGGCCTGCCCGGAATACCGTCGGCTCGTGCCGGCGAGCTCGCCGTGCTGATGCTTTCGCTTCGAGCGTTGCCCAAATGTCACCACCGACTAACCCCTTCGATGTATATCGGCGCCATGGATCGCCGGTGGCGGTCATCGAATGTCTGATGAATGGGGATTTATCATGAAGAAACTTCTGCTTGGAACCGTCGCGCTGGTTGGTCTGGCCGCGGCGAATCCCGCCTTCGCGGCCGATCTTCCCTACCGGGCTCCGGCCTACAAGGCGCCGATCATGGCGCCGGTCGCCTTCAGCTGGACCGGATGCTACGTCGGCGCCCATGTCGGCGGCGGATGGGGCAACAAGCGCTGGGACGATCCACTGCTCGGCGGCGTCGAGTTCAGCAATCACGACGTCAACGGCTGGCTCGCCGGCGGCCAGATCGGCTGCAACTACCAGACCGGGCAATTCGTGTTCGGCGTCGAGGGCGATGCGAGCTGGGCCAATATCAGGGGCAGCGGCCCGGATACGCTGAGCTTCGGCACGCTCACCGACAATTCCAAGGTCGATTTCCTCGGCACCCTGACCGGCCGCGCCGGTATCGCATGGGACCGCGCGCTGTTCTACGTGAAGGGCGGCGGCGCCTGGGCGCACGACAAGTTCTGGGCGGTCCGCAACGTCACCGGCTCGACCTTCTACTCGGCCGACGATACCCGCTGGGGCTGGACGGTCGGCGCCGGCGTCGAGTACGCCTTCGCGCCGAGCTGGACCGCGAAGATCGAGTACGACTACCTCGACTTCGGCAAGCAGAGCGCGACGTTCTCGGGGCCGACCTTCGCGGGCCCGCCGTTCAACTTCGACATCGACCAGCGCATCCACGTGGTGAAGGCAGGCATCAACTACAAATTCTGGTGAGCCGCCGCTCCTCGCGTCACGACGCTCCTCCTCGACCACGAACCCCGGGCACCTGCCCGGGGTTTTTTCTTGTCCGCTCCGGCACCATCGCCTCGGCGGATCAAAATCCGGATTTCGGCGAATCAAACCCTCGCGAGCCAGGACATGCCAACTGCCATCAAGCTGTTCACCCATCGTGGCCTCGTCTCGACGCCGATCACGGTGACCAATCGCGACAGCAAGGATTTGGTCTATATGCTCGAGCAGCCCTATCTGGCCGCCGAGGCGCTCACCGCGACCTCGTCGCCGGTCTCGAGCTCGAGCGCGACCGCGCCGGCCACCACCTCGATCCTCCGTGTGGAGATCGAGGACGGCAAGACGATCCGCTACGAGATCAATCCGCCGTCGCGCTTCGTCGCGGCGTCTGGCGGCAGCCCCGCGCTGAGCGGCAAGGACCAGTTTCATTTCGGCGTCGGCTGGACCATCAGTGTGCTGGAGGGGCCGTGACGCTCATTGCGATGTCGCCTCACGTCGCGGCGGATGACCGGTCCGGCGCAAGAGGCGGGGTTGCGGTGCATCGCCGAATATCCGGATCTCTCGGCGCCGGGATCGCGACTCCGCTTGCAGTGTTCCCCGAACGGTCAGTCACGGTGATGGTCCGGTGGAAAACCAGGCAAGGCGCCGCGCCCTCGAGCAGCTGGTCGACTATCATCCGCGTGCCGTCTTCGAGCCCTATCACGCGCGCGACCACCGGTGGTCGGTCATCGTGGCCCATCGGCGGGCAGGAAAAACCGTCGCCACCATCAATGATCTGGTCTCGCACGCGTTGTCCAACAACAGGCCCGACGGGCGCTATGCCTACATCGCGCCACTGTTCAACCAGGCCAAGGACATCGCCTGGACCTATCTCAAGCGCTTCGTCGCGCCGGCGCTGGCGGCGACGCCGAACGAGACCGAGCTGCGCGTCGACCTGGTGAACGGCGCACGGGTGAGGCTCTACGGCGCCGACAACCCCAACCGTCTGCGCGGTCTCTATCTCGACGGCGTGGTGCTCGACGAGTTTGCCGATATGACGCCAGCCATCTGGTACGAGGTGGTGCGACCGGCCCTGTCCGACCGCCGCGGATTTGCGACGTTCATCGGCACGCCCAAAGGAAAGAACGCATTCTGGGACATGTGGTGCCTGGCCGAGCGGGAACCCGCCTGGCTCGGCCTGATGTTGAAGGCCTCGGCAACCGGCCTGATTGCCGGCGACGAGCTCAGCGAGGCGCGCCGGCAGATGGGGGAGGACCAGTACGCCCAGGAGTACGAATGCAGCTTCGAGACCGCGGTGAAGGGAGCCTTCTATGCCGAGGCGCTGCGCCGCGCCGCGGAGGAGGGCAGAATTGGTCGCATCCCGATCGATCGTTCTGTCCCGGTGCATACCGCCTGGGACCTCGGCGTCGCGGATTCCACCGCAATCTGGTTCATCCAGTGCGTGGCGCGGGAGCGCCGTCTGGTCGATTACCACGAGGCCTCGGGGGTCGGTCTCGACAATTATGCGGGGATCCTCGAGGAGAAGCGCCGTGACCATCGATGGCTCTATGGGCAGCATTTCCTGCCGCACGATATCCAGCATCGCGAGATGACGACCGGCCTGTCGCGCGTCGACACGCTGCGCGGGCTCGGCATCGAGCCCACAGTGGTCCACAGCCACAACGTGCTCGACGGAATCAACGCGGTCCGCCGCATGCTGGATCGCACCTACATCGATGCCGGGCGTTGCGCGCGCGGCCTCGAGGCTTTGCGCCAGTACCGCCGCGAATGGGACGACAAGCTCAAGGACTATAAGACGAGCGCGCTGCACGACTGGTCCTCGCACGGCGCGGATGCGCTGCGGACATTCGCCGCCGGTTTCGACGACCCGGTGGTGATCGGCAAGCCGGCCGAGCGTCATCGCCGGCACCATGGCGGCTCCGGATCCGCCTGGGTGGCATGAGATCGCGTTGCCGGCCACCCGCGTTGCGGGCATTCGGGTGCGGTGACGGCCGAGACGCGCGGTCGCGAATTCCAGTAATCAGAGCAAAAAGCAGAGAATTGTCAGGTCACTTTGAACAACAATCTACCCGATGGCGATAAAGGTCAGAAAGACCTGCCGGGTTACCGTGGTGTCCCGAAGATTTCAACATGGTGATGATCATGTGGGGTCTTGTGTTGCTTCTCGTCGCATCGGCGGGTCTCGCGCACGTTGCGGGCGGCCTCCAGAGTTCTGGGCGTGATATGGGCTTACCACATCTGCGCGACGACCGGAGGCCTGTGCGAGCATCCCGATTGGCTGGCGATCGGTGCCGGCGGAATTGCGGCCGCCTATCTGCTACTGAGACGGGTCAGCGTCTGAGCGGTGGTCGACCGCGTCGTCATCGGCGCAATGCCTGCATGTCGGGCGCCGCGGTGGCGAGTTGATCTGTAGTTCGCAACCTTCCATCTCGCGGGAAGTGGGGTGCGTCCTCGAGTTGCGGCCGGGCCGAGTTCTACCCAATATTAACTCCGCTCCCGTAGAGTAAGGGAGTTGATCGGGGCGTGGGGCTGTGGGGCCGGTCGGACCGTAATCAATCGAAACTTGGGTTCTGCGGACCGGGCGCACGCCTGCCGAGCAAGCGTTGGTGCGCGACCGCAGGCCCGCCGCACTACGAATAGCGTGCATTCGACAAGTCCACGGGACCCGCGCGGCGCGCCCAGGATGACTTCGAGATGCTAACCTAGGTTGTCCATGCGCGTGGTACTGGTCGATCCGAGCCGCACCGTGTTGAAGTTCGTGTCGCGCCTGCTCGAGGCACGCAACCACGAGGTGCGGCCGTTCACCAACGAGAGCCAGGCGCTCGATTGCATCCGTTCGGATCGCGACGTCGACGCGCTGATCACCAGCGCCGAGCTCACCGCGATGTCGGGGCTCGAATTGTGCTGGGAGGCGCGGCTGCTCACAACCACGCGCCGGCAGATCTATGTGATCCTGATGTCGTCGAATCACGACCGCCACAGCCTAGCCGAGGCGCTCGACAGCGGAGCAGACGACTTCATCGGCAAGCCGCCGGTCGCCGAGGAGCTCTATGCGCGGCTGCGCGCGGCGGAGCGGCTGGCGCGGATGCAACATGAGCTGATGCGACTGGCGACGACCGATTTGCTGACCGGGGTGCTCAATCGCCGGGCCTTTTTCGAAGGAGCAAATGACGCCGCCGGCCGTGCCGAGTGCGGCGGCGCGCTGTGCTCCATCATGCTTGATATCGATCATTTCAAGCGGATCAACGATCACCACGGCCACGACGTCGGCGACCAGGTGATTCGCGGCGTCGCCCGGGCGGCGACGATCGAAAGCGCGGTCGTCGGCCGCGCGATTGTCGGCCGTCTCGGCGGGGAGGAGTTTTCCATTCTCCTCGAGGGGCGGGCATTGCCCGACGTGGTCGAGATCGCCGAGCGCCTGCGGGCCAGAATGACGAACCTGCGCTTCGCCTCGGCAAGGGACAGCGTGGCGGTCTCCTGCAGCCTCGGCGTCAGCGAATGGCGGCCGGGCTTCGACATTGACCGTCTGCTCAAGCTCGCAGACCTGGCGCTCTACCGCGCGAAGGAAGGCGGGCGCAATCGTGTCTGCACCGCGGAGACGGACGTCGTGGCGGCGCTGCAGATCGACCGCGGCGGCATCGTCCGCGCGCGCCAGCGGGCGTGATCTGCGGGCCACCCGACCGCTCCTCGGATCCTGACGGTCCTCGATCGGAATTCGCCGATGCGATGCGGTCGCGCGGGCCTGCGCGATCGTGCCCTCGCGCGTCCCGGCTTCATGGAAACGGAATCACTGCAATGACCGACGACACCATTGCGCCGTCCGACGAGACCGTACGGCCGAGCGAGCTCGACCGGCAGGCCATGCTGCGCGTGCTGAAGTCCTGGTTCCGGGATGACGCGGCGCATTCCGCCGCCTGGCGGAGCGACGCTCGGGAGGATTTTGACTTCATCGCGGGCAAGCAGTGGACCGAGGAGGAAAAGTCGATCCTCGCCGCGCAGCTGCGGCCGATCATCACCTTCAATCGCGCGATCACCATCATCAAGGCGGTGGCCGGCACCGAGATCAACGGGCGTCATGAGATCCGCTTCGTTCCCCGCAACAACCAGGACAGCCAGGTCAACGAGGTACTGTCCGGCGCCTCGAAATGGATGGGTGACGGCTGCGACGCCGAGGACGAGGAGAGCGAAGCTTTTCAGCACAGCCTGATCTGCGGAATGGGCTGGACCGAAAGCCGGCTCGATTACGAGAAGGATCCGCAGGGAACCTACGTGGAGGAGTGTGTCAACCCGCTGGAGATGTACTGGGACCGCTCCGCCCGGAAGAAGAATCTCGCCGATGCCCGCCGCATCTGGCGCGTGCGCAAGATGAGCCTGTCGGACGCCAAGGCAATGTTTCCCGGGTTCGACCGGGAGGATCTCGACGCCGGATGGTCAGTCGGAATGGACCCCGACGAACCGGCGAAGACTCTGGAGGAGAAGCGCCGGCGCGAAGAAAACCTCGGCGATCTGCACGACGAGCGCCACGAGGTCACGATCGTGCAGTGCCAATGGTGGGAGCGCGAGCCGTACTACCTCGTCGCCGACCCGACGACCGGTCGCCAGGTATCGCTCGGTATCGACGAGTACGAAGCGCTGCAGGGGCGCGCCGAGGAGCTCGACGTTGCGCTCAGCGCCGTGAAGCTCGTTCGCCGGGTCTACCGGCAGGCCTTCATCGGCACGGAATTGCTGGAGGCAGGCCCGGCGCCGTGCCGCGACCAGTTCTCGTTCTGCTGCATCACCGGCGAGCCGGATTTCAACGCCGCGATCTGGTTCGGGCTCGCCCGGGTGATGCGCGATCCGCAGAAATGGGCCAACAAATGGCTGTCCCAGACCCTGCACATCCTCAACACCACCGCCAAGGGCGGCATCCTGGCCGAGACCGACGCGTTCGAGGACCAGCGCCAGGCCGAGGACACCTATGCGCGGCCGGACGCCATCACCTGGATGAAGCGTGGTGCGCTGTCCGGCCAGGGCCAAAAGATCATGCCCAAGCCCGGGGCGACGCTGCCCGCCGGATATATCCAGCTCACCGAGTTCGCCGTGTCGTCGATCCGCGACGTGACCGGGATCAATCTGGAGCTGATCGGGCTGCGCGACGCCAACCAACCGGGCATCCTGGAGGCGCAGCGCAAGCAGGCGGCGATGACCATCCTCGCCACCATGTTCGACAGCCTGCGCCGTTTCCGCAAGCTGGTCGGACGGATCAGGCTCTACTTCATCCAGAATTTCCTCGCGGACGGCCGCCTCATCCGCGTTGTCGGTCGCGACGGCGTGCAGGTGATCCCGCTGATCAGGGACCGCACCCTCGGCGAGTACGACGTGATCGTCGACGACGCCCCGACCTCGCCGAACCAGAAGGAGGCGAACTGGGCGATCATTTCGCAGCTGCTGCCGGCCTTCAAGGATCAGCTCATGCAGAATCCGGAGGTGCTGGCCGAGGTGCTGGACAACTCGCCGCTGCCGAGCCGGCTGGTGGAGACGATCAAGGCGGTCATCGCGCGGCCGCCACCACAGCAGCAGGCGCAGCCCGATCCGCGGCAGCAGCTCGCGATCGCCGCGGCCGTCGCCAGGATCAACCGCGACCAGGCCGCCGCCGAAAAGGATCTGGCGACCGCCGGAAAGCAGCAGAGCGCAGCGGCGTATGACGTCGCGATGGCGGAAAAACTTTATGCGGACGCCCAGGCCACGAAGCTTGCCACGGGGATCGATGCGTCGACACCGATCCCGCCTGGCGCACCCGCTCAGGGGGGCCCGGCGTTTGATCCGGCTTCGATCGGAGCCCGGCTGGCGCCGGACGGCCGGCACTATCTGCCTGATCCAAAGAGGCCGGGCAAATATCTGATGGTGGTGCACTGAAATGGCCGCAGAATATCAGCTGGCGCCGGTCGACCACGACCCGTTCGCGGACGCGGCGCCGTTCGCAAGCAACGGAATGCTTGTCGACGCGCAATTGCCACAACCCGCAGGCCCTCCAGTCCCGGATGAGTTTGGTCGCAATCTCGAGGACCCTGAAGAGGTCAAGGCTTCTATCGATTTGGTCAGCCGCCTCCCGCGATTCAGCTGGGCAAGGGCCGTTGGGCATGCCAGGGGACACGATGCGATAATGTGCCACAACTTGCCCACTGCCGCCGGGGGAAAGTCGATCCTGGTCGTCAAGGAGCGCAATCAGCTGCGGTCGCCATACGCCGCCTTCGATCCCGACAAGCGCAACAGCAGCGATCTGCTTGCCGCGGTTCCGTGGCTCGCCACGGCCGGAGCTTCCGCATACGAGCTCGTGCCCGTCGACAACGATCCCTTTGCCACGGCCACGCAGGCACACGAATAGGTCGCGTCTTTGTGGTGTCCCACGGCAGCGGTGCTGTATTTCGCTCTTTTTGCGTGCTCTGCCGCGCCCGACCTTATCTACCTAACAATATCAAACGGATCATCGGAAGGATCGCCTTCCTTCCGCTGGAAGGCTTCAGAATCAGTGGGAGCCGGAGGTTGTTTTGACATCAGCGGCTGCTCGCAATTGCATGGGTCCTAATTCCTGCAAACGAAGCATACCACGTTGCGTTTCAGGCTGCACGAGAATCGCGGGCGCGGACCACCTCTATCATGCCCCCGATTGGATAAGGCGATCAGTTTCACAACGAGTTGAGAGGAAGCAGATGACAGAAGCGGTGAACGCCGCAGACGGCGATACGCTGTCTCCGGCTGAACAGGCATACTTCGAATCAGGAGGCGTGGCGACCGATGCGCTCGTCGTGGAGGCGGGGGAAGCCGAGAAGGGCCGCGAAACGGTCGATCCCAACGCCGGCGAAGCCCCGGTCGAGCAACCCGAGCAACCGGCCGATGACGTGCCGAGCGGCGGCGACGACGGCAAGCCGAAGAACCCCGGCCAGTGGGTGCGCCATGGCGCGCTGCATGCGGAACGGGAGCGGCGCAAGAAGGTCGAGGCCGAGCTGCAGAGCGAGCGCGAGCTGCGCGCCCGGTACGACGAGCGGCTCCGCCTGCTCGACGACCTGTCGAGGCCGAAGGCCGCGGCCCCGCGCGACGAGGTGCCCGATCCGGAGGCGGATATCTTCGGCTACGTGCGCCATCTCGAGCGCAAGGTCGCAGGCGTCGAAGGCAAGATCGGCGAAAGCCTGCGGACGACCGAGGCGCAACGCGCCGACGCAGAGCTGAGGGACATCTACGCGGCGGATGCGCAAGCTTTCGCCGCCACGACTCCGGATTTCACTAATGCCTATCAGCATCTGCTGATGAGCCGCAACCGCGAGCTCGAGATGATGGGCGAGGCCGATCCGCAGCGGCGAATGGCGCAGATCATCGCCGAGGAACGCGGCCTGGCGCTGCAGGCGATCCGCAAGGGGATTTCGCCCTCCGCGCAGGTCTATGAGCTCGCCAAGACCCGCGGCTATCGCGGTGGCGATCCGATGTCGCCCGCGCCCGCCGGCGGGCGCGATGGCAGGCCATCGGTCTCCGGGCAGATCGAGACGATTGCGCGCGGGCAGGCGGCAGCGAAGTCGCTGTCGAATGTCGGAGGCTCGGCCGGCGCCACGATCACGCCCGAGGCGTTGGCCAGCATGACGGACGACGAGTTCAATGCGCTTTTCAGCCGGCTGTCGCGTGCCAAGCAGCGCGAGCTGCTGGGCGGCTGAACCAGCTGATCCGGATCCCAGGCAAATCGGCATCCGGATGATACTCGTGAGCACCTGCTCTTCGTTCGGCCCACGTCACGGGCCCGTCGTGGGAACGACACACCCCTTCGGCTGAGCCCCGTGAGCGGCTCGCGCGCCTACGCCTCCTGCGCCAATCGGGGGCGCTTCGTCCGCGCCGAAACGTCATTCGCGCATCCACCCGTGAACCCAGGGCCCGCCACGCAGGGCCGTCCCGGACACCTCCGGGATACACGCACAAAAGGGCTTGAATCCTATGGCTACGACAAACTTCGGGCTCAACGACGCCCTCGCGGTCAAGCTGTGGTCGAAGACTCTCGACGTCGAGGCGCTCAAATACACCGAGATCGCGCCCCTGATCGGCGAGGACGCCAACTCGATCATCCAGCGCAAGACCGAGACCCAGAAGGGCGCCGGCGACAAGGTCACCTACGGGCTGCGCATGCAGCTCTCCGGCGACGGCTTCACCGAGAACGAGACCGCGGAAGGCAACGGCGAGAGCCTCACCATCTATTCCGATGCGGTCGTCATCAACGAGCTCGGTCATGTGGTGGGTGTGAAATCCCAGCACACGATCGATGCCCAGCGCGTGCCCTTCGATCTTCGCGCCGAGGCACGCGACGGACTGGCCGACTGGTACGCCAAGCGCATGTCGGTCTCGTTCTTCAACCAGGTCTGCGGCTACACCGCCGAGAGCCGGGCGAAATATACCGGCCTGCAGGCGACGATGCCGCCATCCGCCGGCCGGGTGCTCCGCCAGGGCTCGCGCACCGCGGACGAGAACCTGACCTCGAGCGACACCTTCAACATCAACCTGATCGACAAGGCCAAGGAGATGGCCGAGACGGCCTCGCCGAAGATCCGGCCGATCAGGATCGGCACGCAGGAGAAATACGTCATCTACCTGCACCCGTACCAGGTGACCGACCTGCGCACCACGACGGCCACCGGCCAGTGGCTCGATATCCAGAAGGCGGCGATGACCGGCGGCGAGATCACCCGGAACCCGATCTATACGGGGGCGCTGGGCGAATACAACAACGTGGTCATCCGCTCGGCGTTCGACGTGACGCCGGGGGTCAACTCGACGACCGGCCAGTCGATCGGGACGGTACGGCGCGCCGTCTTTCTCGGTGCCCAGGCCTGCATGATGTCCTTCGGCCAGAAGAACTCGCCCAGCAAGTATCGCTGGAACGAGGAGCTGTTCGATCACAAGCGCCGGCTCGAGGTCTCGGCTTGGTCGATCTGGGGGCTGAAGAAGGCCCAGTTCAACGCCGTCGACTTCGGCACGGTCGTGGTCGGCACCTATGCGGCGGCCCATACCTGACGGAAAGGCACACACATGACCACCAATACTCCAGGGACCCCGGCCCGCGAGATCCACGGGCTGCAGGTCGAGCATACGATCCGCTTCACCGCGAGCTGGAACGATCCCGGCATCGCCAGCGGCGTCCTCAAGCAATGGGTTCCGGCCGGTGCCATCATCACGGGTACCGACGTATTCGTGCAGACGCCGTTCAACGCCGGGACCACCAACGTCGTCACCGTGGGAACCGATCCCGGCACCTTCACGAACATCGTGGCGGCCGGCGACGTCAACGAGGGTGCGACGGGGCTCACGCAGAACGTCAAGCCGACCGGCTCGGCGCTGGGGCCGCTCGGCTCCGATGCCCAGGTCGGGGTGATGTTCGTGCAGAGCGGCACCGCCGCGACCCAGGGGAGGGCGCACATCGTCATCAGGTACGTCCCCAACAACGACCCGAACATGTGATGCGGCTCGCCTGGTGGGTCTGTCACGAGGAGGCGGCGGGGATCCACCCGCCGCCTCCTGATCGGCCGGCCGATCATCGGGATCAGAACGGCGGGCCCGGCTCGCGGCCCCAATCAGCGGAGACAGGCGATGGCGACCCAGGGCGACATGAAGGCGCGGATCGCGGACGAGCTCGCCCGCGGCGATCTCGCAAGCCCGATCGCGAGCGCGATAGCGGACGCCATCGCGTTCTACCAGGATAAGCGCTTCTGGTTCAACGAAAGCCGCGACGTCACCTTCCTGACGGTGGTCGGACAGCAATGGTACGGCGCGGCCGACAATGCGAGCATTCCGGGGCTCTATGCCATCGACTATGTGACGATCTCGGTCGGCAATGTCGTCTCCGACGTTCCGCGCATGGAGCCGGAGGACATCGAGATCCTCGCCATGACCGGCACGCAACAGGGCGAGCCCTATGCGTACACTTATTACAATCAGCAGATCCGGCTCTATCCGGTGCCGGCCAATGTCTGGCAGGTCAGGATCGGTGCCCATGTGGCGGTGGCGGCGCCGGCCAGCGATTCCGAGGTCGCCAATCCCTGGATGACATCGGCGGAGAAGCTGATCCGCTCCCGCGCCAAGTACGAGCTCGCGATCAACTGGCTGAAGGACATGGAGCTGGCGCAGACCATGACGGCGGCGGTCACCGAAGCCTTCGACGAGCTGAAGGGTCGCACCAATCGCCAGGTCGGCCGCGGTGTCATTCGCGCCATGCCATTCTGAAACGACCTTCTCCCGGTAGCAGCGCCCAGCCCCGACCGCTGCCCAGGCAAATGCGGAACCCCATGCCATGCCGATCCTGCCCTGGGGCGATTATCGCCCGGATCTCAGCGACCATCAGGCGACTTCCTCGCGGAACATCGCCAACGTGCTGCCGCGCGGCGACGGCTATGGACCGTTTGCGGATTTCCAGGCCTTCACGTCGGCGCTGCCGGCCGCTTGTCGAGGCTTCTTCTATGCGCGCAAGACCGACGGATCGGTCTCGATCTTTGCCGGAACCGCGACCAAGCTCTACAATCTCAACAACAGCAGTTTTGGCTGGGCCGACGTATCGCTCGCCGCCGGCTCCTATCCGGCGCTCTCGGCGACCGCCAACTGGAGCTTCGCGCAGTTCGGCAATCTGGTCGTTGCGGTCCAGGCCAATGTTCCGCCCCAGGTGTTCGACGTGTCGAGCTCGACCGCGTTCGCCAACCTCGGCGGCGGTCCGCCGCAGGCGGCCTCGGTGGCGGTGGTCGGGCAATTCCTTCTGCTTTCCGGCCTGCTGTCGACGCCCTACCGCATCCAATGGTCGGGCCTCAACGCCACCACCACCTGGTCTCCCGGCGTCAACCAGTCGGATTTCCAGGATTTTCCCGACGGCGGCATCGTCCGCGGCGTCGCCGGCGGCGAATTCGGCGTGATCTTCCAGGACACCCAGATCCGCCGGATGACTTATGCGCCGGGCTCGCCGGTGGTCTTCCAGATCGACCGCATCGCCGAAGACAAGGGCGTGTTCGCGCCCTACGCGGTCATCCGCGCCGGCGACCGGATCTTCTTTCCTTCGCCCCAGGGCTTCAATGTGCTCGCTTCCGGCGGGCTGCCGGCGCCGATCGGAAAGGAGCGGGTCGACCGCACGTTCTTCGCCGATGTCGATATCGGCAACCTGCAGCTGATGATCGGCTCGGCCGATCCCAACGGCAGCCGCGTGTTCTGGGCCTACAAGTCGATCAACGGAGCGACCGGCCTGTTCGACAAGATGCTGTGCTACGACTGGGCGCTCGACCGGTGGACCACGATCGCGGTGTCGGGCCAGTACATGTCGACCCTGGCGAAGCCGGGGCTGACCGAGATCAATCTCGATGCGATCCAGTCCAATCTCGAGCTGTTTCCGTTCTCCTTCGACAGCATCTCCAATGCGTCGTTCCCGGCGGTCGCCGCCTTCAACGCCGCCAATCGGCTGGGATTCTTCAACGGACCAAACCTCGAGGCGACGCTGGAGACCGCCGAGCAGAGCGGTTCCGGACGGCGCATCTTCGTGCGCGGCTTTCGTCCCATCACCGATGCGGCCGCCGTCGGCGGCGCGGTCTCGGCACGCGAGAATTTGCAGAGCCCGGTTGTCTTCGGCAGCGAGACCCCGATCAACGCCCAGGGCGTCTGCCCGCAGCGCGTCTCGACGCGCTATGCCCGCGGCCGGATACGCATCCCGTACGGCACGCCCTGGACTTTCGCGACCGGGCTCGAGCCCGACATCGTGCCGGAGGGTTTTCGATGAGCGGCTTGACGCTGTCGCCTGCCGAGAAGGATGTCTTTCGCATCGTCATGGCGGTTCGCCAGCTGATGGAGGGGCGATCCAACGCCACCGGCACGTTCACCCTCGCCGCGTCTCCGGCGACCACGACCGTGGTCGCGGCGCCGGCCTGCGGTGCCGGGTCGATCATCCTGCTGGCGCCGCAGACCGCCAACGCGGCGGCGGCGTTGGCCACCGCCTATGTCCAGGCGGCGAACGTCCGGAAAGGGCAGTTCACGGTCTCGCACGCGGCATCGGCGCAGACCGACCGGACGTTCGGTTACGTGGCGCTCGGGTGACATGTCCGCCGAAAACGCGGCGGAGATGGATTGCCGAGCGATCTGCGTCGATCCGGCCCGGGTGCGCGAGTTCTGGCCGTACACCTCGTCCCTGATCCGGCGCGCGATCGAACGCGGAGGCCTGAGCAGGTTCGATGACGTCGAGCGCGACATTCTGGCCGGCGCATCGCTTCTCTGGCTTGCCTGGGATGGTCGAGCCGTCGCGGCAGCCGCGGTGACGCAGCTCGCCGTCACGGATGCCGGCAAGGTGTGCATCCTCGTCGCCTGCGGCGGCACGCGCATGCGGCGCTGGCTGCCACTGCTCGCCGCGATCGAGACCTATGCGCGTTCCGAGATGTGCGCGCTCGTCCGCATTCTCGGGCGCAAGGGATGGATGCGGGTGCTGTCGCAGTACCAGGCGCAACGGATCATTCTCGAGAAGAAACTCTGACCAGCGCGGTACTCGCAGTCGCCGCGGAAAACCTCACGACGCGTCGCGTCCAAGCCAGGAGACCACCATGGGCGGTTCCACGACCACCACGCAACAACAGCAGCAGCAGAGCCAGACGTCGCCGTGGGCGCCGGCACAGCCGATGCTTCAAGGCATTTTGGGCCAGTTGAGCGGCATCGACACGGCGCCGAACGCGACCCAGCGGGGGGCGCTCGACACGCTCACCGCAAATGCCCGGAACGCGCCGAGCTATGCCGGGCAGGGGCGCGACCTTGCCTCCGCCCTGTTCGCCGGCGGCACCGACCGGACCGGCCGGGTCGCCGGCGCGTTCGATGCGCTGAAGTCCGACCTCGGCCCGACGGCGGCGGGCAGGACGCTCGACCCCAATGCCAATCCGTATCTGCGCGGCGCGCTCGACACCGTCAGCAACGACGTCACCCAGAACATCAACAGCCAGTTCGCCGCCGCCGGCCGGGATCTGTCGGGAATGAACCAGCAGGCGGTCGCGCGCGGCATCGCGCAAGGCGAGGCGCCGCTCTTGTTCAATCAGTACAACACCGAGCGCGGCAACCAGATGAGCGCCGCCAACGCGCTTTACAATGCCGGCGTCGGCTCGGCGACCGCGCTCTCCGGGTTGGACCAGGCCGCGATGGCCAATCGGCTGCAAGGGCTCGGCGTCGCCAATGCGATTCCGGGTCTCGAGGACCAGGGAGCGAGCCGCGTGCTCGCCGCCCAGGCACAGGCCTACGGCTTGCCCCTCCAGCAGCTCGGCATGCTCGAGGGGCTCGGCATCCCGATCGCCCAGCTCGGCTCGCAGACCAGCGGCTCGTCGACCGGAACCACCAGCCAGGAGCAGCCGCTCGGACCGACCCTCTTGGGCGGCGTCCTCGGCGGTCTGGGCCTGCTTGGGCGCATCGGGATGTTCGGCGGTCCCCGATAGTGCGGAGCCGGCATGTTCCACTGCGCTGCCGTGCCGTCGGCGGTATCCGGCATTATTCCAACCCGTGAGGCATGACCATGACTCGGTTCGATTCCGTCACCCCCGATGGCTATCCGGTGGGCGAGAATACCTTTGCGATCGCCAGCAACGCCGTGCCGCAAGGCATGTTGAGCTTCCTGTTTCCCCATCCGCTTCCCCCGGCGGCGCCATGGCCGGCACCGCCGGCGGTGAACCCGCAGGAAGTTCCCGCGAATCCTCAGGGAGTCGGCGGGGACCCTGCGAAGATCCCCGGCGCCGGAGGTTCAGGCGCTCCGGCGTCCGCCCGTCCGCAGGGCAACAGCCTTGATGAATACCTGATCAATGCCCGCGCCGGCATGACCGCGGCGGGCCCGGCTCCCCTTCAGACGACGGAGCCGGGCGCCCGCAGCGTCGCACCTGCGGCTCTGTGGGGACGGCTGGCTCCGGCGCTGTCCGACAATGCCTCGATGCTGATGGCGCTCGGCGGCGGGCTTGCAGGAGCGCGCAGCTGGGGCGAAGGCATCGGCAAGGGGCTGGGTGCCGCCGCCCAGGCCAGCCTCGAGCAGCAGAAGATCGACGGTGCAAGGCGCCAGCAGGCAGCAACCGTCAGCGCACTGATCCAGCGGGGCACCCCGGCGCACCTGGCGCTGGCCGCCGCGCAGAACCCGCAGCTGCTGCGCTATGTGCTGGCGCTGTCGCGCCGACCCGGTGCCGCGGGCCAAGCGGTGCCGCAGGCTGGCTGGCCCGTCGTCCGGCAGGTGATCGGAGGGACCACCGCCGGCCTTCGGCGGACAGCCCGGGCTCCGGCGATAAGATGGACAGGAGACGACATGCCGTTCTTTCTCTGGTCAAAGACCGCCGCCAACAACGCCACCGCCGACCCGACGATCAACTATGCCGAGGGCCAGGCGCCAAGCTCGCTCAACGACAGCGCCCGGGCAGCCATGGCCCGCCTCCGGGAATGGGGGGACGATATTTCCGGTACGATCGTCACGACCGGCATTGCGACGGCGTACACGCTGTCGACCAGCCAGGGCTTCGACAGCCTGGCGCATCTCAATGGCGCCATGATCGCCTTCGTCCCGCACACCACCAATGGCGCAACGGTGACGCTCAATGTGGACGGCCTCGGAGCCAAGCCGTTGCGTTCGTCTCCCGGCGCGGAGCTCGGGGCGGGTGTCCTGGTGCAGGGAACGCCCTATGTGGCGACGTACAACAATGCGGACGGGGCGTTCTATCTGCAGGGGTTCGTGGGGAACCCGTTCAATCTGCCAGTCTCCGGCTCGATCGACTATTTCGGCTCGACTGCGCCGAACTCGAGTTTCGTGTTCCTGTCAGGACAGGCGATCTCGCGGACGGTCTATTCGGTGCTGTTCGGCCTGATCGGGACAAACTGGGGGGTGGGCGACGGAACGACGACGTTCAACCTGCCGGATCTCCGGGACCGCTTCACCTGCGGGAAGGGGGACATGAACGGGACGCCGGCAAACCGGATCACGGCGGCGGGTGGAAACTACGATACGACGGCCGCCGGCGCGGCCGGCGGAGCGCAGAACAAGACGCTCGCCAATGGGAATTTGCCGGCGAGCATTCCGTATAGCGATCCGACGCATGTGCACGCGGCTGGGCCAAGTTCGGAATTCAGCGGCGGGGCGACGGCCAATTTCACCGCCGGCGCGGCCACCCCGCCGGCAATCACTGCGCCCCATCAGTTCTCATCGATTACTACAGGCATCGCCTCTATCGGGATCGTAATCAACCCGGGGAGCGGCAACACGCCGGTTGCTATCGTCCCGCCGTCGGTCGCGTGCGGGAAGATCATGCGAATCATCTGAAGCTATCGATCACCGGGTGTCGCATGAACAGCAGGTTATCAGTGGTGTAGCACATCAGATGATAACCGCGCGGCTTCAGCAGCGCCTCGCATTCCATGGCCGGTGCGGTCGCCTCGATGCAAATTATCGTCGGGAGGAAGCGGCCGAGATCGAGTGATTTCAGGATCGCAAGATCGCACCGCTCGGTATCGATAGAGAGGAAGTCGGGCGCGGCTCGGCCGAAGTGCTCCTCGATGATCCGATCTATCGGCACCAGATCGACTTCGATCCGGTCTACAATCGACTGCCTGTCCTGCTCGCTCCAGGTCTCTGACTGACGCAGCACGGCTTCGACTTGATCCTCGCTAAAAGAGTTGAATACGCGGTGGCTGAGCCTCGTCAAGCTCGCCCTTCTTCGCTCATCGAAGGCGACGCCGACATTCAGCACGATGTCACCCGGACGCGCCGATCTTAATACGGCCGCCTGATCGGGATCGGGCTCGACCAGCACACCAGACGCCCCGTGCAGTGACAACAGATAGGTATTGCTGAGGCGGACCGGCTCAGCGGCGCCGATGTCGAGATAGCGAACCGTCTTCACGTCGATGGCGAGCTGGCGCAGCCACGAAAGCACGATGACGTCTTCTCCGCCACCGGAGAACGACATGGTGCCCAACGCGAGATGCTCGGGCGGCTCGGCGAGAGTGTAGATCGCCCCCGCCAGCTTCCTTCTCACCGGCCGCGTCGCGGCCTTCAGGCCGTTAAGCATCGCTCACGCCTCTTCATCAGTTCTTCGATTTCTTGCTGTCGACCGCGACAGGCCATGATCATGGCCTCGTAGGCAGCGAGCCTCCGGAGCATTTCGGCGTCGGTCCCGCGATCCCCGGCCATCGCGCGCTCCCCTAAGTCTCGTACGCGTCGCATCTCACTCCCCCCACAACCGACAGTCAATAGCCCATGACCACGATCCGCACCAATCTCGGCAACCTGAAGGAATCCGCCCGGCGCACCCGCGTCGAGCCGACCGGGGGCATCACCGCGACCAATGTGCAGAAGGCGCTGGAGGCGCTCGATACCGGGACGCTGAAGTCGCTCGCCTTCGCCATGCCGGCGGAGTTCTCGGTTGCCGGCTCGCCGACCAGCGGGGGCAGCCCGTCGATCTCCGTCACCAAGGCGACGCAGGCGAGAAACCTGTTCTACGCCGGCCCGGGCGCAGGTGCGGATGCCGCGCCTGGGTTCCGGGCGATCGTCGGCGCCGATATCTCCGGGTCGTTCACCGGCATAACCGGCGTCGGTACGCTTAACGCCGGCACATGGAATGCCGCCGTCATCGCCGGCAGCTATGGCGGCACCGGGGTGAACAACGGTTCGTCGACGATCACCATCGGCGGCAGCGTGACGATTTCCGGGGCATTCAATTTCGCCGGAACCCTGACCGGCGCGACGGCGATCACGTTCCCGACCGGTGGCACGCTGGTATCGTCCTCTACCGCGGCCGGCGGCGATCTCGCCGGCACCTATCCGAATCCAACCCTGGCCGCCGTCATTTCCGCCGGCGGCCCGACCGGATCCTCGAGCGTCGTTCCGGTGATCACGTACGACGCCAAGGGCCGGCTCACCGCGGTCTCGACCGCTTCCATCACGCCGGCAGCGATCGGCGCCACGCCGACGACGCGCACCCTTACCGCCGCCGGCCTGGTCAGCGGTGGCGGCGACCTGTCGGCCGATCGCACCTTCACGGTGACCGCGAGCTCACAGGCGCAGGCGGAGGCCGGCACCAGCAATACGACCGCGATGACGCCGCTCACCGTGGCCGAGGCGATCGTCGCGCAGACCCAGAAATTCAAAAATGTGCTCGGCCGCAACGGCGGGCTCGAGGTGTGGCAGCGCCTGGTCGGCGCGGGCTCCACCATCGCGATTGCCGCCTCGACCACGGCGTACGGCGCCGACGGCTGGTATCTTGCCACGGGCGCGAGTCAGGCCTCGACGCTCTCCCAGGTCGCCGGCCTCGTGAGCAACTCCCGCTTTGCGGCGCGGGTCCAGCGCAATTCCGGCCAGACCGGCACGGGAACCATGCGGTTCGCGTTCCCGCTCGATATCGACGAATTGCTGAAGATGGCAGGCCGGCAGGTCGTGCTGAGCTTCGTGGTGTCGACCGGCGCCGACTGGAGCCCAGCCGGCGGCACCCTGTCGTACAATCTCTATGTCGGCACCGGCGCCGTCGCCAAGCGCAACGCCTCGGCCTATACGGGCGAGACCAGCCCGATCTCCGGCAGCGTGAATCTCGCGCAGGGTGCCGCAGCTGCGACGAAAATCTCGGCGGTGTCGTCCGCCATTGCCTCGAACATCACGCAAGCGGAGCTGCAGCTCTCCTGGGTACCGGCCGGAACCGCCGGCGCCAACGACTGGTTCGCCATCGACGACGTGCAGATCGAGGTCGTGCTCGACGGCGTGGCACCGGCAGCGCCGTTGTTCGAGCGCTCGGACTTCGTCTGGGACCTGCAGCGCTGCCAGCGGTTCCTCCCCGCCTTCAACGTCAGGACCGCGGCGGTTCAGAACCTGGCATTCGGCCTAGCCTTCGGCGCCACGAGCGGATTCTTCACCCTGCCGTTTCCGGTTGCCACACGAGTGCGGGTGACCGGCTTGGTGGTTTCCGCCGCCGGCGACTGGGTGACCACCGATGCGGGTCTCACGAGCCATGCCTGCACCGCGATCACGTTCAATACCGGCTCGGATACCATCGGAGCATTTACCACCACGGTCGCTTCCGGCTTGACGGTCGGCCAGGGCATCGCCTTCGGCAGCGGTGCAAACACTGCACAATTCTTGTGGACAGGAGCCGAGATATGACGGCCTGGAAGTTTGCCGACGCCCTGCAGCGCGTTGTCGTTCGCACCAACGACGACGGTTCGATGGAGAGCCATTCGGTCGACCAGCCCGACATTGCCGCCTGGCTGGCGGCCGGCAATGTGCCGCTGCCGGCCGACCCCGCAAAGCCGGATCCGGTTCCCGGCCTCGTCTTTCTCAAGCGTCTGGCCAGGGACGAATACGCCGCGATCATCAAGGCGGCACAGACCGATACCGACCTGTCGCTGTGGATCGACATGCTGCGGGTCAACGGCGAAATCGACGTCGCCGGCAACGATGCGCTGGCCGCCAAGACGGCGCTGGTCGCCGCCGGCCTGCTCACATCGCCGCGCGCGGAGGCGGTGTTTGCGCCGTAACGGATCTCGCGGGCGTTCCGCCATCCGTCGGGTGAGCATGACGGCAGGCCTCCCGGTCGCTATATCGATCCGGCGGTGGCGGTTCCCCGGCTTTGCGCCGGCCCTGCGACTCATGGAGTGCACAGGCGTGGCGTGGTTCCGGCAAATCGACGGCAGGGCGGACGCGGCCGGCGCGCAACGCCACCCGCGGACGGCGCGCCGGCTCGACGTCTTGTGCGCCGCTGCGCTGTTCCTCGCCGCGCTGGCGATCTTCGGAAGCGACAGTGGTCAGCTCGGAATCTACGCGGACGACGCTTCCTTCTTCGCCGGATTTCCCGATCTGTCGTTTGCCACATTGCTGGAGCAGGTCAAGTCGTACGTCACCGGACGCAATCTTCACATCGTCTGGCAGTATGTCATCTTTCTCCTGACCGGAAACACGATCGATGCGCTGCCCGCGCAACACTTTATCGAAGCTTTCATGGCGGCGGTGAACTGCCTGTGCTGTTTTGCGCTCTTCCGCCTCGTGGGTCTGCCGATCCTTCCCGGTTTTGCGGGCGCCGCCCTGTTCGCGTTCATGCCCAATCATCCCGAAGCCTATTTCTGGCTGACCGCGATTCCGCAGCACCTGGTCAGCACCTTCCTGGTGCTTCTCCTCGCGATCGGCGCGATCTGCACCGGTCGGGCCGTGCTGTCGGGATCCGGTCGGGCCGTCGGCATCTGGCTGGCTCTCGATCTGTGCATCTTTGTCGCCGGGCTGTTCACCTACGACCAGGCCGTGCTGGTGTTGATGTGCGTCGCCCTCGCGCCGGCGGCGCTCTGCTTTTTCGCTCGAGCCGGGTTGCGGTGGATCGCCATTCTCTACGCGCTTGCCTGCGCCGGTCTGTTCGTTTTCTGGGCAGCCTGGAAAGTCGTGGTGCCGTCGTTCGGTCCGTCCCTGGCCAACGTCTCGCTGTTCAGCCTGTCGTGGAATTTCCTGTTCGGGCTGTCGCTTTCGGCCGGACCGCACTTCTTTCGGACATTCGAAGCCGTGGCTCCGTCGATTCTGGCGGAGCCCGTGGACCGGATCTCCGCATCTATCGTCGCGATCTCTTTCCTTGTCGTCGGCGCCGTCTGCCTGATGCGGCCGGAGCCGCCAGCGCCAGGCGACCGGGCAGCCGATTTCCCCGGCGCGTTCATGCGGGCTCATCCGGTCGCAATGCTCGCCGGCATTGCGGCCTTCTTCGTGCTCGCTTATGCGCCGGCCTGCCTGTGGTTCATCTCGGGGCGGCACACCTATCTGCCGAGCGTCGCGGTGGCGGCCGGGGCCGCCTGGGCGATGTGGCGTGTGACCGTCGTGCTCGGGCGGATGGCGACGGCGCGGACGGCGCGAATCGGCGCCGGGCTGTTGCTGGCGACCTCCTGCGTCGCGACGTTTTTCTTCGTCGGCATCGTGCTTGCCGAGAAGCGCGATTGGATGGCCAGTCATCTCGCCCGTCGGCTGATGTACGCCGAGCTCGTGGCGGATAAAAAATTCAGGGCCGCCTCGACGTTGATCCTGGAAAATTTTCCCGACAGCATACGGCCGCTGAGCGCCCCGCTCGGCTACCAGATGCCCGGCGAGCCGTCGGTGATGACCCGCGGTCAGGCGCATTTCCGTCATCTGGTGCAGACATCGGCGCCGGCGCAATCGGGTGCATTCATCAATGTCGATCGCGATCGCGACGGCAGCGATGCCTTTCTCTATGTTCCTGACGAAAGCATCTATCGCATCTGGTTTAACGGCCTCGCCGACGGCCGGATCGTGTACGCGCGCGACGCCGCCGCGCAGCCGCCGTCCGGCTACCGACTCGAGGAGCAGGCGGTCGATGGCCCGTCGCCGTCGGTGTTTCGTGCGCGACGACCGGTCGAGCGCCCCGACGCGATCGAGCTTTCGCTGCCATCGGTCGCGCTCGCCTTGCATGAGGCCCTCGCGGCAGCTCCGCTCGTCGCGACGAGCCGCGGATTGGAACGAATGACCGTTTCGCCTCGCGGCACGGTCAGGCGCCTCGTCCTCGCCGACCTGTCGGGGCGAGAAGGCGGCACCGCGCGCCGGGTCCTGCTGACGTTCGACCGGCAGGCGGCCGACGTCGCGAGGCTGCAGATCTACGTGGTCCGCGCCGATGGCCGGCGGCTGATTGCCGACGTCGACGTGAGCGCCACGCATCTCGCTGGACAGATCGGCGCGCCGAGCCGTCATTGATCCGGCCGGTGTCTCCAGCCACCGACATCAGCTGACGAATCACGCTTCCTCTGCGTCGCCGTCGTCGGCCGCGTCCGCCCTCGGCAGTAGATCGACATGAAGTGAGCCTGGTTGAGCACGTGCCCCGCCGTCCAAGCGGAACGCACAGTGAACAGCGTCAATATCGATTTTGCAATCCCGAGCACATGTGCGCTAGGGTGCGCCGGGCTCGGAGGACTGGAGGTTGCATCTGGTGGCAGGCGAGAAATGGGAAGCGCATCAGATGCAGGCCGCGCTTTTTCTCGCAAAGGCGGCGCCGCCTCAGGATATCTATTCTGCGCTCGCTGGAGAGTTGCCCGACAGCCAGGAGGATCGGCCGAAAGAGGGCGTTCGTGTTCAGATCGGCAAATTCGGGGAAGGGTTGCTGCAGGTTGTGGTCACCCCAGTTCGGGTGGATATTTTTCTAAATCCTCCGCCGTTTGAAACTCAGGCTGGCGCTCCTATAGGATTGCCGCGCATAACTTTTGGGGATTTCCAGTCCGAGCTGGATAGATTTGGCGAAATGATCAGGCGATGGTTACCACGGTCAGAGATTTCGAGCTCTCGCCTCGCACTGATAGCGAAGGCTCTGGCTCCTGCTGATACCGTCGAAGGGGCGTATGAGATCCTTAAGGCAAATTTGACTAGTGTTCGGGTGGAGCCCGGGAAGATGAAGGATCTGATGTTCCGGGTGAATTGGCGGGCCGCGACCGATCTCGTGCAGGAGGGGTACTTGAATCGCCTGACGACATGGGCGGCGACGATGGTGCAGCTTCAACTGCACACTGCTGCTTCAATGCAGGGCCCCCCCAGCGCGGCTAGGCATTTTGCCCTTCGGGAGATCGATGTTAATACGCCCGCAGAACACGCGGAAGAGTTGCAATCCGGGGACTTGGTGCCTATATTTGAGGAGCTTCTAAGGGTTGTTACCGATACGGCCGCCGCCGGAGAGCACCCATGAGTTCAGTTTTGACCGATATGTCGCGCGTGCAGGCCGCCCGAGTGCTGCTCCATTCGTTTGGTCTTGGGGACGCCTCGGGGTGGCCGGGATTTGCCGCGGTGACCATGGAGGCTGGAGGCGCGGCGGGCGTCCTCCCTGTCATTCCAATGTCCGGCCTTACGGGGAGCGCTCTCCGCGTGGGCTCTGCCTCAGAGATGCCCTTTGGTCTTGGTCCGGTCTCCGACACATTCGGTCGGGCTTCCCATCCGCTATCGCGGGCCGTGGGCATCGGTGCGGCGGTAACTTGTGTGGGCTACTTGAATCTTCGGCGCTCAGGACTCTCGATTGGCACGAGGCTGGGGACTGAGGCGTTGCAGCGTAGCGCCCTCGGCAATGCTGCGGTGATGCTTTTGGACTGTTATGCGCCGTCCGCTCTTCAGTGGTGCCTAGAAGTGCTTAACGCGCGTCGGTGCTCGCTGGAGGCCGAGCAGATTATTGCGCTTGAGTGTCAATTGCAGGCGCTTCTTGCCGAGAACGATGTCGATCTCAAGGACGCGGGATTTTCGATTTCAATTCCCTCCTTCAGCGACTTGCTCGAGGTTCTTGCTAAAGAGAAGATGATCCACCCAAGCCTCTCCTTGAGCCGCAACGGTTATTTTGCCGCATCCTGGTCGCCCTCTCGTGACGCAAAGCTTACGCTCGTTTTTCGAGGCGAGGGCCATGGTGAATGGGTCGCCGTCGACTTGAACCTAGTGAACCCTGCTCAAGGAAGCGGAGAGTTTTCATTGCCCTCGCTTGACGACATCCCTCAACGTTTTCTGAAGTGGATGTCCGTTGAAGGGTGAACCAATTCCGCCGGAAGATCATGTCGTACTTCATTGCGAGCCAAGCGGATTTGGCTTGGATCTGGATGAATTAGGAAATCCGGTCGGAGTGACGTTCGAGGTTTTCAGGGTTGACGACGATGGAATTTCCACCAACTGGCTTGAATATTCACCGGGCTCTCTTGACCAACGTTTCGCTGCGGCCTGTCTCGCCATGGCTTTCCGCACCATTCGTAAGCGCCATAGAGTGGGCACCTTGAATGTAGGTGCGGTGGTTGCCCGCACAAACGCGCCTGTAGTCCATGATCCGATAGATGAGCCGCCCAATCCTAGTCATGCGCTTATCACCGGGGTTCATCCGGACAACAAAGTGTTGCTGCAAACTCTCGCGGTGATGGTGACAGGAAACGGGCTTCGAGAGTTTACGCCTGAGGCGCTTGAGATGAGCAAAAAAGCGCGCCGCTAGGTAACTAGCCTTTGTGATGGCCTCGGTAAAAGCCATAAAATCAATGGCATCGATCGTAGTGCAAGAACGGCGACGCTTTAGGCCGGTAGATCGACATGGGAAGAATCCTCGATCGGCACTTTACGCCTGCGCTGCCGATCCTCGAACTCGGCGAGGCCGGCGGCTGACAACGCGATGCGCGGCCGTTTTCGCCTTTCGCCCGCGGCCAGTGAGGATGAATCGGATGGTGCCGTCCTTCACGTGGCCGCGCAAGCTCTTGATCGACATGCAGAGCTTGGCCGCCGCCACGGCCGGGGCCATGGGCTCGGTCATCGGCGATCCCATCGACGGGTGGTGATCCATGCCACACGGATCACCGGGCGAAGCCTGCACTGCGATGTTGGCGGAGGTCTGCATGAGGGTGCGCCGCCTCGCGTGCGGCGCGCGCCGCCAGCTCCGCGAGCTCGATCCAAAGCGGCAGCGCCTGCTCGAGGCAGGCGAGAAATTTGCGCACAGTAGGGCCTCGGCCGTGCGGCCGTCGCGCAACCAGCGCGACATCGACGGCTTCCTGCCGGCGGCGGATCTCGGCGATTGTGGCAGCGACGTCGGTGTCATGACTAGCTATGGAGCCTTCTGTCCTCAATCTCGATCAGGGTGCTGCCGTGGGCGGTGGGGATGACGCGGTGACGGCGCAAAACATGCCGGGGGCTCGCGCACCGATGGGCGCTAGCCCAGCGCGACCAGGGCCTCGACGGTCCGCCGCGCCACCAGCGTGTCGTCGTTCGCACCAACAAGACGGCTCGATGGATGGCCATTCGGTCGACCAGCCTGACATTGCATAGCTGGCGGCCGGCAATGTGCCGCTGACGGCCGACCCCGCAAAGCCGGATCCGATTCCCGGGCACCGTCTTTGGCAAGCGTCTAACCAGAGACAAATACGCCGACATCATCAAGGCAGCGCAGACCGATACCGGCCTATCCCAGTGGATCGATATGCTACGGGTCAACGGCGAGGTCGAGGTCGCCGGTGCCGGTGCCCAGGCAGCCAAGATGGTGTTGGTCGCGGCGGGCCTGCTCACATCGTCGCGCGCCGAGGCGGTGTTTGCGCCATAACGGAAGCGACGCCTTTCTCCATGTACCCGACGAAAGCGTCTATCGTATCTGGTTTGACGGCCCGCCGACGTCGACGTGAGCGCCACGCATCTCGCTGGACAGATCGGCGCGCCGAGCCGTCGTTGATCCGGCCGGTGTCTCCAGCCTCCGACATCAGCTGACGAATCACGCCTCCTCTGCGTCGCCGTCGCCGGCCGCGTCCGGCGATCCACCAGCCGAATGACCGCGAACGAGACTTGGGTGGCGGGGCATGCCCCGCCATGACGCAGCATTTGTTGCGTTCGCGGGCGACATTCCTCCCAAACCAAGGAGATCAATCGATGAGCGGATACCTGTTTGCCTACCTGCTCGGCGGCGCCTCGGTCGGTGCCCTGTGGTGGTTCTGGCCGCGCGTAAAGGCGGAGGCCGAGGCCGACCTCAAGAAGATCGCGGACGACATCAAGCAAAAATTCCGGAGGTGAGCATCGGTGGCCTGCTCGGCCGCGAGAACCGTAGCCGGGCCGCCACTCGCACAATGCCCGCCGACGGCGGCGGGCACTCCCTGCCGCCAAGCGCCCTTGTCCCGGCTTCTGGCGCGACCGCGGCCCGACGTGACCAGTCCCACACAGAGAGGCTCGACCATGCTCGGTGATCCGTTCATCACGAGATTGCTCGGCTTTTTCGCGCTCGCCCTCGCGGCGCGGATTGCCGCGATGGTTTTTGGCGTGCTGGCCGTGCTCGTCATCGTGCTCACGCTGGTGTCGGGCGGATCGGCCCATGCGTGCACCTGCGACCAGCCAGTAGCTGCCTTCGTCGCCGGCAGCAGCAGAGCCGAGCTGCAGCCGGCAGCGGAGCGCTACCGCCGGTGTGACGGCCCCCGAGGCCGCGCATGACGTCCACACAACCGGAAGCCCAGGTCATGCAAGGCGACCCCCTTATCAGAGGTCCGAGCGCTGCCCGCGGCGCGCCAATCCAGGCCGTCGTGGCGGCGTTGCGCTTCGGCCCCGACGTCGAAGAGATCGCAAGATATTTTCCCGACGTTGCGATGGCCGACGTCTTTTCTGCCCTGGCGGCGCTTGGGCCGCCGGCCGATGGGCGACATTCCTACCTTTGCTCTCCCCACCACCATCCTGGTCGTGACCCGCGGCATGGCGCCGGCGGTGCAGATCACGCTCGTCATCAATCGCTGAAAGGAGCCCTCATGAGCACGCCCGCATTCGCCTCGGTCCGCGCAGAATATGCCGCCCTGTGGCGGCGGATGGCCGTGCGGCCGGAAAAAGCCGCCGCGGTGGACGCGATCGCGCGGCGGCTGGTCGGCAACAAGCCACGCTACCTCGCTGTCGCCAAGGCCACCGGCGTACCCTGGTTCATCATCGCGGTGCTGCACGAGCGGGAGTCCGGTGCCGATTTCCGCACCCACCTGCACAACGGCGATCCGCTCACCGCGCGCACCCATCATGTGCCGGGCGGGCGGCCGCTCAAGGGCAACCCGCCGTTCACCTGGGAGGAAAGCGCCGAGGACGCGCTCAAGATCGACGGGCTCGACAAGGTGCGGGACTGGTCTATCGAGCGCGCTTGCTACCAGATCGAGCTCTACAACGGTTTTGGCTATCGCCGGCACGGCATCGCCTCGCCCTATCTGTGGAGCTTCAGCAACAACTATTCCGCTGGAAAATACGTCGCCGACGGGCAGTGGTCGGCCGCCGCGATCGACAAGCAGTGCGGCACCATGCCGGTGCTGCGCCGGATGATGGCGCTCGACGCCTCGATCGCGTTCGCGCCACCCGCACCGCCAAAGCCGGCGGTCAAGCCGAAACACGTCGGGATCGCCGGCATCGTCGCGGCGGTGCTCGGCGGTGCCTGGCACTTCGCCCAGACCCATCCGTGGACCGTCGCGCTCTGCGTCGGAACCCTCGCGGCCATCGTCGCAGCCGTCATCGCCAACCGGAAAGGCTGACATCATGCTCGGAATCATCTCCACCATTCTCGCCACCGTCGCCCCGGTCCTGGAAAAGCTCATCCCGGATCCGGACGCCCGCGCCCAGGCGCAGGTTCAGCTGCAGCAGGCGCTGCAGGCACAACAGACGGCGCTGCTCGAAGCCTCCAAGGACGTCATGGTGGCGGACGCGGCGTCCGAGGGCTGGCTCACCCGCAACGCCCGCCCCTGCGTGGTTTTCTGGGCACTCGGCTGCATGACCTGGATCGTCGCGGTAGCGCCGGTCTTCGGCCTGGTCGACGCCACCCTCGGCGCGCTGAAGGCGGTTCCCGACAATCTGTGGAACGTCATGCTGGTCGGCATCGGCGGCTACACCCTGGCGCGGGGCGCCGAGAACGCGGTGAAGAGCCTCAAGGGGAGATGACGATGCCGCTCACCCATCTCGAGCTCTGGCACGTGGCGCTGCTGGCGCTCGGCTACGCGGTCGCGCTCCTCGGCTGGATCTGGCGCATCCATCTCGGCATCGACCGCAGGGTCGGCGAGCTCGTCTCCGCGCTCGCCGACTTCAAGCTGAAGGTCGCCGAGGACTACGTCACGGCGGAAAAGCTGATCCGCGTCGAGGAGCGGCTGGTCCAGGCGATCAACCGCTTGTCCGACCGGCTCGACCGCGTGCTCGACATGTTCGAGCGCCGGTCGGCGGAGGGGTGAGCGAGCACACGATGCAGATCGACCTCATAATAGCGATTGACGGCGCATGAGCGGTGACGGCAAAAAAAGGTAAACACGATGTCCAAGCTGGAGTGGAATTCTGCCACTGGGCCAATGCCCTTCACGAACGATCTTTCGGACTCGGAGAATGCTGCGGACGATTCGTTCCAGCGAGTGATGAGGAACTATCTGCGCGGCGCCACCCCGGAAGAATTGGCCATGCGTTGGGCCAATTTTCTTCATGCTATTGCGCAGCCAATAACCATGGGGTCGTCGCCTCCGGCATCTATCAACAGCGTCGAAGCTAGCGCGCCAGATCTGTCTACGTCGGCATCGTTCGGCTCGATCAATCCGTTGGGCTTCTCTGCCAGCCAGTCTGGTACAGCCCCTGCTCTGGTTGCTACAGGCAGCGATCCCAACCAAGCCACAGAGTTCCCGACCGCCCGCGACCCTGGCGTCGAGCTGAACGAGCCTCAAACGTTGCTTGGCCGAATTGCAAATCGCGCCCGTGAAAACTTTAGGCGTGCTTATGATTCCCCGCTTGGGCCCGGACCTGAGACCCGTGCGCGGGTTGCGCCATTGCTCGAGCCGTCGGGAACGTGGATCGACCCTCTAACCGGTCCGTTCCGGACGTTCAATAAGGCGCTGATTCTGGGTATACCCGAAGTGCTCGATGCCGCAACTCGGCTACCGAGCACATTATGGGAATCTCTGATCGATGCGGGTGTCGAAGCGGGAACATCGGTAGGCATGAACACCGGAAGTGCAGAGCGTCTTGGCCGAGATCTAAAAGCGATGCCGGATGCCCTCGCCGGTATGCTAGGTCCGACGATAACACGGCGGCCGCAAGTTGCTCGGCCAGACGGTCGCATCGAGCTCAAAACTGTCCGAAATAGGGAAGCCGCCCCAGCACGTGTCAGCGAGCCCTATGGAGGATCAATTGCACGGCCGGACGAGGTTCCCAGCGCACCAGCAATCGTCAGTCGTGATCAGCAATTCGACTACTCGCCTGCTGTGATGAACAAAGTGCCGAACGTCCCTCAATATGACCTGAAGCGCTACGTTCCGGTACAGGGCATACCTCAAGAAATCCGCGGGTACTTCACACCTGAAAACGCGAATCGTCGAGTATCCCTCGTTCCGAAAGGAATCGAACGCGGCGGTTTGTCATTGTACAATATGACCCAGCTTCGTGAACAGCTCATCGGGGAGCTAGGGCGCGAACTCGGTGAAGAAGCATTTTCCAAATATGTCAAATATATAGGCGCAACAACGGCAAGGTCAACCTCGGGCGTAAACGCAAGAAATGCGTCATACTATCTCTGGCGCGACAGGCAGGGAATTCCAGCGATTGTCGGTGAGGAACCACCATATCCATACGGCCACTTTGCCCAAAATACGCATCAGATCATGGCTGACCGAGTAGCGTCAGGAGCAGGACTTGACGGGGTGCGCTATCCGAAATCATCGTCGTTTATTGAAAACATGTTGGGAAATTACCAGCCCGTTACGATCGATACTCATATTCATAAGCTCTTTAGAAACGTCGGTAGAGACGCGCCATCACTTTCCATGCCCCTTAACGGATATGGGTACTCCGAAAGGCAGCTTCAGCGTATGGCTGAGGCACTAGCATTACAGTTGCGTTTTCTCCCAAGTTCTAAATCGATGGGCCACCATAATTCGGGAGATCATGGATGGCAGGCAAATCGGTTGAGAGGACGCTGGAGCTTTGGGCGTCGTCGTTGCGGGATGTGAAGGCTCGGATACGTCCCTTGTTCAACCAGGAGCGGGTTGGAGTATCGGCAGGGAAGTTTCTGGACGGACTTCTTGGGAACGAGCCCAGAAAGACAGGCTGGATGCGGGCGGAAGCGGCGGGCAATTCTGGCCCGTGGCGTCAGCAGGCGATCCTGGGCCGCGGGCGGTGGGATGCCGATGCGTTGCGCGATATCGTCCGCGAGTACGCGCTGGAAACGCTTGCGGACGAGATGGCGGTGCTTGTCATTGATGAGACCGGCTTCTTGAAGCAAGGCAAGGCGTCGTGTGGGGTTGCACGCCAATACACGGGCTCGGCGGGCAAGATCACCAACTGCCAGATCGGCGTGTTTGCTTCCTACGTGTCGCGCCACGGCCATGCCTTTATCGATCGTGCGCTTTATCTGCCAAAGGAGTGGACGGACGATCCCGCCCGCCTGAAGGCGGCGCATGTGCCGCACGATGTGTGGTTTGCAACGAAGCCGCAGATTGCACGCCGAATGATTGCGCGAGCGCTCGCCGCAAAGGTGCCGTTCGCCTTTGTGGCGGCGGACAGCGTGTATGGCACGGGTGACATCGAGACCATGCTGCGCAAGGCGGGCAAAGGGTATGTGCTGGGCGTTGCCGCCAATCACGTGTTCCGGTCCTGGGGCAAGAAGCAGCTTATCGGTGGCACCGCCGTCCAGATCGCGCAGAACCTTCCCAAGAGCGCGTGGCGGCGCCTGTCGTCCGGCGAAGGAACCAAGGGTCCACGCCGGCACGATTGGGCCTATCTTGAACTCGCCGACCTCGATGCCGCTGAATACAACAGCGCCCTCACCGGCGAGTGGACGCGAGGGTTGCTGATCCGCCGCAGCATCGCCGATGGTGCTCTGGCCTTCTTCTCCACCTGGTGCCCCAGGGGCACGCCGAGAAAAAAGCTGGTCTCGGTGGAAGGTCATCGCTGGGCTATTGAGGACAGCTTCGAGACCGCCAAGAACGAACTCGGTCTCGATCACAACGAAACCCGATCCTGGCACGGCTGGCATCGACATGTCTCGCTGGTCATGCTCGCCTTTGCCATGATGGCCGCCATCCGCCATCACGCCAATGCCGTGCCGCTCAAAAAAACATTGCCACATTCTCAAAAAAGCCGTCGCTTCTGATCTGCTGGTCGATCCAGGAAATCCGTCGTATCGCGATCAAGCTGGCGCAGCGGCGCATCCAACCCGCCCATGTCATCGCGTGGTCGATCTGGCGACGCGCTCACCAGGCTGAAGCGCGGCGCGCCCATCTCAAACGGAAAACGCAACTGTAATGCTAGGCTTGCCGCCAGCTCAGTTGCAGGCTGCACTTTGGCTCGGGGGCGGACCACGAACCGGCCTCATCTCTCATGCGGAGCCGATGCTCCGTACATTCGAAAAGCGCCTTGAGCTTACGGCAGAAAAGACCGGTCTCAGCAAGCCGACGGTGTTTAGGCGTTGGGCGAAAGGTGAAATTCCTCTCCTGGCCGGCGCGTCGATAATGGCCGCCCCGAGCCTCGGAGAAAATCCAGACGTGGAGAGCGCAAACGATGGCAGCCTATAGCCCTGGACGACGATGGGAGAGCGGCGGGATGCTATCTTCCAGCGAGCTTTCGTATCCAACCAGCGAATACCTTCGGCCAATAGGACTTCGTCGCGTGTTGTGGTGCGTCCCGACAGGTGTTGGACATGACCGTGGGCGACCGCCCGTCCGCGCGAGAACGTACCTGGGCGTTCGGACCGGCGACAATGGCAGAGAGAATGGCCTGTTCTCCGGAAATCTCCGGGTCCGAGAGGACCGACCGGAACGTGGCGAGAAAACTTGGGGTCAATAACGAGCCTTCGCGCCTACGCAGATGTTCGAGGAGCTGCTCGGAACCGAAGGTAAGGACCCGCGCCATCTCACGGTAGGGGGTCCGGCACCAGGCCAGAATTCAAAATCTCTGCGATTCGATTCTCGGTGCCTTCCACCTCGAATTGGTCTGGATTGATGCTCTGCGCTCCGTCCTTCGGATTCGCATCCTCCTCAAGATTGTTGAAAACAAGGACAAGCTTGCGAGGTTCCTGGTGAATATCGATACCTTTTCGCTCGAGATCTACGTCCACTTGGTTTCCATCGAGAGCGGCAATAGCGCGCGCAGCGAGTTGCCAAGAATATGCCTCGGCAATCGAAATCTCGAGGTACGGCGGCGACTCGTCAACCTCGAGTGATGCCCAAATCTCGAATCTTTTCGGCGCCATCTTGATACCAAGATCCGCCACACCTCCCATTCCTGGAGCGCTCCCGTAATATGAGAACCGGAGGGCAATATCGGCCTGTCGTGTATATTCGGTCATGAGCAGGAACATTGCTATGAAGAAACTTGAAATACGGACAGTACCATGGCGATCGCGCGCTCCGTTCCAGCTCCCCAACGACAATTCCCCGTAGACCCAGCATCAAGATAGACGTGCCTGTGACCCTTTCCGAAGTGTCGAGGGCCCAATCGCGCACAGCTACCGGGTCAGTCGGTGTGTCATCGTCGCCGCTGTACCGATTATAGGGAGGCTGGCCGGCCGGTTCAACCGGCCTCTGCGCCCGGGCACGTCGGTAAATAGCTCATCCGAGCGGGAAGTTGGCAATCAAATTGCAAAGGCACGGTCGGATCGCGCAGCGACTCTGCTGACGCTCCTGCGCACTGGCAGCGCCGCTCGGAAAACACTTTTTTGGCCGCCCCGATCTCGGATGTCAAAACCGTCATCCAGTGATCGGTCTCGGTGGATTGCGCCTTTGCGCGCCATACAGATGAGTGCCATAGCCAAACGGGCTTCGCCGACTCCGTCAACATTTTTTTATCACCACGGCTTCGCTTCGGTGATATGATATCAGTAGATGGCAATGATTGTCCGATCGTTCCTTGCCCAGGACTGGGCGGGCAATCTTGTGGGTACCGGCTCGGCCTTCGGGAATAAATCCCCTGTATCCAAACGTATGTTCCACATGCCTGGACAGAAACAAGTTGCGGCCCCACCCCGGTTCCGAAAGACCTGGAATAGTTTCTCGTCGACGTCTGACGCGGGCGTCGTGAAGCGCCCTCAAAATCATACTGGACGCGAGCTCAAGCTGATGCTTCAGGGCGTGAAGCCATTGTCTATGTTCTATGACTACGTCGACACGAAGTATCCTGAATCTCTCATACCTGAGGCTAAGTTCGACGAGTATGTCAGGCGAGGACGATTTTCCAAGGATGCGATCGAGCTCAAGCTGTCGCTGGATCCCCGTACCGGCAAAAGGATCGTGGTGAGGTACGTGCTCTACAGCCTGAAGGGCGAAGAGTGGCGGTTTCCCGCCATGAAAATGGTGCTGCGTTCGCGAAGGAGAATGAGGACGGCGGACGAAGGGCTTGATAGGATGACCGGCCTGTTGTTGGGCTACACCTATCGAGAAGTCGATCGTTACGTCAGATCGCGTCGTACCGACGGCCCGGAAGCGTCTGCCGAGGACAAGAGACGGCGATCTGGTAACATTTCGCGAAAGGTTGAATTGTAGGTCCCATTTCAGGCGTCGACCACCGGCGCGGCCATCGCCATCGATGATCTAAGGGGACGCAAAGCCGATCGGCCTTATAGATTTGGCTAGGCTCGGTTTGGCACCGGCGGTACGCGATCTGCTGACAAGATAGCGAGTCCAGTACCGCGCGCTAATAACGGCTATCCGGCATTGCCTGAGCTTAGCTCTTGTTCACGCTCTGCAAATAGGGTAAGCGTCCGGCCGACCGCGCCTACCGTTTGATTTTCGCGCGTGAGAACGTGCGCCCGTTAACTGGCAAGTTAAGGGGCACATATGTCGACGGTAACGGTGCTTTCGGGTCCTGAGAGACGGCGGCGCTGGACAGCTGCGGAGAAGCTGCGAATTGTTGAGGCAAGCGTGGGCAGCGGAGCGAGCGTCGCCGAGGTCGCGCGGCGCCATGATGTCCATCCCAATCTGCTGCATCTGTGGCGTCGTCAGGCGCGAACCGGCGTGTTGTCGGTGGCGCCTGGCCGGCGAGCGGATTTTGTGTCGGTTGCGGTCGCGACGGGGAACGCCGTCACGCCGCCGCTGGGAAGCGGCTGCAGATCGACGATCGAGGTGATGCTGCGCAACGGCCGCGTGCTGCGGCTGCCGGACGGCGGGCCGCCCGCATGGGTGGCGGGGCTGGCGGATGCCCTGGAGGGGCCGGCGCGATGATTCCGATGCCGGCGGGGACGCAGATCTGGGTGGCGTGCGGCGCCACCGACATGCGAAAGGGCTTCGACGGCTTGGCGATGCTGGCGCAGGACGTGGTGAAGCGGAGCCCGTATTCCGGGCACTTGTTCGTGTTCCGCGGCAAGCGGGCCCAACTACCGACATTCTGCATATCGTTTTCGATTTGCGACGATCGCCTATCGCTGGCACCCGTTGTTCGGGCGGAAGTTGCAGGTATCACCGTTTCGTCGCGGCAAAGAACTGACATGCATCTACACGAACGAGCGGCCTGACCTTTGCCGCGAGTTGCCCAATTGGATGTTCGACGAGAGTTACTGCGCGGGCATGACGCTCGGGCCGCCCGAGATCAGCATCGAGGGCCTCAACGAGCTGGCTAGCGTTCTCGCATCGTCCGGCGCGAATCGGAAGCGAGGAGCACAGTCCCATCCTTCAAGAACGAAGGAGGTGGACTGTGCGAAAAAGCCGGCACCACAGTCGGGCACAGCTCGTTCTCGAGCTGGATCGTCAGATTCCGACAACACCCGTGGAGAGAAACACAAAGGGGCTGGTCGAAGCCTTGGCCGATCTTCTGCTGGAGGCGCTGGCCACCGAGACGAAGCTGGGAGGCGTCGATGAATCCCAAGATCACGCCTGAGCACGTCGGCCGCGCCGCGATCGTATACGTTCGTCAATCGACGATGGCGCAGGTCATTGGCAACCTCGAAAGCCAACGGCGGCAATATGATCTGGCAAAGGCGGCCGAGGGGGCCGGCTTTGCCTCTGTGACGGTGATTGACGATGATCTGGGTCGCTCGGGATCCGGCACGATCCAGCGTCCCGGCTTCGAACGGCTTGTCGCGATGGTGTGCTCCGGCGATGTCGGCGCGGTCTACTGCATCGAGGCGTCGCGCTTGGCGCGCAACGGGCGGGATTGGCATCATCTCATCGATCTGTGCGCGCTCGCTGGCGCTCTGGTCATCGACCCGGATGGCGCCTACGATCCGCGAATCGTCAACGACCGCCTGCTGCTCGGGCTGAAGGGAACGATGTCGGAATACGAATTGAGCCTGATGCGACAACGCGGCATCGCTGCCCGTGATTCCAAGGCAAAGCGCGGGGAATTCCGGTTCATGCTGCCACCAGGCTTCTGCTGGAGTGAGGCAGGCAAGATCGAGATCGATCCGGACCAACATGTGGCAGACACGATCCGATTGGTCTTCACGAAGTTCCGCGAATTGGGCAGCGCACGGCAAGTCTTCCTCTGGCTGCGATCAGCCGACATCAAGATGCCTATCGTCCTGCGCAATGTCGATGTATGCAAACTTGTCTGGAAGGCGCCCGCTTATCACAGCGTCATGCAGATCCTTCACAACCCGCTGTACGCCGGCGCCTACGCGTTTGGCCGGACGGCGCAGCGAACACACATTGTCGATGGCCGCGCTCGCAAAGTCAGCGGCTTCGCGAAGCCCAGGGACGAATGGAACGTCCTGTTGCGCGACAATCATCCCGGCTACATCGGCTGGCAGGAGTTTGAGGACAACCAGAAGCTCCTGCTCGAGAACGCACATATGAATAAAAACTGTGCGCGCAAGTCGGCGCGCGGGGGCCGCGCACTGCTCACCGGCTTAATGCGATGCGGCCAATGTGGACGAATGATGCGCGTCTTTTACGGCATGGGCAAAGGCAACGCTCATCGCTATCAGTGCCGCGGCGATGATGCTCATGTGGGTGCGGGACTGTGCATCGGCATCGGAGGTGTGCGGGTCGATCGCGCGATCGCTCTGCAGATGCTGGAGGCAATCTCCAATCGCGCAGTTGAAGCCGCGATCTTTGCCTCGGACCAGGTCGAACGTTCGCGGAAAGACATCATTGCCGCCGTCGAGCGAGAACTTGAAGCGGCCCGCTACGAAGCAACGCTGGCTGGACGTCGATACGAGCTGGTGGACCCTCAAAAACGCCATGTCGCTCGCGAATTGGAGGCGCGCTGGAATAACGCGTTGGAGCGCGTGGCTGGGCTTGAACGGCGGATCGAGGAACTGTCCGCCATGTCGGCGGCGCGTCCAAAGATCGATCGCGCACGTCTTCTCCAGCTCGCTCACGATCTGCCGACGGCGTGGAATGCATCATCGATCGATACGCGGACCAAGCAGCGTCTCATTCATATCCTGGTTCAGGAGATCGTGTGTAATCTCGATGATGCCTCCAACGAGGCCGTTCTGCTGGTCCATTGGACTGGCGGACGTCACACCGAGGTGCGCGTTCCCCGTGTCAAGACCGGCAGATACCCAAGCGACATGGTGCCAACCGCTGTCGAAGTTATCCGCAAGCTTGCCGGACACTGGCCAGACCGTGAGCTCGCCGTCTCGCTCAACCGGATGCGTTGCAAGACGAGCAATGGCGAGACATGGACAACGGTTCGTGTACGCGAAATGCGCGAACGTCTCGGCATCCCGGAATACGATCCGGCCAAAGCCGACGCTCAGATGATCAGCCTGATGAAGGCCGCGGAACGGCTCGGTATCTGCGTGGGATCCGCAAAGAGCCTCGTGCTCAAGGGCATACTACCGGCGACGCAGATCATGCCGGGCTCGCCGTGGCTGGTTCCGGTTGACGCTCTCACCTCCGAAGCGGTGCTCATAGGGGTGCAGCGCGTGATCGACAGAAGGCCACAGTTCTACGAGCAATATCAATACGATAAGGTCCTCCGGCTTCCCGGAATCTGACAAAGGGATGCATTATGAAACCCGCTGTGCGGACCGCATCAAGATCCTGTGGTGGGACGGCACCGGGCTGTGCCTTTATGCCAAGCGGCTGGAACGCGGACGCTTCGTCTGGCCGTTGACACGCGAAGGCGCCGCGCTGCTGACGCCGGCGCAGCTGTCGATGCTGTGCGAGGGGATCGACTGGCGGTCGCCGCTGCGCACCGGCGTTGCGCGACAGGCTGGCTGATTGAATTGTTGATGCCGTGATTCGTCGATCCAGACAATGATTCAATATATTTGTTTGATCACTTTTGGTAACGTGAGCCCATGACGTCGAACCGATCCGAGCTTCCCCGTGACGCCCGCTCGCTGCGCAAGATGCTCGCCGAGAAGGACGCGTTGCTGGCTGAGCGCGAGCGCATCATCGCCGAGAAGGAGGCGCTGCTCGCCGAGCGCGAGCGGGCGATCGCGGTGCGCGACGCCGAGCTGTACGCCAAGACGGTTCAGATCGAGCACCTCAAGGCGCAGCTGGCGGTGCTCCGCCGCGCGCGCTTCGGCCGCTCCTCGGAAAAGCTCGACCGCGAGATCGAGCAGCTCGAGCTCCTGCTCGGCGACCTCGAGGAGGGATTGGCGGAGAGTGCCGCGCGGGTCGAGCAGACCAGGAGCGATGCTCCGGCCACGACGCGGGCCAAGCCCACCGACCGCAAGCCGGGCGGCCGCAAGCCGCTGCCCGCGCACCTGCCGCGCGAGCGCCTGGTGCACGAGCCGCCGGCAGCCTGCAGCTGTTGCGGCGGGACCGTGCTGCGCCGGATCGCCGACGACGTCACCGAGGTGCTGGAATACGTTCCCTCCTCGTTCAAGGTGATCGAGCATGTGCGGCCGAAGCTGAGCTGCCGGGCCTGCGAGACCATCATGCAGGCGCCGCTGCCGTCGCTGCCGATCGAGCGCGGTCGGCCGGGCCCCGGGCTGCTCGCCCATGTGATCGTCGCCAAATACGCCGATGCCCAGCCGCTGCACCGCCAGAGCGTGATCTATGCGCGCGACGGCGTCGACCTCGACCGCTCCACCCTGGCGGACTGGGTCGGCAGCATGGCGGGGCTGGCGCGTCCGCTGGCGAACGCCATCGGCCAGCACGTCTGCGCCGGGACGGTGCTGCATGCCGACGACACCACGGTGCCGGTGCTCGAGCCGGGCCGCGGGCGCACCCGGACCGGACGACTGTGGACGGCGGTGCGCGACGAGCGGCCATTCGCCGGGACCGCGCCGCCGGCGGCGTTCTACCGCTACTCGGCCGACCGCAAGGCCGGGCACGCCGAGGCGCTGCTCGGCACCTGTCGGGGCTTCCTGCATGCCGACGGCTATGGCGGCTTCAACAGCCTCTACGAGCCCGATCCGAGGACGGGGGTGCCGCGGCTCACCGAGGTCGCGTGCTGGGCCCATGCGCGGCGCAAGCTCTACGACGTGCACCAGAACACCGCCTCGCCGCTCGCCAGGGAGGCGCTCGAGCGCATCGCCGAGCTGTTCGCCATCGAGCAGCGGATCAACGGCTCCACCCCGCCGCAGCGCCTCGAGGTGCGCCAGGAGGAGGCGGTTCCGCTGCTCGCCGCATTGGAGGCCTTCCTGCGCGGCGCTCTCGACCGGGTCAGCGGCAAGAGCACGCTGGCAAAGGCGATCCGCTACGCGCTCACCCGGTGGACCGAGCTCACCCGCTACACCACCGACGGCCGCCTGGAGATGACCAACAACGCCGCCGAGCGCGCGATCCGGCCGCTCGTGCTCGGCCGCAAGAACTACCTCTTCGCCGGCTCCGATTCCGGCGGTCATCGCGCCGCCGCCATGTACACCATCATCGAGACCGTCAAGATGAACGGTCTCAACCCCGAGGCCTATCTGCGCGACGTCCTCGCCCGCATCGCCGACCACCCGATCAATCGCATCGGCGAGCTTCTGCCCTGGAACTGGAAGCCGCGCGGCTGACGACCGGCGCGGCACCAACCTGGCCACCACCTCCGACCGCCGCTCTGCCCTACACTTGCGGGCTCATTGATTTGCCAATCAATGGGCAAATTTCTCACGCGCGCGACCGCGATCCCAGACGTCGTTCACCGGACGCTTACCAAATAGGCAGAGCTGGTCTGATCATTGACCTTGCGCAAAGAGGCCGCGAGAGCGGCCTTCTTGTTTGTCGATGGCCGTGCCGACGGTCGACTTCAACCCAACCAAATCAGGTAAGACCATGCCGTCGCTCGACGACCTCATCGGACGTGCGCCGCTCTCGGCTGCCACATCCACGCCCGGCCTCACGCCCGTCGTTGATCCGGAGCTCCCGACCTACGAATTGTTGCGGCCCCACATCAGGCCATCGTTGTTCGAGGCGCTGCGCCCGCACGTCGAAGAGTTCGAGCGACGGATGGCGCTGCGGAATCAGGCCGCAAGGTCTGATACGGCCGCGCTCAATTGGGCGGCTTCACCGGCTGATCATGCGGCGAGCCCATATGGCGCGCCGGAGACGGCGCCGGAGCCATCGTCCTACGAGGACCTGAGACCCTACCTCAGGCCATCGCTTTTCGAGGCGCTGAAACCCCACGTCGCCGCATTCGAGAAAGCGATGGCACTGCGGAATGCATCAATGACTTCCTCTTCTGCCGCGCCTCCAACGGATCCGACGCGGGCCTCCTATGAGGCGCCGTGGTCGGTCATCCAGCCGACCCTCGGGGTGCCGAAGCCCCATGTAGCTCCACTCGAACCGTCCGAGCGACTTCGTGCCAACACGTCGAGTCCTCAGAGCTTTGCCGATGCATCGACTTGGCCGGTTTCCTCCGAGTTCGCCGGACCGCCTCGGCTGGCGGGCGCCCCCTCCTGCTCAGAAGTTCTTGGGCCCAGTGCCAGGGATCGGTGGGGAGCCGGGCAATGAGCCACCTGCGGGGCCGACCGATACGTTGCCAACGCGATTGGTCAGCGATCCGGAGGTCATGTCCGACGCTGATCCGCCGATCTGGTCGCCATGGGCACGTTACGCCACTCGGCTGCGGCGTGCTCCAAGAGGGCCCGGTGGCCGCGAACTTTCGCCAATGGAGGAGGTTCATACGGCCCTTTATGAAAGCGCCCACGCGACGCTTCGACGGTTGGATCCGACAAATCCCCAACTTACCACGTACAGCAACTTGAATTCGGTCCCAACAACGCGTGACATCGGGCGCCTCAACGAGGAGATAAGGCGGATTCGGGGAAGCAACTCATCCTTCCTTGAAGGACATCACACCACACCCCTTCGATTCGCGCGACAATTTAGAGCTTGCGGTATAGAGCCCGACGATTACATGATGTATATACCCAGAGATCAGCATCGCCTGCGTCCAAATGGATTGCATACCAGAGAGATAAGTTGGAATGCGCAGTGGAAACGGTTCTTCAATGAGAACTCAAGTCCAACTCCAGAGGAAGTTTTCAGGCATCTGAACGAGATGATCCGAGAGCAACGTTGGGGGCAACCATGAGCCCGAAGTTCTGGCTTCTCGAACCACCATCGCTTCAGCCGCAAGCGGAGGTATCGCCGGATACGAAGTATGAGCCGATAACCTGTCCGATTCGTGGCGATGCTCATAGGCGCGGCGGGAGGCGAGTGGGGGATATTTCTGCTGTCGTTGACCCAGCCGCCGTGCGGGACTTTACCTGGGCCTGGGGAGGCGACATCCTCGTGTCACTGGCCACCTTGAGCCTCTTCGAGAAGCACCGCGTGACTGGATTCGAAACGAGGCGTACCCAAATATCCTACCCGAAGGCGATAGACGCGAAGCCACCGGATTTGTTCGAGCTCATCGTGACCGGATGGGGCGGGCTCGCAGCGGCGGCGGCCGGCGTGAGCTTAGCGAGGTATTGTCCCGGCTGTGGGCACAAGGTCTACGCCATCGCGGAGCCAAGTCGTCTGATAGATCCGGGCACCTGGGACGGCAGCGACCTCTTTATCGTGTGGCCGTTGCCCCGCTTTCGGTTCGCCAGTGACCGGTTGGCGGCCATTATCCGGCAGGAAGGGATGTCCGGAGTGGACCTCATTCCCGCGCCGGACATTCCCACGGATCGGGGAGTTCATGTGACTCCTGGGACCCTCGCCATGCACATGCCGGAGGATCGGGCGCGCAAATTAGCCGGGAGCCTTGGCATTTAGGTCACCAAATGAGTCGGAGATGGGACGGTTCCTCGGCCGATCCGATGTCGGGCTTCGGCGCTCTCGCGCCCACCGCGATGACGATGCTCGATCGGGCGAGAGCGACGCGGCTGTCGGCCACCACCTTGCCGTCCTTGACCCAGATCGGCGAGCGCGGAGCCGACCATGATCAGGACGTCGCCACCTTGTTCCCGGGTCGAGCGCTCGAAGGCAGGCACGAGCTCTTGATAGGCGGTGGAAAAGCCGCCGGAGATCATCATCTTGATCTCCGCTGTCTGCGCCGCGGTGGCTAGCAGCAGAAGGGTAACGGCAGCCAGCAGCCGAACGGTTTTGCTGTCATGATTTCGGTCCTTGCTGCCCGCGGCGGGTCAATCCGCCGGAGATTTCTGGCCCATTTCCCAAGGGAAACACTCCGAACGCCAAGCCGGAGGTTAGCCGGCGGGTTCACGCGAAACCAGGGCGGCCCCTGGTCCAGGAAAGGTTTTGATCTTCCGCAAGGCACCGGCTGCCCGGGGGGACGATTCTGATTGCGGAATCGAGTTCCCAGGAGGCCGCCATGGCACTTGCCGAAAACGTCGCCGCCACCACGGCGCAAGCGTCGAAACAGCCGGGCCGCCTGTCCGGCAACTTTGGCCTTCTGCTCGGCGTCGCCGTGCTCGTCGCCATTCTGCTGCTGCCGCTGCCGGCCGGGTTGCCGGTCGCCGGGCAGCGCATCCTGGCGGTGTTCGGTTTCGCAGTCGTCGTGTGGGTCACCGAGGCTTTGGACTACGCCGTCAGTGCCGTCGTGATCGCCGCCATGATGGCGCTGCTGCTCGGCACCGCGCCCAATCCCGCAAAGCCGGAGCTGCTGCTCGGCACCGTCCAGGGCCTCACCATCGCGGTGAGCGGTTTCGGCAATACGGCGCTCACCCTGGTCGCCGCGGCGCTGTTCCTCGCCGCCGCCATGACCATCACCGGTCTCGACCGGCGGATCGCGCTGGTCATCATGTCGAAGGTCGGCGCCCGCACCGACCGCATGGTGATGGGCGCCATCCTGGTCGCCACGGTGCTCGCCTTCCTGGTGCCGAGCGCGACCGCACGGGCCGCGGCCGTCATCCCGATCATGATGGGCGTCGTGCTCGCCTTCGGGGTGAACCGCAAGAGTCGGTTCGCCGGCCTCCTGATGATCACCACGGTGCAGGCGGTCAGCATCTGGAACGTCGGCATCAAGACCGCCGCGGCGCAGAACATGGTGGCGGTGGGCTTCATCCAAAAGCTGCTCGGGCAGGACATCACTTGGCTGACCTGGCTGGTGACCGCAGCGCCGTTCTCGATCCTGATGTCGATCGGGCTCTACCTGATCATGATGCGGATGATGCCGCCGGAGGCCAAGGAAATTCCCGGCGGGCAGGCCTGGGTCGCCAAGGCGCTCGGCGAGCTCGGGCCGATGACCGCAAAGGAGAAGCGGCTCCTCGCCTTCTCGCTCATCCTGCTGTGCTTCTGGGCGACCGAAGGCGTTCTGCATTCCTTCGACAGCTCCACCACCACGACGGTCGCGGTCGCGCTGCTTTTTCTGCCGGTCGTTGGCGTGATGGACTGGAAGAAGGCCAACCCGCTGATGCCGTGGGGGACGGTCGTGCTGTTCGGGGTCGGCATCAGCCTCGGCACTGCGCTGCTGCAGACCCAGGCCGCCCCCTGGCTCGCCAACCTGATCGTGACGTGGTTCGGCCTCAACCATCTCGGCGCGCTCGCCATCCTGGCGGTGATGGGCGGATTCCTCATCGTCATCCATCTGGGCTTCGCCAGCGCCACGGCGCTCGCCTCCTCGATGATCCCGATCGTGATCGCGGTGATGCAGAAGGTGCAGACGCCGGGCATCAGCGTCATCGGGATGACCCTGCTGCTGCAGTTCGTCGTGAGCTTCGGCTTCATCCTGCCGGTCAACTCGCCCCAGGGCATGGTGGCCTACGGCACCGAAACCTTCGAGGCGCGCGACTTCGTGCGGACCGGCCTCGTCGTCACCGTGCTCGCCTATGCGCTGACCCTGCTGTTCGGCGCGACCTACTGGCGCTGGCTCGGTTACGTGTGAAGCGGAAAGGCCCGCGCGCCTCCGTCCGCCGGGAGGTGGCGCGCCATTAGGACTTCCGCTGTTTGCCGCGGATTTTGGTCGACGGGCCGTGAAATCCATGAGGCGAGTGCCCGCGCTGATCCACGGCGTCGACGCACGGCGATGTGCCGATTTGCAAGGATGAGCGGATCTCGCCGGCATGCGGCGCATACTTGCCACGTAACCCGGTGCGTCGTCGTATCAATTAGCTGATTCGGGACACGCACCAGAAATTTCATTGCATTTGAGAAGCGTGAAATCGGAAGCGCAACGCGCCCGACTCATATTCCAATCAGCACGTCTATTCCAATCAACACTTCGTCGCTCTCCAACTAACTCGATCACGTAGTGCCCGGCCGCACGCCAGACGCTGGCGGATCGATCACCTGCGTCTCCAGCCTACAGGAGGTGGGTCCTCACATGCCGATGTTCAACTCCTTCCCGCAGCAACTGCCATATGGGCTCGACCAGTCAAGCGCCGACCCGCAACTGCCAGCGGACAGCCCCCTGGAGAGACTTTCTCGCCTCATTCTGTCGGGCCAATTGCCCGACGAGATGCGGCCCCATGTCGTGAAGGTGCTGCAGGGCATCAGACAGGACATCGCCAATCAAGCGAGCGCATCGGGCTATGGTGGCGCTGGCTCGCGGCTCGGAGCACCCGCGGCCGATCCTCCATCCCTCCCATCCTGGGGCAGCCTGGCGCCGTCAGCGGCGAATGATGATGATTACTCGCTCGGTCCAAAAAGAACCGCTTTCGGAGATCCCGAGCGTTTTCCGATGGGAAGCTGGCAAGAACGCGACACTGGTCAAGTAGACGAATTCCCCATCGACAGGGTTGCGTCAACGAGACTTTGGCCGGTTCCAGGCTTTGGTCCGATTCCTCCTGCTTGGGTGCCGGGAACGCCGGAAAACCGAGAATGGACCAACAATGCCACACGGGGCATTCCTGGGTTGATTGATGCTTTTCGGCGTCTTGGCTGGGGTGCATCTTCGGGCCCCTCTGAACCAGAAGACTGTGACTCAAGATTTCAACGAGAAATGGAGTATTGCGGAAGGCGAAATAGGTTGGGAAGGTTCAAACATCCAGACTATCGCCGCGCGTGCGAGACTTGGGCAAATGATCGCCGTGAGCTATGCCAAAAGTATGGCTATGACTATCCCGCACCGTCGGAATGGGGACCCGCCGACGAGGAACAGTGGTTCAACCGGAATTGATGATCGGCAAGGTCGATCCGGATCGGGTGTCATTAGGGCGCTTGACAAATGTTCACTTTTCGTTCTTGATGTTGGCGCAAGTTTCGGCCTCATAAGGCGAGCAGGCCTGTTCGCGGGAGGCGAGCATTTTGCGTCACCCGGACCGCGGACCTGTGAGCGGGCTCGTTCTTGACGTTGCGGTCGGTAACGCCCCGATTGCCGACCTCCGAACCGGCGAGCCGGCGACCATGCATTCCGAAACCGCAAGCACGGCGAAGGCCCAGGAAATCCGCGACTGGCATCTTGGGCTCATGTCCGAGCTTCCCGCCCTGGAGGTCGTGGAGGCCATCAAGACACGACGGCGGACGGGCGCGGCCGACGAGGATACCCCGCTGGCGACCGCGCTCCATCGTCAGCTGGTCACGGCAGCGACCGAACTCCTGCTGGAGGCGGACGCGGTCACCGACGAGATGATACAACGTCTGCCCGACGACGTCCTCTTTCCCATCTCCAAGATTATTCTGTATTTTTATTTCTTGGTGAACCCGGAAAAGGCCCTGGAAGCCAGCGACATTGCGCTGGCGCGCGCCGAGCGGATCGGGTTCCAGCTGCGCCAGGTACTTGAGCTGCGCGAGCGGATATTCCGCGCCCTCGGCCGTTTCGATGAGGTCGAGCAAACCCGGGACACGATCAACAATCTGCAGTCAAGGCCATACATTCCCGACCCTGACCGCGAGCGCGAGCATCAAGAGGAAATGGACCGGGGCGAGGAAGTTTTCCGCTGGTGCGAGGGGCTCATGCGCGAGCTCCCCGTGCCTGAGGCGCTGGAGGCCATCAAGGCGCGCTGGCGGGCAGGAGTGCCCGGCGAAGATCCGTGGCTGGCGAGCAAACTGCGCAGCCAACTGACCTCTGCCGCGGTCGACCTTACGAAGGAGGCGGAAGCCGTCATTGAAGAGATGATTGCCCGTCTGCCCGACGACGTCCGCTTCGTGATCGCCATGACCCGTCTTCACCACTATCATCTGGGTGGTCCGGGACGGGCGCTGGAATACAGCGACGAAGCGCTCGCCCGCGCCGAACGTACCGGATTGTTCCGCCGCGAGGTGCTCGGCACGCGCGCGCGGATTTTTCTCGACCTCCGCCGGTTCGACGAGCTCAACCAGGCGCTTGAGGCGATCATGGCGTTGGAGACGAGCTCCGATGCTCCCGATATCCCGCCCGAGCGCGATTTCGTCGACGATGCGCCGCCGGGCGCGATCCGGCCGGACGTGCTCGCGCGTTACAACGCGTTCCGCCCCAAACGCGATGACGAGTAAACGCCATGGATCGCGACCAGCAACCAGCCACAGCGAAGGCCCAGGAGATCAGCGACTGGCACCGGGCGCTCGCGCGCGAGCGATCAGCTTTGGACGTGGTGGAGGCCATCAGGGCGCGACGGCGGGCGGGCGCACCCGGCGAGGACGCCCTGCTGGCGATGGCCCTGCAGTCCCAGCTCACCTTGGCGGCGCTCGAGCTGAAGCAGGAGGCAGAGGCGGTCATCGACGAGATGATCGAGCGACTGCCGGACGACGTGCGCTTTCCGATCGCGAAAGTCTCGTTGCGCCACTATGCGGTGGGTGATCTCGAAGGGGCCCTGGCCTGCAGCGAGCCGGCGCTCGCACGCGCCGAGCGGACCGGGTTCTTTCGCCGCGAGCTCCTGGGAAAGCGGGCGCGGATCTTCGGCGCACTCGGCCGCTACGACGAGCTCAACGCGACGCTCGAGGCGATCTTGGCGCTGGAGATGAAGCCGGGCATTCCCGACATTTCCCGCGAACGCGACTTCGTCGACAGAGCGCCGCCCGGAGCGATCCGCCCCGATGTGCGCGAGCGCTACGATGCGTTTCGCCCGAAGCGGGAGGGCGACTGAACGCCATGGATGCCGAGCACGAGATAGAGAAGATGAAGGAGATCCACGACTGGCATGTGAGCCTAATTGACAAGCATCCCCCTCTGGAGGTGGTGGAGGCCATCAGGGCCCGGCGGCGGGCCGGAGCACCCGGCGAGGACGCTTGGCTCGCGAGCGTTCTGCAGCTCCAGCTGGTCATCGCCGCGCTCGGTCTGGAGAAGGAGGCAGAGGCGGTCATGGACGAGATGATCGAGCGCCTGCCCGACGACGTCCAGTTTCCGATTGCGATGACCAGTTTTCATCGCCGTCACCGGCGGGATGCAGAAAGCGCGCGCGAAAGCAGCGAGGTTGCCCTGACACGCGCCGAGCGGACCGGGTGCTTCCGCCGCGAGGTGCTGGGCACGCGGGCAAGAATCTTTCTCGATCTACGCCGTTACGACGAGCTCAACCAGACACTCGAGGCGATCATGGCGCTGGAGATCAAGCCGGATTGTTCCGACATCCCGCCGGAGCGCGACTTTGTCGACGATGCGCCGCCTGGCGCGATCCGGCCGGACGTGCTCGCCCGTTACAACGCATTCCGTCCGAAGGCGGACGACGAGTAAACACCACGGAGGACGGCCAGAGAGGATCAGGAGAGAGGGGCCTGATGATCGGAAAAATAGTCGCAACGCACCTCTATGCCATGCTTGCTGCCGTCGTGGTCGTCATGCTCGCCGGCCCTGGACGCGCGGACGATGGCGGCGCAGGATGCCTGCCGTTCATGGGGCATGACGTCTATTCCAATATCCTGGTGCATGCACGCCTGACGTCCTCCGGAAGGCTGGAGGGAAGAACCACGACATCATTCATGCCGTGCGCGCAGATCCGGCAGGGGATCAAGTCCTCGGTGTACCGGGACGCGAGACGGTTCTCGGTCGAGCCGGAGCTCGGCGGCAGTCAATACGTCAGGTGGCCTCTGCCGCCGGTGAGCGGCACGTCGACCTATCGCATCATCTTCGAATCCGAGCGTGCCGATGCGATGGTGCGCCTCGTCGGCCCGACGGAGTCGCTGTCGGCCAGCGTCGACTTGCCGGTCGGCCGGTGGGAATGGAGCTCGGACCGGCCGCACATGCCCGGGAAGGGAGCGGCTCTCGAGCTGCAGGTCACGACGCTTACGAGCTGGGAACGGATCGCGCATGCCTTCCGTGACCAGTATTTTCTCGATGCAGCCGGGCTCGATCGGCTGGAATTGCTCCAGATTCCTCGCTCCTCGGATGCGCGCGCCCTGTTTCGCCAGTTCAAGGATCGCTTTGTCCCGACCGACAAGTTTACCTATCAATTCGTTCCCGATGACCTGGATGCGATTGCCGCAGCACGGAGCGGCGACTGCAAGGCGCTCTCCTTTCTGCTCCTCAATCTGTTCAGATGGAACGGTATCGACGCTGAGCTGGTTTTCACCGGTCGCCGCCGGCCGGACCCCGAGGATGTCTTCTCGTTCAGGACGTTCGACCATGCGTTGGTCTATGTTCCCGGTCTGGACCGCTACTTTGATCCGATGATCTTTCCGGGTTGGGAGCAGATGGGCATCGACCGGTATGTTCGGGCAGGCGCGAGGTTTCATGTGGCGGACGCTTCGCGGCCGCCCGGAAACGATGCGACGATCGGATGTCGGGACTTCTGTTTCAAGGGCGTGGGAGCGCCACAGAGACCACCGAATCAACCGGGTGAAGACGGTGACCGTCCGGGTCGCGCACGATCCATCCCTCTACGGCCCTCCGCCTTGAGCCGATGCCCACCCGTTCGCGCAGCAGGGTGATCAGAATCGTTGGCGCCGTCTTCGACATGCTCCGCCCTGTCCTCGGGCGCCGCCTGCCGCCGGATGAAAAAAGCAGGCCGCAACTGGAGGTTTGCGGCCTGCAAGGACCAATGGGTACGGCCTCGGTCGAGGCCGGTCAACGCAGGCAGTTATGATCCCTCGACGATCGGCTCTCAAATAAACATTGCGTAAATTCGCCGAAGCCTCGGTCGAGAATTGCGTCGCGCAAGAGCCGGTGCCGGTGTGTCGGCGAATGGCAAGGCGACATGCGGCTCTCGAGATGCCTCACGCCGTCGTCCGCGGCCGATGCATCACCACGATCGCCGCCGCCGAGATATCCAGCATCATGCAGAGCATCAGCGCCGGCGTGTAGCTGCCGAAGAAATCTCGCACCAGCCCGACCAGACCGGGACCGAACGCATAGGTAACCTGGGTGATGGCGGTCGAGAGCCCGATCAGCCGGCCGAACGAGGCCGCCTCGAACTCCCGGTGGATGATCAGCGACGGCAGCGTGATGACGTTGCCGACCGAGAGGCCGAACAGCGCGCAGGCGCCATAGAGCACCAGCGGCGCGGTCGTCTGGGTCAGCGCGAGCAGCGCCGCTGCCTGGCTCAACAGCGATACGGCAGACACCATGCGAGGGTTGAGCCGGTCGATCACGGTGCCGAGCCCGAGCCGGCCGACCACCGCCATCACCGAGGCAAGCGATACCGCCACTCCGGCGCCGGTGCGGCCAAGCGCCGGCTGGAGCAGGGCGATCACGTGGACCAGGAAGCCGACCTGGGCGAGCAGCGCCAGCGAGAACGTGGCGGACACGCTCCAGAACGCAAAGCTGCTCAGAGCGCGGGCGCGGGTCCAGCCGGGTTGCCGATGCGGCAGGACCGGTCGCGGGCGCAGAACCGCGGCGCCGTGCTCCCCGGGCTTGCCGACGAAGGCGACGATGATCGGCACCAGCACCACGACCATGACGCTGGTGGCGATCAGCATGGCGACGGCAAATCCGGTTGCCGCGATCAGGGCGAGCAGCGCCGGCGCGAAGATCATGCCGCCGACGCTGGCGCCGTTGAGCGCCAGGCTGATCGCCATGCCGCGGCGCACATCGAACCACAGGCTGATGATGGTGCTGATGGCGCCGACGCTCATGGCGGCCCAGCCGAACGACATGACGAGGTAGATGGCGTAGAGCTGCCAGGGCGCCGCGACGGCGCCGAGCAGCGCGGTCGAGGCGGCGAAACAGCCGATGCCGGCCAGCACGAAACGCCGCGGTCCCAACCGGTCGATCAGGTCGCCGACGAGCACGATGAGGACCGCCCCGAACAGATAGTACACGGTGCTCGCCGCGGCGATCAGCGACACCGGCCAGTCGTGCAGCCGGCGCAGCTCGGCAAGAAAGACGGCCTGGCCGTAGAATCCGAAACCCCAGCAAAATACCGCCATGACGAAGCACGCCAGCACGACGCGCCAGCCGGCGTAGCGCGGCGACGTCTCGTCGGGCGCCTGCGGCCGGCTCGCGCTGGGAGGAGGTATCTCCGTTAGATCAGGATTTCGCAGCATGCACCTCGACCTCCAGCAGGAATTCCGGCCGCACCAGCTCGGGCACGACCAGCAGCATCGAGGCCGGGCGGGCGTCGCCGAGGAATTTCGACCGCACCTTGGCGTAGGCCGCAATGTCGCGCGCATGCAGCAGGTATTGCGTGACCTTGACGATGTCGTGGACCGTCATGTCGGCCGCCTTCAGCATGCTGACGATGTGGCTCCAGGCGAGCTCGGCCTGGCCGGCGATGTCGGCCGGCAGGCTGCCGTCGAGCGCCAGTCCCGGGGTGCCCGAGGTGATGAGCCAGCGCGACCCGGCCGGCGCCTCGACGGCGTCGCTGTAGCTTCCGATCTGCCGCGCCACGCCGATATTGTGGATCCTGTTGGCCATGGCCTTTGTCTCCTGTCGGTCCGACGACCGTCCTCGGCCGTCCGCATGGTCGACATATCATGGCACGTTGCCGCGCGGGCATGGTTCGGAAATGACCGAACCATGCACGTTGACCTCCGCCCACGGTTCGGGCATGATCGAACCATGAAGGAAGGTCCCGACATCTCCCGGATCGCGGCGCTGATCGGCAATCCGGCGAGCGCCAACATGCTGATGGCGCTGATGGCCGGCCCGGCGCTGACCGCGACCGAGCTCGCCCACGAGGCCGGCGTCGGCCTGCCGACCACCAGCGGCCACCTGGCGAAGCTGGAGAAGGCCGGGCTCGTCGCCATCGAGCGCCAGGGCCGTCATCGCTACTATCGTCTCGCCGACCACGATGTCGCCATGGCGCTGGAGGGGCTGATGCCGCTCGCCGAGCGCGCCGGCCATCTGCGCACCCGCACCGGTCCGCGCGACCCGGAGCTGCGCCGGGCGCGCTCGTGCTACGATCATCTCGCCGGCGATCTTGCGGTCAGGATGTACGACCGCTTCATCGCCCGCCGCCTGCTGGTGCGCCGCGACGATGCCTTGCAGGTGACCGCGGAGGGCCGGGCCTTCTTCGCGCGCAGCGGTTTCGATTTTGCGGCGCTCGACCACGGCCGTCGGCCGCTGTGCCGGCCCTGTCTCGACTGGAGCGAGCGCCGCAGCCACCTGTCGGGCACCCTCGGCGCGGCGATCTTCGACCGGGTGCTGACACGCGGCTGGGCGGTGCGCGAGGCCGGGACGCGCGTCGTGCGCTTCTCGCCGGACGGCGAGCGCCGCATGAAGGCGTGGTTCTCGCGCTAACCGCGCACAGGCTTCCAGTTCAACCCAGCCTTCACGTCAAACGGCTTGCAAAGGCGAGCGCCTCGACGCGCCGCCCGGCAGCCGCCGTGGCTCGAGCAATTTCGTCCGTCCAGCCAGCACAGGGAGCCCTCATGAGCAACGATGCAAAGGTGATCAATCTGTCCGGACGCCGGAAGATCGAATATGCGGCCGATGCCATCGGCACGCTGCAGCAGGCGCTCGCCTGTGCCAAGGAAAACAACGTGATGGCGGTCGCGGTGGCGATGATCGACGAGGACCGCGAGGAGTTCTACCTGATCTCGGAGGGCGCCGCCGAGCCCGCCCTGCTCGGCGCGCTCGACATCGTTCGCGACGTGATCCTCGACGACCTGCGCTGCGACGACGGCGAGGAGGCCGGGTGAGCGGCCGTCCCGGCGATCAGCAGCGCACCACGGTCACGTGCCGCGGCTCGCCCCGTCGGTTCGGCACCACATAGTCCTGGGCCCGGCACGCCGGGATCCGGCGCAGGACCGGTGCGTCCTCGCTGGCAGGGTCTTCGGCGGCGACAAAATTCCCCGGCCCATAGAGCCCATAAGAGCCCCCATAAGAGCCGTAGTAGGGCGAGCCGTAGGCGTCCACGGCCGGATCGAGCCCCCGACGGTGTCGGAAGCCGAACCGGTGGTGCAGCCGCGGCGTCACGTGCGCGGCCGGGCGGATCGGGGCGCGCACCACCGCGCGATGGAAGGCGGGGGTGACCACACGGTGAACCCCGATATGCACCCCGCCGCCGCCAAATCCGCGGCCAGCGAGCGCCTCGACCGGCAGCGCCAGGGCCAGAATTCCGGCGAGCGCCGCAAGGCCTGCGACAACCGTCCTGTCAGCCATCATGCTCAACTCCCACGCTACACGAGACGTGGGCCCCGAGCATGCGGCTTTACCGTCACCCCCACAATGGGCGCCGGACCAAACCTTTATTTTGCGTTAACGGCGGCGATAATCTTCACCTTTATTACCGCGTGGCCTGCCAGTACCCGGCGCAGCGTCCCGACGCCGACCGCCCGTTCCACCGCCCCGAGCCCGAAGTGCCGGACAGCCGCCCCGCGCCGACGGCGACCCGATCGCCCTGGTGGATGCTGACCTGGACGCTTCCCCGACCGGTGACTCGCCCGGACACGCCGCCGATGTCCCGGGAAAAGACCCGCCCGCCGGCGATCGCGATGGGGAACCGGAAGCTCAAGTCGCACGGTCCCGCAGTGGTTGTGGCAGTGACGCTCCAGGTGCCGTCGAAATTGCCTGCCGAGGCCGCACGTCTCGCGCGGGCCGCGTCCGCCTCATTGGCTACGAGCATGCCGACCGCGCTCAAGGCGAGAGCGGCTACAAGCATGTGTCGCAAGAATCGCGTCATTCCAGCCTCCCATGATGGATCGCTATCATCGCCGATTAAATGGTAATTGTGAACCTTGGACGGCAGGCCCATTCGGGGCTTGCGGTTTCCCGCCTCCGCATGAAAATCGCCCCATGACCCGTATCGCCGCCATCGACCACGCCGAAAAATATTTCGACAATGGCGCCTTCAAGGCCGATCTCGCCCGCCGGGTCGCCATCCCGACCGAAAGCCAAAATCCCGAGCGTGCCCCCGAGCTTGCGAGCTACATCGAAAGCGAAATCAAGCCGGCGCTCGAGGCCCTCGGTTTTCGCTGCCGGGTGCTGACGCACGCCAAGGCGCGGGGTCCGTTCCTGTTCGCCGAGCGCATCGAGGCTCCGGGACTGCCGATCATATTCGGATACGGCCACGGCGATGTGATCAGGGGCCTCGACGCCGCCTGGAAAACCGGCCTTTCGCCGTGGCGGTTGACGGAGACGGACGGGCTCTATTACGGGCGCGGCACTGCCGACAACAAGGGCCAGCATACGATCAATCTCGCCGCGATGGCGGCTGTGCTCGCCGTGCGCGGGCGGCTCGGCTTCAACGCCAAATGGCTGATCGAGATGGGCGAGGAAACCGGCTCGGCCGGCCTGCGCGAGGTGTGCGAAGAGAACCGGGAGCTTTTCGCCTCCGATGTGCTGATCGCCTCCGACGGTCCGCGCTTCGCCGCCGAGCGGCCGACGATCTCGCTCGGCTGCCGCGGCGCCTATCCGATCGACCTGTGGATCGACGCCCGCGAGGGTGGCCATCATTCGGGCAACTGGGGCGGGCTGTTGTCCAACCCGGCGGTCCAGCTCTGCCATGCGCTCGCCAGCATCGTCGGGCCGACCGGCCAGGTCCGGGTTCCGGATCTCGTGCCCGAAAGAATCCCGATTCGGTCAGGCGGGTGCTCGCCGACTGCGACGTGCAGTCGGGCCCCGGCGAGCCGGCGATCGACCCCGCCTGGGGCGAGCCGGGCCTCACCGCGGCGGAAAAGGTCTTTGCCTGGTGCACCTTCGAGATCCTGGCGATGACCGCGGGCAATCCGGAAAATCCCGTCAATGCGGTCCCGCCGCGCGCCTGGGCGCGGGGGCAGGTCCGTTTCGTGGCAGGCGTCGATGCGGACAAGTTTCTCCCCGCGCTGCGCCGCCACCTCGACCGCCACGGCTTTCCGTTCGTCCAGATCGCCCAGGGGCGCGACGAGATTTTTCGAGCCACCCGGGTCGATCCGGATCATCCCTGGGTGAAGTGGGTTGCCGCCTCGATCGCCAAGGGCGCGGGCAATCGCCTCGCCATCATTCCCAACAGCGGGGGCTCGCTGCCCAACGACATCTTCACCGACCTGCTCGGCATGCCGACGATCTGGATTCCGCATTCCTACCGCGGCTGCTCCCAGCATGCGCCGAACGAGCATCTGCCGGCGGCGCTGGCGCGCGACGCGCTCCGGCTGATGGCCGGGCTCTACTGGGATCTCGGCGAGCCGGGCACGCCGGCGCGCGCTTCCGCCTGATGGCGCTCTCGGCTCCGGTCGCCGGGCTGCTCGAGCGCTTCCGTGCAGCGAAGCCGGTGCGCGCCTGGTCGCTGATCGTCACGCTCTACGGCGACGCCATCGTGCCGCGCGGCGGCAGCCTGTGGCTCGGCTCGCTCACCGAGATCATGGCGCTGTTCGGGATCGACGCCGGCCATGTGCGCACCGCGATGTCGCGGCTGACTACCGACGGGTGGCTCGAGCGCGAGCGCATCGGCCGCAACAGTTTTTATCGCCTGTCGAAGCGGGGCGAGCGGGATTTTGCCGCCGCGACCCGGCGCATCTATTGTGCCGAGGAGCGCACCTTCGACGGCCGCCTGCGGATTGCCCTCATGGGACCCGGCATCGACGTTCGCAGCGTCATTCGGCCGACACTGGAAAAGTCAGGATTCGTCTCGCTGTCGCCCACAGCCTATGTGGCCTGCGCCGACGCGCCGGGCGAGATGGGCCGACTTGACGGTGTCTTCCTGCTCTCGGCCGAGGCGGGCGAGACCGGCCGCGCAATCGCCGCGACGGCGTGGAAGCTCGGACACATCGCCGATGCCTACCGGGCCTTCGTCGACCTGTTCGGCGCTCTCGATGCGGCTCTCGGCAACGGGCCTCCCGCCGAGGCCGACGCCCTGGTTGCCCGCACGCTGCTGATTCATCAGTTCCGCCGCGTGGTCCTGCGCGATCCTCATCTGCCCGCGGCGTTGCTGCCTGACGACTGGCCGGCGCAGAAGGCCCGCGCGCTGACCTCGCGCATCTATCGCCACCTCGTCCCCCCGGCCGAGCGCTTCATCGACCAGGTCGGGCGAAACGAGGATGGGCCATTGCCGAGGCCGGAGGCGGCATTTCATCTGCGCTTCCAGCAAGATTGATACGGAATTCCGACCATCCAGCGAAGGATGCCAGACGTGCCCGAGCCGGTTCTCGAGGTGACGGATGCGCTCGATGCGGCGGAGGCCCGTTCGATCACGGAGGGCCTGAACGTCTTCAACGACGAGGCCACCGGCTTCAACGACCGGCGCTCCTTGGCGGTGGTCGCCCGCGATCCCGAAACGGGAAAAATCCTGGGAGGCCTCACCGGGCGCACCTCGCTCGGGCTCATGTTCATCGACATTTTCTATCTGCCCAGCCATCTGCGGGGAGCGGGGCTGGGCACGCGCCTCCTGCGGATGGCCGAGGAGGAGGGCAGGCGCCGCGGTTGTCGCGCCGGCGTGCTGCTGACCATCAGTTTTCAGGCGCCGGAGTTCTATCGGCGCAACGGGTGGCGGGTCTTCGGCGAGATTCCCTGTAATCCGCCCGGCACCAGCCGGATCTATCTGACCAAGGACTTGTGAACGGTGGCCCCCGCCTGAATGGCATTTGTCGGAGCCAAATGTTACCGAAAATATTGACAATACGAATTATCGTAACATAATAGAGCCCGACAATCCGAACGATAATGGCGGACCCGCGCCAGCCGGAGGAGGCCCATGTACACCCAGGCCCTGAACACGCGTGAAGTGCCTGATGCCGTGACCGATCCCGAACGCGAGGCACGCTTCCAGGCGCGCATCGATGCGGAAACCAAGATCGAGCCGAACGACTGGATGCCCGAGGCCTACCGGCGCACGCTGATCCGCCAGATCGCCCAGCATGCCCATTCGGAGATCGTCGGCATGGGTCCGGAGGGCAACTGGATCACCCGGGCGCCCTCGCTCCGGCGCAAGGCGGCGCTGCTGGCGAAAGTCCAGGACGAGGGCGGACACGGCCTTTATCTCTATGCGGCGGCGGAAACGCTCGGCGTGTCGCGCGAGGAGCTTGTTGCCCAGCTGCTCGCCGGCAAAGCCAAATATGCGTCGATCTTCAACTATCCGGCGCTGACCTGGGCGGATATCGGGGTCATCGGCTGGCTGGTCGACGGCGCCGCGATCATGAACCAGATCCCGCTGTGCCGCTGCAGCTACGGTCCCTATGCGCGGGCGATGGTCCGCATCTGCAAGGAGGAGAGCTTTCATCAGCGCCAGGGCTACGAGATCATGCTGACGCTCGCCCGCGGCACGCCGGAGCAGAAGGCGTTGGCGCAGGACGCCTTGAACCGCTGGTGGTGGCCGGTGCTGATGATGTTCGGCCCGTCCGACAAGGACAGCCAGCACACCGACGTCTCCATGCGTTGGAAGATCAAGCGCTTCACCAACGACGAACTGCGGCAAAAATTCGTCGATGCGACCGTGCCGCAGGCGAAGTATCTCGGGCTCGATATTCCCGACCGCGAGCTGACGTTCAACGAGGCGACAGGGCACTGGGACTTCGGTGACATCGACTGGAACGAGTTCAAGCGCGTCATTGCGGGAGACGGCCCCTGCAATCGGCAGCGCATGGCGGCGCGTCGGGCCGCCGACCGCAACGGCGCCTGGGTGCGCGAGGCGGCGCTCGCCTATGCGGCCAAGCGGCACCGGCGCGCCGAGACGGCGGCGCAGGTCGCCGCCGAGTAGAGCATAATCCCGAAAAGTGGCCACCGGTTTTCGGAAAAGATCATGCTCCGGCAGCAGGAATTAAGGAGGCGATCATGACCGAGCAAAACTGGCCGCTGTGGGAAGTGTTCATCCGCACCCGCAACGGGATGGCGCATCGCCATGTCGGCAGCGTGCACGCGGTCGACGCCGGGATGGCGCTGCAGAACGCCCGCGACGTCTACACGCGGCGCGGCGAGGGGCTATCGCTCTGGGTGGTGCCGTCGGCGGCGATCACCGCGTCCGATCCCGACGACAAGGACATGCTGTTCGAGCCGACGGCGAGCAAGATCTATCGCCATCCGACGTTCTACGAGATTCCCGACGAAGTCGGGCACATGTGATCGCGGCCGTGGCGAGAGACCAGATGTCCGAGGCTCCGCTGTTCTCCTGCACGCTTCGGCTCGCGGACAATGCGCTGGTGCTCGGCCATCGGCTGTCCGAGTGGTGCGGCCATGCACCGGTGCTCGAGGAGGATCTGGCGCTCGCCAATATGGGGCTCGACCTGATCGGGCAGGCGCGCTCGCTCTACGCCTATGCGGGAAAAGTCGAGGGGCGCGGCCGCGACGAGGATCAACTCGCCTATCTGCGCGACGCCGGCGAATACCGCAACATCCTGCTGGTCGAGCAGCCCAACGGCGACTTCGCCGCCACCATGGCGCGGCAACTGTTCTATGCGGCGTTCGCGCACCCGTATTTCGCGGCGATGACGCAATCGAGCGATCCCACCCTGGCGGCGATCGCCGCCAAGAGCGCCAAGGAAATGGCCTATCACGTGCGCCACGCCGGCGAATGGATCATCCGGCTGGGCGACGGCACCGCGGAAAGCCGGCACCGCGCCCAGGACGCCGTCGACGAGCTGTGGCCCTACACCGGAGAAATGTTCGAGACGGACGATGTCGATCGTGCGCTGATCGCGACCGGTGCCGCTATCGATCCGTCGCTCATCCATCCGGTCTGGCAGCGCACCGTGGCGGAAATTGTGGCAGAAGCGACATTGGCACTGCCGCGCGCCGGCTGGATGCAGTCGGGTGGCCGTTCCGGCCGCCACAGCGAGCATCTCGGGCACCTTCTGGCGGAGCTGCAGTTCATGCAGCGCGCCTATCCGGGAGCGGTGTGGTGAGCCCGATGGACGAGACCGTGGTCGCCGACGATATTTCGCTTCGCGACCGCGCCTGGGCGGCAGCCGCGTCGGTGGTCGATCCGGAAATTCCCGTGCTCGGCATCGCGGATCTCGGCGTGCTGCGCGACGTGATCGTCCGCGGCGGCAAGGTCGAGGCGATCATCACACCCACCTATTCGGGATGTCCCGCCATGACGATGATCGCGCTCGAGATCGAGCTGGCACTGGAGCGAGCGGGTTTTGCATCACCGAAGGTGACGACCGTGCTGTCGCCGGCCTGGAGCACCGACCTGATGACCGAGGCGGGCAGGGCGAAGCTTTTGGAATTCGGCATCGCGCCGCCGGCCGGAAAGGCCGGCCGCCGGGCGCTGTTCGGCGAGGAGCAGGTCTGCTGCCCGCATTGCGGCTCGGCCGCGACCGGGCGCATCTCCGAATTCGGCTCGACCGCCTGCAAGGCGCTCTACCGCTGCCGCGCCTGCGCCGAGCCCTTCGACTACTTCAAGTGCATCTGACACCCCATGGCAGTCGCATTCCATCAGCTCGAGATCGCCGACGTGCGCCGGGAGACGCCGGACGCGGTGTCGATCGCCTTCACGGTCCCGCCGGATCTCGCCGCCGCCTACCGGTTCGCGCCCGGTCAGCATCTAACGTTGCGCACGATGCTCGATGGCGACGAGGCGCGGCGCTCCTATTCGATCTGCACCGGGCCGGAGGAAAAGGAGCTGCGCATCGCGGTGAAGAAGGTCGACGGCGGCGTCTTCTCGCGCTTCGCCAATGAAAGCCTGAAGCCGGGCGACCGCATCGACGTGATGACGCCGCAGGGCCGGTTCGGCATCGCGCCCGATCCCGCCGCCGGCCGGACCTATCTGGCGATCGCGGCCGGCTCCGGCATCACCCCGATCATGTCGATCCTGCGCAGCGTGCTCGGGGCCGAGCCGAAGAGCCGGATGATCCTCCTCTACGGCAACCGCACTGCGCAGGACATCATCTTCAAGCAGGCTCTCGACGACCTCAAGGACCGGTTTCTCGACCGCCTCGCCATCCATCACGTGCTTTCGCGCGAGGCCCGGGAGGTCTCGCTGCTCAGCGGCCGGATCGATGCCGGGAAGATCGAGACCTTCCTTCGCACCGTCATTCCCGCCGAACGGATCGACGCCGCCTTTCTCAGCGGGCCCGGCAGCCTCATCGAGGAGAGCAGGGCGGCCCTATTGCGCGGCGGGGTGCCCAAAGGGCGAATTCACGTGGAATATTTCACCGCCGACGGAGCTCCAGGGCCGCGCGCCGCCGTCCGTCCACGGGCCGCCGGCACGGCAGAGCCCGCCGCGATCGTGCGGGTCAGGCTCGACGGCTCCGATCACGTGATCAAGCTCTGCGACGGCGAGACCATCGTCGAGGCCGGGCTGCGCCAGGGCCTGGAAATGCCCTATTCGTGCCGCGGCGGCATGTGCTGCACCTGCCGCGCCATGCTCACCGAGGGCAAGGTCGAGATGGAGCAGAATTTTTCGCTGGAGCCCTGGGAGATGCAGGCGGGTTACGTGCTCACCTGCCAGGCGCATCCGACGACGAGCACGGTGGCGGTCGACTACGATCAGGTGTGAGCTCGACGCTCCCGAGCAGCGAGACGTCGATGCAGTGGCCGGTGCGCGCCGTGTACCAGGGCTCGGCACCGGACACCTCGCGTACTCGTTTTGTTCTTGACAGCAGCGCCGGATTCGGGCGAATGTCGAAATAGGAGAGTGGAGTTCTGCGCGCCGACCGGGCCAACCCCAGGTCGGCTTTTTTATTGCCGCTGATTTCAAACTGCCGAAAAGTGTCCGGCTTCGTGCCGGCGCTCCATGGGCCGCCGTCATGGCGGTCCTTTTGTTTATCGGCAAGCGGCACCTCCGCTCACCCCAACCAGCCAACCAAAATCAGGTGAGACCATGCCGTCATTCGACGAGCGCGACGACGCGCTGTTGGGAGACGGCTCGACGCCTACGCTCGAGCCGCCGCCCGGATTCGAGGCCGTGCGACCCTTTCTACGCCCTTCGCTGTTCAATGGATTGATCCCGCACTTCTGGGAATTCGAACGGAGGCTGGCTGCGGGGCTGATCGGCCCGATCAATCTCGAACCCCCGCTCAACGGCTTGGCGCCGCAACAGGGCGAGTCATCGACCGCAGATCCCGCACCGGAGACGATGCCGGAGATCACGTCTTACGAGGACCTGCGACCGCATCTCACGCCGGCGCTGTTCGAAGGGCTCAAGCCGCACGTCGAGGAGTTCAAGCGCAGGCTGGCGGCAGGCCGGATCGCCCATGGAGCCCCGATCCCGATGCCGACGGGGGGTGGCGTTCGGGACGTGGCACCGTTCGGAGTTCCCGAGCGGTCGCGTCTGAACGGGCTTTTTCCGCAAGATCCTCCCTCCGCCGCGTTGACCTCGCTGGAGGCGCCGACCCGCGCCGGCCCGAAGATGTCGGCTTCGACCTACTCGCCATTCGACCCGTCGCCCTCTGCGCCGCCGCTGGCCGGCGGCACGGTCCTCTCCAGCGATTTGTTTGCGCCGTCTCCGCTCGCCTCGACCGCGCCGACGAGCTTTTCCGCAGGGCCGCCGCCCGAGCCGAAAGTTTCAGGTTGGCCCTCCTCGCTCTTTGATCTTTCGCCTCCTTCTCAGCCCCTGGTTGGCGGCATGAGCGTCTCGAGCGATCTGTTCAACCCGTCGCCCTTGGCCTCCAGCGCTCCGTTAAACCTTTCCCCAATGGTGCCAGGGGCAGGTCCGACGCAACCCAATCAAGTCGATCCTCGAGTTCCAACCGAGCTTATCAGGTCGAGTTAGAACGCCTCGCCAGGGCTCGCCGATATAGCGACTAACAACACGACCGCCGAGGAGACCCCGCCGGGAGACACAACGAGCGAAATCGGACAGCGGCAAGGAACGTGGTCAAGATTTGATACACCCAGACGGGGAGTTGCGGACTACATTTCCCGCGACCCGATGTTTGCTGTCCAAACAACGAACGCGAACGGCAATACTGGAGCGCATGAGTGGACGCAGGCGACCACGGTTTATGATGACAGCGGTCGTGCCCAGGCTACCGCCGTCGAGCATGCGGACGGCACACAGACCGCAACTCTTTCTCCCGACGCCACAGGTCGAGTCATCAAGCTGTCGAATGGGCAGTTGCAGTTGGCCGCCGCCGGCAGCGTGGCCGCGAGTGACGTGGTTGTCGCATCGGCCGGAGAGACAGCAAAAACGGTGGGCCGGTGGATCCTGACGCTCGGAGAAGGGGCCGGGCTGGTTACGGGCGCGCTGGCTGGCCTCTTCTTGCTTCTTTCGAAAACGTCTGCGGGGCGGCGCGTCACGGAGAATATCGGCGACGGAAGCCGGTTCCGGCTGGACTACAATCCGGATGACGGGCGGGGGCGCATAGAGGCCCTGACGAATGGCGCCTGGACGCAAACGGAAGTCGTCGGAATTCGCCGACCAGGCGGAATCCAGTTCGATCCGACCAGATTGTCGACCGCGGTCGGGCTGGAGTTCGCGCGGACTATTCAAGCTCTATCGAAACAGCCGCCCACGCCGGTCGAACGTGACGTCGTCCTGCCTCCGGCGTTTGCCGACGTCCCAAATGTTAAGCAGTACACTCTTGACGCGGATATTCCTGCTGGTACGCTTGGCCTCCAAGACGACGGCACCATCGGTGTCCTGTCCTATGGCTATCGCGGACTTGATTGGTTCCGCGGTCAGCCGGTACCTGTTGTTGGTCAACTGACCCAATCGCAAGTCAATGCAGTATGTACCGCCTATAATGCCGTCCAGAGTCTCACAACATCCAAGTATCAGGCCGTTTTGGCGCGAAGCTTTGGAATGAGTCCGCAACGGATCGGGATGGAGGTCCACAGGGAAATCGCAATGACTGTCAAGACGTCCTGGCCACCGACATCATTTGCAGCATGGCACAGCGAGGTTGGCTTCGAGCCAACTCGGGGACAATTGCCTCCAAACAGCCCCAGGCTTCCTGGTTCGTCCTGGTTGGATGTCCTGCAGGATAATCACAATAACACGTACTGCATTTACGAGATCAAGACGGGAAACGCAACTCTGAAGAACAAACAGGCATGGCAGTACTTGGACGTAGTCAAGAACTACATAACGACTGCGCCGCAGATCATGGTTATCGAGGTCAAGCCATGACGGCCAACACGGATCCTCTGCGCCACGCTCGAAAGAGCACGCAGCGGTGGCCTGATCGACGCAGCGGAAACCTAGCTGTCCGGACGGATTGGTAGGTTGCGCACGATGGTTTGGTTCGGCCGTCTCAACCCAGCCGAAGCCAAGCCGGCAATGAAACCCGTGAAGGCCCGCCATGTCCGATGGTCTCTACGTTCTGCACGATTCGGATCTTCCGTCGCTTGGCGAGTGGCAGGCGGCACTCGATTCCATGGGGCTCAAGCTCGTGCTCGACCGGCGCGTCAGTCCGGCGGGCCATGCCGGATATTTTCCCGCCCGGCTCGGCAGAAAACAATCCGGATTCGAGCTCCATCAGGAGGATGGATCCGACATTCTCGCAAACGGCGGAACACCGACCGAGAGGCCGTGGAAGCATGCGACCCTTCTCATTTGGCACGATGAAACCGAATTGCTGGCCGCCTATATGGCGGGGGCCGCACTCGCGCGGGCCACTGATGGCGTCGTCCATGACCCGCTGGACGCCAAGACCTACACGCTGGACCAGACATTGGCCAAAATTCGGGATATCCGCAGCTGGGCCAGGCAGCCCAGGCCGATTCGCCTCAAGAGCAAGATCAAGGGTGTTCTCGACTCCTCTCCTGACGTCATATTCCGTGACAACGCGCTCATCTTCCAGCCAATTGGCTACTATCTTCGCGGGTGCGCTATTGGAGTGATGTCCGGCACCACGATTGGCACGGTCTACAAATTCGTCAATCCACTCTTCGAAGGCGTGAGTTACGGCGGATGGGGAACAAGTTTGCTGACCGCTCAGGGTGTGTATGGATGGGATGTTGGTTCACCTCGCTTCAGCGAGGAGTTTATGACGCTGTTCGAGAGCAAGATCAGACCAGCGGTCGCCGACGTGACCAATGGGGCGGCGTTCCTGAAATATCTAGAGACTGAAAAAGTCGATGGCGATTGGCATGAACGTGGCCGCGCAGCGGCCTATTTGCACATGGGTAACCTTGCTGCTGCCAAACCAGGGTTTACCGAGTTTCTTGATCGAATGGATGAGTGGCACTCCGAAATCAAGGACCTCTTGCCAGGCAGGAAACAGGGGCCTGTGGTCGAAACGGCTCGACAAGTCTGCCATTTGATTGAGCATGATCCGGGGATGCTCGGCAATTACCTCCACGAAGTGGCGGCGACGCAAATCAGGCTCTTGAAACTCCAGAAGGACTGGGTAGCTCCAAAATCGTTCTTCTAGGACCCAATCGGGCCGATCGACACGTCGGGGATCTAGCCCGACTTTCTCCCACGTCACCCCTTCGGCCGCAGGTCGATGATCCGCCGCGCCTTGCCGACGGAGCGCTCGATCGTGCCGGGATCGCCGATCACCACCTCGACGCCGATGCCGATGTTGTTACGGATGTGCGCGGTGAGCAGGGCGGCCTGGCCGGCGCGCGAGGCCTCGTCGGCATGGTCGGGGCGCGCCTCGACCAGCAACCGCATGACGTCCAGGCGCTGCTCGCGTCGCAGCTCGATGAGGTAATGCGGGGCGAGGCCGTCGCAGCGCAGCAGCTGCTCCTCGATCTGGGTGGGAAAAACGTTGACGCCGCGCACGATCATCATGTCGTCGGAGCGCCCCGTCACCTTCTCGATGCGCCGCATCGAGCGCGCGGTGCCGGGCAGCAGCCGCGTCAGGTCGCGGGTGCGATAGCGGATGACCGGCATCGCCTCCTTGGTGAGCGAGGTGAAGACGAGCTCGCCGCGCTCGCCGTCGGGGAGCACCACACCGGTCTCCGGATCGACGATCTCCGGGTAGAAATGATCCTCCCAGACATGCAGCCCGTCCTTGGTTTCCACGCACTCGTTGGCGACACCGGGACCCATGACCTCGGAGATGCCGTAGATGTCCACCGCGTCCATGCCGAAGGCATCCTCGATCTCGCCACGCATCTGGTTGGTCCACGGCTCGGCGCCGAAGATGCCGATCTTGAGCGAGGTCTCGCGTGGATCGAGGCCCTTGGCGCGGAACTCGTCGAGGATCGCCAGCATGTAGGACGGCGTCACCATGATGATGTCGGGCTTAAAGTCGACGATCAGCTGGACCTGGCGCTCGGTCATGCCGCCGGAGACCGGGATCACCGTGCAGCCGAGCTTTTCGGCTCCGTAATGGGCACCGAGCCCGCCGGTGAACAGGCCGTAGCCGTAGGCGACGTGCACCACCATGCCGGGCCGGCCGCCCGAGGCGCGGATTGAACGCGCCACCAGGCTCGACCAGGTCTCGATGTCGCGCTGCGTATAGCCGACGACCGTCGGCTTGCCGGTGGTACCGGAGGATGCGTGGATGCGCACGACTTTTTCCCGCGGCACCGCGAACATGCCAAACGGATAGTTCTCCCGCAGGTCCTGCTTGGTGGTGAACGGGAAGCGGCTGAGGTCGGCAAGAGTCTTGAAGTCATCAGGCGTCACGCCGGCGGCGGCGAACTTTTTCCGATAGGCCGCAATGTTGTCGTAGGCATGCCGGAGCGCGGACTTGAGCCGCCCGATCTGCAGCGCGGTGATCTCGTCGCGCGATGCCGTCTCGATCGGCTCGAGACCGAAGGGAACGTAGGATGCATCGTGCATCTTGGCCTCCTCGCCGGACGATCAGGTTTCTGTCCGGCCCGCGGCGCGCGGCGTCATACCGGGAACGAGCTCGCCCTCGATGGTGCGCGAATGGCCGCGGAACTCGGCGATCACCCGGCCCGGCCCGCTCGTCACCGTGACATCGTAGATGCCGGCGCGGCCGACCCGAGAACGCTCGACGGCGCGGGCCTCCAGCCGGTCGCCCAGCCGCGCGGCGGCGACGAAGGTGATCGAGCAGTGATAGGCCACGGCCTTCTGATTGTAGCTGTTGCAGGCGAATGCCAGCGCCGAGTCGGCGAGCGTGAAGATGAAGCCGCCGTGGCACAGGTTGTGACCGTTGACCATTGTCTGGGTGACCGTCATGGCGACGACGGCGTGGCCCGGCTCGACCGAGATCAGCTGCATGCCGAGCCCCTGGCTCGCCCGGTCCCCGGCCCACATCGCGTCGGCGCTGGCACGTGCGAGCGCTGCGGCGTCCATCAACTGCTCCGCCGTCCGATGAACTTCGGCGGGCGCTTCTCCAGGAAGGCGCGGACGCCTTCTGCGAAGTCCGGCGTCGACCCGGCCTCGCGCTGCAGGTCGCGCTCGAGGTCGAGCTGGGCAGAAAGGTCGTTGGTCTCGGCGGCCTCGAGCGCCCGCTTGGTCAAGGCGAGGCCGACCGTCGGCGCGCCGGCGAAATGAGCGCACAGCTTTTCCGCCTCGGGCATCAGCATGCTGTCGTCGACCGCCTTCCAGATCAGTCCCCATTCGGCGGCCTTCTCGGCGCTCAGCGGCTCGGCCAGCAGCGCCAGCCCGCGGGCGCGCGCGGCGCCGACGAGCCGCGGCAGGAACCAGGTGCCGCCGCAATCGGGAACGAGCCCGATGCGGGCGAAGGCCTGGACGAAGCTCGCCGAGCGGCCGGCGATCACGATGTCGCAGGCAAGCGCGATATTGGCTCCGGCGCCGGCGGCGACGCCATTGACGGCGGCGACCACCGGGAACGGCAATGACCGGAGCTTGCGGACCAGCGGGTTGTAGTGGGTTCCGAGCGCATCGCCCACCGCCGCCTCGCCGGGTTTGGCCACCCGGTCGGCGAGATCCTGTCCGGCGCAGAACCCGCGGCCGGCACCGGTCAGCAGCAAGGCCCGGCATGAAGGATCGGCTTCGGCCTCGGCCAGCGCCGGGGCGAGCGCAATATGCATGGCCTCGTTGAAGGCATTGAGCCGCTGCGGCCGGTTGAGCGTGACCACCCGATAGCCCGACCGCACCTCGACGACGACCGGAGCCTCGTCCATGGATTGTCCTCCCGCCTTGCCGGTCTTGTGAGGTCGCGTGCCGACCGACCGATCCGCCTGACCACTAATAACGCGTCGAAATGTCTGTCAATGGCGCAACGGGATGCCGCTAAGGGGCGCCGGCGCGCTGCACGAGAAGGATTGTCGGCCGCTCTGGTCCGCGGCCTTCAGGTGAATTGCGCCAGCCCGGTTGCGGCGACCGCGCCGAGGATCACGACCAGCCACGGCGGCACCTTCCAGAACATGAGCAGCAGAAAGGCCACGATGCCGATGGCAAAATCGCCCGGGCCGCGGATGGCGCTGGTCCAGACCGGCGTGTACAGCGCCGCGAGCAGCAGTCCGACGACGGCGGCGTTGACGCCCTTGAGGGCTGCCTGGACGCCGGCGCGCTGGCGCAGGTCGTTCCAGAACGGCAGCATGCCGACGACCAGCAGGAACGACGGCAGGAAGATCGCCACGAGGCAGATGAGGCCGCCGAGCCAGCCGTTCGGCGAGGGTTTCATCACAGCGCCGAGATAGGCGGCGAAGGTGAAGAGCGGGCCCGGCACGGCTTGTGCGGCCCCATAGCCTGCCAGGAATGCATCATTGTCGACCCAGCCGCGCGGAACGACCTCCTGCTGGAGCAGCGGCAGCACCACATGGCCGCCGCCGAACACCAGCGAGCCGGCGCGATAGAAGCTGTCGACCAGCTTGACGATCTGGTCCGAGGTCGAGCCGGCGAGGACGGGCAGCCCGATCAGCAGGACGGCGAAGATGATCAGCGCGGCGGCCGATATTTTTCGGTCGATCGGCACGGCGATGTGCGGCGAGTCTCTGCTGCACCGGGGCCGGCAGCAGCAACCAGCCGATCAGGCCGCCCGCCGCGATGACGCCGATCTGGCCGACCGTGGACGGCGCGAACAGCGCCACGACCGCGGCTCCCACCGCCATGGTGGCGCGCTCGCGATCCGGGCAAAGGGTCCGCGCCATGCCCCACAGCGCCTGCGCGACGACCGCGACGGCGACGATCTTGAGCCCATGCAGCCAGGAGGCCTGGGCAAGATCGCCCAGGGTCGCGACCCCATAGGCGAACAGGACCATCGCCAGCGCCGACGGGATGGTGAAGCCGAGCCAGGCGCAGACGGCGCCGGGTAATCCGGCGCGCAGAATCCCGATGGCGATGCCGACCTGACTGCTCGCCGGGCCCGGCAAAAACTGGCACAGCGCCACCAGATCGACGAATGCGGCCTCGTCGAGCCATTTTCGCCGCTCGACGAACTCCGTGCGAAAGTAGCCGATATGCGCCACCGGGCCGCCGAAGCTGGTGAGGCCGAGCTTGAGGAAGGCGGCGAGAACCGACAGCGCGGGGTTGCGTCCGCCGCCTGCGGGTCGAGGTGAGGTGACCGACATGTCGTGCGCTCTGGCTCGGATCCAACCCGTCGCTCACTCGAACATGACGAGGCTTTGCGGCGACCGCGGCATTGGCGTCACCTTCGCGCCCCGGTATCCGGCATCGCGCGCCATCCGGTCGAAGTCCGACGCCGTGAAGGCGTCGCCGCTCGGCGTGGATCCCAGCATATAGAACGCAAAGCTTGCCTGGAACGGCGGCGAGACGCGATCCTCGCCCGGCACGAATTCGAGCGCCAGCGTCTTTCCTTCCGGCGCAAGGCTGCGACGGACTTTCTGCAACAGGCGGACGCAGGTCAAGCAATCGAAATGGTGCAGGAAGTTCGGCAGCAGCACCAGATCGTAGCCGGCGCCCCAGTCGACCTCGAAGGCGTCGCCGGCGACCGTGCGAACCCGTTCTGCGACGCCCGCCTGCTCGGCATTTCGGCTGGCGATCGTCAGCACGCCCGGCCAGTCGACCGCGACCAGCGTGGCCGCAGGTACCGCCTCCAGGACCGAAATGCCGAAAATGCCGTGACCTGCCGCGATGTCGAGAATCCTGCCGGGCGGCCTCGGCCATGTGGCGACCTGGCGCGCGAGCGCTTTTGCAACCGGCCGCATCACCGGCGTCATCGCTTCGGCAAATGCCATCCACACCGGATGATCGGGCGCGATGCT
>CAVWIS010000003.1:0-55359 GCA_963755055.1 uncultured Alphaproteobacteria bacterium | reverse complement strand
GGCCGATCGGCACCGACTACATTGTGTGCCACCGCGCGATGTGCTGGACGACGGCCGTTCGTCATGGAGCATGCGATGAAGAGAAGGCAGACTCCTGCCGCGATCGTCGGCTTCGCCGCGCAGCTCGCTCCCGCGACGCAGGCGATCGCACAGACCGACAGGAAAGCACCGCTGTCGCCCATCCGATGAGAGCGATCGCCGGGGACTGGTGGGCCGTGCTGCAGCAGAAGCTTCGCGAGCTGGGCTACTCGATGGTCGCAACATCGCGTTCGAGGTCCGCACCGCGAAGGGAGCGCTCGAGCAGCTTCCCGCGATGGCGAAAGAGCTCGTCCGTCTCAACGTCGCCGTGATCGTCACCAGCGGTACCTCCGCCGCGCTTGCCGCGAGGCGAGCGAGCGCACGGATCCCGATCCTCGTTATGGCGACCGGAACCGATCAGGTCGAGCCCTTGGCCTTGGAACGCGAGCCTCTCGCATCCAGGCGGCAACGTCACGGGGCTGTCGACGATCACATCCGAGCTTGCCGCGAAGCGATTCGAGTTGCTCATGAATGCATCCGAGCCTGACCAAGGTGGCGGCGCTCTGGCATCTCGACAACGTGTCCTCGATGGCATCGATCCGGGACATCGAGGCTGTCGCGGGAAAGGCGCAGGTGACGCTGCTGCCCGTCGGCGTCGGCGCAGCGTCCGAGCTCCCCCGAAGCGTTCTCGACCATGAAACGCGACAAGAAGTTGTACAGGGCGTCATCGTCATCCAGACACCGCTGATGTTCGCGGAACGCAAGAAGATCGCCGAGCTGGCGATCAGCCATCGGCTGCCGAGCATGTTCGGAGCGGCGGAATACGTCGCCGATGGCGGGCTCCTTGTCGTACTGTCCCGCTCCTTGCCGAGCTCTATCGCTGGGCGGCCGTCTATGTGGACAAGATCCTGAAAGGGGCCGCTCCGCCGACTGCCGATCGAGCAACCCACCACCGTCGAGCTGGTCATCAATGCCCGGACCGCGCGGCTGATCGGGTCGCCGTCGAGAGAGTCCCATGTGAGACCTCGCGGCGGCCGCGCTGCGGCGATGCCTGCGCGGCAGCCTCGTCGATCGCCCGGCGTACCGTCGCCTCGGCATCGGGCCGGGCGGTCCACAGGCCGGACTCGACGATGACCTCGACGGCCGGCGAGGCGTCGTGCGCTGGCGCCCGCGCCGTCATGGCCTGTCCTCGCGGCCGCCTGCCGGGGCCGGCGAGGCATTTTCGTAGGCCTCGACGATTCTCGCCACCAACTCGTGGCGGATGACATCGTCGCGGGTGAACACGGTGTGCCCGATGCCCTCGACGCCGGCGAGCAGGCGGACGGCTTCGGTGAGCCCCGACGCCTGCCCGGACGGAAGATCGATCTGGCTGGGATCGCCGGTCACGATCATCCGGCTGTTTTCGCCGAGGCGGGTCAGGAACATCTTCATCTGCATGGCGGTCGTGTTCTGCGCCTCGTCGAGGATGACCGCCGCATTGGAAAGGGTCCGTCCGCGCATGAAAGCCAGCGGGGCGATCTCGATCTCGCCGGTCTGCAACGCACGCTCGACGATGCGGGGATCCATCATGTCGAACAACGCGTCATAAATCGGGCGCAGATAGGGATCGACCTTTTCCCGCATGTCGCCCGGCAGGAAGCCCAGCCGCTCGCCCGCCTCGACGGCGGGGCGCGACAGCACGATCCGATCGACCTCCTTGCGCTCGAACAGGTGCACCGCGTGGGCGACCGCCAGCCAAGTCTTGCCGGTTCCCGCCGGCCCGGTGCCGAAAACCAGGGCGTGGCGGTTGAGGGCGCGCAGATAGGCGTCCTGTCCCGCGGTGCGCGCCCGCACGATGCGCTTCCTCAAGTGGATTTCGGCGAAACCGGACCGTGCGTTGGCGGCGTCGAAATCGAACAGCGATCCCTGCGAGATGGCGAGGCGGATCGCGCCCTCGACATCGCCGGTACTCAGATCGTGGCCGCGCTTGAGCTGCTCGTACAGGCTTTCGAGTACCCGGCGCGCCTGCTCGCAGGCCTCCCGCGACCCCTCGATGGTGACCTGATTGCCGCGGGAATCCGCCACCACGCCGAGACGGCGCTCGATCGACGCGAGGTGCTGGCCGTACTGCCCGAATAGCGCCGAGGCCAGCCGGTTGTCGTCGAAAGCCATGACGGTCTGCGTCGTCGTGCTCTCGCCGACGGCTCCATCTCGAGCGATCAGCGACCCATTGCCAGGTCTCATCGTCCGCAACGTGTCAGGCTCCTGTCGTCGCCGTAGATTCTTCCCGCCAAGCCTGTGGCGCGGCTGGGGCGAGGGTCGCGTGCAGACTGTTCGGCCCGACGCGGATCACCGTGACGGCGACGATGTCGCCGATGCGCGTCGCCGGCGCCATGATCTGCACCGGCTGCAGATACGGCGAGCGTCCGACGAGCTGCCCGTCGTGGCGCCCCGGCTTTTCCAGCAGCACGTCGAATGTGGTGCCGAGGCAGCGCGCGTTGAAGTCCCCCTGATGGCGGTCGAGCACGGCCTGCAGGCGTGCCAGGCGCTCGCTCTTGACCTCTTCGGCGATCTGGCCCGGGAGGGTCGCGGCCGGCGTGCCGGGTCGCGGCGAATATTTGAACGAGAAGGCCGACACGAATCCCACCTCGTCGACGAGGCGCAGCGTGTCGCGAAAATCCTCCTCGGACTCGCCGGGGAAGCCGACGATGAAGTCCGAGGAGAGGGCGAGATCCGGGCGTGCCGCGCGCAGGCGGTCCACCGTGGCGAGGTAGTCGGCACGACTGTGGCGGCGGTTCATCGCAGCCAGCATGCGGTCGGAGCCGGACTGCACCGGCAGGTGAAGGCAGGGCATCAGCGCCGCGAGATCACGGTGCGCTGCGACCAGGCTCGCATCGACGTCGGCCGGGTGACTGGTCGTATAGCGGACGCGGGCAATGCCCGGGATCTCGGCAACGCGGTGAAGCAGGGCGCCCAGCGTCCATATCGCTCCGTCGGGCCCCTGGCCGTGATAGGCGTTGACGTTCTGCCCGATCAGCGTCACCTCGCGCACGCCGGCTTCGGCCAGGCGCTCGACCTCCGCCAGGATTTTTTCCGCCGGACGCGACATCTCGGCACCGCGCGTATAGGGAACGACGCAGAAGGTGCAGAACTTGTCGCAGCCTTCCTGCACCGTCACGAACGCCGACACCCCGCGCCGGCGGCTCGCTTCCCGGCTCGGGGCGGCGAGGAAATCGAATTTGTCCTCGGCTGGAAACTCGGTATCGACGACCTTTCCCTCGCGTTCGGCGCGGGCGAGCAGCGCCGGCAGCCGGTGGTAGCTCTGCGGCCCCACCACGAGGTCGACCACCGGGGCCCGGCGGATGATCTCGTTGCCCTCCGCCTGGGCGACGCAGCCGGCGACCGCGATGGCGAGCCTGCGTCCGTCGCGCGCTGCGGCGGCGCGCAACTGGCGCATCCGGCCGAGCTCCGAATAGACCTTTTCGGCGGCCTTTTCCCGAATATGGCAGGTATTGAGAATGATCAGGTCCGCGGACTCGGCATCCGCGGTCTCGACGAATCCCTCCGTCGCGAGCAGGTCCGCCATACGATGCAAATCGTAGACGTTCATCTGGCAGCCGTAGGATTTCACGTGGAGCTTGCGGGGTCCGTTCATGCCGGTCGCGTCACCTCGATCGGGGCCGCTCGGGCTTGAGGGCACGTCTCGAGGCATTCCGGTGCTTCAGAGCTCCCCGAGTCGCGGCGCGCATCGCGTTCCTGGGGCCCTCTTAGCGGTTTTCCGGGCAAAAAGGAATGGCCGGACAGGGTCGCGGCCGTGCACCGGCGCACCGTTGCCTCAAGTCGCTTTGCCAGGGTCTTCCGGTCCGTCTGGCCGTCATAGGCGATCGGCTCGCCCCAGGTGACGACTACATCGATGGTGCCGTGGCGCATGACCATCCCCAGATGCGGCAACAGGTCAAGACTGCCATACCATGCCACCACCGGGCGATGCTGTCGGCCGAGCGGCAGTCCATGCAGACGCGTATAGGCAATCGACAACGGTTGGATGAATACGCGCGCAGCGTCGCCGGACCCCGCGATCGCGTCCCGTGCGGCGCCGATCAGCGCCGTCCGGAACGGCAGCACGCGATTACCGTCATTCGATGTGCCCTCGGCGAACAGGACGACGGGATCGCCTTCGACGAGGCGCTCGGCGATCTCCGCGTTGACCTTGTCGATGGCGTGGCGGCGGGTACGATCGACGAAGACCGAGCGTTGCAGCCGCGCCAGCAGACCGAACACCGGCCAGGTCCCGACCTCGCGCTTGGCGACGAATACCACCGGGGAGACCGCGGTGAGCACCGGGATGTCGAGCCATGACACGTGATTGGCAACGATGAGCAGGGGACGCTGCGATACGCGTTCTCCCAGCGTGGTGATCCGCACGCCGAGCAGTGCGCAGATCGCACGGTGGTAGAGCACCGGGATCGCCCGCCGAGCCGGGAGCCGCAGCCGCACGGAAAGCCATTGCGCCGGTATCAACGCCACGGTGATTGCCGCAATGGCCGCAGTGATCAGCGCGATGCGCCACATCAGCCGGTGGCTTTGTCGTCGGCAAGCGGAACCGCGTAGAGCTCGAGACGGTGATCGATCAGCCGATAGCCCAGCCGCCGGGCGATCTCGGTTTGCAGCCGCTCGATGTCTTCCGAGCGAAACTCGATCACCTCGCCGGTCCGCAGATTGATCAGATGATCGTGGTGGGTATCGGGGATCTGCTCGTAGCGGGCGCGGCCCTCGCGGAAGTCGTGACGCTCGATGATGCCGGCGTCCTCGAACAGCTTGACGGTGCGGTAGACCGTGGAGATCGAGATGTGCTGATCGATCCTGGCGCAGCGGCGATACAGCTCCTCGACGTCGGGATGGTCGGCCGAGCCGGCGAGCGCGCGGGCAACCACGCGCCGTTGCTCGGTCATCCGCATGCCCTGGGCCACGCACTTGGCCTCGATGATGTTTAGCTTGGGCTGGGCCACCGCCAATGTCCGTCTACAGCCGTTTCCGGTCGTATTGAACCGCACCTGATGCCTGCTTCGGCCGGAAACGGCCGTAGATTCTTGCTTTGCGCATGTTCTTATCGGCGAACCGGCATCCACTTCGCCGGAACATGCTCTAGCCGACATGCCGCATCATATTTTGGCGGCCGGAGATCGTCCATCCGCGGCGCTCATGCCAGCTCGCGCCGCAGCACCAGCGCGGCCGCGGCCCCTTGCGGACGCGGATAGTAACCCTGGCGCCGCCCCACCTCGCCGAAGCGCGCCCGATCGTAGAGCCGTCGCGCCGCGACGTTGTCCTGGTCGACCTCGAGAAAAACGGTCTGCACGCCGAGGCCGGCAAGACGGCGAAGATGGACATCGAGCAGGCGGCCCGCAAGGCCCCGGCGACGCCAGCCTGCGGCCACGGCGACCGACAGGATCTCGGCTTCGCTGGCGGCGATGCGCGACAGGATGAAGCCGGCCAGCGTCCGGCCGCTCGTCGCCCGGTGTGCCACCACGCTGCGTTCGACCAGAAGGCGCTCGAATTCCTCCGCGCCCCAGCCGCGGCGGAATGCGGCCGCATGCAGCAGGGAAAAGGCCGCAGCATCCCGAGGAGCGGCTTCGGTGACGGCCGGCTCGGCACGGGCGAACAGGTTTTTCAGCAACCCGATCATTGCCGCGGCAACCGGGCCGCATCCTGCGGCTTGGCGTCGGGCTGACGCAGATAGAGCGGCTTGGGCCGGGCGCGTTCGGCCACCGCAACGGCACCCAGGCGTGCGACCCACTCGATGTCGGGAAACGGACGCGGATCCACGCCCGGGCGCTGCTGGCCGCTCTGCCAGGCGGCGGCGAGCAACTCGGCGCCCGACCCGACCAGCAGGCACGGCCGTGCCGCCACGGCTCGCACAGCATCGCCGATCGTGGCCAGCCGCGGGGAGACGACGGTGCGGCCCGCCGCCCCCACGACCTGGAGGTAGACGTGACCATGCCGGGCGTCGATCGCCGCCACGATGGCCCGGGTCTCCCCGCCCGCCATGTGCGGCGCCGCCAGCGCCGCCAGGGTGGACAGCCCGATCGCCGGCTTTCCGGTCACCAGAGCGATTCCCCGTGCAGCCGCGATCCCGACCCGGAGCCCGGTATAGCTGCCGGGCCCGACCGTGACGGCGATCCGATCGAGCTCGACGAATTCGATGCCGGCCGCGTCCATCACCCGGGCCACCAGCGGCATCAGGGTCTCGGCGTGCCCGCGTTGCATGGCGAGCGTTTCGCTCGCTACCATCCGTCCGGCCGCCGTGTCGAGAACGGCGACCGCGCAGGCCGCCAGGGCAGTGTCGATCGCCAGCACAAGCATGACCGATCAAGCCCCGGACGGTCGCATTCCGTCGCCGCGATCGATCCCGGCGTCAGATCGGCCGCACCTCGGTGACATCCGGCACGAAATGGCGAAGCAGGTTCTGGATACCGTGCTTGAGGGTCGCGGTCGACGACGGGCAGCCGGAGCACGATCCCTGCATGTTGAGATAGACCACGCCGTCCTTGAACCCGCGGAACGTGATGTCGCCGCCATCATTGGCGACCGCCGGGCGTACCCGGGTCTCGATCAGTTCCTTGATGGTGGCGACGGTCTCGGCATCCTCGGCATCGTAGAACTCGTCGGCGTCCGCCAGGGCCTGCCCGCCTTCCCGCAGCAACGGGGCGTCCGACATGAAATGCTCCATGATGACGCCGAGGATTGCCGGCTTGAGCTGCTGCCAGTCGCCGCCGGTCTTGGTCACGGTCACGAAGTCGGAGCCGAAAAAGACCCCGCCGACCCCCGGTATGGCAAACAGCCCCGCGGCAAGCGGAGACTGCTCCGCCTCCGTCGCGTCGCGCATGTCGAGGGTCCCGGTGGCGAGCACGGTGCGGCCGGGAAGGAATTTCAGGGTCGCCGGATTCGGCGTCGTCTCGGTCTGGATGAACATGGAAGTCTCCCTGGCCACCGCAGGATCAAAGGCCGACGGGGCCGCTTTGGATCACTTTAGCGCATGTTGCGGCGAAGTGGAGATGTTCCGGCGACGTGGACGCCGGTTCGCCGACCACCAGCATGCGCCATTCGTCAGGTGGTGAGTTGTCCCATAAAGGTCAATGCGATACCGCAGTCCCGCCGGTCCGGCGGCGCCTCCTTCGAATCACGACAACGCATCGAGCTCCTCGTCGCCCAGATGGCCCGGAACGATGGCTACCGGGATCGGGAACGTGCCGGCGGTGCTGCTGAGGTCGCTGACCAGGGGGCCGGGGCCGTCCTTGCCGGTCCCGGCGGCCAGCACCAGGATCGCGATGTCCTCGTCCTCATCGATCGTCCGGAGGATCTCTTCCGCCTTGTCGCCCTCGCGGATGATTCGCGCCGGCGTGATGCCGGCCACGTCATGGGCGCGGACCGCGAAACGGTCGAGAACGGCGTCCGCCTGCTCGTGGGCTTCCGCCTTCATGATGTCGGCGACGCCGAGCCACTGCTGGTGGCGATCGTGCGGCTCGATCACCAGCAGCATCAGCACGCTGGCGCCGTTGCGCGCCGCGCGTCGGCTTCCCCAATAGACCGCGCGGTCGCATTCCGGCGATTCGTCGATGACGACGAGGTATTTCGGCTGATGGCCGGCCTCGTAGGCGCGGCGCTTGCGGCTCATCCGCTCTCCCCGGGGGATCCACCCCTCCCCTCGACGGTTGCACGCCGGTCCATGCTGCCACGACGCTCGGTGCGGCGACAAGCCGGCCCGGTGGCGATTTCCTTCGCTCGGGTCGGCGTCAGGCCCGCACGAATCCGACGATGTCCTTGACCGCCTTCATGGTGTCGGCGGCGATCGTCCGGGCGCGCGCGGCGCCGTCGGCCAGGACCTGATCGATGTGAACCGGATCCTGCATCAGCCGGTTCATCTCCAGCCCGACCGGCCCGAGCCGGGCGACCGCGAGGTCGACCAGCGCGGCCTTGAAGGTGGAGAACGGCCCGCCGCCGAATTCTCCCAGTACCGCGCCCTTGCTCACCCCTTGGAGCGCCGCGTAGATGCCGACCAGATTGTCCGCCTCGGGGCGATTTTGCAGGCCCGCCTCCTCGCCCGGCAGCGGTTCGGGATCGGTCTTGGCCTTGCGGATCTTCTGCGCGATGGTGTCGGGCTCGTCGGTCAGGTTGATGCGGGAATAGTCCGAAGGATCGGATTTCGACATCTTCTTCGATCCGTCGCGCAACGACATCACCCGGGTCGCCGGACCGGAGATCACCGGCTCGGTGAGCGGGAAGAAGGCTTCGCCGTAACCCAGCGCGTGGATGCGCTCGGAAAAGTCATTGTTGAATTTTTGCGCGATATCCCGCGTCAGCTCGAGATGCTGCTTCTGATCTTCGCCGACCGGCACATGGGTGGCGCGGTAGGCGAGAATGTCGGCCGCCATCAGCGTCGGATAGGAAAACAGCCCTATCGATACGTTCTCGCGGTCCTTGCCGGCCTTCTCCTTGAACTGCGTCATCCGGTTGAGCCATCCGACCCGGGCCACGCAATTGAAGATCCATGCCAGCTCGGCATGCTCGGCGACCTGGCTCTGGTTGAAGATGATGTGCTGGGTCGGATCGATGCCGCAGGCGAGGTAGGCCGCCGTCACCTTGCGCGTCGCATGCGTCAGCTCCGCAGGGTCCTGCCACGTCGTGATGGCGTGCAGGTCGACCACGCAATAGAGACAGTCGTAGCGCTCCTGCAGGGCCACGAACTGGATGATGGCGCCGAGATAGTTGCCGATGTGCAGCTCGCCGCTCGGCTGAGTCCCGGAAAATACCCGTTCCTTGAACGCCATGACGGTCCTCTTGCCGATCCGGGTGCGCCACATGCCACGCCGGGCCGTGGGGACGCAAGGGCGCTCCGCCGCCACGCAGTCTCGGCAAGCCCCGCGTTGCGGCGAATCCACCGCGCGTGATAGGGCACGGCGCGCTCCACTGGTGCCTCGCGTCGGCCCTGCGGCTCGCGCGTCGTGCCCGGCCGGAGATTCCCGATGACACCTTCCCGCTTCGACGTGCTCGGCATCGGCAACGCCATCGTCGACGTGATCTCGCGGACGGAAGATGACTTCCTGATCCGCCACGGCATGCACAAGGGCGCGATGATGCTGATCGACGAGGCGCGCGCCGAGGCGATCTACGACGCGATGGGTCCGGCGATCGAGATATCCGGGGGCTCCGCCGCCAACACCATCGTCGGCGTCGCCAATCTCGGCGCCCGCGCGGCGTTCGTCGGCAAGGTCAAGAGCGACCAGCTGGGCCGCGCCTTCGCGCACGACATCCGCGCCGCCGGGGCGGCATTCTCAACCCCGCCGGCGACCGACGGCCCGTCGACGGGCCGCTGCTACGTTCTGGTGACGCCCGACGGAGAGCGCACCATGAATACCTATCTGGGCGCCGCCCAGGAGCTCACGCCCGACGACGTCGATGCCGAGATGATCGCGGCAAGCGCGATCATCTATCTGGAGGGCTACTTGTGGGATCCGCGGGACGCCAAGGATGCGTTCCTCAAGGCCGCCGCGATCGCCCACGACGCCAAACGCCTGGTCGCGCTGACCCTGTCGGACGCGTTCTGCGTCGACCGCTGGCGCGACGAGCTTCTCGAGCTCATCCGCAGCAAGGTCGTCGACGTGACGCTGGCCAACGATGCCGAGTTGCGCAGCCTGTATCAGACCGGCGATTTCGATACGGCGGTCGCGGCGCTGCGGACCGACGCCCGGCTTGCCGTGGTGACGCGCAGCGAGCTGGGCTGCCTCGTGGTGACGCCCGAAACGGTGCAGGCCGTGCCGGCCTTCGCGGTCGAGCGGGTGGTCGATACCAGCGGCGCCGGCGACCTGTTCGCTGCCGGCTTCCTGTTCGGGCTGGCGCGCGGCACCGACCATGCCACCGCGGCCCGACTGGGGGCGCTCGCCGCCTCGGAAGTGATCGGCCATCTCGGTGCCCGCCCGGAAGGCTCGCTCAAGGCCCTGGCGCAGCAGAACGGTCTGCCGGTCTGATCCGTCGGGTTGCGACTTCCTGAAGAACGATGCGGCGGCCACCGGGCCGGTAACCATTTGGTAAGCAAGGATGCTTAGCAATGGGTAAATCTCCAACCCGGATGTGTGCCCATGGCCAAGCGCAAGGATATCGGCGACAGCAAGAGCGAGTCGAATGCCGTCATAGCCTATCGGGCACCCCAGGTGCCGGCAGCCGTTCCCACCCTGTTCAAGGCCGAGCCGGCTGCGGACGAGCCGGCCGTGGCGGAGATGCCGCAGGGGGTCGTCGAAAGCGATGCCGCTGCCGATGCACCGGTCCTCCCGCGGGCCGCCACGCTCGACGAGGTGCCGCCGACGATTTCCGCGGCGCCCAGCGTGGTGCCGGACGAGGCGGCCACGGCACCGGCGGGCGCGCCTGTCGCCGACAGGCCGGCGTCGCGGGCGGGTCGGTTCACCCTGCTGGCGGCGTCGGTGGCGCTGGCCGCGAGCATCGGCGCGGTCGCCGGATCCCTGGGTCACGCCGAGTTTCAGCGCCAGTTCGCCAGCGTCGTTGCGGCGCCGCGCGCCGACGTCCCCGAGGACGTCCGCATGCTGAAGGACACGCTCGCGCAGCTGCGGGCCAACGTGAAGAGCTTGAGCGACAACATGGCGGCCATGCGGGTCTCGATGGCCGCTTCCAGCTCGACCATCAACGGCCACCTCGGAAAAATCGCGGAGACGCTGGATCGCGGTGATCGGCGTGCAGCCGCGGCCCCAGCGGAATCGACCGGCTCCACCACCGCGGCAAATGGCGGCGAGGTCAAGCCGCCGGCGAGACCGCCGATCGTCGAAGGCTGGGTGGTGCGCAAGGTCTATGACGGCGCGGCGCTGGTCGAGGGACGCTACGGCATCATCGAGGTCGAGCCGGGGACCATTCTTCCGGGCCTTGGCCGCATCCAGGAAATCAAGCGCCAGGACGGCCACTGGGTCGTGGTGACGGCGAAAGGCTTGATCATGCCGGTGCACTGACCCGGTCTTCGTCAGCGTCCGAGATTTCAGGCGAGCCCCGGCTCATCCGCTCGCAACACCGTGAACGCTGCCCGGTAGCGGCAGGGCGCGAAATTGCTATCATCGCCTCCACGGGCGGTTTCCGATGGAGCATTTGATGGGGCGTTCCGCCGCATTGCTGGCGGCCTTGCTGGGATTTCTGGTCACCGCACTGGTTTCTTCGGGGCAAGCCGTCGAGGCCCAGGAACGCGCTCCGGCCCCGCCGCCCTCCTCGGAACTGTCCGATCGCTGTCCGGGGCTTGTCGCCGACGGACCGCGCGCCGTTCCGGCTGCGTTTCGGCTTGCTGCTCTGCAGGACGGCGAAGTCAGGTTGACCTATGTGGGCCATTCGACCTTCCTGATCGAGAGCCCGCGGCTGGTGCGCATCGCCACCGATTTCAACGACTATGTCAGGCCGCTGGTGCTGCCCGACATCGTCACGATGAACCACGCGCACAGCACCCATTATACCGACCGGCCGGATTCCGGCATCAAGTTCGTGCTCCGCGGCTGGGCGCCCGACGGCAAGCCGGCCGAGCACGATCTCAGCTTCCAGGACGTGCGCGTGCGCAACGTCCCGACCAACATCCGCGACTGGGGCGGCGGCACCGAGCGCCACGGCAACTCCATCTTCGTGTTCGAGGTGGCGCAGCTGTGCATCGCGCATCTGGGCCATCTGCATCACACCTTGACGCAGCCGCAGCTCAATGCGCTCGGCCGCGTTGACGTCGTGCTGGTGCCGGTCGACGGCAGCTACACGCTCGACCTCGAGGGCATGGTGGAGGTCCTGCAGGCGCTGAAAGCCCCGCTGATGATCCCGATGCACTATTTCGGCATGGCGACGCTCAACCGCTTCCTCGACCGGGTGCGGCAGAACTGGGACGTGCGCTACAACGACACGCCGTCGCTCGTGCTCTCCAAGGCGAGCCTGCCGCCGGCGCCGCAGGTGCTGGTGCTGCCGGGGCACTGACTCGCCCGGGCGCTTGCCCGCCGCGGCGCCACCGCTCAGTAGCGATAGTCCTCGATCTGCAGCAGCGGAAAGGCGCTCAGCACGTGCGGTGTGTTGGTTGGTGCCGCCGGATGCAGATACGAGCGGTCGAGCTCGGCGAATCGCGTGGCGCCGAGCAGGCCGAGGCAGCGCTGCACCTCGTCCTCGAGCAGCTCGAGCATGCGCACGATGCCGGCCGTTCCGGCGGCCGCCAGACCGTAGCACTGCATCCGGCCGAGGCCGACGACATGCGCGCCGGCGGCGATCGCCTTGACGATATCGGTGCCGCGACAGAACCCGCCGTCGACCATGATTCCTGCGCGTCCCGACACCGCGTCGGCGATCTCCGGCAGCACCTCCATGGCGCCGCGCCCGTGATCGAGCTGCCGACCGCCGTGGTTCGAGACGTAGATCCATTCGACCCCGTGATCGAGCGCGATTTTTGCATCCTCGGCGGTGGCAATGCCCTTCAGCGCCAGCGGGATGTCGAACTTGTCCTTGATCAGCTTGACGGTGCGCCAGTCGAGGCCGGCCTGGAACGCCCGGCCCTCGACGCGCCGCCGCCCGGCAGTGACGTGACGCTTGGCGATGTCGCGCTCGCGACGGCTGTAATGCGCGGTGTCGACGGTCAGGCAGAATGCCGTGTAGCCGTTGGCCACCGCACGGGCGACATGGTCCTCCACCCAGGCGTCGTCGCCGCGCACGTAGAGCTGAAAGATCCGCAACGCATCCGGTGCCGCCGCGGCGACGGCCTCGAGGCCGGGCTCGGAGACCGAGCTCAGCATGTGGGCGGCGCCGAACGCCTGGGCTGCCCGGGCGACGCCGGCGGCGGCGCTCGGGTCGAAACTCTCCAACGATCCGACCGGCGCCAGCATGACGGGCAGGCGCAACCGGCGGCCGAGACACTCGACCGTGGTCTCGACCCGTGCGACGTCGCGCAGCACGCGTGGCCGGAAGGCGATGGAGTCGAGCGCCAGGCGATTGCGTCGCAGCGTCGTCTCGCTCTCGGTCGCACCGACGATGTAGTCCCAGTTGTTCTGGCTGAGATTCTGCCGCGCCTTCCTGACGATCTCGTGCAGGTTCTGGAAATCGCTGGAACCGGACGCCGCCGTAGTTCTGGTGGCGCTGTCATGGGGCGTGTCTTGCATCCGCTTTCCTTCCTGGTGCGCTGGGCTGTTTTCTTCGAGCCTGTCGCCGTCGCCACCCGGGCTGCCCGACCGGCATTGCGCGGGCGCGATCATATCCGCCCGGCGCCATCGTTGTAACCCGGACATTCGTTTTGCCTGGGCCGGCCGCCGATCCGCCATACAGTCCGTAATTGCACGCACGGCATTCTTAGCGAATTCGCAAGGGGTTCATGGTTATCGATTGGTGAACAAATTTCTGGAGGCGATCAGTCATGACGACGACGGATAGAACCACTGCCCTTCCACCGACGCCGCGCGGCTACGGCGCGGCGATCTTCCTGGTGGCGATGGGACTTGCCCTGGCGACGACGAGCGGTGCGATCCTGACCGCGGCCGGGCACGGCGACCTGCAGGACGCCGTCCGCATGATGGGATTCTCCCGCGGGGCGGATCTCGAGGCCGGGCAGCGCCAGCAGGCCGCCGCGCTTGCCAGGTTCGAGAGCGAATTGCAGACCCTGGTCGAGCAGATCGCCGCGCTCAAATCCCGCCCCAGCGACACGCGGGATGACACCGCGGTCTCCGATCATCTGGCGCGGCTCGACGCCGACCTCGTGCAACTGCGGACCGAGACGTCCGAGTTGCGCACCGCGCAGGTGGCGACGCAGGTCGCGACGCCGGCCGCCGAGCCGTGGCGTGAGCAGTTCGATGATCTCAAGGCAAGCCTCGCCCTGACCGGCTTCGAGATCGGCGCGCTACGCTCCTCGCTCGATGCCGGCGACCACACCCGGCGCAAGGAGGTCGTCGACATCGGACGGCGCGTCGATCGTCTCGAGCGTCTGATTGTCGCCGCCGACGCCTCTGGATCGATCGGCAGCTCGTCGTCGGCGCGGGGGCGGGCGCTGCGCGCAGCCCGTCGATCCTCGGTCGTCCACAGCAGGCCTCGGGCGGTTCGTGCGCACCGTCCGGTCGCCACGACGATGTCTGGCCAGAACGGCAGCCATGAGCCTGCGGCCGACGCCAGCGGGTGGCAGCGCAGCTGGGTCGCGGCGCCCGAGAAGGAAACATATCAGCGCTGATCGAGGTCCAGGCGGCTCGGACTGAACTACCGAGCCGCGGTCCCATGTTGTTCGATCACGTCAGTCGGCAAAACCGCCGGGCAGAAAACCGACACCGCCCGGGCAACCCGAGTTCGCCCCGTAGCCCGCCGACGAGCGCGGCACGAACGTGGCGGGCCAGCCGCTCTTGTCCGTGGGGCCCGCATCCCTGGCGAGCAGGACGCGGATCTCCCTGACATAGGCACGTGACGGCCGCCCGTCCTGGCCGCGCCGGCCAAACTGACAATCCACCTGGAGCGCATTGGCGAGATCGGGGTTCTTCGCCGCCACCGCATCGATGAGCGTGGTGATGGCCATCGGTTTTCCCAGCAGGCCCTTCTCCTTCATGACGGAGCCGATCGTGTCGTTGGCGGCCCGCGCCAGGGCAACGATACGGCGAAAATAAGCGTCGGCGGCGAGTCCGGAGCACACGCCGTGCTTGCTCCACTCGTAGCGGTGAAGCCCGTCGGCCACGCCCGGCATGTATTTCCGCAGGTCGCCGGCGAGGTCGTCGGACAAATGTGGCAGCTGCTCATTCGAGCAGGACTGCGGCTGATCGCGCACCGGCGTGTGGTGTTTGTTCGGCCACAGTCCATGAATGGTCAGCGGCGTATCGCGATAGTCGGTGTCCGAGGGGTTTTGGCACTGCGCCTTCCTGGTCCGGTAGCCGGTCAGCTCGCAGAAGCTCGGCGCGACGCTGAGCGCCAGCACGTAGAAATCGAAATCGCCCGGCCGGTCGCGTCCGGCGGCCGGAATGGCACCGAATATCACGGCGGCGAGGAGGGCGGCGATCGCGACCCGATCGCGGATGCGGGTCAGGGTCATGGGCCGGTCACTCTCCGGGAAGGTCGCGGCGGTCGACGCCCACGATGATTGCACGAACCCGCAATGACAACCACAAAGGAAGCGCAGTATAGCCGTTCGACCGGACCTTCACCATCGTCGTGGGGCTCCGTTGCGGGGCGCACCGCAACTGCTCCGGAGACCTGCTCCGATCATCGATGATGGGAATCACGAACGCATACTCCAATCCGGCCTGGCGGCCGCTGACTGTCTATGCGTTCGACCCGAGCATGGGGCGGAAGCTGAACAACTACATGACCATCAAGGTTCCCTATGAACCGCTGGACCGCGGGCCGGTCGGCCAGAAGATCGCGGTCATCGATTACGATCAGCAACAGCGTGGACGGCGAGACGATCCTCCAGCATGTCGATTTCTTCAAGGTCGCCCATCACGGCAGCCTCAATGCGACGCCGAAGAGCGCGACTATACGCTGGCGCTGTGAGGCGCGTCGGCGGCGGCGCTGCGGGAAGTCCTCGTCCTTACACGTCAACGCTGGCGGTCAGCGCGTTCTCCTGGATGAAGTCGCGGCGCGGCTCCACCGCGTCGCCCATCAGCTTGGTGAAGATGTCGCCGGCCTCGTCGACCTCCTTGATCTTCACCTGCAGCAGCGAGCGCTCGTTGGCGTCCATCGTCGTGGCCCACAGCTGGTCGGCGTTCATCTCGCCGAGGCCCTTGTAGCGCTGCAGCGTGATGCCCTTGCGGCCGGCCTGCATGACGGCGTCGAACAGGCCGACCGGGCCGTAAATCGCCGTCTCCTCGCCCTTGCGGCGCAGCACGCCGGGCTTGGCGTAGACTTCCTGCAGCGAGGCCGCGAACTCGTCGAGCTTGCGGGCGTCGGCCGAGCCGAGCAGCGCGTGATCGATCACCGCCACCTCCTTGACGCCGCGCACCGTGCGGGAGAACACGAAGCCGCCGTCGAAGTGGCCTTCCCAGCCGCGCTCGGTCTCCTCCGAAAGGGCGTCGAGCCGCCGGGTAATGTAGTGCGCGGCCGCCTCCGCGGTCGGCGGATCGCCGATGATGCGCGGATTGAGCACGCCGGTGATCGCCGCCTGCTCGACCACCTTGCGGTCATAGCGGTTGTGCAGGCCGGCGAGAACGTTGCGGATGACGCGCGCGTCCTCGACCACGTGCCGGAGATCCTGGCCGCCGCGCTCGGCGCCGGACGACATGCGCAGCACCGCGTCGTCGAGGCCGGTCGCGATCAGGTAGTCCTCGAGCCCGCGCTCGTCCTTGATGTACTGCTCGGACTTGCCCTTCGACACCTTGTAGAGCGGCGGCTGGGCGATGAACAGATGGCCGCGCTCGATGAGCTCGCGCATCTGGCGGAAGAAGAATGTCAGCAGCAGGGTGCGGATGTGCGAGCCGTCGACATCGGCATCCGTCATGATGATGATCTTGTGGTAACGCAGCTTGTCGGGGTTGAACTCCTCCGAGCCGATGCCGGTGCCGAGCGCGGTGATCAGCGTGCCGATCTCCTGGCTGGAGAGCATCTTCTCCAGTCGCGCGCGCTCGACATTGAGGATCTTTCCGCGCAGCGGCAGCACCGCCTGGTGCTCGCGATTGCGCCCCTGCTTGGCCGAGCCGCCGGCCGAATCGCCCTCGACGAGAAACAGCTCGGACTTCGACGGATCACGCTCCTGACAGTCGGCGAGTTTTCCAGGGAGCGACGAATATTCGAGCGCACTCTTGCGGCGTGTGAGCTCGCGCGCCTTGCGGGCGGCCTCGCGGGCGGCCGCCGCCTCGACCACCTTGCCGACGATCGCCCGGGCTTCCGCCGGATGCTCCTCGAACCACGCCGCCAGCTGGTCGTTGAGCACGCCCTCGACCACCGGCCGGACTTCCGATGAGACGAGCTTGTCCTTGGTCTGCGAGGAGAATTTCGGATCCGGCACCTTGACCGAGAGCACCGCGGTCAGGCCCTCGCGGCAATCGTCGCCGGAAAGCTGGACCTTTTCCCTCTTGGCGATGCCGCTCGACTCCGCATAGCCGTTGACCTGGCGGGTCAGGGCGCCGCGGAAGCCGGCGAGGTGGGTGCCGCCGTCGCGCTGCGGGATGTTGTTGGTGAAGCACAGCACCAACTCGTGGTAGCCGTCGTTCCACCACAGCGCCGCCTCGACGGTGATGCCGTCACGCTCGGCCTTGACCATGATCGGCGCCGGCACCAGCGCCGTCTTGTTGCGGTCGAGATATTTGACGAAGGCCTCGACGCCGCCTTCGTAGCGCATCTCCTCGCGCTTCTCGACCGCGTGGCGCTTGTCGGAAAGCACGATCGTCACGCCCGTGTTGAGGAAGGCGAGCTCGCGCAGGCGGTGCTCGAGGGTGGCGAAATCGAACTCGAGCATGGTGAAGGTCCTGGGCGACGGCAGAAAAGTCACCTCGGTGCCCTGCCGCCCGTCGGCGTCGCCGGTCTCCACCAAGGGGGCGACCGCAACGCCGTCGTGGAATTCCATGAAGTGCGCCTTGCCGTCCCGCCAGACGACCAGCTTGAGCCACGACGACAAGGCATTGACGACCGAGACGCCGACGCCGTGCAATCCGCCGGAGACCTTGTAGGAATTCTGGTTGAATTTGCCGCCGGCATGGAGCTGGGTCATGATGACCTCGGCGGCCGATACCCCCTCCTCGTGGAGGCCGGTCGGAATGCCGCGGCCGTCGTCGAACACCGTGCACGAGCCATCGGGATTGAGCGTCACCACGACCTGGTGGGCATAGCCCGCGAGCGCCTCGTCGATGGCGTTGTCGACGACCTCGTAGACCATGTGGTGAAGCCCGGAGCCGTCGTCGGTATCGCCGATATACATGCCCGGTCGCTTGCGCACCGCATCAAGGCCCTTGAGGACCATGATCGAGTCCGCGCCGTAGTCGGACGGCGTCTGCGGAGGGGTATGGCGGGCGGGCTCGGCCATGCAAAGACCTTCGAATCGTTGTGGAGAAGAATACCCGTAAGGGGGGTGGTTTGACACGAAAAGCCGGCACCGTACAGCGCAAAGTGCGAGCGCCTAACTCTTTGGATTTCCTGATATATATGTACGAATCCGGCGGGTTTAAGATGCCCGCGCCGGCGCCCCGTCGCCGGTCGAAAACGGCCGCCCGCAAGGTGCTGCCGCCGTCCGCGCAGAAGGCCTCAGTCGCGTCGCGCGACGCGGCCCGGCCTGACCTCGAACACCGCGGCGCGGTCGCCCACCTCGACGAACGCCGCCGGGTCGGCGCCGGTCATCCAGACCTGCGCGCCGAGTTCTTCCAGGGCGTCGTAGAGTGCGGCCCGGCGCAGCGGATCGAGATGGGCGATGATCTCGTCGAGCAGCAGGATCGGCGCAAAGCCGCTCATCTCGGCGACGAGTTCCGCGTGGGCGAGGACGAGCCCGATCAGCAACGCCTTCTGCTCGCCGGTCGAGGCGGTGTCGGCGGCAATTCCCTTGGGGCCGTGGCGGACCATCAGGTCGGTGAGGTGGACCCCGTCGAGGGTACGGCCGGCCGCCGCATCGCGCGCCCGTCCGTCGCGCAGCGTCTCGCGGTAGCGATCCTCGATGGCGCTCGCCGGCTGGTCGGCGAGCGCATTCTCGATCCAGCCGGTGAGCCCGATCTCCGCCCAGGGAAATGGCAATTCCGCGAACCGTCGGCCGGCGAGCCGCGCCGCCAGCCGATGCACCGTCTCGGCCCGCCCGGCTGCGACCGCCACCGCAAGCTCGGCGGTCTCGTGCTCGACGGCGTCGAGCCAATGGGCATCCGGCCGTGGCTGCTCGAGCAGGCGGTTGCGCGAGCGCAGCGAGCGTTCGAGGGCGTTGACCCGCGATCCGTGCTCGGCATCGACGGCGAGCACAAGCCGGTCGAGAAAGCGCCGGCGCTCCCCGGCCGGCCCGGCGAACAGGCTGTCCATGGCGGGTACCAACCACACCACGCGCAAATGGTCGGCAAAGGCCGTGGCGGATGCAACCGGCTCGCGGTCGATCCGGCACTTGCGCGTCTGCGTCTCGTCGAGCGATTGGGGGGGCTCGATGCCGGTGCCGAGCGTGGCGATCCCGAGCGCGCCTTCGATCTCGGCGCTGGCCGCCCAGCCGTTGCGCGGCGCATCGCCGTTCCCCTCGCCGGCGTCGAACTCGGTGAAAGCGACCTCGTCGAGCGACGCCCGACGCAAGCCGCGACCGGGCGCGAAGAACGATATTGCCTCGATCAGGTTGGTCTTGCCGGCGCCATTCGGGCCGACCAGCACCACCAGGTCGCGATCGACGGTGAGGCTCGCCGCGCGGTAGCTGCGAAAGCTCGTGAGCGTGAGCCGGCGGATGCGGGCTGATCCGGAGGTCGCCATCGGGGCTGAATCGGCAAGCTGGACGCGCCGGATGCCGGCGGCGCCTGGCGAAGACATCGGGTGTCGGGACCGCGTTTGCAAACCGGACGCGGGAACGCCGTGCCGGCTGATCACACCCGCATCGGCATCAGCACATAGAGGGCGCTCTGCATGTCGCGATCGCGGATCAGGGTCGGCGATCCCGGATCGGACAGGCGCAGCACCGCGACCTCGCCCTCGATCTGCGTCGCAATGTCGAGCAGGTAGCGCGAATTGAAGCCGATATCCAGCGGCTCGGCATCGTACTCGACGTCGATCTCCTCGGTCGCGCTGCCCGAATCCGGATTGGTCACCGACAGGACGAGCTTTCCGGAGGACAGCGAGAGCTTCACCGCCCGCCCGCGCTCGCTCGATACCGTGGAGACCCGATCCACCGCGGCTTCGAAATCCGCCTTGTCGACGGTCAGCTGCTTGTCGTTGCCGACCGGGATGACCCGGGCGTAGTCGGGAAACGTCCCGTCGATCAGCTTCGAGGTCAGCACCACATCGCCGATGGTGAAGCGGATCTTGGTCGGCGACAGCTCGACCGCGACGTCTGCCGCCAGATCCTCGATCAGCCGCTGCACTTCGCCGACGGTCTTGCGCGGCACGATGACCCCCGGCATGCCGTCGCTGCCGGCGGGAGCGTCGAGGTCGACCTGGGCCAGGCGGTGGCCATCCGTGGCCACCGCGCGCAGCACCGGTCGTCCCTCGGCGGACGCGGCGTGCAGGTAGATGCCATTGAGGTAGTATCTGGTTTCCTCGGTCGAGATCGCGAATTGGGTCTTGTCGATGAGCCGCTTGAGATCCTTTGCCGGCACCGCGAATTTGTGCGTCATCTCGCCGGCCGCCAGATCGGGGAAGTCGCTTTCCGGCAGGGTCTGCAGGCTGAAGCGCGAGCGCCCGGCACGCACCGCGAGGCTCGCCCGGTCGCTCGACGTGTCGAGCACGACCTGCGAGCCTTCAGGCAGCTTTCGCACGATATCGTAGAACATGTGCGCCGGCACCGTGGTGGCGCCGCCCGGGCCGGTCTCCGCCGCGATCGTCTCGATCACTTCGAGATCGAGATCCGTCGCCTTGATGCCGAGCCGTGCCTCGTCGGCGCGGATCAGCACATTGGCGAGGATCGGAATGGTGTTCCGCCGCTCGACCACCCGGTGTACGTGCCCGAGGGATTTCAGCAAAGCGGCGCGTTCGATGGTGACTTTCATATCAGACCCCGCTCTGGCGAGTGGGAACGCCTTTTTGGCAAAAGGAACGGGACAGCCGCTATAGTCCGCGGCAGCCCGACGCCGGAGACGGCATCAGGACGCTGAAGGTGGCCCGGCGGCGCGGATTCGGCAAGGGCGGAGCAGGCGCAGCGTCGGGTTTTCCAGCGATTCCGCCGGCTTGGCCCGCGGCCTCGTCCGCGCGCGGGCTGACGGGCTGGCCGACACCGGGGGCAAGGTCCGCTTGCAGATTGCCCGCGGCGCCGGCGGCCAATGCCCGTCACTCCTGCAACAGGCGTTTCAGCAGCTCGATCTCTTCGGCAAGGGTCTGGTCGTTGCCGACCAGGTTCTCGATCTTGCGGACCGCGTGGAGCACCGTGGTGTGGTCGCGGCCACCGAAGCGCCGGCCGATCTCGGGCAGCGAGCGCAGCGTCAGGGTCTTGGCCAGATACATGGCGATCTGCCGCGGACGCACCACGTTGGCAGTGCGGCGGGACGACAGAAGATCGGAGCGACTGACATTGTACTGTCGGGCGACGGTGCGCTGGATGTCCTCGATCTTGACCCGCTTGGGATCCTGCGGGCGCACCAGATCGCGCACCGCGCGTTCCGCCATCTCCATGGTGACGGCATGGCCGGTCAGCTTGTTGTGCGCGAGCAGTCGGTTGAGCGCACCGTCGAGATCGCGGCCGTTATGGGTCACCGTCCTGGCGATGAAGGCCAGCACCGGGCCGGGCACCTCGAAGCAGGGATGGTGTTGGCGCAGGGTATCGACGCGTGACTTCAGGATCTCCAGCCGGAGGTCCTCTTCGTGCGACCCCATCTCGACCACCAGGCCACCGGCGAGCCGCGAGCGGACGCGGTCGTCCAGCATTTCCAGATCGGAGGGTGGCCGGTCGCCGGCGACCACGACCTGCCGGCCGGCGTCGATGAGTGCGTTGAGGGTGTGGCAGAATTCGCCCTGGGTCGCCTTGCCCTGGAGAAATTGCATATCGTCGATAACCAGGACGTCGATCCCGCGCAGGGCTTCCTTGAAGGCGATGGCGGTCTGCGTCTTCAGCGCCGAGACGAAGCCGTACATGAACCTTTCCGCCGTGAGATACAGCACGCGGCGGCCCGTTGCGCCGTTTCCTTCCCAGGCGGTGGCCTGCAGCAGGTGCGTCTTGCCGAGACCGACGCCGGCATGCACGTAGAGCGGATTGAACAGGACCGATTCCCCGCGCTTGGCGGCGGCGACCTGCTTGGCGGCGGCATGCGCCAGGGTGTTGGAGCGGCCCACCACGAACGTCGCGAAGGTCAGCCGTGGATCGAGCGGAGAGCCTCCCAGCATTTCCTGCGCGCCCGCAGGCGGAGTTCCGACCGCTCGGGCGTCGGAGCGCTCCGTTCCTGCATCACGGGACTTGCGGGTTGGTTCCGGCGCGCGCTCGGCCTTGGGCTTGGTCGAGATCGTCCGGATCACCGCCGAGCGTACGTTGATCTCGACCCGGCGTACGTTCGGCCGCTCCGCCTTCCAGCAGGCCAGGACCCGTTCCGAATAATGTGCCTGGATCCAGCTCTTGAGGAAACGCGTCGGCACCGAGAGCCGCACCACTCCGTCGTCGATACTGTCGAGGTCCATCCGCGCGAACCAGCTGGAGAAGATATCGTCCCCCACCTCGGCGCGCAGCCGCTGCTTGACCCGCAGCCAACGTTCTGCGTCGGTAGTGGTCATGTCTGGGCTCTTTCGCGGATTTGGGCTCAGAGGTAGTGCAGGGAGAGTTCGTCGAGAAGAAGATTTGTCGCTTGCTGGCTCGGACGGCTTCAGCATCGATCACTCCGGAAATTGTCGATTGATGTCGATCGAAACCGACGAATAGGGGACCACACCCGCAGAGCGGGCATGACCGTCAAGGATGCTCGGGAAGGTCGGCTAAAGCCGAGAGGCGTCAGGTGCCCGGCGGGGCGGTTCCGCGTCTGGCGGCGTCGAGCGCCGCGGAGCTGCGGATTGCGCCGAACAGTGGGCCGAATACTGGCCCGGTGAGGGTCAAATGCCGGTGGGCGTTAGGCTCTAAGCGCCGCCACAAATTCACGCCGGCCGCGAACTCCGACCTATGCAACATCATCATTTTCATTGCCCCCTGATCACCGCGACCGCCATGCGCGATGTCTCGTGTTGTTATTGGGTTTTCGAGTTTTCCCGATCATTGCAGCGTTGTGCTGTTTACTCTGTGTCGACGAGACTTACAGAACATCGACTTCGCAAAGATCAGGTAAAGTCTCCAGACTCCGGGATACTACTCGCCTGCCCGCGAACACTCATCTCCTTCAGAAATGACCTATCGTTCTCACGCGCGATGAGAGGAGTTACCACTTTTTTTCTTGAAGCCGCTTGAAACTGCGGAGTGCCCGAACTCTACACAGGGGCCTTGGCGCCCGCAATGGGGTTGTGCCGCGCGAATCGTGACGTGTGCACGACACGCCTGTCCGAACATGACGGGATTGTGAAATATGACATCCCAACTGCTTGAATCGGCGTACTGAATTGCAGGTTGAATTGTTCCGCGAACGGCTCGGAATTGCCACAACCCTTGGGGCGATCGGGGCGGAGCGGTCAACGCGCGGTCCCGCCGACTCCAACCACCATTCTTGGCATGGGGGTTAACTAATTGGATTTGGACAAGTTTTTATGTGCGGGATGGGCACGTAACCCGCGTCGATTTGGAGGCAACCAAACATTCCAACCAAGCTTTTTCGTAGGTAGTAAGCCCCATGAGAGCCTTTTTCGTCGCAACTGTGACGAACGGGCAACACCCCGATACTACACGCGATACGAGAGAAAGACTTACCTCAACACCGTCGAGATCACATGCTGTCTTTCAGCAGGATCGATGCGGCGGAATCCGACCGGCAAAGCCGGCTGCCAGCTTACTTGCCGAGCTTGGCAACCCGGTGGGTCAGCCGCGATACTTTCCGGCTTGCGGTGTTCTTGGGCAGCACGCCCTTCTGCACCGCCCGCATGATCTCCGGCTCCGCGGCCTTGATGGCGGCGAGCGCCTCGGCCTTGTCGCCGGAGGCGATCGCTTCCTCCACCTTGCGGACGAAACCGCGGACGCGCGAGCGCCGGTTCTTGTTGACGACGGTCCGGCGAGCGATCTTTCGCGCGGCCTTCTTGGCGGAGGTGGTGTTGGCCATGTGCGTCCCGTTAGGCGATGTCACGGCCAAGCCGTTCGCCGCCAGTCATGCCGGAAATCTCGACGAAATCGCCGCCCCGGCAGTCGAGGGGCGAGCGCAGGAAGGCTTATAGTCACCGCGCCGGGAGGCGTCAACCGCGAGCGGTCTTGCGAAAGCAGGTCGGCGTTTCACGCCACCTGCCGCGCCGTCAGCGCCGCCTCATAGCCGGCGATCACCGCGGTCCGATCCGCCCCGGGGAACACGGCGAGCGGCGGCAGGACGCGCCCAAGATTCGGGTCGCCGTGAATATGGGCGAGCAGCGCCTTGACGCCCGGCACCAGCGGCTTGCCGTCGAACAGCTTTCGGATGGTCACCGCCGCCTCCAGCGCGCCCATATCGCCGCTTCGATAGGCGCGGGCGCAGAAGTCCGCATTGAGATTGGCGGTCGCCGAGATGCAGCCGGCAAACGGTCCGCTGCGCGCCTCCATGAGCGCCGCCTCGGTGGAGGGGAACACACGGAAATCCGGTGCAATCGACGCCGCCTGACGCGCATAGGTCATGTCGCCGGACGAATCCTTCAAGCCGGCGATCCGTCCGGGAAAGTCCCCCAGCAGGCGACGGATCAGGCCGGCATGCCAGGCAAGGCCCGACAGCGCGGGAAAATTGTAGAGGTAGATCGGGATCGGCCGCTCGTTCGTGGCGGCCAGGATCCTCTCGATATAGGCGACCAGCCCGTCGTCGGCGACACCCTTGTAATAGAACGGCGGCAGTACCAGAGCGCCGGCGAAACCGAGGACAGCCGCGTGCCTCGTGAGCTCGACTGCGTCCTTGACCGCCGCCGCCCCTGTGCCGACCATCAGGCGATCGAGCGGAAGCCCGGCCTCCCGATAGGCGCTCATCAGGCTCTTGCGCTGCGCCAACGAAAACGATGTCGCCTCTCCGGTGGTGCCCAGCACGTTGAGGCCGTCGCATCCGTTGGCGAGCAGGTATCCGGCAAGCGCCGTGGCTCGCGGCGCGTCGGGCTCGCCGCCTGCATCGACCGGAGTTGCGATCGCGGCGATCACGCCGCTCAGCCCGGGCTTGGTCACGCTCCTGCTCCCTTGGTCCCGAGCAGCCCTCAGCCGCTCACATTGTAGGCCGCGAGCGCGGCCATATTGACGATGTCGGAATCGGTCGCCCCCAGTTGGACGATCTGCACCGGCTTGTCGAGCCCCACCACCAGCGGGCCGATGACCGTGGCGCCGCCGAGCTCCTGCAGCATCTTGGTCGAGATCGAGGCGGAATGGAACGCCGGCATGACCAGCACATTGGCCGGCCCCGACAGGCGGCAGAACGGATAGGCTGCCATGCAGGTCGCGGTTGAGCGCGACGTCGGCCGCCATCTCGCCGTCATATTCGAAATCGACGCGGCGCTGGTCGAGTATGTGCACCGCCTGCTGCACCCGCGCGGAGCGCTCGCCCGGCGGATGGCCGAAGGTCGAGAAGGCGAGCAGCGCGACGCGCGGCTCGTAGCCGAGCCGGCGCGCGACGCCCGGCGGCCTCGACGGCGATGTCGGCAAGCTCCTCGGCAGTCGGCATCTCGGTGACTGCCGTGTCGGCGACGAGACACGGTGCGGCCGCGCGGCGAGCACCAGCGAGACGCCGATCAGGCGATGGCCCGGCTTCGCGTCGATGACGCGGCGCACGTCCTCGAGCGCGACCGGAAAAGTTGCGCGTGACGCCCGTCACCATGGCGTCGGCGTCGCCCAGCGCCACCATGCAGGCGGCGAAATGGTTGCGGTCCTGGTTGATCAGGCGCTGGCAGTCGCGGAACAGAAAGCCCTTGCGCTGCAGGCGCTCGTAGAGATAGGCCGCATAGTCGGCGTTGCGCTTCGACAGGCGCGCATTGTGGATCTCGATGCCGCTCGTCGAGCTCGATGCCGGCGATTCGCCGCCGTCGCCCGCACGCGGTCCTCGCGGCCGACGAGCATGCGCCGTGCCGAGACCCTGGTTGACGAAGCCGTCGCGGCGCGGATCACCTGCTCCTCCTCGCCCTCGGCGAAGACGACGCGCTTGGGCTGTCGGCGCAGCCGCTCGAAGATCCGCTGCAGCACGCCGGCGACCGGATCGAGCCGGGCGCGCAGCTGCTGCGCGGTAGGCCGTCCATGTCGATGATCGGCTTGCGCGCCACGCCGGTATCCATCGCCGCCTTGGCGACCGCGGGCGGCATCGACGAGATCAGGCGCGGATCGAACGGCACCGGGATGATGTAGTCGGGGCCGAATCGCGGCCGCGCCCCGTAGGCGGCGGCGACCTCGTCGGGCACGTCCTCGCGGGCGAGCTCGGCCAGCGCGCTGGGCCGCGGCGATCTTCATCTCCATGTTGATCGTCGTGGCGCGCACGTCGAGCGCGCCGCGGAAAATATAGGGAAAGCCGAGCACGTTGTTGATCTGGTTCGGATAGTCCGAGCGGCCGGTGGCCATGATGGCGTCGTCGCGGATCGCCGCGACCTCCTCCGGCGTGATCTCCGGATCGGGATTGGCCATGGCGAAGATGATCGGGTTTGGCCGCCATCGCCCTGACCATGTCGGGGGTCAACGCGCCCTTGGCCGACAGGCCGAAGAACACGTCGGCGCCGTCCAGCGCCTCGGCCAGCGTGCGCGCCTTGGTGTCGACCGCGTGCGCCGACTTCCACTGGTTCATGCCGTCGCGTGCGGCCCTCGATAGATGACGCCCTTGGTGTCGCACAGGATGACGTTCTGCGGCGCAAAGCCCATCGCCTTGATCAGCTCGACGCAGGCGATGCCGGCGGCGCCGGCGCCGTTGCAGACCAGGCGTGGTCGACTTCATGTCGCGGCCGGTCAGGTGCAGCGCGTTGATCAGCCCGGCCGCGGCGATGATGGCGGTGCCGTGCTGATCGTCGTGGAAGACCGGAATGTCCATCAGCTCGCGCAGCCGCTCCTCGATGATGAAGCATTCCGGCGCCTTGATGTCCTCGAGATTGATGCCGCCGAAGGTCGGGCCGAGATAGCGCACGCAGTTGACGAACTCGTCGGGATCCTCGGTGACGACCTCGAGGTCGATCGAATCGATGTCGGCGAAGCGCTTGAACAGCACCGCCTTGCCTTCCATCACCGGCTTGGAGGCGAGCGCGCCGAGATTGCCGAGGCCGAGGATGGCGGTGCCGTTGGAGATGACGGCGACGAGATTGCCCTTGGCGGTGTAGTCGAAGGCGCGGCTCGGATCCGCGGCGATCGCCAGGACCGGCACGGCGACGCCGGGCGAATAGGCGAGCGACAGGTCGCGCTGCGTCGCCATCGGCTTGGTCGGCGACGACCTCGAGCTTGCCGGGCCGCCCCTGCGGTGAAATTGCAGCGCTTCCTGGTCGGTGAAGGTCGGTCGCGTCTTGTCGGCCTTCGGCTTTGCGGACATTTTTATTTACCCTCGGTAGGGATGGCCGGAGGCCCGGCCGGGCAGCCCTGCGATCTTCGATGTCGTTCTGGCCCGTGCGCAACCCCGCCAGGCGGCGGAGCTTTCCCGAAAGGAGGCGCGGCTCTCCTGCCGGCGGCGGACGTTAGCGGATCGGCGCCACGATTCTCAAGGATGACGCACGCGACCAGCAGGGCATGCAGAACCGCGTACCGCGTGCAGGGGAAGCGGCGCCATAGGAATGGCCGGGATTTCCGGCAAAATCTGCAGCCCTTGTCTCGGAATCCCGACAAAACCGGGGAATGCGAACCCGGTCCGTTCCAAAGGAACCGGACATGCTCTAGCGTCCGCCGCCATGAATGTCGGGCTGCCGCGCCAACCATCCGATGCCGCTCCGTCCGGGCAAACCGTTGCCGCGCCGGACGACGGCGGTCGGGTCACCCCGATGATGGAGCAGTATATCGAGATCAAGGCGGCCAATCCGGACTGCCTGCTGTTCTACCGCATGGGCGATTTCTACGAGCTGTTCTTCCACGATGCCGAGGTGGCGAGCCGCGACCTCGGCATCGTGCTCACCAAGCGCGGAAAGCATCTCGGCACCGACATCCCGATGTGCGGCGTGCCGATCGAGCGCGCCGACGAATATCTGCACCGCCTGATCGCGCAGGGTCATCGCGTCGCGGTCTGCGAGCAGATCGAGGATCCCGCGGAGGCGAGGAAGCGCGGCGGCAAGAGCGTGGTGCGGCGGACGTGGTCCGCCTGGTGACGCCGGGCACGCTCACCGAGGACACCCTGCTCGACGCCCGGCGCAACAATTTTCTCGTCGCGATCGTGCGTGCGCGGGCGTCCGCGGCCGATGCTCCGGGAAGTTTCGCGCTCGCGTTTCTGGACATGTCCACCGGCGAGTTCCGGGTCACCGAGTGCTCCTCCCTCGGGCTGCCGGCCGCGATCGCCCGGCTCGAGCCGGGCGAGATCATCGTGCCGGACGCGCTCTACGGCGACCCCGAGCTTGGCCCGTACTGGCGCTCGCTACCGGCCGTGCGTCCGCTGCCGCGCGACGTGTTCGACGGGGCGACGGCGGAGCGGCGGCTCGCCGCCTATTTCGCGGTCGCCACCAGCGAGGCGTTCGGGACCTTCTCGCGGCTCGAGCTCACCGCCGCGGCGGCCTGCGTCACCTATGTGGAGCGCACCCAGCTCGGACAAAAGCCGCCGCTCTCGCCGCCGGCGCGGGAATCGTTCGGCGCGACCCTGCTGATCGACGCGGCGACGCGGACCAATCTGGAGCTTGCCCGCACGCTGACCGGCGAGCGACGCGGCTCGCTGCTCTCGGCAATCGACCGCACGGTGACGCCCGCCGGCGCCCGGCTGCTGGCGCAGCGCCTGGCCGCGCCGCTGACGGATACCGATGCGATCTCCCGCCGCCTCGATGCCGTCGAGGCGTTTCGCGCGGATCCGGCGATCCGCCAGGACGCGCGTGCGCGGCTCGCCTGTGCGCCCGACATTGCGCGCGCGCTCGCCCGCCTGGTGGTCGGCCGCGGCGGCCCGCGCGATCTCGCCGCGATCCGCGACGGGCTCTCGGCGGCGAGCCAGTTGAGTGCGCGGCTCAGTGCGCTCGCCGATGCGCCGGCCGAGCTCGCGGCGGCCGCCGCCGCCCTCGGCCATCCCGACCCGGCGGTCGGGGCCGAGCTTTCCGCAGCGCTCGCCGACGAGCTGCCGCTCCTTCGCCGCGACGGCGGCTTCGTGCGCGCGGGCTACGAGGCGGGCCTCGACGAGGCGCGGGCGTTGCGCGACGAATCGCGTCGCGTCGTGGCGGCGCTGCAGGCGCGCTATTCGGAAGAGACCGGCATCCGGGCGCTGAAGATCCGCCACAACAACGTGCTCGGCTATTTCGTCGAGGTGACGGCGGCGCACGGGGAAAAGCTGCTGGCGCCGCCGCTCAACGCCGCCTTCATCCACCGCCAGACGCTTGCCGGCCAGGTGCGTTTCACCACCACCGAGCTCGCCGAGCTCGAAGCCAGGATCGCGAGTGCCGCCGATCGGGCGCTTGCCATCGAGCTCGATGTTTTCGAGCGTCTCGCCGGGATCGTCGTGGCGGCGGGCGAGAGCGTCAAGGCGGCCGCCCAGGCGCTTGCCGTTCTCGACGTGGCGAGCGCGCTCGCGCTGCTTGCGGCCGAGCAGGACTATGTGCGGCCGGAGATCGCCGACAACCTCGATTTCATCATCGAGGGCGGCCGGCATCCGGTGGTCGAGCAGGCCCTGTTGCGCGACGGCGGACCGTTCGTCGCCAATGACTGCGATCTCTCCCCGCCGGCAAATGCCAAGGCCGGTCGAATCTATGTGATCACCGGACCCAACATGGCCGGCAAGTCGACCTTTCTTCGGCAGAACGCGCTGATCTGCGTGCTCGCCCAGATGGGCAGCTTCGTGCCGGCACGGCGCGCCCGCATCGGCGTGGTCGACCGCCTGTTCTCCCGCGTCGGCGCCGCCGACGATCTCGCCCGCGGCCGCTCGACCTTCATGGTCGAGATGGTGGAGACCGCCGCGATCCTCAATCAGGCGGGCCTGCGCTCGCTGGTGATCCTCGACGAGATCGGACGCGGCACCGCGACCTTCGACGGCCTGTCGATCGCCTGGGCGAGCATCGAGCACCTGCACGAGCAGAACCGCTGCCGTGCCCTGTTCGCCACCCATTTCCACGAGCTGACCGCGCTCGCCGCCACGCTGCCGCGGCTGCACAACGCCACCGTGCGGGTGAAGGAATGGCAGGGCGACGTGGTGTTTCTTCACGAGGTAGTGGCGGGAGCCGCCGACCGCTCCTACGGCATCCAGGTGGCGAAGCTCGCCGGCCTGCCTTCCGCGGTCATCGAGCGTGCGGCCGTGGTGCTTGCCGAGCTCGAAGCGCAGGACCGGCTCTCGCCGACACGCCGTCTCGCCGACGACCTGCCGCTGTTCGCGGCGCTGCGCCGCGCCGCACCTTCCGTGCGCGACCAGGCGCTCGACGATCTTGCCGCCGCCGTCGTGGCGCTCGATCCCGACGAGATGTCGCCGCGCGATGCGCTCGAGGCGCTCTATGCGTTGAAGCTCAAGGCGGCGAAGAGGGCGACCTGACCGGCGCGGCACGCCGCCATGCGATCCACAGCGCAAGGTTCCATCCCACTGACGTGGCCAGTCCCAGCACCAGCGCCGCCGCCGTGCCGAACGGAACGGCGGAAACGTGCAGCACCGTCAGGGCTGAGGCGAAGCCGATCAGGCCCGGCATGGTATTGGCGAGCAGCGCCGCCGTGGCGGTGCCGCCGATGCGCGGCTGAAAGATCACGACGAGGCTCGAGAGCACGACCGGGAAGACTGCGAGGGTTCCGGTCAGCCCCGGCCCGACATAGCGGCTGGAAATCACGACGGTCGCCACCAGGGCCGCCACCATGCCGGCGCGCAGCGGGAGGTCGTACCAGTGGCGGACCGCCGGGCGGATCCGCGCACTCTGGAATCGTCTCGAGATCGGCAATGCGATCAGATAGGCCGCGATGTTGATCGCCAGCACCGTCGCCAGCGTCCACTCGGTCGACTGCATCAGGGCCGTGATCGCCAGCCAGGCGGCGAGCGAAGCCGAAAGGCTCGCGGCGATTCCGCGGCCCTGCGCCAGCAGGATGTAGATCAGCGTATAGGCGGTGGTTCCGACATTGACGGCGAGGCTCGCCAGCGCGCTGGCGGCGATGAATTGGGCATCGTGGTCGAGCGACAGGAATACGTAGGCGGGACCGGCGGAAATCGGCAGGGCCGCGACGAGGCCGCCGATGAAGCTTCCCGAGCGCTCGGCCACGATCGAGGCGGTGACGACGGATGCCGCGGTGACCGCCATCTTGACGGCCAGCGCGAGCCAAAACATCAGGTCGGGGGACATGCGGTCGTGTCGGATGGACAAGGCCGCACAGGGCCGTGCCCACGCGGCTTGGCCCTACAGGCGGGCGAGCCGGACCTCGACCGGCGGGCCGCTGCGGATCGTCTGATAGACCACGCAGTAGCGCTCGGTGAGCTTCAGCAGCTGATCGAGCTTTTCCTGCGGCGCATCGGTGTCGACATCGAAGCGCAGCCTGATCGCCGCGAAGCCGACCGGCGCGTCCTTGGCCACCCCGAGCGTGCCGCGAAAATCGAGATCGCCCTCCGCCGATACGCTGGCAGACTTGAGGGGAATGTCGAGCGCGGTGGACACCGCCTTGAGCGTCACTCCGGCGCAGGCGACCAGCGCCTCGAGCAGCATGTCGCCGGAGCAGAGCTCGAGCCCCGAGCCCCCGGTGGCGGGATGCAGTCCCGCAACGGCGAGCGCGCGCCCGGTCTCGACCTTGCAGGCAATGTGGGTGTCGTCGAGGCTGCCTCTGGCCTTCAAGGTGATCAGCGCGGCGTCGGGCTCGCTCTTGTAGCGGTCCTTGATCGGGGCCTGCATCGCCCTGAGCGCGGCAGCATCCATGTCGATCTCCTCCTCGCGTGTCGCGTTGGGTCACCACCACAGGGCGGCGCCGGCCGCGGATTTAGTCTCCCCGTCATCGGTTGTCACCACACGATCGAGCGAACGGTCGAGGGCCGCCAGCACCCGCCGCTTGGCGAAGTCGAACGCCGCCGACTGCCGGTCGCGCGGCCGCGGCATGCTGGCGTCGATCTCGGCGAAGATCCGCCCGGGACGCGGGCGCATCACCATGACCCGGTCGGCGAGCACGATCGATTCGTCGACGTCGTGGGTGACGATCACCAGGGTCGGCTTGGAGTCGGCCCAGAGATCCAGCAAATGGTCCTGCAGGTCGACGCGGGTGAACGCGTCGAGCGCCGAGAACGGCTCGTCGAGCAGCAGCACCTGCGGCCGCGTGATCAGCGCCCGCGCAATGGCGGTGCGCTGCGCCTGGCCGCCCGAAAGCTCGCGCGGCCACATCGCGGCTTTGTCGGCGAGACCCACGCGGTCGAGCGCGGCGGCAACCCGCTGGCGACGTTCCCCCTTCGGGCGGTCGGCGATGCCGAATCCGACATTGCCGGCGACGGTCAGCCACGGCAGCAGCCGCGGCTCCTGGAAGACGATGCCGATCTTTTCGTGGGGCGCGAGGATCGGCTCGCCATCGAGCATGATGCCACCGCGGCTCGGGCGGTCGAGGCCGGAGACCAGGCGCAGAAGCGTGGACTTGCCGCAGCCCGACCCGCCGACCACGGCGAGAATCTCGCCGGGCGCGACCGCGAGCGACACGCCCTCGACCGCATTGACGCCGTTCGGATAGGTCTTGCCGATATCGTGGAGAGCGAGCATCCGCGGAATCCTAACGCCCTGCGCCGAACGCGTCTTCCCATCGCAGCAGCGGCGCGGTCGCGGCCGCCAGGATGGTGTCGCTGAGCTTCCCCAGGACGGCGAACGTGATGATCGCCGCGACGATCTGCGCCGGCTTGCCGAGTTGCTGTCCGTCGACCAGCAGATAGCCGAGACCCTCGGAGGCGCCCATGATCTCGGCCGCCACCACGAACATCCAACCGAGCCCGAGACCGGCGCGCAGCGACACCACATAGGTCGGCAGCGCCGCCGGCAGCAGGATACGCCCGACCATTGCGGGCCCCGACAGCCGGAAGATGCGGCCGACCTCGACGATCTTGCGGTCGACCGAGAGAATCGCTCCGAGCACGCCGAGATAGACCGGAAAGAACACGCCCACCGCGATCAGGATGACCTTCGAGGCCTCGAAAATGCCGAACCACAGGATGAACAGCGGCACCCAGGCGATCGACGGGATCGCCCGCAAGGCCTGCAGCATCGGGTCGACCAGACGACGTGCCATCTGCCAGTAGGCGGTGAAGGCGCCGAGCAGGGTGCCGGCGGCAACACCGAGCGCAAAGCCCGAGCCGACGCGCAGCACGGTGGCGAGCGCATGGCGCTGCAGCTCGCCCGAATGAGCGAGCTCGGCGAGGGTCGCGAAGATGACCGAGGGCGGCGGCACCAGCCGGCCATCCGACAATCCCGCCCGGACGGCTGCTTCCCACGCGATCGCGAGCCCGAGCGGCAAGACGAAGCCCAACGCCGGTCGTGCCAGGCGGGACAGCCGATCGGAGGACGCGGGCCGATCGGATACGGTCGGTTCGGTAGAGACGGTCACGCTTGAAAGAGACATGGCACGGTCACGAATGCAATGCAGCCGGGCGCGGCAAGGCCGGTCGAGCCAGCGGGGCTGGCGGTGCCGTCACGGCTGCCTTGGGCAGAACGAGGATCGCGCCGGCGGCCCGGCGCGATCGACGTTCCCGGATGAGGCTTTCAATTCCCGGCGAGCGGGACGCGATCGTCGATCAGCGCATCGACCGTCGCCTTGACGTCGACATTGGCGGCGATCACGCCGGCCTCCTGCAGCGCGATGCCGGCGGCGAGGATCGAGTCCCGCTGCGGGGCGCCGATGCGGCTGTGGGTCAGCTCGGTCCGCTCCTTGAGCTGCTTCTCGACCACCGCGTCGGAGAGCTTGGTCGCCGCGATGAACACCCGCTTGACCTCGTCGGGATTGGCGAGCGAGTAGCGCCGCGCCTCCTCGTAGACGGCGAGCACGCGCCGCACCAGGTCCGGATGCTCGGTGAGGAATGCCTCGCGCACGTTGAGGATGCCCCAGGTATTGGCCTCCGGCTTGCGATAGAACAGTTTCGCGCCGTCCTCGACCTCGGCTGCCGCCATCATCGGATCGAGCCCGGCCCAGGCGTCGACGTCGCCGCGGATCAGCGCGGTCTTGCCGTCGGGGTGCTGCAGCAGCACGATTCTTCACGTCCTTCTCGGTCAGCTTCGCCTCGGCGAGCGCCCGCACCAGGAAGATGTGGGGATCGGTGCCGCGGGTGACCGCGATGCTCTTGCCCTTGAGATCCGCGACCTTGGCGATCGGAGAGTCCTTGCGGGTGACCAGCGCGGTCCATTCGGGGCGCGAATAGACGTAGATCGACCTGATCGGGTTGCCGTTGATTTTTGCGACCAGCGCGGCGGCGCCCGCCGTCGAGCCGAACTCGATCGAGCCCGCATTGAGGAACTCGAGCGCCTTGTTGGAGCCGAGCGTCTGCACCCAGCGGATCGAGATGCCGTCCTTGGCGAACTCCTTTTCGAGCAGCCCCCTGTCCTTGAGCACCATGGAGACCGGGTTGTAGGTCGCCCAGTCGATGCGTATCTCCTTCGGGTTGTCGGCCGCCAGCGCGGCGGCGGGCACGATGCCGGACAGGATGGCGCCGACCAGAAGCAGGCGTCGAGAGAGCGGACCACGGGAAGGATCTGGGGTCATGATGACCTCCATGCTGGGCGGCGAGCACGTTCCCTGACGCGCCGGCCGCCGGTGGATGGAGGCGGGGAGATGCCCGCCGTCAGCTGGCGACGGGGCGAACCCCGGCGATTTAGCTGCATTTGTTAAGCGCCCGCAAGCTGCTCGCTCAAATCGGCGCTGGCCCAGGTTTAGGAATGAGGCGTCATCCCGTCAACGAGAAAATAATAACGATTTGAAGGTCCTATGTAGGATGATCGTCCTCGATCGGCGGCGCGCGCAGACGGATTATCATGATTGGCCTGCAAGACGGGTGACATGAGTGGTCCCGTGGGCTATCCCGCTCGTCGCATGTCCTCCGCCCTCCCGTCCGAGAATCCTGGCCCGCGCGGCTTTGCCGAGTTCTTCGATTCTGCCGCCATCGCCGCCGATCTCGACAAAATCGCCCTGGCGCATCCCGGCCGCGAGCGCGAGATCAGGACCGCGGTCGCCCAGCATCTCAAGGTGGTCCACGCCGACGGCCGGGACGCGGCGGAGCGCATGCTGCTGGCGGATCGCCACGGGCGGCTGTGTGCCGAGCGCCTGTGCTTCATGCAGGACGAGATCATCCGCATCCTGTTCGAGCTGGCGACGAAGCATCTCTACCCTTCCGTCAATCCGTCAGCCGCCGAGCGCATGGCGATCGTGGCGACCGGCGGCTACGGTCGCGGCCTGCTGGCGCCCGGCTCCGACATCGACCTGCTCTTCCTCCTTCCCTACAAGCAGACCGCCTGGGGCGAGTTGATCGCCGAGGCGATCCTGTACTGCCTGTGGGACATGGGCCTGAAGGTCGGCCACGCCACCCGCTCGATCGCCGAATGCGTGCGCCAGGCGAAGGCCGACATGACGGTTCGCACCGCCATCCTGGAGACGAGATATCTGTTCGGCGACCGAAAGCTCTACGACGAGCTGGTGACGCGGTTCGACAAGGAGATCGTGCAGAGCACGGCCGCCGAGTTCGTCGCCGCCAAGCTCGCCGAGCGCGAGGAGCGCCATCGCCGCGCCGGGCAGTCGCGCTACCTGGTCGAGCCCAACGTCAAGGACGGCAAGGGCGGGTTGCGCGATCTCCATACGCTGTTCTGGATCGCCAAGTACGTCTACCGGGTCCGCGAACCCGACGAGCTGATCGAGCGCGGCGTGTTCGACCGGCAGGAATACCTGCTGTTCCGCCGCTGCGAGGATTTTCTCTGGTCGGTGCGCTGCCACATGCATTTCGTGACCGGCCGTGCCGAGGAGCGATTGTCCTTCGACATCCAGCGCGAGATCGCGGTGCGGCTCGGCTATACCGAGCATCCCGGCATGCGCGACGTCGAGCGCTTCATGAAGCACTATTTCCTCACCGCCAAGGACGTCGGCGATCTCACCGCCATCCTGTGCTCCGGGCTGGAGGACCGCCAGGCCAAGGCGGTGCCGATGCTCAACCGCATGATGGCGAAGTTCCGCCCGCGCGGCCGGCGCACCTTGAGCGAGACCGAGGATTTCGTGGTCGACAACAACCGGATCAACATCGCGGATGGCGACGCGTTCCGCCGCGATCCGGTCAACCTCATCCGGCTGTTCCATCTGGCGGACCGCCACGATCTTGCCTTCCATCCCGATGCGATGCGCGCCGTCACCCGCTCGCTCAATCTCATCGATGCCGGGTTGCGGGAGAATCCCGAGGCCAACCGCCTGTTCCTGGAGATTCTGACGTCGCGCAACAATGCCGAGATAGTGCTTCGCCGCATGAACGAGGCGGGCGTGCTCGGGCATTTCGTCCGCGCGTTCGGCCGCATCGTCGCGATGATGCAGTTCAACATGTACCACCACTACACGGTGGACGAGCACCTGCTGCGCTGCATTGGCGTGCTCCACGACATCGAGCGCGGCGACAAGGAGGAGTTCGCGCTGGCCAGCGAGCTGATGCGCACGATCCAGCCGCAGAACCGCGCGGTGCTCCACGTGGCGCTGTTCCTCCATGACATCGCCAAGGGGCGGATCGAGGACCACTCGATCGCGGGCGCGAGGATCGCCCGCCGATTCTGCCCGCGGCTCGGCTTTTCGCTGGCGGAGACCGAGACGGTCGCCTGGATCGTGGAGAATCATCTGGTGATGTCGACGGTCGCCCAGTCGCGCGACCTGTCGGACCGCAAGACGATCGAGAATTTCGCCGCCGTGGTGCAGTCGCTCGAGCGCATGAAGCTGCTCACCATCCTGACCACGGCCGATATCAGGGCGGTCGGGCCGGGCGTGTGGAACGGCTGGAAGGCGCAGCTGCTGCGAACCCTCTACTACGAGACCGAGCCGGTGCTCACCGGCGGCTTCTCCGAGGTCGACCGCGGCCGCCGCGTCGCCATCGCCCAGGCCGAGCTTGCGGCGGCGCTCGAGGGCTGGACGCAGGCCGAGATCGACGCCTATGTGGCGCGGCACTACCCGGCCTACTGGCTCAAAGTGGATCTCGCGCACAAGATCGCCCATGCGCGGTTCGTGCGCGCCGCCGAGCAGACCGGCCAATCGCTCGCCACCGAGGTCGGCTTCGATGCGGCGCGCGGCGTCACCGAGCTGACCGTGCTGGCGCCCGACCATCCGCGACTCCTGTCGATCATCGCCGGCGCCTGCGCGGTTGCCGGCGCCAACATCGTCGACGCCCAGATCTACACCACGACCGACGGCCTCGCCCTCGATACCATCGCGATCTCCCGCGAGTTCGACCACGACGAGGACGAGCGCCGGCGCGCCGCGCGGATCGCCAGCGGCATCGAGCGCGCGCTGCGCGGCGACCTCAAGCTGCCCGAGGTGGTGGCCAAGCGCGCGGTGCCGAAGGGCCGGATCAGGGCGTTCGCCATCGAGCCGGAAGTGCTGATCAACAATCAATGGTCGAACCGCTACACGGTGGTGGAGATCGCCGGGCTCGACCGGCCCGGCCTGCTCTACGAGCTGACCGCCACCCTGTCGAAGCTCAATCTCAACATCGCCTCCGCCCACGTGGCGACGTTCGGCGAGCGCGTGGTCGACGTGTTCTACGTCACCGATCTCCTGGGGGCGAAGATCACCTCGCCGCCGCGCCAGACCGCGATCAAGCGCGCGCTGATCAAGCAGCTGGCGCCGGCCGGCGGAGAGGGCGATCGTAGCCACAAGGTGCCGGTCCCGACCACGTAGGTCGGGCCCCGCTCCTGCTCGCTCGCGACGGCCGCCCGTCCAATCTTTACCCCCCCTTAAACCGCCCGACCTAGCGTGGTTTCAGGGGTGCCCGAGTTGCCGGGCCGGATGGCGGGACCGACATGGCGGTGGGACGACGCAAGAGTCGCGAGCGCCGCGAGCCGGCCTTCGACGCTGCACCGGCCAGGACCCGCGAGCTGCGGATCGATCCGCGCGACCGTCCAGGGGCGATCGAGCCGGACGAGCCGACCAGCAAGGCGCGGCCGGCGCCGGCCGCGCGCGAGGAGCGGCGCGCCGGCCCGCAGGACGGCGGGCGACGGCGCAGCCGCCAGGATGCGGAGCCGCGCGACCAGGCGCCGAGGAAACGCAGGACCGGCGGCCGCGGCGGCGGTCGCCACAAACGATCGCTGCTCGGACGGCTGGTCTACTGGGGACTGGTGCTCGGGATCTGGGCGGTGATCGCCGTGGTCGGCGTCATCGTCTGGACCGCCGCGCATCTGCCGCCGATCCAGTCGCTGGAAGTGCCGAAGCGCCCGCCCTCGATCCAGATCGTCGGCCTCGACGGTCATGTGCTGGCGACGCGCGGCGAGATGGGCGGCGCGGCGGTCGCGCTCAAGGACCTGCCCGCCTACCTGCCGCAGGCCTTCATCGCCATCGAGGACCGCCGTTTCTATTCGCATCACGGCGTCGATCCGATCGGGGTGGCGCGGGCCGTGGTCGCCAACGTGCTGCGCCGCGGCGTCTCCCAGGGCGGGTCGACGCTCACCCAGCAGCTCGCCAAGAACCTCTTCCTCACCCAGGAGCGCACGTTGGAGCGCAAGCTGCAGGAGCTCCTGCTGGCGTTCTGGCTGGAGCGCAAGTTCACCAAGACGCAGATCCTCGAGCTCTATCTCAACCGCGTCTATTTCGGGTCCGGCGCCTACGGGGTGGAGGCGGCGGCACAGCGCTATTTCGGCAAGCCGGCGCGCCAGGTCACGCTTGCCGAGGCGGCTCTGCTCGCGGGCCTCGTCAAATCGCCGTCGCGGCTGGCGCCGACACGCAATCCGGACGGCGCCGAGCGGCGTGCCCAGATCACCCTCGTCGCCATGGCGGATGCCGGCTTCGTCTCCGACGAGATGGCGAAGACCGCGATCGCCCATGCCCCGCGCATCCTCAAGCAGCGTCCGGGCGGCTCGGGCAATTATGTGGCCGACTGGGTCATGGATGTGCTCAACGACCTCATCGGGCACGTCGAGCACGACGTCACGGTCGAGACCTCGATCGATCGCAGCCTGCAGGCTGCCGCCGAGAAGGCGCTGGTGGAGGAACTGGCGCAGAAGGGCGACAAGTTCGCCGTCGGCCAGGGCGCGATCGTCGCCATGACGCCGGACGGCGCCGTACGCGCGCTGGTCGGCGGGCGGAACTACGGCGACAGCCAGTTCAACCGCGCGGTCGCCGCCCGGCGCCAGCCAGGCTCCGCCTTCAAGCCGTTCGTCTATCTCACCGCCCTGGAACGCGGCTTGACCCCCGACACCATCCGCGACGACCGTCCGATCGATATCAAGGGCTGGCGGCCGGAGAACTACGGCCGCGAATATTTTGGGCCGGTGACGCTGACGCGAGCGCTCGCACTGTCGCTCAACACGGTGTCGGTGCGCCTCACCTTGGAAGTCTCCCCGGCGGCGGTGGTGCGCACCGCGCATCGGCTTGGCATCGCCTCGAAGCTCGAGTCCAACGCGTCGATCGCGCTCGGCACGTCGGAGGTATCGGTGCTCGAGCTGACCTCGGCCTTCGCGCCGTTCGCCAATGGCGGCATCGCGATCTCGCCCCACGTGGTGGAGCGCGTGGTGACCGCGGACGGAAAGACCCTCTACCGGGCGCGGCCGCACAATCTCGGCCGCGTCATCGAGGATCGCCACGTCGGCATGATGAACCGCATGATGCAGGAGACGCTGCTGACCGGGACGGCGCGCAAGGCCGAGCTGTCCGGCTGGCCGGCGGCCGGGAAGACCGGAACCAGCCAGGATTTCCGCGACGCCTGGTTCGTCGGCTACACCTCGCATCTCGTTGCCGCCGTGTGGCTCGGCAACGACGACAATTCGCCGACGCGGAAGACCACCGGCGGCGGCCTGCCGGTGGAGATCTGGAGCCGGTTCATGAAGACGGCCCACCAGGGCGTGCCGGTCGCCGATCTGCCCGGCCTGCGGGCGCCGGTCCCGCTTGCGTCCAACCCGGCGCCGCTGCCGCCCGTCGCCATTCCGCCGCCCCATCAGGCCCCGGTCGCGCAGAATCCCGGCCGCCCGCCGGTGCCCGAACCGAGCGCAGGCCTTGATGGCTGGCTGATCGACCGGCTGTTCGGACGCCGCTAGGCGGCGACGGCTCGCTCCGGCTCTAGAGATCCGCCTGGTCGGAGATCGGGCGATTGCGGCGCGGGCGGGGGGCGTCCTGCTCGCCGTAGCGATGCAGGTCGGTCCCGTGCACGTCGAGCCACACCTTTGCCCGCTCGATCGACGGGCAGATGCGTCCGACCAGGCGCCAGAACCGCGCCGAATGGTTCATCTCGATGAGATGCGCCACCTCGTGCGCGGCGAGGTAATCCAGCACATAGGGCGGCGCCAGGATCAGCCGCCAGGAGAACGACAGCACGCCGGTGGTCGAGCACGACCCCCAGCGGCTCGTCTGGTCGCGCACGCAGACGCGCTTGAGGGTCACGCCGAGCCTTTCGGCATATTTCCGGCTCGCCGCCTCGACGTCACGCTTGGCCTCGCGGCGCAGGAAGTCTCCGACGCGCCGGGACAGGTGTGGCCGGTCGCCGGCGACGCAGATCAGCCGGTTGCCGCGCCCGTCGGTCTCCGTCCACACCGTGCCCCGGCGCTGGGCGCGGTGCACGATCCGGTGCGACACGCCGCGCAACGGCACATCGGTGCCGTCGCGGAACGGGACCGCGGCGGCGAGCCGGCCGAGCCGTGCGGCGATCCAGCCGCTGTGCTTGGTGGCGAAAGCGCGCGCCTCCTTGACGCTGCCGCGCGGCGGCATGGTCAGCACCACCTCGCGCGTCGCCGCCTGGATGCGCAGCGTATAGCGGCGCGCCTGGCGATGCCGGCGCAGCCGGATGAGGTAGAACGACCCTTCGGAGACGACCTCGATCGCCTGCGGTTCGGTCGGACGGCGGTAAAGCAGGGCTCGCAGCGCCATATGCGGTCGGATCCAAGGAGGTTTCCCCGGTTTCCATACTGCCACATTTGCGCGCGCGTACAGTCCCTTCGGATCAAATATCGCCGACCCGCAAGAAGCAGCGCATCGGGTGGGGTAAACCCACGAAATATTGAGTGTTTAAATGATGAATGTCAGTTCATAAGTTTCGTCGGACGGCGCTGCCACAATTGCCGCCGGATCGAATCAAGCCGGCATCGGGCGACCGGCAACGCTGCGCTGCGGCAGCCCGATGCGCAACCGACGTCGCGGCACAGGGTAGGCCCCGTCCGAGCTGGGTCAAACGATGAATCCGGGCGCCGGAATCGATTGCGTCGGCGCTTTCAGGCGCGAACCGCGACGGTACGGCGCCACAGGCGCCGCATCGAGTTGGCGTCGTGGGTCAGGATGAAGTCGGAGATGCGCGGCGCGATCTCGGCGCGGAACCGCGAGCCATTGAACACACCGTAGTGGCCGACGGCCGGCTGCAGGTAATGAACCTTGCGGTCGTCCGGGATGCTGACGCACAGCGTCTGTGCCCCCTCGGTCTGGCCAACTCCCGAAATGTCGTCGTTCTCCCCTTCCACCGTCATCAGGGCGACGCGCCGGATTTTTCCCGGATCGACGCGGCGGCCGCGATGCATCATCTCGCCCTTGGGAAGCAGGTGCTTGACGAACACGGTGTCGACGGTCTGCAGGTAGTACTCCGCCGACAGATCCATGACGGCAAGGTACTCGTCGTAGAACTCGCGGTGTTTCTGTGCCGAGTCGCCGTCGCCGCGCACCAGATGCATGAACAAATTCTTGTGCGCCTCGATGTGGCGATCGAGGTTCATGGTCATGAAGCCGTTGAGCTGCAGGAACCCCGGATAGACGTCGCGCAGGAACCCCGGATGCGGGAACGGCACCTTGGTGATCACGTTACGGCGGAACCACTCGATCCCGCGCTGCTCGGCGAGCCGATTGACGGCCGTCGGGTTCCGCCTGGTGTCGATCGGGCCGCCCATCAGGATCATCGAATTTGGCACGTAGGGGTCGGCATCGGCCTCCATGAGGGCGACCGCGGCGAGCACCGGCACCGAAGGCTGGCACACCGCGATCACGTGGGTATCGCCGCCCAGCGAATGCAGCATTTCGATCACGTAGTCGACGTAGTCGTCGAGATCGAAGCGCCCCTCGGCCACCGGCACGGTGCGGGCATCGACCCAGTCGGTGATGTAGACGTCGTGGTTGGGCAGGAACGCCTCGACGGTGCCGCGCAGCAGCGTCGCGTAGTGACCCGACATCGGCGCCACGATGAGCAGCTTGGGCTGCGGTCGCCGCGGCGGATGCTCGATCAGGCGCTCGAAATGCAGGAGCTCGCAGAACGGGCGCTGCCAGACCGTGTGGATTCGTACCGGCACACGCTGGCCGCCGACCAGCGTCGATTCGATGCCCCAGTCGGGCTCGTCGTAGCGGCGGGTCGAGCGCTCGAACAGCTCGCAGGATGCCGCCATCGATTTGCCGAGCGGCGTGTAGGACAGCGGATTGAAGGGGTTCTTGAAGTAGAAGAGCCCGGCATCGGCCAGCGCCCGCGATGGGTTCAGGGCCGCGTGGCCCATCTCGTAGAACCAGTACATCGATGTCGCCAGCAGCGTTCCGCCCTCGGCGGGCAATGGCGGCGCGCTGCCGAACTCACCAATAGGCATTTAATCGAGGCCCCCGCCCCTGTTGCAGTGCGGCACCCTGTCGTCTTTTCGTCATCGCGTCAACCAAGCCGAATCGCCTAGTCACCGGAATCATTAACTATGACGCCGATTGTCGGGTGCCAGCCATATGCGTCAATACGCATGGAACGCATGAAGGCGCGGTTCGCCCCTGGCGTGTCATTCGCCCGATTGCAGCAGCGAGCCGTTGCGGCGGGCGCTCTGCAGCAGTGCCCCGAACGCCGCAACCGAAGCTGCCAGCCACACCGCGTTGAGCCAGAGCGCGTCGAGCATCAGGTCGGCGCGGAAGACGTGCCCGATCAGCAGCGCCCGCATGCCCTCGAAGACGTAGGTCGGCGGCAGCATCCAGGCGACGACCTGCAGGGCCTCCGGCAGCGTCGTGACCGGGTAGTACACGCAGGTCAGCGGCAGCAGCAGGAACATGATGGTCCACGCCATGCTCTCGGCGCCGAGCCCGTTGCGCAGCACGATGCCCGATACCAGGATCCCGATCGCCCAGCTGGTGAGGATCAGGTTGGCGAAGAACGCCGCCAGCGCAAAGCCCAGCGAATAGAGGTTGAAGTCGAAGAAGCCGAGCGCCAGCAGCGTCACCGGAACCATCCCGATCGCCAGCCGGACCAGGCTCATGATCATCAGCGCGGCGATGAACTCGATCGGGCGCAGCGGGCTGATCATCAGATTGGCGAGGTTGCGCGACCACATCTCCTCGAGAAACGAGATCGAGAAGCCGAGCTGGCCGCGGAACAGGATGTCCCACAGCAGCACCGCGCCGATGAAGGTGCCGCCGGCGCGGGCGAAGAAACCGGCATTCTGCGCGATGTAGAGCTGCAGGAACCCCCACATCAGCATCTGCACGGCCGGCCAGTAGATCAGTTCCAGGAGGCGCGGCCACGAGGAGCGCAGCAGGTACCAGTAGCGCAGGACCAACGCGGCGATCCGGCGCAGCGCGAGCATGCCGGTCATGGCGCCGCCCCGACCGGCTCGCGGCGGCCGCGGGCGACGTCGAGAAAGACCTCCTCGAGCGTGTCGCGGCCGTAGCGGGCGAGCAGCGTCCCGGGCGGGTCGTCGTCGACCACGAGACCCTTCTTCATGATGATCACCCGCTCGCACAGCCGCTCGACCTCCGCCATGTTGTGCGAGGCGAGCAGCACGGTGGCACCCTTGAGGCGGCGATAGTGCGCGAGCCGCGCGCGCACCCAGTCCGCGGTGTCGGGGTCGAGCGAGGCGGTCGGCTCGTCGAGCAGCAGAATGTCCGGACGGTTGATCAGGGCTTTCGCCACCGACACCCGGGTCTTCTGCCCGGCCGAGAGCTTTCCGGTCCGCCGGTCGAGGAGGTCGACCAGGTCGAACTCCTCGGCGAGCTCGGCGATGCGTCCGGCGACGTCGTCGATGCCGTAGAGCATGCCGAACACGGTCAGGTTCTGCCGCACCGAAAGCCGCATCGGCATGTCCACATAGGGGCTCTCGAAGTTCATCCGGTGGAGTACCCGGTAGCGCTGGCGCGGCATCTCGCAGCCGCTGATCGTCACCCTGCCCGAGGTCGGGGTGACGAGGCCGAGGATCATGGCGATCGTCGTGGTCTTGCCGGCGCCGTTGCCGCCGAGCAGGCCGACGATCTGGCCACGCGGAACCGAAAACGAGATGCCGCCGACCGCCGTGCCGGTCTTGTAGATCTTGACCAGGCGGTCCACCACAATGGCGGCAGCGGGTTCGGCGACGGCGTCCATGGCGGCAATCCCGGAATCTCGGCCCGAACTCAATGCCGGCCCGGCAGATCTCGCGCAAGCGTCCGGCGCCCCTACACAAAGGATTGAACCGGCGGATGTTCCGGGCGGGCCTGACCACCCGGCTGGCGGCCCGCGGCGAGCCTGCGGCCTGCCCGAGAGGGCACGCCGGACGGGCGGATCGGGATCGCAACACCTACATTGCGGCCATGCCGGTCGATATCCACGAACAGCTGCAGAACGGACGCCGCAACGTGCGCCTCGACACGCTGGTGCGGCTGCGCTGGCTCGCCGTCATCGGCCAGACCGCAGCGGTGCTCGTCGTCCACTATGTGCTGGACTACAACCTGCCGCTCGGTCCCTGCCTGACCGTGATCGCGCTCAGCGCCTGGCTCAACGTGGCGCTGCGCCTGCGCTACCGGATGACCCACCGGCTGGAGCCCGACTTCGCCGCCTGGCTGCTCGCCTTCGACATCGCCCAGCTCGCCGCGCTGCTCTTCCTCACCGGCGGGCTGCAGAACCCGTTCGCCTTCCTGTTTCTCGGACCGGTGCTGATCTCGGCGACCGCGCTGCCGCCCCGGATGACGCTGCTGCTCGGCATCTTCACCGCCGGTTGCGTCACCCTGCTGGTGTTCTTCCACGAGCCGCTGCCGTGGGCGAGCGACGATGCGCTGGTGCTGCCGCCGACCTACATGCTGGGCATCTGGCTGGCGCTGCTGCTGGGCCTCGGCTTCATCGGCGCCTATGCGTGGCAGATCGCCGAGGAGGCGCGGCTGCTCGCCCATGCGCTCGCCGCCACCGAGCTGGTGCTTGCCCGCGAGCAGCATCTTTCGCAGCTCGACGGGCTGGCCGCGGCGGCGGCGCATGAGCTCGGCACGCCGCTCTCCACCATCGTGCTGGTGGTCAAAGAGCTCGAGCGCGCCCTCGAGCCCGGCTCGCCCCATGCCGAGGACGTCCGGCTGCTGCGCGAGCAGGCCCAGCGCTGCCGGGAAATCCTCGGCAAGCTCACCGAGCTCTCGACCGCCAGCGGCCCGTTCGACCGCCTCAAGCTCACCGCGCTGATCGAGGAGGTCGTCTCCCCGCACCGCAATTTCGGGGTGGCGATCGACGTCGTGGTGCCGCCGGACCGCGCCGCCGAGCCGGTCGGCGCACACAATCCGGCGATCGTCTACGGGCTCGGCAACCTGGTGGAGAACGCGGTCGATTTCGCCAAGGCCAGGGTCGAGGTGGCGGCGCGCTGGACAGACCAGGACGTCGCGGTGACCATCAGCGACGACGGCCCGGGTTTTTCCCCGGAAGTCATGGACCGCATCGGCGAGCCCTACGTCACCAGCCGCGGCCCGGGCGGGGCGGCGATCGACGGCGAGAGCACCGGGCTCGGCCTCGGCTTTTTCATCGCCAAGACGCTCTTGGAGCGCTCCGGCGCCGCGCTCACCTTCGTCAACCGGACCGCCCCGGCGTCGGGCGCGGTGGTGCGGGTACGCTGGGGGCGGGAGGACTTCGAGCGTTCTTCGCCGGTTTGGCCCGCCGAATTGCCCGCCGGCCCTTGAGCCTGCGACCTTGGTGCTTATCTTCTCTGTGGAGAAATTGTGGCAGCCCCCGGCTCGACGGTCGAGGCCCGGGCGGCGGTTGCCCCCACGGAGCATGACCATGACCGATGTCGCAACGGCAGCGGAAATTCCCGGCGACCGCTCGCTACTGATCGTCGAGGACGACAAATCCTTCCTCCAGCGCCTGGCCCGGGCGATGGAGACCCGCGGCTTTGCGGTGACCACCGCTGAATCCGTGGCCGACGGGCTGATGGAGGTGGAAAAAGCCGCCCCCGCCTATGCGGTGGTGGACATGCGGCTCGCCGACGGCAACGGCCTTGATGTGATCTCGGCGCTCAAGCAGCGCCGGCCCGAGGCCCGCGGCATCATCCTGACCGGCTACGGCAACATCGCGACCGCGGTGAACGCCGTAAAGCTCGGCGCGGTGGACTATCTGTCGAAGCCGGCCGACGCCGACGACGTGGTGGCGGCACTCCTCGCCTATGACGGCCACAAGGCGGAGCCGCCGGAGAACCCGATGTCGGCCGACCGGGTGCGCTGGGAGCACATCCAGCGCATCTACGAGCTGTGCGGCCGCAACGTCTCGGAGACCGCGCGCCGCCTCAACATGCACCGCCGCACCCTGCAGCGCATTTTGGCGAAGCGCGCCCCGAAGTGACGCGCGGCGTCATGCGCGGGCTCGTCCCGCGCACGCGCATCCCTATCGGCATTCCGGGTCGGCGAGCGTCTGCAGCCTGAGCGCCGCGGCGCGGGCGAAGCGGAGCGTCATGCTGCGGCGGGTGGCGGGCTTGAGCCGGTGTTCCGGCGCCTCGCGGAGAATCGAGGCGCCGAAGGCGTCGCCGACGATCAGGCCGGCGTCTTCGGGAAAAATCTCCGCCGGCACCGCGAGGGCGGTGGCGAAATAGAGCCGGTCGCAGTGCCGGCGGTAATCCGGCCATTTGCGGTCGAGGCGGAAATCCTCCACCGACGATTTGACCTCCACGATCCGGATCTCGCCATCGGTCCCCAGCGCCACGATGTCGGCCCGGCGCCCCGAGGCGAGCGGCAGTTCGCAGACCGTGGCGAGGCCGAGCGAGCACAGGAGCCGCATGGTGCCGCGGCCGACCGCCAGCGCGGTTGGCGATTGCCGCCGGTCCGGCGGCACGCGGACAAGCTCGTCGCGTTCCAGCGCGCCCGCGTCGAACAGGCTCATTCGGCGGCGTCCGGCAGCTGGGCGGCGCGCTCCGGGAACGCGGCGGCGAGCGCCGCGTGGCTCGCCGCGATCACCCCGCGCTCGGTGATAAGCCCGGTGACCAGGCGCGCCGGCGTCACGTCGAAGCCGTAGTTCGCCACCGCCGAGCCCTCCGGCACGATGCGCACCGTCTCGATGCTGCCGTCCTCGGTCATCCCGGTGATGGTCGACACCTCCTCGGCGGCGCGCTCTTCGATCGGGATCCCGGAAATCCCCTCGGCGACCGAGAAGTCGATCGTCGGCGACGGCAGCGCCACGTAGAACGGCACGCCGTTGTCGTGGGCGGCCAGCGCCTTCAGGTAGGTGCCGATCTTGTTGCAGACGTCGCCGTTGCCGGCCACCCGGTCGGTGCCGACGATGGCGAGGTCGACCATCCCGTGCTGCATCAGGTGGCCGCCGGTATTGTCGACGATCACCGTGTGCGGCACCCCGTGATGAGAAAACTCCCAGGCGGTGAGCGAGGCGCCCTGGTTGCGCGGCCGCGTCTCGTCGACCCAGACATGGACCTCGATTCCGCGCTCGTGCGCCAGATAGATCGGCGCGGTCGCGGTGCCCCAGTCGACCGCGGCGAGCCAGCCGGCATTGCAGTGGGTGAGGATGTTGACCCGCTCGCCCGGCTTCTTCCGCGCCGCCGCCTCGATCAGCGGCAGCCCGTGGGCCGCGATCCCCTGATTGATGGCGACGTCCTCCTCGCAGATTTCCGATGCCCGCTTGAAGGCTGCCGCCACCCGCTCGGCGCCGGAAAAACCGCGCACCGCCCGCGTCATCTCGTCGAGCGCCCATTTCAGGTTGATCGCGGTTGGCCGCGTCGCGATCAGTTTGGCAGTGGCCTCCGCCAGCGCGGCATCGGAGGCGTCGTGGCGGAGCGCCATGGCGAGGCCGTAGGCGGCGGTCACCCCGATCAGTGGGGCCCCGCGCACCTGCATCGAGCGGATGGCGTGCGCCGCCGCGTCGAGCCCGGCAAGCCGCACCGTCTTGAAGCGGTGCGGCAGCCGCGTCTGGTCGATGATGCCGACCGAAGTGCCGTCCGGTTCGAGCCAGATGGTGCGGAACTGCTTGCCGTCGACCTTCATGGCGCCGACCTTTTCTTTAGTGGCGCATGTTCTTTGTCGGCGAACCGGTATCCACTTCGCCGGAACATGCGCTCAGAAGAACGCCTGGATCCCGGTCTGGGCGCGACCGAGGATCAGCGCGTGGATGTCGTGGGTGCCCTCGTAGGTGTTCACCGTCTCCAGGTTCGACAGCACCCGCATCACGTGGAACTCGTCGCTGACGCCGTTGCCGCCGTGCATGTCGCGGGCAAGCCGCGCGATGTCCAGCGCCTTGCCGCAATTGTTGCGCTTCATCAGCGAGATCGCCGGCGGCGCCGCCTTGCCCGCCTCCATCAGCCGGCCGAGGCGCAGCGCCGCGTGCAGGCCGAGCGTGATCTCGGTCTGCATGTCGGCGAGCTTCTTCTGGATCAGCTGGTTGGCGGCGAGCGGCCGGCCGAACTGTTTTCGGTCGAGCACGTATTGTCGGGCGCGATGCCAGCAGAACTCCGCCGCGCCCATCGAGCCCCAGGCGATGCCGAAGCGCGCCTTGTTGAGGCAGCCGAACGGGCCGGCCAGCCCCTTGACGTTGGGCAGCAGATTCTCCTCCGGCACCACTGCGCCCTCGAGCACCACCTCGCCGGTGACCGAGGCGCGCAGCGACAGCTTCCCCTCGATCTTCGGCGTGGAGAACCCTTTGGTGCCGCGCTCGACGATGAAGCCGCGAATCACGCCGTCGAGCTTGGCCCAGATCACCGCGACGTCGGCGATCGGCGCATTGCTGATCCACATCTTGGCGCCGGTGAGCGCAAAGCCGCCCGGAACCTTCTCGGCCCGGGTCACCATCGAGCCCGGGTCGGAGCCGTGGTCGGGCTCGGTCAAACCGAAGCAGCCCACCATCTCGCCGGTGGCGAGTTTTGGCAGATACTTCTTGCGCTGCGCCTCGCTGCCGTAGGCGAGGATCGGATACATCACCAGCGACGACTGCACCGACATGGCGGAGCGGTAACCCGAATCGACCCGCTCGACCTCGCGGGCGATCAGCCCATAGGCGACGTAGCCGAGCCCGGCGCCGCCGTATTCCTCCGGCACCGTGGAGCCGAGCAGGCCGAGCGCGCCCATCTCGCTCAAAATCTCGCGGTCGAAGCGCTCCTCGCGGTAGGCCATGAGCACTCTTGGAAACAGCTTGTCCTGCGCATAGCCGCGCGCGGTGTCGCGCACCATGCGCTCCTCTTCCGAGAGCTCGCTCTCGAGATCGAGCGGGTCCTCCCAGTCGAAATGCGCGGATTCCCTGGCCGGCGTGCCGGACTTTGCCTCGCGCTTCTCCGCCTGCATGGTCATGGTGGCGCTCCCTGGTCTTCCCGGCGCGGACCCCTGAGCCGCCGCGGCCGCCGCGCTCCGCTCGCTCCGCCCTATATAGAGCGCCGGAGGCGGGGGGTGGAAGCCGCAAGCGGGCCTCCGCGTGATCACCTGTATTTCGCCCTGTATTATCAGGCGGCCGGTGGCCTCCTTCCCTGCCCGTGTGGAGCGAGGGCGCTTTGCGGCAGCCGGCGCCTCGCCCTATTGTTTCCGTCTGATCCGACTGTTTTTCGGAAAGCTGTGGCCGCCGGGTCGCCGGCGGCCCCCGGGCGTTGATCGTTGTTTCCGCGTTGTATTTGTTGTTCTCGGATAACAAGGCCGGCCGGGCGGCGCCCATCCATGCCTCCTCCACGGCGGGCACCCTGTATTTCCCCTGTTATTTCAGGCGGTCTTCGCGGGAGCAAAGCCGTCCTCCTTCGGGTCGCGCGCCGATCCGCGCGCGGGTGTGAGCCACGACCGGACGTAACCCCGAAATATCATACTCTGTCTTGAAAGTAAACCCCATTAAGGGTGCAAAGAGACCTCAGTCCCGATGCTCGATCCGGCGGGCCAGCGCGTCGGCGAGGCCGGTCGTCGGCTTGGCGGCGGGCCGGCGAAACGATCCGGCGGTCGCCTTGCGCGGCGCCAGCGCCACCAGCGCCTCGGCCTGCTTCACCGCGGCCGCCGCCTGGTCGACCACCGGCACCGGGATGCGGTCGGCGACGCGATGGGCGAGACCGGCAAGCGGCCCGCCGGCGAGGATCACCACGTCGGCGGCGTCCTCCGCGACCGCGCGGCGCGCGAGCTCGACCAGCAGCTCTTCCTTCTCGTCCTGCACGCCGGCGATCGAGCGGAATGCGCCGTCAAGGGCGCGGATGCCGGCGCAACGGCCGCCGAGCCCATGCATGTCGACGCATTCCTGGTACCAGGGCTCGAGCGCCTGCGCGAAGGTGACGATGGCGAAACGCCGGCCCAGCATGCAGGCGGTCAGCATCGCCGCCTCGGCCATGCCGACCACGGGGAAATCGAACAGCTCGCGCGCCGCCAGCAGGCTGGGATCGCCGAACGCCGCGATGATCGCCGCGTCGATATGGCCAGAAAACCCGGCCAGCATCTCCAGCGCGATGGCGCCGCCGATCTGCGCTTCGGCACGGGTCGCGATATAGGGCACGCCGCGCGGCGCGGTCAGCGGCATGAGTGTCGTGCCGGGCGCGGCGGCGCGTCGTGCGGCGGCGAGCATCAGATCGGTGACGTCCTGCGTCGTGTTGGGGTTGAGCAGCAGGATATTCATGGTCGACCTACGGGCGCAGGGTGATCGCATATGATTTGGTCGACGCCGATCAGGTCGTCTCCGGGACGTAGTGCAGGACGAGCAGGTCGGCCAGCGGGCAAGGTGCGATCGCGTAGGCACGCCCCTGGTCGTCGCTGAACTCGACGAGCGAAGTCTTGTCGTCCAGTCGCTCCACGATCGTGCCCACCTGACCGCGTGCCAATCCCTCGATCGGATGGTCGGTCAGCAAAGCGACCACGTCGAGGAGGGACGGCGCTTTGCTCCTTTCGGGTTTCTTCGCGTTCATCACAGCACCCACAGGTGACGAACTCCGGCACATTCTCGCCGGTGCGGACAATCCAAGCCGTTCTTACCACAGCGCTCTTCCGTGTCGTCTGACAGTTACATCCACCCGCCAATGACTTCCCCATGCGTCGGTTCCCGAGTGCACGGCCTCGCCTGACCGTGCCGCTTCGAGCGGGATGTCCGCCGAGTTGATGTGCAGAAGGACAATGCCGGGGACTGGCCGTGCTCGACGAAAGACCAAGTCACCGAAATCCTTGTCTTCAGTCAGCAGCAGCCGGTTTTCCCTGTTCGCACCGCCAATGACCTCAGCGTCGGTCGCGCGCGGTGCGACATCGGGCATGTAGATCACATCGTGTCCGGATTCCGCAACCATCGAAGAGGATGGCGCGCGTCCCACCCCGGTACTCTGACTGGCTCCCCTTCGCCATCCAACTCCCGGCGGCCATCCGGACTGTCACGCTTGAACTAGGGCAAATATTGCCCTATATAGGGGCGGACGCGGGAGCGTGGATGCCGGAAATCGCGAGGTTTGGCAGCTTCAAGCTCCTGATGTTCTTTCAGGACGAGAATCCTCCGCATGTGCACATCAAGGGCTCCGACTTCGCCGCCAAGATGCGCATCTCGAACGGCGACCTGCTGGCTGGTGACGCGCCCGGCAGAGTCCTGAAGCAGGCTCGCCGCTGGATAGCGGAACATCGGATTGAGCTGTCGGCGATGTGGGACGAATTCCAGAGGTGACCATGGGCGGCGACATCGCAAGAGTGACGAAGGTGCGGGCGGCCGGCGACCGGGTTCTGCGCGTCCGCTTCGCCGGCGATCGGCGTGACCGCGATCTCGACATGACCGGACTGATCGCCCGCAGCGTGCATTTCGCACCGCTGATGGATGACGCCAAGACCTTTGCCAAGGCGCACATCGTGGAGGATGGCCTGGGGATATCCTGGCCCGTCCCGACGAAATGGGGTCCTCTGGATATTTCGGCGACGACGCTGAGGCGGATCGCGGAAGAGCAGGAGCCGATGACGGGAGCGGATTTTGCCCGGTGGCGGATAGCGCTGGGGCTCTCGTTGACGGAAGCGGCGACACTGCTTGGAGTTGGCCGGCGGACGATCATGGGTTACCTGAAGAAGGACGAACTGCCCGCCGTCGTGGCGATTGCCTGTCGGGCGCTGGCTCGCGACAAGCATGTCCTTGCGGCGCACTATGTGCCGGCGCGGAAAGTTACCAGACCTGCCGCGTGACCGTGGGCTGAGAGGAGGGGCCGGATCGCTCCTAGCGGGCTGGTAGGGTGGGCAAATCGCCCCGCACGGCAGGTGATATTTGGTGATGCGTTGCGGGCGATTTGCCCACGCGGTCCGACGGGCCGGTTCCGCCCGCGCGTGAACAAATCGCTCACGAGGCCCGTGCGTGCGAAAGCGCCTTCCGTTGCACACGGCAAGGCCGACCGCGTGGGCAAAATCCACGCACGGCCTGCACGCGCATTTTCCGCCTGCGTCGGATTTTGCCCACCCTACGATTTCCGCTTGACTCATATATCCGAGCGGTTATTGGTGTGATCGATAGCCAACAGGTTATGGATCGTGATGCCGGACCCCCATGCCATTCTGTTCAGATCGCTGGCCGATCCGACCCGGCGGGCGATCTTCGAGCGCCTGTGCCGCGAAGGAGAGCAGACGGTGGGGGCCTTGACGGCCCGGTCCGGGGTCTCGCAGCCGGCCGTGTCGAAGCATCTCGGCGTTTTGAGGCAGGCCGGGCTGGTACGCGACCGCCATGAAGGACGCCAGACCCATTATAGCGCGCAGCTCGGCGCGCTTGCCCCCCTGATCGACTGGACAAGCCGGATGGCCGGGTTCTGGCAGAGCCGGTTCGACCATCTCGAAGACCTGCTCAAAAGGATGGACCAATGAGCAAACCCGCGACCAAGACGCTCTCCGTCGTTGCCAAAGGAGCGACAGCAACCATGAAGAAGAGGGCAAGCGGCTCGAAGGAAGGTAAAGGCGAAGACTCTCCCTCCCGGCTGATCGATGCGAGAATCAAGGAGCTGAGCGATTGGCGCGGCGAGACGCTCGCTCGGGTCCGAACTCTGATCAAGCAGGCCGACCCCGAGGTGGTCGAGGAGTGGAAGTGGAGAGGGGTTCCGGTGTGGTCGCATGCCGGAATTATCTGCACCGGCGAGACGTACAAGAGTGTCGTGAAGATGACCTTCGCCAAGGGCGCCTCGCTGGAGGACCCTTCAGGGCTCTTCAACTCCAGCCTCGAAGGCAACACCAGGCGTGCCATCGATTTTCATGAGGGCGACAGGATCGATGAAAAGGCGTTGAAGGCGCTCATTCGCGCCGCCGTGGCGCTGAACACGTCGGTGAAGAGACCAACGAGCGCTTGAGGAGCGGGTCATTCAGTGCATGTTCCGGCGAAGTGGACCCGGTTCGCCGATAAAGAACATGCGCAGCGCAAGAGTCTACGGCCGTTTCCGGCCGAGGCAGTCATCAGGTGCGATTCAATTCCACCGGAAACGGCCGTAGCGGGTTTCACGAGCCGGCTCGACCACCTCGAAGATTTGCAAAAAAGGAGATGGACCAATGACCAGTACTGCGACCGAAGCGCGCTCCGTCGTTGTCGAGCGTGAGATCCCTCATCCGCCGGAAAAGATCTGGCGTGCGCTCACGCAACCACACCTGATCGAGGAGTGGCTGATGAAGAACGACTTCAAGCCTGTCGTGGACCACCGCTTCAATCTTCGCGCCGACTGGGGCACTGTCGACTGTCAGGTCATGGCGGTCGAGCCGAACAAGACGCTGTCCTACACCTGGGCGGCCTATGGTCTGGAGAGTGTCGTCACCTGGACCCTCACCCCGACGAGCACGGGGACCCGCCTGCGCATGGAGCAGTCGGGCTTCCGGCCGGATCAGCAGCAGGCCTACCAGGGCGCCCAGGGCGGGTGGCCGCGGTTCTTTGCGGCCCTGGAGCAGGTATTGGCGCGGACAGACTGAAGCCGGAGAATATTAGTCGTGCAGAATTGCAATCTCCGCGAGGCAATCCCGAACGGCGACCGTCGGATCCTTCGACATCACAAGATCCGAACGGCGTCCCGCTCGATGCTGTCTTTCATCAACGGGTGCAACGCAGGCCGCGTCGTAATGGTGACCGGGATACCGAGAGCCTGCGAGATCTTTTCCTCGATCTGCATCAGGCGGAACATGTTCGGTACTTTCGCCGCCGGATCATAATCGATGAAGAGGTCGAGATCGCTGTCCGGGCGGTGAGTGCCGAGAGCCGAAAATGAAAACGCCAATCGCGCCGTTCTCGCGCAGAGCGGCATCGTACGTCCTCAAGACATCGATCAAGGTGGCGCGGTCCATCGCCTTGCATGTTGCCACAATTGGCCACCCCAGGCGAGACTCGGTTGGGGTGCGCTTGGGGCGCCCCTTCGGTCATCTTCGTGACCCGCAACCAGCGGAGAGGTACGTGGCAGGCCGGGCACGCTCTCTTGTCGCCGATCGGATAGCATCGTGATACCCGATCCCGCCCACCGCGCCGCCTCGCTCTGGAACACGATCGCCAAAGGCCGGACACGTGCCGCCAAAAGCCCGCCCCTACGACGCGGTGATCTTCGATCTCCTCACCGCGCTGCTCGATTCGTGGCAGCTGTGGAACGCCGTCGCCGGCTCGCCCGAGGACGGCTATCGCTGGCGCCGCGAATATCTTGCGCTCACCTACCGGGCCGGTGCCTACCGCCCCTACGAGGGCATCGTGCGCGAGGCGGCGCTGGCGGCCGGAATTCCCGGCGAGCACGCGGACACCCTCGTCCGCCGCTGGGCCGACCTCGAGCCGTGGCCGGAGACCTGCCGCATCGTCGTCGAGCTCGCGGCGCGGGTGCCGCTCGCCGTCGCGACCAACTGCTCCGAGGCGCTCGGCCGCCTCGCCGCCGCCCGCGCCGGCGGCCCGTTCCGCGCCGTGATCACGGCGGAGACCGCAGGCTGGTACAAGCCGCATCCCGCGCCCTATCGCGCCGCGCTGGCGGCGCTCGGCGCCGAGCCTCGGCGCACCCTGTTCGTCGCCGGCTCCGCCGCCGACGTGCCCGGCGCGCGGGCGGCCGGCATGCCGGTCTACTGGCACAACCGCATGGGGCTGGCACCGCTGGACGACGCCAGGCCGGACTTCGCGGAAGGGTCGCTGGAGCCGCTGCTGGGGCTGGTGTGAGGGGGAGGCTCCCTGCGCGCGGACCTCCAAGGCCGAGGAAGGGGCGCGGAATGGACCAGGCGGAGCGACGGGCGCGCCCGGCGGCTGACCCCGGTCCTGCCTCGGACCCGCCGGGCGTTCCACGCGCCGTTGCCGCTGGACCGGGCTTCGGCTATGTAGGGCGGATCACCTCAGGCGCCCGTAGCTCAGCTGGATAGAGCGTTGCCCTCCGAAGGCAAAGGTCACAAGTTCGAATCTTGTCGGGCGC
>CAVWIS010000002.1:0-36478 GCA_963755055.1 uncultured Alphaproteobacteria bacterium | reverse complement strand
GTGCTGCCCTGGCGCCAACGGCCACTTGCGAATTATGTAGGCGAATTCAGGTTACAGTGAGTCACAATTTCGACAATCCACGTCATACAAGCGCCACACATGCGTACGCCAAACCAAATGATGAAGTTGACCCGGTTTCGTGGACACCCGAACATTTGTGTTCAAGGAGTCCACGATGGCGAAGACGAGACCACCCTACACAGCCGAATTCCGTCGGCAGATGATCGAGCTGGTGCAGGCCGGCCGGTCGCCCGAGGAACTGGCTCGGGAGTTCGAGCCGACGGCAAAGTCGATCAGGCAATTCGCTCCACAATCAGGGCGCGGGACCTACGGGCCCCGTGCCCACCCTTGATGGGGGAAGTCGTGCTCGGGGCCTGCTGGATTGTGCGTGAGGCAAATCTGGAAAGCGCCGTCATAGGCAAAGTTTGAATCTCTCCCACGCTAGGTGTAATGTAGCAAATCCGCACTTCGTTCGTAACGCTACGACCCACGGGTGCGGCCACTGTTAGCCGTCGAGTAGAGTATATCGAGTAGAGTAGAATCATGCCGCATGCTCCCCGTCCTTCGCGTCCAAACAATTCGCACAAGCCGCCCCAGCCGCAACCGGAGCCTGGTTTCGCCGAATGGCACGCGCTCGCCGTCGCCACCTTGTTGCGGGCGCACGGGATCAGTGCCGGGAGCATCCCGGCGCGGGTGTGGCGCCATGCCTATGTGCGCGGCATGACGCCGGAGGCTGCCGCCGAGCAGGCTGCGGTCAGCGCCTACAACGTCAGCCCAGTGAGAGAGCGGCTGCACCGCCGGTAGGGCAAGCCTTACGCTACGGGGTACGATCCGATCAGGGACGCATCAGGTAACGTGATTGGCATCTATTACGTCGGATACATGAAGTAGCGTTCCATCCGCTCGTGCGTTGTGGGTTTCCTGCGGGCGGCTCGTGACCCATCTCTGCCATTCCCGCGTCGCCGGGGAGTTCAGCTGCGGCGTCGGGGCAAGACTGAACGATGACGCTGCCCGCCGGGTAGAGAGCGCCGGAAAGAAACACCAGGTCGAGGCGGCTGCCCACGACGAGGCGCCTACAGTTCGGAGAGATCGTCCGGACCGTCGCCGAACTGCCCGAGCAAGTGAGCTGGCTCGAACTCGCCGACCGCCGGATCGCCCGACCGCGAAAAGGCCACGGCGCCCACTTCGACGGCCGCAAGGATTTTCGCCCGGGCCAAAGCGGCTGCCTTCCTTGGGCACGAGCACGCCCTCGTCGCCGCGGGCGAAGGGCAGGACGACGTAGCACGTGACACTGGGCATGGCCCCTTTTGTAGCATGGAACGGAGGGGAACGAAGTTCGACGCGGAGATCACGCCGCTATGTCGAGAACGTCTGGCGTGATGCAGCTTGGAGGTTCCGCCTTGGCATGCGCCCGCAAAGGGGGACCTGGCCGGCCCGCGGCCTCACACGGCTTGCGGATTCCGGTACCGCCTGGAATCACGCGGGCATGGAATGGGGCAAGCCATCCAAGGTCCGCAGGTCCCCGGGCTTCATCGAACCCTGCATCCCGACGCTCGCCAAGGCGCCGCCGGCCGGTGACGGCTGGCTGCACGAGATCAAGCACGACGGCTACCGGCTGGTCGTCCGCCGTACGGGGAAGCGCGTCCGCGTCTACACGAGGCGAGGCTACGACTGGACGGAGCGCTTCCCGCGGATCGTCGAGGCCGTGGCCGGGCTCCGGGCCAAGCTCGATCGTCCTCGACGGCGAGGCCGTGGTCTGCGGGCCCGACGGGGTCGCGGACTTCGCGCTGCTGCACGCGAAGCGGGTCAACCCCGACGCGATCCTCTACGCCTTCGACCTGCTGGAGCTGGACGGCACGGACTGCCGGGCCGAGCCCCTGGAGAAGCGCAAGGCGAGGCTCGGACGGCTGCTCGCGAAGGAGCGGCCCGGCATCGCGTACACCGACCACCTCGACGGCGAGGCCGAGCTGATGTTCGAGCACGCCTGCAGGCTGGGCCTGGAGGGCATCGTCTCGAAGCGTCGGGACAGCCGCTACCGCTCGGGTCGCTCGAGGGACTGGATCAAGGTCAAGAACCCGGACAGCCCCTGGTGGAAGAGTGAGCGCCACCCTCCGCGACCCGAGACATGTGACCGTCTCAATCACCCCGCTAGCGATCGGCAGGGGAAGCGCGCATATTGACGAGCATGGGCGAATATCAACCCCCGTGCCTGTCTTGCCTTGGCCTTGGTACTCAAGAATGCCGATATTGTGTCGGTGCGGGCGTCTACATCAACGCGCGTGGCTTACCCTCTGAGTGCGCCTTTTGCGATGGCGCAGGCAAGATCAGATGCCTTGGCTGTGGCGGAACAGGAGTATCCGGAACGAAAAAAACGAATGGCCCCAGGACCGGTCCGGAGACCCGTGAGCATCATTGACATTATCAGGTCCTTCGCTAATTTCTCTCAGCGCACTTCGCGCGGCGATCTGGCATATGGCTTTACTTCCATCATTTCCACACGAGAGCGTTCGAGCTCGTCTCTAGTCAGGGTTCGGTGGGCAACGATCGTATCGGTTTCTGATCCGAACTGCTTGCGGACCGCCTCGATGGCATCGTCCGGCTGACTATACGCGGCGACGAACCACCGGGTCGTCCGTGGCACGCCGAAGGCTTGATCGGCGGTTACGCGGACCAGCCAGCCTACGAAGGCTCGTATTGCCAAGCCACCGAGAGGAGATCTACCAGCCATGGGTGGTATTATGCGCGCGCCCCGTCGTGTTCGCCAGCGGGGTGCTTAAATCGGTTGTGGACGGCGGTTTATCATCAGCCCGCCCTTGCTGAGGCGGTCGGGGACCATTTTTGAAACTCGACGAGCATGAAGATACGCAAAGCGGTCACGCTAAGCACGGCCTAATAGGGGCCTTGCCGATGAACACCACCCCTTCGGCCTTCCCGAATTTGCGCAGGTGCTCCTTCATCACGTCATCCTTGCGCTGCCCCTTGCGGAACTGCACCAGCGATATCGCGTGCTGTGCCGCGAAGCTCTCCAGCTTTGCCACGAAGCCGCGGCTCATCGGCTGCATCAACGCCGCAGACGGCAACGGCTGCCCACGATGCTCGCGAAAAAATCCACACGATCCCCATCTCATGCTGCAGCCTCGGCACGAACACGTTGAGATACATGCGGTCGATCCCCTCGACCGAAAGCTTCACATGATGACTGAGGATATCGGCCACGCTTTGTGCTATCATCGCACCGGCTCCGGTCGTGCGGTTTTGCCTCTTGCAGGCGTCTAGACCGTCATCGGTCCAAACTGAGCTTGGTTCCACCAACGCTCGTCATGAACCGCCGATCGGGGCCACAATGTCCACAATCTGCCGAACGCAAGGGCAAACGAGCCGTTAACCTCTAACGAGGCTCCGCCTCAGACCCACCCTCTCCACACGCCTCGTCGGTCTGAGGCGGAGCCTCGTTAGATTGATGTTTGTCGCATTTCCTAATCGGAAAACCGGTGTCCACTTTTCCGGGAAATGCTCCAGAAACCGTTCGGAATGCTGTGTCGGCTATCTCGGCCACCCGAATTTGATGATCTGGGAGCGGTGACCCACCCGTATTCGATATATTTGGAACGACTGACGGGCTCTATCTCGAGGTGCTCAAGGTGGCCTTCGATGCCGATTGGATGCCGAAAAGCTCAAGGCCATGCCGCGCGACGAAGCGCTGCGCAGCTTCATCTATCAGCAGCTGCGCCCGCTCCTGTTCCGCGACGAGATAAGCCGCTATGTGCGCATCTTCGCCTGGGAGAACGTGCGTCCCAGCAAGGTCTTGCAGAAGATAATGGCCACCAACGCGGCCCAGTTCCTCACCCGCGCGGTCGAGCTGGTGCGGCGCTTTCTGCCGGCGACGGCGACCGACCAGGAGGCCATGTGCGGAGCCATCTGGCTCATGGGCCATTGCAGCGTGTTCCTGCGCAATCGCGAGCAGTTCACGCAGTCGCCGTTCAATCTGAAGATCGACGAGCCTCTCGTCGAGCGGCTGGCCGATTTGATCACGCGGCTCGCCCTCGGGGGCCTCGCCACGCACGAAGAAATGGTCGGTATGGCGCGGGGCTAGAATATTCGCCGCCGGGATCGCGCATCGTCAGCCGCATTCCCGTTGTCGTAAGCATTCGCTGCACCGACCATCGACGGCAGCTTCAAAACGGCTGGCAGCAGCGCGCTTGGGTTCCGATCGGCTACGGCCGCAAGGACCGCACTCTCATCGTGAATGAGCCGAAACTACGTGATCGCCGTCGAGTACGGATTCTGTGTCTTCTTGACGTTGTGTCTTCTCTGCATCGTCGCGGTGCTCGCCGCAGTACCGGCGGCCGCTATCTGTTCCTGCTGCTCGGATTCTGTCGGCACCGTCGCAGCGGCGTAGTTCGCTGTCGCGCGATGGTAGACGGTTGCGTGGGCTACTAGGTCCGCAATACCGGCTCCGGGTGGGTGAGGTTCGGGTCTTCCATGATATTTCCGGCGCGACCGTCCAGGTATTGGCGATCACGCCAATTCGGAGGCCGAGTCATCAAGCCACGCTCTCCGAACAGAATTGTCCGCCGGCAACAACGGAGGCAGCTTGGCGCACCGGCGTGCTGCAGCGCGGGCAGGCAGCCGGATGGCAGGCGCGGCACAAGGCCTTGCCGCACGACGCGCAGGGCGCTTGGCCGGCGGGTTCGGTCAGATGCAGATGATCGTCGCAGACCAGGCGGACCCGATCGAGCCCCAATCCCCAATCGCAAGGCGGCGGCTCGATCAGCCGCGCCATGCGGTGCCAGTCGATTCGGATGATCCGCTCGCCCTTGCGCCTTCGGATCAGCACGTCGAAGCGATGCACGGGCAGAAGAGCGCCAGCGCCTGCACCCAGTCGACCGTGACGCGCAACGCATAATTGTGGCGCAGGTCGTCGAGCTTGGCACGGTATTCCCGCTCGATGGCGGCGACCCGCAAGGTCTCGCGCCTGCGATCGGCCTCCGCCTTCTCCCCTTCGGCGCCGTCGAGCGCGGCGAGCCGTTTCAGCGCGGTGCGGCGCAGATCGTCGTGATAGAGCGTGCACCCGCTCGCGGTCGCGGTCGAGCCGGCGGCGCATGGCGTTCAGGAACGGCTCCAGATCGCGGACGCGGACATCGAGGAGCGGGCGCACCCGCGCGTTCGAGTGTCGCGGCGTCCCACGCCGCGGCCGGCAGCGCGGCGGGCCTCCGGTTCGGGCACCTGCCAGTCGGTCTCCGCCGCCAGGAAGGCCGCAGCCGCGCCAGCACCTCGTCGATGACCGCGCCCGTGCCGTGGTTGAATCCGAGCCAGACCAGCCCTTCGCGCTTTTCGTCGGAGATGGCGGTGTAGCGGAACGCAAGCAGCAGGCAGCGTGTCCAGGTGGCGGTGGCGGCGTGCAAGCGCCAGACTGCATTGGGCAGATCGAGCGCGCGGTCGAGCAGGCGCTCGCGGATCGCTCGGCGCCGCGACATGTGGCCGGCAGCGCAGCTGCCGTTCGGCGAAGCGGCCACGCTCGCCAAGCAGGGTACCGAAGCGGTCGAGCCAGTCGCCTTCCAGGCCGATCGGGATCGCGCCACGCGGCAGCGTGGCGCCGAATCCGAGCCGCGCAAATTCCGGCCAGCCCATGCGACGGCGAGCGCGGCCGGAGCCAGCACCTCGAGCCCGTCCGGCTCCACCGGCTCGATGGCCGCCCCCTCGACTCTCCAGCATTTCGGCGACGAAATCCCGCAGCGCTCCCATACCAATCCTCCGAGCCTTTCACGCCGTCTCGAAATCCTCGCCGAACAGCTTGTCGTCGAGCGCCTTGGCGTCCTCGTGCTGGCGGCGCGCCTGTTCGAGCCGCCGGCCGAGCGCTTCGAACGCCTGCAATCGGGCCACCTCCGTCGCCCCCAGCCATGCGTCCAGCACCAGATCGGCGAACTCGCGCTCCTCCTCGAGGCCGCCGAGGATGGCGCCGACCTCGCCGACGACCAGCTCGAACATGGAGATCTTTTCATCGAGCAACGCCAGCACTTGCTCCTCCAGGGTGCCGCGGGTGACCAGATTGAAGACGAACACCTCGCGCTGCTGGCCGATGCGGTCGATGCGGCCGATGCGCTGTTCGATCGCCATCGGGTTCCAAGGCACGTCGAAATTGATCAGGGTATTGCAGAACTGGATGTTGCGCCCCTCGCCGCCGGACTGCGTGCACAGAAGCACCGTCGCATGATCGCGAAACGCGGCGATCGCAGCGTCCTTCTCGGGCCCGCTGAGACTTCCGTCGAAACGCGCGAAAGCGATACGCCGCATTGGTCGAGCAGATCGGCGAGGTGCGCCAGCGTCTCGCGAGAATGGACGAAGACAAGCTTCTTCTCGTCGGGTTGCGCCGCAGCGAGGTCGATCAGCGCGGCCTCCTTGCCGCCGGTTGCCGATCGCCGCCCATCGTTCCGCCAGTGTCAGCCCAGACCGGCGCGCCGGCGTTTCGCGCCGCAAACCGCGCGACCGCCGCCGCAGCGGCGGCCGGCGATGAGCCTGCCGCGCCCAGGAGATGCTGCAGCGCCAGCCGCTGCCGCCCGGCCTCCGTCTGCCGGCCGCAGCCGCCGCGCAGGCTCGCCGCAGATCCTGATAGGCCTCGCGCTCGGCCGGCCCGCCGTCGACCCTGATGGTCGCGGCGTGGCGGCGCGGCAGCCTGAGGGCGACCACGGCGCGGGTGTTGCGAATCATCGCGCCGCGCATCAGCCCGCGCAAGCGCTCGGGATTGGCCGGCTGACGCGGCTTGCCCGGCGTCATATAGGCGAGGCGGAACTCCTTCAGCGTCTTGAAGATGCCGGGCTTCAGCAGCGTCAGGAGATTGTAGAGCTCGATCAAGTCGTTCTGCACCGGCGTCGCCGACAGCAGGAGCAGGAAGCGCTTGTTGAGCGCGTCCACCAGCTTCCAGCTCTGGCTCGAGCGGTCGCGCAGATGGTGCGCCTCGTCGACGATGACGAGATCGAATTGGCGCTCGATCAGGCGCTCGGCGTGCTCGCGCCGGCGTGCGAGCGCGATCGAGGCGACGATGCGATCCTGGGCCCAAAACGCATGCGGCTCGTCGCGCAGCAGCGGGTCGTAGGTGGTCGCGAATGCAAGACCGAATTTGGTCTCCAGCTCTTCGCGCCATTGGCCGACCAGCGAAGCCGGCGTGAGGACCAGCAGCGCTCGGCCATGCCGCGCAGCAGATATTCCTTGAGTACCATGCCGGCTTCGATCGTCTTGCCGAGCCCGACCTCGTCGGCAAGCAGGACGCGGCCGCGGAACTGCTTGAGCACCTTGCGCACCGTTTCGATCTGGTGCAACAAGGTCTCGATGCCGCGCAGATGCGGCAGGCACAGCAGTTCGTCGAAGCCCTGCGCCAGCCCGAGATGGGCGAAGCGCTCGCGCAGATGATAGAGCCGGCCGTCCGGCTCAGGTTCGCCGCGGGCCGCGGCCGCAAGTGCCGTCAGATCGAGATCGACCGCGAACGGTATGTCGATGTCGAGGCGGGGCAATCCGGGCGGAGCGACCGCCGCCGCGGCCGGCGGCGCGGGCGCGGGCGGCGCTGACGCCGGCTTGTGAGCCTTGTTGGCGGGTTTGACGGGCGACCTGGTGGCGGCCGCGGTTGCTCGCGGCCGCCGTGCGGGCTTCTCCCGCCCCATGATCCGGTTGAACCTGAGCACCAGCCAACGGTGTCGCGCCCACCCGGCCGGAAAGGAGCGCAGCGCCGGTATCAGGTCGATCATGCTGTGGCGCTCGAGCAGCGTGCGGGCAGCGCCGAGCTTGCCCTGTTCGGCCAGCGTCAAGGCGTTCAGCAGGTGATTCGTGCCGGTCGGGACGAAACGTTTCGTGTAGCGCTTCAGGAATACCTGCGCCCGGTCGGGGCGTGCGTCGAGCAGCGCTGCCGTGGCGGCTAAGCACAGGATGACCGGGTTTCCCGGGTGGGCGAGCAGCGCCTCTTCGGCCAGCGGCAGAAATCCGGACGCACGGTCCGGATCCTCGAACGCGTCGATAAGAGCGTCCTGCCAGCCGGTCGAGTCCCGCGGTATCGGTACGGGGATCGGAGAGCCAGCTGGAACAGGTGGCATGAGGAGGGCACCTCACGGGCCCGGCGCGAATCGCCGGCCGCCCATTCCCGCGAGCGTACCGATCGACCTCAGTGGATCAAGCGGAATGGCCTAGCCTGGATATCGGCTCTGTTTCAGGATTTTTTTGCGATGGCAGGCGCGGTAGACTTGAGCTCGCACATAGCGACCGCTGACCGACCCTTGCTCATCCGCTCTTTTGGCTCACCTCGCCTGCGCGGAGGATCAGGAGAGAGCAGGCGCAGCGCCATGAAAACCCGGGTGACGCGTTGCCTACTGACCCACGGTCCCCGTCTTGCCCGCCGCATCGATCGCGGCTTTCCATTTGGCGACGCATTCCACCATGATCTTGGTGGAGCTCATCGCCGACTGGCTCATTTGCGCATAACCACTGATCTCGCGCTGGACGCGCTGACCCTCGGTCTGCACAAAATCCCGCAGATTTTCCAGCTCGGCGATCAGCTTTTCGATTTCTTTCACCGACGCACTCGATACGCGGTCGATCACCGAATTGACCTGGCCCACGGCGGCATCAGCGTTCGGCGCGACTGGCTGCGGCTTGCGCAACGGCGCAACGTCCCGGCGGATCAGCTCGCCGAGCTCTCCCTCGATCTGCATCGCGGAGGCCTGCGCCTCCTGGCCCGCTTTAACTGGCGTGATGGCATTCATCTCGACAACTCCCCGCTAGCCGCCCACAGCTAATGCGCGAGCCAAATCGGGCATGCGAAATTGGACGAATTGACGGCCGTCTGGAGACTTGTCGCAGTGCGAAGTTGCATGTCCCGACATCAACCGAACTTATCCCCAGAAATCCGCTTCCCCACCGGGCGCAGCAGCTCGATCCGACTGGCGTTCGCGCATGGCACCGGGCGATCACGCAGGGTCACGATCGACGCGGGTCTATAAGCGAGCGGCAGGGTGCCCCCGGGCTGTCGAGCAGTGAGGCCCGGATCACTGATCCGGTCTGGTCCGGCTGCCCTTAAAGGCGCCGGGGCAGCAGACTCCCGTGCAGCCGATTGCGTCCTGCCGCCGTGCAACCACCTGCTCCGGCGCAGCCGGCTCCCGCTGGCAGACCGGCCCTCACCGGCACGCGCCTCATCGACGAGCTGATCAACGAGGCGCGCAACGGAGACATCGGCGACATGTCCGGTGCGCGTGCCCGCGTGATCGGCCAGACGGCGATTTCCGGGGCGCTCGACTGGGCTCAGCGCTCCGGCATGAAGATGCCGAAGTGGTGACCGGCGCCACCGGCCGCCACGCGCCCGTTCCGCCGGAACCGAATCATTCGCCCCGCGATGGCCGGGCTTGTCCCGGCCATCAGCGTCTTTGCCAATGCAAGCGCCTTCGCCGCGCACAGGGAAGATATCTGCGACCTCCAGCGTTGGACGGGACATGGCGCCGTTACGCCGGCGGCTGGTCCCTCCCGTTCTTCGCCGGTGAGGCCTGTCACTCATAACGGCGTGGTTGCAGGTTCGAGTCCTTCCAGCCCCACCACGCAGTCCACTGCGAACCGGCGTTTCCCGGCGGGGTTTTGGAGAACGGATCGGGCGTTCGATCCTTAGGAGCGGGATTTCAACCCGAGCCTCAGGAGCCCCATGATGACCCAGCAACAGCCGATCAGCCCACTGCGCCATCGCATGATCGAGGACATGGCAGTTCGCAATCTGTCGCCGTCCGACACAACAGTCCTACGTGTACGCGGTCGCCAACTTCAGCCGCCATTTCGGCAGATCGCCCGACAAGCTCGGACTCGAGGAGGTGCGAACTTACCAGCTGCACTTGATTGGTCTCGAGCGGTCGTGGACCCATCAACCAGGTGACGTGCGCCCCTGCGTTTGTTCTCCTTGAGGCTGTGCGCGCCGTTGCACGCAGCCGACACCAGGACCTGCTCAAGAAAGGCGTGAACGTAGGCGGACATGAGACTTCGGAAGGACGGCATCAACTTCATTGCCCCTGCGAAGGCCGCGCGCGACATCCTGGCGGCGCTGCCCGGGATTTGGACCAAAAGCCTGACCGACGAAGCCTCCCTGGCATAGAACTTGGCCAGCATGGCTGGCGTAACGCTTCAGAGGGCAGCACCAGCATTCGCCGTGACGCGCTTTGCTCACTTGCAAACTTGGCATTTTCGGAACCTTTTGATGTCTAGCGCGTTGATTGGTCACTCAGCCAATCAACTGAACCTATAACGGGTGTGGTGCCACGCATCACCACGGAGGTTTCCCATGGAAATGATCCTCATTGTTGTCGTCGTGCTGCTGCTGTTTGGAGGCGGTGGGTATTGGGCTCGCGGGCGCGGGTATTGGTGAGAAGGTCATCAAATGGCTGCAGCGCTGGCGCGATGACCACAGCTCTGCAGCGAAGTCCAGTGGCGGAAGCATCTCGCCATTGGAGAAAAGAGGGCGGCCACCTCGTGTCGCGAGGCGCCACCTTCGACGAACGACTACGACACCGATGATGTAGAATATGTTCATTGCACAAAAATCAACCAATACGCGCAGTCCCGAAGATTAAAACCAAAACTCTAGGTGAAGTATCACCGTACCGTACCGCCGAAAAAAAACCGCTCCAACGTGGGTCAATATTATACAGCCTCGGTCTCGTTAACAGGACACCATGGCCATTGACCCGACGAGCGAAGGGAGTCACCCCATGTCGCTTCAGCAATATCCACCGAAGACATTGAAGATGACCACGACTTGCCCTGAATGTGAAGGCGAGATGACGATCTCTGCAGTAACACCGACTATGTTCGCAAGCGGTGCCGTCGCGAATTTGGTTGGAATTTGTTGGCGCGAGTCTCCGGAAAACAGATGATATCTGATCAGGCGGCCAGGTCAACCGGCTGATCAATGAGCTTGCTGGCAAGGGTCTGCCAGCCGTCGACTTTGCGCATGCTGATCTGCCCGGAGGCCAGCAATGCCCAGAACAGCATCGCAGCTGTTTCCGCAGAAGGCAGCACGGTCTGTGTCTTGATCCGCCGCTTGAACTCTTCGTGCAACCGCTCGATCGCGTTGGTGGTGCGGGCGCTCCTCCATTGGCTCGGCGGCAGGCGAGCAAAGGCGAACGAGGCTGTCGCCGGCCTCCTCCAGGCTGTCCGCGACGGCACGATGCTTGACCCGCCATTTGCGCAGGAAAGCCTTGCGGCGCGCGGTGATCTCCTCCGGCGTCGCCGCGTAGATCATGTCGTTGTAATCCGCCGTGATCTCCTCGTGCAGGCGCTCCGGCGCATGCGCCAGCAGATTCCTGTGTTTGTGTACGGTGCAGCGCTGCACCGGCACGCCATGCCACACACCGGCAATCGCCTTCTCAAGTCCGCCGGCGCCGTCGACGATCAGGAACTCCGGACGCCGCAGACCGCGCTTGATCAAATCATCGAGCACCGTCCGCCATGCCTCCGCGCTCTCGCTGCCCATGCTCTTGACCGCGAGCAGCACCTTCTGGCCGTCGGCGCGCACTCCCATGACGACGAGCAGCAGCATCGATGTCGCCTTGCGGTCGAGCCGGACGCGCACCACCGTGCCATCGAGGATGAGGCGAACGATCGGTTCCTCGCTGAGCGAACGGGCGTTCCAGGCGTCCCAGTCGCTCTTCACCTTCCGCCACACCCGGCTCACCGTGTCCTTGCCCACGCTCCCGGCAAACAGCGTGCCCAGGGCTCGGCGGACCCGCCGCGTGTTGGTTCCCGCCAGGTAGCTGCCGGCGATCAATGCGTCGGCCGCCAGAGTGCGCCGCTGGTAGGCCCTGAAGGCACCGCTCCGCCACTCGCTGGTCGTGCCGTCCGGCTGCTCCAGCCGCGCCCGCGGCACCGTGATCGCGGTCTTGCCGAAGGTGCCCGTCAGGGTTCGCTCGCGGCTCCCGTGGCGGTGGCCCACAACGCCGCCGGCGTCCTCGCAACCGGCAGCCGCTTCTGGCCGCCGACCGTAGCGCGGCCGCGCCAGCACGGCATCGAGCTCGCCGCCAATCATCTCCTCGATGAGCCCGCGGACCTGCTCGCGCAACCGCGCCTCGATCGGGTCGAACCAGTCGTCGAAAAGAGCGGGGGAAGTCTCCGCTGCAGGCTGCGAAGAATCAGGCTTCGTGATAACGCTGGTCATGGCGTGGTCTCCAGCCCGGCGCTTCAACGCCGGGTGATTCGAGGTTGATCACCCCGGAGACTACGCCACTTTCAATTCCAACCGCATTCCGGGCGGCACCCCCCAATATAAGCGAGGACATTGTGTACAGATGTGGGAAGTGCGGCGTAATGCAAATACGTACCGTTGATGCCCGTTGGTCCGCTTAAGCCGTTTTCATTTTACGGCCTCTCGGAAATAGGGAGATGGTTCTTTTGGTCGCTGCAATACGGACAATGCACCGCCTTGACGACAATTCTTTCAATTGGGGAAACCCGGCAGAACCGGAACGACTGCAGCGCGCTAGGGTTGCCGAAACCGACGCTCAGCGTCGGTTCCATAGATAGAAGCTGATCTGACAACGCTAAAAAGGAGACGTACCGATGTTCGGTTCTTGGCTCACGTTCGTGAATCGCTCGGCCATTCTTGGATACGAGGCTCAACAGGTCATAGCGCTGCGTCTAATGCGCCTCGCGCTTGGAGGGGCCGGCCGCCAAGCCGAAACGGAGCGCATGACGACCGAAACGGCATTCGACGCAGCGCAGGTCGCGGCAGTTGGCGCGTCGGCAAAAGGACGCACTCCCCGGGCGGCCGCCAAAGCGATGGGTGTTGATAGGAAACGGGCGGCAGTTGGCACGTCGGCAAAAGGACGCACTCCCCAGACGGCCGCCAAAAAAACGACGGATGTTGATAGGAAACGGGTGCGTGCCAACAAACGGCGCCTGATCGCTGAAAGCCCCAAGTCAGTCCGACGACGTCGAGTTCGGGTTGGATCTTCCTAAATCGGGTTTCGACGCGCTCGACGCACCCCACGCCACCGAAGCATTCCGGCCAGTGTGAAGCTTGGCGGGCTGAACGCGAAGGGCGTTGAGAACCAGCGGGAGGCTCGCGAGCGGGCCGAAGCACTGCGCCCGGTCTTCGCCGAGCTTGCCGGGCTATCGGATCGGCAGGCAGCAACAGAACTAAATCGGCGCGGCGTCACGACGCCACAGGGCGGCCGCTGGTTCGCTTCCCAGGTCCAGCGGGTCCGAGCACGGCTTGCCCCGTAAACGCTCACAGGCGACTCACTGATGGGCTATGATCGCCCCGTGGCTGTGAGGCCTGCCAGTCCGCCCGTCGGATTGCCAGCCCTCTGACTTGCCCCGCGGGCGAGACGGTGCTGGCGGTGAACCCATGCCAGTCGCAAGCCAAGTCGGAAATCCCGTCTTATGCCGCGAAGTCCGGTTGTGCGCCGAGTTCCCAAGCTTGCCGAGCCCTGACCGCCGAGGAGGGGGATTGAATCCTTGGGGCGATTAACCCATGGCCGCAGCCGCGAATTGTGGGCGCTGACTGTACGAGTTGGTCGCCGAATGCCGGAATGTCCCCTGGCCGGGTCACAAGGGTCGTGGGCGATGGGCCGACACATAGACGCATGGGCAAGGTTACGCGTGGGGTCCTGGGCGGGTCCCCTGGGGGAGCAGGTGCGCCCAGCCCGGTATTTCAATCACCGCGCAACATTCTTGCGCATCGTTGTGCCGGTTTTGGTAGCACATCATTTGTCCACTTCAGGCTTAGGTCCAGACGGTCGGGCCGGAAGTGGTGGACAGCCCGACGCGCAATAGTTTGCGGTCAGGCCGAGGCCGGATAGGCGCCCTCCGTTCGGATCTTTCGGGCCAGTTTCTTTGTACTATCCGGGGCCGTTTCTTCGTCCCGACCTGCTCTGGCTCGGTGACGAGGCGCGCAGACGCCGTCAAGGATGCGCCTTCACCCCAGTGATGACGGCTGTCCGGGAGTTGCAATTTGAGCCCCTCCCAACTCGCCGTGTTGTCGCGGTTGACCACGCGGGTGTCCTGAACGCACAAGATTTCGACCAGCGTGGCGGGGTCTTGAACCGTTACGAGCGCGTTTGGGCGGGTTGCGCGGGGTTGCGCGCGTCGTGCGAATGGCCCTGCCGCTGCCGTGCGGGCGCCGCTGGTGCCTCGGTGGCCAAAGGCCGTGCGGCGGCCCGGAACGCATCCACGGCCGCCTGACGAGTCTGGTGAGCCCGTCCGGCTGGATGCGCGAACAAGGCCCCCGGTCGACGCGGCACATTGACTCCGCCGGGCCCGAGGGCAGAGTCAGGGCATGCGCCTGTACCAATTGTCTTATCGTGTCGGCGGTGCCTTCGAGGGCACTTGTGTTCATCGAGGCCAGCTCACTGGGAGCCGCCTTGTGGCAAGCGGACCGGGACGGGCTCGATCACGGGGGCGAATGCGACGGCATCGAGCTTCATCCCGACGATGCTCGGCTGATCCGCGAGAATTCATCGGGCGGGTGCTGGGCCAAGCCGAGCTTGCCGAGCTCGAGCGCATCCTGCTCGCCAACATGCGCAAAAGGCCACCCGCTCCGTCGATCCGCCGACGTCGACCAGCTAGAGCGCGCGCTTAGCCCACGCGCTGCAAGCGCCCTTGCCGATGGGCTGGCGGTTCCAGGGACCAAAGCAGAGGGGCGCCCGGAAAACCGAATCCACGACCTTGCCGAGGAAGCTCGGCCGGGCCAGCGGCTGCGGGAGGAGCTACCGGCCGATGGGTGGGAGCGGCGGCGGATCGCCGTGCGTTGTAGCCTGGCCTGGTGGCGGCGCTCCGCCGCGCGCAGGCTTTCCTAAGAAACGGGGACGGCAGGGGCGGCCCACGGGCTGGAGTACGAAGCCGAAGGCCTTCGCTCGCCGATGCAGATTGTCAATTACCCGCGCGCGGTATCGGGTCTCGTAGAATGACGCGCCAGGGTCGACGTATTCCATCCCGTGTCGCACGGCGTTGTAGAACAGGACTGCGATCTTGCGCGCCGTGGCGGTCACTGCTTTGGCTTTGCCGATGCGTGCCGAGAGCCGCCTGTAGAAGGCGCCTAGCGCGGTATCGGTTCGTCCCACGGTTGCGGCAGCAAGCCGCAGAAGCGCCGCGGCCCGGCTTCCCGAACGGCGTGTGCGGGACGAGAGCACTTTGCCGCCGGAGATCTTGTTGCTCGGAGCCAAGCAGAGCCAGGAGGTGAAGTGCTTCGCGCTCGGCCAAGCGGAGAGGTTGTCGCCGCACTCTGCGATGAGCTTAAGCGCGATATAGGGGCCGAGGCCATTGATCTGCGTTAGGTCCTTGCCGAGCAGCGCGAAAAGCGCCGCGCGGACGTCGAAGTCCATCCCGTTCGGTTGACGGCGTATGCGCTGACGTGGCGATGGCAACGGACCTGCCTCGTGACCACGACGGATGCTGAGTTCCTTCAACACGGCTTCGATCCGGGTGTCGCAGGCAGATGCCTTCTCCTGGTACGTGTCGTAGAGGGCAAGTGCCTGCTCGAGCGCGAACAGGTGCTCGGCGCGGTAGGTGCCAGTCAGCGCCTTCTCGATCGTCTCGACGGTGGCGTGGCACCGCGAATCGCGATCGTCACGCAGATGCTGCTCGGCTTGTGCCAGCGCGTCACGGACGCCGGCCAAGCCGCTTTGATCAATGCTGATCCAGACCTCGCGGCGCGTTGGGCGTCGAGTCAAGCCGTAGCGGTAGCGGTTCAGACGAAAAAGCAGCTCGTGGCGCGAGCGGCCGCGAAGCTGACCCCGGACGAGCGCGGTGCGCTAGGCCTGGATCGCGGAGATGCAAAGGGCCGAGGCGGACAAGGCGACGGTGCTCGGACCCTAGGATCGCCGCGGCCGAGGCCGAGATCCGGCAGAGCGACCTGGCGGAGGCGGCGCTTCTCAAGGAGGCGCGCCGGCGCGCCGCGAGCAAGAGCCTGATCGCGTTCACTGAGCTTACGTATCCGACGTATCAATCCACGCGCATTCACCAACAGATCGCAACCCAGCTAGAGCGGGTCGAACGCGGTGAGGTTGATCGTCTGATGCTCCTGGTGCCGCCCCGGCATGGAAAGAGCGAACTCGCCTCTCGGCGGTTCCCAGCCTTTTACCTCGGCAGGCATCCGGAGCGTCAATTCATCTCGGCGAGCGCCAGCATGTCGCTAGCCGAGGATTTCGGCCGCGACGTGCGAAACGTCATCGCGAGCGAAGAGTACCGCCAGGTCTTCACGACGCGCCTCGCCGACGACAGCCAGGCGAAGGGCCGGTGGAACACCGCGCAAGGCGGCAGCTACTACGCCGTCGGCGTCGGCACCAACGTCATGGGCCGCGGCGCGCACGTGTTCCTGATCGACGACCCGTTCGGCACCATGGCGGACGCGCGGTCCGAAAAGGAGCGCAAGACCGTATGGGACTGGTACCGAGGCACCGTCTATAACCGCCTCGAGAAGAACGGCGCCATCGTGCTGATCAATCACCGAATGCACGAGGACGATCTGACCGGAAAGCTGCTCGCAGAGCAGGCCGCGGGCGGCGACAATTGGGCCGTGGTTGAGCTCGCGATCGACGAGCACTGCAACAGCCTATGGCCCGAAAAGTACGACACAGAGGCCCTGGAGCGCATCCGGCGCAACACCAGCGCGACGGACTGGTCCGCGCTGTACCGGCAGAACCCGACCCCGGAAGAGGGTCGCTTCTTCAGCGCCGACTGGCTAAGACCGTACGTGACGGCGCCGGACCGGCGGACGATGACGATCTACGGAGCGAGCGACTATGCCACCCCACCGGCGGCTCCGCTCCGCGGACCGCCGCCATCACCGCCCAACAGGGCAACATCGAGCCCGAGACTCCAATTCCGATTGTTGAATCCCAAGATACCGCCCGATTAGTAATAGCGGACAGGGTGAACTGGCTCACAGATCCGGATTCGGCGGGGCTGAATTCACCCACACCTCATCGCGGATTTATGGCGTCAGCTGGCAGACCCAGCAGTTGGGTCGTCCGGCCTCGCCGCGAAGGGGCGCCGAACCTTGTCCGGTCGGGTTCCTATAACGGCCGGCGCCCTTTGATGCTATCCTCGTGTGCCCACCGTGCCCATCTGGCTGACGTCCTGTGCGACCCGCGCCGCACGGGGTTCACCGCGGTGCCCCGGCGTGCCAACATGCGACCATGACGGGGGCCAATGGGCACGTGATCGTGTGGGACCTGGAGACGGTGCCGGACCTCGCCGGGTTTGCGGCACCGCCAACGGGCCCGTCAACAGCGTCGCCACTGCCCGTGCTTCGGTACCGCGCGATAATCCACGGGGTGTCCGCTCCCGGGGCTCTCGGCCCGACAGTACTTCAACCGGTACACCGAGGACGCGCTCGACCATGGTCGAGACGCGCGATGATCCGGGAACGCGTGCTCGCGGGCCTTGCGCGGGCGCGCGGCGAGGGCTGGGGTTGCTCCTTTGCGGCGAATAGGCATGCGGTCGTGAAGTGGAAAACCCAATTGTTCGCAGTAATCGTCAATGTAACCAGCGCCCCTAAGAAGCGAATTGATATGGGCACTGCCATATTCCGGGTATAGCGATCACGGCCGTAGACTACAGCGCGTCCCTTCCTCCGCCTCGACGGCGATCGCTTCCAAGCTGCCCACCAAAGAAGCCCAACATCACCAAGGATTTACTTGCGATCGACCGCGGCAGCCCTGATAATACAGGTGAAAAACAGGAGCCCCCATGGCGAAGCGCGATACCACCTTCAAGCCCGGACAGTCCGGCAATCCCCGCGGCCGCCCCAAGGGCAGCCGCAACAAGCTCGGAGAGGAGTTTATTTGCGAGCTGCATGCCGAGTTTCATGGAGCACGGCAAGGCTGCGATCGTGGGACGTCCCCGCGAGAACAAGCCCGAGGTCTACCTCAAGCTGATCGCGCAGATCATCCCAAGGAATTCCACGTGCGCGACAACACTTTGGATCACATGACTGATGACGAACTTGCCGATTTCCTCAGCGAAATTAGAGCTGCGAAGGAGCGAGCTAGCAGAGCGCTTGCTGCAGAACTCGCAGCACAGGCGCGCGGCGAAGACGAGCCTGATAGCGTTCACTAAGCAACCCCGGCGGCCTGGGTAAACAAGACAAGCAGACCGCCGCCGATCAGGACGCCCAATCGAGAAGGAAGCGGGTCGCCTAGCCCAGCAGTTTCCGCTTGGCGTATCTGCCGCAAAACGCACCAGCGCCTTTCCTACAGTCTCCTACGGGCATCCTGGCCTGGGGAGAGCCGATCGCGACAATCAGCGCGGCCGCAACGCCACGAATGCCCCACGCAGGACGGCAGACGATCGAGCGCGTCATCGAGGAGAAGCCGGACGTCTTTCTCAAGATGATCGCGCAGATCATCCCCAAGGAATTCCACGTGCGCGACAACACTTTGGATCACATGAGCGATGACGAACTTGCCGATTTCCTCAGCAGTTCATTTGCGAGCTGCACGCCGATTTCATGGAGCACGGCAAGGCCGCGATCGAGCGACGTCCGCGAAAACAAGCCCGACGTCTATCTGAAGCTGATTGCGCAGGTGATCCCCAAGGAGTTCCACGTGCGCGACAACACGTTGGATCACATGACCGACGAGGAGCTCACCGAGTTCCTCGCGACGATCCGCGCCGCAAAGGAGCGATCGCGGCGTGAGCTTGCGAGGCTGACCGCGGAACGGGCGGCGCCTGACGACGAAGACCCCGGGAGGGTACATTGAGGTGCGAGGCCTGCCACGGGCTTGGCTACCAGCGGGGCGAGCCTTGCCCCGACTGTGGCGGCTGTGGCGTTGGTCACTGCTGTGACGGCCTCCAGGCCAACGAGGCCGATGAAATCGCAGCCCCCGACGAGGCGGAGCCGACCGCCCTTCAGGCCGTCGTCGACGCGGCTGACGAAGACGCCACGTACGCCAAGCCGCGTTGGTTCGCTTGGCGAAATGGCTAGGGGTTACCCTACGGTTACCCACGACACAAAGTATCGCTAGAGAACCCGCGTATTAGATCAGAGGCCGAAAACCTAGCGACGCTAGCCGCCGCCCTAGACAAAGACGAAAAGGGGTCACTCTGCGATTGGGTTCGCGATGTTCTTCGCCGTGAATTTTCCGTGGGCATCTACGCGATCCAGGAGGACATAAATCCCAAAGACCTCAATATGTTCGAGCAATATTGGATCGAGCAGTTTCCCAACCTGCTCAACACGGGCGCACCGAAGCGGCTCAAGGGCACGCCTACGGCGCAGAAGATCATTGAGGCTGTGCAGGGCACACTGCCAAGACGGCAACGAAAGCGAAGATAAGTCGAGAGCACGCGACAAGCCGCAACGCCATGATGGGCCGTGTCCGGCGCTACTTAGGAGAGGGGAAAGGGAACGGGCTAACTGTCGCCAAAGCCGCCAAGCTGTTGCGGTCTGCCAACGGGCTTCCGAAAGGCGGGTCGAGCGCGCCAGCGGGCCGCTATTGCGCGGCCATGCAATGCTTCCGGCCGGCGCCATTCGGAGCGCGCTGACGCCAATCAACGATTTTCCCGCGTGCCTCCGAGCTGCAGGCGCCATAACCATAAACATATCAATGGCTTAATAAGATGTTGGGGATAAAGTTGGGGTAGAGCACAACTTGGCGAAAAAATAATGCGATTGTCTGGGGGCTAAAATTTATCTGTTGGGAGCTTGATTTACAAGCTACCGTTAGGAGAAATTAGTATACAATGAAGACCTTACCGCGTCACCACCACCGGCGTGCCGACGCCGACGCGGCCAAAAAGGTCGACGATGTCGGCATTGTACATGCGGATGCAGCCGTAGGAGACGAAGCCGCCGATCGAGCTCGGCACGTTGGTGCCGTGGATCGCGTATTCGCCGCCCTCCAGCGTCATCGCGGCGGCGCCCATCGGGTTGCGCGACGACCCGCCCGGAATGAGGTCGGGCAGCTTGGGCTTGTCGCGCTTGACCTCGCGCGGCGGCGACCACGCGGGTTTGAGATATTTGCCGCTGATATGGGTCTGGCCGGCCCACTGCTTGTTGCTCCTGCCGACCCCGACCGGATAGCGGATCGCCCGCCCCTCGCCGACCACCAGATAGAGCCGCCGCTCATGGGTTTTCACCACGATGGTGCCGGTCGGCGCCCCGCTGAACGCCACCGTCTCGCGCGCCTGCGCCGGCCCGGCGCCGACGAAGCCGATCGCCATTGCGGCAACAGCCAATGCCCCGCAAAGCGGGCGAATGCCACGATGCATGCCAGATCCCCCCGAGCCCAAGCCGGCGTGCCGCCCCAAACGGCGCGCGAGCGCAATTCAAACAATACCGCGTATCGCGGATTCCCTCAGCTGGAACCTGCGAACAGCGTAAATTGAACCTAAATTTTGCGCCAATTCCAGAGCGGTGGCGCGCTGCTCCGCGGTTTGTCTGAATGCTGTGGTTTTTTGGTCACGCTCTGCGCACCAGCCAACCGCGATAATGGGTCAGCCGGCCCAGACCCGGCAGCTCGATCAGAATGTCGAAGCCGAACCGGCCCTCGGCGTCGAGGCGCTCGGAGGCCCGCGAGCGCGGCGTGAGCCAGCCCGGCAGCGGGATCGGGCCGAGCGTCGCGCCGGCCACCGCAAGGTCGAGGCCGTCGCGCGTCGCCACAAGGCACAGCGCGAAGCGCAGCAGCCCGATCCGCTCTTCGACAACCCCTCCGCGCGCCGACAGCCGGCTGCGGAATTCCTGGCCGCCGATCGTCCGCGTCCAGATCTCGCCGTCCTGGTCCGCCTGCATCTCGACGGTGATGCCGACATCGTCCGCGGCGCGCGGCAGGCCGAACAGGCGGGCGATCAACCGGCCGGTCCGCGAGACGGCCCCTTCCACGGTCGCGCGTCCTGCCAGCAGATGACGGTCGTGGACCGCGTGGGCGAGACGGATGCCGGCCGGCAGGGTGTCGAAGGCGTCCCCCAGGATGCGCGCCAGCAGCGGCCGTCGGGCCGGCAGATCGCGCGCGGCCTCGACGGGAATTTCCTCGATCACCCGCGCCACGAGGTCGCCCGACGGCAGCCGGCACTGGTCGTAGCGGCCGAACCATTTGTAGCGATTGCGGGCGACGAGATCGTAGATGGCGTCGCGAACGAGGCGGGGCACAGCGCGCAGGAGGCTCGTCCAGGCAAAGCCGGGAAGCCGCGACGCGATGCGCAGCGCCGCTTCGGACCGGTACGATGCGGCGCCATCGATGATCGCCACGATGGACTGCGGATTGTCGGGCGCGATGCCGAACTTTTCCGCCAGCAGCCGTCCGTAGGACGACTGCAGCGGCACGAAGCGGAATGCGCCCGTCTTGTCCCGCGCCGCCACGAACCGGATCGTGCGCGAGCACAGCACGCAGACTCCGTCGTAGACGATCAGGTCCAAGGCTCTTGCGCGCTCACCCCGCCTTGCGGTTCTGCCGGTTGCCGACCAGATCGTCGACCACCGCCGGATCGGCCAGCGTCGAGGTGTCGCCGAGCTCGTTGAAGGAATCCTCGGCGATTTTTCGCAAGATGCGGCGCATGATCTTTCCCGACCGCGTCTTCGGCAGGCCCGGCGCGAACTGGATGAGATCCGGCGACGCGAGGGCGCCGATCTCCCGGCGCACCCACAACACGAGCTCCTTGCGCAGATCCTCGGATGGCTGCTCGCCGCTCATCAGCGTCACATAGGCGTAGATGCCCTGGCCCTTGATGTCGTGCGGATAGCCGACCACCGCGGCTTCCGACACCTTTGGGTGCGCCACCAGCGCGCTCTCGACCTCGGCGGTGCCGAGCCGGTGGCCGGAGACGTTGATCACGTCGTCGACCCGGCCGGTGATCCAGTAGTAGCCGTCGGCGTCGCGCCGGCAGCCGTCGCCGGTGAAATATTTGCCCACATAGGTGGAGAAGTAGGTCTGCACGAAGCGCTCGTGGTCGCCGTAGACGGTGCGCATCTGGGCCGGCCAGGAATCGGCGATCACCAGGTTGCCGGAGCCCGCGCCCTCGAGCACCTCGCCGGCGGCGTCGACGATCTGCGGGATCACCCCGAAGAACGGCCGCGTCGCCGAGCCGGGCTTGAGCGCCGTGGCGCCGGGCAGCGGCGTGATCAGGATGCCGCCGGTCTCGGTCTGCCACCAGGTGTCGACGATCGGGCAGCGGTTGTCGCCGACCACCCGGTAGTACCATTCCCAGGCTTCCGGATTGATCGGCTCGCCCACCGTGCCCAGCAGCCTCAGCGATTTTCGCGATGTCTTCTTCACCGGCGCCTCGCCGGCCTGCATCAGCGCCCGGATCGCGGTCGGCGCCGTGTAGAAGATGTTGACCTTGTGTTTGTCGACCACGTCCCAGAACCGGGAGATGGTCGGATAGTTGGGTACGCCCTCGAACATCAGCGTGGTGGCGCCGTTGGCCAGCGGGCCGTACAGGATGTAGCTGTGGCCGGTGACCCAGCCGACGTCGGCGGTGCACCAGTAGATGTCGCCGTCGTGATAGTCGAACACGTACTGGTGGGTGACCGCCGCGTAGACCAGATAGCCGCCGGTGGTGTGCAGCACCCCCTTGGGTTTTCCGGTCGAGCCCGACGTGTAGAGGATGAACAGCGGATCCTCGGCGTTGATCTCCTCGCACGGGCAGTCGGCGGCGACCGTCTTGGCGATCTCGTCGTAATAGACGTCGCGCCCCGCCTTCATGGCGACCGCCGCGCCGGTATGGCGCACCACGATGATCGATTTCACGATGCCGCCGGCGCGCTCGGCCGCCGCGTCGGCATTGACCTTCAGGGGGATTTTGCGTCCGCCGCGCAGACCTTCGTCGGCGGTGATCATCACGTCGGTCGCGGCGTCCTCGATGCGGCCGGCGAGCGAATCCGGAGAAAACCCGCCGAACACCACCGAATGCACGGCGCCGATCCGCGCGCAGGCCAGCATCGCATAGGCGGTCTCGGGAATCATCGGCAGGTAGATGGTGACGCGGTCGCCTTTCTTGACGCCCTTGGCTTTCAGCACATTGGCGAAGCGGCAGACCTCGGCGTGCAGCTGCCGATAGGTAATGTGCTTGTCCTCCTTCGGGTCGTCGCCCTCCCAGATGATCGCCACCTGGTCGCCGCGCTTGTCGAGATGGCGGTCGACGCAGTTGTAGGCGACGTTGGTGGCGCCGTCCTCGAACCACTTGATCGACACGTGGTGAGGATCGAACGAGGTGTTCTTCACCTTGGTGAACGGCTTGAACCAGTGGATGCGCTGGGCCACCTCGCGCCAGAAGCCGTCCGGGTCCTTGAGCGAGCGGGCATACATGTCCTGGTATTTCCGTTCGTCCGCATAGGCGCGGGTCTTCCACTCGGCCGGGACCTCGTAGATCTTGTCGGACATCGCTTCCTCCACATCCCCGCGGCCGGCTGCAGGACGCGCCAACCCGTCTGGTTTGCGGTCCATTATGCGCCGGGCGGAGGAATCCCGACAAGGCGCCCGTCGTCACACTTTCCGCCTAGGGGATATCCCGGGGGCAGCCCATCACTCGAGCGTCATGGCCGGGCTCGTCCCCGCCATCCATGTCCTGGTTTGCGGCACGAAAGACGTGGATGCCCGGGCATGACCAAGCGAGCGTATCGCGCTTGACACTTAACTCTCTATAGAGTACTCTTATACGAGTGTATGTTTCGAGAGGAGGTCGAGCATGACGTTCGTCAAGGGCGAGAGCGGCAATCCGGCGGGGCGGCCGATCGGCTCGCGCAACCGCAAAACGCTGATCGTCGAGGGACTGCTGGAGGGCGACGCCGAGCGGCTGACCCGGCGGGCGATCGATCTGGCGCTCGGCGGCGACCCGACGGCGCTGAAGCTCTGCCTCGAGCGCATCTACCCGCGCGGCCGCGACCGGCCGGTAGCCTTCCCGCTGCCGCCGATCGAGAAGGCCGCCGACCTCATGGTCGCCGCAAACTGGATCGGCTCGGGGATCGGTACCGGCGAGATCAGCCCCAGCGAGGCGCTCGCCCTGCTCCGGGTGGTGGACTGGAGCGCGAAATTCCTCCGCCTCGCCCAGGCTGAGAAGAAGCTTCAACAGATGGAAAGCCAGGTGCACGACCTGACGGCGCGCCTCGCCGCCGCGGAAAATACAAGCGGCAAACAAGCCGGGCAGCCAAACCCTCGCCACGATGCCGCAGCGAAAAATACAAGCGAGAACCAGAATACAAGCTCAGAACAAGCGGAGCAGCCTGCGCCTTGCCCCGCCCCTGCTGCCGGGCCTGCGAAAAATACAAGCGCAGAACAACAACGCCCCCCGAGCTCCGGACGCCCGCCCGCGCCCGATGCGCGATGCCCGATCGCCGACGGCCTTGCGGAACGCAGGAGGTGGGACCTCCTGCCGGACGCCGCGCCAAATACAAGCGGATTGCAAGCGCCGATCGGCCAGAGCCCCATAAGGGTCCGACCCTCGCCCCCGGAGCCCAGTGCTGGGACAAATCCCTGGGAGCTCCGCGCGCTTGATCGCGTCAGATACAACGTGGATCCGCGCACGCTGCCGCCCTACCCGGCCGGCGACACGTACGGCTGAGACTTGTAGAGATCGTAGGGTGGGCAAAATCCGGCGCAGGCGGAAAATGCGGGCGCAGGCCGTGCGGGGATTTTGCCCACGCGGTCGGTCTTGCCGTCATGCAACGCAAGGCGCTTCCCGCACGAGCTTCGTGAGCGATTTGCCCACGCGCGGACGAACCGGCCCATCGGACAGCGTGGGCAAATCGCCCGCACGCATCACCAAATATCACCTGCCGAGCCTGGCGATTTGCCCACCCTACGATTGGCCGAGGCCGCCGATGATCGCGCCCATCGCGACGAGGACGAGCAGCCAGTGGCCGCTGTCGATCGCCAGCAGGACCAGCTTGCGCCGGGCAAACGCGGTGTTGACCGCCATCGTCGTGATGACGAAGCCGAGCCAGCACAGCACGCCGGAGATGACCCCGCCCTTGATGCTGAAATGGCCGCCGGCGCTGTGCCAAACGACGCCGTACAGCACGAACGCCATCACCACCTCGGCGATGAATCCGAGGACGAACGGCAGCGGCGAGTGGCCGCCCTCGTCGCCCTTGAGCATCCTTTCGGTGAGCCCCGTCGCCGCCAGAAATGGCGTGTTGAACAGCCGGTACCACACCGCTCCCAGCGCACAGCCTACGACCGCCGCCAGGAAGATCGCCCAGTAGTCGACGCTGCCGAATACGGATGCCATCGTTTCCCCCTGCGGTTTCTTCTGCAGCGCCCGGACAATAGCGTCAAACAGCCTTGGCACCAGCCATCCGGCAGACGATCCGCCATTCGGCATCGGTCACCGGCTGCACCGAGAGCCGCGCCTGCCTGACCAGCACCATGTCTTTGAGCTGCGGCTCCGCCTTGGCGGCGGCGAGCGTCACCGGCTTCGGCACCGGCGCCACCGCCTTGACGTCGACGCAGACGAAAATCTTGGTCTCGTCGGTCGGGTCCGGGTAGGCCTCGCGCACCACCTCGCAGATGCCGACCACCTGCTTCTGGTCTCCCGTATGATAGAAGAAGGCCTCATCGCCCTTCTTCATCTTTTTCAAATTGCTCTTGGCGATGTGGTTGCGCACGCCGGTCCAGGCCTCGCCCTTGGCGCCCTTCTTGACGAGATGGTCCCAGGAGAATTCCTCGGGCTCGGTCTTCAACAGCCAGTGGCTCATGGTTACTCCTCCGCGCGAAAAGGCCTTGTGAGCAGCGATTCGATCGCCTCGTCGATGCCGAACCGGCCGTCGAGCACCGCGGCGACCGCGGTCGCGATCGGCATGTCGACCTCGCGTTCGCCGGCCATGTCGACCAGGACCGACGCGGTGAAAATCCCCTCGGCGAGCTTTGCGCCGCGCGCGGCCTCGAGCGATTGTCCCTCGCCGAGCGCGACCCCGAGGGAAAAATTCCGCGACTGCCGGCTCGAGCAGGTGAGGATCAGATCGCCCAGTCCCGACAGGCCGGTCAAGGTCTCCGCGCGCGCCCCGCTGGCGCGGCCGAAGCGGGCGAGCTCGGCGAAGCCGCGGGTGGTGAGCGCCGCAGCGGCGCTGGCGCCGAGACGGCGGCCGGTGACGATGCCGGCGGCGATCGCGAGCACGTTCTTCGCCGCGCCGCCGATCTCCACCCCGCGCACGTCGGCGGTGTGATAGGGCCGGAACGTCGCCGAGCCGAGCGATCGCGCGAGCACGGCCGCGAGCCCGGCATCCGCGCAGGCAAGCGTCACTGCGGTGGGCAGGCCGCGCGCCACGTCGGCGGCGAAGCTCGGGCCCGACAGGATCGCCGGAATGCTTTTCGGCAGCGCCTCGGCGATCACCTCGGTCATGTATTGTCGGGTGCCGCGCTCGATCCCCTTGGCGCAGGCGACCACCGGAATGCCCGCCCGCAGTACCGGGACCAGAGAGGCCGCGACCTCGCGCAGCGCCTGCGAGGGAATCACCAGCAGCACGGCGTCCGCCGCCGCGACCTCGGCGATCTCCGCCGTCACGGTCACCCGCTCATCCAGCCGGATGCCGGGAAGTTTTGAGTTCTCCCGCGCCGCCGCGATGGCCGCGACCGCCGCCCGGTCGCGCCCCCACAACGTCACCTGCCGGCCGGCGCGTGCCGCGATGTTCGCCAGCGCGCTGCCCCAGGCCCCGGTGCCGAGCACGCCGATGTGGCCGAAGCTCATGGCGCGGCGAACCTGCATTCGCGCGGGAAGGTGGCGGACGCGCTCATGGCGCCGGCTCGCCGGACAGCTCCTCCAGCCGCCAGCGCGCGCGGGGGCTTGCTTCCAGCGTGTCGGTGAGGCCGCGGACGATTCGCTCCGCCCCCGCCCAGGCGATCATCGCGCCGTTGTCGGTGCACAGCGCCGGCGGCGGCGCCACCAGCACGGTCCCCGCCTCTTCGGCGACCCGGACCAGGGCGCGGCGGATCACCTGGTTCGCCGCAACGCCGCCGGCGACGACCAGCGCGGTCGGCCCGCCGAAGCGGTCGCGGAACAGCCTGAGGCCCACCCGCAGGCGATCGCGGACCACATCGACCACCGCCTGCTGGAACGCCGCGCACAGGTCGGCAACGTCGGCGGCCGACAGCGGCGCGATTTTTTCGGCCTCCAGCCGCAGCGCGGTCTTCAGGCCGGAGAGCGAAAAATCCGGCTCGGCGCGGCCGATCATCGGCCGCGGCAGCACGACGCGGTCGGCGCTGCCGCTTTCGGCCGCGCGCTCGACCTCCGGCCCGCCCGGATAGGGCAGCCCCAAAAGTTTTGCGGTCTTGTCGAAAGCCTCGCCGATGGCGTCGTCGATCGTGGTGCCGAGCCGAATATATTTTCCGACATCGAGCACGGCGACGATCTGGGTGTGGCCGCCCGAGGCGAGAAACAGGCAGTAGGGAAACGTCACGTTGTCGGTCAGCCGCGCGGTGAGCGCGTGGGCCTCGAGGTGATTGACGGCGACGAACGGCTTTTCGGCGACCAGCGCGATTGCCTTGGCGGTCGTGAGCCCGACGATCACGCCGCCGATCAGTCCGGGCCCGGCGGCCGCCGCCACCCCATGAAGCCGGGTAAAATCGATCTCCGCCGCCACCATCGCCTCGGCGACGATCACGTCGATCGCCTCGACATGGGCCCGCGCGGCGATCTCCGGCACCACGCCGCCATAGGCCGCATGCTCGGCGATCTGCGACAGGATCACGTTGGAAAGAATTCTTCCCTGCCCGTCGGCGCGCCGCTCGACCACCGAAGCGGCGGTCTCGTCGCAGGTCGTCTCGATGCCGAGAACCAGCATCCGGCCTCCTAGTGCACCGATTCCGAAGTTCGCATGGCGCTTTCGCGCCGCTGGTCGCGCCCCTAATATCCCCCCGGACTGGGCGTAGCATTGCGAGGCGGAACCGTGCAATCCTCGGCGGCGTCGACATTTTTCCTGCGCATCGGCACCCGCGGCAGCCCGCTGGCGCTGGCCCAGGCGCATGCCGTGCGCCGGCTTCTCGCCGCCGCTCACGGCGTCGCCGAAACGACCATCGACATCGTGGTGATCCGTACCTCGGGCGACCGCATCCAGGATCGTCCGCTGGCCGAGGTCGGCGGCAAGGGCCTGTTCACCAAGGAGATCGAGGAGGCGCTCGCCGGCGAGGCGATCGACGTCGCGGTGCATTCCGCCAAGGACATGCCGACCGTGCTGCCCGACGGGCTCGGCCTTGCCGCCTGCCTGCAGCGCGAGGACGTGCGCGACGTCTTCATCAGCCGCAAGGCGCCGAGTTTCGGCGAGTTGCCGCCCGGCAGCGTGGTCGGCACCGCCTCGTTGCGCCGCCAGGCCCTGGCCCGGCGGCTGCGGCCCGATCTGAAAGTCGTGCCGTTTCGCGGCAACGTGGAGACGCGGCTGCGCAAGCTCGCCGACGGCGAGGTCGACGCCACCGTGCTGGCGCTGGCCGGGCTCAAGCGCCTCGATCTCACCCACGTGGCAACCGACGTCATGGCGGTGGAGGATTTTCTCCCCGCGGTCGGCCAGGGGGCGATCGCCCTCGAGGCGCGCGTCGGGGACGAGCGCACGCAAAATCTTCTCGGTCGCATCGATCATCCCGCCACCACGACGGCGGTTGCCGCCGAGCGCGAATTTTTGGCCGTGCTCGACGGCTCCTGCCGCACCCCGATCGCCGGCTACGCCACCATCGCGGACGGCACCTTGCGGTTTCGCGGCATGATTCTGCGGCCCGACGGCAGCGAGACCCACGAGACCACGCGCACCGGGCCGGCGACCGAGGCGGCCGCCATCGGAGCTGCGGCCGGCCACGAGCTGAAAGAGCGGGCGTCGGCCGATTTCTTCGCGCCGGCGTGATCCGGTGCGCCTCCTGCTGACGCGGCCGGAGGCGGACGCCGCGCGCACCAGGGCGACGCTCGAGGCGCGCGGTCACGAGGTGCTGGTGGCGCCGGTGCTGCGCATCGAGCCGGTTGCGGCCGCGTTCGGGCGCGGTCCGTGGACCGCGCTGGTGATGACCAGCGCCAATGCGGCCCGCGCCATCGCCGGGCATCCGCAGTTCCGCGATATCGAAAACCTTCCGGTTTTCGCCGTCGGTCGCCGCACCGCGGCCGCCGCGCGCGAGGCCGGATTTGCCGCCGTGACGTCGGCCGACGGCGACGTGGACGCCCTGGAGGCGCTCGCCGCAAGGCTCGCCGGAACCGGTGCAAGGCTGCTCCATCTGGCCGGCGAGGACCGTGCCGGGGATTTATCCGGAGCGCTCGCCCGTCACGGGATCATGGTGGAGACGGCTGCGATCTACCGGGCGGTGTCGGCGCAATCGCTCGGCGGCGAGGCGGAACGCGCGCTGGCTGCCGGCCGGATCGACGCGGTGCTGCACTATTCGCCGCGCAGCGCCGCCGCCTTTGTGGCTTGCGCCGAGCGGGCCGGACATATTCCTGCCGCGCGCGACGTCATCCATTGCTGCCTCTCGGCCGCGGTCGCCGCGCCCCTCGCCGCCGCCGGCGCGCCCCGGATGCGCATTGCGGCCCGGCCCGACGAAGCGGCGCTCATCGATCTCCTCGACGCGGATCGCGGCGGATGACCACGCTGCCCAATAATTCCTCACCTTCTCCGAAACGTCACGTTGCCGTGGCCGCTTCTCCGCGATATGCCATCGCGGCGGCGGTCCGGTCGGCCGAACTCGCGGGAGATACCGCATGGCGAGCGGAGAGGATGATTTGGCCGAGGCCGTGGTCGCGCCGGGTGCGCGCCGCCAGCGTCCGCCGGCGACGATCGAGCTGACCGCCCAGGAGGTCGCGGCCGAGCCCGGAGCCGCGCCCTCGGGGGAAGCTGCCGACCCGGCCGCGGCGATCGGGTCCGTCGATCCACCCGGACCGAATGTCGCCGAGGCTGTCGCGCCGAGCCACCCGGAACCCGGTCATGCAACCGGCGGCGCCGCCGAACCGCCGCCGAAAGCCCCGCAGCCGATCGACGGCGTCCCGCGCCGGCGCCGCGGCGGGCTCCTCGCCTTTGCTTCCGTGGGTGCCGGCATTGCGGTCATCGCCGTCGCGCTCACCTGGCTCGCCGGCGCGTTCACAACCCGCGATCTCGACTACGACATTCTGAACGCCCAGATCGGCCGCCTCGATATGCAGATGCGGGACCTGGCGAGGCGTTCGGTGATCGCGGCGGACCAGAAAACCGCCGACGAGTTCGCAGCGCGCCTCGATGCGCTCGGCGAAGGCCTGCGCCGGCTCGACGCCATCGAGGCGCGGGTGGCGAAGCAGGAGGCCGCCGCCCAGGCACCGCTGCCGGCGACGCCCGATCCGGCCCAGGCCGGTCGGCTCGCCGCCACCGAGGCGAAGCTCGGCGCGCTCGCCGGCACGCTCGCCGACCTGCGCAAGCGCATCGATGCGGTGGCCGAGAAGGCCGCCACCACGCCCGCAGTGGCCTCGCCCCCGGCCGACACCGGGGCGATCGAGGCTCTCGCCGGCAGGGTCGCCGCGCTCGAGAAAGCCGTCAAGGCGACCGACGACAAGGTCATCAAGTCCGCGGCGGCGGCCCATGCCGACGCGCCGGTCCGCCTCGCTTTGGTGGCGCTGGAGCTGCGCGTCGCAGTCGAGCGCGGGGTTCCGTTCGCCACCGAGCTTGCCGCCGCCAAGCCGCTCGTTGCCGACAAGTCGGTGCTCGCCGCGCTGGAGCCGGCGGCGGCCCACGGCGTGCCGACCGTGCAGGCGCTCTCCCGCGAACTCGCCAACGTGGCGCCCGCCATGCTGCGCGCGGCCGGTACGCCGCACGAGGGCGGGCTCATCGACCGGCTGCAGGCCAATGCCGAGCGGCTGGTGCGCATTCGCCCGATCGCCGAAGCGCCCGGCAGCGATCCCTCGACCGTGATCGTGCGCGCCGAGGTGAAGGCGACCCGCGGCGACCTTGCCGGCGCGCTCGCCGAGATCTCCGGCCTGCCGGCGGACGTCAAGGCGCCGGCCGCCCAGTGGATCAAGTCGGCCGAGATGCGCATCGCTGCCGTCGCGGCGGCGCAAAAATTCTCCGTCAGCGCCCTCGAGGCGCTCGGGAAATCCTCGCCGTGACGCGCCGCCCGCAAACATGATCCGCGTCGTCCTGTTCCTGATCTTCATCTCGCTGGCCGCGCTCGGCTTCGCCTGGGTGGCGGACCGGCCGGGCGACGTCGTGGTGACCTGGCTCGGCTACCGGGTCGAGACGTCCTTTCTGGTCGGCGCCGTGGCGATCGCGGCGCTGGCGATCCTCGTCGCGCTGTTGTGGTCGGTGACCCTTTTCCTGCTGCGCGCGCCGGGCCGCATCGCGGCGGCGCGGGACAACCGCCGCCGCCGCCACGGCCAGCAGGCGGTCTCGCGCGGCCTCATCGCCATCGGCGCCGGCGACGCGCGCGCGGCGAAGAGATTTGCCGGCGAGGCCGGGCGTCTCGCGCCCGCCGAGCCGCTGGTGCTGCTGCTTGCCGCCCAGACCGCGCAGCTCCACGGCGACCGCGCCGGCGCCGAGGCCGCTTTTCTGGAGATGGCGGAGAATCCGGAGACCCGGCTGATCGGGCTGCGCGGCCTCTATGTGGAGGCGCGGCGCCGCGACGATCCGGCCGCCGCCCGCGGGTTCGCCGAGGAAGCGGCGAAAAGCGCGCCGACGCTGCCCTGGGCCGGGCAGGCGGTGCTGGAGTTCCGCTGCGCCGAGGGCGACTGGGACGGCGCGCTGAAGATTCTCGACCGCAACCTGCAGAACTCGCTCATCGACAAGCCGACCTGGCGCCGGCATCGCGCCGTGCTGATGACGGCCCGCGCCATGGCGCTGGAGACGACCGACCGCGAGACCGCCAAGACGGTCGCGCTCGAGGCGATCCGGCTGGCGCCCGACCTGGTGCCGGCCGCGGCGCTCGCCGGCCGCCTGCTGGCGGACGGCGGCGAGATCCGCAAGGCCGGGCGCATCGTCGAGGCGGCGTGGCGGCTCAACCCGCATCCGGACTTCGCCGAGCTGTTTGCCCATCTCCGCATCGCCGATTCGGCGCGCGAGCGCCTTGCCCGCGTCGAGGCACTGGTGCGCCAGCCCCCGGGCCACCGCGAGGGCCGGCTGGCGCTCGCCCGCGCCGCGCTCGACGCCCGCGAGTTTTCCGCCGCCCGCGCCGCGCTCGATCCGCTGATCGCCGAGCCCACCCAGCGGGTGTGCACGCTGATGGCCGAGATCGAGGAGGTCGAGCACGGCGACACCGGGCGCGCCCGCGAATGGATGGCGCGCGCGCTGCGCGCCCCGCGCGATCCGGTGTGGACGGCGGACGGCATCGTCTCCGACCGCTGGCTGCCGGTGTCTCCGGTCTCCGGCCGCATCGACGCCTTCCAGTGGAAGGTGCCGGTCGCCGAGCTCACCGGCCCGAGCCCGGTGATCGAGCACCCGCGGTCCGTGCCGCCGCCGTCGTTTCCGCCGCCGTCCGTGCCGCCGCTCGCCGAGCCGGAGGAGCCCGAGCCGCCCGCCGCGCCCGCGGCGGAAAAACCCGCCGAGGCCGCCTCGGAGCAACCCGAGTCCCGGCCTGCCCCGCTCGCCGTCGTCCCGGCCGTCGCCGTGTCGCGCACCGCCGTGCCGCCGGTCCGCCCGGTGATCCCGCTGGTGCCGGTCCCCGACGATCCCGGCCCCGACGCCGAGCCCCTGGCCCCGCCCGACACCGAGTCCCGGGAGGATGGCCGGCGCGGATTGGGGCGGCTGTTCCGCTAGGGCCCCGAAAGGCAAGGATCCGCCCTCCCGCTCGCACGCTTGCTTGCAAATCCGGTCCTTGCGGACTATCACCATGGCGGGTCGCCGCAATAGCTCAGCTGGTAGAGCACATCATTCGTAATGATGGGGTCGGGGGTTCGAATCCCTCTTGCGGCACCAGTACTTAGACGAAAAATGAAATAGCTCGGGGCACCAGCGGGGCACCATTTTCGGAATCTGTTCAACCACGCGGAGCGCGGTCTCGCCATGGTGGCGACGCCCGAGGATATCCTGCTGGAGAGCACCGCTGCCGGCATGACGGTGGTCGATGTCGGGCTCGACCGCGTCCGCTACCTGCGGGCGACCCGCGATGAGGTGGGCTCGTCCGCCACATGCGCCGCCAAACAAGGCCTGCTCGGGCCACAGTGGCAGCGGCCCGAGCTCTACGACGTGATTTATCAACGACGGCCGCGGGAGGCGGCCGAATAGCGGGCGGCCGCCCTCCGTCTGGCGATCGTCACCAAATGCAGAGAAAGAAGGGGGAACCATGTCGCTTCGTTTCGTTGTCGGGTGCCTCGCGGCGCTCGTCTGCCTTTGGGCCGCGGATGGCGGCGCGCAGGCGCAAACGCTCGAGAAGATCAAGCAGCGCGGCATGCTGGTGGTCGGCAGCAAGGCCGACTACAAGCCATTCGGCTTCCGCGACCCATCGGGCGCGATCATCGGGGTTCGAGGCCGATCTCGCCCGGAGCGTCGCCGACGCGCTCGGCGTCAAGCTCGAGCTCGAGCCGGTCGTCTCGTCGAACCGCATGCAGTTCCTGCAGCAGGGCAAGATCGACCTGATGATCGCGACAATGAACGACACCGCCGAGCGGCGCAAGATCGTCGGCATCGTCGAGCCGAGCTACTACGAGTCCGGCGTCAACGTTCTGGCCGCCAAGAAGGCCGGCCTCAAGCAATGGGAGCAGGTCAAGGGGCAGAGCATCTGCGGCATCCAGGGGGCCTGGTACAACAAGCCGGTGGCGGAGAAATACGGCGCCGAGATCGTCGCCTTCAAGGGCCAGACCGAGGCCGAGACCGCGCTGCTGCAAGGCAACTGCATCGGCTGGCTCTACGACGACACGGCGTTCGCCGACCGTCTGGCCGATCCCAAATGGGCCGCCTTCGAGATGCCGCTGGAGACGATCCTGGCCGAGCCGTGGGGTATCGCGGTGCGGCTGGAGGAGCGCGACGGGCCGTGGGGCCAGTTCGTCGCCAAGCAGATCGAGGGCTGGCACCGCAGCGGCCGCCTGATCGAGCTGGAGAAGAAATGGAGCATCCCGGCCTCGGCGTTCCTGAAGAAGAAGCACGAGGAGTACAAGAGCAAATAGACGGCGGCCGCCGCGAAGATGGATTCGGGTGGGATTGGGGCACGACCTTTCAACCGTCATGCCCGGCAGGGGCACCCCATCGCGCATGCGCGATGGGGACCCCGTTGTGCCGGGCATCCACGTCTTGCTTGTGCTTCAAGACGTGGATGGCCGGGACAGGCCCGGCCATGACCGGCTGATTCCGTTCGATCGGAAACCGCTCAGAGGGGCGCGGCCGACTTGAGCATCGACCTGCACACGGTCTGGGACTGGTTCCGCGTCCTGCACGAGACCACCGGGATCAAGCTCACGATCTTTTACGATGCGTTCGACCGGGCGCGCGCTTCCTCAACGGGTTCCTCACCTCGCGTCCGGCTGATGGCGGTGTGCCTCGCGTGCAGCGTCGGCATCGGCATCGTCGGCGCCTGGCTGCAGGGCTCGCACGTGAGGCTGCTGGTCCTCGTCACCAACTTCTATATCCAGTTCTTCCGCAACACGCCGCCGCTGGTGCAGCTCTACTTCTTCTATTTCGCGCTCGGCGCCTATCTGCGCGCCACCAACGCGGTCGGGCTCGCGGTGCCGCTCGTTTCCAACTTTCACCTGGGCGGCGATCTGCCTGTCGCTCTATGCCGGCGCCTTCAACGTCGAGATCTTCCGCGCCGGCATCGAGGCGGTGCCGCGCGAGACCGTCGAGGCGGCGGAAAGCCTCGGCTACAGCCGCCTCAAGGCCTATATCCACGTCGTGCTGCCGCTCGCGTTCCGCATCAGCCTGCCGGCGCTCAACAACAATCTGGTCAACCTGGTCAAGACCACGACGATCGCCTACGCGATCGCGGTGCCGGAGATGCTCTATGTCGCCAACCAGATCTGGTCCGACGAGCTCAACGTGCCGGAAATGATGAACGTGCTGCTGCTGGTCTATGTCGGCGCTGGTCGGCATCCTGGTGCTGGTGATGGGACGCTGGGAGCGGGCGCTGCGCATTCCGGGTTATGCGCCATGACGCCGGCGCTGGGTCGGAACGTCACCGACCATGCCGGTGCTGTTGCGGCTCGCGCCGCCGACGCGGCCGGTGTCGCTGCGCCCGAACGCCTGGCAGGCGGCGGCTCTCGCCATCGTGCTGGCGCTCTCGGTCGGCATCGCCGAGGCGCAGGCCGGTCCTGGCGCCCCGTCGATCATCGCCACGCTGCTGAAATGGACGCCGCTGCTGGCGCAGGGGTTCGCCCTCAACATTGCGATGAGCTTCCTGGCGATGGCGATCGGCACCGTGCTCGGGCGTGCCGCTCGGGCTCGGTCAGATCTCGCTGTCGGCGCCGGTGCGGGGCGCCTCGTGGCTCGTCGACCCAGTTCTTCCGCAACGCGCCGTGGCTGGTGCTGCTGTTCTACTGCATGCTGCTGCTGCCGTTCGAGGTCGCGATCGGCGGCACCACGTCGCCGCTTCCCGGCTGGGCGAAATCGACCTTCGGCCTGTCGCTGCCGGTGATGGCCAACGTGTCGGAGCTGGTGCGCGGCGCCGTGCGCTCGATCCCGCTCGGCCAGTGGGAAGCCGCCGAAGTCGCTGGCCTTCAGCCGCATGCAGACCTTGCGCATGGTCATCCTGCCGCAGTGCGTGAAGCGCATGACGCCGCCGTGGATGAACCTCTACGCGATCCTGACGGTGGCGACGCCGCTCACCTCGGTGGTCGGCGTCAGCGAGGCGATGACGCTCACCGGCGACATCCTGTCGTCGGAGGGGCGCACCGAGCTGCTGGTGCCGATGTATCTCTATCTGCTCGCTTGGTTCTTCGCCTATTGCTATCCGATCGCGCGCGCGACGGTACGCCTCGAGCGGCGCTTTCAGGTACGGTGACGCCGATGGCGATCCTGGACGCCCGACCAGCCGCTGGTCCGCATCCGCGACGTGCACAAGGCATTCGGCCGGCGCCACCGTGCTCAACGGCATCTCGCTCGACGTGATGAAGGGCGAGGTGATCTGCATCATCGGCCCGTCCGGCGCCGGCAAGTCGACCCTGCTGCGCTGCATCAACGCGCTGGTGCCGATCGACCGCGGCTCGATCCTGGTCGAGGGGCAGGAGGTGCAACGATCCGAAGCTCGACAAGCTCGCGCTGCGCCGCAAGGTCGGCATGGTGTTCCAGCAGTACAATCTGTTTCCGCACCGCACCGCGCTGCAGAACGTGATGATGGCGCCGATCCATGTGCTCAAGCGCGACCGCCGGGAGGTCGAGGCGCAGGCGCGCGCGCTGATGCGCAAGGTGCGCCTCGAAGGCAAGGAGGATGCGTATCCGGGCGAGCTGTCGGGCGGCCAGCAGCAGCGCGTCGCGATCGCGCGCAGCCTCGCCATGCAGCCCGACATCATGCTGTTCGACGAGGTCACCGCGGCGCTCGACCCGGAGACCGTGAAGGAGGTGCTGGTGACGATCCGCGAGCTCGCCGAGGAGGGCATGACCTGCATGATCGTCACCCACGAGATGGGCTTCGCCCGCGAGGTCGCCGACCGAGATCTATTTCACCGACCGCGGCGGCAT
>CAVWIS010000001.1:0-3362 GCA_963755055.1 uncultured Alphaproteobacteria bacterium | reverse complement strand
GATGGCCGAGGAAGCCCTCGACGCGAATGCGGCGCAGCGCCGCTATTGGAATACGGTCGCCGGGCCGCGCTGGGTCGCCAGCCCGGGGTTCAGGGAGCGGCGCAACCAGGAAAGCCTGGCACTACTGCTGGCCCATTTGGGCCTGAGCGGTGGCGAAAGCGTGCTCGAAATCGGCCCCGGAACCGGGGCACTGACCGTGCCGCTCGCCGAGGCGGTCGGCGAGCATGGCCGCGTCGTCGCAGTCGACATCTCCGAGCCGATGCTCGGCGCCGCGCGGCAGAAGGTCGGCGAGCGCGGATTGCGCAATGTCACTTTGCTGTCCGGCGACGCGCAGGTGTTCGCGTTCGAGCCGGCCGCCTTCGATCTCGCGACCTCGCGCATGGGTGTGATGTTTTTCGCCGATCCGGCGGCGGCCTTCCGCAACATCAAGCGGCGCGCTGAAGCCGGGCGGACGCCTCGCCTTCGCCTGCTGGGCGCCGCTCGCGGAGAACCGGCACTGGCTGATTTCCTACGATGTCGCACTGCGCCATCTGGGGCCGCCGGCGCCGCCGCCCGCGCACGAGCCCGGCCCGCTCGCCTTTGGCGACCCCGACTATATCCGCGGGGTTCTCGCGGCGGCCGGGTTCGCCGAGATCGCGGTCGAGCGGGCCCACCCGACGATCATCGGCGGCAGCCCCGAGGAAGAAGCCCGCCAAGCGCTGACGATGGGACCGACGGCGCGGCTGATCGAAGAGAAAAAGCCCGACGAGGCGACGCGCCAGACGATCGCCAGCGAAATCGAGGCGGCGTTCGCTGCCGAAGCCGCCGCCGGCCCGATCCGGCTGCCGGCGACGATTTTTCTGGTCTCCGCCCGCCGCCCGCTCTAGCCGGCCACGCGTCGCGGTCAGTCCAGCAGCCAGGGCACGGCCAGGCCAAAGCTCTTCAGCCCGCGGGCCTATTGCTTGTAGGACGGATCGATGCGGTCGAGCTTGCGCAGGAGCGCCGGCCAATCGAACTTGTTGGGGTCGTGGCCGCGGGCGGCGCCGGCATTGGAGCGGGCGTAGCCGGCGCCGACCACCGCCTCCGACAGCGGGTAGAACGGGGCGCCCGACTGCTGAAAAGCGAGCTGCATCGCGCAGGCGCGCTCCATCCGGTAGGTCGCGATGAAGGCTTCGGCGATCGTCCGCCCGATGATGAAGAGCCCATGATTGCGCAGCACCATGATGTGCTTGTCGCCGAAATCGGCGAGGAAGCGCTGGCGCTCGTCGGTGCTGCGCCCGGTGCCTTCGTAATCGTGGTAGGCGATGTCGCCGATCACCTGCAGCGCGTGCTGGTTCAGCGGCAGCAGCCCATCCTTCTGCATCGACACGGCGCAGCCGGCGATCGTGTGGGTGTGGATCACGCAGTTGATGTCCGGGCGCGCCATGTGGATCGTGCTCGGGAGCGCAAAGCCGCCGCTGTTGATCTCGTCGCCGGAGGGCTCGACCTTGTTGCCGGCGGCGTCGATCTTCAACAGCGAGGAGGCGGTGATCTCGTCGTAGAGCATGCCGAAGCGGTTGATCAGAAAATGGTCGTGCCGGCCGGGCACTCGCGCCGTGATGCGGGTGTTGATCAAATCCGACCAGCCAAACAGATCGACGAGGCGATAGCAGGCGGCAAGGTCGACCCGCGTCTGCCATTCCGCATCGGCCATCCGCGGAGAGGGCATTTGTGTAACGGACATGCGACGTTCCCTTCACTAAACGATGACATGGCCGGTCCGCGTCGAGTCCCGCGGACCTGCATCGGCGAGGCTCAATCGAGTACCCAGGGTGCGGCGCAGGCCTGGGCGATCTGGCGCATCTGGTTCATCAGGCCCGGGCCGACCGGGATCCCTTCCTGCATGCGCTGCTTCGCGTTGTTCCATTGCGGGTCGCCCGCCACCATGACCGGCTGGGCCGGATCGACCGGCTTGGTCGCCCGCAGATCGTTGCAGAAGCGGGTCACGTCGGCGGCGAATTCTTCGCGGTCGCGAAACAGACCCGGATCGATCGCGATAAAGCAATGGCCGATGTCGTTGCCCTGCGGCTTCTTCGTGTGCATCGGGTCGGTGATCAGGCTCGCCCCCGACAGGCACGAGCCGAGGATGTTGACCATCACCGCGAGCCCGTAACCCTTGTAGCTGGAGTTCTCCGGCGAACCGCCGAGCGAGGTCAGAAACCCGCCCTTCTCGCGCGCCTCCAGCGGATCGGTGCTGGGCAGCCCGTCCTTGTTCAGCACCCAGCCGGGCGGGCAGGGCAGTCCTTCATTGGCCTTGTTGCGGATGCGGCCGGCGGCCACGGTCGTCGTCGCCATATCGAGCAGAAACGGCGGCCCGTCCGCCGTCGGTGCCGCAAAGGACCAGGGGTCGGTGCCGAGCTTTGCTTCCTTGCCAAAGGTCGGCGCCACCTGGATGCTGGAGGCGCCGGTGCAGGCCATGCCGATCAGCCCTTCCTTCGCCGCCATCAAGCGTGTAATAGCCGGTGGCGCCGAAATGCGCCGAGTTGCGCACCGCGGTGATCGCCATGCCCGATTGCTTGGCCTTGTCGATCGCCACCTGCATCGCAAAACGCGCCGGCACATGGCCGAGCCCGCCATCGCCGTCGACCAGCGCCGAGACCGGCGTCTCCTTGATGATGCGCGGCCGCGCCGCCATGTTCGCGCGCCCGGCTGCGGCGCAGCCGGTCGTAGCCCGGCAGCATCGAGATGCCGTGGCTGTCGACCCCGTGCAGATCCGCCCAGCCGAGGATGTCGGCGGTCGCTTCCGCATTGTCCTCCGGCATGCCCCAAGCCAGCAGGATGGCTTTGAGCTGCGCGCGATGCTTTTCGTAGGGTGCCGGCATGGAGGCCTCCTCAGGGCGCCGTGATGCGGTAAACCCGCGCTGCGGTGCCGCTGTAGAGTGCGGTCTTTTCCGCCGCCGACGCGCCCGAGGTGATGCGCTTGAACGCGTTCCACAGCTCGGTGTAGCCGCCCGACTGCTTGTCCGGCGGGAAAGTTGCTCTCGAACATGCAGCGGTTGGGGCCAAAGGCTTCGATGCAGGGCTCGATGTACTGCCGCCACGCCGCGGCGAGTTCTTCGGAGGATGGCGGCAGGTCGCGCTCGTGGAAGTCGAAGCCGAACGAGGTCATGCCGACACCGCCGAGCTTGACGTTGACGTTCGGGCATTTGGCCAGTTCGGCGATGTCCTTCTTCCAGCCGGCGAGGATCTCCTGCCGGCGGCCGGTATAGGGGCCGACACCGAGCACGCCACCGACATGGTTGAGGATGATCGTCGTGTTCGGGAAGGCGCGGGCGAGGTCGATCGCGTCCGGCAATTGCGGATGGTATTGCCAGGATTTGAAGCTGAGGCCGAGCGGGGCGAGC